>NZ_DASZUV010000032.1:0-119680 GCF_035548095.1 Rhodopila sp. | reverse complement strand
ACCCGCCCTCACCGGACAGCGAGGCGCCGATATCGGCGACGATCACCTTGGCGCCATGCGCAGCCATCATGATCGCGATTTCCCGTCCGATCCCGCCGCCGGCGCCTGTGACGACCGCGACCTTTCCTTCCATCATGCCTGCCATGGGTTCCTCCTGTCTGGGGTGCGCGGGTGCTAGTAGACGCGCCAGTCAGACTTGTGAACCCGTGGGTTTCGGAAGGCAGCCATGGCTGACGGCGGATCGAAAGACGACGTACCGGGAGGCAACGCATCGGACCCGGCGGCGGCGAGCCGGATCATCGATCTGTATCGGCGGCATGGAACCGCCTGGGCCGCGGACCGCGGCACCCGGCTGGTCGAGCGGGCGTGGCTGGACCGGTTCCTCGCCATGGTGCCGGCGGGCGCCGAGGTGCTGGACCTTGGCTGCGGATCGGGGCAGCCGATCGCGCGTTATCTGCTCGACCAGGGCCGCCGCGTGACCGGCATCGACACCGCGGCGCCGCTGCTGGCGCTGGCCAGGGCGATGGCGCCGGCCTGTACGTGGATCGAAGCCGATATGCGGGGGCTGGCGCTAGGCCGCCGGTTCGGCGGCATTCTGGCGTGGGACAGCTTCTTTCATCTCGGCCACGACGATCAGCGGCGCATGTTCGCCGTGTTCGCCCGCCACGCCGCCGGCGGTGCGCCGCTGATGGTCACCAGCGGCCCGGCGCACGGTGTCGCGATCGGGCGGCTGTACGGCGAGCCGCTGTATCACGCCAGCCTGGACGCGGCGGAATACCGCCAGCTGCTGAGCGCGCATGGCTTCGTCCCGCTCGCGCACGTCGCCGAGGACCCGTCCTGCGCCGGGCACACGATTTGGCTGGCGCAGTACGGCAAGCACCCTTGACGCCCGAGTTGGCGTACGCCATCTGCAATCAGGACTGACAGAGTACGGTTACTCGCCACCTCCCATCCATCACCAGGGACGCTTGGTCACACGCCATGTTGAGGCTCTCGAAGCTCACCGACTATGCTGTCGTGGTTCTGGTGCGCCTTTCCGGCATGGAAGGCGTGCAGACCTCGCCCGGCATCGCCGCGGCCACCGGCATTCCCGAACCGACCGTCGCCAAGGTGCTGAAGATTCTTGCCGGCAGCAACCTTGTCAGCTCCCAGCGGGGCGCCCGCGGCGGCTACAGGCTGAACAGAAGGCTGGCGGACATCCCGGTTGCGGATGTCATCGCCGCGATCGACGGTCCCATCGCCCTGACGGCCTGCGTCGACGGATCGCTGACCGAATGCGAATCGATCTGCGTTTGCCCGATGCGCGGCCGCTGGGATCCGGTGAACAACGCGATCCAGGCCGCCCTGTCGTCGATCTCGCTGGCGGATATGCAGGACTCCGCCATTCCCGCATCCCTGCGGGTGCCGGCCGTCCGGCCGCCCGCCCGCTTCGCCCCACCCCCGATTCCGGCCGCAGAATAGGACGAACGGCATGCCCGCCGAGACTGAAACGCTTGAAACCGTCCAGGCCCTGACGCAGTCGGGGTATAAGTGGGGCTTCGAGACCAATGTGGAGATGGAGTTCGCCCCGAAAGGGCTGAATGAGGACATCATCCGCCTGATCTCCGCCCGCAAGGAGGAACCGGCCTGGATGCTGGACTGGCGGCTGAAGGCGTACGCCGCCTGGCAGACGATGCAGGAGCCGCACTGGGCACGCGTCGAGCATCCGCCGATCGATTATCAGGACATCTACTACTACGCCGCGCCGAAGAAGAAGGTCGGGCCGAAGTCGCTGGATGAGGTCGACCCGGAACTGCTGGCAACCTACGAGAAGCTGGGCATCCCGCTGAAGGAGCGCGCGATCCTGGCCGGCGTCGAGCCCGACGCCGAGGAATCCCGCCAGATCGCGGTCGACGCGGTGTTCGACAGCGTATCGGTCGCCACCACCTTCAAGAACACACTGAGCAAGGCGGGCGTGATCTTCTGCCCGATCAGCGAGGCGATCCGCGAGTATCCCGATCTGGTGCAGCGCTACCTGGGCAGCGTCGTTCCGGTGGCGGACAACTTCTTCGCGGCCCTGAACAGCGCCGTCTTCACCGATGGCAGCTTCGTCTACATCCCCAAGGGCGTCCGCTGCCCGATGGAGCTGTCGACCTATTTCCGTATCAATGCCCGCAACACGGGCCAGTTCGAACGCACGCTGATCATCGCCGATGAAGGCAGCTATGTCAGCTACCTGGAAGGCTGCACCGCGCCGCAGCGGGATGAGAACCAGCTGCATGCCGCGGTGGTGGAACTGATCGCCCTCGATGACGCGCAGATCAAATATTCCACCGTCCAGAACTGGTATCCGGGCGATGCGCAGGGCAAGGGCGGCATCTACAACTTCGTCACCAAGCGCGGCGAGTGCCGCGGCCCGCGGTCGAAGATTTCCTGGACGCAGGTGGAGACCGGGTCCGCCATCACGTGGAAGTATCCGTCCTGCGTGCTGAAGGGGGAGGACAGCGTCGGTGAGTTCTACTCGGTCGCGGTCACCAACAACCATCAACAGGCCGATACCGGCACGAAAATGATTCACATCGGCAAGGGATCGCGCAGCACCATCGTGTCGAAGGGCATCAGCGCCGGACATTCCAACAACACCTATCGCGGCCTGGTACGCATGCAGCCCACCGCTCGGCATGCCCGCAACTTCACCCAGTGTGATTCGCTGCTGATCGGCAACCAGTGCGGCGCGCATACCGTGCCCTATATCGAAAGCCGGAACCTGACGGCGAAGGTGGAACATGAAGCCACCACCTCGAAGATCGCCGAGGACCAGCTGTTCTACTGCCGCCAGCGCGGCCTGTCGGAAGAAGACGCGGTCGGGCTGATCGTGAACGGCTTCTGCAAGGACGTGCTGAAGGAATTGCCGATGGAGTTCGCCGTGGAGGCACAGAAACTGCTCGCCGTGTCGCTGGAAGGATCCGTAGGGTAACGATCATGCTGGAGATTCGCGGACTGACCGCCAGCGTCGGCGGCAACGACATCCTGAAGGGCATCGACCTGACCGTTCCGGACGGCGAGATTCACGCCATCATGGGGCCGAACGGCTCCGGCAAGTCCACCCTCGGCTATGTGCTCGCCGGCCGCGAGGACTATGAGGTCACCGGCGGATCGGCCAGCTTCAACGGCATCGACCTGCTGGCGATGGAACCCGAGGAACGCGCCGCCGCCGGTGTCTTCCTGGCCTTCCAGGCACCGGTCGAGCTGCCGGGCGTGAACAACGCCAATTTCCTGCGCACCGCCGTCAACGCGATACGCCGGGCGCAAGGGGAGGAGGAGCTGGACGCGGTGCAGTTCCTGAAGCTGGCGCGGGCCGAGACGAAGCGTCTGCACATGCCGGACGACATGCTGAAGCGGAACGTCAATGTGGGCTTTTCGGGCGGCGAGAAGAAGCGCAACGAGGTGCTGCAGATGGCGCTGCTGAAGCCGAGGCTGGCGATCCTGGACGAGACCGACAGCGGCCTGGACATCGACGCGCTGAAGATCGTCGCCGACGGCGTGAACGCGCTGCGCGGACCGGGCTTTTCGGCCCTGGTGATCACCCATCACCAGCGCCTGCTGGACCACCTGGTGCCGCACCGCGTGCACGTGCTGTCGAAGGGCCGCATCATCCGCTCCGGCGGGCCGGACCTGGCGAAGGAGCTGGAAAAGAGCGGCTATGCCAGCCTGATCGCGGAGGCGGCGTGAGCTTCCTGGACCGATACGGCACGCTGGTCGGCAAGCTGCCGGGCGATTCCGCCCTGCGCGCCGCGGCCGCCGACGCCTTCAGGGCGGTCGGCCTGCCCGGCGCGCGGTCCGGCCGCCGCAGCGAGGCGTGGAAATACACCAGCCTGCGGCCGGTGGCTGAGACGAAGTTCCGCACCGCCGCGCCACGGCACCCGGCGGAACCGATCCTGGCTGGATTGCCGCGGTTGGATGCGCCGCGCCTGCTGTTCGTCGACGGCACGCTGTCGGATATGAGCCAGGCTGAGCCGCACGTGGACGTGGCATGCTTCTCCGACCAGCCGGATTTCGGCACGCTGACCTGGCCGGACCGCGAACCGCTGGTGGCGCTGAACACGATGCTGGCCGAGGACGGAGCGTCCCTGCACGTACCCGCCAACCAGGATGGCGGCACCATCCAGCTGGTTCACATCGCCACCACCGATGCCGACCTGCACCCGCGGCACAGCATCCGGCTGGATCCTGGCGCCATGCTGACCCTGGTGGAGATCTCCGCCGGCGCCGGCCCCTATCTGCTGAACACGGTGATGGAGATCCATGTCGCCGACGGCGCGCATCTGACCCATGTCCGGCTGCAGGACGAGTCGCTGGCCGCCTTCCACGTCTCGACCACCTATGCCGATATCGGCACCGACGCCACCTATGACAGCTTCACGCTGAACATCGGCGCCCGCCTGTCGCGCACCGAGGTCCATGCGAACCTGGCCGGCGAACGCGCCACCGCGCATCTGAACGCGGCGCAGCTTCTGGCCGGCACCCAGCATGCCGACTTCACCTCCGTCGTCGGACATCTGGCGCCGAACGGCACGTCTCGCCAGACGGTGAAGAACGTGCTCTCCGGCCGGTCGCGCGGGGTGTTCCAGGGCCGTATCGAGGTCGCCCGCGCGGCGCAGAAGACCGATGGCTACCAGATGAACCAGGCGCTGCTGCTATCGCCCGACGCCGAGGTCGATTCCAAGCCGGAGCTGGAGATCTTCGCCGATGACGTGAAGTGCAGCCACGGTGCCACGGTCGGGGAGCTGGACGCCGAGCAGCTGTTCTACCTGCGCAGCCGCGGCGTGGCGGAGGCCGATGCCCGCGCCATCCTGGTCCGTGCCTTCCTGTCGGAAGCGCTGGATGCCATCACGAACGAAACCATCCGTGACCGGCTGGAGACCGTGGTGGACGACTGGTGGCGGAGGCACCCCGCAACATGACCGCTCACACGATGACCAAGCCCATGCCGACCAAGCCCATGCTGTTCGACGTCAAGCGCATCCGCCAGGACTTCCCGATCCTGTCGCAGACGGTCCGCGGCAAGCCGCTGGTGTTCCTGGACAGCGCCGCATCCGCCCAGAAGCCGCGCGCGGTGATCGAGGCCATGGCGCACGCGATGGAGACGCAATACGCCAACGTCCATCGCGGCCTGCACTGGATGAGCGAGCGGACCACCGAGGCGTATGAATCCTGCCGCGATGCCGTCGCCGCGCTGATGAACGCGCGCGACCGGTCCGAGGTGGTGTTCACCAACAGCATCACCGGCTCCATCAACCTGCTGGCCCACAGCTTCGGCCGCGGCATCATGAGGCCGGGCCAGGCTGTGCTGATCTCGGGCATGGAGCATCATTCCAACATCGTGCCCTGGCAGCTCGCCCGCGACAGCCATGGGATCGAGCTGCGCGTGGCGCCGATCACCGATGCCGGCGAGCTGGACATGGCGGCGTTCGAGGATCTGCTGCGGGACGGCAAGGTCGCCCTGGTGGCGATCACCCACATGTCGAACGTGCTGGGCACGGTCACGCCGGCGGAACGGATCGTCCAGGTCGCGCATGCGCATGGCGCCAAGGTGATGTTCGACGGCGCCCAGGCGATCGTGCATCGCAAGGTGGACGTGCAGGCGCTGGACTGCGACTTCTACTGCTGGACCGGCCACAAGCTGTACGGCCCGACCGGTATCGGCGTGCTGTGGGGGCGCAAGGAGCTGCTGGAACAGATGCCTCCCTTCATGGGTGGCGGCGACATGATTTCATCCGTGACCTATGAGAAGTCCACCTGGGCCCAGGTGCCGCACAAGTTCGAGGCCGGCACGCCGGCCATCCTGGAAGGCATCGGCCTGAAGGCGGCCATCGATTACGTGCAGGCGATCGGCTATGACGCCATGGCGGCGCATGAAGCGGCACTGACCGAGCACGCGCTGGCGCGGCTGGCGTCGATCCAGGGTGTCACCGTGATCGGGCATGCGCAGGACCGCGGCGGTGTCGTCTCCTTCACTGTCGATGGCGCGCATGCGCATGATGTGGCGACCCTGCTGGACCGCCAGGGCATCGCCGTCCGCGCCGGCCATCACTGCGCGGAACCGCTGATGCACCGGCTGGGGCTGGACAGCACGGCCAGGGCGAGCTTCGGCGTCTATACGACGCATGAGGAAGTCGATGCGCTGGCGGCGGGACTGGAACGGGTACGGACTTTCTTCCAATGAACCAGGCTGACGATTTCGCTGACCTGTATCAGCAGGTGATCCTGGACCACGGACGCCACCCGCGTCATGGCAAGCGGCTGGAACACTTCAATGCCACCGCCAAGGGCGACAACCCGATGTGCGGCGACCGGGTGCAGGTCTGGATCAGCCTGAACGGCGACACCATCGACGATGTGGGATTCGAGGCTCGGGGCTGCGCGATCAGCGTTGCTTCCGCCGATCTGATGGCGGCGTCGGTGAAGGGCCGCGGGCGGGCGGACACGAAGGCGCTGTTCGAGGCATTCCGAGAAATGGTGAAGACCGGAACCTGCCCGCACTGCGGCGCGGACCTCGCGCAGCCGCTACAGGACCTGGCACCGCTATCGGGCGTTCACGAATATCCATCCCGTGTGAAATGCGCCACCTTGCCGTGGCACGCACTGATCGCCGCCCTGGACGGGGCCAAGGAGGCAAGCAGTGAATGACACCACACCACCGACCGTCTGGACTCCCGATGGCGAGAAGCCGGCCTCGGCCGAACCCGCGCGCCCGACCGAGGAGGCGCTGATCGAAGCGATCGCCACGGTGTTCGATCCGGAAATCCCGGTGAATATCTATGAACTCGGCCTGATCTACGCGATCGAGATCAACGAGGGCGGCGCCGTGAAGGTGGAAATGACCTTGACCGCCCCAGCCTGCCCCAGCGCGCAGGAACTCCCCGAGCAGGTGGAGCAGGCGGTGCTGGGCGTGCCCGGCGTCACCTCCTGCACGGTCGAGACCGTCTGGGATCCGCCCTGGGACCCGTCCCGCATGTCCGAGGAAGCTCGGCTGCAGTTGAACATGTTCTGATCGATACCGACATAGGGTTGACCATGAGCACGACGACCACCGCGCCCCGCAAGATCCGTGAGTTGCCGCCGTTGATGACGCTGACAGACGCGGCCGCCGACCGCCTGCGCTCGCTCTACGGCAAGGGCGAGCAAGGCAAGCTGCTGCGCATCGGCGTGAAGACCAAGGGCTGCTCCGGCCTGTCCTATGACATGAGCTGGACGGACGCGCCCGAACCGTCCGATGAGGTGGTGAAGGACAAGGGCCTGACCGTCCTGGTGGACCGCAAGGCATCACTGTTCCTGATCGGCACGGTGATGGACTACGAGGTGAAGAACCTGACCTCGGGCTTCACCTTCACCAACCCCAACGAAAAAGGCCGCTGCGGCTGCGGGGAAAGTTTTCACGTCTGAGAACCTGTCCCTGCGTGGATGCCGTCCGCCCCCTTGCCGAGATTGTCGACCACGCCCATCGCGATCACCAGGTTGCGCGCCGGATCGACCGCATAGCTGACGAATGCGAGGTTGGAGCCGGTCGCCCATTTGGTCTGCGGCGGCTTGTCATTCCGGCACCATTCCGAGGCCGGCTGCGGGCCGTTCCCGGCTGCGCGGTCAGAACGGGCGGACGATCTCTACGCCGCGCCAGCTGAATCCGGGCTGCATGTCCTCGGACAGCAGAAGGCGGCTTCCCGACTGCGCGGCGGCGGCCAGCATGATGGAATCCCACAGCGACAGCTGGTGACGTGTCGCGATATCCATCGCCTCGAACAGCAAGGGTGCCGTCGTCTCCACCACCAGGGCGGCGTCATGCCATGCCAGCACGGCTTTGCGCGCCTCGGCCGCCGGCCAGCGTGCCTTGCGGGTCAGCACCGTGAACAGCTCCGCCAGCGCCTGGGCCGGAATGACGAGGTCTGCCTCCGCATACGCGTCCAGCGCGGTCCGAGCGCGGGCGGCACGCTCCGGGCCGTTCATGCCTTCGGCGTAGACCAGGATGTTCGTGTCGAGCGCGACGCGCACGGCGTCACCGGTCGTACAGGTCGTCCCGCGTCCAGGGTCCGATATCCGTGGCGGGCACCTGCGAACGCAGCCGCCGCATCAGCGCCGCGCGTGCCTTGGCGCGGCCGGCGATCGCTTCGTCGGCGGGCACGATCCGCGCCACCGGCTTGCCATGCACGGTGACGACGAAGGACGCTCCTTCCCGCACGTCGCGCAGGAGATGGGAGAAACTGCGATTGGCCTCAGCGGCGGTGACGGACTGGTCCATGGTGTGCGATCGGGGAACGATGAGTAGTGATATGCACTACTTATCCGCATGTCTGCCGAAATTCAAGAGTTTCGGGACATGCGCAGCTTGCCATATCGGTGTCATGGGGTCGTCCCTGGACTCTTAGGCGACGTCAGGGGCTTGCGCCCGCCAAGTACCACGAGCCCGGCGGCCAGCACGTCCAACACCGCGGCGGATAGCAGCGGGAGGCCATAACCGCCCGAGGCATCATGCAGCAAGCCATAGAAGCCAGGTCCCATCGCTGCGACCAACTGAATCCCGGTGGACGCGACGCCGTAGACAGCACCGAACGAGGCGGCGCCAAACTCACGGCGCACAATAATTGGCGAGAGTATGGTTACGTTGCCGACGGTCAGCCCGTAGGCCATGCTGGCCCCGACCAGCACTGCAGGGACCGGAAACAGCGCTAGCGCGCCCAGTGCCGCGGCGGCCAGCAACAGTACCGCCGCGGTGGCATTGCGGGCATTGATCCGATCAGCAAAGCGGGCGAGCCCCAGGCGGCCGACAAGCGCGGCAGCTGCGGTGGTGGAGACGACGGCGGCCGCACCCGGCGCGCTAAGGGAGGAAGTGATGAGCGCGACCTGTTGCGTTAGGAAGCCGATTTGCACCATCATGCCAATGCCAAAGCTTGCCACGACGCTGCCCAGTGCGGCGGTGCGCAGGGCCTTGAGCCGCTTCCAGCAGTGATGCGTCCCGGCCGCGCTGGCTGTGGCGTGCGAGGGCGCCCCGTCAGGCAGCAGGCCCATATCCTGCGGACGCCGCCGTAGGACGAACCAGGCAAGCGGCAACAAGGCCACAACCGTTAAGACGCTGGCCGCCATCGTTGTTGCCAGAAAGCTAATCCGCGCAATGCCGAGAACCAGGACCGGCGGCCCGATCATGCCGCCGATGCTTGCCCCGAGTGAGGCGATCGAAACAGCGCGACCGTAGTGTCTGTCAAACCAGGGCGCGAGCGTGGCGGTGATTGCGGTCATGGACAAGCAGGACCAACCGACGCCCATGACGACAAACGCCGTGTAGACCTGCCATGGCTGGCTCGCCTGCCCAATCCCGGCCACACCGGCAGCGAGGGCAAGTGCACCCAACCCTACCACTGGCCTGGGCCCGAAGCGGCTAACCCCTACGCCCACCGAAGTAAGCAGGAGCGCACTGACCACATAGAACACCGTGATCCCGCCAGAAACCAAGCCGACGGACCAGCCCATGACAGCGGTGACCGTGTGTAGATAGACGCCCGCGCCATAAAGGCCGAACCCATTGGCGACGGTGCCCGACACCAGGCAAGCGGCCACGATCCACCAGCCGTAAAAGAGGCAGGGGCGCATCGCTCTGTCCGCCACAGTGCCGGCCACCCTTGCGCGACTGAAGGACATGGTCACCCTCAAAAAGAATATGGTGACCATGCTACCGCGAGGTTGCGCAGGGATGTTACGGTCCCGACCAAAGCCTCAGCCTGGCGGGCTGGATTAGGATGGCGGCGCAATGTCACACACAAAAGGGCCGATCCGTCACGGTCAGCACAGCCACCTTCGCTGAAACCGCGATTCTTGTTGGCGACCCGGCGCGCGCCAATATGCTTGCCGCCTGATGGATGGGCGGGCGCTGACCACGACCGAATTGGCCAGGGCGGCCTCGGTCGCGCCGCAAACGGCAAGCGGACATCTCGCCCGCCTTACAGCTACCGGACTGCTCATGGTCGAGAGACAGGGACGGCACCGCTACCACCGTCTGACCTCGCCTGAGGTGGCGCGAATGCTGGAGGGAATCATGGCGATGGCCGAAGCGGGCGCGGCGGCACCGGGCGCGTGTTCTGCCGTCCCTGTCTGGACTGGAGCGAGCGCCGCCCACACGTGGCCGGGGCGGTTGGGGCGGCGCTGTGACTGCTGCTTCACCCTGGGCTGGGTGCAGCGGATGAAGGACACTCTTCGTTCAACGGCTGAAAATCAGGCATGTGGTGGTGCCATGCGCCAAGAGGCGACCTTGCGCGTCTGTGACCCGCCCCTCAGACGTACCGATGCGCCGCCCGCAATTCAGGACGGTACCCTCTGCTCGCACCAAGCCGGTTTCGACCATGATCGGTCGCACAAAAGAGATTTTGAATTCCAGAGTCGTGGAACCGAACCCTTTCTCCAAGGTGGATCGGATCGCCAACCCCATGCAGGTGTCCAATAGCGCGGTCGCAAAGGCACCATGCACGGTGCCTTCCGGGTTCAGGTGTTCGCCGGTTGGATGCGCAACGACAACGATATGCCCGTTGTCCGCCTCCACGATATCGTAGCCCAAGGTTCGAGCCATTGTGTTGAGCGGAAGCGAGCCATCGACAAAACCGCAGACAAGCTCGAAGCCGCTGAGTCTTGCTCGATCCGCAGCATTCACTACGCCGTACTGCTTTACACCCGGAGTTGCGTTCATGACGCCTCCCTGCCGTGCCGCCGGCAAATAAGAAGTTGCAACGAATGCGTGTCGTCCGGCTGTTCAGGAGTCCTGCGGCGGACCTCCCTGTCGGGCGCGGCGGCACTTTAGCCCCGTTGGCGCACGCGATGTTACGGCGCCGGCCGTAGCATCTCTTGCCGGTGATGCGCTCACCGCACGCCGCGATGGGTTGGAAAAGGAATCCTGCGCCATCATCCAAAAGGTCACTTTCGACCAACCAGCGACGGTTAGATGTTCTTTTCCATGAACAAGCTGATAGGTGACGGCTGATAGGGGGAGAATGGTTCGCGATCCGTGAATCCCGCCCTTCGATAAAGGGATCGGGCTTCCGTGTTTCTGACACCCACTTCGAGCAAAATTACATCGGCACCAAGCCGCTGCGCTTTGGCTTCGACAGCTCGCATCAAGGCCATCCCCACACCTTGCCCGCGCGCTTCCACGTCGACGATCATGCGCTTCAGCTCGACTTCGCCTGCTCCGCGTTCGAAGACAGCGCAAAGTCCGACCGCCTTGCCAACGATACGTGCCACCAGGAGGTGGGTATCTGGCTTTGCCAGGCTTTCCGGAGTGATCGGACGCCGATATTCGCCCGGATAAAGCCGGGGTGCCACCAGGTCTGACTGGCGGAGAAGAGTCGCAACCTCATCTTGCAGCGGGCTTTCCGCTCTGACGTCCACGGCTTCAGTCATTACCATACCGTAGCAGAAGGCCGACGATAGTGAACGGCTTGGCGCGCAGAACATCCGCTTCCCGTCAAACGCGGACGGTATGGATATCAGGCCTTCTCGAACACCGGCAGCGTCAGATCCCCCGTCACCGCCTCGAAACCCAGCTTCACCGGCAGGCCGACGCGCAGGGCGTCTTCGGACAGGCCGCGCGCCTGGGCGTTCATCCGCACACCTTCCGGCAGGTCGACGGTCAGCAGGATATAGGGCAGGTCACCCTTCCAGCCCGGATGGAAGGCGTAATGCGTGATCGTCCAGCTATGCACGGTACCCGTGCCGGCCGCGTCGATCCAGTCGGTGTTCATCGACCAGCAGGCATCGCACATCGGCCGCGGATAATGCCGCACCTTGCCGCAATCGGCGCAGCGCTGCAGCCGCAGCCGGCCTTCCTTCAGCCCGTCCCAATAGGGTTGCGTATCCGGCGTCGGCGCCGGCACCAGCTTGTCGTAATCCATCTCAGCCCCGCCGCATGATGGCGACCGAACCGTCGCCCATGTCGCCATAGCCGGTCACCAGCCCGATCTCGGCACCGGACACCTGTGCCTCGGCCTCGCCGCGCAACTGCCGGGTCAGTTCCACGATGTGATTCATGCCGGCCATGTGCGCCTGCGACAGCAGCCCGCCATGCGTGTTCACCGGCAGCCGCCCGTTCAGGCCCAGCGCCCCGTTCTCGACGAACGCGCCGCCCTCGCCCTTCTTGCAGAAGCCCAGGTCCTCCAGCTGGCACATCACGATATAGGTGAAGCAGTCGTACACCTCGGCCACATCGATCTCGTCATGCGTCACGCCCGCCATGGCGAAGGCTTTCGGGGCCGCCTTGGCCAGGCCCAGCGTGGTCAGGTCCGGGCGCTGGGTGATGGCGGATGGCGAATCCGGGTGTCCCTCGGCCACGCCCATCACCATCACCGGCGGCTTGCGCAGGTCCCGCGCGCGATCCGGGGCGCTGATCACCACGGCGGCGCCGCCGTCGCTTTCCAGCGAACAATCCAGCAGGCGCAGCGGATCCGAGATCATGCGCGAATTCTGGTGATCCTCGATGGTGATCGGCCGCTGCATCGTCGCGTTCGATTGCAGCATCGCGTGCTGCCGCGTGGTCACCGCGATCTCGGCCAGCTGGCGGGAGGTGGTGCCATAGAGTTCCATGTGCCGCCGTGCCATCGGGGCATAGAGCTGGGCGGGGGCGATGGCGCCCGACGGCATCTCGAACTCGCCGATCAGCTTGAACTGCGGCATCTGCTGCACCCGCGCGCCGATGCGCCCGCCCGAATAGCCGGTGCGGCCGAGCGAGAGGAGGACATGGTTGCAGATTCCAGCATCGATGACGGCGAGCGCGCATTGGATGGAGGCCACGGCCGAAGCCCCGCCCATCGGCGTGGTGGCGGAAAAGCGCAGGTCCTTGATGCCGAAATTGGTGATGAAGTCCTCGGCCACCGCGCCATGGCCGTAGGGGATCAGCCCGTCGATGTCCGACGGCTTCAACCCGGCGTCGCGGACCGCGTTCAATGACGCTTCAAGCTGGAAGGACAGCGCGGTGCGATCGGTTCCGCGCAGATATTTGGTTTCCCCGACACCGGTGACGGCGCCGGCTTCGCGCAGCGACATGGGATGCCTCCCGTTTCCTGGACACCCGCAGGTTCCGCCACCGCCGCCGCTCCGTCAATCGCACGTCCCCAAAGGCGCATCCAGGGGTGCACGTCCAGGGGCATGGAGCCGGCCGGCGCCATCCAGCGCCGGACACGACCGCCGTAACAGGCGAATCGCCCAATAATGCGGCACTCGTGCCATTTCCCGTCGAAGACGCAAGAAATCCGGCCAGGGAATCGCGAAACTGCCTTTTTGCGTGGCAGGGTTGAGAGACTGGCGGGGCTGCTCATGCTGCACTGCGATAAAATGGGAAAGCCGCCGGCATCGCGACCGGCACGGCAAATTTCCACCACCGTGCCAAGGATCAAGGGCCGCGATGCAGACCCAGGATGAAGGACCCGTGTTCAGCCACCAGCAGATCCTGCGGGTGTTGAGCGGCATCCTGCTGTGCATCTTCCTCGCGGCGATCGACCAGACGGTGGTGATCCCCGCGGTGCCGGCCATCGCCGCCGATCTGAACGGGTTCAGCCATCTCGCCTGGATCGTGTCGGCCTATCTGCTGACCTCCACGGCGGCGACACCGATCTACGGGAAGCTGTCCGACACCTATGGACGGCGCAAGCTGCTGCTGGTGGCGCTGGCGATTTTTGGCGCCACCTCCGCGCTGTGCGCCATGGCCGCCAGCCTCGGGCAGCTCGTCATGGCCCGCGCGCTGCAGGGCATCGGCGGGGCGGGGCTGATGGCAATGGCACAGGCGGCGATCGCCGACGTGGTCAGCCCGCGGGAGCGTGGACGCTATCAGGGCTATATGGCCTCGACCTGGGGCCTGGCATCGGTGGCGGGGCCGGTGATCGGCGGCTGGGTGACGGAAACCCTGTCCTGGCGCTGGATCTTCTGGATCAACCTGCCGATCGCGTTGGTGGCGATGGTGCTCTGCGACCGGGCGCTGCGGCTGCTGCAGCCGCGCGTCGGCAAGGTGCGGATCGACTGGGCGGGCGCGCTGCTGCTGATGGCGGCGATCAGTTCCCTGCTGCTGGTCCTGAGCTGGGGCGGGGTGGAGATGCCGTGGACATCGCCGCCGATCCTGGGCCTCACCGCCGCGGCCGGCGTGTTGCTGGCGCTGCTGACGATGCAGGAGAGACGGTTTGACGATCCGCTGCTGCCGCCGCGCCTGTTCGCCAACGCGGTGTTCGTGCGCGGGGTCGCGATCGCGTTCTGCGGCGCGCTGGCGCTGTTCGGCGGCAGTTTCCTGCTGCCGCTGTATTTCCAGTTGGTGAAGGGAGCCGACGCGGCGATCTCGGGCGCCCTGCTGGCTCCCTTCCTCGGTGCGAACTGCATCGGCGCCATCATCGCCGGACGGCTCGCTCGGCGGCACGGCAAGATGAAGGCGATCATGCTGGCCGGGCTCGCCGGATGCCTGCTGGGCTTCGCGCTGCTGAGCCTGGTGACCGCCGGGACAGCTCGTTTCGTTCTCGTGATCTATCAGACCGTCCTGGGCATGTCGCTGGGACTGGTGATGCCCAGCAGCCTGGTGACGGTGCAGAACGCGGCCGAGCGGCGGGATATCGGCGCGGCGACGGGCTGCCTGCTGTTCCTGCGCTCGATGGGTGGCGCATTCGGCAGCACGATGGTCGGCGCGCTGCTGGCCAGCGGTTTTGCCTCCCACCTGGTGGCGCTGGGGATCACGGCGCATATCGATCTGGGCGAGGTGCGGCAGCATGGCGGCGCGCTGGCGGACATTCCCGCCGCCATGATCCCGCAAGTGCATATCGCGCTGGCGAATGCCTTCCACCTGGCGTTCCTGGCCTGCGCGGTGGTGATGGCGGTGGCATTGGTGATTGCGGTGGGGATGCGGGATTTGCCGCTACGGACAGCATCGGCGCATGAGCCGTCGGCGGAGCCGGCCCCGCTGGCGCATTGAAGCGCGGGCCGGCGGCGGATCGTCCGCTTTGATATGATACCATCTGGCGGCGACGCCGGCCCTGCTGATAGCCGCGCCGCGCGTCTTGCCACGGCACCCGATCGTTCCGGTACCGCCGCCATGGCCCCCGCCATGATTCGATCGCGGAAACCGCTTCGCACAGTCCGCGGGTCTTCAGCTTCCTTCGTGCGGCATTGCAACTTTGCCGCCGGGCGCCGCGGGCCAGTGGTCGAACGGCAGGCGGGCGGCGCTTCCCTCTTCGCGCATCTGCAACTCATTCTCATCGTTACGCTTTGGTCTTGACGTGCCCGCCCGGGCGGCCACATTGCGCGGCATGCGCAATTTCTCAGACCTGACGGAACGCGAAATACTCGCACTCGCGATCGCCAACGAGGAAGAGGATGGCCGCATCTACCTGGACATCGCCGAGGGCCTGCGAGACGAGTACCCAGCCAGCGCCAGGCTGTTTTCGGAAATGGCCACGGCGGAATCGGACCATCGCCACCGCCTGCTGGAGATTTACCGCGCCAAGTTCGGCGAGCACATCCCGCTGATCCGCCGCCAGGACGTGCGCGGCTTCATCCATCACAAGCCGGTCTGGCAGATGGCGCCGCTGAACCTGGACGCCGTGCGCGACCTTGCCGAAAGCATGGAGGCGGAAACCCAGAGCTTCTATCGCAAGGCCGCCGCACGCAGCCAGGACGTGACGATCCGCACCTTGCTGGGCGATCTGGCGGATGCCGAGGCCGAGCACGAACAGAAGGCGGATCAGTTACGCGCGGAGAATCTTCCCGACAATATCCGGCGGCGGGAGGACCAGCATGCCCGCCAGGCCTTCGTGCTGCGCTTCATCCAGCCGGGGCTGGCCGGGCTGATGGACGGATCGGTGTCCACCCTGGCGCCGGTCTTCGCCGCCGCGTTCGCCACCGGCAATACGTGGGAGGCATTCGTGGTCGGGCTGGCCGCGTCGGTGGGCGCCGGCATCTCCATGGGCTTCGCCGAGGCGCTGTCGGACAATGGCAGCCTGACCGGCCGCGGCGCGCCGCTCATCCGCGGCGGCATCTGCGGCCTGATGACGACGGCCGGCGGCATCGGCCACACGCTGCCGTTCCTGATCCCGTATTTCTGGACCGCGCTGACGGTCGCGATCGCCGTCGTGGTGGTGGAACTGGCGGTGATTTCCTGGGTGCGCTGGCGCTACATGGACACGCCGCCGCTGATCGCCACGCTGCAGGTGGCGTTCGGCGGCGCGCTGGTGTTCGGCGTGGGGATTCTGATCGGCAGCAGTTGACGCGGGGCACCCCGGGCACCCCCTCCGTGGGGCATCCCACCGCGCGCATCCCCTGGTGCATCCCCTGGGGGCAATCCCCTTGGGGCGGTCCCCTGGGGCAAGTCCCCTGGGGACATCCTCCCGGGCCACCCCACGGTCATCCCGGCACCGTCCCGGACGGGAATGGCCGTGCCTTCGGAACGAGGGCCCTACTTCGCGCGCCGCACCGCGGCGGCCAGTTCCCGGACCTGCGCCAGCACCGTCTCCACCGCGCCCGGCTTCGCCTTGCCATGCGCATCCAGATGCGACGCCAGCGTGTCGATCAGCGCCGAGGCGACGACCGCCGCATCGGCGATGCGGGCCGCGGTGCCGGCCTGTTCCGGCGTGCGCACCCCGAACCCGACCGCGATCGGCAGGTTCGATACCTTGCGGATGCGGGGGATCGCCTGCTGCAGCTGCTCCATCGACGCGGTGCGGGTGCCGGTGATGCCGGTGATGCTGACATAGTAGATGAAGCCGGAACTGCCGTTCAGCACATGCGGCAGCCGGTCGTCGTCGGTGGTGGGTGCCACCAGCCGGATGAAATCCAGTCCGTTGGCGTTGCTGAACGGCAGCAGCAGGTCGGACTCCTCGGTCGGCAGGTCGACGATGATCAGCCCATCGACGCCCGACGCCGCCGCGTCGGCACAGAATTTTTCCGGCCCGTAGGACAGGATCGGGTTCAGGTAGCCCATCAGCACGATCGGGGTGGTGCCGTCCTGCTGGCGGAACGCGCGCACCATGGCCAGCACGTGCCGCACCTTCACGCCGGCCGCCAGGCCGCGTTTGCCGGCGGCCTGGACGGTCGGACCGTCGGCCATCGGGTCGGTGAAGGGCATGCCGATCTCGATCAGGTCGGCCCCCGCCTCCGGCATCCCGCGCAGCAGCGCCATCGAGGTCGCCTGATCCGGGTCCCACGCCTCGACGAACGAGATCAGCGCGCCGCGCCCTTCCTGTTTCAGCGCGGCGAATTTGGCGGCGATCCGGCTCACAGCTGCACACCCAGATGCCGGGCGACGGCAAAGATGTCCTTGTCGCCCCGGCCACAGAGATTCATCACGATGATCTGGTCCTTGCCCATCGTGGGGGCCAGCTTCGTCACATGCGCCAGCGCGTGCGCCGGCTCCAGCGCAGGGATGATCCCCTCGGTCCTGGTGCAGAGCTGGAAGGCGGCCAGCGCCTCCTTGTCGGTGGCGGAGACGTATTCCACGCGGCCGATATCGTGCAGCCAGGCATGTTCCGGCCCGATGCCGGGATAGTCAAGGCCGGCGCTGATGCTGTGCGCCTCGATGATCTGGCCGTCATCGTCCTGCAGCAGGTAGGTGCGGTTGCCGTGCAGCACGCCGGGACGGCCGCCGGTCAGGGAGGCCGCATGCTCCCCGGTCTCGATCCCGTGGCCGCCGGCCTCGACGCCGATCAGGCGGACGGCGGCGTCGTCCAGGAACGGATGGAACAGGCCCATGGCATTGGAGCCGCCGCCGATGCAGGCCACCGCCGCGTCCGGCAGCCGGCCCTCGGCGTCCATGATCTGCTGCCTTGCCTCCTCGCCGATCACCGACTGAAAGTCGCGCACCATGGCCGGATACGGGTGCGGGCCGGCGACGGTGCCGATCAGATAGTAGGTGTCCTGGACGTTGGCGACCCAGTCGCGCATCGCCTCGTTCATCGCGTCCTTCAGCGTGCCGGCGCCCGAGGTGACCGGCTTCACCTCGGCGCCCAGCAGCTTCATGCGGAACACGTTCGGCGCCTGCCGTTCCACATCCGTCGCACCCATGTAGACGGTGCAGGGCAGGCCGAACAGCGCACACATGGTGGCGGTGGCGACGCCGTGCTGACCGGCGCCCGTCTCGGCGATGATGCGGGTCTTGCCCATGCGGCGGGCCAGCAGGATCTGGCCCATGCAGTTGTTCGCCTTGTGGCTGCCGGTGTGGTTCAGCTCATCGCGCTTGAAGTAGATTTTCGCGCCGCCCAGGTGCCGGGTGAGACGTTCGGCGAACCATAGCGGGCTGGGACGACCGACATAATGCGTCAGGTGATGCCGCAGATCCGCCTGGAATGCGTGGTCGGCCTTGGCCTCGTTATAGGCGCGCTCGACTTCCAGGATGAGCGGCATGAGGGTTTCCGCGACGAAGCGGCCGCCGTATTCGCCGAAGCGGCCACGGTCGGTTGGACCGGTGCGCAGGCTGTTGATGCCGGAAACACTGCTCAAAAAACGGACCCTCCTTGCAGGCTGGGCTTCTAGGCGGTGTACGGCGCGACCGCAACCATCGCATGGCGCGGAAATGGAGGATTCTCGGTCGGACGGGAGGTCAGCACAGGATTACTCAGCACAGGATTACAAGGCCACGGGAGACGCCTGGTCCGCTGCCGCGATGATCTGATCGTGGATCATCGCCAAAAAGCGTCTACCGAAGCTGTCCAGGGTCCATTCCTGCTCGAACACCTTCCGGGCTGCATCCCCCATTCGTGGGAGATCATCTCGGCGTTCATGGGCGGCCAAAAGCTGCGTCGCCAGAGATGCAGCGTTGCCGGATTCAAAGACGAAGCAAGACTTGCTGTCGAACATAGCACAACTGCCGACATTCTCATTCAAGATAATGGGCTTCGCCAGCATCGCGGCTTCCATTACGATCAGCGAGAACGACTCGTCCCGCGACGCGCAGACTAGCACGTCGGCCGATGCGATGAGGTGAAGCTGCTTCTGATGATCGAGCAGCCCGAGATATTCCACCTCCGGCAGACCGGCCATACGTGCCTGAATAACGGCCCAGTATTCCTGATATTCCAGATGATCCTCCCATAGCTTCCCTGTCAAAACGAACCGGCATTGCGCGCGGATCTGCTGGGGCAGCAAAGCAATGGCGCCAACCAGAATGTCTTGACCTTTGCGTGGCTCGATTGTGCCGGACAGTACAAAGGTCAGTCGCTTTGGACCAACGCTCGGGTCGCCCGACACAGGCTGATCAGGAATCCCATTGTGTATCACCTCCACATCGATACCGTCCGGGACAAACTGCCGCGCGTAGTTGCTAACGCACAGCAGATGGACCCGATCCCATCGCATGTTCTGCACGGCACCGATCTTATCCGCCAGAGACTGCGCCTCATGCACCCACCAGATCGTTCGCAGGATGTTGATCGCCGACAATTGCCGGACCGTCTCGGCCAAGGCTATCGTGTTGACGATCGCGAGATCGAAGTTGCCTGCAAAACGTTCGAATAGGAAGTGGTTCGACGCGATCGATTCGTCTATGATGACCACCATGCCAGCATGCTCCAGTTCCTCGCGGAGCGGACCATCCTGTCGTGAGACAACCACCGGAAAGCCGCCAGCCTGCTGTAGGGTCAATGCGCCGTAGAACAGCATGCGCGGTGCACCGGTCAGCGACAGTTCGTGGGAGACGAACAGCACGTCCGGCCCCGAGACCGGTTGCTGCGGGACAACATGTTCCGCATGGATCCTGTAGTTGAATCGGAAGTCCTGATACAGAACACGCTTCATGGTATTCGTGAAATACGGGTCGCGGGAAACATACGCGCCCCATCGGCGCAGAACGTGGATGTCCGCCTTGTATTTGTGCCGCTTGCTCCCCCAGGAGTGATTGCCGACGTGACGCAGCACGGCGTGGGGCGTATAGACGCAGCGATAGCCGGCTTCCATCAACCGGAAGCTCAGGTCCATGTCCGAATGGCCGTCCGGTGTGTTCACCGCATCGAAACCACCGACCTTCCAGAATAGATCCGCGCGGAAAGCACAGCAGGCCCCTGATAACAGAGACACATTCCGCACATATCGGTGCATGCTCAGAAACGCATCTACTTGGTTACGTGGCGCGTTGTTGTACGCCGTTCCGCACAGGCCAGGCGTGCCGACGATCATGCCGGCATATTGGATGGTATCGTCTTCATGCAGCAGCTTGGGTGACACGCCGCCAACACCGGGCACCCAGAGATATTCGATCAGACACTCTATCCAGTCCTTCTGCAGCGGGAACACATCGTCATTGTAGAACACGACGATGTCACCGGTGGCGCTCTTGGCGCCCTCGTTGCATTTGTCCGAAAAATTATATTCTTTGTCGTATTGTACGAAGCGTAGCTGGCCCCAGCCAGTGAACTTATCAGCGAGGCGATACATCAGTGGGCCGTTGCAGACGACCACAACTTCATAATTTGGATAATCCGTGCCTTCACGGATCGACTGCAGTGCCTTGTTGAGAAGCGGGAAGGAATCGGATGGAATGATGATCGAAACCCTGGTCGTCTCGGCCGGTATCGCGATATGCACGTAATTCGTGTGTGGCAGGGGAATCGCCTGTCCGGGAATGTTCCGGCGCTCCAATGCGTCGTTCAACGCGGCGATATTGGACCCGCGTGCATAGTCCTTGTCACCGCTGGCCGCGGATCCGGGAATCGAGCGCCAGAAATACAGGATGCGTTCGACATGCACGATGCGGTCCGTCGCCTCGCTAACCCGCAGCGCCAGATCATAATCTTGTGAGAAATCATATTCGCTACGAAAGCCACCAAGTTCGTCAATCAGCGACTTGCGATAGGCGGTCAGATGCCCGGTCATCATCATATTGAACATGAGTTCTGGCGACCAGTCCGGCTTCAGGACAAAATCGTACAGCTTCCGCGCCGGCGTAGCGTCGATCTTGCATTCATCGCTATATAGAAAATCGACATCCGGCCGCCGGTTGATTTCCTCCACCATGCGGAATAGCGCATCCGGCGTCAGCTCATCATCGTGATCGACCAGGACCACATAGTCACCCCGAGCCATGCGCAGCGCGGCATTGGAGGCCGCCGAGATGCCCCCGTTCGCTTCCATCGCATGCACCTTGATGCGCGGGTCGGCAGCCGCCATCTCCCGCAGCAGGGCGCGCTGCTCATCCGTCGGGGAACAATCATCGACCACGCAAAGTTCCCAATGGCTGTAATACTGTTCCTGTATCGACTCGACCGCCCTTCGCAACCATTGAAGTGGCGTTCTATAGACGGGCATGATCACGGACATCAAAGGTTGTTGTGAGAACGTTCCTATCATCCGCGTTGCTTCGTCCGGCGCCAGCTCCGCCTGCTGCTCCGCAAATATCCTCCGCGCCTCCTCCTCCATCTGCTCGCTCGTCCAATGCCCCGCGCCACCACCCGGAATTTCGCCGACCTGCGGCGTGACGATGTCAAGTTCACACTCCAGCGCCCGCAGCCGCAGCCGCAACTCGGAGGGGCCGCCGTGGAGCAGCGCGCGCACGCCTCCGCGCACCGCCTTGGGCAGGCCGCCAGGACGTCCGGCCAGCACCGAGGCCAGCCGCGCGGTCCGCCGGACGCGCCGGAGTTGCTGGCCGGTCCAACGGACCGGGGCCGTTACGCGCCAGCTGGTCGATTGCCGCATCTGCTCGACCATGGCGCGGCTTGCCGCCGCCTCCTGCTCCAGGCCTTCAACCCGGGCCGCTTGCCGCGTCTCTGCGTCCGCCAGCCGGGCGACTCTTGCATTGGCCCCTTCCAGCTCCGCCAGCAGGCTTCGGGAGAATGCCTGCGCAATCCGCAACTGCCCGGTCTTCGCGTCCACCGCGTTTCGGAGTTCATCGCCGGCGAGTCGCAGGGCGTAAACCTGCGCGGCAGTGCGAGCGCACTGGGCAGCCAGCTCGCTCTCGTGGCGCGCCTGTTGTGCCTTCGCGTCCTCCGACACCGCCCTGGCCGCGGCCTCGGCGTCCCGCAGCGCCTGGCGCAGCGAAAGCAGCTCGTCCTCGGGCAGCGGCGGCAACACCGACCAGGGATTGCCGCCTTGGTCGGAAAACGTGATCGCGGATCCGTCCGCGGCCATGCGGGAATAGACGATCGCGTCCTCACCAACGACGACACGCGGGCCAAGCATGTTTTCCGCAGCAGGTTTCTTGCGGATGAAACAAAGAGAGTTCAGGAACTCGACCGAATGAATTCCGGACAGCAGCGCATCGCCCAATACGATCCCGTATCGCGATTCGAAGGATCGGAGGATGTCGGCGCGCGCGTAGGGGACGCCCCAATGTTCGTGGTTCACCACGTCCGCCAGCCGCTTGAGGAATGCCATGGACGACCAGGGATCGAACAGGCCGCCGTCGAACGCGTCCCAGTAGGAACAGTGGAGATCCTCCACGACGAACAACCCGCCATCAGCGAGTTTCGGGAAATAGCGGGCGAACGACCGGATGATATCGCCGGAGCGATGCGATCCGTCATCGATGATCAGGTCGAAAGCCGGACTCAGCGCCTCGATCCGCGCCTGGGTCGCATCGGTATTGGCGTCGCCCACCACCACATGGATTCGCGGATCGTCATAGTGCAAGGCATTGCAGGCGGGATTGATGTCGCAGCCGACGATCACCGTTGCGGACCGGAAATAGGCACCCCAGATCGCCAGGGAGCCGCCGTTCTGGATGCCGATTTCCAGCAGTCGGATCGGGCTGGCGGCGTAGCGGCCAAACGTCGCATCGTAGGTGGACACGTACAGGGACCACTTGTCCGACACCTTTCCATGGTGCTGGGCGTACAACGCGGCAAGAGTTGGTCCGATGTGCTGATCAGTCATGATATTCGCCGGTCGGGCGCTCTTTGTTTCGGGTCATCTGCTTATGGCGACGGGCGGCAGGCAGCCGCCATTGGTCCTCGGATTTTAGGGTTCCGCTCACCAATCGTCGAACAGCGCGACCTTGATAGGTACCTGACGATCCCAGCCATAGCGTCCGCGCGTGCGGCGGGGGCGACATCGGCTCGAAGCTCGTCAATATTGCGGAGGATGTCGGAGGGTGTCGAATGCCATCGCAATGGATCGGCCTGCCATCCATTGCGGCCGGATTCGATCACCCGGCGATAGGCATGGACCGAAGAGGCGACCGTCAGCGCACCGACGATGGCGGTTGCAAACCATTTTAGTTCCAAGCCACTGAAATAACTCAGATGTGTATGGTCATCGCGGCGCCATCCCTCCTCATCCTTCAGTTCCCACAGGCGGTCCAACAGGATCTGTTGTTCTCGGCTCAGGAAATTGGGCACGATGCATATCAGTTTATTCGACCAGGATGCGGCTTGTTTCGCCACGAACGTACTGGTGCTAGTGTACGGATGGAAATACGCTGCCGGAAGGCTACCGCGCAGCATCATCTCCAGTCGTTCACCGAAGGAGACGCCTTGCTTGGGCATCTCCAAACCTTCCGGACGCACCGTCGCTATATATACGACTGTGTTAAGCTCCGACCCATGCGGGCCTCGTCCTGCGCCGGGACAATGGGCCAGTTCCGACTCAATCCGTTGTGCTCGAAATTGGATCAACATCAAATCGGATATTTGGACAGCGCCTGGCCGCCAACAGTTGCATGCGCTTCCACCCCGCGATCCCACAGGCTTTCGACCAGCAGTCCCATGGCGCATCCGGCATCGAACACGCGGGCCGGCGCAAAGGACCGCACGATCGCGTCCGCGACGGCCCCAAAGAAGCCCAGCCAATGATCGTTTCGGGTATAAGGGACAGGGCCGCAATGTGATTGGTAGTATTCGGGTCCGTAATTTGAGGCACTTTCCAACACACGACCGTCAACGGTATCGTCCATCGGGTTCTCTTATCCGTTGACTCCCGACCCTGGCAAGCCGCGAAATGGCCGTTTTCCGGCCATCCGATCCCATGCTCACGCGGTCGTCAACGCCGGGCCCGGGATATCACGGGCCGCACGCCGGCGCCGACGCGATCACAGAAAACCATGTAGAAACCATCGCATATCCCCGGTTTCCCCGGCATTTCCATTGCCTTTCCGGAATAGCCAGAAACGGCGGCCGCTTTCGTCTTCTACCCGATAGTAGTCCCGCACGGCGTGCCGTTCTCCCTCCCGCTTCCACCATTCACCGGCGATCCGTTCCGGCCCATCCGCCCGCCGGACGTGGTGCCGGACCCGCCGCCAGGTGAACATCACCGGCGGGGAATCCGGCAACGCCGCCAGTGTTTCCACCGCCTGCGGCGGGTCCAGCAGGCGCACCGGCCGCGGCAGATCGGCCGGCCAGGCCGGCGCCGCCCGCCTGCCTGTCCGCGCCTGCTTTTTGGCAGCCAGCCCATGGGGGACCAACCCTTGGGACAAGGGGTGCGCCTTGCGCACCGACCGTTCCGGCACGTCGCTTTCCACCAACTCGATCCGGTAGACCCGGTCGCTGCCGACCCGGTTTGCCAGGCGGTCCACCAGCGTGCCGAGCCCCAGGGGGTCCAGCGACGCGGGGTCCAGCGCCAGGGGACCGGGTGCCAAGGGACCGGGTGCCAAGGGACCGGGTGCCAAGGGACCAGGTGCCAAGGGACCAGGTGCCAGGGAACCAGGTGCCAGGGAACCAGGTGCCAGAGGGCCGGGTGACACCTTCGCCTTGTCGTCTCCCGGCACGGCACAAAGCTGGGTCGGGCCGACCCGGTTGGCCCTGACCACCAACAGGCGCATCGCCTCCACGCCCAGGCCGGGATCGACCTGGCCCAACCGCTCCGCCAGCATCCGCCCCAAATGTCGTGGATCGCGGTTAGGCAGCGCCATGCCGATGCGCACCGCCTGCACCGATCCGTCCACTCGCTCGAACAGCAGGTCCAATGCGCGGGCGCCACGGCCGGCTCTCTCCAGCGCCGTGGATACCATCCCGGCCAGGCGGACGATCACGGTGGCGAAGGCCTCGGCCGTCAGCAGCGGCTCGACAAAGGTCAGACGCGCCTGGATGGCGGTTTCCGGCGCCAATGGCTGGATCGGCTCGAACACCCGGCCGGCCAGCTGGTCCAGCCGGGTGGCCAGGATCGTGCCGAACCGGCGGACCAGGGGCGCCCTGGGCGCGGCGGCCAGCGGGGCGGTACGGTCGAACCCCAGCAGGCGCAGGCCCTCGATGATGTCGGCGGGCAGGCGCAGCGCCGCCACCGGCAGGTCGGGCGGGGAGGCACCGGGCGGCAGGATGTGCACCGGAGCGGCCGCGAAGCGGGCCATCGCATGGGCCAGCGCGGGCGTATCGGCCACCGCCGCCCGCGCGTGCAGCCCCCAGCCCGACAGGCGGCGCACCAGGTCGTTCAGCAAGGCGGTCTCGGTGCCCCACAGATGCGCGCAGCCGGTGATATCGATCCACAGCCCAACCCCATCCCGATCCGGGGCCACCAGCGGTGCGTAGCGCAGGCACCACAGCGCCAGCCGCCGCATCGCCGCCGCGTCGCCCTGGGGATCGGCCTCATGGACGGATAACCAGCCGCCGCCCAAGGCCTGGGCCTGCGCCAGCGGCATGCCCGGATACAGCCCCTGTGCCGATGCCGCCGCATCCACCGCCGCCAGCACCCGGCGGCGGTCTTCGCGCGTGGCGGTGACGATCGCGGCGGCGGCTCCGCCAGGCAATCCTCTAGGCGGAACGCCGCTCCGGCGCCTGATCCGATCGGTCGGCAGCGTCGGCAGCCAGACCGAGACGACCCGTCTCATCACACGCCTCCACGATCCACGATGCTGGCTCCCCGCCGCGGCAGCGCATCAGGTCCAGCCGCCAGCGTGCCGGGCCCAGGCCCGGCGTCTCGGGGGCATGCGGCAGCACGGGCGGAGAGGGCAGGGCGGCGATACGCCAGCGTGTCACTGCCGCCGAGGGCAGCGCCAGCGCCGGGTCGTCGAAACCGCGGCTGCGGCGGATCAACAAAGTCAGGATGCCGCTGCGTTCCGCCGCCAGATGCAGCCGGCGGGAGGCAGCCAGGGCCATCCGGCCATCCAGCTCCCCCACCACCGCGGCCAGGGCGGGCTGGCTCAACCCTTCCTCCATCACCGCCAGCACGTGCCTTCCGGCTTCGACGAACAGAATACGCTCTGGTTGCAGACCGGCACAGGCCAGGCCGGGAGCGAACAGGTCCGGCTGCTGCAGCACCCACAGCACCGGCCCCTCCATCCGCGCGAGGATGCCGGCGGTGAACAGCGTGGCGGCGGCGGCATGCTCCGTGTCGGCGCCGGCCGACGCGGCCTCATGCAAAGCCCCCAGCGCCAGCCCGCCACCCGGCAGTGCCTGGTCGACCGGCGCCAGACCGAACGGCAGCACGGCGCTACCGTCCGGCCGGGCAGAGCTTCGCCCGATCCGAGCGACCCGTTCCCGCAGATCGCGCAAGGTCCCGCCCATCCCGGGCAGCGTTTGGGGCAAGCCAGGAGACCGCGGCGGCGGGTCGGGAATGCCGGTGGGTGGAATGGAAGGGAACATACAATGAACATAAAAGCGGTCCCACCGAAGAGTCGAGTCGGGAATCATGCAAGGCCAAGGCCCTTGATGCGCACCCCCGATTCACGCTTTCCGACCCTCGGCCTCAGTGATCGCGCTGCCGATCCATCTGGGCGCCCCTGCTGCTGACCGGGCATGCACCGCTGGCGCCGAACCTGTTAGGTTAGCGTCGTCAGATAAGATATTGTACAAACCATGAATCAGGGCTAGAATTCCCCTCAGAGGGACCGACCAGCCAAGGGGACCGACCTTATGCTGCTAGAAAACGCCGCAGAAGCGCTTGCAGAGAAGCGTCACCAGGCTAAAGGCGCAGAACCTGAAACCTCTTGGGGGGTGGGGAACCAACGGATCGTCCAAGGGGATTGCCTTGCGGTCCTGAGCGGGCTGCCCAGCAGCAGCGTGGATGTTGTGATCACGTCGCCACCCTACAACATAGGCGTGGCCTACAAGACCTATCAGGACCGCAAGCCGCGTCATGCCTACCTGGAGTGGATCCAAGAGATTGGCAAGCAACTTCACCGGGTTATGCGCGACGGAGCTTCGTTCTTCCTGAATGTCGGCAGCACGAACTCAGACCCCTGGCTCCCACAGGATGTGTCGGGGAAGCTACGCGACATATTCCACCTTCAGAACCATATCGTCTGGGTGAAGTCGATTAGCATAGGCGACAATACGGTCGGGCATTTTAAGCCGATATCCAGCCAGAGATACCTGAACCACAACCATGAGGCGATATTCCATTACACCAAATCAGGCGCCGTGCCTGTAGACCGTGCGGCTGTCGGCGTTCCGTTCAAGGACAAGTCCAACATTGCGCGCTGGGGCCATAAAGCCGACCGACGCTGTGCCGGCAACGTGTGGTTCCTTCCATATGAGACGGTAAAGTCGCGCGCTCAGAAATTCGGCCATCCGGCGGGGTTCCCCGTGAGTCTGCCAGAGCGGTGCATCCGATTACACGGGCAGCCTGGCGCCTTTGTGCTGGATCCATTTTTGGGCGCAGGGACTACGCTCGTTGCGGCTCAACGCCTGGGCTGCAAGGGCCTGGGGATCGAGATCGACGCCCACTATGCCCTGACATCAGTCGGTCGGCTCCGGCGTGAACTGGGCGATGAGTAAAGAACCGCCGGCAGTTGTCCGCTCCACCTTATCGTTGGATGAGGGTGCGCGAGCCTTGTGAATATCGTCCCAAGATGTCCTGGAGTTATTGGCGCGCCGAGGGATGTGCCGAGGGATGCGCCAAGGGATGCGCCAGGAAGAAGCGCATCATCGCCGCCGTGGCGTCCGGACCCTGAGGATCGGTGAAGCTGCCATCGGCGCTGCCGCCCGACCAGGCATGCCCGCCGCCATGGATCACCCATTGCTCCACTTTCACCATGCCATCGGCGTCCCGATACCGGGTACGGCGCCAGGCATGGCCATCGGGCACCATACCCTGGGTGGACTCGGCACGCAGATGCTGGCCGCTGATGGCCTGCGCCACCACGGAGTCGCCATTGCGCGGGTTCACCGTCCCGTCCCGGTCGCCGTGGAAGACGATCGTGGGAGGCAACCCCGACCCGGCGCGGCGGATCACCCCGTCGCTGCCAGTCTTCATCGCCACGAAGGCCGAGGACGCGTCATGCGCCGCGCCGCAGGGCAGGCCGGAATGCACGCCCACCGCGGCAAACAGGTCCGGATAGGTTTCGCCCAGCACCGCTGCCGCGGCGCCGCCGGCCGACAAGCCGGCAACATAGACGCGCCGCTTGTCCACGGCATACTCCCGCATCACCTGATGCACGATGCCGGTGATCACCGACGGCTCGCCGCTACCGCGCTGCTGGTCGCCCTCCCGGAACCAGTTCCAGCATTTGTGCAGGTTGGCGGTCTTCACCTGCCGCGGCCAGGCCACCAGGCAGGTTTCCGCCTCGGCCGCCTGGTTCATCCGCGTGCCGACGGCAAAATCGTCCGGCGACTGGGTACAGCCGTGCAGCATGACGATCAGCGGCACCGGCTGGCCGCGATAACCCGAGGGTATATACAGTTTGTAGGGCCGAGCGCCGGCGGGACCGGTGAAGATGTGCTCCTCGATCCGGCCACCCCGCGGTCCGCGCATAACCGGTTTCGCGACAGGCACCGGCTTCACCAGCGGGCGCGATGGCGTCGGCAGGGCTTCGCTCAAATCGGGAAGGGGCGGCGCCAGGCCGCCCAGCACACGCTGCACGGCCGAGGCCACATCCGATAACGCATTGGAAAAAGGCAGTTTCATCGAACTCATTCTTTTCAAGGCAGATCACTTGCCGGCCCTGGATAGTTGGCCGGGCCACGCTTACATGATCATGCTGCACTGCAACATCAAGCAGCGCCGCCCTGGCCCGCCGCGCACCGCGCTGTGAAGCATTTCAGCGTGACGCATCGTGGCCCGGGATAGCGTCCGGTCGGACCGCCTGGTCCGCGCACCTGGAACCGTGCCGCGAAGGAGAGTCCGATGAGCACAGCCGCCCTGCTTCTGTCATGCGTATCCGTGGGCGCCGGATTGCGCCTGTTTCAGCTTTGGACGGTGCTCACCGGTTTCCTGCGCCAGCATGCGCCGCGCCGCCGCCGCTCGGTGGGCACCGCCGACCCGATGATTGCCTCCCGCGAACGCTCGGCCCGAACGGGTTGGGGGAGGACATTGATATCGCGCACCCCGCGCACGGAGCGGCCGCTGCGGACCGCCTTGGCGGTCCATGCCCGGATGGTGTCTCGACTTCATCCCTGCCGCGCGCGGCACGATCGCCTGCCGCGGGCGGCATGAACCGGCACGGGCACCGGTTTGACCGGCGCTGCCCGGCAAGCCCGAAGGGTTGAACGGGTTCAGCCGATACAAGCATCCCGTGCATCGCCGGGGGCGCGATGCACGCATTCCCGCCGCCAGGCGGCGCGACCCGCGCGCGTCCGGCCTTGGCGGCATCAATCGAAGCCCAGAAACCCCTCGGCCGTGCTGATCGGCGGCGCGGCGCGCAGCGCGGCCAGGTCGGGTTCGGGACGGGATGTGCGCGCATCGCCGGCCAGCAGCGCTTCCAGCGCCGCGGCGACCCGCAGCACCAGCGCGTCTCCGCCGCGCGGACCGACGATCTGCAGGCCGAACGGCATCCCGTTGCCGTCCAGCCCGACGGGCAGCGACACCGCCGGATGGCCGACGATGGTGACCGCGTAGGCCATGGCCAGCCAGTGGAAATAGGTCCGGGTCCGCTGGCCGTCGATCTCCGCCGGGTACAGCTCGCGCCAGGACCGGGGGCTGACCGTGATCGCCGGCGTCAGGATCACGTCGTACTGGGTGAAGAACGACTGCCAGCGGTGATAGATCGCGGTCTGCGCGGTCAGGGCGTTCGCCACATCCTCCATCGTGTAGCGCAGCGCCTCCTCCACATTGGCTCTGACATTCGGCCCGACCTTCTCCGGCGTCTGGCGCACCTTGTCGCCATGCGCGGACAGGAAGGTCAGGGCGCGCAGCACCTCGAACACCTCATTGCTGCCGGAACAGTCCGGCGCGGCATCCCGGGCAGTGGCGAAGACGTGGCGGAACAGGCCGGTCTTCTCCGCGAAGGCCTGGCGCACCAGCCGTTCCGTGGGCGCGAAGCCGAAATCCGGCGACAGCGCCACGCGCAGGCGCGACAGGTCGAGCGGCGGCAGGGGGTAATAATGGTCCGGCGACCGCACGGTCTGGCCATAGACGGTCGTCGCCAGCGGATCGGCGCCATCGTCGCTGGCCATCGCGCTCAGGAACAGCGCGGTATCGGTGGCGGTCCGAGCCATCGGACCCAGCACCGGCAGGACGCTCCAGCCATGCAGGCGGCGCTCCGCCGTTACCAGGCCAGGGGTCGGCCGGTAACCGACGATGCCGCAGAAGGCCGCCGGATTGCGCAATGACCCGCCGGTGTCGGACCCGGAGCACAGCGGGGCCATGCCGGTGGCCAGTGCCACCGCCGATCCGCCGGATGAACCGGCGCAGGATTTCGACGGATCGAACGGGTTGCCGGTGGCGCCGTACACGGCGTTTCGCGTATTGGCGCCGGCGCCGAATTCCGGCGTGTTGGTCTTGCCGATGACGATGCCGCCGGCACGCCTGATGGCGGCGACCATCCGGCAATCCTCGGCCGGGACATTGTCGGCAAAGAGCGGGCTGCCGAAGGTGGTGCGCAGTCCCCCGGTCGGCTCCAGGTCCTTGATGCCGACCGGCAGCCCGTGCAGCGCCGGCAGATCCCCGCCACGCATGGTCCGCTCGTCCGCCGCCTTCGCGGCCGCGCGCGCCCGATCGAAGTCACGCGCCACTATGGCGTTGACGGCCGGATCCACCGCCTCGATCCGGGCGATGCAACTGTCCAGCAATTCCAGCGCCGACATGGTCTTCGCGCCGATCCGGCGGCGCGCCTCGATGGCGGTCAGGTCACAGGGTTCGGTCATCGTCCGTTTCCCGTCTGTCGTCGAACCGGGTCAGTAGCCCAGGGCCAGGCCGTCCTTGCGCGGCTCCGACCCCGCCGTCAGCACGCCGCGGTCGTGGTCGATCCAGATCGCCTGCCCGCCGCCATGCGGCCGCTCCACCGGCTCCGGCTGATGGCCCAGGGCCCGCAGCCTTTCCACCACCTCGAACGGGATGCCGCGTTCCACCTGCACCTTGCCCTTCAGCGGAAACAGCCGCGGCTGATCGATCGCCTGCTGGATATCCAGCCCGTATTCCAGGAAATTGGTCAGGAACCAGGACTGCCCCATCGGCTGGTAATGGCCGCCCATCACCCCGAACGGCATCACCGCGCGGCCGTCCTTCATCACCATGCCCGGGATGATCGTGTGCATCGGCCGCTTGCCGCCGGCGATGCAGTTCGGATGCCCGCGTTCCAGCCGGAAGCCGAAGCCGCGATTGTGCAGCATGACGCCGGAGCGGTGGGCGAGGATGCCGCTGCCGAACCCCTCGAACAGCGAGTTGATGAAGCTGCACGCGTTGCCGTCCTTGTCGACGACGCACAGATAGACCGTGTCCTTGTGCGGCGGCAGGATCGATTCGCCCGCCGCCGGCAGCTCTGCCATCGCCCGGCCGTCATCGATCAGCGCCCGCTGGGCGGACAGGTACGCCTCGCTCAGCAGCGTCTTCACCGGCACATCGGCCGCGCCCGGATCGGCCAGGAACGCATCCCGGTCGCGATAGGCCAGCCGAGCGGCTTCGATATGGCGGTGCGCGCGGATCGCGCCGGCGGGACCGTCGGGGGCAGAGGGCAGACCGCCCAGCATGCCCAGCATCATCAGCACAAGCAGGCCCTGGCCGTTCGGCGGGCACTGGTAGACGTCGTAGCCCTTCCAGTTCAGCGTGATGGGCTCGACGAATTCGGCATTGCGCAGGCCGCGCGCGAAGTCCTCCTCGGTGTGCAGGCCGCCGCGTTCGCGCAATGTGGCGATCATGTCGGCGGCGATCGGACCCTCGTAGAACGCCTTGGCGCCATGCCTGGCGATGGCCCGCAACGTCTCGGCCAGCGCCGGCTGCACGAACACATCGCCTTCCCTTGGCGCCTCGCCGCCCGGCAGGAACGGATCGGAGCCGCCCTTGCGCAGCTTGTCGACCAGCCGCGACCAGTCCCAGGCGACCTTGGAATGTACCGGCCAGCCCTCGGCGGCGTAACGGATCGCCGGTTGCAACAACTCGTCCAGACCCTTGGTGCCATGCGCGGCCAGCAGCGCCTCCCACGCGCTGACGGCGCCAGGCACCGTCACCGCGTGCGCCGAGGTGTTCTCCAGCTCCCGAATCTGGCGGCTTTCGAACCAGTCGATCGACGCCGCCGCCGGTGCCCGGCCCGACCCGTTCAGCGCGATCACCTTGCCGGTGCCCGCCGGGGCATAAAGGCAGAAGCAGTCGCCGCCGATGCCGGTCGATTGCGGCTCGATCACGCATTGCACGGCGACCGCCGCCACCGCGGCGTCCAGCGCGTTGCCGCCGGCCCGCAGCACGTCCAGCGCCGCCAGGGTGGCGGCCGGCATCGACGTTGCCGCCATGCCGTGCGTGGCATAAACGGGGCTGCGGCCGGGGAAGTGGAAATCGCGCACGGCGGACCTCGGGCTTGATGGGATCGCTACACTATCCGCCGGACCGGCAGGAGGAAACCCGATGATCACCTATGCCGACTTCGAAGCCGTGGACATCCGTGTCGGCACCGTCGTCGACGCCCAGCCTTTCCCCGAGGCACGGAAGCCGTCGATCAAGCTGGTCATCGATTTCGGGGAGGAGATCGGGTTGAGGAAGTCCAGCGCCCAGATCACCACGCATTACAGCCCGGACCGGCTGATCGGCCGGCAGGTCTGCGCGGTGGTGAACTTCCCGCCCCGCCAGATCGGCCCGTTCATCAGCGAGGTGCTGACCCTGGGCATGCCGGATGCGGACGGGGCGGTGGTGCTGGTCAAGCCGGACCTGGTGGTGCCGAACGGCGGAAAGCTGTTTTAGAACGCGATCGCCCGATGCCGGCGGTCGGAGGCGTGAATCGCGCCCCTGAATCAAAGAATTGATAGAGCATGACAGGATCAACCTGACCCTGTCACGCTTCGGTACGCCGCGCCGGCTTCAGCCGCCCGCCCCCAAATGCGTCCGGAAGAACGGCACGGCCTTCGCCATTGCCTGCGCGACCGGCTCCGGCTTGTCGTACAGGTCGTAGTGTGACCAGTCGGGCAGGACCAGCAGCTCCTTTTGCCGGGACCGTGCGCGGCCATAGATCTCCATGCCGTCCCGATAGGCGCCGAACGCACCCACCTTCTCACCGACCACCACCAGCAACGGGCGATCGAGCAGCACTTCCGCGAAGGCGAAGGCATCCCAGGCCAGTGCCGCCGCGGCATGCGAGTACAGCATGCTCGTTGCCCCGCCGGCCGCCTCTCCACGCGGCGTCCGATAATATTCCGTGGCCTCGTAGATATCGCGTTCCGTCTGGCCGCGCTTGCGGGCTTCCTCGGGGGACGGCGGCAGCAGGTTATCCACCCGCGGCGCCCCGCCCCGCATTTCCGCCGTGCGTTGTTGCGCCATCGCGTCCAGCGCGCCGAGCGGATCGTAGCCGCTGAACCCTTCACGCATCAGGCGGCCGAAATTTACGCCGGTGATGCTGGTCACCGCCTTGATGCGGCGATCGGTCTTGGTCGCGCAGATCGCGTAGGCACCGCCGCCGCAGATCCCGATGACGCCGATCCGGTCCGCATCCACGTAGGGCAGCGTGACCAGATGATCGATCACATGGCTGATATCGGCGACGCGCTGCGCCGGGTTCTCGACCAGGCGGGGCTGGCCGCCACTCGCGCCCTGGAAGGAGGCGTCGAAGGCGACGACCACGAAACCCGCCTTCGCCAGCCCTTCTCCGTAGACGGCGCCGGAGGTCTGGTCCTTGCAACTTCCGATCGGGTGGACACTGACGATCGCGGGGTATGGCCGGCCCGCGTCGAAGCCCGGCGGGAAGCGGATATCCGCCGCGATCGGCCAGGCCATGTCCGGATTCCGGATGCTGATCGTCTGCATGGTGTCGTTACCTCCGTCTGGACGCGCTCGGCATGCGCCGCGCGCAGGAAATGCCGGAGACCGGCGAGTCAGGGCCGTTTCAGTTTCGCAGCTCCATTTCGGTTTCAAGCCATTTCGGTTTCAAAGAGTGCGCTTGAAGAACGCGGTCAGGACCGAAACCGCTTCATGCACCCGCGGCCGGCCGTCGTAGAGGTCCATGTGGTTGGCCCTGCACGGTCTCCGCCGGCGCGTGGCCGGCGGAGACGCAGGATGCGGACCGGTGTGGCGCGGGGTCGCGCTACGCCAACGTCCATTGCACCAGGGTGAACGGCGGCTTGGCGTCGTCATGCGGTTCGAACACCGCCTCCACCGCCGCGCCGATCGGCACCGCCTGCTTCGGGTCGCCCAGCAGGTTCCCCACCATGCGGACATTGCCGTATTCCGGCAGTTCCACCAGCACGATGATGTAGGGGCCGTGACCGTTCAACGCCGGGTGCACCGGATGGTGCGGCCGTTCATAGCTGTAGATGCGGCCCCTGCCCTTGATCTCCTGCCAGGACAGGTCGAAGGAATGGCAGCGGTGGCAGATCCATTCCGGCCCCCACTGCCACGATCCGCACCCGTTGCACTTCTGGATGCGCAGCTTGCCCTCGCGCGTGCCCTCCCAATAGGGCTCCGCCAGGCCGTCGGGACCGGTGCCGGGAACCGGCAGGCCCGCGGGAAGATAGGTACCGCTCATAGCGTGGCCTCCGAACCGAGGATGAGGGAACTGACCGGCGTGACCATCGGCCCGCCGATGACGATCGCCGCGTCGTTCTGCTTGACCTGGTTGATCGCGGTGCCGCGGATCTGGCGCACCGCCTCGATCACCAGCTCCAGCCCGTGCATGTAGCACTCGGCCAGGTTCCCGCCCGAGGTGTTCAGCGGCATCCTGCCGCCCTCCACGATCAGGTTCTCCTTCACCAGGAACTCATTGGCTTCCTCGGCCTTCACCAGCCCGTGCTCCACCAGGCTCATGAGCACGCCGCCGGTGAAATTCTCATAGCACTGCACGATGCCCATATCCCGCGGCCCCATCTTGGCCATCGCGTACATGCGCGGCGCGATCTGGCTGAAATGGGAGCTGGGGTAGTTCGGCATGTTGTGCACCGGCGCCGCGCTGCGATGGTCGCAGCCCTGGCCGCAGGCCATGATGTAAGCCGGCTTGTTCTTCATCTGCCTCGCACGCTCCGCCGACACCACGATCACCGCCGCGGCGCCGTCGTTTTCCTGGCAGCAGTCGTACAGGTGGAAGAACGGCTCGATGATCCAGCGCGAATCGTCGTATCTCTGCTCATCCAGCGGGCGGCCGCGCATCACCGCGTTGGGGTTCTTCTGCGCGTGGTGATAGCAGGCCAGGGAGATGCCGCGCAGCGCCTCCTGCCGGATGCCGTGATCGTGCATGAAGCGCGTCACCTTCATGGCGAAGCGCTGCGCCGGGGACATCATGCCATAGGGGAACAGGAACGAATCATCGCCCGCCGCGATCGGCGCGCCGGCGGAGCGGCCGTAGCGCTGGTACTGGCCCTGCGCCAGGGAGCGGAAGGCCACCACGCAATCCGCCATGCCGGTGGCCACCGCCGCCGCCGCATTGCCGACCGCGCCGCAGACGCCGCCGCCGCCGCCGCCCCAGAACATGTTGGAGAAGCGGAACTCCTTCACGCCCAGCGCCGCCGCCAGCCGCCCGGCCTCGGACCGGTCATTGCCGTAGGAGGCAAAGCCATCGACGTCATGCGGGCTGATCCCGGCATCCTCGCAGGCTTTCACCACTGCCTGCAGGGCCAGCTTGAACTCGCTGTCGGGGGACTGGCTGTGCTTGTAGTACGTCGTCTCGCCGATGCCGGCGATCGCCGTTTTGCCGCGCAAGGTTCGTTCTGCCATCTTGGACCCTTTCTACCCGCCGGTAGTTTGCCTGCAGTCGCGGGTATTGGCCAGCGCCGTCATCCCCCCGCCCGTCATCCCCCCGTCTGTCATCCCCCCGCCTGTCATCCCCCAACCGCCTGTTTTCCAGAGGGTCTTGGCCAGCGGCAGCGCACGGCATCCGGCGTCGCGTCCGCACCGCACCCCCCATCGCCCCCCAATTCGCACCCCTGTTACATTCCGGGCGGCATCCCGGCCGGCACGCCGGGCACGGCGTCCCGCTCATGCGTTCGCGGATGCCCGTCTTGCCACGGGGCGCCGCCGCCCCTTATCGATGACGCTAATCCACGATCGACGCTGTACATGTCGCCCTTGCCGAACATCCAGGCCGAGGCTGTGACATCCCACCGGCCGCAGGCCCGCTGGGACGCGGACCATCCTGCCCGCTCCGAAGCGCTCGGACCGCCGCCGCCGGTCCCGCCCTGGAGCCCGTTCCGCCACGCCGTCTTCACCGTGCTGTGGACGGCGATGGTGGCGTCCAGCATGGGCACCTGGATGCAGAACGCCGCGTCCGGCTGGCTGATGACAGAGCTCAGCCACGATCCGCTGATGATCGCGATGATCCAGGCGGCCATGGCCCTGCCGGTCTTCCTGTTCGGCTTTCCCGCCGGCGCCCTGGCCGATATCGTCGACCGGCGGCGGCTTCTGCTGGTCGCCCAGCTTCTCACCACGCCGGTCATCCTGGGCTTCGCCATGCTGGTCTCCTCCGGCAGGGCGACACCGGCGACGTTGCTGGCCCTTACCTTCGTGACCGGGACCTCGGTGGCCTTGATCCTGCCGACCTGGCAGGCCGTGCTGCCGCAACTGGTCGGCGACGGTGAGCTGGCGTCGGCGGTCGCGCTGAACAGTTTCGGCGTCAGCCTCAGCCGGGTCATCGGGCCGGCGGTGATCGGCGTCGTGATCGCCACGTTCGGCATGGCCGCGCCGTTCTGGATGAATGCCGTCAGCAACGTGCTGATGATGATGGCGGTGCTGCTGTGGCGCGTCGAACGGACCGGCACCTCCGCGCTGCCGGCCGAACATATCGGACGCGCGATGATCGCCGGCCTGCGGCATGCCCGCTATAATCAGGGGTTGCGCGCGGCGCTGATCCGCGGCTTCGGGTTCTTCCCGTTCGCCGCCGCCTATTGGGCCTTGCTGCCGGCGCTGTCGCGCACGCAGATCGGCGGCGGGTTCCAGGGCTATGGCATTCTGCTGGCGGCGATCGGCGGCGGCGCGGTGGCCGGAACGTTCCTGCTGCCCTGGCTGCGCACGCGCCTCGGCGCCGACCGGCTGGTGCTGGCCGGCACCGTCGGGACGGCGGCCGCAATGGCTCTGTACGCCGTCGCGCACGACGTCCCGACGGCGCTGGCCGCCAGCCTGCTGGCCGGGCTGTGCTGGATCGTGGTGCTGGCGACCACCAACGTGGCCGCGCAGGCCGCGGTGCCCGGATGGGTGCGCGGCCGCAGCCTGGGCGTCTTCGCCAAGGTGATGTTCGGCAGCCTGACCATCGGCAGCGTCGCCTGGGGCCAGGTCGCCTCATGGATCGGCTCGCCCGAGACCCTGCTTGCGGCGGCGGCGGGCCTGCTGCTGGCGATCCCGCTGCTGTCGCGCAGCAAGCTGCGGATCGCCGAAGGAATGGATTTCACGCCGTCCATGCACTGGCCCGCGCCGGTTCTGGCCGCCGATGTGCGGCAGGACAGCGGGCCGGTGCAGGTGATGATCGAATACCGCATCCGGCCCGGTGACCGCGAGGCATTCCTGGACACGCTGCGGAAGATCAGCGCGGAGCTGTTGCGCAACGATGTCTACCACTGGGAAGTCTACGAGGACGCAACCGATTCCGGCGTGTTCATCGAGACATACCACACCAGCTCCTGGCTGGACTATCTTCGCCAGCGGGAGCGGAAGACGCTGCTGGAGCTGCAACTGCGCGCGAAGGCGATGCGGTTTCAGATCCAGGGCAAGCCGATGGTGCGGCACCTGGTCCGGGTCAGCAAGGACGGGCATTGAAGCATGACAGGGTCAACCTGATGCTGTCAGGCTTCATCACCTCTTTGCTTCAAGAGGCGCGATTCACGCCCGCCAACCGCCGAAGCGCAGGGCTGCGTCGCCGGTGATTGCCCGCTTCCCCGACCGGATCTGGCTGATCCGATCGGGGGAAACGCCGATCTGGCGGGCGAAGCCGCTCGGGCTGCGCCGGCGACAACGCAAGGAAGGAACACCCGATGACCGCCAAAATCGTCACCTGCCTCTGGTTCGACCACGGCGAGGCCCGCAAGGCCGCGGAATTCTACGCCGCCACCTTCCCCGACAGCCATGTCGGACATGTGCTGTCATCGCCGTCCGACTACCCCGGGGGCACCCAGGGCAGCGAGCTCACCGTCGAATTCACCCTGCTCGGCCGGGCCTTCATCGGCTTGAACGCCGGCCCCGGACGCAAGCCGAACGAGGCTGTCAGCTTCCAGGTCATGACCGACGACCAGGCGGAGACCGACCGCTACTGGGACGCGATCGTGGGGAATGGCGGCACGGAGAGCGAATGCAGCTGGTGCAAGGACCGCTGGGGCTTTTCCTGGCAGATCGTGCCACGCGCCCTGTGGGCCGGGATGAAGGACCCCGACCCGGCCGCCGCCAAACGGGTCATGCAGGCGATGATGACCATGCGCCGGATCGATATCGCCAGGATCGAGGCGGCAAGGGCCGGCCGAGCCGCGGATTGATGCCACGGATTGATGCCACGCGGCCTTGACGCGGAGCGTTCCGCCGCTCCTTGCCGCCGTAGCGGGCGGGCCCGCCGCGGGGGCGCCACGCCACGGGGCCCGCGATGAGGCAGCCGTCGTGCCGGACGGCAGGAATCGAGACGGTCAGCGCGGGAAACGGCCCCAATGCGCAGATTCTCACCGCCGGTCACCCGCGCGACGCCGCGACGCGGGCCTCCGGCCTGGAGCTTGGCCGCCTCGTTCACATCGGCCGGCGAGCCGGCGCGTCCTGTCCCTGCATCCCCAGCCGCTTCGAGGCGATTGCCGCGCCCTCGCTCATTGCCTTCAGCTTGGCCCACACCACGTCCTCGGCGACGCGGCCGCGGCCGGCCGAGGTGTCGAAGCCGCAATCGGTCCCGGCCTGCACGCGCGACGGGTCGCCAACCACGTGCGCGACCCGCTCGATCCGGTCGGCCACCACCTCGGGATGCTCGATGAAATTGGTCAGCGGATCGACCACGCCGGCGATGACGACCTGGCCGTCATCCAGCGGCAGGTTCGACAGGCAGCGATATTCATGCGCGTGGCGCGGATTGGCGAAGGGCAGCACCCAGCCGCCGACCTTGGCGCGGGCGATCGGCGGCAGCACGTCCTGAAGATCGACGTCGCAATCATGCGGGCCTTCATAGTTGCCCCAGCAGGCGTGCAGCCGCACCCGCTCGCGCGGCACGTTCACCAGCGCGGCGTTGATCGTATCGATCACCTTCTCGCAGAAGTCCACGAACGCGCCCAGCGGCTTGTCCTGAAAGGCGCAGTGCCGCTCCATCGCCAGGTCGGGCGCGTCGATCTGCAGCAGGAAGCCGGCCTTGTGGATCGCCTCGTATTCCACGCGCATGGCGGCGCCGAGCGCGGCCAGGTAGGCATCTTCGGTGTCGTAATGCTCGTTGCGCATGGCGGTGGCGATGATGCCGGGCGAGGGCGCGGTCATGAACGCCTCGGCGAAGCCTTTTCCGCCCACGTCCCGCAATGCGGCATGGAACTCATCGCATTCCGCCTGCACCAGCGCCGGATCCAGATAGGCCACGTCCGCGTTTGCCGCCGGGAGGGTGCCGCGGTTGCTGACCACCTTCCTGGAACCCTCATGGTCCGCCTGCCAGGCCATGTAGCCGGGATATTTCACCGTGTCGGCCATCGGCCGGCGGGTCCAGGCGCCGCCGAAGCCGGTCATGCGGCGGCGCACGTACAGGAAGAACGCCTCGCGCTGCTGCTCCCCATTGTTGCCGATATCGATGCCGGATTCGAGCTGGCACCGGATGACGTGGCGGGTCGCCGCCTTGCCCAGCGCGTCCAGCCGCGCCTCATCGATCGTTTCCCCCGCCGCGCGCCGCGCGTACAGCTCCGTCAGCTCGGCAGAGCGCGGCAGGCTGCCGGTATGCGTGGTCAGGATGCGGTCGCGGCTGGTGAACATCAGACGATCCCCTCCAGGAATGGCGTGTAGCCGAACAGGCCGACGGCCCCGCCCGTGTGCAGGAAGACGACGCGCTCCCCCGCCTTGATCTCGCCCTTGCGGATCAGGTCGATCATGCCCGCCATCGCCTTGCCCGAGTAGACCGGGTCCAGGAGGATTCCCTCCTCCCGCGCGAGCAGCGTCACCGCCTCGCCCATCCCGGGGGTGGGAATGCCGTAGCCCTCTCCCACATAGTCGCAGTTGGCCACCACCGCGTCGCGCCGGATGCCGGTCTTGATGCCGACATAATCGGCGGTCGCCTGGGCCAGGCGATGCACGTTCGCCTCCTGCTTGTCGCGGGGCAGACGCACGCCGATGCCCAGCACCGGGATATCGGCATGGGTGCCTTCCAGCCCGACGAGCAGCCCGGCATGGGTGCCGGCGCTGCCGGTCGCGGTCACCAGCCGGTCGATCGCCAGCCCCTGCTCATCGGCCTGCTGCACCAGTTCCTGCGCGCAGGACACATAGCCCAGCGCGCCGACCCGGTTCGATCCGCCGCCCGGGATCACGTACGCCTTTTCCCCGGCCTTGCGCAGTTCCTCACCCTTCCTCTCGGCCTCGGCGTTCATGTCCAGGCCGCCGGGCCGGTATTCGATATGACAGCCGAACAGCTTGTCCAGCAGCACGTTGCCGCTGCCCAGGTAGTCGCGGTCATTGGTGTCGATCCGGTGTTCCAGCAGCGCCGTGCACGCCAGGCCGAACTTGCGGGCGACGGCGGCGGTCTGGCGGACGTGGTTGGACTGGACGGCGCCCTGGGTCACGACATGCGTGGCGCCCTGGGCCAGAGCCTCGCCGATCAGCCATTCCAGCTTGCGGACCTTGTTGCCGCCGGTCGCCACCACGGTGCAATCGTCCCGCTTGATCCAGATTTCCGGCCCGCCCAGCGCCCTGGTCAGGTTGTCCAGCCGCTCCAACGGGGTCGGCGCGGGGAACAGGTGCACGCGGGGAAAGCGAGCGAGGTGCATGGACGGCCTCCTGATGGATCGCGGCGGCACTATCCGGCATTCCCGCTTCGTCGTCACCAGTCGCGCCATCACCCGCGGGGCGGCCGTTGAGGGACGGCCTCCCAAGGGACGGCCCTCAAGGGACCGCCGGCGCATCCGCCTGTAACGCCCGCGGCTTATGGGAGTCACTTCCCCGGCCGTTGCACAATTCCCGGCCACGCCCAGTTTCAGCGGGCGATCCCCGAACAGGAGATACCGACATGCAGGTGATCAGGCGACGCGGCTGGGAGATCCCGGAACACCGGGTCACGCCGGAGCCTATCGTCCTCAATCGCCGCGCATGGCTGGCCGCGGCCGGCGCCCTGGCCATCCTGCCCGCCATCGCGCGAGCCGATCAGCCGGCCGCCGCCGCGGCGGGTTCGGCGCCGGTGAACCCGGCCTTCAGCAACGCGGGCCGCGCCGTCACCGACGCCAAATACGCCACCACGTACAACAACTACTATGAGTTCGGCACCGACAAGTCGATCTGGCGGGAGGCGCAGGCCCTGCCGCAGCGGCCCTGGACCATCCGGATCGACGGCATGGTCGGCAAGCCGCGTACCATCGGCATCGACGACCTGCTGGCGCAGATTCCCCAGGAGGAGCGGATCTACCGCCACCGCTGCGTGGAGGCCTGGGCCATGACCGTGCCCTGGACCGGGTTCCCGCTGTCGAAGCTGGTGAAGCTGGCCGATCCGCTGGCCTCGGCCAGATACGTCGTGTTCGAGACCGCGCAGGACAAGTCGATGCCCGGCCTGAGCGATTTCTACCCGTGGCCGTATACCGAGGGGGTGACGATCGACGAAGCGGCGAATGAGCTGGCCTTCATCTCCACCGGGCTGTACGGCAAGCCGCTGCCGCCGCAGAATGGCGGCCCGATCCGCCTGACCCTGCCATGGAAATACGGGTTCAAGTCAGCGAAATCGATCGTCAGGATCAGCTTCACCGACAAGCGCCCCGCCACGTTCTGGGAGGCGCTGCAGGCGTCGGAATACGGCTTCTGGGCGAATGTGAACCCGGCGGTGCCGCATCCGCGATGGAGCCAGGCGACCGAACGCCTGCTAGGCACGAATGAAAGGATTCCGACACAACTTTTTAATGGCTATGCGGACCAAGTTGCCGCTTTATATGCCGGCCTGAAAAATGAGAAGTTGTTCATGTGATCGTCCAACGCGCCTTCGCCATAGCCGCAGCCGTGTTCTTCGTAGCCGCCGTCGCCGCCGCGACATTCGGCTCCGGCATGGCGTCGCTTGGCGAAGCGCTGTATCTGCTGGCCCCGGGCGCCTTGGACCGGCTGCCGAGCTGGACCACCCATGCGATCGGCCCCTGGGCCTGGACCGCCCTGTTCCAGCCGCTGCTGGTCCGCCCGGCCTGGCTGGTGCCGGCGGCCGGCGGAATCGTCTGCACCGGCCTGTCGCTGTCCTTCTCGAACCGCAAATCCACCCACCGGTCCCACCGCCGCAGCTGACGCGGCGCCCGCGGACTTTCACCCGGTCACATTGGCGGCTACGCTTTCCCGGCTGGAGCGCGATCGCCTGAAGCCGGCGGTGAGAGGGCCTGATCGCGCCCTTGAATCAAAGAGTTGATCAGGCATGATGGGGGTCAACCTGACGCTATCGCGCTTCAGAAAAGCAGGGGAAAGAACGTCATGTCCGAGACAGTGCCCGTCATTGCCCAGAAAGGCTCCTACAAGGTCGAGGTGGAGGCCGGGAAGGCCTATTGGTGGTGCGCCTGCGGCAAGAGCGGGAAGCAACCGTTCTGCGACGGCTCCCACAAGGGCTCCGGCTTCACGCCCCTGAAATTTGAGGCCGCCGAGTCCGGCGTGGTGTCCTTCTGCGGCTGCAAGCACACCGGGAACGCGCCCCGTTGCGACGGGACCCACAAATTCCTGCCGTAACCCCGCCGCTCGGTTCCTGCCACACCGGCAAGACGGACGGACGAGCCGGTCCGCCTTCCACCGGCGGGGGAACCGATGACCGGAGCGGAGCTGACCGGGACGATCCTGGCTCACAAGGCCGCCAACCTGTCCGGCCTGCGCGCCGCCGAGGAGCGGATGCTGCGGGAAGTGCCGATGCGCGGGACGCCGGCCGGATCAGACGCCCTTCTTCTTGGCCCGCTCCATCGCCTCGGCGATCATCGAGCGCGCCTCGGCGGCGTCGCCCCAGCCCAGGACCTTGACCCACTTGCCGGGTTCCAGGTCCTTGTAGTGCTCGAAGAAATGCTGGATCTGCTCCAGCGTGATCTTCGGCATGTCGGTGTAGTTCTTCACATGGACATAGCGCTGGGTCAGCTTCGGTGACGGCACGCCGATGATCTTCTCATCCACGCCGTTCTCATCCTGCATCTTCAGGACACCCACCGGCCGGACGTTGATCACCGCGCCGGGAACGATCGGCCGCGTGTTCGCCACCAGCACGTCGATCGGGTCGCCATCATCGGACAGCGTGTGCGGCACGAAGCCGTAATTGCCCGGATAGCGCATCGGCGTGTACAGGAACCGGTCGACGACCAGCGTCCCCGCCTCCTTGTCCATCTCGTACTTGATCGGCTCGCCACCGATGGCGACCTCGATGATGACGTTGACGTCCTCCGGCGGGTTCTTGCCGATGGCGATGGCGTCGATGCGCATGAAACGATTCTTTCCTTACGAGATCCGCTCGATATCCGCCCCGCAGGCGGCAAGCTTCTGTTCCACGGCCTCATAGCCGCGATCCAGGTGATAGACACGGTTCACCACCGTTTCCCCCCGCGCCGCCAACCCGGCCAGGATCAGCGACAGCGACGCGCGCAGATCGGTCGCCATCACCGGCGCCCCCTGCAGACAGGGCACGCCGCGCACGATCGCCGAGGCACCGTGCACATTGATCCGCGCGCCCATCCGGTTCAGCTCCGGAACGTGCATGAAACGGTTTTCGAAGATCGTCTCGGTGACCATGGAGGCGCCCTCGGCCACCGACATGAGCGCCATGAACTGCGCCTGCATATCGGTCGGGAAGCCGGGATAGGGCTCCGTCATCACGTCGGCGCCGTGCAGCCCGTTCAGCCGCGTCACCATCAGGCCGCCATCCTCCTGGGCGATCTCCACCCCGGCCTCGCGCAGAATGCGCACCGTGGCGCCCAGATGCTCCAAACGGGCATTGCGGAGGAAGACGGACCCGCCGGAGATGGCGGCGGCGCAGGCATAGCTGCCGGTCTCGATCCGGTCGGGGATGATGTCGTGCTCCGCGGCGTGCAGCTGATCGACGCCCTGGATCACCAGCTTGTCGGTGCCGATCCCGTCGATCCGCGCGCCCATCGCCACCAGGCAGCTAGCCAAGTCGCCGATCTCGGGCTCCCGCGCCGCGTTGGCCAGCACGGTCTCCCCCTCGGCCAGCGCCGCGGCCATCAGCAGGTTTTCCGTGGCACCGACCGACACGAAGGGGAACACGATCCTGGCCCCGTGCAGCCTGCCGTCCACCTTGCCGTCGACATACCCGCCGTCGAGGTCGAAGCGGGCACCCATCTGCTCCAGCCCCTTCAGGTGCAGGTCCACCGGGCGCGTGCCGATCGAGCAGCCGCCGGGCAGCGACACCCGCGCTTCTCCCGCACGGGCCAGCAGCGGGCCCAGCACCAGGATCGAGGCGCGCATCTTGCGGACGATGTCGTACGGGGCCTCGGTATTGGCGATGCCGCCGCCGATCGACAGCATCCGGCCATCCTCGGTCAGCGGTTCGACGGCGAGGCCATGCTGTTCCAGCAGCAGGGTCATCGTGGCGATATCGGCCAGGCGTGGCACGTTCGACAGGATCAGCCGGTCATCGGTCAGCATCCCCGCCGCCATCAGCGGCAGCGCGGCATTCTTCGCGCCGCCCACCTTGATCTCCCCCGACAGCGGCCGGCCGCCGCGAATCCTGATGCGATCCATCCTGGTCCTACATCTTTACATGCGAGGCAGAGAGGTGCCGCGCTGGCCCATGTATTTGCCGGCCTTGTCCGCATAGCTGGTCTCGCACGCCTCATTCCCCTGCAGGAACAGAAACTGGCAGATGCCCTCGTGCGCGTAGATCCGGGCCGGCAGCGGCGTCGTGTTGCTGATCTCGATCGTCACCTGGCCTTCCCACTCCGGCTCCAGCGGGGTGACGTTCACGATGATGCCGCAGCGCGCATAGGTGGACTTGCCCAGGCAGATCACCAGGACATCGCGCGGAATGCGGAAATACTCCACCGTATGGCCCAGCGCGAAGCTGTTCGGCGGGATGATGCAGATATCGGTCTTGCGGTCGACGAAGCTGGACGGCGCGAACGCCTTCGGGTCGATCACCGCGGAGTCGATATTGGTGAAGATCTTGAACTCATCGGCGATACGCGCGTCATAGCCGTAGCTGGACAGGCCGTAGCTGACCACGCCCGCTCGTTTCTGCGCCTCCACGAACGGCTCGATCATCCCGTGCTCCCGCGCCATCCGGCGTATCCAGCGATCGGACAGAACGGGCATCGGTTCGGCAGCCTCCGGAGCGGTTGATGGGCGCGCGACCGCCGTCGTCATGAAGCCGGACGGTTCGATCGCCCGCGGCCATGGCGGACGGATGCGACTCGGGCTGCACCCGTCAAGGGTCTTAGCCGTCCCGATGCTGCACCGCAAAGGATTAAGCATCGCCCGGCGGGGCGCCGCCGGGCGCCGAGGCGGCAAAATGACGCGATTCCAACGATCCTCGGGCCGATCGGCCCGTCATGCGGTTTCCAGCGTTGCACCGGTGCGACAGATATGGACCGCCCCCGCGGGCAGCAGCCGCGCCAGGTCCAGCACGTGGCGGTGGTGGGTCAGCAGGATCACCTGAACCCGCCGGCTGACATGCAGCAGGGTCCGCAGCGCCGCCACCGCCCGATCGTCGTCGAAGGTCTGCAGGATGTCGTCGCCGATGAAGGGCAGAGGCGGCGCGGTTTCCACATGCTTTTCGATCGCCGCCAGCCGCAGCGCCAGATAGAGCTGGTCGCGCGTCCCCTCCGACAGATCGTCCACCGCCTGCTGCCGGTCCGGCAGCTCGGCCCGCTGCACGAGGGTCAGCCGCGCATTGCCGGCATCGTCGGGTTCGGTCAGCACCCGTTCATAGGCGCCGCCGGTCAGGTCGGCGAACAGGGCGGTGATCCGCTGCAGCATGCGCGGCTCGTCCGCCTGCTCCACGGCGGCCAGCGCCCTGTCCAGGATGCCGGCGGCCAGGTGATGCAGCAGCGCGTCCTCCAGCACCCGGCCCATGGTGGCCACGGCCGCCTGCTGGTCGGCGGCGGCATCGACGGCCTCGGTCTCGTCCTGCGCGGCCTGCATCTGCTGGGTCAGCTCGGCGACCACGCCGGCCGCCCGCTGCGCCGCGTCCTGCGCCGCCTGGCGCGTTTCCTCGGCCTCCCGCAGCAGGCGCGGCGCTTCGTCGGCGGGGACCGCCATCACTTCGGCACGCAGCATGTCCGCCGGCAGCGAGTCCCCGTCATCGGCCAGCCGGTCGCGTGCCTGGGCCAGCGCCGCGGCTTGCCGCGCGCGTTCGGCGGCCAGGGCCAGGCGCTGGTCGGCGGCCTCGGGGGTCGCGGCGCCGATCGAGGCCAGGATGGCCTGCAGCTCGTCCTGCATCGCCGCCTGGCGGGCCGTCTCCACCGCGGCCTTGTCCTCGGCATGGCGCGCCTGCTCCGCCAGCAGCGCGCGCTGGTCGGCGGCCTGCCGCGCGGCCTGCAGGCGGCGGCCGAGCTGGGAGACCAGGGCGAATGGATCGGCCCGGTCGAGGTCGGGCGCAACCCGTGCCGCCAGGGCCGCCGCGTCGTCGCCGAAGCGGGCGATGTCCTGCCGCATGCCGCCGACCCGCTCCGCCAGCTCGGTGTGCTGGCGCAGGGCCGCCGCCAGCTCGTCCAGGCTGGCCAGGACATCCTCGGTGACGACCGGATCCTCGTCGGGGGGACGGCCCAGCTCGCGCAGCGCCGCCGCCCAGTCCTGCTGCCAGGCGGCCATCCCGGCCTGCGCCCGACCCAGCTCCGACTGCGCTTGCTTCAGCGCGGTTTCAGCCGTGCTCAGCGCGCCGGCCAGCGTCGCCTGGGCCTGCGCGTCCTTGCGGGCGGCGGCCAGCCGGGTATCGGCCTGGACCAGCAGGGCCGCCAGGTCCGTATCGGGTCCGGCCCCCAGCCATGCCGCCAGCCGCTTCGCCCAGCCGTCATGCCGCCTCGCCAGCTCCGCCCGCTGCGCCTCGGCCACGGCCAGCGCCGCGAGCTGCGCGATCGCCTTGTCGCGGGCGGCCAGAAACCCCAGCACCTCGTTCAACGACGGCGCCTCGCCCAGGGACATCCCGCCCAGGGACATCCCGCCGAGGGACGCCCCACTGAGGGACGCCCCACCCAGGGAACGGCAGATATCGGTCCACGCCGCGATGGCCTCGGCCTGGGCGGCCATCGCCTCGCGCAGCATTGCGTCCGCCGCCGCCTGTCTGGTCCCGGCAACGGCCAGGGCGGACTCGGCGGCATCGATCCGGGCCGCGGTCTCGGCATCGCGCATGCGTTGATCGGCGATGTGATCGGCGTTGCCGACCGCCCGCTGGTACACCAGCGGCAGGGACTGGCCGCCGGTATAGGTCTGTTCCTCGGCCGCGTCGGGCGGGCTGGTGGAGAACGCCTTCCGAAAGACCAGGTCCCAGCCCTGGTCGCGGTGGCGCCGCGCGGCCTCCAGCGCCGCCGCGTCGGGCACCGCCCCGCCGGCCGACAGCCGTTCCAGCGCGGTTCGCGCCGCATCGCGATCGGTCCGGGCGGTCCCGGCTTCCTCCCGCCGCCGCTGTGCCAGGGCCGCGGCGGCCTTCAAAGCCTCGGCGTGCCGGTGGTAGGTGTCGGCCGCCAGCACCGGCAGGGCAGCCAGATCGGTGGCCGAACCCGACCAGCCGGGCACATGCGCCAGCGCCGTCTCCAGTTCGGCCGCGGCTTGCCGGTGGCGCTGTCCCAGTTCCGCCTGCTGGCGCATTGGATCGCCGTCGGCGCGGATCTCCCGCACCATCGCTTCCAGCGCCGAGACATCGGCCGGAGCCTGCAACCGCTCCGCCGCCTGGCGGTATTCGGCCAGGGCCGCGGTCTGCCGGGAGACGGCGGCGGTGGCCGCCTCCATCGCCTGCCGCCGCGCCTCGCGGTCCTTGATCAGCCGCCGGACCCGGTTCGCCACGGCGCGCGGCGGCACCACCTCGCCGGCGCGCTCCGGCGGCAGCTTGGACCCGAGGTCCCGCAACCGCTCCGCCATCGCTGTGCGCCGTGAATCCGCCTCACCGGCCACCTGCGGCAGGTCCGCCCGCGCCTTGCGGGCGGCGCCGGCCATCTCGGTCAGGGCGTCGATCGCCTCCGCCTCGGCCAGCGGCGCCTCCTCCACCGTCACCGCGTCGCGCTGGGCGGCGAGCTGCGCCGCCTGCTCCCGTTCCCGTACCAGGCGTTGCGTGATGATGACGAGCTGCTCCCGCGCCTTCGCCAGCCGCGGCTGCAGCGCCGCGTCCAGGACCGGCGCATGCGGATGCGCGTCCAACCACGACGCGGCCGCGTCCAGCGCCGCCAGGATCGGCCGCACCCGGCGGATGCGTTCCAGCCGCGCGATCCCGGCCGAGGCGTCCTGGACGATCGCGTTCTGCGCCGCCTGGGCCCGCCGCGCTTCCGCCAACGCCGTCTGCATCTTCTTCCATCTGTCGGGGCGCAGCAGCGCCGCTTCCTTCCGCTTGCGCGCCTCCACGAAACGGTCCAGCGCCGTATAGAAGGGCCGGTTCGCCGCGCGCCGGGCCGGGGCGAGCGCGTCGCGCGCCTCCTCCAGCCGGCGCCGCAGGGCACGCAGGTCGCGCGCGCCACCGGCCCCGGATACCAGGGCGGCGCCGAAATCGCCGTGCGAGTCCAGCAGGTCTTCCCGTCCGGCGCGCAGCCGGTCGGTATCCAGCGCGAACAGCCGGTCCAGCGCCTTGCGGTCCACCGCGCCCAGCCAGCGCGCGACGGCCGTGGGGTCCAGTGCCGCCCCGTCGGCGTCGATCAGCGTGTTGCCCTGGCCCTTGCGGCGGCCGAAGCAGAAGGGCTGGCCGGCCTCATCCACTGCGTCCGCCAGGATGCGCATGCCGGGGTAGCCATAGCGGAAGCCCATCGGGCTTTGCCCGCCGATGCCGAACAGCAGGTCGGCGAACGCCGCGCGCAGCACCGACTTGCCGCCGCCATTCGGTGCCATCAGCAGGTTCAGCGTGCCCGGTTCGGCGGAGAAGGTGATCCGTTCCGACCGGAAGTTCCCGTAGTTGGTCAGGGTGAGCGCGGTCAGCCGCATCGCCCATCCGATCGCGGCGAAGGGAATGGAACCGGTGCCGGGTGCCGCGCGCCGGCGGGTGACCGACCGCGCCCCGCCACGACGGGCATGGGCCTGCCATCCCTGGCTGTGTCGAAGCCGCGCTGTTCCGGACGGAGTCCTCGGTTGGCAAGCCGTGAACGGCAGGTCCGCAGCCGCCCCCGCAGCCGCCCCCGCAGCCGCCAAGACAGAGGAGGGGGCCGGGGCTGGTCCCGCACGTCCCGCCCCGACACTAGCCGTCCCCCAGATGCGCCAGCAGCAGCGCCTTGGCCTTCGCCAGCAGCGGCGGCGGCAGGGTTCGGGTGCGGTCCAGCGCCAGCAGGTTCTCCGCCCCCTCCAGCGTCTTCAGCTCGTCGCGCAGGCCGGGCAGTCGGTCCAGCATGGCCTGGCAATAGGCTGCCGCGCCCTCCTCCAGATCGGCGGCACCGACCTGGCCGATCGCCGATAGCAGCGGCCCCGCCGCCGCGTCGTCCCGGCCGGGCGGCGAGACCTCGACGGACAGGCTTTCGATCCACACCCGGTCGAGGCCGGCGATCTCACCGCGCAGCCTTTCCCTCAGATCCGCCGGTGCGCGGCCGAGCGCCGCGGCGGCATCGGAGGTGCCGGTCAGGCGGATGCGGGCGGCGAGCAGGCGGTCCTCCGCCTCGGCCGCCGCCGCCGCCAGGCTGGCCCGCGCCAGGGCCAGGGCGGCATCGGCGTCCGCTGCGCCGGAGACATCCACCGCCAGCGACGCCCAGCGCACCGTGTCGAAGGCGACGAAGGCCGGCGGCGAAACGGTCCGGTCGTCGGCGACCGAAACGACATAGGCGCCGCGCGGCCCGGTCTCCCGCACGCTGCGGCCTTGCAGGTTGCCGGGATAGATGATCCAGGGATTCACCGACAGTTCCGCGCGCGTATGGACATGGCCGAGCGCCCAGTAGTGGTAGCCATGGGCGCGCAGGTCGGCCAACGCGCAGGGGGCGTAGTTCTCATGCCCCTGCCGGCCATCGACGTTGGTGTGCAGCACGCCGATATTGAACAGCCCCGGCTCTGGCGTCGGATAGTTGCGGCGCAGGTCGTCGCGCACCGCGGCATTGGCAAAACCCTGGCCGTGGATGGCGACGCCCAGGCGGTCCAACCGGAGCGTCTGCGGCCTGCGGTGGTCCAGTTTCACCGCCGGCTCCGGCAGGCGCAGATCGCGGGAGAGGACGCTTTGCGCATCGTGGTTGCCGCTGATGGCGATGAACGGGATGCCAGCCTCCGACAGCCGCGCGACCTGGCGGATCAGGAACTGGCCGGTGCGCCAGTCCGGCCATTCCCCGTCATACAGGTCCCCGGCGGCGATGACGAAGTCGACCCGCTGATCCAGCGCGTAATCGACCAGCGCCTGGAAGGCGTCGCGCGTCGCCGCGCGAATCCGGTCGGCGGGCGCGTCGGGATCGGCTTCCAGCCCGCGCAGGGGGGAATCGATATGCAGGTCCGCACAATGGATGAACCGGAAGGAGGCCATGGCGGCATTATAGCCGAGTCGCCGCCGGCCGGCCTCCATCGGCTTTGGCGATCAACTCTGGCGATCAACTCTGGCGACCGGCTTTGGCGATCGCTCCGTCGACGATCGCCAAAGCCGATGGAGGTCCGCCGTCAATGCGCGGTCAGCAGCTCGCCGCGCCGTTCCGGGCTGAAGCGGATGATGATGACGATCGCCACCGCGATCACGCCGGCGACGACGGCCAGCGCAAAGGCGTAGTCGCCATCATGGCTCGCGGCGAGCCTGGCCTGGAACGGCCCGTTGTATGAGGCGAGGAAGTTGCCCGCCTGATAGACGAAGGCGGGGATGGTGGCGCGGGCCGCGCCGGGTGAAAGCTCGTTCAAATGGGCCGGGATGATGCCCCAGGCGCCCTGCACGGCGATCTGCATGACGAAGGCGCCGACGCCCAGCATGATCGGCGTGGTGGAATAGGCCCAGAGCGGCAGCGCGGGCAGGGCGATCAGCGCGGCGATGGTGATGCCGTTGATCCGGCCGATCCGTTCCGACACCGCGCCAAAACCCAGGCCGCCGATGATCGCGCCGATATTGGCGACGATCGCCAGCAGGCTGACGGTATGCGGATCGAAGTCATGCTGCCGCTCCAGGAAGGTCGGATACAGGTCCTGCGTGCCGTGACTGAACAGATTGAAGCACATCATCAGCACGACCATGTAGATCGCCAGGCCCTTGTTCTCGGCCAGCGTGACCCAGAGATTCGGCTTGTCCAGGTCGCGCGCGGCCTCGAAGGCCGGGGATTCCGGTACCGCGGCCCGGATGAACAGCACCATGAAGGCCGGCAGGACGCTCAGCAGGAACATCGCCCGCCAGCCGATGACGATGCCGCCGATCGTCTGGCCGTACAGCAGGCCGTAGGCGATGGCGGCCAGCAGAAAGCCGCTGGGATAGCCGCATTGCAGGATGCCGGAGACCACGCCGCGCGACCGCGGCGGGATGGATTCCATGGCGAGGGAGCTGCCGAGCCCCCATTCGCCGCCCATGGCGATGCCGAACAGGGCGCGCAGGACCAGGAACACCGTCAGGTTGGGGGAGAAGGCCGCCAGCGTGCCGAGGATGGAGTAGCACAGGATATCGAGCATCAGCGCCGGCCGGCGGCCCCAGATGTCGCCGATGCGGCCGAAGATGAATGCCCCGACAAAGCGCATGGCAAGTGTCAGGAACAATGCATAGGCAACGTCCGGCACGCCGACGCCGAATTCCTTCGCGATGTCCTTCAGGACGAAGGTCAGTATGAAGAAATCGAAGGCGTCGAGCATCCAGCCGAGGAAAGCCGCGATCACGGTCCTCTTTTGTGCGCCCGTCAGCCCCATCGGTCCGCTCCGTCTCAGCGGAACCCGCCGGCGGCGGGCCCTGCCCGGACCCTAACCCTGGGGTCCGCCGCGCACCAGTCCGTCATGACAGGGTGTTCGCGGGGATGGCATGGGAAAAACGCGCCGTTACGGGGGCTTTCACCACGTGTCCCAAGCCGGCTCGGCCGGCCGCTCGCGCACACGTGACACGCGGGGCCAACACCGCGCCGGTGGCACGGTCGCCGGCTCCGCGCGTCGTGTCGCCGTTTCCCGGCCGGACCAGGGCGGGCGGGGCGCCCGCTCGAAAAACTGTCATCAAGTCCCGCTAGGGTGCCGCGGCCCGCGACCAGCCCGAAGGCCACCCCTGCCATGACGATCCATGATGCCGACTCCAGCCTCGACCTCAGCCGCCGCAAGCTGCTCGCCGCCGCCGGCATCGGTGGCGGCCTCATCATGGCCGCGTCGCCAGCCGCCGCCGGACAGGTCGAGGTCGTGCCTGACACATCGGGCAAATCCGCCGCGGCCGACTCGAGCCGGCCTGGATCGGATCCGGTCGCGACACCGCCCGTGGCCGGCCTGCACCTGCAGTTCGGCGCCGACGCATCCTCCATGATGGTGGTCTCCTGGCACACGCTGCAACCCGTCCACCAGCCACGGGTCCTGCTCGGCCACCTGGACGGCAGGCTCGAGCAGGTCGTCACCGCCGAGACCGTCAACTACACGGACGGCAAGTCGAACCAGACGGTTCACGCCCATCACGCGAAGCTCGGCCAGCTCCGGCCGGACACCGCCTATCTGTACGCGGCGCTGCACCACGGCGCCGACCCGCAATTCGGTACGTTCCGCACCGGCCCGCGCGGACGGGCCCGCCTCACCTTCACCAGCTTCGGCGACCAGGGCACGCCGACCGCGGGCAAGCGGTTCGCGCCGCCCCCCGGCGTGACCCTGGCGCGCGAGGTGTTCGTGAATGACAATCTCGGCTCCCCGGCGGCTGGCGACACCACCCTGGGGGTCGAGCGGCTGCGGCCCCTGTTCCACCTGTTCAACGGCGACCTGTGTTACGCCAACCTGGCCGAGGACCGGGTGCGCACCTGGTGGGACTTCTGGACCAACAACAGCCGCAGTGCCCGCAACCGGCCATGGATGCCGTCACCCGGCAATCATGAGAATGAGCTGGGCAACGGCCCGATCGGCTATCGCGCCTACCAGACCTATTTCTCCCTGCCGCCGGCATCCGGCCAGACCGAGCTGACGCGTGGGCTGTGGTACGCGTTCACCGTGGGTTCGATGCGGGTGATCAGCATCGCCAACGACGATGTCACCTACCAGGACGGCGGCGATTCCTACGTCCGCGGCTATTCGCAAGGCGCGCAGAAGGCCTGGCTGGAGAAGGCGCTAGCGGCCGCGCGCAACGACCACGACATCGATTGGATCGTCGTCTGCATGCACCAGGTCGCGATCTCCACCGCCGACAAGTTCAATGGCGCCGATCTCGGCATCCGGCAGGAATGGGTGCCGCTGTTCGACAAGTACAACGTCGACCTCGTGGTGTGCGGTCATGAGCACCACTATGAGCGATCGCACCCGATCCGCGGCGCCGCACCGAACGCCACCCTGACGCCGGTCCCGGCCGCCACGGAAACCGGGGTGATCGACACGACCAAGGGCACGGTGCACATGGTGATCGGCGGCGGCGGAACGTCGCTGCCGTCCAACCAGTTGTTCTTCGATCCGCCCGCCTGCCGGGTGATCACCGCGGTGGGGGAGCGCGATCCGAAGACCGGGAAGCGCCCGCCCGTCTATGTGCATGAGGACGCGCCGTGGTCCGCGGTGCGGAACGCCGCGCATTCCTACGGCTTCGCGGCGTTCGAGCTGGACCCCGGCGCGCGTCGCGGCGACGTCACGACGATCAAGGTGACATATTACGACGTCGTCGGCGCGGACGGGCAGCTGGCACCGTTCGAGAGCTTCACGCTGCGCCGGCCGCGGCGGGACTGATGCGCGATTCACGCCCTCTCACCGCCGGCTTCAGGCGATCGCGCCCTGAGCCATGGCGGATGCGGCCGGGACACCGATCCTATCGCAACGCCGGCAGCACCTCGGTCTCCAGCAGCCGCCGGGAGGTGGCGGCGTCCGTTTCGGACACGCCGCGCAGGGCGCCGGTGATCGCCACCCGGTCCAGGCCCAGGGCGGCCAGCCCTTTCAACCGGCTGATGCACTGCTCCGGCGTGCCCGTCACCGCGAACCGGTCGATGAAATCCGGCGTCAGCACCGCCGCCTGGGCCGAATCCCCGCGCGTGTGCGCCTTCATATCGTACGCATGCCGCAGGTCGTGCAGCACCGCCCGGTCGGTTTCGCTGACCGGGCCGCTGGCCTTGCCGTGCATGACCGAGAAGCGGGCGAAGGTCGTCAGCCCGCCCTTCACCAGGGACCGGGCGACCTCGATATCCGGATTGCAGCCGACATTCAGATAGGCGCCGAAACGCATGCCGTCCGGGTCCAGGCCGGCCTTGCGGCGCGCCTCCCTGGCGGTCTCGATCCCCCAGGCGATCCGCTCCTCATCCGCGCCCAGCGCGAACATCACCCGGTCGGCGTGGCGCGCGGCGATGGCGATGACGGTGGGTCCGCTGGCGGCCGCCTCGACCTCCACCTTGCGGCCGGCACCGATCCAGTCGATGCGGCTGGCCGGCGGTGCGTCGGCAAGTTCCAGCCCGGCCAGCGGCGGCGCGACCCCAGGCGGGATGTCGATCTCCTCGAACGGCACCGCCTCGCCGCGCAGATAGGCCTGCAATTGCCGCAGGTAGCGCGCGAACACCGCCGGCTTCGCGGGCGCCCGCCCCAGATGGGCCAGCGCGGAATCGCCGCGGCCGATGCCCAGCACCGCCCGCCCGCCGGACACGCGGTCGACACTGGCGATGGCGCAGGCGGTGGCGGCGGCATGGCGGGTGACGCAGTTGGTGACGCCGGTGCCCAGGCCCAGCACCGAGGTCGTGGTCGCGGCCATGGCCAGCGCGACATAGGGATCGCCGGACAGGTTCTGCGAATCCACCACCAGGAACCCGTCCCAACCGGCTTCCTCGATCCGCGCGGCGGTCCGAGCGCTACCGCGCGGCGAGGCCACGCCCGTGATCCAGAATTTCATCGATCCGACTCCATGGAGATTTTCCGCCATCCCCGCCTTCTGATACGAGGCACCTGACACGGGGTATCTGATACGGGGTATCCCGACACTGACCCGTCCTGTCTGATTCGTCACGGCCGGCGAGGGGAGCCGTGCCTTCCGGTGGCGCCCTTTCAGAACTCGGGGGAAACGATCATGCAGGCGCTCATGGCTGAAGCGACACAAGGCTGGAGCCTGGCCCGGGCGCCCCGCCTGGACGGGAAGATCGCCGTCGTCACCGGCCCCACCAGCGGCATCGGCTACTGGACGGCGCTGGGCCTTGCCCGGCTTGGCGCCGACACGGTCCTGGCCGGGCGCGATGAGGCGCGTTGCGCCCAGGCCATGGCGCGCATCCGCCAGGCCGTTCCGGACGCGACGCTGCGCGTGCTGCGCCTGGACCTGGCCAGCCTGGATTCGGTCGCCGCCTTCGCCCAGGCCGCGGTCCAGGCCGGGCAGGGGCGGATCGACATCCTGGTGAACAACGCCGGCATCATGGGGCTGCCGAAGCGGCAGGTGACCACGGACGGGTTCGAGCGGCAGATGGGCGTCAACTATCTCGGCGCTTTCGCGCTGACGGCGCGGCTGAAGGACGCGGTATGCGCCGCGCCGGGCGGCGGCCGGGTGGTGAATGTCGCCTCGGTCGCGCATCGGCGGGTGACGCTGGACCTGGACGATTTCCAGGCGGAACGGACCTATCAGCCGCGCGTCGTCTATGGCCGCACCAAGCTGGCGATGCTGATGTTCTCGCTGGAGCTGCACCGGCGGTCGGTCGCCGGCGGGTGGGGGCTGCGGAGCATCGCCGCCCATCCCGGCTGGGCCCGGACCGAGATCGTGCGCAACGGCATGGGCCGCGGGGTGAAGGGACGGCTGGCCGATTTCATCTTCAACCGCGTCGCGCAGCCGGGGCGGGAGGGCGCGTTGCCGTCGCTGTTTGCCGCCACGGCACCGGAGGCGGTCGGCGGCGGGTATTACGGGCCGAGCGGATGGAATGAGACACGGGGCGCACCGGGCCCCTCGCGGATTTATCCGCAGGCGCGGGATGCGGCGGTGGCGAAGGCGCTGTGGACGCTGTCGAAACGGCTGACCGGCGTATCGTTCGGAGCCTGAGGCCGCTGGTCGCCTCACGGCCATTGCCCTGTCCGCTCTGTCCGTTTCGCTATGTCCGTTTGGGCCGGTGCAGGAACGTCATCGACGCATAGGCGCCGACCCAGGAGCCGATCGCGGCGAACACGACATAGATCCAGTTGCTGGTGAAATTGATCACCGCGAAGGCCGACAGCAGATACCAGATGCTGCTCCAGGTCGCCGCCGGCACACGCCGCTTTGCCGCGACGGCGGAGGTGAACATCACATACACCGCATCCGTCCCCGCCGTGGCCAGCACCACCAGCGCCGCCGTCAGCGGATCGATCGGCGGCAGGCTCATAGTGCCGCCCGGATCATTTCGAACGCATGCCGCACCGCCTCGGCACGGATGGCGGCGCGGTCGCCGGGAAGAATCCGCCGCTCCGTCACCGTCGGCGCGCCCCGCCGCGCGAGGCCGAAACAGACGAGGCCGACGGGCTTCGCGGCGGTGCCGCCGTCCGGTCCGGCCACGCCGGTCACCGATACGGCGATCCCGGCACGCGAACGGTTCAGGGCGCCATCCGCCATGGCCCGCGCGACCTCCTCGCTGACCGCGCCGTGCTGCTCGATCAGGGGCATCGGCACCCCGATCATTTCGTTCTTGGCTTCGTTGGAGTAGGTGACGAAACCCCGGTCCAGCACGTCCGAGGATCGGGCGATCGCGGTCAGCGCCCCGGCGATCAGCCCGCCCGTGCAGCTTTCCGCCGTCGCCAGCATCACGCCCCTGGCGCGGCACGCGGCCAGCAGGGATTCGGCTTCGGCCAGGGTGGATGCGGGCAGCATGGTCAGGCTCCATGGGCAACAGGGAAGGCGGGAAGCCTGACCCGGCGGCCGCGTTCTGTCCATCACGCCGGGCTCTCCGACAAGGCCATTTCCCCAGGCGCCGCCGACCTGGGGACGGCCCTTGCCGCGAAGGTCCCCACCCGGGACCGTTTCGCTCGCCACCGCCCGGCCGACGCTCATGCCGCGGTGGCGTCCTCATTGCGGCTGCGGAAATAGCCGCGCAGGCGGTCGCGCAGCGCCGGCTTGCGGTCGGTCAGCTGCCAAAGCCCCTGCCAGTCCCGCTTGATGTCGCGCGCCGGATCGAAATCGTTGCGCCACAGGATCTCCTCCCGCCGGACATAGCCGCGGTCGCGCTTCGGGCCGTGGAAATGGTGCAGCAGCAACCCCTCGACGCAGCCGATATTGCGCAGGATGTGGCGGTCCGCCCGCTCCTGCCACGCCGCGCACCAGGTGGTGTAGGTCGGGCAGCGGCGGGTAAGGTCGCGGCTGAGGCAGCTTTCCACCTGGCCGAGAAAGGCGCAGGCCATGTAGCGGTCGGCGGAGCCGACAACGGCGAAGTCGATCAGGCCGCCCAGATGGTCCCAGGCGTCGCGGCGGCAGGCCCAGGCATAGCCTGGATGCCAGCGGCCATAGGCGTCCGGCCGCACGTCGCGGTCCTGGCCGGTCCCCGCCTGCCGCAGATACTGCGCGACGAAGCCGTCGAAGCCGCTCAGCGGCTCATGCCGGGGGCCCAGATCCAAGGCGTGGGAGAACATCTGCACCACGCTGTAATGCTGCAATTGCTGGATCGTTTCGGCGACGATATCGGGGCGCGCGAAGGTGACGTCGGCGTCGATCCAGGCGACGTATCGCCAATCCGCCGGCAGGCGGGCGACACCGAGGTTGATCAGGTTCTCCTTGTGCCACAGCTCATGCGCGGTGCGCAGGCGGATATGGCGGGGATTGCCGTCCTCGGTCACCTCGAACGGCCGGTCGCCGTACGCCGCCTCCACCGTATACAGCTCGGCGCCGGCATCGGTGATGTGTCTGGCGAAGTCGCGATACAGGCTGTAGCGGGACCGGTAGCGTACCGGGTTGACGATGGGGGCGATGACATACAACGGCGCGTCAATGGGCTTGATGGCTGACATGCTGGGAGATTCCGAAAGGGAGCGCGTGACATAACCGGCGATAAGGACAGGCGGCCGGCGGGATGTTCTTTGAATGTTCTCCTATTACCCCGAGCGCCATGGGCGGCGCAACAGGAAAATTTCCTGCATCGAGAGAAAGATCAGGGCGCCAACGCGGCCCCGGCCGGCCGCCTCGGGTCCATCGCACCCGACAGACGCGTGCCGGCAGCGCCAGGCTCCGCGGCGAAATCGATGCCGGCGGGCTTTCCCGCTGCCCGGGCGAACCCGGTGGCGATCAGGGCCGCGGCGCCCCAGGGCGCCTGTTCCTCGATCCGGTAGCCCTGGGCCGCCAGCAGCGCGCGCGTGTCGGGCGACAGGCCGCGGCGCTCGACGAACAGGATGTCGGGCAGGCCCTGCATGTGGATGCGCGGCGCGTCCACCGCTTCCTGAGGCGCCATGCCGTGGTCGATCATGTTCAGGATCACCTGGGCAACGACGGTGATGATGCGCGACCCGCCCGGCGAGCCCAGCACCATCCGCAGCCGCCCGTCCTTCAGGACGATGGTCGGCGTCATCGACGACAGCGGGCGCTTGCCGGGGGCGATCGCATTCGCCTCGCCCTGCACAAGGCCGAACAGGTTCGGCGTGCCGGGCTTGACGGTAAAATCGTCCATCTCATCGTTCAGCAGAAAACCGGTATCGCCGGCGATCACCCCGGCGCCGAAGCCGCCATTGATCGTGAAGGTCACCGCGACCGCGTTGCGGTCCTTGTCCACCACGGAGAAATGCGTCGTCTCCGGCTTCTCCGCCGCCGTCGCCAGCGCGGCGGAGGGCGTCGCCCGGTCCGTGATCCGCGCCCGGAGGGAAGCGGCATGCTCCCTGGACAGCAGGCGGTCGAGCGGATTGTGCACAAACGCCGGATCGCCCAGGAACCGGTTGCGGTCGAAAAAGGCCAGTCGCATCGCCTCGGCCATCACGTGCACCGAACCGGCGCTGGCGAAGCCCATGCCGTGCAGGTCGTAGCCTTCCAGAATGGCCAGGATCTCGCACAAGGTGGTGCCGCCCGAGGAGGGCGGCGGCGCCGACAGGATCGTATAGCCGCGATACGCGCAGGAGAGCGGCGCGGAGTCGGTGACGCGGTAGGCGGCGAAGTCGGCCGCCGTAATGATGCCGCCGCCGGCCCTGGCGGCGGCCTCCACCGCCCGGGGAATGGCTCCGGCGTAGAAGGCATCGGGTCCTCGATCGGCGATAGCCTCCAGCGTGGCAGCCAGCAGAGGCTGCCGCAGCGTCTCGCCCGCGGTGTAGGGAGTGCCGTCGGGATGGAGAAACTGGCGGGCGGCGTTCGCGTCCTGGCGCAGCAGCCGTGCGCCCCGCGCCAGGACAGCGGCATCCGCCCTGGTCAGCACGAACCCGTCACGCGCCAGGCGGATCGCCGGCGCCATCACGGTCATCCGCGGCAAGGTGCCGTAACGCCGCAGCACCGTGTCGAGTCCCAGCACCGTGCCGGGCACCGCCACGGCTTTCCAACCGGTCAGGCTGGCGCCCCGGACCGGGTTGCCGCCGACGTCCAGGTACATGTCGCGCGTCGCCGCCGCCGGAGCGGTTTCCCGAAAATTCAGGAAAACGGCTCTGCCATCGGCCATCCGAGCGGTGAGGAAGCCGCCGCCGCCGATATTGCCGCAGCACGGGTTGGTGACCGCCTCGGCATAGCCTATCGCCACGGCAGCATCGATGGCGTTGCCGCCGCGGCGAAGGATCTCGACACCGGCCGCCGCCGCCAGCTGCTGCGCGGCGACGACCATGCCGCTCTCCGATTCCACCGCCGGGGGAGACGCGGCGAGGGCAGGATCGGCGACGACGGCCAGGAGGAGGGCAGCCACGGCACTCCGCCACCGGCCTCCGCCGACCATCACGGCCAACCCCCGCCACGGCGAGGGCATACTGGCCGGCGCCCGCGGGCACGACGGAAGGCAGGACCGAGCGCTGGTGGCGTTGGCGCTCGGCATCGGCCTCACCTCCGGGGTTACAGCACGGCCTGGATCGACTCTCCGACGATCTGCACGATGCGGTCCAGCGTCGCGGCCGGTGTCGACAGCGGCGGCGCCAGGCACAGCACATCGCCGCTGGCGGGCGGCCCGTCCGCCGCCGCTCGGACACGCAGGATCAGCCCGCGCTCCGCCGCCTGTGCCACCACCTTGGCGCCGAGACCCTTCGCCGGCTTCTTGCTGCCCTTGTCCTCGACCAGCTCCAGCGCGGCCAGCATGCCGATGCCGCGCACTTCACCCACGCAGGACAGGCTCGCCAGCGTCTCCAACCCGGCGCGGAAGCGGTCACCCTCGACCCGGGCGCGCTCCACCAGGCCTTCCTTGTCCATGATGTCGATATTCGCCAGGCCGACCGCGCAGCAGACCGGATGGCCGGAATAGGTTGCCGCGTGCATGAACTTCTCATCCGCCGGGGCCGATTGGATCACGTCGTGCAGCTTCCTGGAGATGACCACGCCGCCCAGCGGCAAGTAGCCCGAGGTGACACCCTTGGCGAAGCTGAACAGGTCGGGCTCGACGCCCCAATGGCCCATGCCGAACCACTGGCCGGTGCGGCCGAAGCCGGTAATGACCTCGTCGGCGATCAGCAGTACGTCGTGGCGGTCGCAGATCTGGCGCAGGCGGGGGAAATAGGTGGCTGGGGGCACGATCACGCCGCCCGATCCCATCACCGGTTCGGCGATGATGGCGGCGATGGTGTCCGGCCCCTCGGCCTGGATCAACGCCTCCACCGCATCGGCCGCGCCGATGCCGGCATCGCCGTTGCCCGGCCAGCGGTACGGATAGGGCGGCGCCACCTGCTTGAACTCGGGGATCATCGGGCCGAACATCTTGTGGTAGTTCGGCAGGCTGGTGGCGCTCATCGCCCCCATGGTGACCCCGTGATAGCCGTAGCGGCGGGAGATGATCTTCACTTTCCCCGGCTTGCCCAGGCGCTTCCAGTGATAGCGGGCGAACTTGAACGCGCTCTCGTTCGATTCGGCGCCGCTGGTGGTGAAATAGACCGCCGCGCTGTTGGAATAGGCCAGGCCGACGATCCGTTCCGCCAGCCGCACCGCCGGCTCGTTGGTGTAGCCGGCATAGGCGGAGGCGTAGTCCAGCGTCTCCATCTGCTTCGCCGCCGCGGCCGCCAGCTCCTTGCGGCCATGGCCGATATTCACGTTCCACAGCGCCGACAGCCCATCGATGAAGTCCTTGCCGTCGGCGGTGCGCAACATCGCACCCTTGGCCGAGACGAAAATTTTTGGCGCGGCGTGGTCCTGCGGATGATGCAGCGGGTGGATCATGAACCGGTGGTCGGTCGACACCAGCGCATCGCCGGTCAGCGAAAGATCGTTCATCGCTCGCACCTCTTTTCTATGACGGCGGCAGGCTAGAGCATGCAGCGGTGCGATAGAAGCGCCGGCATGCACAATGGCATGCACAATGGCCCTGGCGGGTGAGGGGCGAAGGCACGCGGCCGCTGCGGAAATTTTTCTTGAACCGGGACCGGATGCGACTTATGGTTGCATAGAACATTAAGAGAACAACGGTCATCCCGCCATGTCATCACTGTCGCATCTGCCCACCATCGTCGTCGATATCACCATCGCCTTCCTGCTGCCGCTGATCCTGCCCGCCGCCGGCGGAGACAGGGTGGCGGCGGAGGCCGGAGTGCGCGCCCTGCTGGCGGGGTACCAGCCCGCCGACGTGCATGAGTTGAACCTGGCCGCGCAGGTGGTGGGCCATTATCTGAAAAGCCTGGGCCTGCTGGGCGAGTCCGCCGCACAGATGGCATCGCCGCGCCAGGCGGAAACGGCGATTCGCCTGGCATGCAGCACCGCCAAGATCGCGGAGAAGGCGGAAACCATGCTGGAACGCCGGCAGGCGCTGCGGCGTGCCGAGCAGCGCGCCGACGGGTCGGCCACGGGGCCGGCGGAAACGGTGGCGGGCATGTCGGCCTCGCAGGAAGCCGCCGCGGACGGGATGGTGTTGCCGAAGGCCGAGCGGCTCGGCCCGGCGGCTGCCGGCCCTTCGATGCCGGCCACTGGCGAGGTCGCCGGAGCAACCGAGACCGAGACGGAAGCAGCCACCGCGGCACCAGACGCCGCCGCGACGGCACCGGGCGACGGGCCGGCCGCGGAAGCGGACCCGGTGGCCGAGGCGGAGGCGAAATTCCGGTCCGCCACCCGTCTGCTGCATTTGATGAAGGCGCACCACAAGGGCGCCCCGCCGCCGCACAGCCAGGCCGCGCAGCAGATCAAGGCGCAGGAGCGGGTGGTGAACATGGCACGCCTGAGCCTGGAACAGGCCCGTCGCGGCCAGGCGGCGGCGGAAACGGCGATGATGGGCGCGGGATAGGGATAACACCGCCGCTTCCCCGGAGATCGGCATGAGGTCGCGCAAGGTCAGCCGCGTGGCATGACCGACGCGCCCCCGTTTCCGCCGCCCCGAAGCTGTGCCACGCTGTCCGGAACCTCATAGGGAGAGAAACGGATGCAGATCGGCGTGGTCGGCCTCGGCCGGATGGGCGCGAATATTTCCCGCCGCCTGATGCGGGCGGGCCATGCCACCGTGGTGTGGGACGCCAATGCCGATACGGTCCGGGCGCTGGGCCATGACGGCGCCACCACCGCGTCCGACCTGACCGATCTGGTCGCGAAACTGTCCGGTTCACCGCGCGCCGTCTGGGTCATGCTGCCGCACGGCAAGATCACCGAGGATACCATCGCCGCCCTGGCCGGTCTGCTGGCCCCTGGCGACATCATCATCGATGGTGGCAATACCTACTACAAGGATGATGTCCGCCGCGGAAAGACGCTGGCTGAAAAGGGGCTGCGCTATCTCGATGTCGGCACCTCGGGCGGTGTCTGGGGGTTGCAGCGCGGCTATTGCCTGATGATCGGCGGCGATGCCGATGCCGTGCGTCACCTGGACCCGATCTTCGCCGCGCTGGCCCCCGGCATCGGCACGATCGAGCGCACGCCGCATCGGGAGGGCCGCGATCCGCGGGCGGAACAAGGCTATATCCATGCCGGCCCGGTGGGCGCCGGCCATTTCGTCAAGATGATCCACAATGGCATCGAATACGGCATGATGCAGGCGATGGCCGAAGGGTTCGACATCCTGCGCAACCGGGCATCCGCGAAACTGCCGGAGGCGGAACGGTTTGACATGAACCTGGGTGACATCGCCGAAGTCTGGCGCCGCGGTTCCGTGGTCACCTCCTGGCTGCTGGACCTGACGGCGCAGGCCATGGCCAAGGATGAGCACCTGGAATCCTTTTCCGGCACCGTCGAGGATTCCGGCGAGGGCCGCTGGACGGTGGAAGCGGCGATCGAGGAAGCCGTGCCGGCCGATGTCCTGGCCGCGTCGCTGTTCGTCCGCTTCCGCTCCCGCCAGGACCATACCTTTGCCGAAAAGGTGCTGTCGGCGATGCGCTTCGGCTTCGGCGGCCATGTCGAACCGCCGAAGACCTGATCGCTCATGAGCGGCGGCATTCCGATACGCGGCGACATTCCGATACCCGGTCGTGGCGAAGCGGGCTCGTCCGGCGGAGAGTCCGGTACCGCCCGCCCGCATTGCACGATCCTGGTCATGGGCGTGTCCGGCAGCGGCAAGACGACCATCGCGGCCGCGCTGGCCCAACATCTGGGCTGGCCATTTCTGGAAGGCGACGATTTCCACCCGCCGGCCAACGTGGCGAAGATGCGCGCCGGAACGCCGCTGACGGATGAGGACCGGTGGCCCTGGCTGCAGGCCATCGCCGACCGGCTGGATACGCTGAAGGACCAGGGACAATCCGCGGTCGTCGCCTGCTCCGCATTGAAACGGGCCTACCGGTCGGTGCTGCTGGACGGCCGTGCGGACAGCATCCTGGTCTTTCCACGCGGATCCCAGCCGCTCATCGCCGATCGCATGCGCACCCGGCATGGCCATTTCATGCCCGCCGCGCTGCTGGACAGCCAGTTCGCCACGCTGGAGGAACCGGGGCCGGACGAACACCCGCTCGTCATCGATATCGACGGGTCACGAGACGAGGTCATTGCCAGGGCCCTGGACGGCGTGCGCCGGCGGCTTGGCCCATCATTGTCTTGACGGAACCATCCTCATCGCAGGGCGATCATCATCAACGCGAAGGAAACGCAACATGCCCCAGGTCTTCGCCTCCTACCCCAGTCTGCGCGACAAGGTCGTGCTGGTGACCGGCGGTGCCAGCGGCATCGGCGCCGAGGAAGTGACGCAGTTCGCGCGTCAAGGCGCCAGGGTCGCGTTCCTGGATATCGCCACCGAAGCCGCCGGCGCGCTGATCGGCAACCTGCACGAGATGGGGCTGCCGCCACCGCTGTTCCTGCCCTGCGACCTGCGCGATGTCACCGCCTTGCGCGCCGCGATCGAGGAGATCGGTCGCCGCCTGGGCGCCATCACCGTGCTGGTGAACAATGCCGCCAACGACCAGCGCCACGACTGGGAAGACGTCACCGTCGAGTACTGGGATGAGCGGATGGCGACCAACCTGCGCCACCAGTTCTTCGCCATCCAGGCCGTGGCGCCAATGATGAAGGCGGCCGGCGGCGGTTCCATCATCAATTTCGGCTCGATCTCCTGGCACGCCAGCGCCGGCGGCATGCCCGCCTACACCACCGCCAAGGCCGGCGTGGAGGGATTGACCAAGGGCATGGCCCGCGACCTCGGGCCGTTCAACATCCGGGTCAACTGCGTCATCCCCGGCTGGGTGATGACGCAGCGGCAGATCGATCTGTGGCTGACGCCGGAGGCCGAGGAGAACCTGCTGCGCATGCAGTGCCTGAAGACCAAGCTGGTGGCGGCCGATCTTGCGCGGATGGTGCTGTGGCTGGCGGCCGATGACAGCCGGATGTGCACCAGCCAGCTCTGGGTGGTGGACGCCGGACGGATGTAGGCGTCGCCCGACCGGGTTGGGAATGCCGGATGGGTTGGGAATGCCGGACGGGTTGGGAATGATGGGGATAACCTGGGTTATGCGGCCAAAAGGCCCTGGATGCCCACCTGTCTCGGGACGACATTCGTATGTGGGACCTGTCATCAACAGGGACATCCCGACCGCCGACTCGCCGGGAAATCCGGCCGGTTCAGGGTTATCCACAGGATATCGCGGTCTCCTACAACGGCCCCATCCCATCCGCGCTGCGCGCGCGTTTTCGGAATCATTCATTGATCGACAAATTCCAGCCGCGACCTCCGTGACGACCACAGGCTCAGGCTTCGGACAGACAACCGATTGCATCCCGAGGCAGCCGCGATTAGGGTCCGGCTCCGACGCGGGTGTAGCTCAATGGTAGAGTCCCAGCCTTCCAAGCTGGCTGTGCGGGTTCGATTCCCGTCACCCGCTCCATCCCCGCATCCCATTTGACACCCGCCCCTAAATCCACGCATCCTCGGATAACCGAGGGGTGTCCCGCCAGAGGGGCTGAGATATCGACAGAACCGGAGCAACCGGTGGTGCGATGACCCTTGAACCTGAACCGGGTCATGCCGGCGGAGGGACGGGATTGTCTCCTGCAGGGACTGTTTCCGCCGTCAGCCGACCCGCCACTGACGATGAAGGAGAGGTCCATGACGGTCCAGTCCAAGTCCGCCGCCCGTCCGAGTTCGGTGACCACCGGACCGATCGCCGGTTCCCGGAAAATCTATACGAGTCCGGAAGGCCGGCCGGATATCCTGGTGCCGTTCCGGGAGATCGCGCTGGACCCGTCGGCGAAGGAGGAACCCTATCGCGCCTATGACTGCTCCGGCGTCTACACCGATCCGTCGGTGACCATCGACCTGGAGGCCGGCCTGCCGCCGGTGCGCCGGGAGTGGCTGGCGCGGCGCGGCTTGGACCGGGTGACGGCGCGCGCGGTGAAGCCCGAGGACAACGGCAACATCGCCGTCGACAAGCTGGTGCCGGCCTGCCCGGCGGAGCATGTCGTCTATGGCGGCAAGCCGGGGCAGCTGGTCACCCAGTATGAATTCGCCAAGGCCGGGATCATCACCGAGGAGATGATCTACGTCGCCCATCGCGAGAACATGGGCCGGCAGACGATGATCGACGGTGCCGAGGTGCGGGTCGCCGATGGTGAAAGCTTCGGTGCCGAAATCCCGCCCTTCATCACCCCCGAATTCGTCCGGTCCGAAATCGCTCGGGGCCGCGCGATCATTCCGGCCAATATCAATCATCCGGAGCTGGAGCCGGTCATCATCGGCCGCAACTTCCTGGTGAAGATCAACGCCAATATCGGTAATTCGGCGGTGACGTCGGGCGCGGCCGAGGAGGTGGAGAAGCTGGTCTGGGCCATCCGCTGGGGCTCCGACACCGTCATGGACCTGTCCACCGGCCGCAACATCCATAACATCCGTGGCTGGATTCTGCGAAACGCCCCGGTTCCGATCGGCACCGTGCCGATCTACCAGGCGCTGGAGAAAGTGGACGGCGACCCCACCAAGCTGGATTGGGAAGTGTTCAAGGACACGCTGATCGAGCAGGCGGAGCAGGGCGTCGACTACTTCACGATTCATGCCGGCGTGCGGCTGAAATACGTGCCGCTGACGGCGCGGCGCGTCACTGGCATCGTCTCCCGCGGCGGTTCCATCATGGCGAAATGGTGCCTGTCGAAGCACAAGGAATCGTTCCTGTATGAGCGCTTCGATGAGATCTGCGACATCATGCGCAAATATGACGTGTCGTTCAGCCTCGGCGACGGCCTGCGCCCCGGATCGAATGCCGACGCCAACGACGCCGCCCAGTTCGGTGAGCTGGAGACGCTGGGCGAGCTGACCAAGGTCGCCTGGGACAAGGGCTGCCAGGTGATGATCGAGGGCCCCGGCCATGTGCCGATGCACAAGATCAAGATCAACATGGACAAGCAGCTTCGCGAATGCGGTGAGGCGCCGTTCTACACGCTGGGCCCGCTGACGACCGATATCGCGCCCGGCTACGACCACATCACCAGCGCCATCGGTGCGGCGATGATCGGCTGGTTCGGCACCGCCATGCTGTGCTACGTCACGCCGAAGGAGCATCTGGGTCTGCCCAACCGCGACGACGTGAAGACCGGCGTCATCACCTATCGCATCGCCGCCCATGCCGCGGACCTTGCCAAGGGTCACCCGGCCGCCAAGCTGCGCGACGACGCGGTGTCCCGCGCCCGCTTCGAGTTCCGGTGGGAGGATCAGTTCAACCTGTCCCTCGACCCCGACACCGCCAGGCAGTTCCACGACGAGACCCTGCCGAAGGAGGCGCACAAGGTCGCGCATTTCTGTTCCATGTGCGGTCCGAAATTCTGTTCTATGCAGATCACCCAGGATCTGCGCCAGGAAGCCGAACGGATGGCCGGGATGGAACAGAAGAGCGCGGAATTCGCCAAGAGCGGGCAGGAGATCTACTTGCCGCAGCAGGCCGCGGAGTAGTCGCGCATGTGCCCCCGCATGCGCTGATGAGCGACCCGCGGCGCGCGCTGGAGGCGATAGGCCAACTGCCCGATGTCGAGATCGACATCGGTTCCGCGGCGTTACAACTTGCCCGCGTCGACGCGCCCGACGCGGACTGGCTGGCCGCCGAACGGCACCTGTCGGATCTGGCGAGGGATGCGGTCGACTTGGCCAGAGCCTTCGCCGGCGCTGATGTTCATGAACGGGCGGCGGCGCTGGCTGGCCTGCTGGTCGATAGCTATGGCTATCGTGGTGACACCGACACCTATGACGACCTGGCCAACGCCAACCTGATCCGGGTGATCGAACGGCGGCGCGGCCTGCCGGTCGCCCTGGGCGTGCTGTGGCTGCATACGACGCGCTGTGCTGGCTGGCGGTGCCATGGGGTCGATTTCCCGGCACATTTCCTGATCGCGCTGCAGGAGACCGGGCAGCAGGCCGTGCTGGACGTGTTCGGCGGCGGACAGGTTCTGGGCTCGAAGGAGCTGCGGGCGCTGCTGCGTCGGGTGGAGGGGCCGGATGCCGTCTTGCGGCCCGGCCTGCTGGTGCCGATGAACACCCGTCGCGTCCTGCTGCGGCTGCAGAACAATATCATGACCCGGCGCCTGCAGGCCGGTGATATCGAGGGCGGGCTGGGCTGCACCGAGGATATGCTGCTGATTGCCCCCGACCAGGCGGAGCTGTGGCGTCAGGCTGGTCTGCTGAACCAGAAGCTGCACAGGGTGGCCGCCGCCGCCGGCAGCTATCGCCGGTTCCTGGAACTGGTGCCAAAAGGGGCCACTGCCGATGCCGTGCGGGCCCAGCTGGATATCTTGAAGACGATGCTGAATTGAGGTCAGGCTTCGTCGCCTGGCCGTTCGTCACCTGTCCGTTCGTCGTCTGTCCGTTCGTCGTCTGGCCGGCGGCGAGTGGCCAGCAGAGCCGTCACCCGCAGCGCGGATGCCAACGGCCGGTCCGGCGTTCTGTCGGCATCGACGGATGCGACGAGCATGGACAGTGTCTGTCCCCGGGCCTGGGCGAGATCCGTCAGTGCGGCCCAGAATTCCGGTTCCAGTGCGATGCTGGTCCGGTGGCCGGCCAGGGTGACGCTGCGCTTGGTCAGCATGGGTCTGCGGTCACCTGGTCTCGATCAGTGCCTTATCCAGCTCCGGATTGGCAGCCGGCGTCCGTGTCGCGCGCGTTTCGACACGATATCAGGATCGCAAGAGCGCGATTCATGTCTTCTCACCGCCGGCTTCAGGCGATCGCGCTCCAGCCTATGGGTGCCCGTCAGGCGGCGTCAACCATTGCGACAGCCTGGCGCCGTGAAACCCTCGCGGTCATTGCTGAGGTGGTGTCCACCGAGGCGGTGGTCGAAGCGGAACATCAGGACCGTCCCGCCTCCGATGCGAAAGCAGAGCGGCCCATGGCCGGCTTCCTGCAGCGTCTCGATGATCAACAGCGCGGGACCGATCGGGCCGCGCCACGTGTCTCGTCCGACGGGCAGGCTGGGGCTGCGGCTCATGCACTCATTTTCCCGTTCGGCGCCGGATCATCGCCAGCGAACCGTTGATCGCGGCCGGATCGGCGTGCCACGCTCCGCGGTGATGGCCGGCAATAATCCGGCACAGGGAGGAAACGTTCGTGACAATCACCAAAAAACGCCGGCCCAGGCGGGATTGGACCCGGCTGTCTGCCGTCGTCGGAGCTGCCATCCTGCTTATTGCAGCCGTCTCGACCGGGGCGCTGGCCGACGAAGCCCCGAGACGCGGCGGTATCCTGCGCATCACCCATCGGGACAGCCCGGCCTCCATGTCGATCCATGAGGAAGGCACGATCTCGGTCAACTTGCCGATGATGGGCGTGTTCAACAACCTGGTGATCTTCGATCAGCATCAGCGCCAGAACAGCCTGGACGACGTCGTGCCTGAACTCGCAACGAAATGGGCCTGGAGCGAAGATGGGAAGACGCTGACCTTCACGGTGCGCCACGGTGTCACCTGGCACGATGGCAAGCCGTTCACCGCGGCGGACGTGAAATGCACCATGGACCTGCTGCAGGGGAAGGCGAAGGAGAACCTGAAGCTCAATTTTCGAAAGGGCTGGTACGCCAATATCCAGGATGTCCGGGTCGAGGGGGACGATCTGGTCGTCTTCCGGCTGAAGGAGCCGCAGCCGGCGTTGCTGGCACTGCTCGCGTCCGGCTTCACGCCGATCTATCCGTGCCACGTCTCCCCACGCGACATGCGGCTGGCGCCGATCGGCACCGGTCCGTTCAAGTTCGTCGAATATAAGGCGAACCAGGGCATCAAGCTGACCCGGAACCCCACCTATTGGAAGCCCGGCCTGCCGTATCTGGACGGCATCGAATACACGATCATCACCAGCCGTTCGACCGCGATCCTGGGCTTCACCTCCGGCAAGTTCGACATGATCTTCCCCTATGAACTGACGGTGCCACTGGTCGGCGATGTGCAACGGCAGATGCCGGACGCGGTCTGCGACATCTCACCCATGAACGTGGCGGCGAACCTGCTGATGAACCCGGTGCCGCCGTTTGACGATATCGAGGTGCGGCGGGCCGTCGGCATGGCGATCGACCGCAAGGCGTTCGTCGATGTGCTGACCCAGGGCAAGGGTGACGTTGGCACCGCCATGCAGCCATTGCCGGAAGGCCGGTGGGGCATGCCGGCCGCGATGCAGGCGACGCTGGTCGGCTACGGCGGCGATCTGGCCGATCGCCGCGCCAAGGTTCGGTCGGTGATGGAGGCGCATGGCTATGGCCCGGACAAGCGGCTGAAGGTGAAGATGGCATCGCGCAACCTGCCCACCTATCGCGACGCGGCGGTGCTGCTGATCGATCAGCTGAAGGAAATCTATATCGACGCGGAGCTGGAGATCGTGGAAACCGCGCTTTGGGTACCGAAGCTGGTCCGCCGCGACTATCAGCTGGCGCTCAGTCAGGTCGGCAACGGCGTCGACGATCCCGATCAGAACTATTTCGAGAACTATGCCTGCGGGTCGCGCACCTATATGGACTACTGCAACAAGGAGGTGGACGCCCTGATCGCGCAACAATCGCGGGAGCGGGACCAGGAGAAGCGCAAGCTGATCGCGTGGGAGATCGATCGCCGGCTCACCAATGATGCGGTGCGGCCGATGCTGTATTATCTGCGCGGCGGCACCTGCATGCGGCCCGAGGTAAAAAACATGACGATCATGGTCAACAGCATCTTCAACGGCTGGCGGATGGAGGATGTCTGGCTGGCGCGGTAGTCCGGCCCAGCCGTCGGGCCGGACTGCGCGGCCTTGGTGTCAGGCCATGCTTTTCGATGCCATTTCGAATGTATTCCGCGATAGCGCCGGCTGTGCCAGGATGCGTTGGAGTTCGCCGCGCATCAGGGCCTGCCGAGCGGCGTCGAAGCGCCGCCATTGCCCCAGCGGCGCAATCATGCGGGCGGCGATTTGCGGGTTGGCGGGGTCCAGCTCGATGATGGTGTCCGCGTATAGGCGATAGCCAGCGCCGCTCGGATCATGGAATCGCACCTGGTTGCCAGCGAAGGCACCCACCAGGGCGCGCACCCGGTTCGGATTGCGCAGGTCGAAATCCGGATGCGCCAGAAGGGCCTGTACCTCGTTGATCGTTCCGGGCAGCGGCGACAGGGCCTGAATCGAAAACCACTTGTCCAGCGCCAGCGGGTCGTCGTGCCAGGCACGATAGAACGCTGCCAGCGCGGCGGAACGTTCCGGCGTATCCGTGGCCGCCAGCACCGCGAGTGCCGCCAGCACATCGGTCATGCTCTGTCCGGCATCGAACTGTGCCTTGGCCAGCCGGACCGCGGCGGCGTCGCCGGTGGCCACCAGGTAGGCCAGGCAGGCGTTGCGCAGCGATCGGCGGCCGATGGCGGCGCCATCATTCTCATACGGCCCATGATCGGTCAGCGAGTCATAGACCGCGCGCAACCGCTCCGACAGCGCCTTGCCGATCGCGGTTCGTGTCAGATCGCGGGCGGTATGGATCGAGTCGGCGTCAACAACCGTCATCATGTCGGCCAGGGTGGTTTCGGCCGGCAGTACCAGCGCCTCGGCGGCGAAGGCCGGTTCCTGTTCCAATGCGGCGCCGGCGGCGTCGACCAGGCCGGGATCGATCGTCGGCGTGTCGCCCTGCTGCAGCGCCGCCACCATGTCGAGCAATGCCATGGCCGCGTATTGCTGGCCGGAATCCCAGCGCACGAACGGATCGGTGTCATGCGCCGCCAGGAAGCGCAGCCGCTCCCGCGACACACCCGACAGCTTCACGGGAGCCGAGAAGCCGCGCAGCAGGGACGGCACGGGCGGGCTGGCGACATCGACGAACTCGAACCGGTTCTCGGCCTCGGTGGCCAGCAGCACGCGGGTGCCGGCGACCGCCGCGGCTTCCCCTTCCAACCGGGTCTCCAGCGCCTGCCCGTTGCCGTCCAGAAGCCCCATCGCGACCGGGATGACCAGCGGCTGCTTGACCGGCTGACCGGGGGTGGGCCGCGTGGCCTGGCGGATGGTCAGGGAGAAGCGTTTTGATGCCGGATCGTACTGATCCTCGACGGAGACCTCGGGCGTGCCGGCCTGGTGGTACCAGCGCTTGAAGCGCTGCAGGTCGACGCCGGAGGCGTCCTGCATCGCCTGCACGAAGTCATCGATGGTCACGGCCGCGTTGTCGTGGCGGGCGAAATACAAGTCCATGCCTGCCCTGAAGGCACGCCGGCCGATGATGGTGGCCATCATGCGGATGACCTCGGCGCCCTTGTTGTAGACCGTTGCCGTATAAAAATTATCGATCGCCAGATAGCTGTCCGGCTGCACCGGATGTGCCAGCGGCCCCGCGTCCTCTCGGAACTGGGCTGCGCGCAACCCGCGCACATCATGGATGCGCTTCACGGCGCGGCTGCCTTGATCCGCCGAGAATTCCTGGTCGCGGTAGACGGTCAGGCCTTCCTTCAGCGACAACTGGAACCAGTCGCGGCAGGTGACGCGGTTGCCGGTCCAGTTATGGAAATACTCATGCGCGATGACGGACTCGATGCCCTGATAGTCTGTATCGGTCGCGGTTTCGGGCCGGGCGAGCACATACTTGGTATTGAAGACGTTCAGGCCCTTGTTTTCCATGGCGCCCATGTTGAAGTCGGAGACGGCGGCGATGTTGAACACGTCAAGATCGTATTCCAGGCCGAACACCTCCTCGTCCCAGGTCATGGCGGTCTTCAGCGACTTCATCGCGTGACCGCACCGGTCCTCATCGCCGCGACGGACATGGATGCCCAGCGCGACCCGACGGCCGGAGCGCGTGGTGAAGCTGTCCTGTACCGAAACAAGATCGCCGGCGACCAGCGCGAACAAGTAGCAGGGTTTGGGATGCGGATCGGTCCAGGTTACCGTGTGCCGGCCGTCCTCCATCTCCTCCACCGCTCCCGGATTGCCGTTCGACAGCATCACCGGGCAGTCGGCTTTTGAGGCGATGATCGTGGTCGTGTAGCGCGACATCACGTCCGGCCGATCGGGGAAGTAGGTGATGCGGCGAAATCCCTGGGCCTCACACTGGGTGAAATAGCTGCCGCCGGAGGTGTACAGGCCGCTCAGCTCCGTATTCGCGGCCGGTGCGATGGTTGTGACGATGGTCAGGACGCAACGCTCCGGCATCACCGGGATCACCAACCCGTCCGGCACCATGTCATGCGCGACCGGGGCGCCGTCCAGGGTGATGTCCAGGAGCGTCAGCGCCTCCCCATCCAGGTGCAGCGGCGTATCCGCCGGCACGTTCGCGCCGCGCCGTACCGACAACCGGGAGACGACGCGCGTCGCCTGCGGGTCCAGTTCGAAGCTCAGGTCCACCGTGTCGATCAGGTAGGGCGGCGGCGTGTAATCGGCCAGCCGGACTTCCTTCGGGGCGGCTTCGGTCTGGATCGCGTCGGCGGGCATGGTGTCTCCAGTCTTCTCTCAGCCGAAGATATTGTGTTTCAGGCCACGATTGAAATGCCGGCCGTGGCGCGGGCCGGCTATCGCCGGCCGGGCAGCATCAAAAGTCCGCCCGCGGCCAGTGCGCAGACGGCGCCGATCAGATAGCTTTCATGATAGGCGCCCAAAGCGGCGACCGAGGCACCGAACAATGGCGGCACCGCCATGCCGCCGAAGAACATGATGGCGGTGCCCAGCCCGGTGGCTTCGGTCCGGCGCGAGCCGCCGAGCTCGGCATATTCGGCGTAGGCGACGCCGGTGTAACCGCCCGAGGTGCAGCCAGCCAGGATCGCATTGAGGAAGATGCCCCAGCTCGGCCAGCCAGGACTATATAGCGCGGTCAGCCCGGCGGCGGCGGCCATGCCCAGGCCCAGCACGCCCAATGTCTGGGCCGGACTCAGGAACCGGTCGGCGATCCAACCCCAGACCGGGCGGCTGGCCGATCCGGCGATCTGGTAGGCGGCCAACATCTGTCCGGCGCGCACGAGGTCCAGGCCGACGATGCGGGTCAGCTGCTCCGTCATGAACGCGACCAGGCACAGCGCCAGGCCGGAATAGATGAAGGCGGCGATCGACAGCCGGCGGAAGCGCAGGTCCCGCAGCAGGGCGAAGGGTTGCAGCAGCGTGCGGCCGAGGACCCTGCGCTGCGGTTCCCGGTCATGGTCCCAGCGGCGGCGCGGGAGCTCCATCAGACCGATCAGCAACAGCAGCGGCACAAGTTCCAGCAGGATGGCGCCGCGCCAGCCGATCAGCAGGGCCAGCGGCGGCAGGATCAGCGCCGCCAGCACGCCACCCAACGGCACGCCGACCTGGCGGACGGACATGACGAGGTTGAACACCGGCCGCGGGGTCTGCGGCACCAGCAGATGGGTGCTGGCCGGGGCGGCGGCGCCGTAGCCCAGGCCCAGCACGACGGCCGCCAGGCCCATGCCCGCCGCGCTGCGGCCGAAGCCGATCAGTGCCACCATGCCCGCGGCCGCCAGCAGCACCACCTGGGTCGCCCGCACGCCGCCATAGCGCCGCACCAAGCCCGGCGAGACCAACGCCGACAGAATGCCGGTGCCGTAGGCCAGCGCCACGAAACCGCCAACCAGCGTCGCCTGCGCGTGCAGGTCACGTGCCACTTCGGGGGCCAGGGTCGGCAGCGAATACAGCGACATGGTTGCCAGGGTCTGCACCGCCAGGGTCGCCAGCAACGGCCAGATCGGCATGGAGCGGAGCAGCGCGGCCGTGGATGGCACCGCCCCCGCGCCAGGTCCCGATGCCCGTGGCGCGGATGGGGTGATCTTGGGTTTCCCGGTAGACATCGGGCCGGTATGGCACCCAAAGCCATGCGCGTCGATGTGGGGACGCGCGTCGGGATGGCGCCGGCACACCGGATGCGCCAGGCTATGCGAATGAGCCAGGATCTGCTGCCCGAACTGCCGGAAAGCACCGCCAGCGGACGCATCGCCGCAATCTATCAGGAGGTGCGGGTGTTCTCCGGCGTGCCGTACGTTTCGTCCATGCAACGCTATCTGGCCACCTTGCCGGGGGTGCTGGAATGGGCGTGGGACGCTATGCGACCGGCACTCGTCTCGGGGGTCGTGCAACAGACCGCATGGCGTCTGGCGCGGTCGGCGCGGCTGGAGTCTCCCCCGCCGGCCGACACGGTGGTGTCAGGGCTATCCGCCGGGGATGTCGCCGCCATCCGCACCATCGCCGCGAATTTCGTCCGTGTCTCGCCGGTGAACCTGATGACCGGCGCGTGCCTGCGCCTGCTGCTGACCGGAACGAAGCCCGCCGGTGGTGGCTTTGTCGGCGGGTGGACTCCGCCGCCGATGCTCCCTCCGATGCCGGGTAACGTCGACCCGGCCGCGCTGCCGGCAGCGGAACGCGCCGTGCTGATGCGGTTCGCGACTGAGATGAACGGGGCCGCGTTCGTTCCGGCGTTGTATCGCCAGCTGGCGCATTGGCCGGCCGTGCTGGCCTGGCTGGCGGATGCGCTGGAGCCGTTGCTGCATGCCGAACCCACTGTCGCCGCCGGTGCCCGGCTTCGCGCCGAGGCGCGGGACGCCGCGGCCGGTATCGTTGCGCGGCTACCGGGACTGCCGGGGACCGATCCACCGGATTCGGCAATGACGGCGCGGGCCCTGGGCGCGATCGATCGCTATGCGCATACGAGTCCGGAGATGACGCTGTTCGGTCAGTTCATTCTGGATGCATTACCGGAGGGGTGACCGCCGGATCTTGTTGACCTTACACCCGCCGCAACCATGTCCGCGTGCGGCGGAGCGCCTCCGCCGACGCGGCATCCAGCCGCCATGGCACCTCTTCCACCGCTGGCACGGCCTGACGTCGCGCGCAGCCCGGGCACCGTACGATGCGCCCGGCTCTGGCCAAGCCGGCGGGAATGGCCGAGCCGCACCAGCCACACAGACCCGAAGCAGGGGCGCCGGCCACCGATCCGCGGATTGCCTCGGCCAGCAGCACCCCGCGCGTCATGGCCAGAGGCAGGTATTTCACCAGCACAACCCCTGATAGGTGATGCCGGGTACCGCCGCGGCATCGGCCATCCCGGCCAGGTCGATCACCACATGCCCGTTCAGGCCCGCCAGCAATGCCGCGCGGTCCTCGGCCGCGACATGCCCCAGCACCACGATGCGTGCCCCCGACAGCGCGGCCTGCGGGCTGACCACCATCAGCCGTTCCAGATGCGGAATCTCCCGGTCGATATAGGCGCGGTTGGCGCCCATCAGCCGCGCGACCTGGACGAAACGGTCGTAGATGCGCAGGTCGAAGCCCTTGCCCAGCAGTTTCTCCGCCAGCAGCACGAAGGGCGACTCCCGCAGATCGTCCGTTCCCGGCTTGAATGACAGTCCGAACAGCGCCACCGGCTGGCGCCCGTGTTCGGATATCGAATCGAAGGTGCGGTCGATGATCGCCTGGTTCGACGGCAGCAACTGCTTCAATAGCGGTGCCGACATGCCCCGCTGGTCGGCCAATGCCAGGAAGCTGCGCACGTCCTTGGGCAGGCAGGAGCCGCCAAAGGCAAAGCCCGGTCGCAGATAGGCGGGCGAGATGTTCAGCACCCGATCCTCACACAGCAGGCGGAACGCCTCGCGCGCGTCCACGCCGTAGGCGGACAGGATGGACCCGGCTTCGTTGGCGAACGCCAGCTTCACCGCGTGGAACACGTTGGAGATGTGCTTCACGCTCTCCGCCACGCGATAGGGCGCGACATGCACGGCCGCCGGCAGTGGCGCATAGACCTCTCGCAGCACGGCGGCGTCATCGCCGGGCGGGGCACCGATCAGGGTAAAGGGCGGGTTGCGGAAGTCGCGGACCGAGGATCCTTCGCGCAGGAATTCGGGATTGGCATAATAGAAGAGTCCTTCGCCGAGCCGCCGCTCACTGGCGCGTTCCAGCAGCGGGATCACCCGATCCTCGGCGGTGCCGGGCGGCACGGTGGAGCGCATGACCACCGTGTGCGGCCCCGGCTTGGCCCGCAGTGCAGCGCCGATCGACTGGATCACACCATCCACCGCGCCCAGGGCGACGCTGCCGTCCGAGGCGCTGGGCGTGCCGACCGAGATGAAGGACACGTCGGTCCCAGCCACCGCCGCGGCCACGTCGTCGGTCGCGGTCAGCCGGCCCTGCTTCACCGCGGCGGCGATCAGGCCGTCGATCTCCTCCTCCACGATGGGGGAGCGGCCGCCGGCCAGCATGGCGATCTTCTCGACGGAGACATCGACGCCGATGATCTCATGGCCCAGCTCCGCCAGGCAGCCGCAGGAGACGACGCCGACATAACCGATACCGAAGACGGAAATGCGCATGCAGAGATAAACCGACCGGATTGAAAAGCCGGGCCTGCTTACACGGAAATCCCGTGGAAGCGAACCGGAATCGGCAGAAGGCCGGCGGCGCGCGGGGGTCTTGCTATGGGCGGTGCTATGGCCGGTTGGCCTTCAGGAAGGTGCGGATGTGCCGCACCGCCAGCGGCACCAGGTCCGGCGGGTCCTTCCACGGATACAGGCTGACCTGCGCGTTCGGCGCCAGCCGCGCGGACTCCATGGCGACCGCGTAGGGGTGGGCGGGCACATCGTCGGGCAGGATCAGCACGGGCGTCCGGCAGCCGCGCACCACGTCGCGGGAGACTGAAATGACGAAGTCCGGATTGGCGCGATACATCCGGGTCAGGAAGGACTCCACCTGTTCCATCGTCACGTCCGACCGCCGTGCGCATAGCGGCGGGCCCCAGCCAGTCATGTTGTTGTTGTAGAACAGGTCGGGATTGTCAGGCCGAGCACCGCTGGGTTGCGCCAGTACCGCGGCAATGACGCGCTCCGGCGCGCGGCGCAGCAGGTTCCAGATGAACGGGCCGCCGATGCAGAACCCCATCACCAAGAAGCGTTGAATCCCGAGGTGATCCATCAGGCCCAGCTGGTCGTCGGCATAGGAATCCCATGGCCGGTCCACCTCCACCGGACCCTCCGACAGGCCACCGTTGGCGTTGCGCAGATCGGCGGCGATGCAACGGTACTCGCCGCCGAACGCTTCGAACGGATTGAACGGGGCGCTGCCGGTCATGAAGGACAGGGTCGCATTCAGCCCGCCGCCGGGCAGGATCAGCAAGGGAGTACCGGACCCGACCTCCTGGTAGTGGATGCGGACCGGTCCGTTTTCATACCATGGCATCGTTGTTCCTCCCGCCGCTGCCTGGATAGGCTCGTTCTATCGTGCGGCCCGACACTGCGGCGCCACCGCCTGGATGTCCATGCTCAGCCCGCCGCGCCCGCGGTGACGGCAAGACGAGAAGGGGATGCGAACCATGCCTGACTGGTCGACCAGGATACCTCGGATGGTTCGGCAGACCCGCCGGTCGCGGTTGTCCCGATGGGCGGCCTGTGGACTGGTCGCGGCTCTTGGCCTGTTTCCCGCTGCCGCGGCGCCGCCGCCGGATGCCGATCCGGCCCTGCACACCTGGTTCGAGCGGCAGCACAGCCTGCGCGGCACCCTGTGCTGCTCTGTCGCCGACGGGCACATTCTGGCCGACGACCAGTGGCGGGCCAACGGAGCGTATTACGAAGTCTACATCCAGGGTGAATGGCACCGCATCCTGCCATCACAATTGCGAGACCCGAATGGCGGTCCGAACCCGACCGGCCGGGCCATCGTCTGGTATACGGTCCAGGATCACGTGGTGATCTACTGTTTCGCCCCTGGCCTCGAGCTGTAGTCGACGCCGGCTTGCCTACCCTTGCGGTCAAGGAGCAAGCGGGTGCAATAGTCCGCAATGCGAGTCGGGACCCTGACATGGCGCGCCTTCCCCTGATCCACCGCAAGGAGCAGCTTGCGCCGCAGCACCAGCCCATCGCGGATGCCATCATCGGCAGCCGCGGCTCGCTGGAGGGACCATTTTCGGTCTTCCTGCATTGCCCTGAGCTGGCCGGGCGACTGGCGCATCTGGGCAGCTATATCCGTTTCGAGGGCACGTTGGATTTCCGGGTCCGCACCCTCGCCGCGCTGGTGGTCGCCCGGGAATTCGATGCCCAGTACGTCTGGGGCGCACAGACCGGAGTCGCCCGCCAGCGGGGTATCACCGACAGTACCGTCGCCGCGATCAAGGCCGGTACGGATGACGGCATCCCGCCCGAAGACCTGGCGATTGTCGCGTTCACCCGGACCCTGCTGCGCCGCCATCGCGTCGCCGATGCCGATGCAGCCGTCCTGCGTGACCGGTTCGGCGATGACGGCTTCATTCAACTGACCGGCGCCATCGGCTACTACAGCCTGCTGGCGATGACGGTGAACGCCGCGGAGCTGGAATCCGGCCTGAACGCGGACGTGCTTTGAAGAACGCAAGGCCTGCTCTGTGACATTTCCGACCAGTCTTTCTCGCCGCCTGCTCTGTGGCGGCGCCTTCCTCCTGCTGGCGGAGGTGGCCGCCTGTGCCCCGCCGAAGCCGCCGGCCCTGCAGCCGGGGACCGTCATCAGCGCCGCTCCCTTCCCTGGCGGCCCGTCCAACGCGACGGCACAGCGGATCGTCTATGCCTCGACCGCGCCCGATGGCAGCCAGATCGAGGTCTCGGCTCTGGTGGTCGTGCCCAAGACGCCGCGCGCGCCGTCGGGCGGCCGTCCGGTCGTGGCCTGGCTGCATCCGACCACCGGCATCGCCACTGCCTGTGCACCGAGCCAGGGTCCCAGCCCGTTCGGCCAGATCCAGGGTCTGGGGCTGTTCCTGTCGCGCGGCTACATCATCGTCGCCACGGATTATCCTGGCCTGGGCACGCCCGGCACGCACCCGTACCTGGTCGGCGTCAGCGAGGCGCGGGCGGCGGTGGACTCGGTCAGGGCGCTGCAGCATTTGCCGGATCTGCAAGCGAGCAATCGGTTCGCCGTGTGGGGCCATTCCCAGGGCGGCCACGCCGCGCTGTTCGTGCCTGACGTGACGGCGAAATACGCGCCGGACCTGCACCTGGTCGGGGTTGCCGCGGCCGCCCCGGTGACGGATGTGGCGGCCCTGCTCCAGCAGCCGGGCGAAGACCCGCTCTGGGGCGGGTTGCTGTCCTATACCGTTGCCTCCTGGTCGCAGGTCTACAAGTTGAATCCGGCCGACATCCTCCCGGCCGATGGGCAGCCGGCGGTGGACCGGGCGGCGCAGGAGTGCCTGGAGACAAAGGACCAGATGGACCAGTTGCTGTCCGACGCCGCCCCGCTGAACAACCAGCCGGTGACACCCGGTGATGCCTGGCGTGCCCGGATGGCCGAGAACAGCCCGCAGCCATGGGCCAGCGGCATTCCCGCGTTCATCGCCCAAGGCGCCAGGGACGCGGTGGTGGACCCGGTCCTGACTGCATCCTTCGCCCAGCGCCTGTGCACAGCGGGCATCCCGGTCCGCTATGTCTCGCTGTCGCGCGGCGACCACTATACGGCAGGGGTACGGAGTGCCGGTGCCGCGGCAGCGTGGATTTCCGACCGGTTCGCCGACCGTTCCCCGAAGGACGATTGCGGCCGCGCTCCGTTGCGCTAACCGCCGGCCCGCCGCTGGCACCGCCGTGCTATAGGGGGTAGCGCCGACAGGCGCGTCCATGCAGGCTGGAACGGGAGGCTGCGGATGACCGAAAAGCCGAATTTCGTCCTGGTGCCCGATGATGCGCCGCCGCCTGTCGTTGCCGAATCGTCTCAAACAACCCCGACCCGGTCCGGCGGCCTGCTGGCGCGGCTGCGGGGTCTGGCGAGCAACGCAGTCGCGGTGGCGGCGTCCGGCGGAGCGGCGCTGGCCGCGGCGCTGGGCCACGCGGAGCCGCCGATGCTGGCTGCTCCGCCGCGCCGCCCGCGGCTGGTCCTCGCGGTCGATGCCACGGCGTCGCGGGAGCCGGCATGGAACGCCGCGCGGCGGGTGACGGACGCGCTGGTAGAGACGATGCCGGGCGGGTTGGATGTGGCCCTTGCGGTACACGGCGGCTCCCGCGTGCATACTTTCACCGAATTCACCGATGACGCCAACACGCTACGCGACCGGGCCGCGTCGGTGGAGTGCGTCGCTGGCGCGACCCGGCTGCTGCCGATCCTGGCGACAGCGATCAAGCATCCAGGCATCCGCGTCGTGGTCTATATTGGCGATGTGTTCGAGGAGGATCTGGCCGCCGGCCGCGCGCTGGCGGACGCGATAGCTGTGCGGCGGACGCGTCTGATCGTCCTGCACGATACGGCCGATCCCGCCGCTCGGCGCGATACCGAAACATTCTATGACTTGGCAAAGCGGACTGGCGGTTGTGTGGTGCCGTTCGATGCTCATGCACCGGACCGGCTGCGCGACCTGCTGTCTGCGGTCGCGGTCTACGCTGTGGGCGGTGAGGCCCTGCTTCGGCAGGCGCGCGGCAATACGCCAGGAGCGGTCGCGCTGCTGGCGCATCTGAGCAAGGATCGCGGATAGCCGGCGGCGGGATCAGGCTGCCAGCCGGTCCATAGCCGCGCCCCTTGAACCCTTGTCCCGCTGGGCCCTGTCCTATCGGTTCTCGCCCCATGGGTCTCACCCTGTGGTTCTCGCCCTGTGGCCGCGCGGAAGACTCTGTCCTAGACTCGCCAGCCTTCAGAGGCACAACAAGGATTCGTCGCACATGACCGAACCCGCTGGCGGCAACCCCACTGGGCCGCTCACAGGCTTTCGCATTCTCGATCTGACTACGGTATTGTTCGGTCCGTACGGCACTCAGACCCTCGGTGATTGGGGCGCCGAGATCATCAAGATCGAGAGCCTCACCGGCGATACCTGGCGCACCTCGGGCCAGTTCCGCAACCGCGGCATGAGTGGCCAGTTCATGGCAGTGAACCGCAACAAGCGGAGCATCGCGATCGACCTGAAGCAGGCAGCCGGGAAAGAGATTCTGCGGCGACTGATCACCACCGCCGATGCGCTGGTCAGTAATATCCGCCCGGCGGGCCTCGCTCGCCTGGGCTTTAGTTATGAGGCCTGTCAGGACCTGAACCCGAAGCTGATTTATGCCGTCGCCACCGGCTTCGGTCAGGACGGGCCGTGGCGTGCTCGACCGGCTTTCGATGAGATCATTCAGGCGGCGTCCGGCTTTGCCTCCGCCATGGGCACCGATGAGGAGCCGGCCTTCGTCCCCAGCCTGATCGGTGACAAGCTGTGCGGCATGGCGCTGACTTCGGCCGTCACCGCGGCCCTGCTGCATCGCGAGCGTACCGGCCAGGGCCAGATGGTGGAAGTGCCGATGCTGGAAACGCTGGCCGCGTTCAACAGCATCGAGATGTTCGGTGGCCTTGCCTTTGTCCCGTCGATTGGGCCGTCCGGCTACAAACGCATGAAGGCGCGCAAGCCGGTGCGCACGAAGGACGGTTGGCTCACCATGCTGCCCTATTCGGGGGAGAATTGGTGCGCCTTCTTCGAAGCGGTCGGCCGGCCGGAATGCATCGAGGAATTTCAGGTCCGCGACCCCGTTGCCCGAGCGCAGAATATCGATCGTATCTACGATCGTATGCGAGAAATAGCGCCCTCCCGTACCACCGCCGAGTGGGAAGAATTGCTGCTGAAGATCGACGTCCCACACACTGCCTTCGCCAAGCTCAGCGAGATCACCGAGCAGCCGCACCTGAAAGCAGTTGGCCTGTTCCAGGAGTTCGATCATCCGACCGAAGGCAGGATCCGCCAGGCTCGTCCCCCGGCCCGGTTTTCCGCCAGTCCAGCCAGCATCCGCCGGATGCCGCCGAAACTGGGCGAGCACACGCGGGAGATTCTGCGGGAAGTGGGCTACTCCGCAGGAGAAATCGACCGCCTGGAATCCGGCAAGGCAATCCGCGGCGCGGCATAGGGTGTGGGGTCGAATGACCGGCCCCGGGGCTGTTTCCCCCGGTTATCGGTGAGTTGCTGGCGGCTGAAGCATGACAGGGGTCAACCTGACCCTGTCATGCCGACCCTTTGATTGGACGATACAGTGTATCCTCCGATCGCTGGTTCAGGTCGGACCCGAGTTTCCGGTGGCGGCGAGACCGGCATCTGGCGACACCAGATCGGGCCTGGCAGCCGTCTCGGCAACCAATCGGGGCAGGTACAGCACGACCGTCGTGCCGAGGCCGGGCGTGCTGCTCAGGCGGACATGGCCACCGGACTGCTTGACGAATCCCAATACCATGCTCAAGCCCAGCCCGCTGCCGTGGCCGATCGCCCGGGTCGTGAAGAACGGCTCAAACACCCGGGCCTGCGTCTCTGGCTCGATCCCGTGACCGGTGTCGGTTATGCGGATGGTAACGAATTCACCTGGCGTGGCATCCGGCCAGCCCGCGACGTCGGTCGCATCCAGCATGGCATTGCAGGTTTCCAGCGTCAGCAGGCCGCCTTTGGGCATCGCGTCCCGTGCATTGGCGACAACGTTTACGATGGCGCTGGTCAGTTGGTGGCGATCCACCAGAGTGGGCCAGACGGCACCCGTCGGAAGCTCGCGCACTGTAATCGTTTCGCCTACCAGAGTACGCAGGGTCGGCATCAGTTCCCGCACCAGCCGGTCCACCCGCGTGCATGACGGCCGCAAGGCCTGGCGTCGCGCGAAGGCCAGCAGCCGGGTGGTCAGGTTGGCGCCGCGTTCCACCGCCGCGATTGCCTGGCCCACCAGAGCGTCGGCGTTGCTGTCGGCCGGCAGGTCCAGCCGCAGCAGGTCCAGCGCGCCCATGATCACCGCCAGCAGATTATTGAATTCATGGGCGATACCGCCGGTCAGTTGGCCGACTGCCTCCATCTTTTGAGCCTGCTGCAACTGCCTGGCGGTGGCGCGCAGTTCGGTCACGTCCAGGCCGATGACGACGACACCCTCAACGGCGCCGTCCGCGTTGCGCAACGGCGCCGCGGACACCATCAACTCGATCTCGCTGCCATCCTTGCGTTGCTGCCGCATGTCCTTGTTGGTTACGGTCTTGCCGCGCAGGACAAGGTGCAGGGCCTGGGCCAGGTCGTCGCGGTCCGCTGTCGAGAGCAGCGGCCGACGTCCCATGACCTCGGCGGCCGAGAAACCCGTGATCCGCTCCGCCGCCGGGTTCCAGCCGGTGACGCAGCCATCCGGACCCATCGTCATGACGGGCACCGGGGCACATTCCAGCACGGCGGCGACCAGGTCGTTAGCCCTGGCCAGCTCCCGCGCTCGGGCTTCCGCCCGCTCCTCCAGGTTCACATTCACCTGCTGCAGAGCCTGGGCCGCGCGTTGCAGTTCCGTGATGTCCACTCCGACGGTCAGCACACCGTCGATAGTGCCTTCGGGGCCGCGCAAGGCGACCCGGCGGACGCTATAGTCGCGCATGCGGTTCTGCGCGTCGGGGAATTGCTGCGACAGGCTGACGACATCCTGGCCGGTGCGCAGCACGGACTCATCGGCCTTAAGAATATCCTCGGTCATGGTGCTCGGGGTGAAGACATCTTCGGCGCGGCGGCCGATCAGCCGCGCGGCCGACATGGAGCCTATGACTCGTTCGACCTCGCGGTTGACCCAGCGGTAGCGGCGATCCCGGTCCTTCAAGACGATCATGACCGGCACGACATCCACGATCTGCTGCAGGCGCCGCCGTGCCTCATCGGCTTCCGCACGCAAACGATAAATTTCCGAAACATCGGCACCGATCGTGATGATCTGCGTGACAGCACCGCTGTCGTCCAGCATCGGCGCCTTGATGACCATCATCTGGGTGGGCACACCGTTCCTGATCCAGTGCTCTGTGAATCTGATGGTGCGGCAGGTGGTCAGCACGGCCCGATCCTGCTCCGCGGTCCGATCCTTGGCGAAGGGGGGCACCGCCAGGTCATGGACGGTTTTCTCCAGTATGTCATTCACCTCCAGACCCAGCGACTGACCGAACATGCGGTTGGCCCAGCGATAGCGGCCGTCGCGGTCCTTCACGTGAATGCTCAGCGGAACGTGCCGCAGGATCTCCTCGATCAGGCGGTTGGCTTTGTCTGCCTCGACCTCCGCGCGTTCCAGGGTGGTGACGTCGGTGCCGACGGTGAGACTTGCCCCGATGCTGCCAGCGCTGCTGTGGATCGGCACCTTCAGGACAAGCACGTCGCGTTCCGGTTGGCCGCGTATGGGGTGCAGCCGCGCTTCCCAGGAGGCGCGCATTTCGACCGCGAAGGTGACGATATGGGTCACCTGTCCGTCACGCAGGATCGGGGTCTTGAAGACCGAGGCATTTTGCGGTTGTCCGCCGAAGCGATCAGGCACGGTCTGCTGAACGGGACCCACCGGCAACCCGGTTCGCAGAACCTGCTGATCGTCATCCATCACCTGCCGCACCAGGATCGGGTGCAGGTCCAGCTCAGCGATCGTCCGCCCTAGCAGGTCGGCAGCCGAGAATGGGACGGTTCGCAGATGAGTGTCATTCATCCAGACAAACCGCAGCGACGCATCCTTGACCTGCACGCTGGCGGGAATGACGGATAGCACGGCTTTCAGCAGAGTGTGTTCTTGGTCCGCCAGAGCTGCGGCGTGGCGCGCAGACTTCCAGCTGCCCTGGATCGCCAGCAAACCGATGGTGCAAAAGGTCTGGATTCCGGCGGCCATGATCAACCCGCCGCGCCCGATCAGGCTCTGCAGGGTCCGGGCAGGTGGGCCATCGGGTCCCTCGATGAAGAAAAGCCAGCCGATCCCGATCCAGATCAGAGCCGTGCTGCAGATCAGGCCGGCGGTGACCGGGCCAAGCATTGGCTGGGCTATCCGTCGGTCCGCTGGCTGTTTGGGCATCGCGGTCTAACGTTCCGGTATCGCGGTCGGTCGCCGCATGGACATGGTCCCCCGAGCCAGGCGATCCTGTCGCGGTGGCTGATAGCAGGCAGCCCGGGCCGGAGATCGCCAGAATTCCGCACCTGAACGCCGCGATTATTCGGACGGCGTGGCGCGCCGCAGCATCCGACGTTGCGGCAGACGGCGTTCCGGCGCCTCAACGATTCATAGAGCGGAAATAGCGATCTGCCAAAACAATTCCTCTGAGTGGCACAGGACGCTGGACCCGCGAAGGTGGTCAGTGCTGACCCGTTTCGAAAGCGTAGAATTCGCTCATGAACGGTGCGGCGACGTCGGCGTTCAGCTTGCAGTCCAAGAGCACCGGCCCGGATGGCGCCTGCAGCAGCGGCGCGGCCGCTTGCAGATCGTCCAGCGTGCGGATCGTCCGCGACTCGAATCCGAAGGCGGCGGCGACGGGGGCGAAATCGACGTCAGGGAACACCGATTTTTGCTCCGGCAGGTTACGCATGCGCAGGAAATGCAGTTCCGCGCCATAGGCGCAGTCATTCATCACGAGGATGATCAGCGGGATGTCCTCCCGCACCACCGTTTCGAGCTCGCCCAGCGTCATCAGGAAGCCGCCATCGCCGATGACCAGGATCGTCGGGATGTCGGGGCGCCCGGTGGCGACGCCCAGCGCGGTGCCGAAGCCCAGGCCGATGGAGGCGAATTCGCTGGTCATCTTGAAATGACCCGGGCCGGGAACCGATAGATAGGGCAGCACGCCAAGGAAATTCCCAGCATCATACACGATGTTCTTCTGTTCGGGTAGCAGCGCGTTCAGCGCTGATCCCAGACTGCGCATATCCACCGTGCGCGGAGTATTCGCCGGTTGGAAGTCCTTGCCGATGTCATAGGCGGCCAGCATCTGCCGGATCTGTTCCGATCGGAACGGTTTCTCGGCGTTGGAGCCGGTCGGTAGCGCAGCCAGGATGCCTTCGGCGGCGAGCTTCGCATCCCCGACAACGGCGATATCCGCACCGGTATAGCGGCCGATATTCGCCCGACTAGAATCCACTTGGATCAGTGGTACCGGCGGCAGCGACTGACCGAAGCTCATGGTCAGGAAATTCAGACCGGCGCCGAAGACCACGGCGCAATCCGCCTGATCGACCATGCGACGTGCCATGGAATGGGAGAAGGAGCCGAGGATGCCGAGGTTGTAGGGGTTACCGCGGAACATGTCCTTGCCCTTGGCGGTGGTGATCAGCAGCGCGCCGGTGCGCTCCGCCAAGGCCTCGATCGCCTGCTTCGCGCCGGACAGGAAGGCGCCGCGGCCGGCGACGATGATCGGCTTGTTCGCCTTGCGCAGCACCTCGGCGGCCGCGGCGATGGCCTGCGGCCGTGGCACTACCGGTTTGCGTGCGGCGGCTACGATCTGTGGCGGTGTCCGTGGTTCCTCGATCGGCTGGTGCTGCACGTTGGTCGGCAGCAGCAGCGCAGAGGCGGTGCCGGTTTCGGCATGGACAATGGCGTCGGCCAGGGCGGACCGGCTGGCTTCGCCCGACGTGGCGACGAAGGTTCGCAGCCCGGCGGATTGCAGCACGCCAACCGCATTGAAGCCTTTGTAGTCCGGCCCCATCGCGTTCACGGCGCCCGTCGGCTGCGCTTGCTCGCCATAGATGATCAGCAGCTTCGACCCCATTCGGCTTGCCGCCACCGCCGCATGCAGCCCATTCGCCGTGGCTGGGCCGCGTCCGATGATCGCCACACCCAGGCGGCCGGTGGCGAAGGCATAGCCTTCGGCCATCGCTATGGCATTGTTCTCGTGCCGAGCACCGTGGAAGGTGATGCCCAGCCCGTCCAGCGCGGTGCAGAAGACGGCGGTGTCGTCGCTCATGAGCCCGAACACGGTGTCGATGCCTAGCGCCTTCAGGTCGCGGGCGATGGCTTCGTGCGCCTGGATCGTGCCGGCGATGTTGTCCATGGTGGCTCCTCCGGGATCTTTTTCACGGAGGAGGGTTACACCGGATCGTGTCGGAGGGAAGGCCACGGCGGATCGACAGCGTCCGGAGCCCGCCGCATCATGGGTTCCTGACCACGTCCATCAGCAACAAGAAGGCCGGCCCCATGACATTTTCCGCCACTTTATCCCCGGGCCAACGCCTGCGTGACCTGCTGGCTGAACCCGGCATCCTGATCTGCCCTGGTATCTATGACGGTTTCAGTGCCCGCCTGGTGGAATCGATGGGGTTCAAGACTGCCGCGATCTCCGGCGCGGGCCTGAGTGAAGCCAATCTGGGTTGGGCCGATGTCGGCATCATGGGCTATGAGGAAAATCTGCGCGCCTCGTCGGCCCTGGCTGCGTGCACGTCGATCCCGCTCAGCGCCGATGGAGACACGGGCTACGGCAACGCGATGAATGTGTATTTCACGGTGCAGGGATTCGAACGTGCGGGCATCGCCTGCCTGATGATCGAGGACCAGGTCTGGCCGAAACGCTGCGGGCACATGGAAGGCAAGCAGGTCATTTCGGCCGAGGAAGGGGTGGAGAAGATCCAGGCCGCTGTCGAGGCGCGGCGCGATCCTGGGTTCGTGATCAAGGCCCGCACCGACGCGACCGCAGTCCATGGTGTGGGCGAGGCGATCCGCCGCCTGAACCTGTACGCCGAGGCCGGCGCCGACCTGCTGTTCACCGATGCGCTGCTGTCGGCGGAGGACATCGCTGCCGTCGCGCGTAACGTGTCCAAGCCGCTTTCCGTGAACATGGGTTTCGGTATTCGCCAGCGCCCGACCACCCCGCTGCTCTCCGCTCGGCAATTGGAGGACATGGGGGTCAAGGCGGTATCCTATCCGCGCATGCTGACCTCCGCGGCGATCCAGGGGATGAAGAACGCACTGGGTGTGCTGACGCAGTCGATCGACGAAAACCGTGTGATTGACCGCCCGGACCTGCTAGTCCCGTTCGATGAGTTGAACACGCTGATGGGCCTACCGCGGATCAAGGAGTTGGAACGGAAATTCGTCCGCACGAGGCCAGGCGGCGCGCGATGACGCGGGACAGTTTCGGCGCACGTCGATTGCTGACCGTCGGTGAGGCAACTCGTGCCTATTACAGCCTGCCGGCATTGGCGGGGCGGCTGGGTGTGGCCTTGGACCGACTGCCCTTCTCTCTGCGTGTGTTGCTGGAGAACCTGCTGCGCCATGAGGACGACCGGTCGGTGACGGCGGCAGACGTGGAAGCCCTGGCGCGCTGGCCGGACCCGGCAGCACTGGATCGGGAGGTCGCCTTCCACCCGACCCGGGTGCTGATGCCGGATTCCAGCGGCATTCCGCTGCTGATCGACCTGGCGGCGATGCGCGACGCGGTGGCGGCGCAAGGGCTCGATCCGCGCCGGGTCAACCCGTGCATTCCCACCGATCTGGTAATCGACCATTCCGTGCGTGCCGATGTCACCGGATCGGCCGACGCGATCGTCCAGAACATGAAGCTGGAGATGCGGCGCAACCGCGAACGCTACGCGATGGTGCGGTGGGCGATGGGTCAGTTCGATAATCTGCGCGTCATCCCGCCGGGCAATGGCATCTTGCACCAGTTGAACCTGGAATGCCTGGCCAGCGTCGTCGCCACACGCGATAGCGTCGCCTTTCCGGACTCGTTGGTCGGCATGGACAGCCACACGCCGATGATCAACGGGTTGGGCGTGTTCGGCTGGGGCGTTGGTGGGATCGAGGCGGCGACGGCGATGTTGGGCCAGCCGGTCAGCTTACTGGTGCCGCGCGTCGTCGGCTGCCGCCTGATCGGTGCGCGGCGGCCAGGCGTCGTCTGTACCGACATTGTGCTGAGCCTGACGCAGGTCCTGCGCCGTTATGGGGTGCTGGCGGCGATCGTCGAGTTCTGCGGCCCTGGGCTGGATTCGCTGTCACTGCCGGACCGGGCGACTATCGCCAACATGGCGGCCGAATACGGCGCTACGATGGGGTTCTTCCCGTGGGATGCCGAAACGATCCGTTACCTGGCGCGGTCCGGCCGGCCGGCCGAGCAGGTGGCGTTGGCGGAAGCCTATGCCAAGACGAACTTGTTGTGGCGCAGCGCCGATCCATCCTTTCCCGAGATGCTGGACTTCGATTTGGGTTCGGTCGAGCCGTCGCTCGCCGGACCGACGCGGCCGGAAAGCCGCGTGGCGCTGTCCGGTGTCGCCGCGAATTTCCGTGCCGCCTACGGGTTGGAGAGCGCACTGGCGCCGGACGTAACGGAAACCGAACGGCAATTGCAGCACGGCGACATCGCCATAGCCGCCATTTCCTCCTGCACCAATACCAGCAATCCGTTCCAGATCATCGCCGCCGGGCTACTGGCGCGCAACGCTGCCATGCGAGGCCTGCGCGCCAAGCCCTGGGTGAAGACGTCTTTCTCCCCCGGATCCCGCGTCGTGACGGCGATGCTGGAGCGGGCCGGATTGCGGGAGGTGCTGGACTCGGTGGGCTTCCACGTCGTTGGTTATGGCTGCATGACCTGCGGCGGTGGCGCCGGTCCGCTGCCCGATGCGATCACGCAGCAAATCGCCGCGGAGGCGTTGATCGCGGTCGGCGTCATCTCCACCAACCGGAATTTCGAGGGACGGTTGCATCCTTCGGTGCGCGGCGCCTATCTGGCTTCGCCGCCGCTGGTGGTAGCGTATGCGCTGGCCGGGTCGGTGCTGCACGATATGGCCGATGGCGTGCTGGGCGTCGACGCCGCGAGCGTGCCGGTTCGGCTGCGCGACCTGTGGCCGCCCGATGAGGAAGTGAATGCTGTCATGGCCCGGGCCCTGACGCCCGACCTGTTCCGGTCCGTCTACGGGGACCTGGCGGATGGCGGACCGGAGTGGGTAGCGCTGCCTGCGGCCGACTCGCCGGTCTTCCCCTGGGATCCGGTCAGCCTTTACCTGAAGCGTCCACCCTTCCTGGATCCCGCCGAGACGCCGCCCGCCGCGACCGGCGACATCCGGGGCGCTCGCGCGCTGCTGGTGCTGGGTGACGACGTCACCACCGACCACATCTCTCCCGGCGGGGCGATTCCGGCGGACGCGCCGGCGGGCGAATATCTGATCGGCCACGGCGTGCCGCCGGCGGAGTTCGGTTCGTATGTCACGCGGCGGGCCAATCACGAGGTGATGGTGCGCGGCACGTTCGCCAATATCCGGCTGCGCAACAAGCTGGTACCGGGCACGGAAGGTGGATTCACCCGCCACATGCCGGAGGGAGTGGTGATGACGGTACATGACGCGTCGACGCGCTATCTGGCGGATGGCGTGCCGCTGGTCGTCGTCGCCGGCCGCAACTACGGCTGCGGCTCCTCTCGCGACTGGGCGGCCAAGGGCACGCGGCTGCTGGGCATTCAGGCGGTGGTGGCGGAAAGTTTTGAACGCATCCATCGCAGCAACCTGATCGGCATGGGCGTGCTGCCATTGCAATTGCCGGACGGGTGCACGGCGGACGAGCTGGAGCTAGATGGCAGCGAAACCTTTGATGTCCTGGGCCTGGATGCCGGGATCGGGCCTGGGACCAAGGCCATGCTGCGCGTCCACCGCGCCAATGGCGAGATGACCGACATTGCGATGATCTGCCGCGTCGATACCAGCGTGGAGGCAGACTGGCTGCGCCATGGGGGCATCCTGCCCAACGCGCTGCACGGCCTGCTGGGCGCAACCGTGACCGGAGAAACCGGATGAACAACGCCCTGACCCGCCGGAAGGCACTGATTGCCGGCACTGCCGCTGTATCTCTTGCCGACGCGGTGTCCGTGCGGGCTGAGACGAACGCACTGCGCGTGTCATATGGCTATAGCACCGGATATCTGCCGCTGATGATCATGCGCGACCAGAAGCTGATCGAGAAGCACGCGGCCAAGATCGGGCTGGGCAGCATCGATGTCACTTGGCAGGTGCTGGACGGCGGTAACAATATCAATGACGCGATGCTGGCTGGTGCATTGGATATCTCTGGCATTGGGGTACCTGGTTATCTGGTCTTGCGCGATCGCACCTTGGGCCGCAAGCAGGAAATGGTGGGTATCAGTGCCCTGACCTCGGGCGCGCTCTGGCTCAATACGATTGAGCCGCGGATCAGGACGCTGGTGGATTACACGCCGAAGGACCGCATCGCGATGCCGGGCATCAAGACGTCCTTCGCTGCCGTGGTGCTGCAGATGGCGGTCGCGAAACAGTTCGGCATCGAGAATTACGCCAGGCTGGATCCCAACACGGTCGGTATGCCGCATCCGGAAGCCTATGCCGCGATGATGTCAGGCAAGACCGAGATTACCTCTCACCTGGCGTCGGCGCCGTTCAGCTACCTGGAGCTGAAGGATCCGAAGGTGCACCGCGTGTTCACCACGCGCGATGTGATCGGACCAATGAGCATCCTGATGACCATGACGCAGCGCAGCTTCGCCGAAGCCAATCCCGGGCTGGTACGGGCTTTCTTGGCGGCGCAGGAGGAGGCGAGCGCTTTCATTACGCAAGACCATGAAGGCGCTGCCGCGGTCTATACGCGTGTCAGCCAGACCAAGACCGCACACGATCAAGTTATCCAGGTATTGGACGACGCTGAGAATGAATATAGCGTCGTGCCGGCCGGCAGCTTGAACTATGCGCAGTTCCTGGCGGCAATCGGTTCACTGAAGCAGAAACCTGCAGCGTGGACTGAACTGTTCCTGCCAATGCTGAAAGATCGGAACGGGAGTTAACGCGGGCACCCCCATCATCGCGTGGGGCTGTCTCCGTGACTATCGGTTGCAACCGATGATCTCCTCATGATTCCAGTTTGTCGGCGTGGATCGTCACCTGCGCCTACAAAGTCGCTTGCGTCAGGCCAGCGCAATCAAGCGCGGTCCTGGTATCCCAGTTGTGGCCGCTGCGGCCGGGCTGCGGCGCGTCGATCCGACCGACGCCGTAGCCCCCATGCCGAATGGCTTGGCCATTCTGGTGCGACCGGTGCATCCAGAAGATCTGATTTGTCCTACTTGGGTGCGCGACGGTTTCCTGCCTCGCAATCCTGCCGGTTGACAGTATCCCGGGAGGAGCCTGCACTGCGTTTCGAAAATCCAAACGAAGGGAAACAATCCATGACCGCACCCGTTGACGTCCTGATCATCGGCACTGGCGCATCCGGGGCGGCGGTGGCCTGGAGTTTGGCGGAGACAAAAATGCGGATTGTCTGCATGGAGCAGGGTGACTGGATGAATCCATCCGAATACCCGTCCGCCGGCCGCGACTGGGAAGCTCGGCAGCTCTCCGATATGCATCACAACCCGAACCGTCGCTGTCGAGAGACGGATTATCCGATCAATGGCACCGAATCAGACATTCAGGTCGCCAACTTTAATGGTGTTGGTGGCAGCACGGTATTGTATGCTGGCCATTTCCCCCGCTTCCACCCATCGGATTTCCGCGTGAAGACGCTGGACGGCGTCGCCGATGATTGGCCGATCGACTATCAGGCGTTGGAGCCATATTACGAGGAAAACGACCGCATGATGGGTGTGTCCGGTTTGGCTGGCGATCCTGCCTACCCGCCAAAGAAGGCGGTGATGCCGCCACTGCCGCTGGGCCGCTCCGGCTCTGCCTTGGGGCGCGGGCTGAACAAGCTCGGCTGGCATTGGTGGCCGTCGGACAGCGCTATCGCCTCGATCGACTATGAGGGAAGGGCAAAATGCATCAATTTAGCACACTGCACGTCGGGCTGTGCGCAGGGGGCGAAGGCAAGCACCGACATCACCTATTTACCCGCCGCTATGCGCGCTGGCGTGGAAGTATGGCCGCGCTGCCGGGTGCGCGAGATTACGGTGAACGAGCGCGGCATGGCGTCCGGCGTGATCTATTACGACGGGAAAGGAGAAGAGAAATTCCAGCCGGCCGAGGTCGTGGTGGTCGCCTGCAACGGAGTCGGCACGCCAAGGCTGCTGCTGAACTCGGTGTCGGGGAAATTCCCCAGCGGCATTGCCAATTCCAGCGGGCTGGTCGGTAAGAACCTGATGTTTCACCCGTACGCCCGCATCTGGGGTTATTTCGACGAAGAGATGGACGGCAACAAGGGTCCCGGCAACTGCATCTGGAGCCATCAGTTCTATGAGACCGATCTGTCGCGTGGCTTTGTCCGCGGCTATATCTTCGAATTTTCCCGAAGTCAGAACCAGGTAATGGCGGCCATACAAGGCGCGGCGAACAATAAACTACCCTGGGGTGCTGGTCACCATGATGCCTATCGACGGCTGTTTCGGCATCGCTGCGGCATGGTCGGTATTTGTGAAGACCTGCCGGAGGAGCATAACCAAGTTACGCTGGATCCGGTGCTGAAGGACAGTCACGGCATTCCGGCGCCAAAGATCACCTATCGCCTGAGCGAAAACAGCAAGAAGATGCTAGCCCATGCCGTTGGCCGCGCCACCGACATCCTAAAGGCTGCGGGTGCGTATGATGTCGGATTCGAATCGCCGATTGCCGAGGGTGGCTGGCATCTCATGGGCACCGCTCGGATGGGGTCGGATCCGGAACGGTCAGTTGTGAATGAATGGGGCCGTAGCCATGATGTAAAGAACCTATTCGTCGTCGATGGCAGCATCTTTGTTACCTCGGCCGGGGTGAACCCGACCCGCACCATTGGCGCCCTGGCGCTGTATGTCGCTGACAATATGAAGCAGCGCCTCGCCACGCTGTTCGACTGACGCGATCGCCGAGACTGAAAGTCAGAGGGCTTAAATCGCGCCTTGGAAGCAAAAAGGAATTCGACCAATACTATGACAGGACCTCTCGCCGGCATCCGCGTGCTGGATCTAACCACGGTGCAGATGGGCCCGTGGTGTACTCGGATCATGTCTGATTACGGCGCCGACGTGATCAAGGTGGAAGCGCCGAACGGTGATTCCTCCCGTTTCGTCGGTGTGCCAAAGAGCTATGGCATGAGCGGCACGTTTCAGCACAACGCGAAAGGTAAGCGCAGCATCTGCGTTGACCTGAAGCAGCCCGAGGCGCGGGACGCGATTCTGCGCCTGGCGGCAAAAGTCGATGCCTTCGCTTCTAACATCCGACAGGCAGCGCTGAAGCGACTCGGGCTGGACTATGAGTCCGTGCGCACTGTGAGTCCCAAAATCGTCTATCTCTCGATGGTCGGCTACGGCAGCGCCGGCCGCTATGCCGGGCGCCCAGCCTATGATGACCTGATCCAGGCAGCCTCGGCGATCCCGATGTTGCTGCAACAGTCCACGGGCCAGCCGCGCTTCATTCCCATGGCGGCGATCGACCGCATCGTTGGCGGGGCGGCGGCGAACGCGCTGCTGGCCGGGTTGTTGGCGAAGGAACGGACCGGCATCGGTCAAATGATTGAGGTGCCGATGTTCGAGACGATGGTCCAATTTGTCCTGTCGGAGCACATGCAGGGCCAGACCTTCGACCCGCCCACCAGTCCCGCCGGCTATAAGCGCACGCTTTCGCCCGCGCGCCGGCCCTACGCGACTAAGGACGGGTTCCTTGCTGTGCTACCCTATAATGATGGGCAATGGCGACGCTTCTTCGACGCAATCGGCAAGGGCCACCTGCTAGACGAAGATCCGCGCTTCGCCACCATCACCTCACGTACCGCAAATATCGACGCGCTATACGAAATGATCGGTGAGGAGCTGAAGCATCGCGCGACGGAGGAGTGGTTGGCCCTGCTGCAGGAGAACGACATTCCCTGCATGCGACCCCATACGCTGGAATCGTTGATGGAGGATCCGCATTTGGCCGATGCCGGCTTCTTTTTTTGGGAGGAACATCCGACCGAGGGCCGTGTACGCGTGATGCGGGAACCGAGCACCTGGTCCGAGACGAAACCGCCGCTCGGTGGACGCTTTGCCCCGCGCCTGGGCCAGCACACACGGGAGGTCCTGGAGGAATCCGGCTTGGACGAGGTGGCGGTCGAGGATCTGATCGCGCGGAAGGTGGCCATCCCCGGCGGTTGATCCAGATCAACGACAGCGCCGGGCGCCGGTCCGAACTTTTATCACGACGTGCCCGTTATGGGCGGCCCGCGGAAAAGGGGGAACGTCCCGGGGGATCGTCATGGACATGGCGCAGGGCGCGGCCACCGTCGAGCGGCTGTGCGAAAAGATCCAGGAAGTCCGTTCTCGCGAGGCGACGACCACCTTCTGCCGCTTGATCACCGAGGAAAGTCGGCCGCAGCAGTCGATGATCCGGGAAGCGATTGCAGTCACCGTGCCGTTTGTGCGGGTGCTGAATGGCGAGTTGCGGGGCGTGAACCACGATCACACCATCCTGGGTTGCCGCGGCGCCATCGCCATCATGGGCAAGTTGGGTGGCACGCGCGGTATCCTGCCCAGGATCCAGGCGATGTGATACGTACCGCAAGGGCTGAACGTGTGGGAACTGGTGGTCTGTGAGTTCCCCGGCCACTATGCGAGCGATGGCGAACAGTGCAATCGTAAGTTTCCCGGGCCGGATGAGCATGTGGACCGTTTCGACGGCCCGTCCTGGAACCCGCCGAAAATCTATTTTGAGGACCACTCGCCGATCACCGGCGGGTCGGTTGATGACCGGCTGGCCCGAATGAACTGGGCGATCGCCGAGGGCCAAAAAGCCGAGGCCTACGGCCTGCTCCTTGGACTTGCCCAGGACGAAGCTGCTCGGTCGCGCCTGAAGGGTGCCATCCTGTTCGGCGGCATCATCGATCTGCAGGACACGATCATCAACAGCGGTGGTTACCGGAATATTGGACATAAGGCGCTACGCGCCCGTGCGCTCGTCGAAATCGTCGACTACCTAAGCTGGGACAACGCACATGACCTGTTCCACACGGTGGTGCCCGACATGGGCTGCTGACCCCGGCTGTACGGGCTGTGGACTGAGATCAGCACCATCTGCCGTAGGGAGCTGCCGGACCAGGCTACGATCCCGAAACGATCAGGCCATCCGCTGGCCGATCGGGATCTGGACGTGCTGACTGAGGCGCTACTGTGGGCGGTCCGTTCGAGATCAACGCGGTGGTCATGGGTTTCTTCAAGCGCAGCGCCGGGTTGCTGGATGTCGGTGATGGCGTCGTCGCCTGTTTCCAGCGCTATCTGATCGACGTGCTGGAACATCCCAGCGCCTTCCCGCACCCGACGCATGCGCTGGACTATTTGAACGTCGTGCAGTCCTGGATCCGGAACTTCGATAACACGCAGCAAGTGAAGGCGGTGTTCATGGGCGCGCTTCATGAACGATCCGATCCGATCCGCTCCAACGCCATTTACCCATTCGACCCCTCCTTCGCCCTGGAATCGCGGCACGCCCACCACGCCTGGACCGATGGGTTCGCGGTGGACCGGCTGCTGCCGGTGATCCAGCGGCACGTGCTGGCGCAGGACGCGCCGCGCGCCGGCGCCTTGGTCGATTCCTATCTGGGTCGGACAGATGAACGCCGCGCGCTGATGGACACGATCACCTACACGGCGTGCCACTGGCAGAACGATCCGCACGTTATGCGCAATGGCGCGTCCTCGCTGGAAGAGTTTCATTACAACCAGATGCCGCGCCGCGACGACATCATCCGGGGCTACGCTAAACACCAGGCGTGCTACATAAAGCGTGCCCCGACGCATGACTGTTACCATGTTTTCGCCAATCACTTTCATCCGACCGAGGCGTGAGGGATGGAGCAGGACCCGGAAGATCTTTGGCGCGTCCGTAACGCCGCCGCGGTGACGGTGGGCTTGGCCGGGGATCAAATGTGCCGAGCGGTACGGGCGGCGAGCGTCGATGTGCTGGTTGGGTTACTGTCGACGTTTTCTCCCCGACGAGGCGCCGGACCGGATTGGGTGCGCGGGTTCGATCCATTGATAGAACGGCTCTGGTGCTGGCGCGATGATGCCACGATGGCGGCACTCGCCGAGGCATTCAAAGCGCGCGGTCCCGCCTGGGCCAGTATTGCCAACGCGTTGTCCGCCGATAACGGGAAGCGACGGCGCACCGCGGCGCGACAGCCCGCCTGGGCTCACTGGCCGGCCTTCGCAGTGGCGTGACGGCGCGGCCGAGGGCGCCGCGCGTGCCGAGTTGCACGCGGGGGCGCGACGTGAAACCATTTCCCTCACGCGCCGGCCGGCTGATCGGCCGCGCGCCGTCAACGGGAATATCGGAAGGGAGAACGCCAAGTGGACGTCGGTATGATGATGGTCTTCGCCAGCTATGGCTGGGAGGATTGCTCCGACCAGCGTGTGTGGGACGAGGAGATTCGGCTGGCTCGCTTGGCTGCCGATCTCGGCTTCGATTGCCTTTGGTCCGCGGAGCACCACTTCAACGACTATTCCTTCGTGCCGGACAACCTCCAGCTCATGACCTACCTCTCGGCATTGTGCCCCGACATCGACGTTGGCACGGCGGCGGTGATCCTGCCCTGGCATGATCCGCTGCGCGTCGCGGAGCAGGTGATCGTGCTGGACAATCTATCGAAGGGACGGCTGCGTTTTGGCATGGGACGCGGCTTGGCGCAGCGTGAATTTCACGCCTTCCGCCTCAGCATGGATGAGTCGCGCGGCCGCTTCGACGAAGCCGCGCAGATGATCATCGACGCGCTGAAGACGGGCTTCATCGAGGGGGATGGTCCGTTCTACAAGCAGCCTCGCACTGAGCTTCGCCCGCGACCCGGGCATTCGTTCGACGGTCGCATCTATGCCGTCGCCTCCAGCGAGGATTCGGTCCGGTCCGCCGCCAGGCTAGGGGCCCACATGGTCATGTTCGCGGACCGGCCGTGGGAGATGCGGCTGCCGGCGATTGAGCACGGCCGCACGCTGCACCGCGAATTCCATGGAACCAAACCGCCGCACCTGATGCTAACCGAGTTCTGTATCTGCGGCACCGACCTAGCGAAGACCGAGGAGGAAGCCCGCCAATACCAGGGGAAATTCGTCGAAAGCAATTTTTACCACTATGAGTTTCTGGGCGAACACTTCAAGACGGTGAAGGGCTACGACGCCTATCAACAGAAGGCCGAAATCGCTCGACAGGCTGGTCTGGAAGGCGCGGTCAATGGGTTCATGCAGGCCGCGAGCTGGGGCACGCCGGATAAGATTCTGCGCGGGTTGGAAGCCCGCCGGGCGCTGTTGGGTCATTATGAACTGAACGTGGCGTTCCGTTTCGGTGGCACACCGTTCGAGGTGTCGGAGCGCGGCCTACGCTTGTTCGCGAAGGAGGTGCTGCCGGTGGTGAAATCCTGGCACCCGGTCGCGGCGAAGGCCGCCGCCGAGTAAGAGTAAGCGGCGGGAGGACGATCGCGGTGAGACCGAACGCCGAGTAGGGCCTAATCGGTAAGGTCGCGATCATCACCGGCGGCGGCGCCAAGGATGACGGCACCGGCAATGGTAGGCGGCGGCTATCCTGCTGGATCTGGCGGAGCGCACCGTAGCGATGATCACTGCCGAGGGCGGCAGCGCTGCGGCCACCGCTTATAATGTGACGGATTCGTGGCATTGCGCTGCAATGATGGACGACGCCCTTGGGTGACCGATCAGGCGCGCGAGGCGCGCCGCGATGCCTTTGTGCTGGAACGGGAGGGCGCCGGCTGAGACATTGGCGACGCAGTGCGCTTGCTGTCGTCCGACCAGGCATGCTTCATCACCGGACAGACCCTGGTTGTGGATGGCGGGGCCACGTTGGTCGGGCCATCCCGAGCCTTATAATAGGGCTGGACCGGTTCGGACAGCAGCGGCATCCTAGCGGCTCCACGCCGGAAGTATTCCAGCAAGAGGATCTGCCGTGCCGGACCCTGTCTCCCTTGCCGTCGCCGCTTTGTCCGCCGAACGGCACACCCGGTTGCGTCAGGAACAGAAAGCGGAATGGCATATGGACGCAAGCACAACGGGGAACCGGTCACCTTCCGTAAAAGCTTGGAAGATTTTGAACCTACACCCGAGGTGGCCGAGCAGACCATGCGGAAGATCGAGCGTGCTTTCGACGCCGGAGAAAATGAGGTGATGATCGCCTCCTTTCCCAGCAGCTTCTGCCGCGACACGGGCCGGGCGATTTCCAACGCCGGGGAGCCGCCGATCGTGGAACCCGATCCTACGTGCCGAACCGAATGTGCCGCTCTGGATCAGGACGCTGCCGAAAGGCGTGCGACGTATTTTCGATTTCTAGAAGAAGAACATGGAACCGGGTGGTTTTCAGTTTAGCAGCCTGTCGGATTGGCATCTTTGGCGAGCGGATTGATGCGTGGGGTGGGGGTCAAGCGGGCTGCAGGCGGTGAAGCCGCCTGCAGTTGTAGGCGAGGGTAATCAAGGTCCATTCGCTTGTGATGTTGGCAAGGCCGCGCAGATGGAAGCGGATGAAGCCGATGGCGGTTTTGATGATCCCGAACACCGGTTCGACGCTGTGTTTTCGTTTTCCGTAACGCTTGCGTCCATCTTCTGTCTCCAGCTTGGCCATCATCTCGATCCGCCAGGGTTCGGTGATCGCACGCGGCGGCTTGTCAGAGGAGTGCTGATGGGCGCATTCAAGAAGCAGAGGAAGGCGGAAAAAGAGGCCAGAAAAGCTGCCGGACAGGCGGTATCCGACTCCGAAGGCGGCCGGCTGTCCCGCAAGACTTACGAACGCGAGCTGGCCAGGCTCCATGTGGAGCTGGTGAAGCTGCAGCAATGGGTCGTCCACACAAAGCAGAAAATCTGCGTCGTTTTTGAGGGCCGTGACGGCGCCGGCAAGGGCGGCACCATCAAGGCTATCACCGAACGCGTCAGTCCGCGTATCTTCCGGGTTGTGGCGCTGCCGGCGCCGACAGAACGTGAGCGGTCGCAGATGTACGTGCAGCGCTACATTCCGCACCTGCCGGCAGCCGGGAAATCGTCATTTTCGACCACAGTCGGTACAACCGCGCGGGCGTGGAACGCGTGGTGGGCTTCTGCACTGAGGACCAGGCGGATCATTTCCTGGCGCAGACACCGGCGACGGAACGGACGATTATCGAGTCCGGCATCCTGCTGATACTGGCTCGAGGTGACAGAGGAAGAACAGGCCCGCCGCCTGCGCGCGCGCATCACCGACGGGCGCAAAACCTGGAAGCTGTCGCCAATGGATTTGCGATCCTACAGTCGCTGGTACGATTATTCACGAGCGCGCGATGCTATGTTCAAGGCCACTGATACGCCATGGGCGCCATGGTTCGTGGTTCGGTCCGACGACAAGCGTTGCGCCCGATTGAACACGATTACACATCTATTTGAGCAGATCCCGTACGAGGATGTGCCGCGCGCCAAGATCGAGTTGCCGAAGCGACAGAAGCCGCATGACTATGAAGAGCCCAATTATTCGTTCAAATTCGTTCCTGAACTAGTTTGGCACGGAGGACCCGGTAATACGCATGGCTGATCGGAGTTCCCTGCATAACGCTGGCTCGGCGTCGAAACGTTAAGGCTTCATTGCATCGCGGGTGCCGTTTCGCCCGGCACCGTTCCTGAACTAGATGGAGAGAACGCACGTCATGACAATCTCCAGACGCGCCGTCGTTCTAGGCGCCACGGCCCTCGCCGGCTCCGCCGCGTCGACCCAAGTGACCGCCGCTCAGGCCGCTTCGGCGGGCGAGATCAGCAGTGCCGCGCATCGGGCGCTCGAGCTTCTATATCGGGAACAACCGCGCACTAGAGAGATCGGGAAGCGTGCAGTGGCGGTCCTTGTGTTCCCGAAAATCTACAAGGGCGGCGTAATCATCGGCGGCCAGACTGGTGACGGCGCGCTGCTGGTCCGTGGCGCGACGGAAGCTTTCTACAACATCTCTGCCGCCTCCTTCGGTCTGCAGCTTGGTGGCCAGACCTTCTCCTACGTCCTGTTTTTCATGAATGAGAGGGCGCTGGACTATCTCCGCAAGAGCGATGGCTGGGCGCTGGGCAGCGGCCCCACCGTGGTAGTTATGGACCAGGGCAGGGCGGCCAGTCTGACCACTACGACGCTGACGCAGGACGTTTACGCCTTCCCCTTTGGAGAGAAGGGGCTGATGGCAGGGTTGAACGTCGAGGGGTCGAAGATCACTCGGATCCAGCCCGGTAGGTAGCCGGCACCGGACGCCGGCAGTCACATGGCCGCTTGGTGCTATTCCGTGATCACCTTGCGCGGCTGAGGCCATCTCCTTCCGATCCGGGGGCGACCGACGAAGCTTCGGGATCCCATCCGCGGCCGTTCCAGACTGTCATCATCGGCGAAAGCTGACTACCCGCGGCGCTATCACAGGAAGACCGCGGCCGGTTTCCAATCGCGGTCATAACGGAAAGAAAGAAAGCTAGGCCGCCGCGCGACCACAGATGTCAACCAGCCGCGTGCGGCCTGAAGACGGGATCCAGCCTCGGGTCCCATAGGCGCACGCCACCAGTAATTCCCGCCTCGTTGCTCACCAACTTGACGTTCGGTGGTAGGTCCAATGTCAGATGCTTGGCGTTGCCGCCGCCGATATACAGCATGTCGTATCCCACTAACATGGTGATCGCCGAGAGTGCTCGCTTTACCCGCTTGTTCCAGCGCTTCCGCCCGACATCGCGCAGCGCGGCGACGCCGATGAATGCGTCATAAGTCATGCCCTTGTGTATCGGGTGCTGGCTCAGCTCCAGGTGCGGGGCCGGGCGGCCATCATCGAACACCGCGAAACCCATGCCGGTGCCTAGGGTGATCACGCATTCGATCGCCTGCCCATCGATCACGCCCAATCCCTGCACCTCAGCGTCGTTCAGCATGCGGGCTGGCTTGCCCAGGCGGTCGGACAGCGTGCGAGCCAGCGGAAACTGCCGCCACAGCTTGGTCCCTAGATTCGGTGCTGTCAGCACATGGCCGTACCGGACCACGCCGGGGAACCCGATAGAGATCCGATCGAACGCGCCCAGCGGAGTGGCGATGTCCAGCAGCGCCTCCACGACGGCCTCTGGCGAGGCGGCCCGCGGCGTGTCCACCCGATTCGGCCCGACCACCATGTCTCCGCCGGGATCAAGTAGCCCAGCCTTGAGGCGGGTCCCGCCAATATCGATTGCCAGGGTCCTGAGGCCGGTAACCGAGGTGGTGGGCGAGCCGCTGTCCATGATCGTGCTCCTGTCAGGGGCGCGGCCGCAGCACGCGCCAGGTACCTTCAACTGTCCCGACACTGAGTGCGCCAGACCGATCCCCAACGCCAACGGTGCCGCGCATGAATACAAGACTTCGCGTCTGGCGCACCACCTCTTCGCGCAGTTCCAGGAAGGCGCCAGGTTTCACAGTGTCAATGAAATGCGGTTGAGTTGGATTTTGTTGGGCACCTGAGCCGCAGCTTCCAAGCGAATATGTTCGGGCCATGGTCGGCGAAGGTCATCAGCACGCTGCCATGCAGAATGTCATTGATATTGGTGTGTCGCTGGCCGTCTATCGCCCGTTTAAGTGAAGCGCTGTTGACCTTGCGGGCCCCGGGTTCGGGCGGACTGGCGCGTGGTATTGAGCGCTAGCCTTCGGCGGGATCATAACTCAAAATGACGCCAGCCGGTCGCGTAGATCCAGCAAATTGTCCGGCCGCAGGTCTGCTTGCGCGATCCCGGGCTTTTCGGCATGCATCAACCCCACGGGCTGCGGCGTAAGAAACCGGCCGCAGCCCGGCCGCCTTAGCGGGCTGGATATCATTGTCTAGCCGGTCGCATAGGCGATGGCGAACGGGTCCTCGCCTGCCGCCTCGATCACCTTGTCGAAGAGGCGCGGGTCCGATTTAGCGACCCCCCAGCCGGCGGAACTGGCGATGACGTCGGCGGGCAGCTTCAGCCGCCGAAAGGCAGCCTCAGACTCCATCGGCTGATTGCCAGCGACCGGAGCCTTGTAGCCGTCGCCTTCAGCGGTCAGGCAGGGCAGCACGTTCGGAAACAGGTCTCTGGCAATACAGGCGGCCAGTTTGCCCTCGCCAGCGAGCATGGCAAAGGGGCGCGAAGAGATGGCAATGGCAGGGGCGTCGCTGCACCTTGCATCCTGGCGAGCTTGGGCGCTACTCCCCCGCCGTTCAAAGGAGGTTCGACGCGCCATGGCTGCGAAGAATGTGAAGAAGGTCGTCCTTGCATACTCGGGGGGGCTGGATACTAGCGTGATTCTGAAATGGCTGCAGACAACCTATGGCTGCGAGGTCGTCACCTTTACCGCCGATCTCGGCCAGGGCGAGGAGTTGGAACCTGCCCGGAAAAAGGCCGAGATGTTCGGCGTGAAGGAAATCTTCATGGACGATCTGCGGGAGGATTTCGTCCGCGACTATGTCTTCCCGATGTTCCGCGCCAACACGCTATACGAGGGGCAGTACCTGCTGGGCACGTCGATCGCGCGACCGCTGATCGCCAAGCGACAGATCGAGATCGCGGAGCAGATCGGCGCCGACGCGGTGGCGCACGGCGCGACCGGCAAGGGCAACGACCAAGTGCGGTTCGAACTATCCTATTACGCGCTGAAACCGGACATCAAGATCATCGCTCCGTGGCGGGAATGGGAGCTGACCAGTCGGACGAGGCTCATCGAGTTCGCAGAGCGGCACCAGATCCCGATCGCCAAGGACAAGCGCGGCGAGGCGCCATTCAGCGTGGACGCGAACATGTTGCATTCCTCGTCGGAAGGGAAAATCCTGGAAGACCCAGCGGTGGAAGCGGATTCCATCGTCTACCAGCGCACCATCAGCCCCGAGGAGGCGCCAGACAAGGCGACGATAATCGCGATCGATTTCGAGGGCGGTGACCCGGTGGCGATCGATAGTGCGCGCATGTCGCCCGCGACGCTGCTGACTAGGCTGAACGAACTGGGCAAGGCAAATGGCATCGGTCGGCTGGACTTGGTGGAGAATCGCTTTGTCGGGATGAAATCGCGGGGCGTATATGAGACACCGGGCGGCACAATCTTGTTGGCGGCGCATCGCGGGATCGAAAGCATCACGCTGGATCGCGAGGCGGCGCATCTGAAGGACAGCCTGATGCCGCGGTATGCAGAGCTGATCTATAACGGCTTCTGGTTCAGCCCGGAGCGGCGGATGCTGCAGGCGCTGATCGACACCAGCCAGCACAGCGTGACCGGCCGGGTGCGAATGAAGCTGTACAAAGGCAACGCCACTTGCATTGGGCGGGAGAGTCCGAACAGCCTGTACTCGATGAAGCACGTGACATTCGAGGATGATCAGGGCGCGTATGACCAGGTTGACGCCCAGGGTTTCATCAAGCTGAACGCGCTGCGGCTGCGGCTCGGCGCTATGGCCGGGCGACGCGGCGGGGTGTTGTAGGCTTCGAATAACCGCCGGCGCGGGGTGGCGGGACGTCCGTCCAGTGACCCGTGCGCCGAGGGTCTCAGACTACGAGGGTCTCAGACTAATTGTGTAAGCGGCGCTGTGGGTCCCAACCTGTAGTAGGAGGGATTCGCAGATGACGACGATCAAGTCGGAGATTTTGGACGACCTGCTGGCCTGGGTGTCGAGCCCCGATGAGCTGATCGAAGACGCCGGGGTCTTCAAGGCGCTGAAGAAGGCGATGATGGAGCGGGTGCTCGGCGCGGAGCTGACGCACCAGCTGGGGTACGAGAAGGGCGACGTCGCTGGCCGCGGCAGCGCCAACAGCCGCAACGGCCATTCGGCGAAGACGGTGCTGACCGAGGAGGGCCAGATCGACCTGGCCGTGCCGCGCGACCGGGCTGGGACCTTCGAGCCCCAGCTCGTGCCCAAGGGCGCGACGCGGCTGGACGGCTTCGACGGCGAGATCATCAGCCTCTACGCTCGCGGGCTGACCGTGCGGGAGATCCAGGGCCACCTGCAGGAGCTCTACGGAACCAAGGTCTCGCCCGACCTGATCAGCCGGGTGACCCACGCCGTGCTCGAGGAGGTCAAGGAGTAGCAGAGCCGCCCGCTGGACGCCGACGGCCACAAGCACGTGCTGGGCCTGTGGATCGAGCAGACCGAGGGGGCCAAGTTCTGGCTGAAGGTGATGAACGACCTGAAGACCTGCGGCGTCGCCGACATCCTGATCGCCGTGGTCGACGGGCGGAAGGGCTTCCCCGAGGCGATCGGGACGACCTTCCCGGAGACTATCGTTCAGACCTGCATCGTGCACCTGATCAGAAACTCGCTGGCCTTCGTCTCCTGGAAGGACCGCAAGCAGATCATGCCCGACCTGAAGGCGATCTACCGGGCCGAGAACGCCGAGGCCGCGCTGGATCAGCTCGCCGCCTTCGGGGCCCGGTGGGGCGCCAGTACCCGGCCATCGGGCAGAGCTGGCGGCTGGCCTGGGAGCACGTGGCCTGGGAGCACGTGATCCCACTGTTCACCTTCCCGCCGGACGTGCGCAAGATGATCTACACTGCCAACGCGGTGGAGAGCCTCAACCGCTCGCTGCGCAAGATCATCAAGACCAGGGGCAGTTTCCCCAACGACGAGGCGGCGATGAAGCTCTTGTACCTCGCCATCCAGAACGCCGGCGTGCCTTGGCGAAGGCCGATTGAATGGGTCGCCGCCATGGGACAGCTTGCCGTCCTGTTCGGCGACCGTTTCGCGCTCTCAGCTCGCCGAGAGCGCGATCAATGATCCCAGCGCCGCTTACACAGAAGATCGGACACTCCCCGTGCGCCTGTAATTCCCTGGCCCTGCCTGCGACTGGTACGCTGCTTCCTGTCAAAGCGGTCCTGTTCAGCCGACCGATCCCGCCTTATTCCTTCCGCTAGGAGGCTCGAGCCATGTATATCCCCTCCCCTTTTAAGGAAGACCGGATCGACGTCCTGCACGCCGCCATGCGCGAAGCCGGCGCGGCGACGCTGGTCTCTATGACCCCGGACGGCCTGTTTGCCAGCCATGCTCCCCTGCTGCTGGACTCCCGAATCGGCCCGTTCGGCACGCTGACCGGCCACCTAGCGAAGGCCAACCCGCACACTCGCGCCGCCGATCCGGCGGTTGAGACACTAGTGATCTTCTACGGGCCGAGCGGCTACATCACTCCATCTTACTACGCGGCCAAGCGCGAGCACGGAAAAGTCGTGCCGACCTGGAACTACATCGCCATCCACGCCCATGGTATGCTGGAAATGTTCGACGATGCCGACCGACTGCTGGACGTCGTCACCCGCCTGACCGACACACATGAGGCATTGCGTGCCGAACCCTGGGCCGTGTCCGACGCTCCGCCCGATTTCGCACGGGCAATGCTGCGTAGCATCGTTGGCATCTCGCTGCGAATCACTCGGCTGGAGGGCAAGGTGAAAATGAGCCAGAACCGGCCCGCCGTGGATATCGACGGCGTGATCGACGGGCTTACCCGGGACAACCGGGCCGACCTCGCCGCCGCGGTCTTCCGGGTCCGACCGCCGACCTGACGGCCGGGATGCAGGCTGTCGCAGCGCCGCGCGCTCCGCTATCAAAAGTTAGAAACCCGTCACACGGAGGATCATCGCCCGATGGCCAAGCCCGCCCACACGTCCCAAGCCACAACCGAATGGGACCGCGACGCGGCGTTGACTACAGCCCGCATCCTGCTGGAGATCAAGGCCGTCAATTTCCGGCCGGAAGAGCCGTACACCTTCACTTCGGGCTGGAAGTCCCCCGTCTATATCGACTGCCGCCGCATCATCTATTATCCCCGCGCGCGCACCCGAATCAGCGACCTGGCGGTAGAGAAGATCAACCGCCATGTCGGATTCGAGACGATCGAGACGGTGGCCGGCGGCGAGACGGCCGGCATCCCTTTCGCCGCCTTCATCGCCGACAGGATGAACGCGCCAATGTCTTATGTGCGCAAGAAGCCGAAAGGGTTCGGCGCTAACGCTCTGATCGAGGGCGATGTACCTGTGGGTAAGCGCACCTTGCTGGTGGAGGATCTGACTACCGACGGTCAATCGAAGATTCGCTTCGCCAACGCGCTGCGCGATGCGGGCGCAATCGTAAACCATGCCTTCGTCGTATTTTTCTACGGCGTCTTCCCTGGCGCATTCGAAACGCTGGCAAAGATGGACATCGCGCTGCACCATCTCTGCACATGGTGGGACGTGCTGGAGGCCTGCAAGGACCGGCCGTATTTCACTGAACAATCGCTATCCGCCGTCCGCCGCTTCCTCGAGGACCCGGTAGCTTGGTCCGCTGCCTACGGCGGCGTCGCTTCGGCCGAGGAAGCCTTGGCCCGGAAAGCTGCGACCGACGCCTGACCGAAAGCGATCCACTGTCCGACCGGTCCGATACGCGTGGCCTGCCCGGCGGGCGTAGCCGGACCGCTCGGGGTCGTCGACCCTGGGCGATCAGGCTTCAACCCTATTGCCCTAACATCCGTAGCCAGCTCAGCCCCATCGCCAAGATGGCCGAGGCAGCGGCGACGCCGATCGCGATGTGCGTCGCCCAGACAATCGAGTCTGCACCGCCGTGGGTCAGGCCCAGCACCATGGCGACGATGGCGCTGCCGGTGGTCTGCCCCACCAGACGTGATGTGGACAGCATCCCGCTACCTGCTCCCGCTCGGTCCACCGGGACGCTGCCCAGTAGCAGTCGGTTGTTGGGTGACTGGAACAGCCCGAATCCGACCCCGCACAGGATTAGGCGCCAGGCGATGTCCGGCCAAGCCGCCGTCGCCGCCGGCACCAGAGCCACCGTGACCAGCCCCGCCGCCATCAGTAGCAGTCCAAATCCGCCCAGCAGGCCGGCCGAGTAGCGGTCGGCCAGCCGTCCCGCGATCGGCGCCATCACGATCACCGCCGCCGGCCATGGTGTCAGCACCAATCCCACCTGGATCGCCGTCAGGCCGCCCGCGTACTGGAAATAGAACGGTAGGATCACCAAGGCGATGATCGCCGCCGCGTAGGCGCAGATCGATGTCGCCGAGGATAGGGCGAAGATCGGCCGGGCGATCAGCAGGTCGATCGGTAGCATCGGCGGCCGCAGCCGCAACTGCCTACAGACGAACACCACGCCGGCTAGGACGGCGCCCGCCAGCTCCGCCACCACCAGCTGACGCCCCTCGCCATGCCCCAACCCGTCCAGGCCAGTGATGAACAGCCCCAACGTCACCGCGTTCAACGCCGCGCTGGGCAGGTCGAACGCGTGCCGGGACCGCGGTGTGCGTGGCAGGAATACAACCGAGAGCCCCAGCGCGATCAGGCCGAACGGCACCTGCGCGGCGAACAACCACGGCCAGGACGATACCGCCAGGATCGCCGCCGCTGCCGACGGTCCGGCCGCCGAGGACGTGCCGACCACCAGCACATTATAGCCGACGCCGCGGCCAAGCTGGGACCGCGGGAAGATGAAGCGGATCAGCGCGCCGTTGACGCTCATGATCCCGGCACCGCCGAATCCTTGCATCACCCGGCCCAGCACCAATTGTGGCAAGGTCGTGGAGACTGCGCAACCCATCGAGGCTATAGTGTAGAGCGCGACACCCCAGCAATAGACCCGCCGGTGTCCGTAAATGTCGCCCAATGATGCCATCGGTAGCAGGCTGACCGTCACCGCTAGCTGATAGGAGTTGATAACCCAGATCGCCTCGGCCGGGGTCGCGTGCATCTGCCGTGCAATGGTCGGTAGCGCCACATTGGCGATGGAGCCATCCAGCACCGCCATGAAGACGGCGATCCCTACCGCGAGCATGGCGAGCGTACGCAGGCTGGGCGGCAGCCCGTCGGCTGCTTCGGAAATCGTCGCGCTCATGTCGGGAAAGAATCCTGATCGTAATCAAAGCTGGGAGGATGGACCTGTGGGCTGTTCTGGGCAACACGACCCGCGTTCGGGCCGCCAGCGGCGGACGACCTCGGTCATGAACCGACCGTGAGCCAGACAAGCCGCGCTAGCCACAGCAGCGCCGCGGCAAGGGCGCCAGCGACGACATCGTCCATCATAATGCCGAATACGCCATGCTGGCGGTCGGCCCAGCCCACTGGTCCCGGCTTGGTGATGTCCAGCACCCGGAACAGGATGAAGCCCGCCAGCAGGCCAAGCGGCGAGGGGTCGGGCAGGCCAGCCAGCGCCAGCCATTGGCCGGCGAACTCATCGATCACGACCCAGCCGGGATCGCCCTCCACCTGCGCCTGATGTAGGGTCAGGAACCCGCCGACGATAGTCAAGATGGCGGCCATGACCACCACCCAGGGCGACACCCACAGCATCGCCGCGCCCAGCAGCACCGCCGCCAGCGATGCCACCGTACCCGGCGCGGCAGGCGCGAAGCCGATGCCGCCCCCGCCGGCGATTAGGCGGGACAAGCTCAGGAGGTGCCTCCCGGGTGGCCTAGTCGCCATGGGGATCTGGCTTCCCACCAAATAAGGACGGCGGCCCGTTCTGGCACGCTGCCATCCGCCGATCGACAGGTCATCCGACCATTTGATTCCCACCCGCCATGACCGGATCTGACGAGATCGACCAAAGCGACGCACCACCGACCCCCGCCGTGGTGGACCAAGATGGAAGACGGAGCACGGAGAATGGCTGCCAAAGTGGTGGTTGATTTCACCGTGCCCACGGCCTCCGTAGCACCGGTGTGTTGTCCTGCTGGCGGGCACGGTAGATCACAGTGTTCTCCAGCACGCGCTGGACGTAGTTGCGGGTTTCGCCGATCGGAATCAGTTCGATCCAATCCACCATGTCGATCGGACCAACGCGCGGATCGCCGTTGCTCGCCAGCCATTCCGTCACGCGCCTTGGTCCGGCGTTGTAGGCCGCCGCCGCCAGCGGCAGGGAGGCGCCGAAGCGGTCCATCAAGTCGCGCAGGTAGGCCGTGCCTAGTCGCATGTTCGCGGCGGCGTCCAACGTCAAGGCGGGAATGGACGCCGGCATGCCCAGCAGCTTCGCCATCTCGGCTGCGGTCGGTGGCATCAGTTGCATCAGTCCGCGCGCGCCGGAGGGACTGACGGCGGCGATGTCGAAATTGCTTTCCTGCCGCATGATGCCCAGGGAAAACGCCGGATCAGGCGGCGCCGGCGGCGAGAATGGCATCGGCCAGCCCATCTCCGGCAGCATCACGCCGTCCCGGCCGAGGCGCCGCGCGACCCAGACCGCGCCATTCGGCATGCCGATCCGGGTGGCGAAGGCGGCGGTCAGCACCCGTTCCGCCGTCACCGTCGCGATCTCATCCATCCGCAGCAGGAACTGCCGTGCCCGAGACGGGTCGCCCCAAGCCACCAGCCAGGCGGCGGCACGCATGATCTCATGCCCAGCGAAGGCCTGAGCAGTGGCGGGGGTCCAACCGGGATCGCGGACATCCCGCACCCGTGCGGCTAAACCGGTGGGTGAATTATCCAATGCCAGCGCCGCCAATTGGCCATAGAACGTCGTGATCCAGAGCGCCGCCTTGCCGTACTCCGGTTTGGGATCGGCACCCGCTGCCGCCGCGGCGCGGCCCAGCCAATAATGCGCCCGGCCCTGGGTGATAGCGGATCGCGATGCATCGGCCAGCGCCTTGAAATGCGGTACCGCCTGGGCTGGCTGTTTCAGTAGCCGGAGCGCGATGAAGCCGGCCAAGAACGTGCTGTCGACCAATGCTTCCCTGTTCGCGGGCGCATTGATGGCCACTATGGCATAGGCACCGCCTGCATCACCGTCCTGAATCAGTCGGCGCGCGATCAGGTTGCGCTCCGCCCAGAATGCGTCGGCTTGGCTCGGCGCCGCCTGCTGGGCCTGTGCGCCGGCCGACAGCCACAATGCCAGAGCTTGTGCGACATGGTTGGTGCGACGAAGGGACCGGGCGCGGTCTAGCATCAGACCCGGATCATCCCGTAACGCGGACGGTAACGCGGCTACCAGCGCCTCAGCCGCCGGGTCGTCGCGCCGGGCAGCCAGCCGCGCCTCGGCGGCGGCATGATATGGCCAAGTCAGCCGAGCGACCTGTTTGGTGGCGGCCAGGGTGTCGGTCCAGGCGAGACGTTGGAAACGAGCCCATTGGTCTGCGGCGGTGGGGATGCCGGCCCAGCGGTCAAGGAACCGTGCCTCGGCAGCCGGATCGTCAATTGCTTCCGTCCAGGCGATCCGGGCCGTCTGGTTGGCCAGAGTGGTGTGACCGGCGTTCGCCTCGGCCTCGGCGCAGCGCATCAGGGCGCTGCCTTCGGTGATCGGTGGCAGGGGCGCGGCGGCTGCTGGGTCGGGCACGCATTGTGCCAGCACGGTGGCGTCGTCTGGTTCCAGGGCGATCGCTTCCTCCCGCCGCCGCTCCAGAACGCCCTGCGCCGGCCAATCGGGATTGCGGCGCATAAAGTCGGCGATCTCAGTCGCCGTAGCGGCGCCGGGCGCGCGCAGGCGATAATACAGCACGATCTTCTGCGGTACTGGGTCGGCGAGTCGGCTTGCCGCCGCCTGCGCGTCATCCCATCGGTTTGCCCGGATCGCCGCCATGGTCGCCAGGCCGGCATCCTGCGCCCTGACCGGCGCCGCCAGCAGAGGCACGCCGACGACCATCAGGATGGGGACAGCGAAACGCATGGGCGCTTCTATACAAGCCCTCCCCGCCAAGGCAGCTATCGATTCGCCGATCGGGCGGGTTCCTGTCATGCTGAACCGCGTACGGGATCGATCTTGCGGCGCACCGGCGGCGCGCCTAGCTTCCGAAGCTTATCTGGAGGCTTGGTCAGGAGGAAGCACATGTTCAAGGGATCACTCGTCGCACTGATCACGCCCATGCGGGAAGACGGCTCCGTCGACGAGAAGGCCTATGCTGACTTCGTCGATTGGCAGATTAAGGAGGGTACTCATGCCGTAGTCCCGGTGGGCACCACCGGCGAGAGCCCAACCTTATCGCACGATGAACATCGCCGCGTGGTGGAGATTGCCATCGAGGTGGCGAAGAGCCGTGTCCCGGTCATCGCTGGCGCTGGATCCAACAGCACAGAAGAGGCAATCGCGCTAACCCGACACGCCAAAGAGGCGGGGGCGGACGCAGCTCTGATCGTCACGCCGTACTACAACAAACCGACGCAAGAAGGCATGTACCTGCATTTCAAAGCGATTGCCGACGCGGTGGACCTGCCGATTATCATTTACAACATCCCGCCGCGCAGCGTGGTCGACATGAGCGTAGAGACGATGGCGCGGTTGGCAAGGCATCCGAACATCGTCGGCGTGAAGGATGCCACCGCGAACTTGGCTCGCCCGTTGCATACACGCCGCGCCTGCGGGGAAAAATTCTGCCAACTATCCGGTGAGGATCACACAGCGTTGTCGTTCAACGCCGCAGGGGGTGCCGGCTGCATCAGCGTGACAGCGAACGTTGCGCCGCGACTGTGTGGAGAGATGCAGACCGCCTGGATGGAAGGTCGCCACGATGAGGCGATGGCCATCCAGAACCGGCTGGTGCCGCTGCACGACGCGCTGTTCAGCGAAACCAGCCCCGGACCGGTTAAGTTCGCCGCGTCCCTGCTGGGCAAGACATCGGAGCGCTGTCGCCTACCGCTGGCCCCGCTCATGCAGGCGACGCGAGAGCTGGTGAAGGCAGCGATGACCGAGGTTGGTTTGCTTAACTAGGGCGCCATTTGGCTTTGCGTGGGGCTTTTCCGAAACGGGGGCCTTCCTTGTTTTAGGCGCGGATGGCTGCTGCCGACCGGCGGTCCCTGCGAAGGCATAAAGACATGGCGGAACCCAGGAAAAAGGGCCTGATCTCCCGCGGCATCGCGGCCCAGAACCGCAAGGCACGATACGACTACGCGATCGGCGACACGATGGAGGCTGGTATCGTACTGAAGGGACCCGAGGTGAAGTCCTTGCGCCTGGGCCGTGTCACGCTGGGCGAGGCTTGGGCGGGCGAGCGCGACGGCGAGATCTGGCTGTTCAATGCGCATATTCCCGAGTACCAGGGCGGCGTGCTGTCGCGGTTCGAGCCCCGCGCGCCGCGGAAATTGCTGCTAAAGAAGAAGCAGATCAATCAATTGCTGGGAGAGGTATCTAAAAAGGGTGCCACTTTGGTGCCGCTGCAGATCCATTTCAACGACCAGGGCCGTGCCAAGGTACTGATCGGCGTCGGCACCGGCAGGCAGAAGCAGGACAAGCGCCACGCGATCGCCGAACGCGATTGGGCTCGTGACAAGGCACGGCTGATGCGGGGATAGGCGACAGTCGTCGCTAAAGCGGCACCGATCTTGGGCGCACCGTGAATTGCGGCTGTCGAATCGGGTGCCGACTGCAACAGCCGCCCAGCCTCTGCTGGGATAGCTGCAGCGGATGACCGCCTATTGGTCGAGGTGGTCATGTTCCGCTATTGCGCCGGGAGCCTCTGGCGTAACTTCCTGGAGAGCGCTCCGGCTTCGGCAGGAACGTGCACCATCGATTCGGCCGATGGGTCTGCCAAGGCGTCTGCAAGCAGGGTTTCAAGCGCCTGGCTGAAAGGGTCGGCATGGGAGTATGGCTATGATCGACAATACCATCGTGCGCGCCTATTAGCAGCAGCGTCGGCGCTCCGAAGCGGTTGCGAAGACCAGACCATTGGCCGCTCCGGTGGCTCGAGCACCGAGATCAGCGGAAGACCGGGCGGTGATCACCGCAAACTATTCTGAAGCGAGCGCCCATAAATCAAAACGAAACTGCCCGATTAGTCGCATCCACACAAGTTTATGGCCCCATCCGCCGCACGCTTACGGTTGCATATCGTCGGAGCATACGACAGAACGGCGGCAAACCACCAAGTGAACTGTCCGCATGAGCGTTTCCTTCGCCGACCCGCTGCTGGCAGACACCACCGCCCTGGCGGTACGCTTGGCGCGCCACATCAAGGGCGAGGTGTTGTTCGACCGCGCCAGTCGCGGCCGTTACGCGACGGATGCCTCGATTTACCAGATCGAGCCAGTCGGCGTGATCGTGCCAGAAACTGTCGATGACGTGCGAGCGGCCCTGGGCATCGCGCGAGAGGAAGGCCTGGCGATCCTGCCGCGCGGCAGTGGTACCAGCCAGTGCGGTCAGACAGTGAATCGAGCGCTGGTGATGGATTGTTCAAAATATCTTCGCCGTATCCTGCACATCGATCCGGATGGCTGCACCGCCCTGGTGGAACCTGGCTTGGTGCTGGCTCATTTGAACGCGGCGCTGCGGAAACACGGGCTGTTTTTCCCGGTTGATCCCTCCACCCATACGCGCTGCACTATCGGCGGCATGGCGGGTAATAATTCCTGCGGATCGAAGTCCATCCGGTACGGGCTGATGGCGGATAACGTGCGGGCGATCGACGCTATCCTAGCGGATGGTTCTCGGCACGTATTCGGCGCAATGTCGGACGACTTCGCTGACGGCACGCCGGCGCGCATCGTCGACCTAGTCCAGCGCCTCCGAACCCTCGGCGCTGCCGAAGCCGATGAGATCGCGGCCCGGTTTCCGAAACAATTGCGCCGCGTCGGCGGGTATAACATCGATATACTGACTCCTGCTGCGCGCGCGGCCGGCCGCGACAACCTGGCAAGATTGTTGGTGGGATCGGAAGGTACGCTGGCCTTTTCCGCCGCGCTGGAACTCACGCTGCACCGGATCAAGCCGCGCAAGGTGCTGGGTATCTGTCAGTTTGCCGATTTCCGCTCCGCGATGGCGGCGGCCCAGCATATCGTGGCATTGGACCCCGAGGCGGTGGAACTGGTCGACCGTACGATGATCGACCTGGGGCGGTCCATCCCGATCTATCGTGCGACGATCGACCAGATGCTGATTGGCGAGCCCGACAGTCTGCTGATCGTGGAATTCCATGGGCATGAGGACACGCCGCTGCTGACGAAGCTGCATGATTTGGAAACGCTTATGGGCGATCTAGGCCATCCGGATATCGTGCGCGCGATCGATCCCGGTTTCCAGGCCGATATCGCGGCGGTACGAGAGGCCGGCCTGAACATCATGATGTCGATGAAGGGCGACGGAAAACCGGTCTCCTTCATCGAAGATTGCGCCGTCGATCTGGCTGACTTGGCCGACTACACCGAACGGTTAAACGGTGTGTTTGAGAGACACGGCACGAAGGGGACCTGGTACGCCCATGCGTCGGTGGGATGCCTGCATGTGCGACCAGTGCTGAACATGAAGGACCCGGCTGGCGTCGCCACGATGCGCGCGGTGGCCGAGGAATGTTTTGCCCTCGTCCGAGAATACAAGGGCTCTCACAGCGGCGAACACGGTGACGGCCTCATACGCAGCGAATTCCATGCCCAGATGTTTGGACCGCGTATCGTGCGAGTGTTTGAGGCGGTAAAGGACGCGTTTGACCCCACCGACCTGCTGAACCCGCACCGGATCGTTCGCCCGCTCCGCATGGATGACCGCACGTTGTTTCGCTATGCCCCCGGCTATGAAGCGGTCCCCAACTTCAGCCCGCACCTTGACTGGTCTGACCATCCTGGCCCGTTGGGCGGCATGCTGGGCGCGGTGGAAATGTGCAACAACAACGGTACTTGCCGCGGCTTCGATGTTGGCGTGATGTGCCCAAGCTACCGGGCGACACGCGATGAGATCCATCTGACGCGTGGCCGAGCGAACACCTTGCGGCTGGCACTCACCGGCCAGCTCGGCGCGGACGCGATGTCTTCCAACGCTTTGCAGGACTCGATGGCGCTATGTGTCTCCTGCAAGGCATGCAGGCGGGAATGTCCGACTGGGATCGATATGGCGAAGATGAAGATCGAGGTCCTGGCCGCGCGAGCCGATCGTTTCGGTGTGAGCTGGAAGGAGACGCTGATCGCTGAGCTGCCACGCATGGCGCCAGTAGTGTCTCGCATGCCCGGGCTCGCTAACCTGCGTAACCGCCTGCCACCGCTGCGCTGGATAGGTGAACGCTGGTTTGGTCTAGCTGCGATTCGCCCCCTGCCGACTTGGCGCCGCGATCGTTTCCGCGACGAGGAGGCTGAGGCAGTTGCCCCGGCTTCGCCACGCGCATCGGTGTATCTGTGGGCAGATACATTCAATAGATATTTCGAACCGGAAAATATCCGAGCGGCGTTGAAGGTACTGGCCGCTGCCGGCTATCGCGCGATCGTTCCCCCGACCAAGGGACGTCCGTTGTGTTGCGGCCGCACTTGGCTGGCCAGTGGGCTGGTCGATCGCGCCCGTGCCGAGGCGTCGCGCACGCTGCGGCGGATGCCGGATGACATCCCTATCGTCGGCCTGGAGCCAGCCTGCGTGATGACGCTGCGCGATGAGTTCCGGTCTCTGCTGCCTGGCGCCGCGACGGATCGTTTCACCAAGCGCGCGATGCTGATCAGCGAACTCCTGGTGTTGGAAAAGCCCGAGCTGCCCCTTCGTCCTCTGTCCGGTTCAGCCAGGGTACATGGGCACTGCCACCAGAAAGCATTCGGTGCTTTTCCCGACGCTTTGGCGATGCTGCGGATGATCCCGGAGATGCGGGTGGAACCCATCGCGTCCTCCTGCTGTGGTATGGCCGGGATGTTCGGCTATCAGGCGGAGACGCAAACCATTTCACGCGATATGGCTGAGGCATCGTTGCTGCCGGCAATCCGAGCCGCCGAGCGGGACGCGGCGATCGTGGCGGACGGCACGTCGTGCCGGCACCAAATCCGCGATCTGGCAGGGCGGGAGGCAATTCATTCGATTCGCCTGCTGGAGCGGGCGCTGACGAGGAACCTGAAACCTATGTGACTCGTCGACGGATGGGAGGCCCCAAGCTGGAGTTTTCCCTTGTCGAATGCTGAATATTGGGTCTTTCCGGGCGCTATCGCTGGATTTCATTTGGCTGTGTGTCCATGTCGGGCTTTCCAAATTGGCGGACGGTGTGATTCGCTTCGGGCATGTTCATCGAGACCGTGCCGAACCGGACCTCGCCGCCCGCAGTGCTGCTGCGGGAGGGCTACCGCGACGAGAACGGCCGGTCGCAAAGCGTCCCTTGGCCAATCTGAGCAAGCTGCGAGGCGATATCGTCGACGGATTGGCCGTCTGAACCGCACCACCGGACCTCGCACGAGCGGTTGGAGAAAACATTGCCGGCCAATGCTCAAGACTTCCGCGAAACCGATCTATTCGATCACGAACGTCAAACAATCCCCAAGGACTGACGCCGGATTGGCGCGATTTTCAGCAGCCTGCTAGAGGGCAGCGGCGAACAGCGAGCTTCAGTACAGCGGTGAGAGGAAGAAGCGTCGTTCGTGGCCGGAGGCTTAGCTTCCCGTGATATCATGCTGATTTTGCCGGAAATCGCTGGCGCGCGGCTTAAAAGAGAAAATAGCAAATGCTGCGGAATTGCATGGCTCATGGCACGAATTCATGCAACGAAGGCTGGGCAAGCGGCGATGCTCTACCTTGTGTGAGATCGGCGTCCTCGACCAGTGCTCTGAGATTCGAACGGTCTCCTGAGGCCAAGCATCGATACCGCATCCGAACACCACATGGTCGGTCGCCTTGACGTGAAGGCATGCTACTTACTGATCGAACTGCTCGCCGCCGGTCCTCGTCGTCTTGGAGGCAGCAACCGGATTTCGATGACGGCGTCCGCCGACTCCACTGCCGAATACCAACTGCCCTGGTGTGTGACTCACGGTGCCATTCCCGCGGTGCTTGATTGGTGATTCACTCTCAGGCGGGGCGCTTCACCCCATTGGGAGGGCAAGCATGGGTCAGATGATCCCGATCACGCGCACGGAGTGTTCGGCGGCCGAGTTGCGGCGGCTTGCGGTGCAGGCGGCGGCCGGTGACCAGGCGCGGCGGCTGCTGGCAGTCGAGCTAATCCTGGATAACCGCTCGCGCACGGAGGCGGCTGAGCAGGGCGGGATGCAGCAGCGCCAGACGCTGCGCGATTGGGTGCATCGCTACAATGAGGCTGGTGTGGATGGATTGAAGTCCCGCATCGCCCCCGGTCCGGCCCGCTGCTGAAGGATAAGGAGATGGCGGAATTCCACGACTGGTTGCTGGCAGGCCCCGATCCGGAGCAGGAACAGGTCGTGCGTTGGCGGTACAAGGATCTGCGCGCGGCGGTTCACCGGCGCTTTGGCGTGAACATGGATGAGCGCACCATCGGCAAGTGGCTGCACCGGCTCGAGATGCGTAGGCTGCAACCGAGGCCGTTCCACCCGAGGAAGGACACCGTGGCAAAGGAGACTTTTAAAAAAACTTCGTCTCCATCGTAAGGAACAGCGTGGTATCGTAAGGAACAGCGTGGTTTCAGGGCGAGGCCCGCGCGGGTCAGCAGGGCACCCACGCCTATGTTTGGGCGCCACGCGGCTCCCGACCGGCCATGGTGCGCGACAACCGCCGGGCCTCTGTCTACATCTTTGAGGCGATCTGCCCGAACCGCAGGGTCGGTGCGGCGGTCATCATGCCGGCCGTCAACAGCGAGGCCATGAACGAGCACCTGAAGAAAATCAGCGCGATGGTGCCGCCCAACCATCACTGCGCCCTGGTCTGTGACGGCGCCGGATGGCACCAGACGGGCCGCCACCTTGAGTTGCCCGACAACATCACGCTCATCAAGCTGCCGCCTTACGCTCGGAATTTAGTACTACAGTTGCGTTTAGGATGGAGTTCTGATTCCGTATCCCGCGTGGCTTCGGGAGTTTCGGGGAATGCTGGTTGCACCATGGTCCGGTTCGCTGTTGCCCTGGGAACAGGAATTCACTGTCTTCAAGTCGCAGATGAGTTCAGCCTTCGGCCGGGGCGAACTATGGCGCTCGGCCAGCGCCTTCATCGACGGCCTGCTGTCAGGCGTGGCCCGCAAAACCGGTTGGCAACTGGCTGAACAAGCCGGGCTGGAAC
>NZ_DASZUV010000031.1:0-102790 GCF_035548095.1 Rhodopila sp. | reverse complement strand
GAACAATGCCGGCATCCTGCGCGACGTCATCTTCCACAAGATGACCGAGGATGACTGGCTGTCGGTGATCTCCGTCCATCTGAACGGCAGCTTCTTCGTCTCCCGCGCCGCGGCGGAGCACTACCGCAAGCAGGAGAGCGGCACCTTCGTGCACATGAGCAGCACGTCCGGCCTGATCGGCAATTTCGGCCAGGCCAACTACGCCGCCGCGAAGCTGGGCATGACCGCGCTGTCGAAGTCCATCGCGCTGGACATGGCGCGCTACAACGTGCGTTCGAACTGCATCGCGCCGTTCGCCTGGAGCCGCATGACCAGCTCGATCCCGGCCACGACGCCGGAGCAGCAGGCGCGCGTGGCGAAGATCCAGCAGATGACGCCGGACAAGAACGCGCCGATGGCGGTGTTCCTGTCCTCGGACGCGTCCAAGGGCGTCAGCGGCCAGGTGTTCGGTTGCCGGATGAATGAGATGATCCTGTTCAGCTCGCCGCGCCCGATCCGCATCGTGCACCGCGCCGGTGGCTGGACGCCGGAAACGATCGCCGACCAGTGCATCCCGGCGATGAAGCCGGCCTTCATGCCGCTGGACCGCTCTGGCGAGGTATTCTCCTGGGATCCGGTCTGATCGGATAAGCGTACGAGTTTGACCCGAGTTTGAGGGGACCTTCCAGTTTGTAGGGCCTATCAAACTCGGGTCAAAGCATGCTGCGCGATCGGACGGAGGCTCAGGCCGCGCTGGCCGGATTGCCGACGTCTTCCGAGCATGCTTCGCCATGGCACCGCTTTGGCCCTTTCGTCCGCGCCCAAACATCCGTCGCCGCGCAGAGGGGCTCGCGACCGCCGCCCGCGTCTCATGCGGGCAAGTAGTCAGATCAAAACGACTGGATCGGGAAACCTGACGTGGGTCATTTCTCAATCTGGCACTGGCTTATTGTCACGGCAGTGATTTTGGGCGTTCCGACCGTGCTTCCGACCGCCAGAAGCACCAGAATCATACGACGGACAGGATATAGCCGCTGGTGGGTCCTTGCCTTCTGCGTGCCTGGACTGAATCTCGTCGCCCTTTGGGTTTTGGCTTTCATTCGCTGGCCGGCTGTCGATCGCTTCTGAACGTCAAACCCACGCACCCGCACCATTGGAGAAAAGCACCATGACCGGTTTCTGCGATCGGGTTTGGCAGCGGACCACGGAGCTGCGCGCGGCGATCCATGGCTTGCCGTTCAACCGGGACCTGGCGGCGGGCACGCTGCGCACCGACAGGTTCCAGTTCTACATCCGCCAGGACGCCGCCTATCTGGATCAATACGCCCGTATCCTGACGCTGGCGGGCGCGCGCGGGCCGGACGGCGCCATCCTGCGCCTGTTCGCCGAATCCGCCCTGGAAGCGGTGGCGGTGGAACAGGCGCTGCACGGGTCCTATTTCAAGCAGTTCGGCATCGATCCGTCCGCGCCGACCGATCCGTCGCCGGACTGCCTGGGCTATACCAGCTTCCTTCTGGCCACGGCCTACCACGATCCGTGGGAGGTGCTGCTGGCGGCGCTGCTGCCCTGTTTCTGGCTGTATTGGGATGTCGGGACGACCATCGCGCGGGACGCGGCGCCGGACAATCCGTATCGCGCCTGGATCGATACCTATGCCGATCCCGGGTTCGGGGAGGCGGTGAAGGCGGTCATCGCCGCGACCGACACGGCAGCGCAATCGGCCAGCGAGACAGTGCGCGGGAGGATGACGACGGCCTTCATCCGCAGCTGCCAGTATGAGTGGCTGTTCTGGGACGGCGCCTATCAGCTTCGCACCTGGCCGGTCGCGTAGTCCGAGCATCTTCGCCTGACCGACAAGCGTGCATCAGGCCGTGCCGAGGCGCAGCCTTTCTTTCCGTTTCGACGCCCGTTTTCCGCGCCGCGGCAGGGGCGCCGGGACAGGGGCGCCGGGACAGGGGGCGCCGGCGCATTCGCGGGACGGCGATGGCCGCGGCCGAACGACGGACCATGCCAGCCGCTTCGTGGTGCCGGAGGCGACCGGCGGGCCGGGCGGCGCGCCGGGCACCGTCAGCGGCCGCCTGGCCGTTCGGTATCAGCCGCGGACGCGCATGTCCGCGGTCACGCCGTGTCCAGCTCGACCGCTCCGGCGCGCGGCTTCGATACCCAGCCGTACAGCCCGGCCGCCGCCATCAGCACCGCCGTGCCGATGAACACCGACCGCATGCCGTAATGGCCGCCGATGAAGCCGCCGACCAGCGGGCCGGTGACCTGGCCGACATATTGCGCCGAGGTCGAGTATCCCAGAATCCCGCCCGTCGAGCCTTCCGGCACGCTGTGGCGGATCACCGCGGCGACGCAGGGCAGCAGCCCGCCCAGTGCCAGCCCCATCAGGAAGCGCAGCGCGACCAGCTGCCAGCCGGCGGTGACCATGGCCTGCGGGACCAGCAGCAGCGCCGACGCCAGCAGACAGCCGATGATCACGTTCCAATGCCCGATCCGGTCCGCCAGCCGGCCCAGGCGAGACGCCGACAGGATGCTGCCCAGCGCCGCCGCCGACATCACGATGCCGGCGACGATGGTGACCTGGCCGGGCTCCGGCACCAGCTGGGCGACATAGACGGTGATGATCGGCTCGATCGACATGTTCGCCAGCATCAGCATCATGCCGGTGACCAGCATCGCCACCACCGGCCGCTTGTCGGGAATGGCCGCCCAGCCGCCGGTCTTCCTCGCTCGGCGGGCCCTGGCCGTCTGCGGCTTCTCCTTGATCAGGAAGGTGGTTGCCAGGAAGGCGACGAAGATCACGCCGCCGGCCGCCAGGAACGTGCCGCGGATGCCGACCAGCGGCGGAAGGAAGCCGCCGATCAGTGGCCCGGTCAGGCTGCCGGCCATCACCCCCATCGACAGCACGCCCAGCGCCCAGGCGGTACGATCCTTCGGCGTCGCCGTCGCCACCAGCACCGTCGAGCCGGACGAGTACCCGCCCAGCAGTCCGGCCAGCAGCCGCAGCGCCACCAGCTCATACACGTTGTGTGCCATGCCGATCAGCGACATCGCCACCGCCATGCCGGCGCTCGCCCGGATCAGCATCAGCTTGCGCCCGTACAGATCCGCAAGCCGGCCCCAGAGCGGCGCGAACATCGCGGCGGTGAGGAATGTCGCGCCATAGGCGACGCCGGACCATTGCACGATCGCGGCATGGTCGGACACGCCGAGCTCTTCCACATACAGCGGCAGGAACGGCAGCAGCAGGGTCATCGCCACGATCGTGGTGAACGACCCGAACACGCACACGGCCAGATTGCGCTGCCAGTGCGCGGTTGGATCATCGTCCTTGGACATGGGTCATGCGGCCGCTTGTTGTCGGGCTTCCAGGGCCGGGATGACCTTGTCGCGGAACAGGGTCAGGCTGGCGGCGGTCTGTTCATAGGACATCGGTCCAAGTCGGAACTGCATGATCAGGCCGCCCACGCCGGTGGCGGCGATCGGTGCCAGCTTCTCGGCCACGGTCGCTGGCGAGCCGCAGACCAGCGCGTGCTCGACCTGCGCATGCGGCGGCGGCGCGGCGCCGGCCGGCGGCATCGGCAGGATGGAGGCGCCCTGTTCCCTGTACACAAGGTTGCGCATCTCCACCCGGCGCTCGTGCATGGTGATGAAGGCCGGCACCGCGACCCGTTCGGCTTCCGCGTCGGTCTCGGCGACGAAGACGTTGCGCCAGACCCAGCATGCGCCGGCCTTGGCGGCCACCGTCGCCTCATCCATGCCCAGATCGCGCAGGGCCTGCTTGTACAGCGCCATGCGCTGGGCGGTGGTGGCATTGCTCTGCACATTCATCATGAACGGATCGCCGCGCCGTGCGATATCCAGCATTCCATGCTCCGTCGCCGCCGCCCGGATGACGTACGGATGCGGTTTGGTATATGGCGCCGGGCGCAGCGCCGGCAGCTTTACGGTGAAGAACCGGCCCTTGTGGTCCATCGGCTCGCCGGTCCAGGCCTGGCGCATGATCGCCTCGGCTTCCTCGAACCGCGCCTGTGCTTCCGTATGGTCGATGCCGAAGCCTTGATAGTCGTAAATATTATAGGCCGTGCCGCGCCCCAGGCCGACGATCAGGCGGCCCTTGCTGATCTGGTCGATCAGCGCCACTTGCTCCGCCATCCGCACCGGATGGTGCAGGGCCATCTGCGCCACGGCGAAGCCGATCCGTGCCCGGGACGTGGCCGTGGCCAGCGCGGCGGCGAAGCTCACCGGATCGACATAGGCGCAGATGCCGTCGAAATGGTGTTCCGCCAGCCAGATCGTGTCGAAGCCGAGTTGATCGGTAAGCCGAGCCTCCTGCAGCGTCTCATCGATGACGCGGCCGTCATCGGCTGGGGTGGCGCTGTCGGGGAACAGGAAGTTCGAATATTTCAAGTCCGAGCCCTCGTGCTGGGTGGGGGAGGGAGCATCCGACGGCGCGGCTTTGCAGGCAATGCCCCTTCTGGTACCCAGGCCGGGTAGCCGCCAGGAGCCCACCGCATGAGTCCCAGCCTTGTCAGTCATGAGCCGCAGCGTGCCGATTTCTCGGTGCCGGTCCGCATCAACCTGTATTCTGACACGCAGACACGGCCGTCACGGGCGATGAAGGAGGCGATGCTGTCGGCCGAGGTCGGCGACGAGCAGGGCGGCTCCGATCCCACCGTGTGGGCCTTGTGCGACAAGGCGGCGGCGCTGCTGGGGAAGCAGGCGGCGATGTTCCTGCCCTCCGGCACCATGTGCAACCAGGTGGCGATCGCCACGCATTGCCGGCCGGGCGACGAGATCCTGGCGCATGAGGATGCGCATATCCAGTCCAGCGAGGCTGGCGGCCCCGGCGCCATCACGGGGGTGATGATCCGCGGCCTGCAGGGCCCGCGCGGCATCTTTTCGGCCGAGGCGGTGGAGGAAGCGATCCGCCCCGTGTCCCGCTATTCGCCGCCGCAGACCCTGGTGGAGGTGGAGCAGACGGCGAACAAGGGCGGCGGCGCGTGCTGGAGCGTGGCAGGGCTGCGGGCGGTCGCCGATGTGGCCCATGCGCATGGCATGCAGGTCCATATGGATGGGGCGCGGCTGCTGAACGCGGCGGTGGCGCTGAAGACGGCGGCGAGCGACATCACCGTTGGCTGCGACACGGTGTGGCTGGATTTCACCAAGGGGCTGGGCGCGCCGCTGGGCGCGGTGCTGGCGGGATCGAAGGATTTCATCGGCCAGGCCTGGCGCTGGAAGCAGCGCCTGGGCGGATCGATGCGCCAGGGCGGCATGAACGCCGCCGCCTGTCTCTATGCGCTGGACCACAATGTCGACCGCCTGGCCGAGGACCATGCCAATGCCGCTGCCCTCGCCAGGGGCATGGCGCAGATTCCGGGGATCACGGTGGAGACGCCGGAGACCAACCTGGTGTTCTTCGACACCACCGGCACCGGCCTGACCGCGGCGGCGTTCGCGGCGAAGCTGCGGCCACATGGGGTCACGGTGTCGGTGTCAGGTGCGTATCGCGGCCGCGCCTGCACGCATCTGGATGTGAGTGCCGCGCAGATCACGGAGGCGGTGGCGATCATGCGGCAGGTTGTGGCGGGGTAGACGCCTTTCCAGGCGGAGCGTCGGCATCAGAGCCGGTCGGCAAGGCGGGGACAGGTCACACGCGGCTGCGGTTTTGGCCGGGGCCATACACTCGCAGCACTGTCACGTCGCCGGCAGTCTCATCACGACCGGTGTCCGGCGCGACTTTGTAAAGAACGCGATAGCCTCCGGTAGCTGCCAACTCACGGACGCCCGGATGGTCGCCGACGGGCCAGAGGCAGGGCTGCCGCTGCAGCCGCCGGATGTCAGCGCGGATCGCCGCCAGCTTCCGCCTCGCGGCTGGCCCCGAACCGGGCTGGGTCAGCCAGGCACGCGCGGCCTCAAGGTCGTCTCGCGCCTCCCGCGCATAGATCAGACGGCGCGCCACGTGGCATGGTCAGCGGCGGCGCGTGGGGGGCGGCGGCAGTTCGTGATCGGTGCCGATGCTGTCGATCCACGCATCGACGTCATCCGCATCCACATACAGGCCGGCGGCAATGGAAGCCGCGGCCGCGGCGATGCCCTCAGCCTCCCAGGCAAGGCGGGCGCGCCGCTCTGCCTCGGTCTCGGCACGGTCGGCAACGGGAGCGGACTGGGTCATGGGATGAACAACATAGGCCATCGTCGGCCGGTTTTGTAGCGCAAACTCGGCCCTTATCGGGCGTTGTGGCGCGACGGAGCCCCGTCCCCTACCGGCCCCGGCGGCGCCCTCCCACGGTCAGGGCCACCGGCACCGGCACATGCGCCAGCCGCATCCGCCGCCGCTCCCGCTGCGCGCCGTACAGCCCGCTGGAGACGATGATCGTGGCACCCGCCACGGTCCACTGGTCCGGCAAGACGCTGAACACGACGAAGCCGGCGATCGTCATCCACAGCAGCGACACATAGGAAAACGGCGCCAATGTCGAGGCCGGGGCCATCCGCAGCGACAGGATCACCAGCCACTGGCCCAGCGACGACAGCACGCCCTGACACACTTGCAATGAAAGCTGCCGCGACGTCGGCGGCGCGAACTGGAAGGGCACCAGCACACTCAGCACCACCAGCCCGGTGATGGCGGACCAGAACATCGTCGTCTCCGCCCGTTCCGTCGCCGTCATCCGCCGGGTCAGGATCACGCCCGCGGCCCAGAACCCGGCGGAGGCGACGCGATACAGCGCCTCCGGCTGAAACGTGCCGGCGCCGGGGCGCAGGACGATCAGCACGCCGGTCATGCCGGCGGCGAGCGCCAGCCAGCGCCAGGGTTCGACCCGTTCCTTCAGCAGCGGGATGGACAGCATGGTCACCAGGATCGGTCCGATGAAACCGATCGTGGTCGCCTCGGCCAGGCCGATATCGCGGATGCCCAGGATGAAGAACAGCGACGAGCCGACCAGACACAGCCCGCGCGCGATCTGCAGGCCGGGCCGCTGCACGAAGAAGGACGCGCCCCTGATCTGCGTGGTGATCAGCAACGCCATCAGCGCAAACACGACATAGCGCGTCCAGACGATCTGGACGACGGCGACTTCCTGCGACAATTGCTTGGCGATGGTGTCGCCCATGCAGAAGACGAGCGACGCAAGCAGGTTCAGCCCGATCCCGCGCAGCGGGTTGTCCACGTGTCCGCTCAAGCCGGCGTTTCCTTCGTTTGCCGGCATGACATCACTTTATTGCGCCGCCGGCCAGCCGTCCGGCCGGGCCGCCGATGTCAGGGCGGCGTCAGCTTGCGGATCTGATGATGCTCGCTGTCGCCGACATAGACGGCGCCGCCGGGCCCGATCGCGGCGCCATGCGGACGTGCGAGCGTGCCGTCGATCGTCGTAACGATGCCGGTGTTGCCGTCGATGCGACGGATCGCATTGTTCTCCGTGTCGACAACGAAAATGCTGCCATCCGGCGCCACCGCCATCTCCTTCGGCCGGTCGAACACGGCGTCCCTGGCCGGGCCGCCATCGCCGGCATAGCCGCGTCCGCCGGTACCGGCGATCGTTTCGATGATGCCGTCGCGGATACGGCGGATGCAGCTGCCCTGGCGCTCCATGACATAGAGCGAGCCGTCCGCCGCGAATGCCACCGCGCGGGCGCCGAAGATCGCGGCCTGCTTGGCCGGCCCGCCATCGCCGTCATGCTTGCCTTCCCCGGTGCCGGCGAAGGTGTCGATCAGGCCGGTTGCCAGATCGACGACCCGCACGCGGTGTCCGGCGACATCGGCGATGAACAGCCGCCCGCCATCGGGCGACAGGGCCAGGCCGTTCGGCTCGATCAGGCCGGCCTGGGCCGCCGGGCCGCCGTCCCCGTGACTGGAGGCGGACCCGTCGCCCGCCAGCGTGGCGATCCCGCCGCTGGTATCGATCACACGCACCCGCCCGTTCAGCCGGTCGGCGCAATAGATGCGCCCGGCACGATCGGCCACGACCCCGTACGGCTCATTCAGCCGGGCGGCGATGGCAGGCCCGGAATCGCCGCCGAACCCGCGCTCACCGCAGCCGGCGATCGTCGTGATCGTGTTCGCGGCAAAATCGACGCGGCGGATACGATGATTGAACGTATCGGAAAAAATCAAGCTTCCATCGCTTAGAAAGGCAAGATCGAATGGATTGTCCAGCATCGCGTCCAGCGGAGTCGATCCGTCTCCGGAACAGCCGGCGGCTCCCGTCCCGGCGACGATCGTGACGGTCCATGGCGCAACGGTCATGCGGTTTCCTCCCCCTGTGCGGTCACGATGGTTGTCCCCGACAGCATGTCAAGCGTAGGATCGCCGCAATCAAGACCGAGTCAGAGGGACGACCACATGGACACCAACGTGAGCGAGGTCGTGCGCGACAGCGCGACTCAAGGCCTTTACGACCGGCTGGAAGATCGCTGCCTGATGCGCGACCAGAAGGGCGCGAGCGACGTCCTGTACGACCTGATCCGCGCCGGCCGCCCGCTGAATGAGATCGTGTCCGAGGGCGTGCGCATCCATGCGCCCTATACCCATGTCCCGTATCATGAGCGGATCGACGACGGATATCCGAACTTCGTCAACAATGACCACTGCCTGCTATCCGCCAGGGCGACGATCAACCTGACCCACATGGTGCCCTCGCACCTGTCGATGCTGCCGATGGCGCAGACCATCTGGTACATCCCCACCGGCCTGGATATCTGGAACCAGAAGATCAACAAGGCACCCGGCCACTATACCCGCCATCGCGGCAACATGACGCTGGATGAGAAGCCGCCGGCCCCCGTCGTCTACTGGCCGGACCAGGAGCCGGCGCAGCTCACCGGCTCCCTGAAGGAGCGGCTGAATGAGTGGATGACGCTGGTGCACCGCGGCGAGGTGCTGCCGGCCTATCGCCATTTCCTCGGCCTGATGCAGAACCCGGCGGAGCGCAACGATGTGCTGGCCGAAATGTGCTTCGCCGGGCTGATGGACGTGCAGGACCGGCTGCTGCACAACCGCTCCTACACGACCGGGCACAAGGCCTATCGGGCCCGCTCGACCGTCGAGCTGGGCAATGCGCTGGGCTGGGACAAGGCGCACAACGTGATCTATGCCGGCGCGCTGGATATCGCGGTCGGCCCGCGCTGGTATTCGACCTACGAAGTCGCCTGCAACTACATCAAGATGATGATCGAGGGGGAGGCCCTGCACGCCGTCCCCTATGGCGGCGTCAGCGAGGCGGAGCTGGCGGTCCTGCGCAACCGGGAGCCGGTGAACCAGGAGGAGGCGGCGGAGCTGATCACCGCGATCCTGCGCCAGGGCGAGATCGAGACGCTGGAGGTGCTGACCAGGCTGCTGAAGGCCGGCAAGGACCCGCGCCGGCTGATCGACGTGACGCAGTTGGCGGTGGCCCAGCTGGTGCTGGAAACGCAGGACCCGACGGCGTTCAACATGCCGCATCACTGCTACGAGTACCAGAACACGCTCGCCTGGTTCTACGATACGTTCGACCATCCGCGCCGGCTGCGGCTGCTGTACGTCGCGGCCATGTTCGCCAACCGCGTCGCCTATCACCAGCAGGGGCTGCACGAGGTGCACCCGGTGTCGGTGCAGGTGCCGTCCGGCGCCAATGCCCTCAGCGCGCAGCAATTGCTGCAGCGGGTCGATCAGTCGATCTGCGCGCTGAATGGCGCCGAGTGCATCGGCTGGGTGCAAGCCTATTGCGACAACGTCACGGACAAGACGCCGCTGGTGCAGACGATCGCCCTGGCGGCGACCAAGCTGGGCAACGACCCGCACAACCAGGAAATCGCCCAGTGCATGCTGATGGATTTCGGCACCAACCGGCAGCCCGACCGTGACAAGCTGCTGCTGGCCGCCGCCTACCACACCGCCATGCACCGCAAATACGGCGACCCGCTGGAACCCGCTCGGCGCTTCGGCCAGGCGCTGGGTTTCGCCGAGCTGCATTGAGGAGAACAGGATGACGCTGTCCATCAAGCCGATCGACCCCGTCTCCCGCCCGTTCTTCGCGGGCGAGGTCTCGGGCATCGACATCACCCGGCCGCTGAGCCGCGAGGAAGCCGCCGCGATCGATGCGGGAATGGACCAGTACGGCGTACTGGTGTTCCACGGCCAGCGCTTCACCGATGAGACGCAGCTGGCCTTCTCCCGCAATTTTGGCGAGCTTGAGCAGGCCAGCGGCGACCTGAACTGGGGCAAGGCCCGGCGGATCGAATCGCCGCTGGTGAACGACATCTCCAACCTGGACAACGACAACCAGGTGATGGCGCGTGACAACAGGCGCCGGTTGTTCAGCCTGGGCAACCGGCTGTGGCATTCCGACAGCTCCTTCAAGGCGGTGCCGGCGAAGTATTCGCTGCTGTCCGCGCGGGTGATCCCCTCCGCGGGCGGCAACACCGAATTTGCCGACATGCGCCAGGCCTATGATGACCTCGACGAGGAAACGAAGGCCGAGTGCGAGGACCTGGTCTGCGAGCATAGCCAGCTTTACTCGCGCGCGATGATCGGCTTCTCCGACTTCACCGATGAGGACCGCATCCGCTTCAAGCCGGTGCTGCAACGGCTGGTGCGGCGGCACCCCAGCACGGGACGGAAGTCGCTGTTCCTTGCCTCTCATGCCGGAGCGATCGTGGGCTGGCCGGTGCCGGAGGCGCGCGCCTTCCTGCGCGACCTGACCGAACATGCGACGCAGCGGAAATACGTCTACGCGCATGAGTGGAAGCAGTGGGACCTGGTGATGTGGGACAACCGCGCGACGATGCACCGGGCGCGCCCCTTCGATCCGAAGGAGGTGCGGGACATGCACCGCACGACGGTGGCGTGCGAGCGGTCGACGATGGCGGAGGCGGCGTAGCGCGACGACCACCGGATTCGCAGTTGTTACGACCGTGTGATCCTGAGGCTGGACGGGGAAATCAGCGACGCGCGCTTCCCGGGTTGCGACATCCAGATTGAGAACCCGTACTTTTCGATCAGGTCCGCAGCCTCTTCAAGGGTCTTCACGTGCACGGCATATTCCGCATGATGTTTTTATTTGAGTGCGCGGGATCCGCCAGTCTGTAACCCTTCGCCTCTTTGATCGGTTCCTCGGGAACCGCAGCTCGGGAACGCACACGTTCTATTTTCACTTTCCGTCAAACCATCATTCGCGCAACGTTTTGCTATCCGCCACCGCGGTTCGGTCAACAGTTGTCTTGCCGAGGGTTGATCCGCCCGGCCGGATATACTATGTATATCCACTCAGATCCAGGAGTGCGAAATGACCGTTACGCTGCAAAAGTGGGGGAACAGCGTCGGCGTGCGCCTGCCGCGCCCGCTGCTGGAGCAGGCTGGTCTCGACGAAGGTGCCAAGGTCGAAATCCTCGTCGAGGGCGACCACCTCGTGATTCGCAAGGCGCGGGTCCGTCTGGCTGACCTGCTGGCCCAGTGCAGGCCGGAGAATCGCCCCGATCCGACCGATTGGGGACCAGACGTCGGACGCGAAATCGTTCGTGACTGACGTCTACATCCCCGAAAGGGGCGACTTCATTAGGATCGTGCTGAACCCCTTCACCGGCAGGGAACAGGGCGGCGAGCGGCCGGCCCTAGTTCTCAGCACCCATGCATTCAACAGCCTGACCCGCTACGCGCTGATCGCGCCCATCACCCGGACAGTTCGCGGCTGGCCGTTCGAAGCCGTGATCCCCGAGGGCCATCGTGTATCCGGGGCCGTGCTGTGCGATCATGTCCGCAGCGTCGATTTTGAGGCCCGCCATGCCCGCTTTCTCGGCAAGGCGTCGAGCGGTCTGATCAGCGATGTGTTGGGACGCGTTGGCGCGATTCTGGAATCCTAACCCCCGCTTTGCATCCGCCCCGCCCCGCGCTATCCATCGCCCGACCGCAAGGAGGACACAGTCATGCGCGCCTGGGCCGTCGTCGAGAACGGGCAACCGCTGAGGGAAATCGAACTGCCCACGCCCGAACCCACGGGCACAGAGGTGCTGCTGGAGGTCACGCATTGCGGCGTGTGCCATTCCGACCTGCACATCTGGGAGGGGTATTACGACATCGGCGGCGGCCAGAAGATGTCCTTGAAGGACCGCGGCGTCACCCTGCCCCTCGCCATGGGCCACGAGATCATCGGTCGCGTCGTCAAGCTCGGCCCCGAGGCCAAGGGCGTGAAGGTCGGCGACGTCCGCATCGTCTACCCGTGGCTGGGCTGTGGGAAGTGCGAGCGTTGCCTGGCCGAGGAGGATAACATGTGCGCGGTCGCCGCGCGCAGCCTGGGGGTCTACCAGAACGGCGGCTACGGCACCCACGTGGTGGCGCCGCACCCGCGCCATCTGATCGACCTGGGCAGCGTGGACCCGGCAGTGGCGGCCACCTATGCCTGCTCCGGCATCACCGTCTATTCGGCGATCAAGAAGGCGATGCCGCTGGCACCGACGCAGCCGATCGTGCTGGTGGGCGCGGGCGGGCTGGGCCTGAACGCCGTTGCCATCCTGAAGGCGCTGAAGCACCAGACTATCATTTCCGTCGACATCAGCGCCGAAAAGCGGCAGGCCGCACTGAAAGCCGGCGCGACGAAGGTCGTGGACGGCAGCGGCGACGGCGCCGAGGTGACGAAGCGCATCGTTGAGGCGGCGGGCGGCCCCGTCCCGGCCGTAATCGACCTGGTGAACGGCACCGCCACCGCCCGCTTCGCCTTCGGCGCGCTAGGCAAGGGCGGCAAGCTGATCCAGGTGGGTCTGTTTGGCGGCGAACTGATGCTGCCGCTGCCGATCATGGCGATCAGGGCATTGACGGTGCAGGGCAGCTACGTCGGCAATCCCAAGGAACTGCGCGAACTGGTGAAGCTGGCGCAGGAGGGCTCGCTGGAAGCGCTGCCGGTGGCGACCGTACCGCAAAGCCAGGCGAACGACGCGCTGATGCGCCTGCGCGACGGCAAGGTGACCGGGCGTCTTGTGCTGAAGGCGGAAGCGGCCTGAGGCGACACCGCCTGCGCGGGTGCCCCAGGTTCTCCCTGTGGCGTGCTCCCGCTGGCGTGCTGACTCTAGCGTGCTCCCCCCTTTGGCCTTCTCCCGCTGGCCTTCTCCCGCTGGCGCCCGCGGCCACGGCATGAGGCGGCACCGCCGGCCCCCCGGCAATCGTTCGGGGGAAGGGTAAATCACACATGACCGCGCGCCGGATGCGGCGAGCCGGCGGCGGCGCGTGCCGCGGCGACGATACGCGGAAATCGGTGGCTGGGCACGCCAGCGTTTTTTCGCCAGTCTGCGCGCATGATCGGAACGCTTCGCGCACGAATCGCCCTGGCCTTGCTGCTGGTGACGGCGGCCGGCCCGGCCCGGGCGGACGGTGTTCCGTTCCTCATTCGCTTCGCCAGTGACGTGCGCGGGCTGGCCGCCGGCGCGCCGGTGCAGATCCTGGGCATCCGCGTCGGCACGGTGCGCAGCGTCGGACTGGACGTGGCGCCGGACGGCAACAGCTTCACCGTCCCGGTCACCATTGAACTGGAGCCGGCGCAGTTCCCGGCGCAGGCTGCCGCGCACCGGCCCACCACGCCCGATGAGATCTATGCCGCCGCCGATGCCCTGGTCCGCCGCGGCCTGCGTGCCCGCATCGGCACCACGGACCTGATGGGCGGCACCGCGCTGGTCACACTCGGTTTCCTGCCCGACCAGACCCGGGCGACGCTGGACCGGTCCGGGCCGGTGCCGGTGCTGCCGGCCGGACCGTCGGTCCGCGACGCGATGCTCGACCGGCTGGGGCCGTTGCTGGACAAGCTCGCCGACGCGCCGCTGGACCAGGTGTTCGCCCAGCTTCTGGCCGCCGCCACGGCGATGAAGGAGCTGGCGACCGGGCCGGAGCTGCGGGATGCGCTGGCCCAACTGCGCGATGCCGCGACGGAACTGCGCACCGTGGCGCAGGGCGTCGGGCCCCGGGCGGATACGCTGTTCGACAGCCTGAACGTGACGGTGCGCAACGCCAACAAGGCCGTCGACCGTGCCAGCCAGACGCTGGCGACGGTGGACCTGCAGCTCGGCGATCGCTCGCCGGTGCTGGGCGAGCTGCGCGGCCTGCTGCGGGAACTGCAGGGCGCTGCCCGCTCCATGCGCCTGTTGGCGGAGTATCTGGAGCGCAATCCCAACGCCCTGCTCATCGGCAAGTCGGACAACCGGCGGTGAGGTGCCTCCCGCTCATCCTGCTGCTGCTGGCTGCCTGCGGCACGCCGACACGCGTCTATGACCTGTCCGCCGCCGAACCGCCACCGGCCGCACCGGCCCGCGAGGGACCGGTGATCTATGTCGATCGTCCCACTATCGCACTGTATGCCGACCGCACCCAGATGGTCACTCGCACCGGTACCAACCGCGTATCGATCCATGAGTTCGAGGTCTGGTCCGATCCGCCCGCCGATCTGATCACCCGCGCGCTGGTCGACGACCTTGCCGGTCGCTTCGGGCGGGATCGTGTGATGCCGACCCCGGTGGTGCGGATCCCGCCGCCCACCTGGCGCGTCAGCCTCGATGTCACCCGGTTCGACGTGGAGGAAGGGGCGCCCGCGCGCGGCCAGCCGTCCCCTGGCACCGCCGTGCTGGATGCGCGCTGGACCCTCGTGCGCGAGCCCGGCTCTCGGGGTGACCTGTCCCGCCGAGCGCGGATCGATCTGCCGGTTACGGATGCGACGGACGCCACGGCTCGGGTCACCGCCCTGCGCGGCGCGGTAACGCAGCTGGCCGGGCAGATCGGCGACGCGATCGCCGCCGGACGCTGAGCCGCCAGTCGCTGAGCCGCCAAGCCGCGCAAGGGCGCCAACTGCCTCTTGCCTCGCTCCGCCTCTTGTCTCGCTCCGCCTCTTGCCTCGCTGCCGCTCTGCCCGGACAATGGCACGTCCAAGAGAGCAGCCCATGATCCCTCGCGTCCAGTTCGACCCGACAGCCTCCGCGCCGCTGGACGGCATCCGTGTCGTGGATGTCTCCCGCCTGGTGGCCGGCAACATGGTCAGCCTGCAACTGGCCGACCAGGGCGCCGAGGTCATCAAGATCGAGGATCCGAAGGTCGGCGATCCGCTGCGGGCCTGGCGCGTGAAGGGGCTGTCGCTGCACTGGAAGGTCTATGCCCGCAACAAGAAGAGCCTGGCGATCAACCTGCGCCCGCGGGCCGGACGCGATGCATTGCTGGACCTGCTGGCCACGTCCCATGTGTTCATCGAGAATTTCCGCCCCGGCACGCTGGAACAGATGGGTCTCGGCCCCGATGTGCTGCACGCCCGCAACCCCGACCTGATCATCGTGCGCATCACCGGCTTCGGCCAGGACGGGCCGTACCGGGATCGGCCCGGTTTCGGCACGCTGGTGGAGGCGATGTCCGGCTTCGCCGCCAAGAACGGCTATGGCGACCGCCCGCCGGTGCTGCCGCCGCTGGCGATGGCGGATATGATCGCCGGCCTGTACGGCGCCTATGCCATCATGGTGGCGCTGCGTGTGGTCGAGCGGGGCGGCAAGGGCCAGGTCATCGACCTGTCGCTGCTGGAGCCGATCGTCTCGGTCCTCGGCGCCGATCCGGCGACGTTCCGTATCGCCGGCGACAAGCCGGTGCGCACCGGCAGCCGCTCGCTGACGACCTCCCCCCGGAATGTCTATCAGACCAGCGATGGCAGGTTCGTGGCGATCTCCGCGTCCATCCAGGCGATGGCGGAGCGGCTGTTCCGCGCGATCGGCCGGGCCGACATGATCGACGATCCGAGATTCCGCACGAACACCGATCGTGTCCGGAACATTGACGCATGCGACGGGATCGTCGCGGACTGGATCGCCCAGCGGACCCTGGCCGAGACCATGGCAGTGTTCGAGGCCGCCGAGGTGACCGCGACACCGATCTATGAGGTCGACCAGCTACTGGAGGATCCGCATGTGCAGGCCCGCGGCGTGCTGGTGGAGGCACCGGACGCGGAGGCCGGGGCGGTGCTGATGCACAACGTCATTCCTCGCCTGTCCGATACGCCGGGCAAGCTGCGGATGCCGGCGCCCGACCTGGGGCAGCACACGCGTTCGATCCTGGAATCCATCGGCTATGGCGCCGACCGGCTGGCCGCGCTGGCCGCCGAGGGCGTGATCAAGGAGGGCTGAGCCCATGCGCGACGATCTACCGGTCTGGCGGTCGCTGATGTTCGTGCCGGTGACGGCGGAGAAATTCGTCCGCACCGGCGCTGATCGCGGCGCCGACGCGATCATCCTGGACCTGGAGGACGCGGTCGCACCCTCCCAGAAGGAAAACGCCCGCGCGCTGATCGCCGGTGCCATTCCGCAGGTGAACCGGAACGGCGCCGATGTCGTGGTGCGCGTCAACCGGCCGTGGCGCCTGCTGGTGCGCGATCTGGAAGCGGCGGTGATTCCCGGCGTGGCCGCACTGATGCTGACCAAGGTGGACAGCCCGGAACACGTGCACGCGGTCGCCGAGATCGTCGATGAGCTGGAGGCCGAGCGCGGCCTGCCTGCTGGCGGCATTCGCTTCATCGCCCTGGTGGAGACCGCCAGAGGTTTCTTCCGGATCGAACAGATCGCCAAGTGCCACAGGCGGATCGTGGGCCTGAGCCTGGGGTCGGAGGATTTCGCCGCCGATGTCGGCATGCAATCCGAACCGGAGGGGCTTTTCTACCCCAAGCAGCAGACCATCTTCGCCGCCCGGGCCGCCGGGATCATGCCGATGGGCTTCATCGGCTCGATCGCCGATTTCCGCGATCAGGAGGCATTTCGGAAAATCGTGCGCCGGTCTCGTCGGCTGGGCTTCATGTGCGCCAGCGCGGTGCATCCACTGCAGGTGCAGGTGCTGAACGAGGAGTTCGCGCCGGATGCCGCCGAGGTGGAACGGGCCGAACGCATGATCGCCGCTTATGAGGATGCCTATGCCAAGGGGCTTGGCGCCGTCCAGTTCGAGGGCGCGATGATCGACGTCCCGGTCGTTGAACGGGCACGGTCCGTGGTGAAGCGTGCGCGGGCGCTGCAAGGAAAGCTGCGCGGATCCTGAAGCATGACAGGGTCGGGCTGACCCTGTCATGCTTTTGTCAACTCTTTGATTCAAGGGCGCGACTCACGCCGTTCAACCGTCGGCTTCAGGCGATCGCGCCCCGGTAGGGTTTCTGCTACGGTTTCAAGCGGTGCTGCTTCCGGCAGCCTCGTCGCGCCTTCCCGTCACGCCGCCGCCGGCTCGGTGCCAGCCGGCCGATACGGCGTGAGGAGCGCGCCGGCGCGCGATGAACGCCGGCGCCGTAAAGTGCCTACTGCATCACCTTGAAGCCGCGGTCTGCGAAGATCGCGGTTGCCTTCGGCCCCGACAGGAATTTCAGAAACGCCCGCGCATCCGGCGTGTCGCCCGCCTTGGTCACCGCGAACGGATAGGTGACCGGGTCGTGCGTGTCGGCGGGGAACACCCCGGCCACGGCCACGGCCTTGGATACCTTGGCATCGGTGGCATAGACGATGCCCAGCGGTGCCTCCCCACGCTCGACCAGCAGCAGCGCGGAACGAACGTCATCCGCGCGGGCGAGGCGGGGTTCCACCTTGTCCCACAGTCCCAGCCTGGTCAGCGCCTGTTTCGCGTACAGACCGACCGGCACATGCGCCGGGTCGCCGGTGGCGATGCGGCCATTGCTGCCCAGAAGCGCCACCAGGTCCATGCCGGGCTTGATGGTGACGGACAGATGCCTGTCGGCCGGCGCGATCAGCACCAGCTCATTCTCCAGCAGGTTCGTCCGCGTGCCTGCCGCGATCAGGTTCTTTTCGGCCAGGTAGTCCATCCATTTCTGGTCCGCCGACGCGAAGACATTGGCCGGCGCGCCCTGCTCGATCTGGCGGGCCAGGGTGGAGCTGGCGCCGAACGACAGGCGCGGCTCCTTATGGCCGGCGGCGACCCATTGCGCGGCGATGTCCTTCATCGCGTCGGTCAGGCTGGCGGCGGCGAAGACGGTCAGGTCCTGTGCCCTGGCGGTGATCGACACCAGCAGGAAGCAGATGATCAGAAAGAAGCGACTCAACTCCTGGATCCTTTCAAGGCCGGATTGATGATACGCCGGACAGGACGGTGTCCCGTTCGGCCGGCGTGAGCGTGCGGCGGTACAGGATGGCATTCGCCATGGCGGCGAGCGTGACGGGGTCGTGTCCGCTCAGCCAGGCGAAGCCGATCAGGCGGTTGATCGAAGGCGGCTCTTCCACCCAGCCGAACGGCAGATGCGGCGCCACCACGGCATGGCCTTCACGGACCGCACGCACGGCCTTCCATGCGGGATCATGGGCCAATGCATCCGCCATGGCGGGATCGGAGAAGACCAGCAAGTCGGGGTTGAGTGTCGCGACCGTCCCGGCGGTCACCGGCCGGAACGTTCCTGACCCTTCCGGCGCGAGCACGGTCCAGCCCAGGCGGGTGAACACGGCGGTGACATCGGTGTCGGGCGCCGCGGCCAGGGTGCCGGCCGGCCCCCGAGCGTAGACGACGGTCGGGTGCGACGCCGGCGACGGCAGGCTCAGCAGCGCCTCGGTGAAGCGGGCGAGCTCATCCGCGCGTTCAGGCCGGTGCAGCACGCCGCCCAGTAGGCGGAGGACGGCCGGGACCTTGTCCAGGGCGCCATCCAGCAGCAGCGTCGGGATGCCGGTCTGCCGCTGCGTGGCTATCGCCAGATCGATATATCGCTGGCCGGTGTCGCCGTAATCCAGGATCAGGTCCGGGTGCAGGGCCGCGATCCTGCCGCTGGCGTCTTCCCGCGCGGTCAGCCGCGGGATCTGCGGCAGGGCCGCCGCGTCGGATGGCAGCACGGCTCGCGCGGCATCCGGCACCGGAGCGGGCCATCCGGCCATCAGATCCGGTGCAATCGCCGCCATCAGCACGGCGGCGGGAGGGCCGGCCGGCACCACGCGGCGCACCTGGTCTGGAACGATAACGGAACGGCCTGTCGCGTCCGCGACCTCGGCCGACAGGGCGGCCGCGGACCAGATCAGACAACAGGCGAGAAACGCCCCGCGCCACATGCCGCACCTCTGCACTCGCCGACGTTGTAGCCGATCCAAAATAGCGAGGGAAGGCGGTCGGGGGGCGGTACCGGGGGTGGGTACCGGGCGGTGGGTACCGGGGGTGGGTACCGGGGGGCGGTCGGGTCCGCCCGTCCGCGGCCGCGGTCAGGCCGCCGCGCCGCGGGCCCGAACCGGTGGTTCGGAACGGAAATGCGGCATCACCTCCCGCGCGAAGCGGCGCAGGTTTTCACGCGCGGTGCCGCCGCCGTTCAGCAACAGGTACCGGACGCCCGCGTCCCGCAGGCGCTCGATCTTTCGGCAGATCTCGTCCGGCGTACCGTACAGCGCGCTTTCCTCGCTGGCTTCCCGCGTGTCGGAGAACGCCATGATGCTGGCCGTGTTGTTGCCGTCGGGGCGCTGGCTGATCGCGTGCAGCCGGCGCTGCGCGGCGAGGCGGCGGTCGATGGCGGCCGCCTTTTCCTCCGGCGTGTCGGCGACGAAGAAGGCGCGGGCGACGCCCACCTGCATCGGATCGAAGCCGAACCCGTTGGCCAGCATCGCTGTCTTGTAGGTGCCAAACCGACGAATGGTCTCATCGATCGGCGCGAACTGGTCCAGCAGCAGGTTGTGCCCGCGCGCGGCCACCCGCCGTATGCTGTCCTCATGCCCGGCGCCTTGCCAGAACGGCGGGTGCGGTGCCTGTACCGTCGGCGGCTCCACGATGATGTCGTCGAACCGCCAGAACCGGCCATGGAAGGAAAACCGCTCGTTCGACGTCCAGGCTCGGGTGATGATGTCGATCGCTTCCTCGAAGCGCGGCGCCGCTTCCTCCATCGGAACGCGGAAGCCGGCGAATTCATTGTGGCGGTAGCCCTTGCCGACGCCGAAATCCAGGCGCCCGCCGGACAGCAGGTCGACCGTGGCCGCCTGCTCCGCCAACAGCACGGGGTTGTGCCAGGGCAGCACGATCACCGCCGTGCCCAGGCGCAGGGTGGAGGTGCGCGCGCCGATCCAGGTCAACAGGTTCAGCGTGGCGGAGACCTGGCCGAAACCGGTGAAATGATGCTCGACGATGAACGCGCTGTCATAGCCCAGTGCCTCGGCCTCGATGACGTATTCGATGTAGTCCTTGAAGCCCGCCGCGCTGTCGACATCGGGACCACCGCCCCGCTGCGCCTGCGCCGCGCCGAACAGTCCGAAGCGCATGGTTGCCCTCCCTGGCGTCATCCGTATCGGGTCGAATCCCGCTTTACAGCAGTGCGCCTTCCGGCTGTTCCAACGCCAGCAGCCAGCGCTTGGTCGGCAGTCCCTCACCGCCGGAATAGCCGCCCAGATGGCCGGTGGCGACCACGCGGTGGCAGGGAATGATCAGCGGGATCGGGTTGCGCCCGTTCGCCTGTCCGACAGAGCGTGGGGAGCCGCCGGCGATGCGGGCGATGTCGATATAGGTGCGGGTTTCGCCATACGGGATGGTGCACAACGCGTCCCACACCGCCCGCCGATACGGGGTGCCGACCGGGGCCAAGGGCAGGTCGAAGGTCCTCAACGCACCGTCGAAATAAGCGTCGAGCTGCTGTCTGGCGCGGTCCAGCAGCGCGGTCTGCGCCTGATCCTCGACCCAGCCCCAGTCCAGCGCGACGATGGCGCCGTCATGCTCGAAGACAGTGACGTCACCGATCGGGGTATGCAGCGACACATGCGGCATGGCCTTGCCCTCCCAAAAGGGGATCGATTTTTGGCCGCTTGGCGGGCCGGCGTCCAGCGACTCCGCGCCACCGGCGAAAAATGCCGCCTATCACCAGGTTTTGAAAGCCCTCCAGATGCGGCGCGGCCGGGCGAATCCGTCACCCCCGGCGGGCGGCGGCCGATCAACTGCCCGGGATCGCACGGGAATATCAGGTGATTTCAGCACCGGCGGCCTCAATGTCGCAGCGGCGGCTTTGTGGCCCGGGCCAGGCCGTATTGTTCGTTCAGCGATACCGTTGCAGAGCGCGCAACCATGACAAGACCGAGCATGAAGCCGCCGGACCCTGGAGACGATACCGTCCAGCTTCTGGCTCGCATCAAGCAGTTGGAAGAGCAGCTTGCGGACAGTGAGGAAACGTTGCAGGCGATCCGGCGCGGTGACGCGGACGCGCTTGTCGCCTCACCCGACCACGACAGCCGCCGCGTCTATACACTGGAGAGTGCCGACCCGCCTTATCAGGTTCTGATCGAGCAGATACAGGAAGGCGCCGTCACCCTCAGCTTCGACGGGACCATCCTGTACTGCAATCGCCGGCTGGCGACCATGTTCGGCGTCGCGCGGCAGCGCCTTGTGGGCCAGCGCCTGCATCCGTTCATCCGCCCCGCGGACCTGCCGGCCCTGTCGCGGCTCTTGCAGGACGCGGCGCACACCGTCACCAGGGACGAGCTGACAGTGGCGACGGCGGATGGGCGGGAGATCCCCGTCTACATGTCGCTGAATGTGCTGCGGGAAGACGGGCGTGAAGCCGTGCTGTGCGGCATCCTGACAGACCTGGCGGAGCAGAAGCGGCACGTGCATGTCCTGGCCGCGGCCAATGAGCGCCTGCGCCGGGAGATCGCCGAGCGTGAGCGGGCCGAGGAGGCGCTGCGGCAATCCCAGAAGATGGAGGCGGTGGGCCAGCTCACGGGGGGCCTGGCGCATGACTTCAACAACCTACTGGCCGGCATTTCCGGCAACCTGGAACTGTTACATAGGCGTATCATTCAAGGCCGCGTGCTCGACCTGGAGCGGTATATCGAGGCGGCGCAGGGTGCCGCCCGCCGGGCAGCCGCGGTGACCCATCGGCTGCTGGCGTTTTCCCGCCGCCAGACCCTCGATCCGCGGCCGACCGACATCAACCGCCTGGTGAGCGGCATGGCGGAACTGATCCAGCGGGCCGTTGGTCCGGCGGTGAAGCTGGTCGTGCGGCCGGCCGGGGATTTATGGACGACCCGCATCGACCATGGCCAGCTTGAAAGCGCGCTGCTCAATCTGTGCATCAACGCGCGCGATGCGATGCCTGACGGCGGACCGGTCACGATCGAGACGGGCAACGAAACGATCGATCTGGCGCACGCCGCCTTGATGGACGTCGCCGCGGGAGATTATGTCGTGTTGGCTGTTACGGACACCGGCAGCGGCATGCCGGACGATGTGGTGCAGCGCGCCTTCGATCCGTTTTTCACCACCAAGCCTCTCGGCCAGGGGACCGGCCTGGGGCTGTCGATGATCTATGGCTTCGCCAGGCAATCAGGTGGCTCGATCAGCATCGAATCGACGCTGGGCCAGGGCACGACGATGCGGCTGCATCTGCCGCGTTTCCGCGGCGATTGACACCGCTCATCGCTGCCGACGGGGTGTGCCGTGATGGCTGCTTCGCGACGGGAGTGCGCTCATAAGGAATGAAGCAGCGGCGCGGGTGCAGGTTATCGAATGATCTCTGCCAACAGCCATTGACTAGATTCCCACATTTTGGGATTTTCCGAGTAAGCGTTACCGCGAGTAAGCGTTACCGCAAGGGAAAAGAGAATCGAATGAAAGCTGTCCTCTTAGCCGGAGGGCTGGGTACGCGGTTTGCTGAAGAAACTGACGTGAAGCCCAAGCCGATGATTGAGATAGGTGGAAAGCCGATCATTTGGCATATCATGAAGATCTACTCCAGCCATGGTATCAATGACTTTATCGTGTGTCTCGGGTATAAAGGATATGTGATCAAGGAATATTTTAGGAATTACTTCCTACACATGTCAAATGTGACATTCGATATCAAAAATAATCTGATGGAAGTGCATCAGGACCAGGCGGAACCGTGGAAAGTTACTCTTGTCGACACTGGTGAATCGACAATGATTGGGGGGCGGATTAAGAGAATTCTCCCCTATATCAACGGCGATACGGAATTCTGCCTTACTTACGGCGATGGTGTCGGCAACGTCGACATTGCCGCGGTCATCGATCTGCACCGCAGTGAAGGGCGTCTTGCCACGGTGACGGCGGTCCAGCCACCGGGCCGCTTTGGCGCCATCAACTTCGACGGAAATCGCGTCACGGACTTCCAGGAGAAACCGATAGGTGACGGCGGATGGATCAATGGCGGGTTTTTTGTCCTATCTCCCGAAGTAGGCCGATACATCGCAGGTGACGCGACGGTGTGGGAGCAGGAGCCCATGCGTGCACTCGCCGCGGAAGGCAATCTGAGCGTCTACTTTCACAGGGGCTTTTGGCAGCCTATGGACACTTTGCGGGACAAGCGGCAGCTCGAGGAACTATGGGCGACCGGTAAGGCGCCGTGGAAGCTTTGGTGAAGGATGAGGGGCAGCACATGCGTATCCTGATTACGGGCAACATGGGCTACGTGGGGCCTGTTCTCACGCGTTTTTTGCGGGATTGGCTGCCGAATTCCGAGTTGATCGGCTTCGATGCGGGCTTTTTTGGTCATTGCCTGACCGGTGCCGGTACGTTGCCGGAGACGCTGCTCGACCGCCAGATCTTTGGCGATATCCGTGATTTCCCAGTGGAGGTGCTCGACGGCGTGGATGCTGTGATCCATTTGAGCGCGGTTTCCAACGATCCCATGGGTAACAGGTTCGAGGCCGTGACTCATGAGATTAACCAGGTCGCGACCATCCGCCTTGCGAAGGCCGCCGCGGCGCATGGTGCCAAGCATTTCGCTTTTGCGTCGAGCTGCTCGATGTACGGCTATGCCGAGGGTGGGGCCCGGTCCGAACGGGATCCGACCAACCCTCTGACCGCGTACGCTCGTTCAAAGATCGGTTCGGAGCAGGCCTGTGCCCAGTCCGACCTGCGTGACATGACGGTGACCGCGCTGCGCTTCGCCACCGCCTGCGGCATGTCCGACCGTCTGCGCCTCGATTTGGTTCTCAACGATTTTGTCGCCTGCGCTGTGACCTCCGGCGAGATAACTGTCCTTAGCGACGGGACACCTTGGAGACCATTGATCGATGTGGAAGACATGGCGCGGGCGATCACTTGGGCAATCACCCGCAGTCCTGATAACGGTGGCAAGTTTCTGGCGGTCAACGCCGGCCGAGACGAGGGCAACTATCAGGTGTCGGAGCTAGCTGCTGCCGTGGCGCGTCTTGTGCCTGGAACCAAGGTGTCGATCAACACCGACGCGCCGCCTGACAAGCGCTCCTATAAGGTCGACTTCTCGCTCTTCAAGTCGCTGGCGCCGGAATGGATCCCCCGCCTTTCTCTCGACCAGTCCATCGAGCGTCTTACCGCGGGGCTGACCGGCATAGGCTTTACCGACAAGGATTTCCGCAATTCGCCCTACATGCGCTTGAAGACGCTCGAAGGCCATATGTTGGCAGGCCGCCTGGGTGCAGATCTGCGCTGGGTATCGGGTGGACGTCACTGAAAGCCGAACTGTATCATGAAATTTCACAAGACTTCGCTGGACGGCGCCTACCTCATCGAGCTGGAGCGCCGCGGCGACGACCGGGGTTTCTTCGCGCGCTTCTTCTGTGAGCAAGAGTTTGGGGCCCAGGGGTTGGAGACGCACTTTGTCCAGGTGAACAATTCGCTGAGCGGCAAAGCGGGTACTCTGCGCGGTATACACTATCAGCTCCCGCCTTCCAGCGAGGTCAAGGTGGTTCGTGCGATCAGAGGCAGCCTGTGGGACTGCATCGTCGACCTCCGGGCCGGTTCGCCCACTTTTGGCAAGTGGTTCGGCGCCGAGCTCAACGACGACAATCGGCTCATGATGTATGTGCCACGTGGCTTCGGTCACGCGCTCCTTACTCTGACAAGCAACGTCGAAGCGCTCTATCTCGTGAGCGCATTCTACGCGCCAGAGAGCGAACGCGGCGTACGGTGGAACGACCCGGCGATTGGGATCGAATGGCCGATCCAGCCGGTTGAGATCTCGGAGAAGGACCGAAACTGGCCTGACTTGAACGACACTTTCCATGGCATGGAGCGGATGCGGGGCCTAGCATGAAGGTCCTGCTCACCGGTGCCAGTTCCTTCACCGGATATTGGTTTGCCCATGCTCTGAACGCCGCGGGGGCCGAGGTTGTCGCGCCGCTCCGCTCCGTCGCGACAGCCTATGCGGAGGGCGTTCGCGCCGAGCGTGTGCGACGGCTCAGCAAGGTGGCCGAAGTGGTGGGGCAGGCGCCTTTCGGCTCCAATCGGTTTCTGGATCTCGTCGGCTCTGGCCGGTTCGACCTTCTGTGCCACCATGCGGCGCGGGTAGGTGACTACCGTAGCCCAGATTTCGATATCGCTGGCGCTCTCGCGGAGAACACGTACAATCTGCGTTCAGTCCTCACTGCGATGGTCAAGGGCGGCCTAAAGGGCCTGGTGCTGACCGGCACCGTTTTCGAGGAAAACGAAGGCGCTGGTGAGATGCCCCTGCCGGCCTTCTCGCCCTACGGTCTGTCGAAGACTTTAACAGCGACGGTCGTGCGCCATCGCTGCCGCGAAATCGGCTTACCCTTCGCCAAATTCGTCATCCCCAATCCGTTCGGAATTCTGGAAGAACCACGCTTTTGCAACCACCTGATCAGCACTTGGGTCAAGGGATTGACGGCTACAGTCAATACACCGGCCTATCTGCGCGACAATATTCACGTCGGTCTTCTGAGCGAGGCTTACGCTCAGTTTGCCGGCAAGGTCGCGGCGGCATCCGCGCCGGTTAGTCGGCTCAATCCCAGCGGTTATGTGGAAACGCAGGGGGCATTTGCCGCCCGCTTCGCATCCGCCATGCGCCCTCGTCTCGGCCTGGAATGTGCCCTTGAGCTAAAGGAGCAGACCGAATTCACCGAACCGATAATGCGGGTCAATACGGATAGCGCCGAGCGCTATGTCGTCGGATGGAATGAAAGCGCAGCATGGGACAAGCTGGCTGAATATTACAAACAGAGATCAATCTGAGACCGATCTGAAACAAAGAACAACGCGAGGGTATAAACATGGCTCGCGAGGATGAAGTGCTTAAGCATATCACCAAGGATATGCTGGGCGTCGAAATCGGACCGTGGCATTCGCCGCTGGCGCCGAAATCTGCAGGTTACCATTGCCTGTCATTGGACGTGCTCGATGGCCCAGCCTTAAGGGAGCGGGCCCGGGCCGATCCCAATGTGCCTGACAGTTGGGTCGAGCGCATCGAAGACGTCGATCTGGTCGGGCCGGCTAATCTTTTGCTGGATCTCGTCGCCGAGAAGGGGTTGGTCGGCAAGCTCGATTATCTTGTCTCGTCCCATAACTTCGAGCATATCCCCGACCCGATCGGCTTTTTCCAGACTTGTGGAAAGGTCCTCAAACCTGAGGGCGTGATTTCCATGGCCATTCCAGATCGGCGCGGATCGTTCGATTTCTTTCGCCCGTTCACGACCCTGGCTTCGTGGATTCAAGCTCACCAGGAGAAACGCATCAGGCCCTCCTATGCGCAGGTATTCGAAATGAATACCACTATCGCTTTTTACAGGCGGGGTGACGATCTCGATACAGGTATGGATTACCTCAACGAAAATCCCGCCAATTTCGATCCACACCGAAGGCTACGATCCGAATACACTGAATGGATGCGAAAAATAGAGACGCAAGATGACAACTACCTGGACACCCATTGCTCATCATTGACGCCGACGGTGTTCAAGCTTCTTGTTTCGGATGCTTATTTTTTAGGTTTGATCCCATTCGATATTCTTGAGGTATCCGAAACATACTGGGCGGAATTTTATGTTCATTTGAAGAATAGGGGATATGCAGAGCCCGTTTCGGACAACGAAGCAACCCGGCACTACGAGACTAGAGCACGTCTTTTACAGGAGGTCGTCAATGAAGCCGGTACCACCTCACAGGCATCTTTCAACCTGCGCCGCGAAAGCGCCGAGTTGCAACAGGCAAATGCCGCACTGAAAGAGGAATTAAAGCGGCTGGCCGCGGAGAACAAAGTCGAGTCAGCGATAAAGTCCAGCCTAATCGAAGAACTTGAACGTGAGGTAGCAGAAAGCAAGGTGAAAAGCGAAATTTTGAAGGGTCAGATTGATTCTCTCCAACAGCGGGTAGCAATGCTTGAGGCTTCGACGAGTTGGCGCATCACGGCGCCTTTGCGCCGGCTGGTTTCCTATTCCAGGAGTATGATCACGGGATAAGCCTGTGAGTTTGAATGCGAGGTGTGGCCCGCGTCAAGGCTCGAACCGAGATGCAGTTCGGCAGAATCAATCAATAGGCTACATCTTTGAACGTCGCCCTTCCGATCGGCTCCTGACGCTCAGGATGTTGCATATCTCGAGTAGATTGTTGGCTAGAAGAGGTGTTGTGAAGATGGCTTTCTTCAAGAACGGAAATCCAGCCTTCAGCATAACATCCCAAAGTTCGATGCTCGGATTGGTGGGGATTTCTCCCTTGATAACCCTTGAACGCCAATCGGGCGCATGCGTGCTATCTGCCTTCCATTCCTTGCCGGCGCGGCGAAGAATGTCTTCATACTTCCAAGCCGCGCCCATCCGCACACCCCGGCCGGTCATCCAACGGGAGAATCCGAATTCGTGGCTGTTGACGACGAACCAGCGGTCATGATGGGGTTTGTACGCCTGCCAGAACCTCTTCCAAGCCTCATCAGCCACCAGATCGGCTGTGCAATAGATGAAGAAAGATTGAATGTGCCAGACATGAAGCCATGCATCCACAGCCCCGGTGATATCGAACTTGCCTGAGCGAGCCACTTCGAAAAGCGGGGCTAGGCTGTTCATGGTGCCGACGACGCTATCATTCGTCAGTACTATAGGGTGTCCGGCAACGCCGAGGCGGTCGATCAGGCCGACGCCTGTGGCGTAGAGCCCGAAGTCGCGCGCGCGATTATCGCAGTTGACCAGCCGCCATACCCGGCCCTCGAGCTTGGACTGGGTTTCTGGGCGCATCGTCTTGCTATTCGTCAAGAAGACGATGCGACATCCCTGCTCATACAGCGCGTCGAGATAGTTCAGAACATAAGTCTGTACATCGTCGTGTACATCATGATGAGCAAAGATACAGATTGGTTGATTCAATGACGGTGCACGGCCGATTTCCTGATCGGCCACGATTACCTCTCCGTTCTCATGCTTCATATGTTCGACGCGGGAGAAACGCGCTTCTTCCCCCAGGGTCCGGAAAAGAGCGCTGCGCCATGCAGCGCGATCGGGTAAGTGGGCGCCGATAGTTTCGTGCCACTGCTGGGTCGAAAATAAGGGATTGGGATTGCGCGGGTCGTCTCTCGTCTGGCGACAGAAATGCTCCAGGCATGACATGCCGGCGGGTATGTCGTGCCTGTAAGTGTCGCGATAGTATGATATGTCGAAAAGGATGTTGGGGCCGACGACATCCATCTGCTGGAGACATTCCTGGACAGACAAGTGGGGGACGCCGCTCGCTTGCCGGATCCAGGCAAGGTCAATCAGAGGGTGTGGGCTTTCGAGGTTGGTTCCGACGTTTATCAAAATGCCTCCGATCCAGGCTCAGACCAGACGTCGCGTCATATTCGCAGAGTTCAATTTGTCCAACACCAATGCCCGCTCCACGGGATCAAGAAGTGCAAACCATCCCGCGGGCCATTCAACTACGGCGGAGTCTGTCAACGCTGTCCTTCCATTACAGGAGCCAGAGGAAACCAAGGTCGCCGTCGCTCCACGCCCGCTCGCGTCCACACGATGTGGAAAAGCGCCGAGCAGGCGCGCCTCTTCGCTGTCGGGACTCGACAACAGTCGCCTCCAGACTTGAGCAAGCAACGCCTTGAGCTCCCAGCACCCAGGGTCTGCCCCCAAAATTTCCAAAGCGTCGCGGGTGAACAGCAAAGCTTCCTCATGCATGATGGCTATCAAGCGCCGCTGTTCTGGCGAATAGGCATCCTTGGATCGGACAGCCCGTAGCGTGCCGGTGGTAGGATCGGGTTGCAGTCCGATGGTCGTGGTCGTGTTCTCACCAAGCAAAACTTCCATGAGAGAGGGAGAAGCGCCGATGACGTCGGCTCGTTGCCAACCCGAAGGTACTTGAAGCGGTACATGGCGCTCGAATCGATCGTCGAGGAAAAAATAAGCATCCGCGCGCAGGTCAGAAGGTATGTGATGTTTGCGATTTTCGATGAGACCAAAGAAATAAGATCGCAACGCAACGTCAGGCGCGACCGTTTTGAAAATGGATGACAACGGGGGCATGATGCTACCCGACCAACCGAGGTCGATCAGCCCGACATTCTTGCTGTTTACAATGTCACTCGCTTCCCCATAGTACCGGAGTAGATTCTCCGATGCCTCATGCGCAAGCGCGATAATTGTCGGTGCCAAGTCGAGCACCGCCTTTTCAAGCAGGCCCTTGGCCACGCTGTAGTCGCCACACATGCTGAGCTGGGAAACAACTGGCGCGTGAATATCGCGGATGCCAAGATTGTCAGCGCACCGGGCGATAATGTCATCATTGTCGATTTGGAATATATCCATATATTCGTAGAATGTCGTGGCGCATGAGAAATCTAATTTCTTAACAAAACTCTCCAGCCCGTCAATCGTGAGTAGGCGCTGGCTATACAGCATGCGTCGGGAAGCTAATAAATATCGCGAGGCACAAGCGGCGAAGCCCGATTTACGAATAAGTTCGTAAACTTGCTGAACCAGGAAACCATCGCGTGCCAGGAATAGGACCTTATCCAGCCGATCGGTTTTTGCGCGCGTAGCGATCCATCCGGCGAATGCGAGGGCTGTGGGGCCGAGCACCTCATAACCGACGTGGCGGGCAATGCGCTCCGTAGGATCAAGGTCCTTGGCCTCTATCCGGGCGCGGTGCTCCCGCGACAGGCCCAAGGCTGTGGACGCAGCGAGGTTCGATATGTCGAGCACGGAAACATCGGCCATCTGCAGTGCGTAGGGCTGCTGAACCTCATGCTCAGTGTAATGTATGGCGTTCCAGCCTGAAGCCTCGGCGCACTGCATGTCAGCCTGAAAATTGTCGCCCAAATGCAGGATCTTCTCGCCAGAGACCCCCAGATCCGCAGCAACTTTCTCGTACAATGTGCGCTGCCATTTACCGGCGCCATATTCGTTAGAGACGTAGACGACCGGATCTTCATAGCCGGCTGCGGACAGGACTTCCGTCAGGAAGTCGGAAGGCAGATACATATCGCTGACGAAGATTGTTTTCTTCCCGGTCGCGAGCGCCGCCCGGTACCAGCCCAATACCATCGGGTTGGCGCAGAGCATCTGGCGTTCGGTGTCGAGTTCCAACTGCTCTAACTGTCGACGCTCATTGTCGTTCAGGTTCAGTTCTTTCTGCAGGACGTCGTAGATATGCCTGAAGCCAATTTCCAATATTCCGGCTTCCCGTTGCGCGATGTTGCGTGCCTCACGTTCGGCCCAGAATCGCAAGTCGGCGAAGGTGCCGAAACGTGGATGGATGGCGCGCGCCGCTGCTGCCACCAAATCGAAGACCGATGTCGGATGAGCCACTCGCCTGATGAGCGCAGTGTCGAAGATGTCTAAAGATAGGATATCGACCGACTTCAATCGATCCAGGATCACCGCCTCCTGTGTTCCTTTGAATCGGCCCCGGTCCGGCGGAGTGTAAGGGACCGGAACACGGGTGGGCACATCGCCAAAGTCACGAGCAGACCGTGTCCAGCCTCGACAAGTGTTCGCTCCGACGGCTGTTGACACCGCTCCCGTCTGAGACAGGAAATGCTGCAGCGGCTCGACGTCGCCGCTCGTGGACTGATGCTTCAGCCACCACTGGCCATCAAACAGGGGGTGGGGATTCCGGCCCTGACGCCAACCGATCGTTGCATAGTGCGTGAAAGGATCGACGTCGATACTCTCCAGCCGGGGTTCCTGGTTCAGGTAGTAGTCCGGATCGAACCAGTCGGGCCCGGGGTTTTGGATCACATCCGGATCATTCGTTTGCAGCTCTAATGCAGCTCTGATCCGGGTGGAAAGGTGCCGGTTGTCATCAAGCGCGATCGCCTTCGACGGTTTAACCCGGCGACGATCGCGCAAAAAGGCAATGCGTGCCGGCATGCGGTGCGGGGTCACAGCCCACCACAGCGCCTTTGCGCAGCGCCGGAACGCCAGGCGCATGGGCGGTGGCGCTCGGTCGAGGATTAAGCGCAAGGGGCCGGTGGCCCGCCAGAAACTGCTTCGCTCGATGCACTGCGCATAGATCCGTGCCGCCTGGGTCGCATCTGCCTCCCGCGCAAGCGAATCGCGCAGTTCCGTGAGAACTCTGGCCTGCTTGTCCGCGACGGCCCGCTGATTATCCAGCGAGGCCAAGAGGTCGGCATGAGAGTTCTCGATATCGCTGAGCCGTGTCTTCAGCGTCTGGACGGCAGTCTCGGCATCCTGGAGTGCCTGTTCGCGCTTCTCGCGTTCAGACTCGAGTTTGCCGCGCTCCGCTAGCAGAGCCTGATTCTCATGGCGAAGATGCTCCCGCTCCTTTATGGTCTCATCAAGGCTGCGATGGGTAAACTCGAGTTCATACTGCCGCCGGATGGCCAACCCCAGGCGAGCATAGGCGGTCCGGATCAGGTCCGTCTCATCGGGCCCGGCTTCGAGCAGCGGACGTAATCCGACCGGGATGTTAGGACCGACCGCCAGCACGCCCAGGCCGTGGCCGTGCAGGAATGAGAACGACGGATACTGTGCGGACAACTCGGCCCAAAGACGCCAGACGCCAAACTCGCGCTCGTGCACGTTAATGTCGTGAAACAACACGACACCTCGGGAGGATAGCTTGGGACGCCAAGCTTCGAAGTCGTGTAGGACGTCATCGGCATGATGTCGGCCATCAATATGCAACAGATCGATCGTGCTATCCCCAAAGTAGGGCAGAGCCTCGTCGAAGCGGCACCGCAACAGGCTCGAGAATCCGGAATAGCGCTGATCATTCACCCCCGCGACTCGTGAATAAACCTCCTCGCCGTAAAAGCCGGCATGCTCGTCGCCGCACCAGGTATCGACGGCGTAGCAAGCCGTCGAAAGGTGAAGCCATTGCACGGCTTGGCAGAAGGAGAAATAGGAGAAGCCGCTATGTGTCCCTAGTTCGACCAAAACGCTGGGGCGTATGGCATCGATCAGCCAGAATCCGCAAGGGCCATGCTCCAACCATGCGGATTCCGCGACATACTGTGGCGGCCAGAAGGCGGTAGGGCCTATCCACGTGGCTGGATTTTGCCTTGCCGAGTCGGATGCGAGATGCCCGGGAACGGGTATGGCGATAGTCTTCAACTTGTGGATTCCCTAACCGCGAGCGTCTTCAGTGATACATTACGGTGATCGGCATGCCAACTGGTTACCGCTCGCAGCGCGGGTCACGACCACAATCCCCCAATCAATTCATGATGCCGCGCGACCGCCTTCTTTCCGACTGCGTCTGATTTCCGACTGAGTCTGAGGCCTGCCGGTGACCATGTCGAAGCACAAGCTATAATTGTATTCTGATTTCCATTTAGAATTGACCCTTGGAGTTTCACCGAAAATACATATATTGTATAAATATAATTGGGGCTTCGTGCAAAGGCAATGATCTGGATGTCGAGCGTGGTGGCGAGATAATTTTTCCTGTACCGGCGGTCGCTGACGAACACAGTGTTGGCGGGCCCGAGAAACCTCACAGCCGTGGAGTTGCTGCATCAGCAGGGTTTGACCGCATGCTCGAAGCAGGCCGAATTGCGGCTGTCTCTGACGCACGCGGCGGGACGAGTGCTCCCGCATCAGAGGTGGTGGCGTTACCGTCGAAGGAGTCGGCGATGGTGCGGCCCTCGACTCTCACAAAGAGAAAAAAGAGTTGCGTTATAGTTGTCAATAGTCGGGAAAATCTTTGTTCTCTAATCTTGTCCGGAAGCTCAAACCGTCGCAGCTTGTCCCCCATAGGACTATAGTCATGTAACATGGGATCTCAATGCCATGAGCCTACAACTTGCCGTCCTATAGAGCGCGCAGCATGTCTGACGTCATCACATCAATACCAATGATTGGTTCGGCCGCTATGCGTCGAACGACGCGCGGTCGTAGCGTCCTTCAGCGACGGGCGGATCATATCAGGTGCCGGGCAGGCTGCTGCTGGTAGCGGCTGATTGGGTCATCGGACTGACAGGGCGGCCGGCCGCTTGCTTCAACCGATAAGCGTGATCCAGACCTTGTCAGCGTTCCGTCGAGACACTGGTAATGCAGCGCGGATTCGGATCGCGCTCCGCTAAGAAGATCTGATCGACCACGACAAGTTGCAGCACGATCCGGTGCTGGTGGTGCTCGTGGGCAAAATGGCGACGCAACAACTGCACTACACTGGCGAGCAAGAGCATATTGAACCGATTTGAGCGGAGCGTGTCCGAGCCGGCCTAACCAGCTGTGCCTGGAGAATCGCTCGAACTGTCTCATGGAGTGTGACGTAGGATCGCCTCCAGGTAGTTGACCCACCCGGCCGACTTTCGACGTACTCGGATGCTATGATGGTCCTTGGCACCCCGCAGCAGCCCTGCGGTGGCGGGATCATCGAACAGGCGTTCGACCTCGGCATGCAGGGATGGCCAGTTTCCCTTGACGGCCAGTAGATAGTCGGGCCTCGCGCTCAGCCGGCCGCCGCGATCGCTGTCCGCACCGCCTCCAATGCGCCCTCGGCCTGTGCGCCGTCGGGGCCACCGGCCTGCGCCAGGTCGGGCCGGCCGCCGCCGCCCTTGCCGCCCACGGCCGCCGCCGCCGCGCGGACGAGGTCGACCGCGCTGAGCCGCTTCGCCAAGTCCGGCGATACCGATACGACGATGCTCGCCTTGCCCTCGGCCGTGGAGACCAGGGCGACCACACCGGTTTCCTGCTGCTTGCCGATTGCCTCGGCCAGGCCCTTCAGGTCGCGCGCCGGTACTTCGCCCATGTTGCGGGCGGACAGCTTGATCCCGCTGATCTCCTCGACCGCGGCGGCCGCGCCACCGGTGGCGAGCTTCTTCTGCAGCTCCGCCACCTGGGCCTGCAGCTTGCGCCGGTCTTCCAGCAAGGCGTTGACGCGGTCGACGACCTCGGCCGGCGCGGTGCGCAGCGCGGCCGCGGCGTCGTGCAGCCGCGCCTGGATATCGGCGACGACCGCCTCGGCGGTGGCGCCGGTCACCGCCTCGATCCGGCGCACGCCGGCGGCGACGGCGCTTTCGCCGACGATGCGGAAATAGCCGATATCGCCGGTGCGGCGGACATGCGTGCCGCCGCACAGCTCGATGGACCAGGCCGCCTTGTTGCCGTCCGGCGGCCCCATCGATACCACGCGGACCTCGTCGCCGTATTTCTCGCCGAACAGCGCCATGGCGCCCATCTCCACCGCGGCATCCGGGGTCATCAGCCGGGTGGTGACCTCGGTGTTCTCGCGGATCCGGGCGTTGACCTCGGCCTCGACCCAGTGCAGCTCCTCGGCGGTGATCGGCCGGGGCTGCGACACGTCGAAGCGCAGCCGGTCCGGCGCGTTCAGGCTGCCTTTCTGCTGCACATGGGTCCCCAGCTTCCGCCGCAGCGCCTCATGCAGCAGGTGTGTCGCCGAGTGGTGCGCGCGAATGGCGGACCGGCGGCCATGGTCGACCGTGGCGACGACCGGCGTGCCCGGCGTCGCGGTGCCGGTTTCAACCTTGCCCAGATGGACGAACAGGTCGCCCAGCTTCTTCTGCGTGTCGGTGACCGCGATGCGCAGCCCGTTGGTGCCGGTGATCACGCCGGTATCGCCGACCTGGCCGCCACTTTCGCCGTAGAACGGCGTCTGGTTCAGCACCACCGCGACGTCGGACCCGGCCGGAACGCTGTCCACCGCCGCGCCGCCCGAGACCAGCGCGACGATCTCGGCCTCCGCCGTTTCGGTCGCGTAGCCCAGGAATTCACTGGCGCCGGTCTTTTCCTTGATCTCGAACCAGACGCCTTCAGTCGCCGCTTCGCCGGACCCGGCCCAGGCGGCCCGAGCCCGGGCGCGCTGTTCCCGCATCGCCGCCTCGAACCCGTCCAGGTCCACGGTGCGGCCCTGTTCGCGCAGCGCATCCTGGGTCAGGTCCAGCGGGAAGCCGTAGGTGTCATACAGGCGGAAGGCGACGGCGCCGGGCAGCGGTTGCTTGTCGCCCAGGCGGCCGGTCTCATCGCCCAGCAGGTGCAGGCCGCGGTCCAGCAGCTGCTTGAACCGCGTCTCCTCCAGCTTCAGCGTTTCCTCGATCAGCGGTTCGGCGCGCACCAGCTCGGGGTAGGCGGCGCCCATCTGCCGCACCAGGGCGGGCACCAGCCGGTACATGACGGGCTCCCGCGCGCTCATGAGGGCGATATGGCGCATGGCGCGGCGCATGATACGGCGCAGGACGTAGCCGCGGCCTTCGTTGGACGGCAGCACGCCATCGGCGATCAGAAAGGCGCTGGAGCGCAGATGGTCGGCGACGACGCGGTGGCTGGTCTTGAACGGGCCGTCCGGGTCCTGCCCGGTGGCCTCGGCACTGGCCAGGATCAGCGCGCGCAGCGTGTCGGTGTCATAGTTGTCGTGCTTGCCCTGCAGGATGGCGGCGAACCGCTCCAGCCCCATGCCGGTGTCGATGGACGGCCGTGGCAGCGCCACGCGGGTGCCGGGCGGGCCTTCCTCGTACTGCATGAAGACCAGGTTCCAGATCTCGATGAACCGGTCCCCGTCCTCGTCCGGGCTGCCCGGCGGGCCGCCGGGGATCGAGGGGCCATGGTCGTAGAAGATCTCGGAGCACGGGCCGCACGGGCCGGTATCGCCCATGCGCCAGAAATTGTCCGAGGTTGCGATCCGGACGATCCGGTCCTCGGGAAGGCCCGCGACCTTCTTCCAGATGGCGGCGGCGTCATCATCCTCGGCATAGACGGTGACCAGCAGGCGGTCACGATCGATGCCGAAATCCCTGGTCAGCAGGTCCCACGCGAAGGGGATGGCCTGGTCCTTGAAATAGTCGCCGAAGCTGAAATTCCCCAGCATTTCAAAGAATGTATGGTGGCGCGCGGTATAGCCGACATTATCCAGGTCGTTGTGCTTGCCGCCGGCCCGGACGCATTTCTGCGCCGTGGTCGCCCGGACATAGGGGCGCTTCTCCTGGCCGGTGAAGACGTTCTTGAACTGCACCATGCCGGAATTGGCGAACATCAAGGTCGGGTCGTTGCGCGGGACCAGCGGCGAACTCTCCACGACCTGGTGGCCGTTGCGGGCGAAGAAGTCCAGGAAGGTGGCACGGATATCGTTGCTGCTGGCCATGATATGCGGGTCTGAGGTCCGTAGGTCGGCGGAAGCGTGTCACCTAGCGCAGCGGCGGCGCCGAGTCACGGGTGCCGCGCGGTAGGCCGTGCGACGTACCGCGTCCGGAGCGCTTGGCGTGCCCTGACACCCCTGCCCCCTGGCGGCGCCTCCGCGCCGCCTTTGTCCCTGGCGCCCCTGCCCCTGATGTCCCGCCACTCCCGCGATTCCCGGTTCCGCGCCGCTCTCCCGCCGGTTCCGGGTCGCGCCGGCGGGTCAGTAGCTGGCGGCCACCTTCCGCGCCGGCGTGGCCGGCGCCGCGGCGCCGGTCAGCATCCCGCGCATCCCCTCGCCATTGGCCCGCCACCAGTTGTACAGGATGCGGACATCCCAGCCGATGCAGAAATGCTTCACGCCCATTTCCAGATAGGGCGCGGCGCCGGCGATGTCCGCCAGCTCCACGCGCGGGTGCAGTCCCATCTTCAGCGCCGTTTCGATCGTCCTGCGCTCCGCCCGCACCACGTCCGGGTGGTTGCGCTGGCCGGTCAGGCCCAGGCTCATGGAGTAGTCCGAGGCCCCGAACTGCACCATGTCGATCCCCTTGACCGACAGGATGGCCTCCAGGTTCTCCACGCATTCGCGCTTCTCGACCATCAGCGCGATGACCACCTCGTTCAGCGCCTCCACATAGGCCGGGGAGCCGCCTTCCAGCACCGTGCCGACGTCCCGCCGCATGCCGACGCCCAGCCGGCCGCCGGTGCCCGGGGTTTCCGCCCGCACCGCCGCGACGCAGGCCTGCGCGTCCTCCACGGTCCGCACATCGGCGAACAGCACGCTCTGAAAGCCGGAGCCGATCGCCCGCATGGCCTGGTGGGTGTACTGCTGCTGCTCGATCTTGATCATCCCGCCCAGGTTCTTCAGCTCCAGCGCCCTGCCCAGGTTGTCGAGGTCGTGCATGGAGAACGGCGCGTACTCGGCGGTGAACTCGACGTAGTCGTAGCTGCCGGCATCGCCGATCAGCTCCACGAGCGTCGGCCAGCACGACAGGATATGGGTGCCGAGCGTGGGCTGGCCGGCATTCAGCAGGGCGCGCAGGCGGTTCGGACGCATGGTGTCGTCTCCCTTTTGTTGTGCGAACGTGACGTGGCCGGATAGTCCCCCGATCGCAGCGCCGGCGCAACCGGGCGCCGATTTGCCAACCGCGCCGAACCGGTGCTGACTGCCGGATACAACGAAGCAATGAACAGACGTCCGACCATGCCCCCACACGAAGCCAACTGGATCGCCGCCTGGACCGGCGCCGCGCAGGGTCCGTACCCGCTGGGCAACCCGACCGCCCAGCCCGACATGCGTTTCGCGCTGCCCTCGGCGGAACAGGGCGCGCAGGATCAGACCTTCCGCCTGATCGTGCGACCGCACCTGTGGGGCCGCCGGGCCCGCCTGCGCCTGTCGAACGCGCACGGCACCCGTCCGGTCACCTTCGCCGGCACCCATGTGGGCCTGCAGGGAAGCGGCGCGCTGCTGGTGGCCGGCACCAACCGGCCGGTCCGCTTCGCCGGTGCCGATGCCGTCACGGTCCCGCCGGGTGCCTCCGCGCTGAGCGATCCCGTCGACCTGCCATGGGTGGGCACTCCCACCGATGCGCTGCTGGCGCACCGGAAGCTGGCGGTCAGCTTCCACCTGCCGGGCCCGACCGGCCCGATGACCTGGCATGCCAAGGCGCTGACCACGTCCTATCTGACGCCGCCCGGCAGCGGCGCGCATGCGGCGACGGAAGCCGAGGATCCGTTCGCGTTCACCACCGCGTCCTGGTTCTTCCTCGATCAGGTGCAGATGGATGTGCCCGGCGCGCGCGGCATCGTGGCAATCGGCGACTCGATCACCGACGGCACGTGCTCCACGATGAATGGCGACGACCGCTGGCCGGATTTCCTGGGCCGCCGCATCCATGCCGTCTACGGGTCACGCTATTCCGTGGTGAACCAGGGCATCGGCGGCAACCGCATCGTCAGCCCGGCCGATTACGCGGCCGATCCGGTCGCCGGCGGTCCCAGCGCCCTGGACCGGCTGGAGCGGGACGTCATCAGCCTGCCGAATGTCGCGGCGGTGATCTGGCTGGAGGGGATCAACGATTTCGGCCATGGCGGCGGCGGCGTCGCCGATGTGATCGCCGGCATCCGCCAGGGCGTCGCCCGGCTGCGGCAAGCCATACCCGGCGTGCGCATCGCCATGGGCACGCTGGTGCCCGCCCTGAACGCCACCAACGGCACCCATGGCACGCCGGCCGTGGAAACGATGCGGCAGGCCTGCAACGACTTCATCCGCACGTGCGGCTTGTTCGACGCGGTCGTCGATTTCGATGCCGTCACCCGCGATCCCGCCAGCGGTGAGCTCAAGGCGGAGTTCGTGCCGGATTCCAGCGTCGGCGGCCCCGGCGACAAGCTGCATCCGAACCGTGTCGGCTACCGCGCCATGGCGCAGGCGGTCGATCTGCGGACCCTGCTGGGGGAGCCGGACTGACCGGCGGCTCTTCCCTCGGGGCATTTGCGGAGCGACAATTGCGTCATGCCGCCTGCACCGAGAGCCCCCGTCGCCCGCGTCTCCTCGCAAACCCGCCTGACAGCCGTCATAGTCGCCTGCGCATTCTTCATGCAGAACCTGGATTCGACGGTGATCGCGACCGCGCTGCCGACCATGGCGCGGGCCTTCGACATCGATCCGGTGCGGATGAATGTCGCGCTGACCGCATACCTGCTCAGCGTGGCCGTGTTCATCCCCGCCAGCGGCTGGATGGCCGATCGCTACGGCACCCGGAACGTCTTCCGAGCGGCGATCATCGTGTTCACGCTGGGGTCGATCTGGTGCGGGCTGTCGAACGGCCTGTTCGAGCTGGTCGTGGCCCGCATCGTGCAAGGCATGGGTGGCGCCATGATGGTGCCGGTCGGCCGGCTGTTGCTGCTGCGCACCGCCGCGAAGACCGAGATGGTGGCCGCGATGGCCTGGCTGACCATGCCGGCCCTGCTGGGGCCGGTGGTGGGACCGCCGGTCGGCGGCTTCATCGTCACCTGGTTCAACTGGCGCTGGACCTTCTACATCAACATCCCGGTGGGCATCCTGGGCCTGGTCGCCGTCACCCTGTTCATCAAGGACTTTCGAGAGCAGCCGCGCGGCGGGTTCGACCTGCGCGGCCTGATCCTGTCGGGCGCCGCCCTGGCCTGCTTCATGTTCGGGCTGGAGACGGTGGGGCGCGGCGTGGTCGCGCCACCGCTGACCGTGGCGATGATCGTGGCCGGCCTGGCCGCCGCCTTCCTGTACTACCTGCATGCCCGGCGGCACCCGGCGCCGCTGCTGGACTTCACTTTGATGCGGCTGCCCTGTTTCGGCCTGTCCTTCTGCGCGATGATGTTGTTCCGCACCGGCATCGGCGCGATCCCGTTCCTGCTGCCGATGATGCTGCAGGTGGGCTTCGGCGATTCGGCCGCCCGCAGCGGCCTGATCACCTTCGCCAGCTCGGCCGGCGCGCTGGTGATGAAGCCGGCGGCGCAGCACGCGCTGCGGCTGTTCGGCTTCCGCGACACGTTGATCTGGAACGGCGTGCTGTCCGGCATCATGCTGATCGCCTGTGCCGCGTTCCGGCCGACCTGGCCGGCGGCGGCGATCTATTTCGTGCTGCTGGTGGGCGGCTTCCTGCGCTCCCTGCAGTTCACCGCCTACAATACCCTGGCCTATGGCGACGTGCCGCGCGCGCAAATGAGCGCGGCGACCAGCCTGTACACCGCCGGCCAGCAGCTGGCCGCCACCATCGGCATTACGGCGGGCGCCATCTCGCTGGAGGTTGCCCGGGTCTTTTCCGGCCATGCCGAACCGATGATCAGCGATTTCAGCGCCGCCTTCGTGGTGGTTGGCCTGATGGCCCTGGTGGCGGCGCCGATCGCCGTGCTGATGCCGCTGAACGCGGGCGATGACCTGACCGGCCGCCATACCCCCGTACCGGCGCCGCGGGAGGCGGCGCGCCGGGCCGGGGAATGACGTGCCAGGGAATGACGCGCCGGGGAGAATGACGCGCCGGCGGGGCACCCATATCCAACGTTACGCTTCGCGACGGTTCACACGGTAAATTATCCGTAAGGAAATGACTGATCTGTTGCGGATCCGTCGATGAACGGCGTATCGGCATGATCGAGCAAGAAACGATCGAGAAGGACCTGGTGGCAGCGGACGTGCACGCGGATGCGGTCTACCCGGCCAGCGACGACCGCGCCGGCATGAAGCGGGACGGACCACCCCCTTTCGCCTGCTGCACCGCCATCTCGGCCCGCGGCGGAACAGCGGCGTCATGAGCGTGCAGTGCGCCTTCTGCCGGGACATCGGCTGGCCGCCGACCGCGGTGCGGGAGCCGGCGGAATGGATATCGCTGGCCGAGTATGATCGCCGCGGCGGCCGCCGGGACGGCCCCGTCAGCCACGGCGCCTGTCCGGACTGCGCCGCCAGGGTGCTGGATGAGCACGGGCTCGACGACGATGCGCTGCCTATCGACGCGGCGGTACACACGGACGGGCCGAAAAATCCCCTTCACGCGAGCGTCTTGAAACGGTAATCCGCTGGCAACGCGGCACGGCTAGAGAGAGCGTCGGGTTGACCCTGTCATGCTCTATCAACCTTTTGATTCAGGGGCGCGATTCACGCCCTCCGACCGCCGGCTTCAGGTGATCGCGCACGAACTGCCGAGACCGCATCCAGGGAAGGACCGTTGTTCATGAAGCGCCGCAGCCTGCTGGTCACGCCTTTCGCCCTCGCGCCCCTGGCATGGACCGGAAGAAGCGCCCAGGCGGACGATAAGCCGGCGGATGGAAGGACGAAGATCGTCTGGTGGCACGCGATGACCGCCGCCATGGCCGACGAGGTGAACCGCATCGCGTCCGGCTTCAACGCCAGCCGGAACGATATCGTGATCGAGGCGGTCTACAAGGGCGGCTATCCTGAGACGCTGACCGCCACCATCGCGGCGAGCAGAGCGGGCCAGGCCCCGCATGTCGTGCAGGTGTTCGAGGTCGGGACGGGGACCATGCTGGCCGCCGGGAAGGCGGTGAAGCAGGTCTGGGAGCTGGCCGGGGAAACCGGCGCCGCCGTCGATCCCAAGGCCTTCATCCCCGCCGTCGCCGGCTATTACAGCCTGCCGGACGGACGCCTGGCCTCGATGCCGTTCAACTCCTCCACGGCCGTGATGTGGTACAACAAGGACGCGTTCCGCAAGGCCGGGCTGGATCCCGACCATCCGCCGGCCACCTGGCAGGCGGTGCGGACGGCCGCCGATGCGATCAAGGCGAAGAATGCCGCGTCGATCCCCATGACCACGTCCTGGCCCACCTGGATCCAGCTGGAGCAATACAGCGCGCTGCACGACCTGCCCTTCGCCAGCAAGGAGAACGGCTTCGGCGGACTGGACGCACAGCTCGTGTTCAACAACAAGGCCCAGGTGAAGCACATCCAGCGCCTGCTGGACATGGCGAAGGACGGAACCTTCAAATACAGCGGCCGCGACACCGCCGGCGATCCGCTGATCGTTTCCGGGGAGGCGGCGATCTCCTTCGGTTCCTCCTCGATGCGCGGCAACCTGGTCAAGAGCGCCAGGCATCAATGGGGCGAGGCGTTTCTGCCCTACGACCCCGATATCATTGCGAAGCCGGAAAACGCGATCATCGGCGGCGCCAGCCTGTGGGTGATGACGGCCCCCGGCCGCACGCCGGCCGAATACAAGGCGGTCGCGGCCTTCCTGCAATACCTCGCCAAGCCGGAGAACGATGCGCTGTGGGCGAAGAACACCGGCTATGTGCCGGTGACGCTGGGCGGCTACCAGGTGCTGAAGCAGCAGCGCTATTACGACCAGGCGGTGGGTGCCGACATCCCGGTGGAGCAGCTGGCGCGCGGCACGCTGACCCCCAACACGCGCGGCCTGCGCCTGGGCCGGCTGCCGGAGATCCGCAACATCATCCAGGAGGAGCTGGAGAAGGCGCTGCAAGGCGGCCAGACGGCGCAGCAGGCGATGGACAACGCCGTCGCGCGCAGTGACAAGGTGCTGAAGGATTTCGCTCGGACGGTGAAGACCTGACCGGATCGTGGATCGCCGCACCGTCTTCGATGGACGCCTGCTGCCATGGCTGCTGCTGCTGCCGCAGCTTCTGCTGACGCTGCTGTTCTTCTACTGGCCGGCCGCCGAGGCGGTCCGCGCGTCGCTGTTCACCGAGGACGCGTTCGGCCAGGGATCGGTCTTCGTCGGCCTGGACAATTTCGCGGCGCTGTTCGCCGACCCGCTGTATCTCGCCTCGGTGCTCAGGACGGTGGTGTTCTGTTTCGCGGTCAGCGTCCTGGCGATGGCGGTCGCGCTGCTGCTGGCGGTGTTCGCCGACCGCGCGATCGCCGGGCGGCTGGTCTACCGCACCCTGCTGATCTGGCCCTATGCCATCGCCCCGGCGATGTCGGCCGTGCTGTTCCTGTTCGTGCTGAACCCGCGCATCGGCCTGTTCGGCCGCTGGCTGAACCGGCACGGGTTCGACTGGGACTACACGCTGAACGGCAGCCAGGCGATGGGGATGGTGATCGCCGCCGCGGCATGGAAACAGGTCAGCTACAACGTCATCTTCTTCCTCGCCGGCCTGCAGTCGATCCCGCGTTCCGTCATCGAGGCCGCCAGGATGGACGGCGCACGTGGCTGGCGCCGCTTCCGCACGATCACCTTTCCGCTGCTTGCGCCCACCACCTTCTTCCTGCTGGTGGTCAATATCGTCTATGCCGCCTTCGATACGTTCGGGCTGATCTACGCGCTGACCCAGGGCGGGCCCGGGAAGGACACCGAGACCCTGGTCATCAAGGTCTACCGCGACGGCGTGATCAACCAGGATATCGGCTCCTCCTCCGCGCAGTCGGTCGTGCTGATGCTGGGCGTCATCGTCGTCACCGCGCTGCAGTTCCGCTTCATGGGCAGGAGGACGGCGGCGTGAGGGCGCGACCCGATTATCTGGCGCATGCCGTGCTGTGTCTTGGCGTCGCGCTGTTCGCCTTGCCGGTGTGGCTGGTGTTCGCCGGATCGACGCAGGATTCCAATGCCATCATGCGCGGCGAGCTGTCGCTGGTGCCCGACCTGTCCAACCTGGGCGTCTACGCGCGGGTGCTGGCGCACGGCTCGATGGGCACCCAGCCGGTCTGGCACATGCTGATGATCTCGCTGGGCATGGCGCTGGGTGTCGCCTGCGGCAAGATCGCGATCTCGGTCCTGTCGGCCTATGCCGTGGTCTTCTTCCGCTTCCCGTGCCGCCATGCCGCGTTCTGGCTGATCTTCATCACCCTGATGCTGCCGGTGGAGGTCCGGATCATGCCGACCTATGCGGTGATGGCGGATTTCCGCCTGATCAACACCTTCACCGGGCTGTGGCTGCCGCTGATCGCCTCGGCCACCGCGACATTGCTGTTCCGGCAGGTCTTCACCGCCATCCCCGACGAGCTGGTGGAGGCCGCGCGGATGGACGGCGCCGGCCCGCTGCGCTTCCTGCGCGACATCGCGCTGCCGGTGTCGGCGGCCAACATCGCCGCGCTGTTCGTCATCCTGTTCGTTCTGGGGTGGAACCAGTACCTGTGGCCGCTGCTGGTGGCGACCAATCCGGATCTCGATACGATCGTCATCGGCATCGTCAAGATGATCGGGGTGGAGACCGAGACCGACTGGGCCGCCGTGATGGCCACCGCCGTGCTGGCGCTGCTGCCGCCGGTCGTCGTGGTGGTGGCGATGCAGCATTGGTTCGTCGCCGGACTGACCGAGGGCGAGAAGTAGATGGCCACGCTGCAGATCCAGGGTCTGCGCAAGAGTTTCGGCGCCACCGAGGTGCTGCGGCGCATCGATCTGTCGTTGGCGGATGGAGAGATGCTGGTGATCGTCGGTGCGTCCGGCTGCGGCAAGTCGACCTTGCTGCGCCTGGTGGCCGGGCTGGAAACGCCGACCGGGGGACGCGTGCTGATCGGCGGGCGCGACGTCACCGCGCTGGACCCGGCCGCTCGCGACATTGCGATGGTGTTCCAGAACTATGCGCTGTATCCGCACATGTCTGTCTTCGACAACATGGCCTACGGGCTGCGGATTCGAGGCCTGGCCCGCGCCGATATCGCACGGCGGGTGGAGGCGGCGGCGGCGCTGCTGGGCCTCGAGGGCCTGCTGGGACGCAAGCCACGGCAGCTCTCCGGCGGCCAGCGGCAGCGCGTGGCGATGGGCCGAGCGATCGTGCGGGAACCGAAGCTGTTCCTGTTCGACGAGCCGCTGTCCAACCTGGACGCCAAGCTGCGGGTGCAGATGCGCGCCGAAATCCGCCGCCTGCAGCGCCGGCTGGGCGTCACGTCCCTGTACGTGACGCACGACCAGGTGGAGGCAATGACGCTGGGTGACCGCCTGCTGATCCTGCACGAAGGCCGTCCCGCGCAGCTTGCCACGCCGCTGGACGTGTTCGAGCGGCCGGCCGACACCTACGTGGCCGGCTTCGTCGGTTCCCCGACGATGAACTTCCTGCCCGGCCGTCTGGCGCGGGATGGCGATGCCGTCGCGCTGGATGCCGGTCCGCTGGTGGCACTGCCGCACCCCTGCGCGGGCGACCGCGTCATCCTGGGAATCCGGCCGGAGCATCTGACCCTGGGCGGCACCGACCTGACCTTGACCGTCGATCTGTTCGAGCCGCTGGGCTCCGAGACGCTGATCCATGGCCGCGTCGCCGGGACGCCGGTGGTGGTGAAGGCGGCGGGCGTGGTCGCGCCGGCCGAGACGGTGATGGTGGGGGTGCAGCCGGCGCACTGCCACCTCTTCGATGCGGCAAGCGGACGCCGCGTGGAAAGCACCGGCGATATGGAAAGCACTGGCAATGGCACCGGCAATGGCACCGGCAATGGCACCGGCATCGGGGCGTGAGCCCGATGCCGGGCCGATCGCTTAGCGGACGAAACCCTCCAGCTCGTTCTTCGCCCAGGCCAGCGCCTGCTTGATCGACTGGCCGCTGTACAGCTTGGCCAGCAGGGTGGGATGGATCGCCCGGTTGAACATCTGCACCGCGATGTCGCGCGGCGCCGGATAGGCGGTGATGTTCTGCCTGGCATCGTGCCAGGGCCGGATCGGATAGTTGTAGACGGTGCCCTTCGGCGGCTCGACCTCTTCCCAGATCTTGAAGTCCGACATGCTGGTGAAGGGCGGGATGTCATAGCCGGAGGAGGCGATGCACCGCGCCTCCACCTGTTCACGGAGCTGCAGGTGGCAGGCCAGCTCCTTCGCGGCCGTCTTGTTGGTGCCGAACGACCAGACACCGTAATACGAGTAGTTGTACGGGTTGTAGCGCCCCTTCGGACCGGTCGGGCTGGGGAAATGCCAGGTATCCTCGGCGACCTTCGGCGCATCGCGCTTGGCGACGGCCCAGGCGGAGGGCGGGTTCAGGATCAGCGCGCTCTTGCCCGAGATCAGCGCCCGGTTGTTCGACGCGTCGTCGTAGCTGACGGTGTCCGCCGGGAGGAATTTCACCAGTTTCTGGCAATATTCCATCATCGCCATGACTTCCGGCGTGTCCAGGGTGATATCGCCCTTGGCATTCACCAGCTCCGCGCCGAACGCCGAATAGATGATGCCGGTGTTGTTGACGGAGTCGGTCGTCTGGCCGAGGCCCAGCCCGAATGGATAGCCGGCCTTGGCGCAGCCCTCGGCCGCCTTCAGGAAGGTGTCGTACGTCCAGTCCGCCGAGGTCTTCGGTTCGGCCGGATGGGCCGGGAACATCGCCTTGATGTCGACGCCGCCATGCTCCTTCAGGATACTGAGGCGGCCGGCGCAAGGCAGCGTCAGCGTGCCGGTGCTGCTGGGCACCGCCCACCAGTGCCCCTGCGACTTCGCCAGATACTCGCTGATCGTGCCATAATCGCCATATCGGCCGGACAGGTCCTTGACGACATCGTCCACCGGCTCCAGCCGGCTGGCGAAGTTGCCGACGTCCCAGTTGTACATCTGGATGAAGTCGTGGCCGCTGCCGGCCTGCTGTTCGGCCGCCGCCGTGATCAGGATCTTGTTGCCGTTGGAGGTGATGAAGTCGACGGTGACATCCACCTTCTCCTTCGCCGCCCAGGCGTCCACCTGCTTCTGCATCACGTCATTGGCGCCGGGCACCCAGTGGTCCCACAGGCCGATGGACAGTTTCCCGGCGGCCCCGGCGGTACGGATGTGCACGAGCGGCAGTGCCGCGGCCGCGGCCGCGAGCTTCAAGGCACCGCGACGGGTCGCGGTGGGCGAGGTTTTCATGGTACAAGGTCTCCCTGCATGAGGCCGGTTGATCCGGTCCCGTCTGTTCCGGCTGCGGCCGGCATCCCAGGGAGCGATCGCCAGAAGCAGGGCGGTCGGCACCCGCAAGCGCCTGTCGCATCCAGCCCCGGCACTATCGGACCCGGCGCGCGCCGAGGCGAGGGGAATTTTTCGTTTGTCAGCAACGGTTGTCGGATTTATTCAAATAGGCCTTGACCTGTGCCAAGCATCTGGTCCTGGCCCGTGCCGAACCATGGTTCGGCTGCCCGGTCCGGCAGCATCAGGGCACTCATCACCCGGCGCCCCCGGTCGCCTGGTGCCGCGAATGCCGCCACCCCAGGGCCGCCCCCGTTGCGTCCTGGCAACGCATTTTCTCGCTCGTTGCGCAAATTCGCCCGGACGTTCTTGACACCCGTGCCCCCCGTCGGTAGCTAGCCCCCGCTTTCGGGCACATGCGGCCAGGAGCGAACATGACTGAGACATCGGGCGACCCTGATCCCTCGTTTGAGGATCGTTTGCGGGCCGCCCGGCGCAAGCAGGGCCTCGATGCCCCGCCCAGCCACCTCCTGCAGGATCAGGGGGCGCTGAGCGGGTCACCGCTGGCCATTGGCCTGCGCGTGGGGGTGGAGCTGGTATCGGCGCTGGTCGTGGCGGTTGCCATCGGCTACGGGCTGGATCGCCTGTTTGGCACGACCCCCATCCTGATCGGCGTGTTCGTTCTGATCGGCGGCGCGGCCGGAGTGTTGAATGTTTGGCGCCTCTTCGCGCCGAAGCGAACGGATTAAGGGGTCGGGAGCAGGCAGCGTGGCGGCGGAAGGTAGCGGCGGCATCGACGCGCTGGGTCAGTTCCAGCTTCATACGGCCCTTGGCCCGATCGGCCACTCGGTCAATTTCACCCAGTCGAACCTGATGATGGTGGTGGCGGGCCTGCTGACCCTGCTGCTGCTGTGGGTCGGCATGCGCCCGCGGGCCATGGTGCCCGGCCGCCTGCAGGCCGCGGCCGAGATGGGCTATGAGTTCATCATGTCGATGTGTGTCGAAACCATCGGCCCGGAGGGCAAGCGCTACTTCCCGTTCGTCTTCACGCTGTTCTTCTTCATCCTGTTCGGGAACCTGATGGGGGTCTTCCCCCTGCTGTTCACCTTCACCAGCCACATCATGGTGACGCTGGCGCTGTCGGTGCTGGTGTTCGTCCTGGTAACGGTCGTCGGCCTGAAGGAGCACGGGCTGCACTGGTTCAGCTACTTCAAGCCGGACGGCATTCCCGCGCTGCTGGCCCCGCTGATGGTGTTCATCGAGGTCATTTCCTATCTGTCGCGCATCATCTCCCTGTCCGTGCGTCTGTTCGCCAACATGATGGCCGGCCACGTGATGCTGGAAGTGTTCGGCGCCTTCATCGTGATGCTGGGCGGCCTGGGCTTCCTGGGCTACTTCCCCGCGGCCCTGTCCTTCGCCGTCAATACGCTGCTGATCGGCTTCGAGCTGCTGGTGGCCGTGCTGCAGGCGTACGTCTTCGCGGTGCTGACCTGCATCTACCTGCACGATGCGGTGCATCTGCACTGAGCGAAACAGTCTTCAACTCTTGAGCTGCCGGACGGGAGGTCCCGTCCGCACGACCGGATAAACGAAAGGAACCGGACTATGGACGTTGCTTCCGCGAAGATGCTGGGTGCCGGCATTTCCATGATCGCTCTGGCCGGCGTCGGCATCGGCATGGGAACGATCTTCGGCTCGCTGATCTCCAGCGTCGCTCGCAATCCCGCCGCCCGCGACCGCGTGTTCGGCCTGGCCATTCTGGGCTTCGCGCTGACGGAAGCGGTGGCGCTGTACGCCCTGGTCATCGCCTTCATCATCCTGTTCGTCTGACCGGGTCGGCGCCCATGCTTCGCCATGGCCATCGTGGTGTGCGAAGGATGGGCACCGCCGGGCTTGCCCACTATGCGCAGGGGGGTACTATGAGGCTCTGGCGCCGGGTCATCCCGCTGTCGCTCATCTGCCTGCCGCTGATGTCGGCGGGCGCGTTCGCGGCCGGCATGCCGCAGCTCGACTTCACCACGCCGCTGACCGTCAGCCAGGTGGTGTGGGGCGCGATCATCTTCATCGTGCTCTATATCCTCCTCAGCCGCACCGGCCTGCCGAAGGTCGCCTCGGTGCTGGAGGAGCGGGCCGGCCATATCAGCCGCGACCTGGAAAGCGCCCGCGCCGCCAAGACCAAGGCGGATGCCGGCATCGCCGAAGCCGCCACGGCCACCGCCACGGCTCGGGCCGACGCCCAGGCCGCGATCTCAACCGCGTTGGATGAGGCGAAGGCCGCGGCCCAAACCCAGTCCGAGACGCTGAATGAGCGGCTGGAGGCTCGGCTGAAGGAGGCCGAGGCGCAGATCGCCGCCGCCCAGGCCTCGGCGATGCAGGCGCTGCGAGAGGTCGCCGCCGAAACCGCCGCCAATGTCGTGACGCGGCTGACCGGGGTCGCACCGGATCCGAACCGGGTGGGCAGCGCGGTGAACGCGGCGCTGTCCGCGCGCGGCATCAGCTAACGGGGACGCGCGATGGAACATCACGAAAGCCTCTTCGCCGAACCGGTTACCTGGGTCGTCGGCGCGTTCGTCGTCTTCTTCATCCTGTTCGGGCGCATCCTGTGGCGGGCGCTGGCCGGCATGCTGGACAACCGCGCGGCGCTGGTGAGAGCGGAACTGGAGGAAGCGGCGAAGCTGCGGACGGAAGCCGAGGCGATGCTGCGCGACGCCGAAAAGCAGCGCGTGGACGCCCTGGCCGAGGCCAAGGCCCTGATCGACGGGGCCAAGGCGGAAGCCGCCCGGGTTGCCGCCGCCACCACCGCCGAAGCCGAGGCATCGGCCCGGCGGCGGGAGCAGATGGCGATGGACCGCATCGCCGCCGCCCAGAAGGCGGCGGTGGACGAGGTCCGCCTGGCCGCCGCGGACGTCGCGACCGAAGCGGCCCGCCAGGTGATCGCGGAAGGCCTCTCGGCCGAGGGCGACGCCAGCCTGATCGACCAGGCCATCATGCAACTGCCCAGCGCCCTGGCCCGCAAGGCCGCCTGATCCCAAGTGCGCTCCAGCCGGAGCGCGCCTGAATCGCATGCGACCCGCATCGCATGCGAATCGGCCGGCGCCCGCGAGGTGCCGGCCGTTTTCGTTTCCGAACCAAGGAAACCAGGCACCAGATCCCCGGCATGGACCATTTCGATGGCTGACGCCGATGAGTGACGCCGATGAGCGGGACTGGCGCCGAATAGAGCCCGATCGCCCGGATCGCCGGTCTGAACGCGTGGCGATACGGGTGGCGGCCGGTCAGGCCGCCAGCAGGCTCTGACTCCGCACCAGCCGGGCATACAGGCCATTCTGCCCCATCAGGTCGCGGTGGGTGCCGGCTTCCTCCGCTCTGCCGTCGGCCAGGGCCACCACGAGGTCGGCGTCCCGCACGGTCGACAGGCGGTGGGCGATGACGATCGTCGTCCGGCCCTGGCGCAGGTGGGTCAGCGCCTCCTGCACCGCCGCCTCGCTTTGCGTGTCCAGGGCGCTGGTCGCCTCGTCCAGCAGCAGGATTCGCGGGTTGCGCAGCAGCGCCCGCGCCAGGGCGATGCGCTGGCGCTGCCCGCCTGACAGGCGCTGGCCGCCGGTGCCGACGCGGGTTTCGTAGCGCAGCGGCAGCGTGGCGATGAAGTCGGCGGCCGCCGCGGCCTCGGCCGCAGCCTCGATCTCGGCCTGGCTCGCCGCCGGGTTTCCCATGGCGATGTTGGCCGCCACGGTATCGTCGAACAGCAGCGCGTCCTGCCCGACATAGGCGATCGCCGCGCGCAGGCTGGACAGCGTGACATGCCGCACATCCACGCCATCGATCAGCACGGCGCCGGACAGGGCGTCGATCAGCCGCGGGATCAGCGCCAGCGCGGTCGACTTGCCGCCGCCGGACGGGCCCACCAGCGCCACCGTGCTGCCCGGCCGCGCCTCGAAGCTCAGGCCGGACAGGCCGGTCCGGCCGTCGGGGTAGACGAAGCGGACGTGATCGAACACCACGTGCCCGCGCCCGGGCGGCAGCGGCACCGCGTCCGGCGCATCGACGATCGTCGGCTGTTCGTCGATCACCGTGAACACCCGCACCATGCCGGCCAGCCCTTCCTGCAGGGCGGCATTCAGCGACCCCAGCGCGCGCAGCGGGCGCGACGCGATCAGCAGCGCGGCGACGAAGCCGGTGAAATCGCCCAGCGCGTGCGGGTTGCCGGAGGCGCGCCATCCCTCGAACCCGATGATCCCGGCCACCGCCGCCCCGCCCAGGACCTCCAGCACCGGCTCGACGCGGGAGCGGTTCTTGGTGATGCGCAGCAGCGCCTTGTACAAGGCGCCGAAGGCGGCGTCGGCGCGCCTCATTTCCTGCGCTTCCAGCCCGTAGGCGCGCACCGTGCGGGCCTGGGCGAAGCTTTCGTTCAGCAGCGTGGCGGTCTCGCCCACCCGTTCCTGCATGCCGCCCGACGCCTTGCGGATGCGGCGCCCGATTCGCTCGATCGGCAGGATCGCCAGCGGGTACATGGCGGCGGCGATCAGCGACAGCACCCAGTTCATGTAGATCATGCTGGCGACCAGCCCGATCACCGTGATCACGTCGGCGGCGCCGTTCACCGTCTTCGTCAATGATTCGCGGATCGTCGCCGCGTCGGTGGTGAAATGGGAGGCGAGCTGCGCCGGCGGCTCGCGTTCCAGCCGCGCCAGGTCGGCCCTGGTCAGGTGGGAGAACATGCGGCTTTGCAATTCGCGGATCACCAGCAGAACGACCTGCTGCACCTGGACGTTCTGGAAATACTGGGCCGCCGCCTTCACGCCGGTGACCACGACGACGATCACCGGGAGCTGGTACAGAATCCGCGTGTCGTGATTGGTGAACATGGTGAACGCATGATTGATCACCAGCGGGTAGACCGCCGTGGTGGCCGACATGATCAAGGTCAGCACGGCCACCAGCACCATGCGGCCCTTGTGGTTCAGCAGATGCTCCCGCCACAGGCGGCGCAGCAGGGCCACGGTGCGGTCATTGCCGCGGGCGGCCGATAGAAGCGAGGTCATGGCCGCGTCGTCTATCAGGACCGGCGCCGCGCGGCTATGCCCTCGGCCGACAGCCGGTTGCCCGCCCGCCGCGCGCTTGACCGGCCTTGCCGGCTACCCACTTAATCGCGGACGACGTCCTTCGTGGCACCCCATTCGAGGCACACATGAGCGAAAACACCATTGCCGTCACCGACAAGAGCTTTGCCACCGACGTGGTGGAAGCCAGCAAGAAGGGCCCCGTCCTGGTGGATTTCTGGGCGGAATGGTGCGGCCCGTGCCGCATGATCGGCCCGGCGCTCGAGGAACTGGCGGGTGAATTCGCCGGCAAGCTGACCGTCGCCAAGGTCGATATCGACCATAATCCGATGGTGCCGACACAATTCGCGGTGCGCGGGATTCCCACGCTGATCATGTTCAAGGACGGCAAGCCGGCGTCCACCCAGGTCGGCGCGCTGCCCAAGAGCAAGCTGAAGGAATGGATCTCCGGCCAGGTCTGAGGTTCGCCGGCGCCCGGCGGCGATCGGGCGGACAGCGGACCCGTCCCGCCGCTGGCCGGTGTGCGGCCGGCCCGCGGCGCGCCCGCGGTTGACGCGCTCGTGGTTGACGTGCCCGGCGGGCGACGCAGACTGTCCGCCAAAGGGAGGACAGGATGGCGACCAGGATCAACCGGGCGATCGAGCTGCTGCGGCAGGACCAGGCGATCTACTATGACGGTCCGCATAGCGGCCACGTGCTGACCTTCGCCCAGGGCCAGCAGGATGCGGGCACGTGGGCGGACTATATCAATGTCGGCATGGAGCATGGCGCCTTCGACATGACCGGCCTGGCCGAGTACATGCGCGGCTTGGCCGCGGGCGGCCCCACCCGGTCCGGCCACCGCACACCGGCGGTGATCGTCGAGGCGCCGGTCAACGGCACCGACGACGCCAATGTCCGCTTCAATGCCTGGCAGTTCCGCCAGATCCTGGGCCGCGGCGTGCACGGCATCCTGTTGTGCCAGGCCGAGACCGCCGACGCGGTCCGCGCCTTCGTGGAGGCGTGCCGCTATCCGCATCATCTCGCTGGCGTTGATCCCGCTCTTCCGTCACCCGAGGCGCGGCTGGGCGGCGCCGTCCGCGGGCGCGCGGCGGACGCGATGCTGGGGATCGGCACCCGTGGCCGCGGGTCCGAAAGCACCGCGGCGCCGGTCTGGGGCGTGTCGGCTGAAGACTACATGAACCGCTGCGATCCCTGGCCGCTGAACCCGGACGGGGAGCTGCTGCTGGGCGTGAAGCTGGAGAGCCCGGAGGGGATCGCCCAGGCCGATGCCATCTGCGCCGTGCCGGGCCTGGGCTTCGCCGAGATGGGACCGGGCGACCTGAGCCTGTCGCTGGGCTCCGTCACCTTGCTGCGCGACCCCTACCCGCCGGTGATGCAGGCGGCCCGCGACAAGGTTCTCGCCGCCTGCCGGCGCAACGGCATCGCCTTCCTGGAGGGCTGCACGGAGGCGAACATCCGCTCCCGGCTGGACGAAGGGGTGCGGGTGATCGCGGGCCATTCCGAGGCGATGGCGCGGATTGGCCGCGCGCATCAAGGGCGGAGCATGCCGGTATAGGCTGGGCCGATACAAGCCGGGCCGATAGAGGTTGGGCCGATAGGGGCCGGGCGGATGGAGGCTGGCGCCGCCGGTTGCCGCGGCGGCCCGGTCCTCCGGCGCCGGATCAGCGCCTGTCACCCCGCTTCAGCGCGGGGTGCACCGTCTTGTTGATAATGTGCATGTCGGCGCCGATCACATTCGCGGTGCTGCCGACGATCAGCGGGTCGGGGCCGGTGACGATGCCGTGGTCCTTTTCCGGATAGGGCAGCAGCGACAGCAGGTGCTGCAGCGCATTCAGCCTTGCGCGCTTCTTGTCGTCGGACTTCACGATCGTCCAGGGTGCGTCGGCGGTGTCCGTGTGGAAGAACATCGCCTCCTTCGCTTCGGTATACGCGTCCCACTTGTCCAGCGACGCGCGGTCGATCGGCGAGAGCTTCCATTGCTTCAGCGGATCGGTCTCGCGCTGCTCGAACCGCCGCCGCTGCTCCTCCCGGCTGACCGAGAACCAGAATTTTATCAGTGTCGTTCCGGTCCGTACCAGCATCCGCTCCAGCTCAGGGCACTGGCGCATGAACTCCAGATATTCGTTCGGCGAGCAGAATCCCATCACCCGCTCGACGCCGGCCCGGTTGTACCAGGACCGGTCGAACAACACGATTTCCCCGGCCGATGGCAGATGCGCCACGTAACGCTGGAAATACCATTGCGACCGTTCGCGTTCGCTGGGCTTCTGCAGCGCGACAACCCGCGCGGTGCGCGGGTTCATATGCTCCATGAAACGCTTGATCGTGCCACCCTTGCCGGCGGCGTCGCGCCCCTCGAACAGGATCACGAGGCGTTGCCCGGTCTCCTCGATCCAGCGCTGCGCCTTCAGCAGCTCGCGCTGCAGTTCCAGCATATGCGCTTCGTACGGGCCCACCCGCATCCGGCTGCGATAGGGATACTTCCCGCTTTCGAACAGCTGGCGGATCGCCACCGGATCGCCACGCATCTCGGCGAGCATATGGGACCTGCCCGGCTCACGCTGGAGCGGCGGGGCGAGCGGCGTCGCGGGCAGCGATGTCTCTGATAACGACGTCCCGGGCAGCGACGTCCCGGCCTCGGGCGGCACGAACGGGCTGTGCGCCGCCGCGGCACCGCCGTCCGGACCCCGCATCGCGCCATTGGGCGCTGCATCGGCCGGCGGGGACGGCGAAGCCGCGGACGCGGCAGACGGCATGTCGTTGGCAGCTTCCAACCGTCGCGGCACCTGTCGCGGCATCTGGGGATCCCTCTCTATGCGGCCGGCAGTCTGGCACGGGCGGCACGCGGCCGGTTGAGCGAGATCAAGGCAAGCCCGAAAAATGTCAAACCCGTGACAGGATCGGTCGCGGAACGCCGGTCAGGCGGCGACCGCGCTGCGCATGGGCACGACCATCTGCGCGGCGGTGCCCTGCAACGGCACGCAGGTCCAGCTTGCTGGCCGCTGTGGCATGGAGGTGGGGCCGCTGAACGTCTGGATCACGCCCGACGTCGTCACCGGCACGCGCTGGCCGGCCGCCACGTTGACGGAGGGAAGGAAGAAGCCGAACCGAGCGCCGGTCGGTTCGGCCAGCGTCACCGAGATGATGGTGCCGAGGTCGGTCAGGTCGATCACGATATCGGGGGGGAAATAGGTGTGCGTGACGCCGTTTTCGGTCAGCCGCAGCGCCGGCACCGAGGGGCTGCCGCCGATCATGTATTCCACATCGATGCCATGCCCACTCAACCTGTAATGGTTGGCCATCGCAGTCCCCCTCCGTCCGTTGGTCGAGAGTGTACGCCGCATGCCCTGCACGGGCTCTGAAATGCTTCAGAGCCTGGACATCCTGGCAATGCGATGGTGAAAGCTTGGCCAATTGGGCCGATTGCGTCAGATTGGTGGCAACTCGTCCTGGAGGAACCGGTCATGGGCGTCACCGCCACGCTTTCGGAATTCTGTGCCACCATCAGCCTGGACCGGTTGCCGCCGGAGGTGGTGAACCGCGCCCGCTTCCTGGTGCTGGACCTCGTCGGCAACATCGTCCGCGCCCGTCATGACGCCGAGAGCACGGCCTCCTTCCTGGCGGCGACCCGCGCCATGGGCATGGCGGCCGGCAATGCCGGCGTGTTCGGCGATACGGCACGCTATACGCCGGCCGGGGCCGCCTTCCTGAACGGCGCCCTGGCGCACTCGCTGGATTTCGACGACACGCATGCCGCCGGTTCGCTGCACCCCGGCGCGCCGGTGATCCCGGCGGCCCTGGCGGCGGGCGAGATGGTCGGTGCCTCCGGTGCCGACGTGCTGGCCGGCATCATCGCCGGCTATGAGGTGACGTGCCGCGTCGCCCTGGCGCTGCCGGCCGGGGAACATTACGACCGCGGCTTCCATCCGACCGCCACCTGTGGCGCCTTCGGTGCGGCCGCCGCCGCCGCCCGGGTCTTCGGCCTGGATGCCGACGGTGTCGCCAGCGCGCTGGGCACGGTGCTGTCGCAGGCGGCCGGCAGCCTGCAATTCCTGGCGAACGGCGCCTGGACCAAGCGGTTCCAGGTCGGCTGGGCGGCGCTGAACGGGCTGATGGCCGCGACGCTGGTGCGGGAGGGGTTCAAGGGCGCCTCCGAGGCGCTGGAGGGCAAGCATGGCTTCATGCGCGCCTATGCGCCCAATCCGACCCCGGAACGGGCGGTCCAGGAACTGGGTTCGGTGTGGGAGCTGATGAACACCGCGGTGAAGCCCTACCCGTCCTGCCGCTATGGCCATGCCGGCATCGACGCGGCGTTGGCGTTGCGCGCGGCCAATGACCTGAAGCCGCAGGAGATCGAGCATGTCCGCCTGGGCCTGCCGAAATCCGGCATGCTGCTGGTCGGGGCGCCGGCCGACAAGAAGGCCAACCCGCAGAACGTCGTGGATGGCCAGTTCAGCGGGCCGTTCGTGATCTCCTCGGCGCTGGCGACCGGCGCAATGGGCTGGGACAGCTATGCCGGGCTGCAGGACCCGACGATCCGGGCGCTGCTGCCGAAGGTGACCTGCGAGTTCGACCCCGAGATCGAGGCGGAGTTCCCCGCCAACATGTCCGGCAAGCTGACCATCACCGCGCGGGGCCGGACCTTCGAGCAGAAGGTGGTGGTGCCGAAGGGCGAGCCGTCCAACTTCCTGTCGGAAGCGGAACTGCGCGCGAAATTCGCCGGCCTGACCGATGCGATCCTGGGCGCCGACCGGGCGGCCGCGCTGGCCAGCGCCGTGCTGTCGATCGACACCACGGCGGACATTTCCGCGCTGATGCGCCTCGCCGCGCCGGTGATGGCGGCGCGGATGGCGGGGGAGTAGCGCCGGCCAGGCGGTGACGGAGCCAGCTTCCGTCACCACGACCGGCATTACGCCCCCAGCCGCCAGCCGATCGCCGCCGCCATGTCCTGGAAGAAATCCAGATCATAGGCCCGCTCCGGCGTCGCGCGGACCCGCCGGTCGATCTCCTCGGCATCCGCGCCGACCAGAATCCGCCAGCGGTCCGCCTTCACCCCGTCCAGGATCACCGCCGCCGCCTCGGCCGCGCTCATCGGCGCCTGGGCCAGGAAATTCCGAGCCCGTTCCAGCATTTTCGCCTTGATGTCCGCATCCGACAGGGCCGACACATCCGCCCCGGTGGAGGCGATGCGGGCCCGCGCCTGCGCGATCTCGACGTCGGAGATGTCGTCGGACTCCGTCCCCGCCTGGATCTTGCGCGAGTTGGCCACGATCCCGGTGCCGATATGGCCCGGCATCACGACCGAGCAACGGATATGCGGCGCGTTGATCCGCAGGTCGGTGATCAGCGCCTCGGAGAATCCCTTCACCGCGAACTTCGCCGCCGCGTAGGCGGTGTGCGGTATGGTCGGCCCGATCGAAGCCCAGGTGCCGTTGATGCTGCTGGTATTGACGATATGCCCCGCATCCGCCTTCTGCAGCATCGGCAGGAAGGTGCGGCAACCCAGATAGACGCCACCCCAGCAGATGTTGAAGGTCCGCTCCCACTCCGCCCGGCTGTTGGCGATCATGCTGCCGCCGCCGCCGATGCCGGCATTGTTGAACAGCAGATGGATATGATCGGTGTCCTGCTGGACCGCGATCTCATCGCGGAAGCGCAGCATCTGCGCCTCCTCCGACACGTCGGCGACATGCGCGGTGATCCGCGTGCCCTGCGGAATGCGGGCCTGTTCGCACAGATGCCTGGTCTCCTGCATCGGCGCCATCGATACGTCGCACATCGCAACGTTGCACCCCTCGGCGGCGAGCTGGCGCACCAGCTCGCGCCCCATACCCGAACCGCCGCCGGTGACGACCGCGATGCGGCCGGCGAAGTCCTTCATGCCGTTTTCCTCCTGACGATCCCGCCGCAGGATAGCCCGATCCGCACCGGTTGCGCAGCGGCCACCGTTGCGCTCGGACTGGCCCGGCGTCTCGCATCATTGTAGCAGTCGGGCACGAATCATCCGGAGGAACCGCCATGACCCTTCCCACCGCAGTCAAGCGAGTCGCCGTCCTGGGGGCGGGGACCATCGGCGCAAGCTGGGTGGCATGGTTCCTGGCCAAGGGACTGCAGGTGGACATATGGGACCCGAAGCCCGAGGCCGAGGCCTATGTCCGCCGCTCCATCACCGACGCCTGGCCGGCCATGTCCGCTCTCGGCATGGCTGCCGATGCCTCACCGGACGCGTGGCGCTTCCATCCGTCGCCCGAGGACGCCGTCGCCGCCGCCGATTTCGTGCAGGAAAACGCGCCGGAACGCCTGCCGGTCAAGCGCGCGCTGTACGGCCGGATCGACATGGCGCTGCGGCCGGACGCCATCCTGGGCTCCTCCACCTCCGGCCTGATCATGAGCGAGATGCAGGCCGGCTTCCGCTCCGCCCCACGCCTCGCCGTGGGGCATCCGTTCAACCCGCCGCACCTCATCCCGCTGGTGGAGGTCGTCGGCGGCCGGGAGACCGCGCCCGAAACGATCGCGTGGTGCCTGGAGTTCTACCGGCATATCGGCAAGAAGCCGATCCATATCCGCAAGGAAGCCCGCGGCCACCTGGCCAACCGGCTGCAGGCGGCGCTGTGGCGGGAGGCGGTCAGCGCCGTGGTCACCGGGCTGGCGAGCGTCGAGGATGTCGACACCGCGATCAGCGCCGGGCCCGGCCTGCGCTGGGCGGCGATGGGCCCGCACATGACCTTCCACCTGGGCGGCGGCGAAGGTGGCATCGAGCACCTGCTGGCCCAGTTCAAGCCGGCCTTCGAAAGCTGGTGGGAGACCATGAGCACGCCGGAGCTGAACGAGGAAAACTGCCGCAAGATCATCGACGGCGTGCGCGCCGAGGCCGCCGGCCGGTCGATGGCGGAGCTGGTAAGGGAGCGGGATGCGATTCTGCTGCCGTTGCTGGCGCTGGTCAGCGGGAAACCCTGACCGGATGGCGGCGGATCGGCGTGCGGCGATCCGCGGCGGCCTCAGCGCCGCAGCCCCACGCCCCATTTCTGCTGCAGATAGGTCGCCTCCGCATTGCCGGCGACGGTGCTGTTGTTGCCGATGACCTGGGTCCGCCCGGTCCAGCCGGCGCGGTCCGCGCCCGCCGCGGTGTCGGCGGGCGGATTCCAGGTCGAGCATCCGGCCGCCAGCAATGCCGTCGCGATCAGCGCGGCAAGCCGGCCCATGTGACTCATCGGTTGACTCATCGGTTGACTCATCGGTTGTAACGCATCGGTCGTCCTTCCACCCGCTCAGGCCTTCTGCTGCCAGCCTGCCTCTGTCTGTTGCCAATACGTTACGGCATGGCCGGCGTCGCGGGCCGCCTTCCAGCGTTGCCGGGCGGCCTGGACGGCGTCCTCCCGGGTGCCGTCGAACAGGTCGAAGGCGCGGTCGAACGCGCCGATCCGGTCGGTGGAGGCACCGTGTGTCAGGAACAGGAAGCGGGCGCCGTTCGCCGCCACCGGCTCCGTCGACAGCCAGATCGGCTGCAGGTCGGCGTCACCGTCGGCCTCGGTGCCGTGTGGCAGCCAAACGGGTTGCCGCCATAGCGCCTCATCCAGCGCGGTCCGCGTCGCTGCATCCGGCGTCAGCACCAGTGCCCGCTGGCCGGCAGCCAGGGTGCGCTGCAGCAGGCGCGGCAAGGCCTGCTCCAGCGTCGATCGGGTCAGGTGGTAGAAGCCGATCCCGGTCATCAGCCCTCGTAATGATTGGCCACCAGCCGGTCCAGCAGACGCACGCCGAAGGCCGTCGCGCCCTTCGGCGTCACCGCGCCGTCCTTCGAACTCCAGGCCGTGCCGGCGATGTCCAGGTGCGCCCAGGGCCGGTTGTTGGTGACGAAGCGCTGCAGGAACTGCGCGGCGGTGATCGACCCGGCGGGCCGGCCGCCGACATTCTTCATGTCGGCGATATCGGAGCGGAGCTGCTTGTCGTATGCCTCATCCAGCGGCATGCGCCAGACGCGTTCGCCGGTCTCCTGCCCCGCATCGTGCAACTGCTTCGACAGCGCGTCATTGTTGCTGAACATGCCGCCGTATTCGTGCCCGAGACCGATGATGATCGCGCCGGTCAGGGTCGCGAGGTCGACCATGAACTTCGGGTCGAATTTCTGCTGCGCGTACCACATGACGTCGCACAGCACGAGGCGGCCTTCGGCATCGGTGTTGATCACCTCGATCGTCTGGCCGGAATAGCTGGTGACCACGTCACCGGGGCGCTGCGCCGTGCCGGACGGCATGTTCTCCACCAGGCCGATCAGGCCGACGGCGTCCACCTTCGCCTTGCGGCCGGCCAGCGTGGCCATCAGCCCGGCGACCGTGCCGGCGCCGGCCATGTCCCACTTCATGTCCTCCATGCCGGCGGCGGGCTTGATGCTGATGCCGCCGGTATCGAAGGTCACGCCCTTGCCGATGAAGGCGATCGGCTTGTCCCTTGTCCCGCGCTTGCCGTTGCCGGACGCGCCATGCCACTGCATCACCACCAAGCGCGGTTCGTTGGCGCTGCCCTGCGACACCCCCATCAGCGCGCCGAAGCCCAGCTTGCCCATCTCCTTGGGTCCCAGGATCTCGATCTTCAGGCCGAGTTCCGCCAGCTTGCGGCAGCGATCGGCCATTTCGGCCGGGTTCAGGACATTGGGCGGCTCACTGACGAAATCGCGCGTCAGGAATACGCCGTTCGCGGTAGCGGCCAGCGGCTCCCATGCCGCCTTCGCCTTTGGCGGTTCGGCTGTCAGCACCGTCAGCTTCGCCAGCCTCGGCTTGTCCTCGGCCTTTTCCTTGGTGCGGTAGCGGTCGAAGCGATAGGCGCGCAGCACGGCGCCCAGCGCGACCTCGGCGGCCTGCGCGCCGGTCAGCGAGTCGGCGGCGATGGCCACCGCGGCGTCCCGCGTCAGCGCGGCGGTGATCGCGCCGCCGGCTTCCTCCAGGATCTTGCGGGTGACGTCCCCGGCCTTGCCGATGCCGATCGCCAGCACGCGGCTCAGCTCGGCGCCGGGCGCCAGGATCGCGCAGGTCTTGCCCTTGGCACCCTTGAATTCGGCGACCTTCAGCGCCCTGCCGATCGCGCCGCCGGTTGCCTCATCGGCCTGGGCCCACAGGCCGGACGGTGCCGCGCCCTCGGCGATCAACAGCACCAGCGCGCCGGATTTCGGCAAGGCCGGCTTGGCGAAGGCGATATCGAGCATGATGACGTCTGTTCCCTGATCGGTCGAATCCACGCACAACTTATCCGCCCGCCGCCGGCTTTGCCATGGCCGCGCGGAACGACTATGCAGCCCCGATGACGGAGCTTCTGTCCCCCACCCGGGATGGCATCCTGCGGGCGGCGGCCTTGCTGACGGCGGGCGAACTGGTCGCGTTCGGCACCGAAACGGTGTACGGGTTGGGCGGCGACGCGACGAATCCGCAGGCAGTGGCAGCGATTTTCGCCGCCAAGGAGCGGCCGCGCTTCAATCCGCTGATCTGCCACTATCCGTCCGCCGAGGCGGCCTTCGCCCATGTCGAGGCGGATGCGCGTGCCCGCCTGGCGGCGGCGCGCTTCTGGCCGGGACCGCTGACCCTGGTGCTGCGGCGGGCGCCGCATTGCCCGGTCGCGCTGCTGACCGGTGCCGGCCTGGATACGCTGGCGGTGCGCGTGCCGGCCAATCCGGTGGCGACGGCATTGCTGCGGGCGGTGGGGCGGCCGATCGCCGGGCCCTCGGCCAACCGTTCCGGCCGGGTCAGCCCGACCACGGCGGCGCATGTGCTGGACGGGCTGGACGGAAGGATCGCGGCCGTCCTGGACAGCGGACCTTGCCCGGTCGGCGTCGAATCCACCGTGCTGGACCTGTCCGGCGCGGACCCGGTGATGCTGCGGCCCGGCGGCGTGACGCTGGAGGACTTGCAAGCCTGCCTGGGTTCGGTGCGATCCGCGCCGCCCCCCGCCGCCGCGGGGGCGGGCGAGGCACTGCGTTCGCCGGGCATGCTGTCGTCGCATTACGCGCCGGCCTGCCCGGTGCGGCTGAATGCCGCGTCGGCCGCGGCGGATGAGGGGCTTCTGGCCTTCGGGACGCCGCTGCCCGGCGCGGCGGCGACGTTCCAGCTGAGCGTGGCGGGCGACACCGCGGAGGCGGCGGCCCGCCTGTTCGACGGGCTGCGCAGCCTGGACCGGGTCGCGGGCCTGCGCGGGATCGCGGTGATGCCGATCCCGGACGCGGGCCTGGGGCGGGCGATCAACGACCGGCTGCGCCGCGCGGCCGCGCCGCGATGACCAGGGCGGACGAATCCCGCGCCCCGCCTCCCATGCCCCGCCGGAGCGCCGGTCAACGTGATACGGGACGGTTGGACGCGGCTGCCCGAGCGCGCTATTCCACGGTCCTTCCGCATTCGTGAGAGCAGGTGTCATGTCATCAGGTTCCGCCCCTGAAACCGTAACGACGACCTCGCCGAAGCCGGTCCCGGCGCCACGCGACAAGGTTCTGCGCGACATGGCGGACTGCATCCGCTTCCTGTCGATGGATGCCGTGCAGGCGGCCAATAGCGGCCATCCCGGCATGCCGATGGGCATGGCCGACATCGCCACGGTCCTGTTCAAGGATTTCATGCGGTTCGACCCGGCCGATCCACACTGGCCGGACCGCGACCGGTTCATCATTTCCAACGGCCATGGCTCGATGCTGCTGTACAGCATCCTGTACCTGACCGGCTATCCGGACATGACGATCGACCAGATCAAGCATTTCCGCCAGATCGACAGCAAGACCGCCGGGCATCCGGAATACGGCCATGCCTCCGGCATCGAGACCACCACCGGGCCCTTGGGGCAGGGTATCGCCAACTCGGTCGGCATGGCGCTGGCGGAGCGGATTCTGAACGCCAGCTTCGGCGATGCGCTGGTCGATCACTATACGTATGTCTTCCTGGGCGATGGCTGCCTGATGGAGGGGATCAGCCAGGAGGCGATCTCGCTCGCCGGCCATCTGCGCCTGGGCAAGCTGATCGCCTTCTTCGACAACAATTCCATTTCGATCGACGGCGCGACCTCGCTGTCCGTGTCGGATAATGAAACGGAGCGGTTCCGCGCCTCCGGCTGGCATGTGCAGGAGATCGACGGCCACGACACGGATGCGATCCGCGCGGCGATCGTCGAGGCGCAGAAGGTGACGGACAGGCCGTCGATGATCTCCTGCCGCACGATCATCGGTTTCGGCTTCCCGACGCGAGCCGGCACGCAGAAGGCGCATAGCGACGCGCCCGGGCCGGAGGAGATCGCCGGCGCGCGCAAGCTGCTGGGCTGGGACGCGCCGCCCTTCGTTATCCCGGATGACCTGATGCGGCGCTGGCGGGAGATCGGGGCCAGGGGCAAGCCGACGCGGGAGGCCTGGGTGGCCAGGCTGGCACAGGCCCCGGCGGCGCTGCGGGCGGAATTCACCCGCCGCCAGAAGGGCGAGTTGCCGTCCGGCTGGGAAGCCGCGGTGCTGGCCGCGAAGAAGCAGTTCGTCGACAGCGGCAAGCCCATCGCGTCCCGCGCCGCCAGCGGCGGCACGCTGGATCATCTGTTCGCGGCGATCCCTGAGCTGCTGGGCGGCTCCGCCGATCTGACGCCGTCGAACAATACCAAGGCCAAGGGGCAGGTCGAGGTGAAGCCGGGCGTCTATGGCGGGTCCTACGTGCATTACGGCGTGCGGGAGCATGGCATGGCGGCGGCGATGAATGGCATCGCCCTGCATGGCGGCCTGATCCCGTATGGCGGCACGTTCATGTGCTTCTCCGACTATTGCCGGCCGTCGATCCGCCTGTCGGCGCTGATGGGAATCCGCACGATCTTCGTCATGACGCATGATTCGATCGGACTGGGCGAGGACGGTCCGACCCACCAGCCGGTGGAACACCTGGCGGCGGTGCAGGCGATCCCCGGCCTGGACGTCTATCGGCCGGGCGACGCCGTGGAGACGGCGGAATGCTGGGAGCTGATCCTGCGCCAGCACCACCGGCCGGCGTTCCTGGCGCTGTCGCGCCAGCCATTGCCCATGCTGCGTGCCGATGCCACCGCCGAGAACCGGTCGGCCCGCGGCGCCTACGTGCTGCATGAGGCGGAAGGCGGCCCGCGCAAGGTGACGCTGATCGGCACCGGATCGGAAGTGCAGCTTGCGGTCCAGGCGCGGGACGTCCTGCAGAAGGAAGGGATTCCGACCGCCGTGGTCTCGATGCCCAGCCGCACCTTGTTCGAGGAGCAGGACGCCGCCTACAAGCAATCCGTCCTCGGGCCTGAGACCGGCGCCCGCGTCGCCGTCGAAGCCGGCGTGGAGATCGCCTGGGGCCGTTACCTGGGCTTCAACGGCGCCTTCGTCGGCATGCATTCCTTCGGCGCATCGGGCAAGATCGGCGACGTCTACGCGAAGTTCGACATCACCGCCGACGCGGTGGTGAAGGCGGCGAAGGGCGTGCTGGCGAAGATCGGATAGACCGCGGTCGCGCCGCGGCGTCGGTCATGCGTGGCCGACGCCGCGCGGATCAGCCCGCCGGGGGCTTCGCCCGGAGCAACGCCGCGGGGTCGGCTCCGACCATATCCGCGGGGTTGGCCCCGACCATCTCCGCGGGGTTGGCCCCGACCATCTGCAGCGACAAGGCGGCCATCTTCTCACAGAGTTCCGGGACACCAAGGCGCCCATCCTCCCGATGCCAGGTGTAGGCCCAGCTGACCATGCCGCCGATCGCCAGGGCGGCCAGGTGGATATCGGGAATGGTGAACTCGCCCGAGGCGACACCTTCCTCCAGCAGCCCGCTCAATACCTTGTCGAACTTCTTGCGCAGCACGGTGATTTCCGCCAGGCCGTCCTTCGACAGGCTCTTCTCCTCACGGAAATAGACCGCGATGTTGGCCTGGCGCTGCATGATGACGCCGGTGAAGGCGACGATCCCGTAATAAAGCCGCTGCGTCGCGGATCCCGGGCTCCTCGCGGCCGCATCGATCGCTTGCAACGACATCTCGATGGTGGGGCGGCAGACCGCCTCCAGCAGTTCCACCTTGCTGCGAAAATGCGTGTAGATAAAAGGCTTGGTGACACCCAGCTCGGTGGCGATGTCGTCGAGCGTGGTGCCGCTGAAGCCGCGCTCATAAAACAGCTTCACGGCCTCTTCGAGAATACGCTCACGTTTGTACGCCAGGATTTCGTTACGCATGGACGTCATATAAGCCCCTGGGAGAATATTTTTAGTCCCCCGCGGCCAGGCTTGCAAAGACCCGGGGGATTAAAACCTTCTCTCAGGGATTGTTGGCCGCGATGTCCGCCCCATGATGTCGCCAACGGTAATGTCGCCAACGGCGTTGCTGCCGACGGGGGTTGCGGCGAACGGAGGGTGCCGCGGACGGACGACGCGGAGACTCAGACGGACTTCTTCAGGACCGGGGACGCCTTGAAGCGGACGGTTTTGCCGGCCTTGACCTTGATCGCGGCGCCGGTCCGCGGATTCAAGCCCTTGCGGGCCTTGGTCTTGCGGACGGTGAACGTGCCGAAGCCGGGCAGGGTGAACTTGCCTGCCTTCTTCAGCTCCTTGACGATTGCGTCGATCAGGTCACCCGTCGCGCGATTCGCCGCAGCCCCGGTCAGCTCGGCGGACTCCTGGATCACCTTGGCGATGAACGCTTTCGACATAAGGGCCCCTCAATCTGGTCCGAATCTCGATTCGATTCGGAATTTTGACGATGCTCGTTTGTGCTATCAGTTTTGGGCGGCCGTCAACCAAAATGCAGGCACGTTGCAACGAAAATCGTGCCTCCGCCTAGTTGATGGGCAGAAGTTGAAGGCTGGCTCTGCACTGCTACCGCGCGTTGCCAGGGACGGCGGCCAGCGCTGCATCTTTCACCAAGGCCGCGTTTCACCAAGGCCGCGTTTCACCAAGGTCGTGTTTCACCAATGTCGCGTTTCACCAAGGTCGCGTTTCACCAGAGTCGCGGTCCTCGCCAGCGTCGCGCCCTTCGTCCCTGCCGCGTCTTCCGATCGTCGCCCGGTATCCGAAACCTGATATCCGTGCGGTCCGGCCTACAGCCGGTGGCGCGCCGGCTCCCTGACCTGGTATTTGCGCAGGACCGCCATGTCGGGATCCCGCCCGAGGCCGGGGCCGTCCGGCACGGCGACGCTGCCGTCCTTGGCGTCCAGCAGGCCGCCATAAGGATCGTCCCGCAGGTCGATGAACAGCCGCTCGAACGGCGCCTCGGGCGCCAGCGCGGCGACAAGATGCAGCGATGCCAGGTAGCCGGCGCCGAAATAGGCATTGTGCGGCACCAGCCGGACGGCGTGCGCCCTGGCCAGGGCGGCGATTTCGATCATCGCCGACGGGCCGCCGATTTTCGTGACGCTGGGTTGGGCGATGTCCTGTGCCTCGGCGTCGAACGCCGCCTTGAAATCCTGCAGCCCGGCGGCATTTTCCCCGGCGGCGATCGGGATGCCGCCCTCCAGCCTGACCCGAGCCAGGCCGGCGAAGTCGCCTGGCGGCCATACCGGCTCCTCCAGCCAGGTCAGGTTCGCGTCCTGCACCTCCCGCGCCATCGCGATCGCCTTCCAGACGGTCCAGGGGCAGTTCACGTCCGCCATCAGCCGCGGCTCGTCCCCCAGGGCCCGACGCGCGGCCAGGATGTCCGGCGTGGTGATCTCATGCAGCTTGACATCGCGATAGCCGCGCGACAGCGCCCGTTCACACGCGGCGGCGACGGCGGAGGCCTCGCCATACCGCAACAGCGAGGCATAGGCGCGCAGCGATCCGGCCGGGGTGCCGCCCAGCAGACGCCAGAGCGGCTGGCCGGCGGCCTTGCCGGCGATGTCCCACAATGCGATGTCCAGGCTGGACAGGGCGAAGACATGCGGACCGTTACGGCCGTAAATATGGAAAGCCTGTGCCAGGCGCTGGCGCAATCCGGCAATGTCGCGGGCGTCCTGGCCCAGGATGGCCGGCGCCAGCTGGGTATCCAACACCGCCATCGTCGCGGCGGAGCAGGCATGGCCGAACGCCTCGCCCCAGCCTTCCACGCCCTGATCGGTCAGGACGCGCAGCCAGACACCGTTCATCACCTGCCAGTTCAACCCGCCCATCACCTTGGGCTTGCCGCCCATATCGAAGGGGATCTGGGTCCAGTACGTCTCGACGCCAGTGATCTTCATGATGCTTCGCTCCCGAGGATGGGACGAGTGTGCACCAAATGGAGCCGCGCGTCGAAACCGGCCGGCGCGGCGGCCGGGACCGTTGCGGGGCCGGATGGACGGACCATCCGGCCTTGCCAGGTCACGATCGGGTCAGAAGCGGTAGCCGATGCCGGCGCCGATCACCAGCGGGTTCAGCCATGTGCTGGCCTTGATCGTCGTGCCCAGCGCGTCGACACTGGCATTGGTGTGCACGAAGATCTGCTTCACGTCGAAATTGGCGAACCAGTGGCCGGAAAAGTTATAGTCGAAACCGGCCTGGATTGCCGCACCCACGCCGTTCGACAGGCTCCAGTGCGTGACCGGCGGATTGGCCGGGTTGGTCGCATAGAAGAAGCTGACGTTCAGGCCGACGCCAACATAGGGGCTGAACCGTTCCTTCGGAAAGAAGTGATACTGTACCGTCACGGTCGGCGGCAGAACCCAGGTGCTGCCGACATCGACATTGCCCAGGACCGAGTTGTGCACACTGACGTCATGGCGGGTGCTGGCGGCGATCAGTTCGAACGCGATGTGATCGGTCAGGAAGTAGGAGAAGTCGACCTCAGGGGCTGCCTGGGCCGTGGCGCTGACGGTGCCGCCGATCGCCTGCACGGAACTGGAGGAATTCAACGGAATCACGCCGATCGCGCGCAGCCGCATCATGAACGTCCCGGCTTCCTTGCCGACCGGCGCCTGGTTCAGATCCCAGGGTGGGGAAATGCCTTGGGCATGCGCCCCGGAGGTGAGCGCCAGCGCACCAAGAATGGTGCCGGCGAACAGCATTTTCTTCATTGTCACTCCTTGCGGCGCCGTCTGCCCGGTGCCGGCATCGTCGATGGTTCTGCCTCTCAGCGAACGAGAGGCAACCAATCATCGAAATGCCAGGCCGCGTTTGATACGGATCAAGGAGGGATCGGGCCGGCGGATTTGTTGCGCTATTGCCACATCCGGTGCCGGCACCGGCGCGGTGCAGTCGCGCGGCCGGGCCCGCTTGCCGAACCGTTTCACCCGGTCCGCCGCGCCGGTCCAAGAGAGCGCGATCGCCTGAAGCCGGCGGTTGGAAGGCGTGAATCGCGCTCTCGAATCAAAGATGTGATAGAGCGCGATCGCCTGAAGCCGGCGGTTGGAGGGCGTGAATCGCGCTCTCGAATCAAAGAGGTTAAGCGCGATCGCCTGAAGCCGGCGGTTGGAAGGCGTGAATCGTGCCTCTTGAACCACAGAATTGACAAAGCGTGGCAGGGTCAACATGACCCTGTCATGCTTTATCCGTGCGGATCGAACGGCGTGGGGAACCGCCCGCTGGGCATCATCAGCGGATAGGTTTCCCGAGGCTGGAACTGGCCGAATCCTGGTGCCACGTGGCGGGACGACGCGTCCATCACCACGGTACCGCGGACCAGCGTAGTGACAGGCCAACCGGTCAGCGTCATGCCCTCATACGGCGTGTGATCCACCGCGTGGTGCAGCTCCGCATTCGTCACGGTGCGGGACAGATCGGGATCCCAGATGCCGATATCGGCGTCCATGCCGACGGCGATCGATCCCTTCCGCGGGTGCAGCCCGAACAGTTTCGCCGGATTGGTGGCGGTGACCGCAACGAATGTATGCAAATCGATCCGACCCTTCCGGACGCCCTCGGACAGCAGATACGGCATCCGCGTCTCCAGTCCCGGCACGCCGTTGGGGATTTTCGAAAACGGGGATTCGCGGGCGATCGCCTGCTTCCCCTTCGGCCCCTCGAACTGGTACGGCGCATGGTCCGAGGACACGCAGCCCAGCGTGCCCAGGCGGATATGCTTCCACAGCGCCTCCTGGTCCGCCTTGCTGCGCGGCGCGGGGCTGCACAGGAACTTGCTGCCCTCCTGGCCGGGGCGGTCCAGGTCCCCGGCGGTGAAGGCGAGGTATTGCGGACAGGTCTCTCCGAACACTTTCAGGCCGCGGCCCTGGGCGCGGCGGATTTCCTCGGCGGCTTCCTCACAGGTGACGTGGAAGATCTGGATCGGCACGTCCAGCAGCTCCGCCAGCGCGATCACCCGCTGCACCGCCTCGCGCTCCACCACCGCCGGCTTCGCCCAGGCATGGTATTTGGCGTCGGTCAGGCCGGCCGCCTCCAGCCGCTTCGTCATCCATTTGATCGCCTCGTGGTTTTCGGCGTGGACGACGACGAAAGCCTGGTTCCTGCGTGCCGCGGCCAGGACCGTCAGCACCTCGGCATCCGTCAGGAAGCTGGGATCGTAGGTCATGAACATCTTGATCGAACGATGCCCGGCGGCGACCAGCGGCGGCAGTTCCTGCTCGATCACCCGCGGCGAGGGATCGGTGATGATGATGTGGAAACTATAGTCGATCACCGCCTTTTTCGCCCGCCGGTGGTAATCCTCGGCCCGCTCGGCGATGCCATGTCCCTTGAACTGGGGCGAGAAGCAGATCACGCAGGTGGTGCCGCCGAACGCCGCCGAGGTGGTGGCGCTTTCGAAATCATCGGCGTTCCAGCTGCCGTCCGGCCGCGGCTGCTCGATATGGCAATGGCTGTCGACGCCGCCGGGCAGCACCAGCCGGTTGCTGGCATCGATCTCCCGGCTCGCGGTGCCCAGGTTGGTGCCCAGCGCGGCGATCCGGCCGTCGGTGATTCCGATGTCGCAGGCCGTGCTGTCGACGGCGGTGACGACGGTGCCGTTGCGGATGATCAGGTCGAAGGACGCCATGCCGATACGCTCCTGCTGCTCCCAGTTATCTTCCAGCTCCGGGTCATTTTCCAGCTCCCGGTCATTTTCCAGATCCGGATCATTGTGGTATCATCCGCAACGATCGAGCCGCCTCCTGCGCGCGGGCGGCGTGCTACCACGCCGCGTCCAGCAGCATCCGCACCGTCGCCGGCCCGTCGATCTTCCGCGGGTTGGTGTGCACCCACCGGTCATGCATCGACCCTTCCGCGATCGTATCCAGCTGGTCCGCGGTCACCCCCACCTCGCGCAGCGTCTGCGGCAGGTCCAGCGAAGCCACCAGTGCCGCGACCGCATCGGCCGCCGGCTTGCCCGGCCAACCCAGCGCCTCGCTGACCCAGGCCTGCCGGGTGGCATTCACCGGCGCGTTGAACCGCAGCACATGCGGCAGCATGACGCAGGACGTATAGCCGTGCGGCACGCCGGCCGTGCCGCCCAGCACATGGCCGATGCCGTGGCTGGCTCCCTTGGTGACGCCGTTCTGCGAGCCCATGATCGACATCCACGCGCCCAGCTGGCAGTCCAGCCGGGCGGCCAGGTCGGAGGGATCGCGCTTGACGGCGGGCAGCCCGGCGGCCAGCAGCCGCAGCGCATGCATCGACATGCCGTCCGAGAACGGCGTCGGGTTGATCGAGCACAGGTCCTCCACCGCATGGTCCACCGCCCGAAGTCCGGTGGACAGGAACAGCCAAAGCGGCGTGTGGATGGTGACCGCCGGGTCCAGGATCACCGCCTGCGGCATCATCAGCGGATGGGCGTAGCTTTCCTTCACGTGGCGCACCGTGTCGGTGCAGCCGGCCATGGCGGTGAACTCGCCGGCCGACAGCGTCGTCGGTACATCGATGGACCGGATGGAAGGCGGTTTCACCGGCGGCCGCTCCGTCTTCCCGTCGGCGGTGATGATCGCCTTGAACCGGTCCAGGCCCTCGGGCGTGGTGACGTCGTTGCCCAGGCATAGGCCGACCATCTTCGCCGCGTCGGTCACCGACCCGCCGCCGATCGTCAGCAGCAGGTCGGCCTTGGCCGCCCGCGCCTCGTTGGCCGCCGCCACCACGTCGATACGCGGCGTATGGGCGCCGATCCGCGCGCACAGCCCGGCCATGCGATTGCCCAGAATGCGCCGCGCCGTGTCGATCACGTCGGTTTCCCGGGTCAGCGTGCCGCTGGCCAGCACATACACGGCCTTGGCGCCCAGCCTGTCGATCTCATCGGACAGCGCCCGCGCCAGCTCGACGCCGTAGACCACCCGCTCCATGGGCGGGTAGCGATGAATGCCCTGAACCATGCGCTGAGCCATGCCTGGTCTCCCTGCACCGGCGCCATCCCCTGGCGCCATCCCCTGGCACCATCCCCCGGCGCCATCCCCCGATGCTCCGGCCGGCTAGCATGGAACAAGCGGCGGGGCGCCGAAAGGGGCGGACGCGCCGGTCTGGCAGAGATCTTCTGGCGGAGATCTGCTGGCGGAGATCCTGTGTCGAGACCCTGGGTCAGAGGGCCTGCCGGTTGATCGAGCGTCCCAGGGCGCGGCCCACCAGCTCCCCGAAATGGGTCGCCAGGCGGTCCGGGTCGCTGGCCTGCACGGTGCAGGCGATGGTGCCGATCCAGGACAGCGTCTGGCTGTTCAGGTTGGTGGCCTCGATGCTGATGGACACACGGGACCCCACCGGCACGCCGCCACCGGGGGCGTGGGTTCCGCTCATCCAGCCGAAGCCGCGGAACGTGCTGTCATTGCCGGCTCCGCCGCCGGGCGGCGTCACGGTGAAGGTCATGTCCACCTGCACATTGCCCTGGTTTGCCGGCAGCACGGTCAGGCCGGCGGACTGGATGCCCTGCAAGAACGCCTTCGTCAGCTCCGGGTTCCGGTTGTCGCTGATCGGCTGGCTGGGAGACACGGTGGTGGGCGTCGGCAGTGCCTGCAGGACGGAACCGGTGACGCTGCCGGCACAGAGGCTGTCGGCCTTGGCCCTGGTCGTGATCAGGCCGCCCGCGAGCGCCAACAGGATGGCAAACCCGATGTGCCCGCCACGCAATTGACCCATGTCGCGACTCCGTGATGTTCCTGGATCGTATAGAGCACGCGCGCGACAACCGCCAGCTTGCACAAGGGCCAGCTTGCACAAGGGCCAGCCGCCGGCCTGTGCCGCGGCGCGGCAAGTTTGGCTTGCAATATGCCGGCGAGGGGGTCAGAGTTTCGGCAGTGTCAACAACTGAAAGGAGGTGATCCAGTGTCTCATTGTTCGGTGCTGTCCCTGACCCGGGCCTGGATCTCCGACGCTTGTCTCTCCGCCGCTCGCGTGGCGGGATAAGCGAAAGCCGGTCCGGGAACGGACGCACACAAACAATGTGAAGGCCTCGGACCACCCGGTCCGGGGCCTTCAGCCTGTTTGGGGCCATCCCGCTGGTTCGGGCCATCCAGACGCCCGGACGGTTTCCGGAGACGGCTCCCGGCGACGGTTCCAGGCGGCCCGGTCTTCGTCTCGTGCGCGGTGCCCGCGGCCTGAAGACCGCCGCGCGGACCCGGTCGGCGCGGCTCGCCCTACCGGTCCGTCAGCCGCAATTCGATTCGCCGGTCCTTGGCGTAGGCGTCCGGCGTGTCGCCCGGACCGAAGGGCTGGTATTCGCCGAAGCCGGTGGCGGCCAGGTGGTCCGCCGGCACGCCCTCGGCGATCAGCAGCTTCACCACGGTGATCGCCCGCGCCGCCGACAGCTCCCAGTTGGACGCATAGGTGCCGCCCTTCACCGGCTGCGGGTCGGTATGGCCGTCCACGCGCAGCACCCAGCGGACATCGGACGGGATCTGTGCCGCGATGTCCTTGATCGTGCTGGCCAGCGCGCCGATCTGCGCCACGCCCGCCGGCGTCAGCTCGGCGCTGCCGACCGGGAACAGCACCTCGCTCTGGAACACGAACCGGTCGCCGATCACTGCGATGCCGGGCCGATTGGCCAGTACCGCGCGCAGGCGGCCGAAGAACTCGCTGCGGTACTGCTGCAACTCCTCGACCTTCGAGGCCAGGGCAGTGTTCAGCTTCTGCACCAGGTTGCCGATCTGGGTGTCCTTTTCCCGCCCCTGCGCCCGCGCCAGGTCCAGCGCCTTGGCGATCCCGGCCAGCTGATCCTTCAGCGAGTCGATCTGCTGGTTCAGCAGCGCGATCTGCGCGCGGGCGCTGTCGCCCAGCTTGCGCTCATCCGATAGCTGCGCTTCCACCGCGGCCCGCCGCTGCGCATCGGTCATCGCCTTCGCGGCGGCGTCCTGCGCCTGCCGTTCCAGCTCATCGCGCAGCGCGGTCAGCGCCCGCACCTGCTCGGACAGGTTCGCCAGATCGGCCAGCTTCAGGCGGATCGTCTCCTTGTCCGCCGTCACCGTCTTCTGCAGGTCCGCCATCTGGCTGCTCAGCGCGTCCGCCCGGGCGGCGGCTTCCCTGGCCTGCGCCTGGGCGGCGTCGGCCTGGGCCTGGACCGACGTGTTCCGCGCGGCGGCGGCCGCGAGTTGCGTCTGCAACCGGTCGCGCTCCGCCGAGCGGGCGGCCAGGGTGGCGGTGAGCTGCTTGAGCGACTGTTCCAGGCCGGATTCCTTGCCCTGTTCCAGCGACAGCGCCTGCGACAGGGCAGATATCTCATGCGTGGCCTTGTCCAGCTCCTTGCTGCGGCCGGACAGCGCCACCGACAGGAAGGCCTGCGCCAGCACGAAGACCAGCAGCACGAAGATGATCACCATCAGCAGGGTCGACAGCGCGTCGACATAGCCGGGCCATGCCTCCAGCCCGTTGCCGCCGTGCCGGCGCGCGCGCAGGGCCATTATTTCGCCGCCTCGGCCAGCGCGGCCACGGTGCGGGTCAGCAGCCGCAGGTCATTGCGCAGCTCCGCCGTCGCGCGTGCCCGCCCCTGCTCGGACTCCGTCACCAGCCGCTGGACGTGCTGCTCGATCGCGCGCAGATGGGTCCGGGCGATATCGTCGCCGCCCTGCACGTCGCTCAGGCGCTGCAGGGCCGGTGCCAGGCCGGACTGGGTTTCGGCGATCCGCAGCATCAGCTGCTGGTTCGCCCGCATCGTATCCACCAGCATCCCCAGCCGGTCGTTCAGGCTCAGCAGCGCCTGGCGCATCTGCGTCCGCGCATCCTCGTCGCGGGTGAGGATGCCCTGCAGGCTCTCCATGTTCTCGGCGGTCTGCTCCAGCAGCGCCTGGACATAGACCGGCACCGATCCCTCGCCTTCCGGCACCGCGCCCGAGGACAGGCGGGTCAGCCCGGCCAGCCACTCCTCCAGCTCATTGAAGAAGCGGTTCTGCGCCTGGCCTGCGGTCAGGTCCAGGAAGCCCAGCACCAGGGCGCCCGACAGGCCGTACATGCTGGCCGAGAAGGCGGTGCCCATGCCGGCCAGCGGCCGGGCGAGGCCGGATTTCAGCTGCTCGAACATCAGCGCCAGGTCGCCGGAGCCCAGCGTCATGTTGCCGATCACCTCGGACACCGACCCCACGGTCTTCAGCAGCCCCCAGAACGTGCCCAGCAGGCCCAGGAAGATCAGCACGCCGGTCATGTAGCGCGACAGTTCGCGGCTTTCGTCCAGGCGGGAGGCGATGCCGTCCAGCAGGGTGCGCATGGCGCTGGCGGACAGGGTGAAATGGCCGACATTGCCGTGCCCGTGACTCTCCCGCGCCGCCAGCATGGAGGCCATCGGCGCCAGCAGCCTGGGCGAGGGCAGGGCGGCCAGGCGGGTGCGCGCGGTCTGGTAGGTCTCCAGCCAGGTGACCTCGGGCGACAGGCGCAGCACCTGGCGCAGGTTCCAGATGATGCCGATTAGCAGGATCAGCAGGATCAGGCTGTTCAGCACCGGATTGTTCAGGAACGCCGTGATCAGCACCGGCGACAGCGCCGCGACCAGCGCACCCACCAGCACAAGGAACACCAGCATGCGGAGGGCGTAGCGCGACGGATGGGTCATCTGGCCGGGTCGTTCATGGAGCGGGGCTCATCGGGCATGACGCGGGGCTACGGGGCATGAAGCGGGGCTCATGGGACGGGCCTCATTGGGCCGGTCTCGCCGGCGCCGGCGGTGGCGCGTTGCCGGGTGGCGCGTTGCCAGGTGGCACGCTGCCAGATGGAACGCTGCCAGGTGGCATGCTGCCAGCTGGAGCGCTGTCGGCGTTGCCGCCCATCACCGATACATCCACCCGGTCCACCGGCCCCTTCCCCGCCTCATTCCCCAGCGCTCGGACGTAGATCCGGGCGGACGGGACGCCGCCGCCGATCAGCGCGCTGCGGACCGCCATGGCGCGGGCCAGGGACAGGCGCCGTGCGGTGGACGGGTCGTCCTTGCTGCCGGCGGCGTAGGCCAGCACGTTGAACGTCGTGCTGTCCGCCTTCCCGGCGCCGCTGGCCAATTGCTTCAAGGATGCCGCGCTGTCCGGGCTGAGATCGGCGGAGCCGGCGCCGAACAGCAGCCGCAGGCCCTGCTCCGCCGTGCCCTGCCCTGCCGGCCCGGGTTCGGCCTTGGTCGGGGCCGCCGCCGATACGGTCGGCGGCGGTGGGGGCGGCGCCGTCTCGGTCGGCGGGGCGACGGGCGGGATCGACGCCTCGGCCGGTGCCGATCCGGGCAGCGCCGGTTGCGCCGCGGGCGGCTGCGGCGTGCTGGCGGGCTTGCCGGCGGCCGTCCCCGCCGCTGCCGCCGTGCCCCTGCTCGCGGTGTCCGCCGGCGTCTCCGCGGCCTTGCCGGCGGGCGCCCGGCTGATCGGCGCGGGCCTGGGTGCCGGAGCGCGGCGCGGGGGGGCCGGTTCGGTGCGTTCCGGCAGCGCCTGCAGCGCGCCGAGGTCGACCGTGACCTGGGCCAGCGCCGGGGTCATGGCAGGCGGCGTGGCCATCAGCAGGACCACACCCAGAAGCGGCGTAAGGCGAATGGGACGCATGCGGCAAGGTGGTAGCGGAACCGCCCCGTTCGTTCAACGAAGCATCCGCGCCGGCGGGCTCCCATGTGCGGTTGCATGCGCCAGGCGGCCGGCGGATGGTTTGACCCGGCGGGGTTTGACCCGGCGGGATTTGACCCAGCGGGATTTGACAACGTCCCCCGAGCGGCCCGGTAATCGGGGAAACAGATCGTTGGAAGCGTCCATGGATCAAGTCAGCACCGCCCGCGCCGATCCGGTCTTGCGCCAGGATGCCGACTGCGTGGCCCGCGCGCGGGCCTTGGGACCTGCCATCGCGGCGGCGGCGGATGAGATCGAGCGGACCCAGGCCATTCCGGAACCGCTGCTGACCCAGCTGCACGACGCGCGGATGGCGCGGATGCTGCTGCCCGTCTCCTGCGGCGGCGACCAGGTGGAACCCTGGGTCTACATGGCGGCGATCGAGGAACTCAGCCGCCACGACGGCTCCGTCGGCTGGAACTTTTTCGTCGCCAACAGCGCCGCCCTGATCGCCCCGTTCATTCCGCTGGCGACGGCTCGGGAAATCTATGCCGATCCGCGCAGCCTGATCGCCTGGGGGCCGCCGAACGCGTGCAAGGCGCGGGCGGTGCCGGGCGGCTACCGGGTCAGCGGCACCTGGGGCTTCGCCAGCGGTAGCCGCCAGGCGAACTGGATGGGCGCGCATTGTCAGGTGCTCGAGCCCGACGGGTCGTTGCGGCTGAACCGGTTCGGCCGCCCGACGATCCGCACGTTGCTGTTCCGTAAGGAGAACGTGACGCCGATCCACGACTGGACGACGATCGGCATGCGCGGCACCGCGTCGGAGAGCTATTCCGTCAACGACCTGTTCGTCCCCGAATCGTTCACCGGCACGCGGGAGGATCCGTCGCTGCGCACGGAGCCGGGTCCGCTGTACGCCTTCACCATGCAGGGTCTCTATGCGGTCGGCGTCGCCGGCGTCGGCTTCGGCCTGGCGCGGGCGATGCTGGACTCCTTCACCGCCCTGGCCGCCGACAAGACGCCGCGCGGGCTGCAGCGGCTGGCCGACAACGCCGTCGTCCAGGCCAGCCTGGCGCGGCGGGAAGCGGCGCTGGGCGCGGCGCGCGCCTATCTGACCGGCATTCTGCGCGACATCCATGCCAGCGCCGACGAATGGGCGCCGATCGGGCTGCAGGCGCGGATGCGCGTCCGCCTGGGCTGCGCGCACGCGATCCATACCGCGACCGACGTGGTGGACTGGGTCTACAAGGCGGCCGGCACCTCGGCCATCTTCCTGGGCACGCCGTTCGAGCGCCGGTTCCGCGACATGCACACGCTGTCGCAACAAATCCAGTCCCGCGAATCGCATTTCGAGGCGGTCGGCCGCGCGATGTTCAACGGCGATCCCGACGGGCTGTTCCTGTAGGCGGACCGATTCCGTAACCATTTTCCGCGATCATGCGCAAACCAGGGGAAACGCCATGACACAGCTGACACTCGCCAAGGCCCAGACGATCATTGCGGCCGCGCTGGCGCACGCGCGGGAGAAGTCCTTCGCGCCGATGGCGGTCGCCGTGCTGGACGCGCGCGGCGTGCTGAAGGCATTCGCCGCCGAGGAAGGCACGGCGCTGCGCCGCGCCGATATCGCGATCGGCAAGGCCTATGGTGCCCTGGCGATGGGCGTCGGCTCCCGCACGCTGGGGGCGCGCGCGGTGGAGCGGCCGCATTTCGTTTCGGCGGTGAACAGCGCCATCGGCGGGTCGATGATCCCGGTCGCCGGCGGGGTGCTGATCCGCGGCGGCGACAAGTCGCTTATCGGCGCCGTGGGCGTGACCGGCGACACCTCGGACAATGACGAGGCGGCGGCGCTGGCCGGCCTGGCCAAGGCCGGGCTGACCGCGGATCCGTCATAGCCGTCTCCGGCCGGCATACCGTCTCCGGCCGGCCCGCCGGCGACCGCGCACCGTCGCCGCCGGTCAGCGCCTCCACCGCGCGGTCGCACGGGTGGGCCTGCGCGGCACGGCCCGGCGGACTGCCGCCAATCCCGCGCGGCCAAGGGCGATTTCCAGGGGCGATTTTGAGGGACGTTTTCGGGGGGCGATTTCGTTGGCTTCGCGGTTGACGGGTGTTATTTTACCGTTCCGAATTCCAGGTGTCGGAGGAACCGGATCGCCGCGCCATCATCATCAATCCGGGCGCCTGACCGACCGGTCGCCACGCCGTGCGGACCGGCTCGGATGAAGCGCGCATCGTGAAGGCGCCGGCGTGAAGCGGCTCCGGCCGGGAAGGCTGTCGCCGCGACGGCCCCCGCCGCCGGACGATGACACCGTCATTCTGGAACCGAAGCGTGCTCCACGCCGTGGCCGGGCCGCTCCTCCCGGTTTCGCCAGGACCGTTGCGCTGGCCATGCTGGCGGGCGGCGGGGTGGTCGTCTGCGGGTTCTCCGCCTGGCTGGTCCTGCGTCCAGCGGCCGGCCCGGGATCCGTGCCGCTTGCCGCCAGCACTGGCGCCACGGTCAGCCCCGCCGGGGAGCCCGCTGGCAATCCCGCTGGCAATCTCGATGCCAATCCCGGTGGCAACCCTGCTGGTAATCCCGTTGGCGGCAACGCCGCCGGCGGCGCCGTCCGGCAGGCCAGCGTCGTGCCGCCGCCCATGCGGCTTGTCCCGGACGCCGCTCCAAGCCCGCCGCCGGCGCTGCCCCAGGCCGAACCCGCCTTCGCCATCACCACCGCGACGATGGAGCGGATCCGGCGCAACATGCCGTCCGACCTGTCGGTCTTCCGCCTGGCCGAGAACCCGGACATCGTCGTGCTTGATTTCGCCTCGCTGGACCGCCAGGGCCGCATGCTGGACCGGATCGCCGCCCTGACCGAGAAGCGGGGCCTGCCCCATGACCGCATCCTCACGCCCGAGGAACTGGCGCGCGCGGTGCACACCGAGGGTTCGGCGTCCGGCTGGTTCTATTACGGGCACGACTATGACGTGGCGGAGCTGAACCGGTTCTTCGATACCGCCGCCCGCGACGGCGTGCCGCTGAACGCCGATGAAAGCCAGCTGGCCCGCCTGCTGTCGCAACTCGGCTGGCGCGGCACGGACGCCAGGGGGGCGCTGATCTCCCTGCCGCGCCTGGGCGCCGACGCCTTCGTCACGCCGCGGGCACGCGACACCATCCTGACCCACGAATTGTCGCATGGGGAATATTTCAGCAACCCGGCCTACACCGCCTATGTGCACCAGTTCTACCTGTCCGCGCTGACGGCGCCGGAGCGGGAGGCATTCCGGACCTTTCTGGCGCGGCAGGGCTACGACCGGGATCAGCCGGCGCTGATGGAGAACGAGACGCACGCGTATCTGCTGTTCACCACCGATCCCGAGTTCTTCTCGCCGGACGATGCGGGGCTGACGCCGGCACGCCGGGGACAGTTGCGTGCGCAATTCCTGGCCGGCATGCCATCGGCCTGGCTACGCGATGTCCTGGCGCGGCTGCGTTGAGGCCAGTCGCGACGGCGGACCGGCGGATGCGTGGAACCCGCCCTGCCGGCGGGTCATCCCTGGTTCAAGGCGGTCAGCGCCGCCTGGCAGGTCGGCGTCAGCTCTGCGTAATTGTCCCGCAGGCAGCGCAGGATGCCGCCGCCGCCCGGCACCGCGCCGATGCAGTACAACTGGTAGTCCGGGCGGCAATTGCGCCTTGCGGCGGCGAGTTTCTGTTGGTGCCGCTTCGCGACGACCGGATTATGCGCGCCGCTGCCGCGGCTGTCCGCCGCCAGCACGGCGCTCTGGCAGCTCAGGGACAGGTTCGGCAGATTGCGCGTCAGGCAGGTGAGCTCCGTCTGTCCGCGGTCCGGATGCGCGCAATAGGCGGCCGATTCATCGCGGCAGACATCACGGACGATCGCCAGCGGCGACCGCGCGGTCGGGACGGGGCGGGCACGGGTCGCGTGCGCGGCCGGCACGTTGGCCGCGCCGTCCGGTCCACCGGACGCCGGCATGCCGGATGATGCCGCCGACGGCTGCTGCGCGCCGGCCGGGCTGCTCCCCAGGAGGAGGCTTCCGGCCAGAAGGGAAAAGGCCAGCGCGGAAAAGGCCAGCGCGGAAAAGGCCAAAGGGGAAGGCAGGATGGCGGGAAACAGCATCGCGTGACGTGCGATGGCGGCGAGTCGGGCCGCGGCAGGCGACATGGTCCGATTCTCCTGGCAGGGATTGAGGAGCATCAGGACTACACGCAATCGCGCCGGATGCCACCCCTCCCGCCGCCCCGGCGTCCCCTCGTCGCGGTCGGGCGGCGGGCGGCGTGCCGATGCCAGCCGGCGGGTTGGCCTCGTCGCCGGTCCTTTCGTCCTGCCGGGTGCGGGTCAGCCACGCCCTTTGCCAAAAGACGCAGACGCACGCGCACGGCAGTCCGGGATTTTCAGCGGCAAGCCATGGCTGGCGGCCCTGCCGCCGCGAGGACGGGAAGCAACGGCGGCACCGTGACCGTCCGGTCCGCCGGTATCAGGCGGCTGCGCGTTGCGGGATCAGCAGGCCCGAATCGGCCAGCGCGTCGGTGCAGGCGGTCCAGACGGCGTCGACGCTGATCGCGTCCAGGCACGGCACGCCATACGGGCACTGCGCCGCCACCTTGAAATAGCAGGGTGAGCAGGCGATGCGCGACGCGACCACCTGGACGTTCCGGCCCAGCGGATACCAGACCTCCAGGTTCGGCACGCCGGTCAGCAATGCCACGGTCGGCACGCCCAGGGCCGCCGCCAGATGAGTGGAACCGGTATCGTAGCCGACATACAGGCTGCAGGCGCGCACGAGGTCGGGCAGATCGGCCAGCGGCATCGCGCCGCAAAGGTTGTGCACCCGTGCCTCGGGCAGGGCCGCGGCGACGGCGGCCGCGGCTTCTGCCTCCGCCGGGCCGCCCGTGATCACCAGCGCGGCATCGGTCGCGGCCAGCAGGCGGCGGCCGATCTCGATCAGGCGCTCCATCGGCCACACCCGGATCGGGCTGCCGGCCCCCGGCGCCAGGATCATATAGGGCGGCTGCACCGGCGGCGGGGCGCCGGTCAGCAACAGCGCGGCGGGATGCGCCGGCTGCGGCAGGAAGGTGGCGGTGACCGTCATCGCCAGCAGCATCAGGCGCAACTCGGCATGCAGCGACAGGCCGTTGCCCTGCCGCTGGGAGATGTGTTCGACATCCGGCAGCGCGATATCCAGCTCCGCCCCGCCCTGGGCGTACGGCGCGCAGAACCCGGCTCGGAAGTTCGCCCCGGCCATCGCCAGCAGCGGCCGCGTATCGGTGTCGTGCCGCAGGTCGATCGCCAGGTCGAACCCGCTCAGGCCCAGCTGGGCGAACTCGGCGAACTGCTCCGGCGTCGTGCCGCCCCAGTCGGCATTGCGCTGGGTGAACAGGTTGAACGCCACCACCTCGTCGAACCAGCCGGTGCGCTCCGCCCAGGGACGGTTCCAGGATGCGCAGACCAGGGTCATCGATGCGTCGGGAAAGGCGGCGCGCAGATGCGCGATCGCCGGCATGCCGACGATGAAGTCGCCGATATGGTCCAGCTTCAGGATCAGGATGCGCGGCCGCGCCGGCAGTGCCAGCGCGCGTTCCTGGATGCCGTGCCAGCGAACGACTTCGGGCACCGGGATGCCGGGGATCTCGCCATCCAGGCCGATCTTGTAACGGCGCAGCAGCATGCGGACCAACGGGCGCGTCAGCGTCCGCAGCACGCGTTCCCGGACCGATCCGCGCGGTGCCAGCCTGGCCTTGAGCGCCAGCACCGCCTTGCCGATGATGATGGGATCGGGAGCAGGCTCCGGGGCGATCACGATACGTTTCCTTTACCGTCATCCGGCCCGCCGGCGCGGGGCGGGCACGCCAGCATCGTGTCGCCCTCGGCCAGACGGAAGTTCGGATTGAACAGGCTGTCTTCGTTAGCAAGAGATGGCCAACGCAGCATCATGAATTGTCGTTCCCGCTCGGCGCGCGCAGCGCGGTCGGGCGTGTCGTCCTTGCCGCGGGTGGCCAGCTCCAGATGCAGCAGCGGCGCGAATGGCGTGCAGATTACCCGATAGCCGGCGGCGCGGACGCGGTAGCACAGGTCGACGTCGCTCCAGGTCACCGCCAGGTTGCCTTCCTCGATGCCGCCCACTTCCTCGAACACCGTGCGGCGCATCGCCAGGCAGGCGCCGGTGACGGCGGTGACCGACCGCACCGTGGCCAGCGCATCCCGATAGCCGGGCGCGTCGCCGGCGACATGGCGGAACCGGTGAAACGCGTGGCCGTCCGGCCCCAGTACCAGCCCCGCGTGCTGCACGGTGCGGTCGCGGTACAGCAGCTTCGTACCCACCGCCCCGACCTCCGGCCGCAGCGCCTGGCGGACCAGCTCCTCCAGCCAGTCGGGCTGCAGCACCTCGGTGTCATTGTTCAGCAGCAGGACGATCTCCCCCCGCGACATGCGCACGCCGATATTGTTCACCGCGCCCCAGTTGAACCGGGCATCGTGGCGCAGCACCCGCACGCGGGGGTCGCGCGCCGCGTCCTGCAGGCAGGCCAGCGCATCCGGATCGCTGCTGCGGTTGTCGATGACGACGATGTCCAGCGCCGGGTAGCGGGTGCGCGTCAGCAGCCCGTCCAGGCAGGGCCGCAGCAGGTCGGCCCGGTCGCGCGTGGGGATCACCACCGACACCAGCGGCGGCTGGCGCGGCAGCGGGTAGACGATGCGCGCGGCGGGGGCGCCGGGCTGCCGGACCAGGCGCGGTGCATCCGGCCGGCCGGCCCAGCGTGCCTCGACCTGCCGGTCCCAGGCGCGACGCAGCCGCCGCTTGGACAGCCAGGCCAGCGGTCCGCGCGCCAGCGGCACCTGCACCAGCGGCCGCGCCACGTGGCGCACGGCGTTATCACGCCCGGCGTTATCGCGCCCGGCGTTATCGCGTCCGACCGATGCGCCGTCCGCCTCGATCACCCGCAGGGCGAGGTCGGCCCAGGCCGCCGAGCCGGCTTCCGGCCTGGCACGCCGCGCGGCCGCCAGGTCGGTGCGCAGGGCCATGCCCACCGCCCAGTCGTTGCGGCACAGCGCGAGTTCCGGGTCCCATCCGGCGTGGAACACCGGAGCCGACCGCCGCTCCTGCGCGTCGATCCGGTCATGATCCAGCAGCAGGGCCGGCGCGTCCGGATCCGCCAGGGCCGCTTCCGCGACGTGCCAGACCGCATCCGGCGCCAGCCGCGTGCCCGGCCCCAGCGGCAGGACGAACCGCCCCTTGCACAGCGGCAGCGCGGCGTTCAGCCGGGCCGCCATGCCGCGCGCCGATACCGGCGCCACCGGGGCGGGCAGGGCATCGCTCAACGTGGCGCAGAAGCGCGGACGGCCGGCAATGACCACCTGGTATCCGCCGCTGATCTGGTCCCGCAGCGAGGTCAGGGTCCCGGCCAGCCGGCTGGCCGACCACCCGTCCAGCAGGATCAGCGACAGGGCGGTGGCTGGCGGCCGGCCGATCGCGGCCTTCAGCAGCGTTCGCGGATCCGGCGTCGCATAATCGTGCAGCCAAAGCCGGTAGGCGCCCGGATCCGCCGGATCGGCGCCTTCCGAGAACAGCGCGTCGCAGATCGTCGACGGGGTCCGCGTCTCCGCCGCCGTCAGCAGCGCCGCGGCATAGGCTCCCGGCGGCAGCGTGCGGTCGACCGGCGGCAGCTCCTCGTTCCAGGCCCAGGCGAACAGCGCGTCGATATCGTCCACCGTCAGCGCCGGGTCGGGGCAACGGGCGCGGAACTCGTCCGAGTCCAAAGCCTCGGTGACCGCCGTCGAAAATGGGATCCCGTCGCGCATGCGGTCCAGCAGCGCGCGCAGCCCGCCAGGGTCCGCCTGCCGTCCCATCAACAGGGTGTACATGCGGGCGATCAGGCCGATGCGGAACCGCTCGGCCGGTGGCAGAGGATCAGGAAGCCGGGTCATGCAGGGAGAGCCATACGCCTTTCACAGGCAGTACGCACAGTCTCCACGCTGATGGCGGTCAGGCAGGCGCGGTCGTTCGGGCACTCGGCCGCATGCGTCAGGCGGCACGGCGAGCAGCCGGTGCGGCCGGCGATGACGGTCACGGCCGGCCCGACCGGATGCCAGACGGCGGCGTCGCTGACGCCGGCGAAGATGCAGACCGTCGGCACACCCAGCACGGCGGCCAGGTGCGACGGGCCGGAATCGTAACCGACGAACAACCGCGCGCCGAGCAGCAGCGGCGGCAGGTCGGTCAGCGGCAGCGTGCCGGTCAGGTCCCGCACGCGCCCGGGGGGCAGAGCCGCGGCCAGGGACGCGGCGTCATCGCAGTCGCCGCGGCCGCCGGTCACGACGACATCCAGCCCGTGCCGTTCGGCCAGATCGGCGGCCAGCGCGGTCAGCCGGTCCAGCGGCCAGCGCTTGATCGGGGCGCCCGCGCCGGGCGCCATCACGACGTAGCCGCGCTGTCCGGCGGGGGGAACCGCCGCCGGGCTGTGGGACAGGGTCGCGGCGGGAGCGCCGGATGGCATGACCGGCGGAACCGCTGCCGCGGCGGCGGAGAGAGGCTCCGCGGCATGGCGCGCGAAACCGCCGACGATGGCGGTGGCCAGCATGTCCAGCCGCACGCCGGCCTGGATCGGTGGCGCTCCGGCGGCGCGCAGCGCGTCCTGGCAGTCGGGCACAGCCAGGTCGAGCCGGGTCCCGCCCGCATGCGCCGGAGCCTGAAACCCGGCCCGGAACGTGGCGTCCACCGCCAGCAGCAATGTCCGTGTGTCCGGCTCGTGCCGGAAATCGGCCGCCAGATCGAAGGGGCCCAGCGCCAGCGCGGCGAATCGGGCCTGCCGGGCCGATTCGTCCGCCGGCCCGATCCGCCGGTTGGCGTCGAACGCGTCGAAGCCGACGACCCGGTCGAACAGGCCGACTGCGGCGGCCAGGCCGGTGTTCCACGGCCCGCAGGCCAGCGTGATCCGGGCATCGGGGAAGCCGGCGCGCAGGCGGCGGAAGGCCGGCAGGGCAACGGCCAGGTCGCCGATATGGTCCAGCTTCAGCAGCAGGATGCGCGGGGCCGGCGGCAGCGCGCGGCCGCCCGGCGCGGCGGCGTCCCAGGTCTCCACGCGCTGCCGGGGCGCCGGCCAGGCGAGATAGCGCTGGCGCAGGCCGGCGCGTGGATCGGCCGGCCGGCGGAGGGTCCCCGCCAGGCGGCGGACGAGCCTCGATGGCAGCGATCCGGGCGGTGCCAGCCGGTTGCGCCAGCGGGCGAGCGTCCGCGCGAGGCGCAGCACCGCTTCGTCGGGCTGGCCGTCCGATGTCACGGCGCGGCATCCGGGGGCGGCGCCAGGCCCAGCGCCTGCACGGCCTGGCGCAGCGGTTCGGCGGTCAGGCGCCGCGCCGCCATGCGCCGTCCCGCCTCGCCCAGCGCGGCGCGGGCGGCCGGATCATCGGCCAGCCGGCGCAGATGAGCGGCCGCCGCGTCAAGGTCCGGCTCCGCCCACAGCGCGCCCGGCAGGTTGAATGCGCCGGACGGGTCCCGGGGCGGCACCAGGGTAGCTGGCACCAGGGCGGCGCTGTGCTGATCCATGAAATCCATGTTGCCCGACCAGCCGGTGGCGATCACCGGCTTGCCCAGCATCATCGCCTCGGCCAGCACCAGGCCGAAACCCTCGCTGCGGTGCAGGGACAGCACGATATCGGCGGCGGCGGTGAAGGCGTGGTTGTCCGCCCGCGACAGCCGGCTGCCGTCGATGATCACATTCGGCAGGTCGGCCGCCGCGGCGCGCAGCCGCGCCACGTCCGCCGGCGCGGCGTCCAGGTTGCCGGCCTTCAGCACCAGCACCCGATCCGGCCGCGGACCGAAGGCGCGCCGGAATGCCTCCACCGCCGCCAGCGGATTCTTTCGCGCGAACCCCGAGGCGACGTTGAACGAGGTCAGCACGATCAAAGCGTCCGCCGGCAGGCCGAAGGAGGCGCGGTCCCGCCCGCCGGGCACCGGCGGCGCGATCGCCATGGCCATCGGAACCACGCGGACCGGCACGCTCCGGCCGGCCGGCAGGATCGTCCGCATCGCCCCGGCGACGAAATGGGACGGCACCCAGACCTCGTGCACCAGCCGCAGCGGCCGGCGCCAGGCCGGCGGTGCCACCGGCAGTTCCCAGGCGACATAGCCGATGATGCGCCGGCCCCGCACCGCGCCCCGCGGCAGCGCCAGCAGCGCCATGCCCAGCCTGTGCGGGTTGGCATGGATCACCAGCGGCATCGCCGGCGGCGGCGCGTCTTCCGTGGCGCCGCCGGTCAGCAGGCCGCGCAGGTCGGTGTCGATCGGCACCGCCGTCACCCCGATCGCCCGCAGCGCCAGCACCATCATGCGCGCCGATTCCCCAAGCCCGGACGGGGCGCCGATCTCCCCCAGTACCGCCAGGCCACCCTGCGCCGGCGGCGGGTCCGCGTCGGGGCGCGGCGCGGTGATCCGAGCGGCCTGGTGCAGCAGGGTCCGGCGCAAGGTGGCGGGCACCAGGCGCCAGACCGGGCGCAGGACGGGCAGCAGGCGCCTCACCGCGCCGCCACGGTGCGCGGCTCGGCCGCGGCGCTGTCCGCCAGCCCGCGCAGGATGGCATCGGCCACCGCCTCGGGAGGCTGCTCCGTCATGCAGCGGGCGGTCGGGAAGTCGCGCGGGCACTGGTTCATCCAGCTCTGGTTGATCCACCAGCAGCCGCCGCAGAAGGTCGGGTCGATGTTGATGTTGCCGGCATAGCCGAAATAGTCCGACGGTGTCGGGCCGAACACGACGGCGCTGCGCACGCCCAGGCAGCGGGCGAGGTGAACCAGCCCGCCCTCATTGTCGATGTGCAACCGGGCGCCGGCCAGGATTCCCGCCGCCTCCAGCAACGAGGTGCGGCCCAGCAGGTCGGCGTCCGCCTCGGCGATGCGGTCGCTGGTGGCGGCGCCCAGCTGCACCACGCGCAGACCTGGCCGCGCCGCCTTCAGCCGGGCGACGACCTGTCCGAAGAACGGATAGCACTTGGTCGCGCGCTCCGCGGTGACGACGAAACCGGGATCGAAGCCGTTATGCACGGTGACATAGCCGCCGGGTTCCAGCCCGAACCGCCGCGGCGCCTCGGCGTCCAGACTGACCGGCAGGCGATCCCCGCCATACGCCAGCCCCGCGATCAGGTGCAGGTAATCCGCTCGGCAGGCGTTGGAGAACACCGCCTTCCGCGCCAGGAACCCGTCGGTCTGCGGGTGGTGCCTGATGAACAGGTCGATCTTTGGCTGGTAGCGGATCGCCGCCTCGACAGCCCGCAGCAGGCCGGGACGGCTCCGCACCCGGTCCCATCGCACCGTGTCCTGGTGGATCAGCACGAAGGAGCCGGCCCACAGCGCCACGTCGTACTGCGCCATCGCCGCGTCGAACAGAATGTCGTCGTAACAGGCGCGCAGGCCCGGGACGGCGGCGAACACCCATTGCGCCCGCGCCGGCGCGGTGCAGTAGATGTCGAAGGCGATACCCCCCGCCGCGTCGGCGGCGATACCCCCCGCCGCGTCGGCCAGATCGCGCACGAACCGGGCGATCGTCAGATAGTCCCCCAGGCCGCCGGTGACGCGGATGCCCAGCAACGGCACGCCGTCCCGCCGCGCCGCGCCGATCTCGGCCACCACCTGTCCGCGCCGTGTCGCCTGCACCGCCTGGCGCAGCAGCAGCGGCATCTTGGTGACGACGAACCGATACAGGAACCGGGCCGCCTGCCAATGGCTGCCGGTGCGTTCATACACCTCCCGGTACTGACGCAGCGCCGTCTTCAGCCGCAGCAGGTTATAGGCGCGCATCGTGTGGGGCGGGTCCTTCCGGGCGGTCCTGGGTCATGGCGCGGGCGGGCAGGGACCGGCCGGCCCGTGCGGGCGCCGGATCGGGCGCCGGAGAGGGACGGTTGTTAAGCACAGGACGCCCGCCCGTCCAAGGCCTCATCGTCCGCCGCTCCGCCTTGTTGAGCCACCGGCCCGGCGCATGCTAAGCGGCGACAATGCTTGCATCTGAGCTGTCCGTATCGGCGATCGTTCCGCTGTATAATGGTGCGCGGTATATCGAGGAGGCGTTGCGGAGCATTTTCGCCCAGCACCTCCCGCCCGCCGAGGTCATCGTCGTCGACGACGGCTCGACCGATGAGGGCCCGGACATCGTCCGCCGGCTGGCGCAATCGCACCCGCTGACCTTGTTGAACAAGGAGAATGGCGGCCAGTCCTCGGCGCGCAACTTCGCCATCCGCCGGTCCAGCGGCGCGCTGATCGCCCTGCTGGACCAGGACGATGCCTGGTATCCGAACCATCTGAGCGAACTGATCCGCCCGTTCCGGGAAGACATGACCGGCCGCCTGGGCTGGACCTACAGCAACCTGGACGAGATCGGCGTGGACGGCCAGCTGCGGGTGCGCGACGCGCTGTCCTACGGCTCCGCCGAGCACCCGAAGGTGCACCTGGACAAGTGCCTGCAGGAGGACCTGTTCATCCTGCCGACCTCGTCGCTGATCCTGCGCGAGGCGTTCGACGAGGTCGGCGGCTTCGATGAGCGGCTGCAGGGCTATGAGGATGACGACCTGTTCCTCCGCCTGTTCAGCGTCGGCTATCGCAACGCCTATATCGACCAGGCGCTGGCGCGGTGGCGGATCTATCCGTCCAGCGCCTCCTACTCGCCCCGCATGGCGCGCAGCCGGATGATCTATGCGCGCAAGCTGCTGGACGCGTTTCCGGACCAGCCGATGTTCGGGCGCTACTACAGCAGCAAGCTGCTGGCGCCGCGGTTCCTGAAGCAGATGGCGGACGAGGCGAGCAACGCGCTGGCCAGGGGCGATGTGGCGACGGCCGAGATGTGCCTGGAGGACATGGCGTTCCTGGAGCGGAAGATCGCCCGCGTGCCGCCGCCCCATCCGGTGCGGGAGCAGCTTCTGGTCAGCGCGGTGGTGCTGCTGCGCAATGGCGCGGCGACGATCCGGGATGCGCTGCACAGCGTGCAGCGGCAGAACCGGCCGGCGGATGAGATCATCGTGGTCGACGACGGGTCCACGGATGAAGGCCCCGCGATTGTCGAAGAGCTGGCGGCCGATCGCCGCATCCGGCTGGTCCGCAAGCCGCCGGGCACGATCGCCGAGGCGCGCAACGAAGGCGTCCGCCACGCCCATGGCGACGTGGTGGCATTCCTCGACCAGGGCGATCTGTGGCACTACGACCATGTCGGCGTGCTGCTGGAGCCATTCGTGGCGAAACGCGCGATCCCGCTGGGCTGGAGCCATGGCGACGTCACCGAGATCGACGCCGCCGGATCGGTGCTGTCGCGGCATCGCTCCTGCGCCGATGGGGTGCCGCAGCCGAAGCGCACGCTGGCGGACTGCCTCAACTATCCGATGCAGGTGATCCCGTCGGCGGCGATGATCTCGCGGGCCGCCTACTGGGCGGTGGGCGGCTGCGACGTCCAGATGGACGCGTTCGAGGATGATGACCTGTTCATCCGGCTGTTTCGAGCCGGATATGACAATGTGCATTTCGCCCATCCGCTGACCGCATGGCGCTCCCCGCGGCCGATCGTCCCGGACCTGACACGGATCGCCCTTGCCAGGAGGGTGTATTACAGAAAGCTGGAGGCGGCGTTGGCTGGCGAGCCCGGGGCGGGGGCGAAGCACTTCCACGATCTCGCCGTCCCGCGCTTCTTCCGCGCGATGCTGCGCGACACGCGGACCGCCATCATGCAGGGCTCGCCGGAGCAGCAGGCCGAGGCGATCGGCAATCTCCGCATCGTCATCCGCAACCTGCCTGCGCGGCAGCGAATCCTGGTCGGCCGCCTTTTGCTGCCGGCGCTGGACAACCGTCTTGCCGCGAGGCTGGTCACGCGCCACCGCGTCGCGCTGCACCGGCTGGTCGGCTGGCTATTCTGATCCTCAAGCATGACAGGGTCGGGCTGACCCGGTCATGCTCTGTCACCTCTTTGATTCCAGAGCGCGACTCACGCCCTCTCACCGCCGGCTTCAGGCGATCGCTCTAGCCGCCGGCACGCCCAGCGCGCGGCATCGGCAACCACCGGATCGGGATCGTCCGCCAGCGCGCGCGCGGCCGGCAGTAGCGCCGGATCGGCGGAATTGCCGATGGCGTTCAGAACGTTGCGGACGAAACGGTTGCGCCCGATCCGCTTCACCGGCGACCCGGCGAACAGCGCGCGGAAGCCGGCATCGTCCAGCCCCGCCAGCCAGGCGAGGCGCGGCGCCGTCAGCTCCGCCCGGCCGACCAGCTTCGGGTCCGCGGTGGGCGTGGCGAAGCGGTTCCATGGGCACACCGCCAGGCAGTCATCGCAACCGTAGATACGGTTGCCCAGCTTCGGCCGCAGCGCCTCGGGGATCGGTCCGTGATGCTCGATCGTCAGGTAGGAGATACAGCGCCGCGCGTCGAGCTGATACGGGGCGGGAAACGCATCGGTCGGGCAGACGCGCAGGCAGCGCGCGCAGGTGCCGCAATGATCACCACCCTCGGCGTCCGGCGCCAGCTCCAGCGTCGTGTAGATCTCCCCCAGGAACAGCCAGGAGCCGAAACGGCGCGATACCAGGTTGGTGTGCTTGCCCTGCCAGCCCAGCCCGGCCTGCTGCGCCAGCGGCTTCTCCATCACCGGCGCGGTATCGACGAAGACCTTCACGCCGGCGTCGAGCCGAGCGGCGATGAACTGGGCGAGATGCTTCAGCCGGCCCTTGACGATGTCGTGATAGTCCCGGTTGCGGGCGTAGACGGAAATGCCGCCGCGGTCCGGCCGGGCCAGCACGTCCAGCGGATCATCGGCCGGCGCGTAATTGATGCCCAGCACGATGACGCTGCGCGCCTCGGGCCACAGCGCCTGCGGATGGGCGCGCTGTTCGGACCGGTCCCGCAACCATCCCATCTGGCCGTGGCGGCCCTCGGCTAGGAAGGCGGCCAGCCGTTTCCGCGCCTCGGCGGCCAGGCCGGCGCGGCAGAACCCGACGGCGTCGAACCCCAGTGCCAGCGCCTTGTCCCGGATCGCGGCGCCCGGATCAGCGTGGCGAGCGGGGCCCGCCATCACCCGCGGCCGCGATAGCCGGGCACCTCCTGCGCCGGGACCCACACGCCCGCCGGCGCCTCGCCCGTCTGCCAGAACACGTCGATCGGGATGCCGCCGCGCGGATACCAATAGGCGCCGATGCGCAGCCACACCGGCGCCAGCGCCTCCACCAGCCGCCGCGCGATCTCCATCGTGCAGGCCTCATGGAACGCGCCGTGATTGCGATAGGACGCCAGGAACAGCTTCAGCGACTTGCTTTCGACGATCCAGTCGGCGGCGATGTAATCGATCACGAGATGGGCGAAATCCGGCTGGCCGGTCAGCGGGCACAGCGAGGTGAATTCCGGGCAGGTGAACCGGATGACGTAGGACCGGCCCTTGGCGGGGTTCGCCACCCGCTCCAGCACCGCCTGGTCCGGCGAGGCCGGCAGCCGCGCGGCCTGGCCGAGTTGCGTCAGGCCGGCATAGGGCGAGCCCGTCATGTCACTCCCATTTGGTCAATCCCATTCGGTCGCTCCCATTTGGCCAACCCACTCGGTCAGTCCCACCCTGGTCGGTCCATTTGGCCGGTCTCATCGGGCCGGTCTCATTTGGTCAGTCCTCCGCCGCGGCCCAGCCGGCCCGCACGCCGGCGATGTGGTCGTCCAGCCGGTGGTCGCGGATCGCCGCGCGCATGCCCTGCATCAGGCGCTGGTAGTAGGTCAGATTGTGCCACGTCAGCAGCATCGGCCCCAACATCTCCTCGGTCCGGAACAGGTGGTGCAGATAGGCACGGCTGTGGCGCTGGCAAGCCGGACAGGGGCAGCCAGGGTCCAGCGGGCGCGCGTCGGCGGCATGGCGGGCATTGCGCAGGTTGCGCGCGCCCTGGGACGTGAAGGCGCGGGCGGTGCGGCCGGCGCGGGTCGGCATCACGCAGTCGAACATGTCGATGCCGCGGCGCACCGATTCCAGCAGGTCGTCCGGCGTGCCGACGCCCATCAGGTAGCGCGGCGCTTCCCGGGGCAGCAGCGTCACCGTCACGTCCAGCGTCCGCAGCATCGCCGCCTGCCCTTCGCCCACCGCCAGCCCGCCCACCGCGTAGCCGTCGAAGCCGATATCCCGCAGCCCGGCGGCGGACCAGGCGCGCAGATCGGGGTAGGTGCTGCCCTGGACGATGCCGAACAGCCCATAGCCCGGGCGCGGCCGGAACGCCTGCTTCGACCGCTCCGCCCAGCGCAGCGACAGCTCCATCGACGCGCGGGCGGTGTCGTGGTCGGCCGGGAAGGGCGTGCATTCATCCAGCACCATAGTGATGGTGGAGTCGAACTGGTGCTGCAGCCCGACCGCGATGGCCGGCGTCAGCCGGTGGCGGGAGCCGTCGATATGGGAGCGGAACGTCACCCCGTCGACGTCCAGCTGCCGCAGGGAGGCGAGCGACATGACCTGGAACCCGCCGGAATCCGTCAGGATCGGGCCGGGCCAGTCCATGAAGCGGTGCAGGCCGCCCAGCGCCTCGATCCGGTCTCCGCCGGGGCGCAGCATCAGGTGGTAGGTGTTGCCCAGCACGCATTGCGTGCCGGTGGCGCGCACGGCGTCGGCGGTCATCGCCTTGACGGTGCCGACCGTGCCGACCGCCATGAAGGCGGGCGTCTCCATCGGCCCGTGCGCCGTGTGCAGCACGCCGGTCCGGGCGTGCCCGTCCATGGCGAGCCCCTGCCAGCGGCAGCCGCCCTGGAGATCGGGGATCTGCGTCATCCGGCACGGGTTAGGGGCAGCGGCCGGGCCTTGACAAGAGCGTTTCCCGACGGCGCCGCGTCCACCGCCGGCGCAGCCCCCATCGTCATGGCCCCCATCGTCATGGATCCGCCTCCGCCTCGCCCGCCTGTCCCAGCAGGTGCGCCACCGCGCGCCAGGCGTGGCGGGCCAGTGACTCGGCGCGGCGCACGGCGTCGATCCGCCGCAGCGCCTCCTCGACGGTGATCGTCCCGGAGCCGGCCCGTGCTAATGTCGGGGCACGATGGGCCTGGCGCAGCGCCGCCAGGTCGCGGGCGCGGTCCCGCAAGCCTGCCAGGGCGGCGTCCGCGTCGGGCGGGTCCAGCGTCCGGATCGGCGCCGCCGCGTCGCTCAGGGCGGCTTCCTGGGCGATCTCGCCGACGGCGGCGGCGGCTCGGCGCATGGCGTCGGCGCACAGGCCGGCCGCGCGCGCTTCGTCCGCGTCGCCCGAACGGACGTCCAACGCGGGCTTCTCGGCGGCGGTCTCGGCCAGCCGCGACGCGTGGTCCAGCGCGTGCAGCGTGCTGGTTCGGCGCCGCGTCTCGTCCTCGGAATCGGGCGGACCCGCGAGGTCGGCCAGGAAGTCGCGTGCCTGCCGCAATGCCGTGGCCGCGTCCGTGACGGTGGCCGGGGCGGTTTGCGGCGCGCCGGTCATCATCGCCTCGATCCGCGGGGCCATCGCGGCGATGGCCAGCGCCATGGTTCGCCGCGCGGCCTCGACCGCCACGACGGGGTTGTCCTGTGCCGCCGGGTCCAGGCCGCGCAGCAGCGGCGTGCGGGTTTCCGGCAGCAGCCGCTCCACCAGCCGGGTGAACCGGTCGATGGCCGGCATCAGGACGGCGACCCCGACCACGTTGTAGGCGGTGTGATAGGCGGCCAGCAGGGTGGCGCCGTCGGCGATGCCGGTGGCGCCGGCCAGGAACCGCACGGTCAGCGGGAACAATACGATGGCGATCACGGCGGCGACGATCTTGAACAGCACATAGGCCACGGCGAGACGCTTCGCGGTGGTACTGGCGCCGATCGCCGCCAGGGCGGAGCTGGTGGCGGTGCCGATATTCTGGCCGATGATCAGCGCGCAGCCCTGTTCCAGCCCGATCGCGCCGGCATGGAAGGCGGACAAGGTGACGGCGATGGCGGCGGTGGAGGACTGCATCACCGCCGTCATCACCAGCCCGGTGACGACCAGGGAGACCAGGCCGAGCAGGCCGGGCAGGAAGCCGGTGCCGGGCATGCCGAGCACGGTTGGCAGGTCGGACGGATGCAGCTGCTCCGCCACGCCGCCCATGCCCTGCTGCAGCGTGGTGAGGCCGTACAGCACCAGCGCGAAACCGGCCAGCGCGGCGCCGGCGGCGGCGAACCGGCCCTTGCCCAGCAGCCTGGCCATGGCGCCGGCGAAGATCAGCGGCAGGGCATACGCGGACAGCGACACCCGCACGCCGATCAGCGCCACCAGCCAGCCGGTGCCCGTGGTGCCGACATTGGCGCCGAACACCAGGCCCAGACCCTGCGGGAAGGTCAGCAGCCCGGCGCTGACGAGGCCGATCGTCGTCATCGTCGTGGCGCTGGACGACTGCACGATCAGCGTCACCACCGCGCCCCAGAACGCGCCCGACAGCGGCGTCGCGGCTGCCTGGCCCAGCACGGCGCGCAGCGACGACCCGGCGAGCCCCTTCAGCCCGTCGGTCATGATCGTCATCCCGAGGAGGAACAGGCCCACCCCGCCCAGCACCGCAATCGCCGTATCCATCTCCGCGTTTCCCCGTTCAGCGCCCTTGGGCATCGTCGATGTCCACGGACCATCCAGTTGTGTTGGACTGCGCCGGGCCTGACGCTCCGCGGATTGGCAGCCATGGATCTTTCTGCCCGCGGGGACCTTTCTGCCCGCGGGCTCCCGCAAAGGGAAGCCGAGGTCGCTCATCCGCCGGCAGGCCGGTTCCCGCGCGATCCGGGTCGGGCTAGGCTTGCCGGCAGGAGAGGAGACGGGCTCATGGACAGGTTCACGCCGCAGCTTCGCGCCGCGCTTCCGGATGATGCCGCCGACGCGGCGCTGGCCGGCCGGGTGTGGCGGCCCGACCTGGGTGGTCCATCCGTGGTCGCGGTTCGCGGCGCGGAGGTCTTCGACGTGTCGCCCGCGTTTCCGACACTGCGCGACCTGTGCGAATCCGACGATCCGGCCAGCAGCCTGCGCGCCGCGGCCGGTGAGCGGATCGGCACCGTCGCCGACATCCTGGCGAACACGCCGCCGGACGGACGCGATGCCGCCAGGCCCTGGCTGCTGGCGCCGCCCGACCTGCAGGCGATCAAGGCCGCCGGCGTGACCTTCGCCGTGTCGATGCTGGAGCGGGTGATCGAGGAGCGGGCCCGCGGCGACAACGCCGCCGCGGCGACGATCCGCGCCGAGGTGAACCGGCTGGTCGGAGATGACCTGGCGCGGCTGAAGCCGGGCTCCGCCGAGGCGATGCGGCTGAAGGAGGTGCTGATCCAGCAGGGTGCCTGGAGCCAGTACCTGGAGGTCGGCATCGGCCCCGACGCCGAGATTTTCACCAAGTGCCAGCCGATGGCATCGGTCGGCACCGGCATGGACGCGGGCGTGCATCCGGCATCGTCCTGGAACAATCCGGAGCCGGAAGTGGTGCTGGCCGTCGCGTCAACCGGCCGCATCGTCGGTGCCACGCTGGGCAACGACGTCAATCTGCGCGATGTCGAGGGCCGGTCGGCGCTGCTGCTGGGCAAGGCGAAGGACAACAACGCCTCCTGCGCCATCGGGCCGTTCCTGCGGCTGTTCGATGGCGGGTTCCGGCTGGACGATGTGCGGGCCATGACGGTGACGCTGCGCGTGGAGGGCGCCGACGGGTTCGTGCTGGAAGGCTCGTCCTCGATCGCGCGGATCAGCCGCGATCCGGCCGAGCTGGTGGGGCAGATGGTGAATGCGCATCATCGGTACCCGGATGGGGCGATGCTGTTCCTGGGCACCATGTTCGCGCCGATCCAGGACCGTGACGCGCCCGGCCAGGGGTTCACCCACAAGACCGGCGACGTGGTGACCATCGCCGCGCCGAAGCTGGGGCGGCTGGTGAACCGGATCATGCCGACCGACCAGTGCGCGCCCTGGTCGTTCGGCGCGGCGGCGCTGATGCGGAACCTGGCGGCGCGAGGATTGTTGACATAGCAGAACGCCGCCAGGTCCAGGAACGGGCGGGGCCGGGCAGGCGGGCAATGCCAGGCAGGCTGGATTTCTGGCGCTGGATTCCTGGCGATGGATTCCTGGCGCCGGATTTCTGGCGAGGGACGCACCGGGAGGATAACGACAATGATCTTCAACGAAGCGGACGCCGTCGAGGCCTTCTGGCGGGCGCGGCTGCGCGGCGACTTCGCGCCGGCCGCGTATTATGACCACCTCACCATCGACGACGCCCATCGCGTGCAGCTCGGCCTGATTGCCCGGCGCGTACGCATGGGTGAGCGGCAGCTCGGCTGGAAGGTCGGCCTGACCGCGAAAGCGATCCAGCAGCAATTCGGCTTCCACGAGCCGGTGTTCGGCTGCGTGCTGCAGACGACCGAAAGCGGCCATGTCTTCCCGCCGCATTCCCTGATCAAGCCTGGGTTCGAGTGCGTGCTGTGCATGCGGCTGGACCGCGACCTGCCGGCGGGCAGCGACCTCGCCGCGGCACGCGCCGCGGTCGGGCAGGTCCATCCGGCGCTGGAGATCATCGAGACGCGCGTGCCGATGACCCAGATCCCTTGCGCCATGGCCGACAACGCGCAGCAGAAGACCTGTGTGCTGGGTGCGCCGGTGGCGCTGCCGGAAGCGCCCGAGAAGGTCGCCTGCACGGTGGAGATCAACGGCGAGGTCGCCGGCGGCGGGACCGGCGACGCGGTGCTGGGCAACCCGCTGAACGCGCTGGTCTGGCTGGCCGGGAAGCTGGCCAGCCATGGCAGGGCGCTGCGGGCGGGCGACATCGTCATGACCGGATCGTTCACGCGGCAGTTTCCGATCGCGCCGGGGGATCGCATCCGCGTGACCTTCACCGGCGTCGGTGTCGTTGAAGCCAGCATGGCGTCCTGACCGGCGGCGGTCCGGCTCGGGGCCGGACTGATAGTCCCGGAACGGGCAGTCCCCGGACGGGCAGTCCCCCGACTGCCGGCGGTCCGAGCCGATGGTCCGCGAATTGGCGGGGGTCCGAAGTGCCGGTCCTTGAACTGGCGGCGCTCGAACTGGCGGGGCCGGAACGGCGTCACCATGACCGGCATGGCGTCCGGTCAGAGTTTCAGCGGGATCAGCCCCTGTTCCTCGGGCGTCTTGTACGGGTCGTAGGACAGCGTGCCTACTTGCTGCAGGTCCGCCCGCACCCCGGACGCGGTGGCGGCGAAGCTGACCGAGAAGGTGTCGATCGCCAGGGACTGCGCCGCGTCCGCCGCCAGGATGGCGATGCCGATCGTGCCGCTCTGATTGGCCGGCACGGCGCCGGAAAAGCCCAGTGTCGACGCGTTGAACCGCAGCCAGGAGGTCACGTTCGGACCAGCGGTCTGATAGGCCGCGAAGCTCATTTTCAGGCCGAGGGAATCGGTGAACGTGTTGCCTGGCAGCACGACGTTCAGCGCGGTGTTGTCCAGCCAGGCCTGCGCCGGCGTCTGGTTGGTGACGGCGATACCGGGCCGGACCGTGACGGCGAAGGTTTCCGAGGTGCTCAGCCCGCTGGTGTCGGTCGCCGTCACCTGGACATAGGCGCTTTGCGCGATCGATGGCGCGGTGCCGCTGAAGCTGTGCGTGGCGGCGTCGAAGTGCAGCCAGGACGGCAGCGCCGCCCCCGAGGCGAGTTTCGCCGACCAGGTCAGCGCCTGTCCCTGCGGATCGGTAAAAGTGTTCGCCGGCAGGGTCAGCGCGATGGCCTGGCCCATCACCCAGCTCTGTGACGGCGTCCAGACGGTGACCGCCGGCGCGCCGATCACCGTCACGCCGAACGTCTCCGACACCGACAGGCCGGCAGTGTCGGTCGCCTTCACCGCGATCGACAGGGTCTGTGCCCCCGCCGGCGCCGTGCCGGTGAACGTATTCGTTGCGGCGTTGAATTTCAGCCAGGATGGCAACGCCGCCCCCGAGGCCAGGGTGGCCGCGTAGGTCAGGCTCTGCCCGTTCGGATCGGTGAAGGTATCGGCCGGCAGCGCCAGGCTGATCGCCTGGCCGGCGAGCCAGCTCTGCGCCGCCGTCTGCGTGGTGACCACCGGCGCCCTGCTGGCCTGGCCGGGCGTCTGCGCCGCGGTGCCGGCCGCGACCGTTACCACCAGGCTCTGCCAATCGCCCCAATAGGACCCGTTATAGGCCCGCACCATCAGCGTGTCGCCGGTGGCGGTGCCGCCGGCCAGCAGCGATACGGAAGACAGCGAGGACACCGCCAGGGCCGTCGCCGCCGTGTGGCTGGAGGCGGTCGTGCCGTCATGAACCAGCGCATCCGTCAGCGCCGTATCGTATACCTGCCACGCCGCGATGGCGCGGTTGGCGGGATCGATGACCGTGAACAGCGAAGCCAGCGTCCGCGTCGTGCCGGTGCTGATGGTCAGGCTGCCGACCGTCGTCGATACGACCGGCGTGTCCAGCTGGTAGATCACCACCGTGTTGGCCAGCACGGCGCCGAATTCCTGGGACGCCAGGTGCGGCGCGGCGATCACGATGTCGCTGGAGGAGCCATCATTCGCGGCGTTCAGCACCGTGCCGCCGCTGGTGACGAAGGTGGCGTTGTCCACCAGCATCGCGGTGCCGCCCGACCCGGACACGCAGGTGGCGATATGGCCGCCGCCGTTGCTGAAGCCCATGACGATGATCTCACCCGCGGTGAGCATCGTCTGCCAGGCACCGGTCTGCCCGGCACCAGTCTGCCCGGCCGGCCCGTTATAGGCGACGATCCATTCCCCGTCCGCCTGCCCGGCCAGGCCGACCGCGGTGCTGCGCACGGGTAGCGAGGCCCCGGCCTCGGCGGCGATGGTGCTGGCCAGCACCCAGCAGCCGTTCATGTTCCAGACCTTGCCGACGAAGCTGTCCGCCGCGGCAATCACCGAGGCCGGCGTCGCCTGCTCCGGCACCGTGCCGGTATAGGACGGCTGCGTCGCCACCGTGACGCTGCCCAGGTAGTCGACCCCGCCGAGCTGCATCATGTACCAGGCATTGCCGGCATATTGCGTCGCCAGGCTGAGATTGTTGGTGCCATACAAAGATATGTTGGTCACGTCGTTGGCATTGCCGGAGGACGTGTAGACAAGCTGGTCCAGATAGCCATACGTACTGTTGTAGTAACGTCCTGTCGATGCCTGGTAGGTGAAGACGAGGCCGGCCCCGCGCCCATCCGAGCCGATCGCGCTGAAGGCCAGCGCGTGGCCGTTGCCGGTGAAACTGCCCGTCGCGCCGGTCGATCCGGCGGTATAGTCGTTCCGGTCGATCGCCGTCAGCACCAGGTATGCCGGGTTGGTGCCCGACGTGCTGACCGACACCATCTGCGACAGCGCAATGGTCGTCGCGGTCTGATCGACAAACGCGGTATGCAGCAGATTGATGGCCACGGTGCCGCCCCTTCGGCAATGAAACGTGGCCGGATCATTAGAAAACGGCGGTGTATGTGCCTACGACGGAATGATTCACTTTCGTTAATACTTTCGCCGCCGCGGTTGACCAGGCCGCCTCAGGCGCCGCTTTCAGCCCAGAGAGCGATGCGCCGCCACCAAATCTGCCATGCTCGGAAAGCGGAAGTCATACCGCACATCGCCGCCGGCCGGCGCGGTGGCGCCCGATCCGCCGCGCGCATGCCGGCGGTCGATCCAGGCCGAGGCGAGCCCGATCGCATTCGCCGGTACGTGGTCGTGGAACAGGCTCTGTGCCACGTGCAGCACGTCCGGCTTCGTGAAGCCGTCGGCCGCCAGCCGATCCATCAGGTAGGTGAAATTGCGCGGGTCCGGCTTGTAGGAACCGATATCCTGCGCCGTATGCACCGCGTCGAACGCCACCCCGAGCCGCGGCAGCGACCGAGCGAAGCTGGCATGGTCGACATTGGACAGGATGACCAGCCGATAGTGCTGCTTCAGGTAGCGCAATGCCTCCGCCGTGTCGGGAAATGCCGGCCAGTCGCCGACCGAGGCGCCGAAGCGCGCATCCGCCGCGGCGTCGGCGGCAACGTCCCAGTCCGTCGTCAACTGGCGATGCACCGCGCTCAGTACCGCGGAGTAGGGCATGTCCGGCGCCGCGGCCTGCTGGCTCGCCTCACGCAACGCGAAGGCTTCCAGCACGGCGTCGTCCGACAGCGTGACCGGTGCCCTGGACCGCAACGGCGCCAGGGCTCGCAGCAGCCCCGTCTCCCAGTCGATCAGCGTGCCGTAGCAATCGAAGGTCAGAACCCGGAAGTCACGAAGCGTCATGCGGCTTTCCCTGATGGCGGCGCGCCGGTTGCGGTTCCCCTGGCCGTGATTCCCTTGGTCGTTCCCCTGGCCGTGATTCCCCTGGCCGTCCCCTTGGCAGCGCTGCCCAGTCGCCGGCGGCGGCCGAGCGGGCCAGCCAGCCCCGGACGCCGGCGGGATCGCCGAACGCGGCATCGACCCGCAGGCCGGCCCCGCCCAGCTGGCGGGCGACCTGCATCCCATCCTCATCGGTGACGTCGTCGCCGATGAACAGCGGCAACCGGCCCTGGAACGGGGCGCGTTCCATCAGCAGCGATACCGCCTTGCCCTTGTCGGCTCCCACCGGCCGCACTTCCCACAGCATATGGGCGGGCAGCAGCTGGAACGCGGGCCGTTCATCGACCAGCGCCTGCAGCACCGACCGGAACAGCGGCCCGGCCTGCGGTGCCTGGCGGAAGTGCAGCGCGAAGCCGCGTGCCTTGCGTTCCAGCATCGCCCCGGGAAAGGCGCTGGCCAGCGCGTCGGCCGCGCGGATCCAGGAGTCCGGCGGGGGCGGCAGGTCCGGCCGCTCGACCGGGCCGCCCGGCCGGTGCCGCACGGCACCGCCATGTTCCCCGGCCACGGCGCCCGGCACGTCACCCAGCAGCCGGTCCACCGTCTCGATCGGCCGTCCCGTCACGATGGCCAGGGCGCCGCCCATCGCGTCGCGCAGCGCCGCCAGCGCATCGGTCAGCCCGGCTGCGACGGTCACCGCATCCGGCGTCGGCGCCAGATCGAGCAGCGTGCCGTCCAGATCCAGCAGCAGCGCGGTCCGGCCGAAGGGCGGCAGCGTGTCCATGTCAGGAGCATCCCGTCACGCGGATGTCGTAGATCGGGCTCTGCATCATCGACACCGACGGCTCATTCGCCAGCACCCAGCCGGTGAAGCCGGGGGCGTCGGGATGGCTGTCCGTGATGTCCAGAAACGCGGCGGCATCGGCCGGCTGGTCCGGCGGACGCACGACGCAGGATTTCACCGTGATCGACAGCGTCTCGAACGTCACGGTCTGTCCGACCTTGACGGTCAGCGGCTGGACCTGCGCATTCACCTTGTCCAGCGCCTGCAGCCTCGCCGTTCCGGCTGGCGCCCATTTGTTCGGCCACTGCACCTGCGGCGTCATGTCCGGCGCCGGGGCGCCGCCTGGCGGCGCGTTGCCCGCCGCGTCCGGTGCCGCGCCGCCCGCGGCCGGCGGAGCGCCCGGTGGAGCGCCCGGCGTTTGCGCCGGTGGCGGCGCCGTCACCGCCGGCGCGGGCTCGCTGCGCGGCGCCAGGCCCCGCAGCGAGGGCGGCAGCAGCGAATCCTGCTGCTCCTGCAGCGGCGGGTTGCCCTGGGTCTGGGTCATGGCGCCCTGGGTCACAGTGCCTGGGGCCGTGACCGCCTGGGTCAAGCGGCCCTGGGCGGCGGTGCCCTGCCATGGCAGGGTGGCCGCGAGCAGCGCCGCCGTCAGCACGGCCGGCGGAAGCAGGTGATGCAGCCGCATCAGCGCACGCGCTTGGGCGAGTCCAGCCCGGCCACCATGTCCGCCAGGACCTTGCGGATGGCCGCTTCCTCGACGCCCATCAGGATCGCGTCCTCGAACGCGTCGGTCAGCACCTGCGCGACCTCCCGGTAATTATCGGCCAGCATCTTGATCTTCTCCCGGCAGCCAACGGCGTTGCCGTCCAGGCCCGGCCACGCGGTCGGCGGCGGCGGGATCATTTCGGCGCGGCGCCGGTCGACGTCCCGTCGCCGTCCTTCTTCCCCGAGTTCAACTGGGTAACGCTGAAGATGAACTTGCCCAACAGCTCCTCCAGGCTGACCGAGGACTGCGTGATGGTGATCGTCTGGCCCGGCTTCAAGTCCTGCGCGTCGCCGCCGGGCGACAGGGTGATGTATTTGCCGCCCAGCAGGCTCTCGCTGGTGATGATCGCCGCGGTGTCCTTGGGCAGCTTGATGTCATCCGCCACCGTCAGGGACACGATCGCCGCAAAGCTGCCGGGATCGACCATCGTGTTGGTGACGGTGCCGACCTTGACGCCGGCGATGCGGACATCCGACCCGACGGACAGGCCATCGATCTTGTCGAACTGCGCCCGCAGCGGGTAGCCCCCCCCGATGGAGCGGCCGGAATGCGCGACGGCATAGGCCAGGAAGCCGCCGGCAATGACCAGCACGGCGGCGCCGGTCAGCGTCTCCGCAATCCCATGACGGGCCATTGCGTGCTAGCTCGGCATCCAGGGTTCGTAGTCGCCGGTGGCCGGGGCGCGGGTGCCGCCGCGATAATCATGGCCTGGCGGGCGATAGCTTTGCGGGGTGCCCGTGGGGTTGGCCATATGCGGCTTCTGCCAGGGGCGGCGGGTCGATTCAGGCAGCGGCGCATCGGTGGTGTAGTGCAGCCAGGCGTGCCATTCCGGCGGCACCTGCGAAGCCTCATTGCCGACATGGTAGATCACCCACCGGCGCGTGCGCTTGCCGGTGCGGGGACGCTTTTCCTCGTAATACACATTTCCCGCGGCATCGGTGCCGACACGGCGACCGTTGAACAGGGTGAACAGCCATGTGCCGAAAGTCATGCGCGGACATATACGCACGCGGCAGGATTTGGTCCACCCGTGTCAGCGGGCGGTGACCGTTTGAAATTATCCACAAGATTTTGCGTTATTGCGATGGTCTTGCCACCAAATATGCTGTCCCTGCCCCGCGGGATCGCCTAGGCTCGGGCCATGAAGACAGCCCGCTCCCCGCTTCATCGGACCTGGCACGGCGTGCGGACGCGGCGGCTGGATGCCGCGCCGGACCCCGACTCTCCGCCACGCCCGGTGACGCTGCCCGCCACGTGGGACGATGCCGCCGCCGCCGCGCTGGCCGCCCTGGCGCCTGGTGCCGGACCGGTGACACTGGCCGGCGCCGCGGCTGCCTGGATCGACCCGATCGCCGCCGCCGCTACCGCCGCCGGCCTGGACATGCCGATCGCCGACCGGCTGCATCGCCTGCTGCTGCTGCGCCGGGGCGCCCCCCGCGCCGCCGTCTGGGCGCTGGATGCCGCCGACGCGCCGGGCTTCGTGCTGAACCTGCCGGCCTTCCTGCACGATAACGTGTTCGACGTCGACGGCTTCGCCGAGGCGGTCGAGACCGCGGTCTTCGCCCTGAGCCTGGCGGCGCCCTCGGCGCGGCACATCGATGTCGGCGTTGCCGATCTGGCCGGGCTGCTGGCCGCCCTGGGGCTGGATTACGCGCAGGAACCGGCCCGTGATGTCGGCCGCGCCCTGGCGGCGCTGCT
>NZ_DASZUV010000030.1:0-194919 GCF_035548095.1 Rhodopila sp. | reverse complement strand
ATTCCGCCAGGAATTCGATATCAGCCCGTCGGAGCTGCGAGCGGCTTCGAGAGCGGGCCTCCGACCGCTGCCTTACGTGCCCGGCATGGCCGCGGGAGCGGACAGGACGCTGAGCAGCATGTTGCGTCCGCAATAATCTCCTCAAGGCGTCCAGGGACAACAAGCATCCCCCACCCAGCTATGGACAGGACTATAAAAATGCATCGTTCACCAGTTCTGGTTGACCTCGCCCTGCAGGGTGGGGGCTCACATGGAGCATTCACATGGGGCGTGCTGGACCGGCTGCTCGAGGAGCCCTGGCTCCAAATCGAGGGGGTTTCGGGCACCTCAGCAGGCGCGATGAACGCCGCCGTGCTCGCCGACGGCTTCGCCGCTGGCGGCGCAGAGGGCGCCCGGCGGGCGTTGGAGACCTACTGGCGTCACGTGTCTGATGCGGCGCGCTATAGCCCTTTCCAGCGGACGCCATTTGACAAGTTTATGGGGCGTTGGTCGCTTGATTATTCCCCCATGTTCCTGTTCATGGACATGATGTCACGCATGTTCTCGCCGTACCAGTTCAACCCGGGAGGCAACAACGCACTAGCGCCCATCCTCGACAAAGAGATCAACTTTGAGCGGCTGCGCCATTCACCCATCAAGGTGTTCATTACGGCCACCAATGTACGTACCGGGCGACCGCGCGTCTTTCGCAATGCCGACATAACGCCTGAGGTGCTGATGGCATCGGCCTGCCTTCCCACCCTCTTTCAAGCGGTCGAAATCGACGGCGAGAGCTATTGGGACGGCGGCTATTCTGGTAATCCGACGCTGGCGCCATTGGTCAACGAGCTTAAGTCGGATGATACCATCCTCATCCCGATCAATCCTGTCGAACGGCCGGGCACGCCGAGAACCCCGGCCGAGATCCTCAATCGACTCAATGAAGTGTCGTTCAACGCGGTGCTGATCAAGGAGCTGACCATGATGGCGCTCCTGCGACAAAACGCGACACAGCCCGCCGAAGGCGATGGCGCGGAATGGGCGCGGATGCGGGTTCACATCGTCCGCAACTCCGTTATGAACAAGCTCGGCTATTCCTCGAAGTTGAATGCCGAGTGGGATTTCCTGAGCATGCTAAAGGAAGAAGGACGCAGCGCGGCCACTGACTTCCTAGTTGCTCATGGCGATGACCTCGGCAAGACCTGCACGGTCGATATCGATCAGCTTCTCGCGGAACTCTAAGTGATGGGGCTTCTCGGCATCCTCGTCGGCCTCGCGGGCCTCATTTACTTTGCCTTTAAAGGCTCTTCCATCCTCATCATAGCCCCGCTGGCGGGGTTGATCGTGGCAGCGTTCGCCGGCGAGCCACTTCTCGCCTCCTGGACGCAAACATTTATGCCTAATGCCGCGCAATTTGTGGCGCAATTCTTCCCGCTATTCCTGCTTGGTGCAATATTCGGCAAGCTCATGGAGGATTCCGGCTCGGTTACCTCCGTCGCCCGGTTCATGACACAGAAGCTGGGGTCCCAGCGCGCAATCCTCGCGGTGGTGCTTGCCGGCGCGATCGTCACCTATGGCGGTGTCAGCCTGTTCGTAGCCTTTTTCGTGCTGGTGCCAATGGCCGTTGAGCTGTTCCGCACGGCCGACATACCACGCCGGCTGATGCCGGCAGCAGTGGCGCTCGGTACCACCACCTTCACCATGTCGGCGATGCCTGGCTCGCCGTCCATCAACAACGCCATTCCTATGCCTTTCTTCGGCACCACGCCGTTCGCAGCGCCAGGCCTCGGTCTCATCGCCTCTGTGGTCATGCTCGGTTTTGGCATGTGGTGGCTGAAGCGTGCGGAAGAGAAGGCGCGAGCCGCCGGCGAGGGGTTCGGTGAGCCTGTGACAGAGCCGCGAAGCAGTGTTGAGCGTGCAGCGGAAGATCCCATCGTGCGCGAGCGTGCGTCCACCTCAGGCTCCTTCGACCCCACCGAGATAGAACGCTCCAGCGAGGCGGAGAAGATACCGCCCATCTTTCTAGCGGCATTGCCCATCATCATGGTGGTCGGGGTAAACCTGATTATGTCGTTCGCGGTGCTGCCGCGCATGGATGTATCCTTCCTCGCAGAGGAGCGTTGGGGCGGCGTCGCTCTCGCCTCGGTAGGTGGTGTGTGGTCCGTGATCACAGCCCTGCTGGCTGCCATAGTCACGGTCATCGCTATCAACTTCCGCCGCGTACCCATACTGCGGGCCACCATGGCAGCCGGTGCCAATGCCTCCGTGCTCCCCATTCTTTCGGTGGCGAGCCTGGTCGGCTTCGGTGCCATCGTGGCAGCGACCCCGGCCTTTGAAGAAGTGCGCAACTGGGTGCTAGGCATCCAGGGCGGCCCACTCGTATCGCTGGCGGTCGCAACCAACATCCTGGCAGCACTCACCGGCTCGGCCTCCGGTGGCCTCACCATTGCTCTCGACGCGCTCGGGCCCACCTACATGCGCCTCGCCCACGAGATCGGCATGGATCCCGCGCTGATGCATCGCGTAGCGGTGATCGGCTCAGGAACCCTCGATAGCCTACCGCACAACGGCGCCGTGGTGACGCTGCTTTCTGTTTGTGGAGTGAGCCATAGGGAAGGCTATCTCGACATCGTCATGGCCTCTGTCGTCAGCGCTATTCTCGCCCTAGTGGCAGTCATCGTCCTTGGCACTGTGGGCGGAAGCTTCTGATGCTGGTAACAGAAGAAGTAGCTTGAGGTTGTATGGAAAATATCAGGCAAGCCGAATCGGCGGTTAACCTCCATTCTCACAGACAGGCAGCGGGTGCATCGGGGCTCTGACTGAAGCGATTCGAGACGGACTCTCATGGCTGATTACGAGCGAACTTGGGGCCAGCCTGCCGTTTCGTACTGCCCAGCAGCACCTGACTATACGAAATTGCACAAAATATTGAGAAAGAGTTTGCCGCACCGCATGGCAAATGTCACCGCTAGCGCTGCTGACCCAACTTACTGGTGCGGAAATTCCTATGTCACCCTTGTGTCGAGCGTTGGCTGTCACTGTTGAGCGCCGCCCGGACCAGATCCAGGATTTCTTTCACTGATGATCCACGGGGTGCGACCATACCTATTTCGGCTGCCTCCGTTTCGTATTCCGGCCTCGCCATGAACAGGATCTTGGCGGCTGGACGTCGCAGGCGCAACATTCGAGCCAGCGCAAACCCATTGGACCGACCGTCCGCGAAGGCTGCGCGGGTAATCAGCAACTGAATACGATCCGGAGTATCGAGGGCGACCATCGCCTCCAACGCATCCTTGAAAGTTGCCACTTCATAGCCGGCATGCATCAGCGCAGCCGCCAGTTCGGCTGCTACGGCCGGCTCATCGTGAACGAGTACGATCGGGGCTGGCATAATAAAAGCTTCTCCTGCCTGTTGCCCGAAACGGGCAACAGGCAGGAGACTGTAGAGTGTCCGGTGGAAACAGCAACTACGGCGCAACGAATCCACAGGTGGCGCCGAAAGCCCGTGGTGCTTGCTTTTAGCCTATGCTCCCCATAGTCAGGGCTGGAGGGGTGGGTACGGAATGCAGGATCGACTGACATCTGTGAAGACTTGGACGCGTCACATCAAGCGGAATGTGATAGTACTTTGGACCGCACTAGGCCCCAGTAGCGCCGACGGGTGGAAGATCTAGTTTTCCTATTGGTGCGACCTCGTGTCGTATTCCATTTAACATCGCGGCCGCCGTCTCATATACCGTGGCAGGCTGAAGTTCCCGCAGGCAGGCGATTGAGCGCGGACAGTCCGCGGCTTTTGCCAGATAGCAGGGACTGCAGGTCATGGAACGCCACAAGTTGACCGCGATCGGCCCAATCGCACCCCATCCCACGGGATCGACAACACCGGAGTGAATGCCGAGTGTTGGGAAATACCCGCGGCGGCCGCAATGTGTTTCGGACCACTGCCATTTCCGATGAGAAGCACGCAATTGACGAGCAGCCGCGGCAGATCGGTGAAGAAGCTCTTCCCCGTGGTCGATGCTGCTCTCGCCGGGTGTGACAGACTCGCCAGCAGGCGGTCGGCAACCTCGGTGTCATCGGGACCACCGATCAACAGGACGTTGACATCATGCCGCTCGATCAGCAGATCGGAAAAATGACTTTCTGACCATTGCTCCATGACGTTGCCGGCTCCGGAGTGGACCGCGACCACGAGCTTGGTGAAGAGTTTGCGAACGCGTGTTGGAAGTTCTGTTTTGGAAGTCGCCGCGGGCTTTTTGATCGGCGCAACTTCATGAGCCTCCGTGGCATGACCGATCGCGTCTACCAAGGCGACAAGGTCGTTCGTGATGTGACTGCGCTTCCGCTGAAACTTAATGTCTCCGTCCCACCGATGTTCACCCGAATGTCAGATTAAGTCTAGACTTCTACACTCCATGCAGCACTGAAGCTCTACGCGTGGTGACCGCATCGCCTCGCAGAGGGAGGCGTCCGTATCTGAAAGCTCTGCCAAGCGATTCACGCCTTCAGAGCTTCCTGCAGCTTGACCTCCTGATCGGTCGTTAGGTTCGTGCGCAGGACCTTGCCACCGAAGGTGGCCATGGCGGGCAGCACCTTATCGGCAGTAACTTTGCGTACCAGCACGCAGAGTGCCGCCTGGCCAGGCGTTAGTGCCTCCGCAGCTTCCTTTATGAATTTGTCATCAATGCCGACGTCGGTGAAGCGGCCACTGAGCGCACCAGCTCCGGCACCGATCGCCGCGCCGAGCAGCGGATTGAGGAAGAGGAGGCCGATCAGGGCGCCCCACATGCCGCCCGAGGCCGCACCAGCAGCCGTTGTGTTGATCAACTGGTTCAGCTTCACATGCCCGTCCGGCTGGCGTACCGCCACGACGGCATCGCCGAGCTCAATCAGGTATTCCTTTTGCAGCTCAATGAGCTTCTTCCGTGCAGCTTCCGCCGTCGCTTCGGTATCGTAGGCGATGATGACGAGGTCTGCCATGAAGAGCTCCTGCCCAAAGTTTTGCGATGTATTCATAGCGTGCGGAGGCTTCGATGCAACCTGTCAAGGGAAACTGTCCTGATTCACCGACGACCGTCCGAACGACGGAGCCGCATTACAAACAGGCGCAACGCCAGACGGCGATTCGCCAAAAGCCAGGTTTGGTATCCCGCTCCGCCTCGGCCAGCGCGTGATGGCAAGGCATGACATGGTGCTACCTTTCTCATGCAGCCGCAGCCGCCAGACCGCCTTTCGGCACTAGGTCCTCAACCTTCGTGACCAGCGCCAATGCCTGCTCATCACGATGCCAAGCCAGGCCATCAGGTCTTCCTGGCAGATTTGTCGATCGCTCGCCTCAGGATATCGGCATAGGATCGGCTTTCATTGACACGTTCATCATAGGAGCCAGCCGCGGCGGCGCGGCCGGAACGGCGGGCGTCCTCCGCCATCTTCTCCGTCAGCACTGCGCGCTCTTCCATGATCCTGAGGGCCACGCGAAGGGCTTCATCAACAGATCCCTCCTTCTCATTCTCCAGAGTCTCGGCGGTATAAGAGTGGCCGACCTGGCATCTGAAGCGAAGTGGTGGCCCTCGCCTGACCTGGGAAAGAACACCGCCGCACGCCGGGCAAGAAAGCGGGACAGGGTCGCCGAGTTGAGCTATGATATCGGTGCCTACGTGGCGGCCCAGGGCAATCTCGACTTCCGCCCTGATATCCGCCGGTATTTCCACGGCCGGCCCGGGCTCCTCCGCAGCCAGCTTGACCAACAATGCGGCCATCTCGGAGAGCGGGGACCGATAGTCGATGTCGGTGGCCCGCAATGCGCCCCAGGGCATTTCGGCAGCAACTGCGTCCGCCGGGTTTTGGACGACGGTAATTCCGCCGCAGCGTTTTACGTCAGCGACACCAGCTGCCCCATCGTTCAGCAGTCCGCTGAGCACCACGGCAATGGTTCGGGGACCGAAGGAGATGCCTACTGAGCGGAAGAGTGGATCGACTGCCGGTCGTGCCAGATTCTCCCGTGGACCGCGGCCCAGCCTCACCACATCGTCGATGACAAGAAGGTGATGATCCGCCGGGGCAACATAACCGTGCCCGCGCTGGAAGCGTTCACCGTCCACTGCCGTACTGATGGAGATCGGCGATTGTGCGTCAAAGATGTCGGCCAGGAGATTTTGCCCATCGGCGCCCACATGAACGACGATGAACATAGTTGCCGCGAAATCGGCCGGCAGGTCGCGGCATAGTTGTCTGATGGCATCTACAGCGCCCATGGACCCGCCAATTGCAATGATGTCGCGCCGGTTCATATCTAATCCTTCTGCTTTCTCAGGCGACCCTTGAGGCTTTGGTTTTAGACGGTTCTGATGAGAGGGAGTGTAGGAACCTAGGCGTCGGTGCCGTGGGTTGCATCAATTGGAGGTGTCATGGAGCGAGATGCCGATCCGCCGATCGTAGGGATTGGAGCCTCGGCCGGCGGGGTAAAAGCCTTGCAAAGTTTCTTCGAGGCGCTACCCGAGAACCCAAATGCCGCTTTTGTCGTCGTGGTCCATCTCGATCCAGAATCCAGAAGCCAGCTCCCCAACATCCTCGCCAGCCGAACTTCTATGCCGGTGGTCCAGGTCGAGCAAACGGAGAAGCTTGAAAACAATCATGTCTACGTGATCGCGCCGAACAGCCGATTGGTCATCTCCGACCACACAATCTCGGCGTCTCCCTTCGACGAACCTCGGTATCAACGCGCGCCTATAGACCTCTTCTTTCGATCGCTGGCTGAGCAGCACAGCGATGGCTTCGCCTACGCCGTGGTCCTCACCGGGGCAGGTTCCGACGGCGCCATCGGAGTCAAGGCCATCAAGGGGTCGCAAGGCATCGTGCTGGTGCAAGATCCGAATGAGGCGGAATTTCCATCGATGCCGCGTAGCGCGATCGCTGCCGAGGTGGCAGACTTTGTCCTGCCGATCCGCGACCTTGCCAGGCAACTCGTCGAACTCCTGCAAAGCGCCAAACCCATGGTCGCTGGGGTTGACAGCGACGACGAGAGCTTGAGACGGATACTCGCTCACCTTCGGGTCCGTGTCGGCCACGATTTCTCGCTTTATAAGCGCGCGACAATCCTGCGCCGCATTTTCCGACGTACGCAGGTTACGCGCTCGGAGTCCCTGGCGGCCTACTATGCGTTTCTCCGCGAGAATGCCGAAGAGGCCCAGGCGCTATTCTCAGATTTTCTAATCTCGGTGACCACTTTCTTTCGCGATCCCGCCGCATTCGAGATGCTGGGCCAAGAGGTCATCCCACAGCTTCTGGAGGGAAAGGAGACGGGCGGGAGCGTCCGGGTGTGGGTGCCGGGTTGTGCAACCGGAGAAGAGGTCTATTCAATCGGGATTCTGCTGCTGGAAGCGGCGGGCCGACGCGAAATGCGACCAGAGATTCAGGTGTTCGGCTCGGATTTGGATTCCGCTGCATTGGCCGTGGCTCGCGAGGGCCGGTATCCGTCGGCAATTGAAGCGGACGTCTCTGAAGAGCGCCTGCGCAGGTTTTTCCAGCGCGAAGGCGACCACTATAGGGTTCGAAGGGAACTCCGGGACATCGTACTATTCGCCAGTCATAGCTTGCTGAGGGACCCGCCATTCTCGCGGCAGGACATGATCTCATGCCGCAACCTGCTCATTTATCTGGATCGTGATCTGCAGCAACAGGTCTGCAATACCTTCCATTATGCCCTCAATCCCAATGGCTTCCTGTTTCTGGGCGGCGCGGAGAATGCCGACCACCCGGCTGGACTGTTCCGCGCGTTGGATCGCGACGCAAGGATTTATCGATCCGTGGCGTTGGCCGGCGAAAGGCGGCCTGCATTGCCGATTTTATTAGGTCCCAGGCAGCAGCCGGCCGGCGCACAAGCTGCTCCGCGCCTCACATCAGGTCAGACCACAGCCGATGCCACATTGCATCGTCAAATGCTGGAGCGCGTCGCGCCACCCAGCATGCTTGTCGACGAAAACTATAGCGCGGTCCATCTTTCGGAACATGCGGGCCGGTTTCTGCAATTGTCAGGTGGGCCGGTCAGCACGGAAGCCGTTGACCTGGTTCGGGAGGAGCTTCGCTTCGACCTCAGGACCGCGCTGCATCGTGCATTTGAGCGCGGCGAGGCGACTCTCAGCATGCCCATATCGGTCCAGTTCAATGGTGCAGGACATCGCGTCTATATGCAGGTCAAGCCTGTGGTGCAGGAGAACGATCCTGTGCGCTATGCGCTTGTGCTGTTCATTGAAGGAGAGGCTGTCGAGAATGACAATCTTGAGACCACAGATCGGAAGGCCGAAGGTGCAACCAATCAGATTGTAAAGAAGCTGCAGGAAGAGCTTCAGCTGGCGCACAGCCGATTGCGTGCGACGCGGGAAGACTCCGAAGCCACCAATGAAGAGTTACGCGCGGCCAACGAGGAACTACAGTCAATCAACGAGGAATACCGTTCGACCTCCGAAGAGCTGGAGACGAGCAAGGAAGAACTCCAATCGATCAATGAGGAACTGCAGACCGTCAACAATGAACTCAAACTCAAGCTGGAGAGCGTCTCGCGCGCCCATAGCGACCTTCAGAACCTGATGGCGGCAACCGACTTCGGTACCCTGTTTCTTGACCCGAGCTTGCGTATCAAGCGATTTACGCCTCGATTGATGGAGCTGTTTAACATCACCGTCAGCGACGAAGGCCGCCCCATTACGGACTTCACGCATCAGCTCGACTACGATGGTCTCGCTGACCACGCCCTCGCGGTTTTGAGGGACCTTGTTCCCGTCCAGCATGAAGTCGGCAGCCGGACTGGTGCTTGGTATCTCGTTCGTATCCGTCCCTACAGGACGGTCGATGACAAGATCGACGGTGTGGTCGCGACCTTTGTGGATATCACCGAGCGGCGGCTTGCCGAGGAAGCTCTACGCAAGAGCGAGGAGCATCTCAGGCAGGAGATGCGGCTTGTTGAGCTTTCGCGGTCGCCGATTTTCGTATGGGACTTCGATGACGGCGTGGTTCAATGGAATCGTGGAAGCGAGCAACTGTACGGCTATTCCCGCGAGGAAGCTATCGGGAAAAGAAAAGATGCACTGTTACAAACGTCTGTGCCCGGATCCTCCTTCAGTAATCTCCGCCAGTCGCTTCTTGAACACGGAACATGGAGTGGGGAGCTGCTGCACCGGGCGAAGGACGGACGAGTTCTTAATGTGGAAAGCCATATCGAGCTCTTCCCAGTCGGAGAGCGGCGTCTGGTGCTGGAGAGCACCAGGGATATTACCGACCAAAAGAAGTGGGAGCGGCGGCGGCAGCTGCTTTTGAGTGAATTGACGCATCGTGTCAGCAATACCCTGGCTGTTGTCCAGTCGATGGCCAGGCAGACGTTGCGGACCACGGATTCACCACAGGATTTTGTAGAGCGGTTCGAAGGCCGGTTGGCTGCCTTGGCGCGCTCCCATAGCCTCCTGGTCGAAGCCGATTGGGAAGCCATGGACTTCCGTCAGCTCGTTCGCACCCAACTCGCTGCTTATATGACGGATAATCCCGAACGACTACGCCTTCAGGGCGCCTCCCTCGATTTGCCTCCCGATTTCGCGACCCCGTTTGGTCTCGTATTTCACGAACTTGCCACCAATGCGGCGAAATACGGCGCTTTTTCGGTTGCAACCGGAAGCGTACTCCTCAGTTGGCGCGTTGATGAGAGAGATGGGGAGCGATTGCTACGGGTGGCATGGCAGGAAACCGGAGGCCCACCTGTAACGCCACCGACGAGACATGGCTTTGGGGGGTCTCTCATCGAACGAAGCCTTCCCGGTGCGATCGTCAAGCGGAATTTTGTTCGGGAGGGGCTGGTTTGCACAATTGAACTTCAGTTCCCGGAGGAGCCGGAAAGTGGGACGGACGCCTGAGCACCATCCTTTGCAGAACATGCGGATTCTCGTCGCCGATGATGAGTTCCTAATTCTCGTCGTTATCGAAGAGACGCTTCAAGATGCGGGGGCTGAAGTCGTAAGCGCGGCCACACTGGCCGACGCAATGGAGGCTGCCGAGGATCGCTCGCTCTCTGCCGCCATCCTGGACGTGCGTTTGGGACGTCATACCACTGAAGCTGTCGCGGAGATTTTATCCGAGCGTAGTGTGCCATTTTTGTTCCACAGTGGTCAGGCCTTACCGGATTCGATCCGTGCCAAGTTCCCTCACGCCAGGATGCTGGCTAAACCGGTGAAGCAAGGCGCCTTCGTCACCGCCATTCTTGAAGCTGTTCACCATTGAATCGTCGGGTCATTAGACCGGGCCGCAACACTGAGCACGGCCGAGATCAAGAAACTGAGCCGGGCTTGTTCACAGATCTTGCTTGAACGCGCTGCCAAAGCCGGATTGAAAGGCACGCTGGCATAGCCGGTCAGCCTGCATGAACTGCGTGCGGGCTTCGTGACAACCGCCTACGGTGGCGGCGTTCCTGACAAAGAGATCATGGGACATACGCGTCATCGGAGCCTGACTCAGCTTAGTTAATTGATTCCAATCGGAAATTGGCGCGACACAAAAGGTGTTATGTGAAACTGCGGCCGTGATTGCGCAGATACTTGGAGCTATCCTGCAATGCGGAGCGGCCGTACCTTCGCTAGACCTCCACAGACGCTCGCACAACGGCGTTGCAGGCGATGGCTGTCCTACAGACCACGCATCTGGATCAGCGACCGACGGCGGCGAACGAGGTTCATGGCAAGATCAGTGATCTGTTCCTGCAGCTTCGGCGGTGCGACGGCGATGACACCGTGATCTGATTTGCCGATATCCGGGAACCAGGTTTGGGTGCGCGGGAGTTTGGCCAGCACGTGGGCTATCACTTCAGCATTGCTGGCAAGAACGAAAACATCTCCAATGGACCTCACGACAGCAGGTGAATACGACTTCCTATTGCGGTGTGCGGAGGTATCGCGTAGTATCCACCACCTCCCAAAACTACTCTGCCAACGGTCCTGTCAGGAGATCGATACAGTCGATCAGGAGTGGGAAGCGCTTCGACAAGCGCTTGCTCGGCGCGATGCGCCCGGAGCAGTAATCCCCACGGTCATCAATCACTGGAACTTGGCGCGTCAGACGACCGTGCCACCCATATAGGCCATTCTGCTTGGTGCCCGCCGGCGCGATACTTCCGACATGCCCCGGCCTATCCTCAAACCTGTCCCCACGGCCTCCGAGCAGCTTGAAGCGTTGCTCGGCTATCCTTGGCCGTTCCCCGGCCGGCCGCCGAAGCATGACCTTTCGACATGGACCGTCGCCGACGATTGGCCGGAGCGCGTGCCCGTCACCGAGGTCGAGGTCGCGGATCGGGAGGTCCGCATCATCGGCTCAAAAAGCAATCTGCTTCAGACGCTGACCGCCGCGGCCGGCGTAAGACCGGCTACACCCAGCGTTCGCAGTTCTGTTCCGAAGTGGCGGAGGGGATGGGATTCGAACCCACGATAGCCCTTGACAGACTATAACGGTTTAGCAAACCGCCGCCTTCAGCCACTCGGCCACCCCTCCGCCGGAGGGCACATCCCCGGACGCCCGCGACAGGCACCGGACACGGCGTTTGCACAGACGCTTCTAAAGGAACCGGCGGCACACCGTCAAACGCCCAATTGGCCGCCAGTCCGATCCGGGCTCCCCATTCAGCTCAGCGCCACCTCAAATCCCTTCGCCGTCGCCGGGCGCGCCATCATCCGCTCATACCAGCGTTTCACATTCGGGAAATCCCCAAGGTCGACCTTGTGCCGCTCATGCCGCCAAGCCCAGCCCAGGATGGCGAAATCGGCGATCGAAACCTCGTCAGCGACGAAATCCCGGCCGGCCAGCCGTTTGTCCAGCACGCCGTACAGGCGCCTCGTCTCCTTCATGTACCGCGCCAGGCCATATTTCTGATCGGCGGGATTCTCCACTGTCAGGAAATGGTGCACCTGTCCCGGCATCGGCCCAAATCCGCCCATCTGCCACATCAGCCACTCCAGCACCGGCACCTGCTTGCGCGGGTCGGTCGGATAGAACTTCCCGGTCTTTTGGCCCAGATAGATCAGGATCGCGCCGGATTCGAACACGCTGATCGGCCGCCCACCCGGCCCGTCCGGGTCGACGATCGCCGGAATCTTGTTGTTCGGACTGATCTTCAGAAACTCCGGCGCGAACTGCTCGTCCTTGGAGATATTCACCGGCCGTACGGTGTAAGGCAGCCCCATCTCCTCCAGCGCCACGCTGATCTTGCGGCCGTTCGGCGTGTTCCAGGTATAGAATTCGATCGGCATCGGACTTCTCCCCCAAGAGGTTTGCGCCGCACAGTGACCGACCATCTCAGCCCGAACAAGGGGAGGCCCAGCCGATGAAGATCGCCACCTGGAACGTCAACTCGATCCGCCAGCGCGAAGCTCACGTCCATCGCTGGCTGCAAAGCTGCCAGCCCGACGTGCTGTTCCTGCAGGAGATCAAGTGCGAAACCGCCGCGTTTCCGGTCAAGACGTTCGAGCCGTTGGGCTACCGGTCACAGGCGGTGGGCCAGAAATCCTACAATGGTGTTGCCGTGATCGCGCGCGTGCCATTCACCGTCACGCATACGGAACTACCCGGCCTGCCCGCCGATGACGCCCAGGCCCGCTACATCGAGATCCAGGCGGCCGGCATGACCCTGATCGGCATCTACCTGCCAAACGGCAACTCACGCGGCGAGGAGGGATTCGCCTACAAGCTGGCGTGGATGGACTGCCTGGCCGCCCGCGCGAAAACGCTGCTTGCGCAGGACATACCCCTGCTGATCACCGGCGATTTCAATGTCTGCCCGACGGAGGAGGACCTCGCGCCGGGCGCCCTATCGTCCAATGATGCCCTGATCCGCCCGGAATCCCGCCAGCGCTTCCGCACGCTCCTCTGGCTCGGCCTCACCGACGCGGTACGGGCCATTCATCCGCATGGGACGGTCTATACGTTCTGGGACTATCAGGCCGGAGCCTGGCAACGCGATCTTGGCCTGCGCATCGACCACACGCTGCTGTCGCCGACACTGGCAGAAAAGCTCATCGCCGCCGACCCGGATCGGGAGGAACGGGCGCAACCCCAACCTTCCGACCACGTGCCGGTCACGGTCACCTTGGACGACTGATCCGGACACCTTGAGGCCAGTCCTGGCCTATCGCCAATGCGCTGGCACCCAAACCCAGCGGCCCGGACCCCAGACCCAATGGCCAGGAACATATTGTCCATAATGCGGCTTCCGTTCCACATAACGGCCACCGATCCAGATATAGCGATACCCGTTCCAGTGCCAATGTCCCGGCTCCCATACCATCCGAGCGTTTGGAGGCGGCGGGATACGTTCAGGCCGCGGTGGCGGGACCGGGGCATAACCGGGCGCACCTGGCGGCGGTCCTCCCGGCGCTCCAGGGGGCGGAGCCGGTTGCGCCACGGCAGTCGCGATCGACGCCAGAACCACCAGGATGGCGGCGGACAGATGTTTCATGGCTCGAGTTCTCTTCCTACGGCGGTTGTCTACCCGGATGCGCACACCCGCGGCATATGCGATCACCCATCTCCTTGATGGCGGAATTGCGTCGGATATCGGCACGACATCGTGACCACGCACTGGCAGCCGGACCGACAGCGGCGCCACTCCTCCTCAGCCGCCGCCATCGATCGTCAGAACCGTGCCGGAGGTGTACGCCGAGGCGGGGCTGGCCAGAAAGGCGACCGCATTGCCGATTTCTCGCGGTGTGGCCGCGCGGCCAAACGGCATGCTCGCCGTCAGCTCGCGCCAGCGCTCCGGGTCACCGAATTTCTCCTGCGCTTCCGCTCGCCGAAGCATGATCAGCCGGTCGGTCTCGACCGGTCCCGGATTGATCGCCACGACCCGCACCCCATCCTTCGGCGCGCCCTTGCCCAGGGCTCGCGTGAACGCCATCAGCGATGCGTTGCCGGCGGCACCAGCGATGTAGTTGGTGGGAAATTTTTCACCCGCCGCGCCAATGACGTTGATGATGACGCCATGTCCGCGAGCCTTCATGGCCTCATACATGACGCGGCAAAAGGAGATGTAGCCGAATACCTTCAGGTCCCAGGCCTGCCGCCATCTGGCGTCGTCGACCGTCAGGACATCACCCGGCGGGATGGCACCGGCGTTATTGACCAGGATATCCACCGGGCCGGCCTCCTGCGCGACCCGTCGCACCGCCGCATCGGTCGACAGGTCGGCGGCGATGACGCGCACGTTGACCTGGCGCTTGGTACGTATGGCGGCGGCGGCCTGCTCCAGGTTGGCGGCATCCCGCGCCACCAGGACCAGGTTGCAGCCCTCCTCGGCCAGAACCTCGGCGGTCGCCTTGCCGATACCCTTGGAACCACCGGTGATCAGCACCGTCTTGCCTGCCAGCTGCAGATCCATGGCTGCCTGCCCCTTCGTTGGACGTTGCCGGCGATCCGGCCTCAGCGGCCGCGCCGTTGCCGACACGCATCGCCGAAAGCACGGAAAATGGCAACGCTGTGCGGGTTATCGGCAAAGCACCACTCCGGATGCCATTGCACACCGAGAACCCAGCCAGGGGCTTCCGGCATCGCCACCGCCTCGATCGTTCCGTCTGGCGCTCGTGCTTCCACGACCAGGCCTGGCGCGGGCCGATCGATCGCCTGGCCATGGACCGAATTCACAACGATATCCGTCGCGCCAATGATCGTCGCCAGCCGGCCGGTGGCGGTGATCGGGTGTGCGGGCCGGTAGCGTTGGGCGAGCGTTTCGCCATGACCACGATGGTCCAACCGGCCGGGCAGGACATGCACACGCTGAGCGAGCGTGCCACCAAGGGCTACGTTTAATTCCTGGATGCCGCGACATATCGCAAGGATCGGGATAGCGCGGGCGATGGCGCCGCGAATCAGCGGCAGCGTCGTGTCGTCACGAGCCGGATCATGCAGTTCCGGCGTCTCGCTCTCGCCACCCCCATACCGCCCGGGATGCACGTTGCTCGGACTGCCCGTCAACAGCAGCCCGTCCAGCGTGTCGAGCAAGCCCAGCATGGCCTCACCCAGTGGCGGAATCAGTACGGGCAGGGCACCTGTGCCCTGCAGCACCGCCTCGGCATACCGCGCATGGGTCTGGTGCTGCGGACTCCCGTTCAGCACGCGCGTGCAAACAGGAAGACCGACGATCATCGATGTGCCAGCTCAACGCGCCGACGGAACACATCGGTGATGACCGCGCCCAACATGCCCAGCGCCATCATCGAGGCCATGCCACGCGGCGTGCCATCGGTCACGAAGCTGACCAGCAGGCCTGCACTGGCGCCCAAAGTGAACTGGAACGTCCCCATCAGCGCCGAGGCACTGCCGGCGTGCGCGGCATGGCGCTGCAGCGCGCCCGCGTTCGTATTGGCATTGTTGAAACCCTGCGCACCCAACACGACAATCAAGGGCGCAACGATCATCCATAGGACATGCACCCGAGCAAAGGACAGCATCACCAGAATCAGCGCGGCCAGCAACGAGAAACGCGGAACGAGCGTCAGCAGGCGAGAGAGTCCGACTTTTGGGATCAGGCGCGCATTCAGCTGTGAGCCAAACACCAACGCAATCGCGCACAAGCCGAAAATCAAGGCGAACTGCGAGGGATTGAGGCCGAACCCTTCCTCGAAGACCGGAGAACAGCCGGCCAGATAGGAAAACATACAAAACGTCGAAAAACCGCCCATGATGGCGTGCGTCAGAAACACCTTTTCCTTCACGATCATGATGTAGCGTTCGATCTGCCCCCGCAGCGTGAAACGCAGGCGACGCTCCGGCGGCAACGTCTCCGGCAGTACGAACCAGCAGATGGTCATGCACGTGGTCCCGTAGATCGCCAACAGCCAGAAGATGATCCGCCAATGGGCGAAGGCGAGGATGGCGCCCCCGACCGACGGGGCAAAGACCGGCGCGGCCCCCATGACCAGGACCAGCCGGGACATCATGATGGCGGCAGCCTGGCCCTCTGCCAGGTCTCGCACCATGGCGCGGGAAATCACCATGCCTGCGGTCGCGCCGAAGGCGGCCAGCGCCCGGAACAGCGCCAGTGCCGGCAGCGAGGGGGCCATGGCGCAGCCGACCGTGCAGATCGTGAACAGTGCGAAGCCGGCCGCCATGGGCCGGCGGCGCCCGAACCGGTCGGAAAGCGCTCCCTGACTGAGCTGCCCCACCGCAAGTCCGGCAAACCAGGATGCCAGCGTCAGCTGCGCGGTGCCGGGGGCGGTGCCGAAACTGGCCTCTACCGCCGGGAATGCCGGCAGGTACATGTCTGTCGCCGCCGGACCGACGGCGATGAACAGGCCAAGAAGGTAGGGAAGCCAGACGGGATGTCTGTGGGGAAGAGTTGCGACTGTCATCCTGGGTGCGGCGGTAGCATGTGGCGAAAGGGCGTCGTCCCAGGTGTGCTTGCTTTCCGGCAACAGGGCGGAAAACGGCGCCGCGGTCAAGAGCGTGGTCGGCGCATGTTGACTTGAAGGGTGGCTTCGGCGTAAGTCGCCGGCTCCCGGCGTGGAGGGGTGCCCGAGTGGCTAAAGGGGACGGACTGTAAATCCGTTGGCGCACGCCTACGTTGGTTCGAATCCAACCCCCTCCACCACCCAACGACGCAACAGCCATTCGCAATAGCCGGCCCAAGTCGGACGCCCTCGCAAACGCGGGTTTACGAACCGTCAGCGCCCCGGCTCATTTCTGTCGGTGCGCCAGCGGCGCACATCCGGCATCGTCTCCAACCCCGAACTGGATCGTCGGCAACAACGCGGCCGGCGGGAACAGGAACCCGAGGCCGACCGCGGCAGCCCCGCGCGCCAGCAACGGCACCGCCTCCGGCCTGATGGATGGATGCTTGAATGACCCCGTAATCGCGATGGGGGTCGGCATTGTCCCGATAGAGAAATGTTTGGATTTGGTGGCGACGTGATAATCCAGCATCTCGTTGTCCAGGTTCACGTCCCCCGATCCGGAAACCACATTGCTGGCGGTATCCAGAATCATCGTCCGCGTCGACAACACCCCGTGCCGCAGCGCCCAATCTCCGACGAAGCAGCGGATCTGGTCCCGGGCCGGAATGCCCAGCGCGGATAGCAGCGCATTGCCAAACTGCAACCCTGACAGGTCCACCAGCAGCGCGCTCAGATCGCCGCCGCCGGACATCACCAGCTGTACGGAGCCATCGCCGTTCGCCGCGAACGTGGCCACCGAATTGCCCGTGGAATCGATTGCCGCGCGGCCGCCGACCGTTCCGCTGCCATTGGTCATGCCGGTTGCTGCCAGCAACCGCCCCAGATCAACATGTTGAACGCCGACATTGGCCCGCAGCCGATAGAGTGCGTCATTCGCTGGAGCCAGGTCGATCGTGCCCTCGATCTGGCCGCGTCCGACACCCAGCGACAGCGGGGTCAGCCGGATTCGCCCGTCATCGATGTCCAGCACCGCGGTCATGCGGTCGAACGGGACACCGCGTCCGATGATCTGGTCGCCGCGGTACTTTATGTGGATGTCCGCCGACTTCAGCCTGGGGATATCGATCCGCTTGGTGGGCAGCAGCCTGGGGCTGGCCTCGGCCTTGGCGAGCTCCTGGCGCTGCTGTGGCGTCTGACCCGGCGTCGACATCCGGCCGGGCTCTGAACCGATGAATCCACCCAGATCCGCCAGATCGACATGGTGAGAAGCCAGCTCGCCGGTCAAAACAGGTTTCGCCCCGCGTATATCGACCTGAACGGTACCGGACAGATCGCTCGATCCAACCCGGCCGTTAAAATTCCGGAACAGAACCCGGCCGCTGGTGTAGTCCAGATTGCCCGACACCTGGTACGATGGGGTTTTGGGCAACGGGATGGCAGTCAGCGGGTAAAGCAGCTTCATGTCCGGGCCGGACAGGGTCAGCTTCACGTCGGCACCCGCGAACGCCATCGGGTTCAGCACGGTTCCCGCCAGATGGATCCGGGTTGGTCCGTTCGCGACTTCGAGGTCGATAGGGTACGGATGCGTCGCGTCGCGCAGCGTCAGCAATGCTCCACCGGTCGCGCGGCCGGTAATCGGCTGGTCGGCATAGGTCCCCTTCGCGGTCACCTCGATCTGCCGCTCCCCGTCCGCACGCCGAGCCGAGGTCGCCACGTCCATCGCCACGTCCGCCTTCAACGACGGGTCGAGCAGATGGATGCTGCCTTCGGAAATTTGAAGGTCGCCGATCTGCGGGCCGGCCCCGGCCGCGGCCCCCGGTTTGGACGCAAGCGCCGGAAACACCCAATTGGGCTTGCCATCCTCGCGCCGGGCATCGATCACCGGGTGGTCGACGGCGATCAGGGGCACAACGATCTGCCTGCCCTTCAGATACGCCATCACATCGACGGTCACGGCCAGATGCTGGATGGTGGCAAAGGGCGTGCCGGCGGGAGAGGAAGGCGGGTCGCCGACCGTCACGCCGTCGGCCACGACGACGGTCTGGCGGCCGGGTTCCAGATCGAAGTGCTGCAGGCTCACTGGTCGGCCGAGCGCCGCGGAAACCTGCGCCTCCACCAGCGGGCGGAACCAGTTCCAGTCCCAGAATGCGATCAGGGCCGCCACGCCCAGCGCCAACAAGCCCACGACAACCCAGCGGACGCGCAAGCCCGTCCGGCGGGCTTCGCCTGGCACGGCTGCTTCCAGGGCGCGATCGGGTTTCATCGGTCAGGTAACGATTCGCCGCCTGAAAGGTTTTGCCGCGCCCGTCAGCTCACGACATCGGCATCCGGCCGGTCATCCGGCTCCGACAGTTCGGCGTGCCAGACGCCCGCGGCATCCTGATAATGAATTTCCGTCAGATCGCCCGGCACGTGCTGTTCCCGGGCGACGCGGCGTGCCGCGTCCACCGCGGCCTCCTTGCTGGCGTAAGGCTCCGAGAACACCCCGTCCAGCGTGTAGGCCCAGCCGCCGTCATGCGGCACGACGCGGTAATGGATGTTCGCCATGCATTTTTTCTCCCTTGGCAGGTGCCATCATAGCACGCCCGCCGGCCGGCCGGGATGGTTCCCGCCGGTTCGGAATGGTTCAGAAGATGCCGCCAGCAAGCCCGGCGGCCAGGGCCGCGCCGAGATCGCGGCAGGACGCCAGGTCGGCGGCCCCGATCTGTTTGGGCGCGAGGATCACCTCCGGCGTCTGGGCGTGGGTGCAGATGATCAGCGGCTCCGCCACCGGCCGCAAACGCCAACCGGTCGCGATACGGGCGATCTGGCGCGCGGCGTTGGTGCCGTCGCTGCCGGCACAGATCAGCGATGCGTATGGACGGCCATTGATACGGTCCAGCACCGGATAATAGGTGCGGTCGAAAAAGTCCTTCATGCGACCGGCCATCGCCGCCAGGTTTTCCGGTGTCGCGAACAGATAGCCATCTGCCGCCAGCACATCGTTCACGCCGGCATCGTCCGCGGCCAGCAGGCGGGTATTCACGTCCGCCTCGGTCTCGGCGCCGGCCCGCGCGGCCTGCGCCATCTGCCGCGTCCCTCCGGTTGCGGAGTGGAAGACAATCAGCAACGTCTTCGAGGCCACCATCCGATGAGCGTACCGCGTCCAGGAATCACCGGATAGTGCATGGCCGCCCCTTTCCGCCGGATCGGTTCACGCGGTTGACGACATGCCGATCGATGACGGCATGGCGCCGGCATTGCTGATCCGGCTCATCGCATCGCTGCATCGGTATCGCGTTCTGGTGATCAGGGACGCCCGTGGGGTGTCCGTGGTGAACCCGTGGTGAACGCGGAGCCGGTGTCAGGCCTGCGCCAATTGTTCGGGCACGGATGATATCCGGCACGATTTCTTGGGTGCGGCCTCAACCATCCAGCCGGGGCAGGTGCTCCGACAGCGTGCGGAACGCCTCGTTGTCCGTCCGGTCGTACCGGATCGGTGTCACAACGATCTTGCCGGCACGCAAGGCCGTATAGTCGCTTTCCGGCCCTTGCGGAATATCGCCGCGGCGGAAATTCAACCAATGGTATTCCATGCCGCGCGGATCGACGCGGGTCTCCACCATCATGCCCGCCAGCATCCCCTCGCCTTGCCGGGCAAGGGTCATCGGGCCGACCTCGGTGACGGGCAGCGGGGGAAAATTCACGTTGAGGATCGCGCGCTTGCCCCAGCCAATCGCCAGCAGCTTGCGGATCGTTCCGACGCCGAGAGCACGCGCTGTGTCCCACGGCACCGAGTCGCGCCTGGTAAAGGCCTGGCTCAGCGCCAGGGCCGGCACACCCAGCATCATGGCCGTCATCGCACCGCCGACGGTGCCGGAGAATACCGTCTCCATCCCCAGGTTCAGACCGCGGTTGACCCCCGACAGGACCAGGTCCGGCAGGTTGTCCTTCATCAGGTGGCACAGGCCGATCGCCGCGCAGTCCCCCGGCGTGCCGGTGACGCCGAAGCGGCGCTCACCCCGGCGGCTGATGCGCAGAGCGTGATGCAGGCTGATGGCGTGGGACTGGCCGCTCTGGTCGTGTTCCGGCGCGACCACCCAGACCTCTCGGGCGATCTCCGCGGCGATCTGCTCCAACACCGCCAGGCCCGGTGCGTCGATCCCGTCGTCATTCGTCAGCATCACCCGATCCAGCACGCTGTGTCCTCCATCTTGCCGGACCTGTTTGAGCCGGTTGCCCGCCGCCGATCAAGGGCGGCGGTCCCGGTCCTCACCACGCGGTCTTGTAACCGTGAAAGGGGGTAGGGATTCGCTTGATTTCCTGGATGACGTCCGGTGGCACGTTGGTATCCGCGCTCTGGGCGTCGGCTCGCAGATTGATCGCATCGCTTACCCCGCCGAATCGTTCGGCGATCCTGCCAGGCAATTCCTTATGCGTGCCGACGGCGGCGAACAGGTACACCAACTCGTCGGGCACCTTGGCGGGCAGCTCCGCCCATTTGCCGGCCTTGGACATGGCATTGAGCTCGCGCCCCAAATCGCCGTAGCCATGCAGCTCGAAGACGCCCCAATAGGCGGGCGTCGTGCCATAGAAGGCGATCCGGCCGCGCACCACCTCGAACGCCCTGGCAACCGAGTCGCTGTCGGCGCCGGTGGCGATGAAGCCGCCGCCGGTAATCTCGAAATGCTCTCGCTGGCGCCCTGTACGGGCCATGCCCTCGCGCAGGCGCGGCACCACCTCTTCTTCCAGGTAGCGGCGGGTGCAGAACCCGTGCAGACGGATGCCGTCCGCGACTTCCCCAGCCAGGCGCAGCGTATGCGGCCCGACGCCGGCCAAGGTGATCGGCACCATCTTCTGCCCCATCGAGGGCGGCATGAAATAAGGCGGCATCAGCGAGAACGTGTAGTGCTGGCCACGGAAATCCAGCTTCTCGCCCTTCTCCCACGTGGTCCAGATCGCCCGCAGCGCCTGAACGTATTCGCGCAGCCGTGGCGCTGGCGCCGTCCAGGGCACGCTGAACCGTTTTTCATTATGTGGCCGGATCTGCGGACCGATCCCCAGCACGAAACGCCCGCGCGAGGCATTCTGCAGGTCCCAGCACGCATTCGCCACCACCATCGGGCTACGCGGGAAAGCGATTGCCACCGACGTGCCGAGCTCCACCTTGTCCGTGTTCACCGCGGCGATGGCATGCGCCAGGAACGGGTCGTGCTTGTTCTCCATCGTCAGCAGGCCGTCGTAGCCTGCCTTCTCCGCCGCGATTGCCGCCGCCGCCGTGGTCCGCAGATCAGCCTGCGGCAGGTTGTTCAGGACCCGCATGCCTCAGCGCCCCGTAAACGACGGCTTGCGCTTTTCCTTGAAGGCAGCCACCGCCTCCCGATGGTCCTCGGTCTGTGAGCAGCGGGCCTGGTGAACTGCCTCCAGTTCCAGCGACGTGGCGAAATCGCCCGTTTCAGCGGCCGACAGGTTCCGCTTGGTATAGCCCAGGGCGATCGGCGGCATTGCGGCGATGCGGCGGGCCATCGCCATGGTCGTCTCCCGCAGTTCCGCGTCATCCACCACCTGGTTGACCAGGCCCAGCCGCAGGGCCTCGTCGGCGCCGATGATGTCGCCGGTGAAGAACAGCTCGCGTGCCTTGGCGGTGCCGATCAGCCGCGTCACGGTCCAGGTGCCCCCCCAGTCGCCGGACAGGCCGATCTTAATGAAGCCGGTGCCGAAGCGCGCGGACTTGGCAGCGATGCGGATGTCGCAGGCACAGGCCATGGAAAGGCCGGCGCCAACGGCCACGCCGTTGATCATGCCGATGATCGGCTTCGGCACGCTGTTCATCAGCGCCGGAATGCGGTTCGATTGACGGATACCCTCGGCCCGTTCCTCGAACACACGAGAGGACCGGCCGGCCATCGATTTCACGTCGCCGCCGGCGCAAAAACCTCGGCCCGCGCCGGTGATGATGATGCAGCCGATCGCGGGATCGTTGCCCAGGCGGTAGATCGCCTCGTGCATGCCCAGCCGGATCTCCTCCGACAATGCGTTCAGCGCCTCCGGCCGGTTCAGGGTCAGGGTGGCGACGCCGTCTTCGACGGATTCCAGGATGTCAGGCATGGGACGATTCCCTCCATTTGCGCGGGGCCATTTGCGCGGGTCATTTGCGCGGGCCATTTGAGCGGGCGCAACCTTGGCGCGACCGACCGGCGGCTGCAACATGCCCCGAAGACAGGAGACGTCGCATGACCCTGGTGCTGGACACATGCCTGCGGATTGGCATTCAGACCATCCACCGCCGCACAGAACCGGCGACCGGCCCCTGGCTGCCGCGGATCGATGAGCTGGTGGCGCTGGTGCAGAACACCGACCGGTTGGGCTTCGATTCGCTATGGGCAGGCGATCACATCTCTTTTCCCGTCCCGATCCTGGATCCGCTGCTGCAATTGGCGCAGGCCGCCGTGGTCAGTCGCCGTCTGATCCTGGGCACCTCGGTGCTTCTGCTGCCGCTGCGCCACCCCACGCCGGTGGCCAAGCAGGTCATCACGCTGGATCACCTGACAGAGGGCCGCTTCATCCTGGGGGTCGGCGTCGGCGGGGAATTCCCAAAGGAGTATGCCGCCTGCGACATACCCCACAACGAACGTGGCGCCCGTCTCGCCGAGGGCGTGACGGTGCTGCGGCAATTCTTCAGCGGTGAGCCGGTCAGCCACCACGGCATGTTCTATGGTCCGTTCGACGACGTGCCGATGCGTCCGCCGCCGCGCCAGGCGGGTGGACCGCCGATCTGGTTCGCCGGGCGGAAGGAAGCCGCGCTGCGCCGGATCGGGCGGCTGGGCGATGGCTACCTGGCCTATGTCATTACGCCAGAAATGTATCGGGATGCCCTGGCGACGATCGACCGGGCCGCGATGCAGGCGGGCCGCGAGGCGGTGCCGTTCGGTACCGGCCATCTGCTGTTCACGCGTCTGGACAAGACTTACGAGGAAGCACTGGACCGGGCGACGGAGACACTCAGCGTTCGTTACGCCATGGATTTCCGCAGGGCGGCGCAGCGCTACTGCGCGCTGGGCCCGCCGGAGATGGTCGCGCAGCGAATCCGCGACTTCCACGCCGCCGGGGTCCGCCACATCGTGCTGGACCTGCTCGGTCCCTACGAACAGAAAGCCGATCAGATGGAGTGGTTTGCGCGGGAGGCGCTGCCATTGCTGGCTGACCTGACCGCGGGTTAGGCTGATCCCCATACAAGCAGGCCCTGGGAGGGGACATGCCATGAAGCTGGCATTTTTCGATGACTTCAAACTGGGCGTGGTGCGCGGCGACGCGATCTTCGACGTCTCCCCGGTGGTGCGCGAGATCCCGCATGTCGGGCCGGGCGACCTGATCAACGCCCTGATCGCCAATTTCGGCGAGTACCGGCACCGGCTGGAGGGGGTGACCACGGGTGGCACGCCGCTGGCGAATGTCCGGCTGCGCCCGCCGCTGCCGCGGCCGGGCAACATCGTCTGCATGGCGGTGAACTACATGGAAGACGGGACGCTGGCGAAGCCGGCGCCAATCAACGCCTTCCATAAGGCCGCCAATGCCATCATCGGCCCTGGCGACACCATGGTACTGCCAGACGTTCCCGCAACGATCTTCGAGGGCGAGGCCGAGATGGCCGTGGTGATCGGCAAGCGCGCCAGCAACGTGCCGGCCGCGCAGGCCATGGACCACGTCTTCGGCTACATCAACTTCATCGACGGGTCCGCCCGCGGCCTGCCGCCGCCCGGCAACGTGTTCTTCCAGATGAAGTCACGCGACACCTTTGCCCCGATCGGCCCATACCTTGTTACCAAGGATGAGGTCGCCGATCCGCAAAAACTGCCGGTCAGACTGTGGGTCAACGGCGAACTCAAGCAGTCCTTCAACACCGACGACATGGCCCACTCGATTGCACACTGCATCGAGTGGGTGACGTCAATCCATACGTTGGAACCGGGCGACATCCTCGCCACCGGTACCAACCATCGGGGCCTGTCCGCCTTCATGGACGGCGATGTGATCGAGCTGGAGACAGAGGGACTGGGCCGGCTGCGCTTCAACGTCCGCGACGACCTGAAGCGGACCTGGTCACGGGAGACCAGGCTCGATCGCCAGAAGAAGGGCCAGGAAGGCCCGACCTCGCAACTGACAGGAAAGTACGCGAAATGAGTGCGGCCTACCTCGTCGTCCGCGCGGTGCTGACCGAAATGACCGACCGCGCCCGCTTCGATACCTGGTATCAAAAGGAACATCTGCCGGATGCGATGAAGGCATTCCAGGCACAAGCAGCGATGCGAGGATGGAGTGAGCAGGATCCCACGGTACACACCGCCTTCTATCGCTTCCCGTCGTTGGAGGCCGCGAAATCCGCCACCGGTGGCGCGGCCATCAAGACCCTGATCGCTGAGTTCGACAAAGTGTGGGGCGACCGTGTCCATCGCACGCGCGATGTCCTGGTAATCGCCGACGAACTGATTGGAGGATCGCATTAGATGGACCCCGAAATCGCCAGAATCCGTGAAGCCATCGCCGCCAGGCCGCGCGCCGCGGAAATCGCGCAGATGCGAATCGATGCCGATGCGCGGGGTAAGAACCTGGGGCTCGCCAAGGACGTCACCGTAACGCCCGTGGTCGCGAACGGTGTGCCAGCGGAATGGACGTCGACGCCGGATGCCGGGCAGGACAAGGCGATCCTGTATCTGCATGGCGGCGGCTATGTCATCGGATCCCTCGACAGCCACCGCCATCTGGCCGCCGAAGCCGGGCGGCAGGCCGGCACCCGCACGCTGGCGCTCCATTACCGACTGGCGCCGGAGCATCCGTTCCCCGCGCCCGTCGAGGATACGGTAGCCGCCTATCGCTACCTGCTGGACAGCGGAATGAAACCGAAGAACATCTGTATCGCCGGCGACAGCGCGGGCGGCGGGCTGGTGGTCGGGGCAATGCTGGCGTTGAAGCAGGCCGGTCTGCCGCAACCCGGTTGCGGCTGGTGCATCTCTCCCTGGGTGGACATGGAAGCCACCGGAAAATCCTTCACCGATCGTGCCGATACCGATCCCACCGTGCAGAGGGCCACTATCGAAATGATGGCCAAGTGGTATCTGGGGGACGCCGATCCCAAACACCCCCATGCCTCACCGATCCACGGCGACCTGCGCGGCCTGCCGCCGCTGCTGATCCAGGTCGGGTCGGTCGAGACGTTGCTGGACGACTCGATTGCCCTGGCGCGTAAGGCCGGGATCGACGAGGTGCCCGTCGACCTGCAAATCTGGCCGGAAATGATCCATATCTGGCACATCTTCTTTCCGATGCTGACGGCAGGGCGGCGCGCGCTGGCCTCCGGCGGTGCTTTTGTTCGCACAGCCCTGAGGGGGAATTGAGACCATGGATGTTCGTTTCGATGACAGAGTGGCCATTGTCACCGGTTCCGGTGTCGGCCTGGGTCGCTGCCATGCGCTGTTGCTGGCGTCACGCGGCGCCAAGGTGGTGGTGAACGATCCGGGCGGTTCGGTGGACGGCACCGGCGGCGCCAATGCCGTGGCGGACAAGGTGGTGGCGGAGATCAAGGCGGCCGGCGGGCAGGCGGTGGCCAGCTATGCCTCCGTCGCCGATGAAAAGTCAGCCAGCAGCATCATCCAGACCGCCATGGACACCTGGGGCCGGGTGGATATCCTCGTCAATAACGCCGGCATCCTGCGGGACAAGGCGTTCAACAACATGACCATGGAGGATTACGAGTTCGTCAACCAGGTGCATCATTTCGGTACCGTCTACTGCACCAAGGCGGCCTGGCCGATCATGCGCAAGCAGAGCTACGGCCGCATCGTGGTGACGACATCCGGGTCCGGCACCGTCGGCAATTTTGGCCAGGCCAATTATGGCGCTGCGAAGATGGCGGTGAACGGGCTGATCAACGTGCTGCGGTTCGAGGGTGCGAAATACAATATCCGCCTGAACGCGATCTCGCCCTCCGCCTATACGCGGATGACGGAATCGCTGCTGCCGCCGGACATGGCGCCGTGGATGAAGCCGGAACTGGTGTCGCCGATGGTCGCCTGGCTATGCAGCGAGGAGTGTGACCAGAACGGCGAAATCATGGCGGCGACCGCCGGCGGCTATGCGCGCGTCCAGTATTTCGTCACCGAAGGCAAGCAGTTCGATCCGGCGGAACCGGTCACGATCGAAATGGTCCGCGACAGCCTGGACCAGATCCGCGACCTGACCCATGTGAAGCCGTATTTCGGCATGATGGGGAACGTGGTGGAGAAGCTGCGGGAGATGGGGCGGATCAAATAGCACAGTCTCTCCACGACAAAGCCCCCGGCAATCGGGGGCTTTGCGCTTATGGCGGGAGAGCGTCGTCAAGCAGTGCCATCGCCCGCCCCCAGGCATCAGCCAGGGCGTCGGCCCCGCGCGTCACACCCTCCAGCGGGAGGACCGTCAGGCTCCGCAGCCCGATCGTTTCAAATATGGCGCGCAAATAGGAGGTAAGGAAATCAGGCTGCGGCGGCGCACCGGCCGGTGACGGCCGCGTGAACCAGCCACCGGAGGTGACGACGAGGTAGACTGGCCGGTCCGGCAGGCGCCCGACCTTGCCCATCGGTGTGCTGCTGAAGGTGCGGTGGATCCGCACGATCTGATCGATCCAGGCTTTCAGCACGGCCGGTACGGTGAAATTGTGCATCGGCGTGGCGATCAGCACCGCATCGGCCGCCTCCAGCTCCGTGATCAGCGCTTCAGAGGTAGCCAGCGCCGGGTGATCCGGCACCGGCGGGGCCAGGATCGCACGGGTGAACGCAGCGTCCGGGGGCCGCACCGGATCGGCCACGAGATCGCGCACGACCAGGCACGCTCCGGGCAGCCCCGCCAGCAGGCGAGCCAGGACAACGCCGGCGAAGCGCCGGCTGACGGAGTCGGTCTGCCGCGGACTCGCGGCCACATAGAGGATCGACCCCATCACGTCGCCTCTTTCAGTGGCATGGCAAAGCGAAGCGCCGCGGGCAGCATGCCGTATCGAAAGTAGAAACGCTGGCCCAAGCCATTATCCAGCCCGGTATCCAGCACAAGATGCGGCAGCCCGGCCGCCCGCGCCTCGGCGGCGACAGCGTCCAGAAGCCTCGCCCCCACGCCCTGACGCCGCCCTGCGGGCGCGACCACCAGATCGTCAACATAGCAGAACGGCCCGCGTATCAGGTTCTCCTGCGGTCGGTAGCCGGCGAGGCCGACCGGCCGCTCCCCATCCCACGCCGCCAACAGCCGATAACCCGCCTGCTGCTGCCGGCGGACCCTGGCGATAAAGGTCGCAGGGTCGGCGAGATGCGGGCGAAGGTCCTGCATCAGCGGAAAACAAATGAGCAAATCGGCGTCGGTTTCGGCATGGCGCAACATCGCGGCGTCACGCCGCCGCCTGGGCCGGCACAGGATGTTGCAGGGCGAAGCCGACGCCGATCCTGTTCCACAGGTTGATCAACCCGATCAAGGTCGTAAGGTTGGCGATCTCGATCGGTGAGAACTGCGTCTGCAACGCCGCATAGACCGGGTCCGGCGCACCATCCGTGGGCAGGCGGGTCAGGCACTCGGTCCAGTCCAGTGCCGCCCGTTCCCGCGGTGTGAACAGCGGCGACTCCCGCCACGCGGACAACAGATACAGACGCTGCTCCGATTCACCCGCCTGGCGTGCATCCCGCGAATGCATGTCGATGCAAAAGGCGCAGCCGTTGATCTGCGACGCCCGCAGTTTCACCAGCTCAATCAGCGATTTTTCCAGGCCGCAGGCGCGGATATAGCGTTCCACGCCGCCGACCGCGGCATAGGCCTCGGGGACGGTCTGCAGGCTGAGACGTTGCGCGTGCATGAAGGGCCTCCTCTGTTCAGCGCTGAAGATGCTCCCGCCATGGACTATCCGACAGAGCCAAAAATGGCGTATCGGACTAAGCCATGGATCGTTTCGTCATCAGGCTTGATCGTCCTGACGGCACGCCAGTGTTCCGTCAGATCGCCGAGCGCGTGCGGCAAGGGATTGCGCACGGGTTGCTGGCGCCGAATGATCGGTTGCCGTCCGCCCGAAGCCTGGCGGCGCAGCTTGGCCTGGCGCGCGGCACCGTCGACGCCGCCTACGCGCTGCTGGCCGGAGAAGGGTATGTCCAGGGCCGCGGTCCTGCCGGGACCGTGGTCGCGCCAGGCCTGAGAGTGCCGGCGGTGCCGCCTTGTCCGCCGGTCGAGAAGTCCGTTGCCGCCGCGGCGCGAGCGCTGCCAGGGCCGTTGCCGTTCCGTCTGGGCTTGCCGGCGCTGGATGCCTTCCCGCGTACGCTGTGGTCCCGCCTCACCGTCCGCGCGGCTCGGCGGATCGCACCGGCCGCGTTGGCTTATCCGGACCCGGCCGGTCTGCCCGTGCTACGAGAGGCGATCGCCACCTATCTGCGCGTGGCCCGCGGCATCGCATGTGACGCGCACGACGTGCTGATAACCGCCGGCTTCCAGGGGGCCCTGGCGTTGATCACGCACGCGATGCTCCGCCCTGACGATCGGGTCATCATCGAGGACCCCGGCTATTTCCTTGCTCGGGATGCCTTGGCACAGGCCGGCGGGACACTGGTGCCGAGCGCGGTGGATGCAGCCGGCCTGGATGTCGCGCTGGCGGCCAGCCTTGCCCCAGCCGCCCGCTTCGCCGTGGTTACACCCACACATCAAGCGCCGATGGGCGTGGCGCTGTCGTTGCAGCGGCGGCTGTCGCTGCTGGACTGGGCCGCCGATACCGGAGCCTGGGTGATCGAGGACGATTACGACAGCGAGTTCCGGTACACGGGTCACCCGTTGCCTGCCCTGAAGAGCCTGGATCTGACGGGACGGGTTCTATACGCGGGCAGCTTCAGCAAGGTGCTGTTTCCCGGACTGCGGCTGGGCTACCTGGTGCCCCCGGTCTCGTTGCAGGCCCCCCTTCTGGCCGCCGCGCGGACCCTCCAAGCAGGCCTGCCGGTGCTGGAACAGCAGGTCGTCGCTGCGTTCATGACCGAGGGGCATTTCGCGCGGCACCTGCGGCGCATGCGCTCGCTGTACGGATCGCGGCGGTCAGCTTTGGCGGCTGCCTTGCGGGCGGTCTTCGGCAGCCGCCTGGATTTGCAGCTGCAGGCAGGCGGGATGCATTTGCTGGCACGGCTGGCCGACGGACCATCGGACGCCGAAATGGTTCGCAGGGCGCTGGACGTGGGGCTTGGACCCAATGCGTTGTCCGCGCAGTCGGTGGCCGGCCATGCCGGTGAGGGGTTGTTACTGGGTTTCACGAACGTGCCGGAAGCCGACGCATTGGCACTGACCCGCCGGCTCGCAAAAGCCATCCGGTGACCGCCCGGGCCAGGGGGTTTTTGCACCCCTCGACCGATCGCGGTTCGGTGCGCGGTCAATCGCCTGGTTAATGACGATCAGACATGCAGATCCGCAACCGCCGCCCGATACCCTCAGGCGACTGTTGCGGAGGGCGATGTCAGGCCGCTTTCCGCGTCAGCAGGTTCATCGCGATCATCGTTTCGGCGATCTGCACGGCATTCAAGGCCGCACCCTTGCGCAGATTGTCGGAAACGCACCAGAACGACAGGCCGTTCTCCACCGTCGGGTCCTTGCGGATGCGACTGACGAACACCGCATCCTCACCCTGACACTCCAGCTGAGTGACGTAGCCGCCATCCTCTCGGACATCGACGACTTCGACTCCGGGCGCGTCACGCAACAGGGCCCGTGCCTCGCCGGGCGCCACCGGCTTCTCGAATTCCACCGTCACCGCCTCGCCATGGCCGATGAAGACCGGAACGCGCACGCAGGTGGCGAAGACGGCGATGTTCGGATCGAGAATCTTCTGCGTCTCGACCACCATTTTCCACTCTTCCTTGGTGGAGCCGTCATCCATGAACTTGTCGATATGCGGGATGCAGTTGAAGGCGATCTCCTTCGTGAACTGCTCCGGCGGGCTCTGCTCATGCACGAAGGACGACTTCGCGTGGCTGTACAGCTCGTCCATGCCCTCCTTGCCGGCGCCGGACACCGACTGGTAGGTCGACACGATGACGCGCTTGACCCGGAATTCGTCGTGCAGCGGCTTCAGCGCCACCACCATCTGAATGGTCGAACAGTTCGGATTGGCGATGATATTGCGCCGCGTGAAGCCGCGCAGCGCCTCGGGGTTCACCTCGGGCACCACCAGAGGGATGTTCGGCTCCATGCGAAAATGCGAGGTGTTGTCGATTACCACACAGCCCTGAGACGCCGCCCGCGGGCCGTGCACCGCGGAGACGGACGCGCCCGGGCTGAACAGGCCAATGTCCCAGCCGGCGAAATCGAACGTATCGAGGTTCTGGACTTTCAGCACCCGTTTGTCGCCGAAGGAGACCTCCGCGCCCGCCGACCGGCCAGACGCCACGGCGGCGACATCGGACGTCGGAAAATTGCGCTCCGCCAGGGTTTTCAGCATTTCGCGTCCGACTGCCCCGGTGGCGCCGACAACCGCGACCCTGTACGACATGAATAGGTCTCCTGCATGGATGGAAGCACGCACGGTTAGCGGTGAATACCGGTGGAAGCAAGGACTTCCACGGAATGAAGCAATTGGGGATGGCGGACCGATCGAGGGTGATTCCAGCCAGCGCGCGACAGGACCGGCTTAGCCCGACATGCCTCGGGCCTCCTTGATTCAAAAGCGCGATTTCCATTTTCTGGTGTTGGCTCCGGCCGACTGCGCTTCCATTTCCCGCTCTGATCGGCGGTCCGGCACCGCGCGCCAGGCGTCATGGCCTGTACGCAAAGCAGGCCGGCATTCGAGACCGCTCGGATGTCGGCCGCCGCCGCGTGTCGGTGACGCGTGTCGGTGACGCGTTGGTCCGGGCCGGCAGACCGGCTAAGCTCCGACAAGCGTGTTGGAGGTGGCGGTGAAGGCGATCTTCGTTCAGATCAAGTGCGAGATGGGCAAGGCATACGAGGTCGCGCGCGAGGCGGCGGACACGATCCCGGAGATGTCGGAATTGTTCTCCACCTCCGGCCAGTATGACCTGCTGGGCAAATTCTATCTGGAAAGCGATCAGGATATCGGCCTGTTCGTCACCGAAAGGATTCAGGCGCTACCGGGCGTCAAGGATACCTACACACTGATCACCTTCAACGCCTTTACGGGCGGGACGGGCTAGGTCCGCGCCCGCCATCCATCGCTCATCGGCGTCAATCCAGCCAGGCAACCGCCCGGATCGGGCTGCCCGACCCGCCGCGGATCTTCAGCGGAAAGCCGATGAACCGAAACCGGCCGCGGCCAACCAGCTTGTCGAGGTTCACCAGGCCCTCCATGTGGGTAAATCCCATGTCTCGGCAGACGTGGTGAACCTCGAAGTTGTTGCGGCCCGGGCGGCCAGGACTCACTGCCTCGACGCCGAACATGCGGATGCCGCGGCCGCCGAGCCAGGTGGCGGAGTGCTTGGTCAGGCCAGGAAAGTCGGTGATGAAGGCGTCGGTGTCGTGGGTCCGGCGCCAGAAATCCATGTGCAGCAGCACGGTATCGCCCGGCTTGATTGCGACGCCCGCGGCGGCCTCGGCAGCCTGCAGGTCGTCGACGCTGATGTCACTTTTCAGCGGCTTGTGCGACAGGTCCAGGCACACCGCCTCGGTGAAGAAATTCTCCAGCGGCATCCGGTCGATCGTCATCGCATCCGGCCGGTCATCGAAATGCGCGGGCGCGTCGACATGGGTGCCGGAATGATCACCCATGTTCAGTGACATGACCGCCGATGAAAAGACGTAGCCGTCGGCCTCCCGCTTTTCCTCGTGCGTCGTGAACGGCGCGATGATCACCATCGGATGGTTCGGCAGTCGCTGCATCTTGTGGTGGATGTCGCGGCTGAGATCGATCAGTTCCATGCGTCACGGGCCTCCGGCTGGGTTCGGGGCCGAGTATGGGCGCAATACGCCGGTCCGTCAGCCGGCCCGCACCGCAACCTGTCGGACCGCGGCGGCGGTCAGCACCGTCAGGGCCGCCCCCAGGAGCGGCAGGGCACGGTCGATGACGGCATCCGTTTGCATGGATGCCAGCGTCGCCAGCGCGGCCCCGGTGACCAGTCCCGTCCAGGGAACCGCCTGCATCAGCCAGTCCCACCCCTTGCCGCCGCCGGTGAGAAGGGTTCCGACGCCTTGACCGAACCGCACCAGTGCGCCGGTGACGAAGGTCAGGCTGACCGACGTGCGACCCACATGCTGCATGGCGGCGTTCAGCCCGCCCATCGCGAACGTCAATGCCACGATCCCGACGCGGTGATCGAATAATGGCACCAGCAGCAAAGCGGTGACGCATGCAATGACCACCGGCAGGTGCCAGCGGCCGCTGACGATCGCCACCACCTGCCCGGCAGCGGCGCCGGCGACGAATGTCGCGATGACCAGCCCGATCAACCGCGCCTGCGGCCAATCCGACCTGGCCAGGGAAACCGCGAACATGGTGCTGTTGCCGCTCATGAAAGACAGGAAGACGTTGTGCAGCAGCGCGATTCCGCGCGCGTCGACCGCCCCGGCCAGTGCAGCGAGCAGCCATACCGTGGCCAGGTCGGCCGGCGCGTTGTCCGTGGTCTCACCTGACGCCGGTTCGTTCATGCGGAAAAATTGGTCACTGCGATGGAGACTGCTGGAGGTCCGGGCCGGAATCGAACCGGCATACGCGGATTTGCAGTCCGTTGCATCACCACTCTGCCACCGGACCCCGATCGCAGGCGCGCTATATGGGTCGGCTGGGGGCGAAGGGTCAAGGGCAGATTGAAATTGGCGCGAGCCGCTCCGCCGCCGCAGTGCTTGACCGTCCCCTGACTGCCCGCTCTCCTCACCGCAGGAGGAACCCTGCCCATGCCCCAACCACCCGTCGCAATCGTCTTTGACACCTTCGGCACCGTCGTCGACTGGCGTTCCAGCCTGATCGCGGACCTTTCGGCCTATGGCGCGAAGCGCGGCATCACGGCCGACTGGCAGGCTCTGGTGGATGCCTGGCGCGCCGCCTACCAGCCCTCCATGCAGCGTGTGCGCAGCGGGGAACGCGGCTGGACCTTGCTGGACGACCTGCACCGCGCCTCTCTGGACCGGCTGGTCAAGGAGCAGGGGATTCAGGGCCTCACCGAGGAAGACAAGGCGCATATCAACCTGGGCTGGCACCGGTTGAAGCCATGGCCGGATTCCGTTCCCGGCCTGATGCGGTTGAAAACCCGTTTCATCATCGGCCCGTTATCCAACGGCAACGTCTCCCTGTTGCTGAACATGGCGAAACAGGCGGGCATCCCGTGGGACATGATCTTCGGATCCGACTTGTTCGGCCATTTCAAGCCGGACCCCGAGACCTATCTTGGTGTTGCCAGGCTGCTGAACCTGCGGCCGGACCAGGTGATGATGGCAGCCGCCCACAACGGCGATCTGGGCGCCGCCCGCAAATGCGGCCTGCAGACCGCCTTCTTTCCCCGCCCGACCGAATACGGACCGGAACAGACGAAGGATAAGGCCGCCGAACAGGATTGGACCATCGTCGCCAAGGACATCCAGGACTTGGCAACCCAGCTCGGCGTCTGATCCGGGTTGCTTTTCCCCGCACCGTGCCGCACATCCGGCCCAGGACGGCGGACCAACGCCGGCCGGGCGGCTTCATCCGACTTCAGGGGAGAGCAGGGATATGGAAGATATCGTCATCGTCTCGGCGGCCAGGACACCGGTCGGCAGCTTCAACGGCGCTCTTGGCTCATTGTCCGCCCATGAACTCGGCGCCGTCGCGCTGAAGGCGGCGGCGGAGCGCGCCGGCATCGACATGGCGGCGATCGACGAGGTCATTTATGGCCAGGTGCTGGCTGCCACCGAGGGCCAGAATCCCACCCGCCAAGCCGCCCGCGCGGCCGGTGTGCCGGATTCCGCCACTGCCTTCGGCATCAACCAGGTCTGCGGCTCCGGCCTGCGCGCGGTCGCCCTGGCGGCGCAGCAGATCCGCACCGGCGAAAGCGCCATCGTCGCCGCCGGCGGGATGGAAAGCATGAGCCGCTCCACCCACGGCGCGCACCTGCGCAACGGCACCAAGATGGGCGGCGTGGAGTTCATCGACACGATGCTGAAGGATGGGCTGTGGGACGCGTTCCATGGCTACCACATGGGCAACACCGCCGAGAACGTTGCCACCAAGTATCAGATCAGCCGGGAAGAGCAGGACGCGTTCGCCGTCGCATCCCAGAACAAGGCCTCGGCGGCGCAGAAGGCCGGCAAGTTCAAGGATGAGATCGCGCCGGTGACGATCAAGGCCCGCAAGGGTGACATCGTGGTGGCCGACGACGAGTATATCCGCCACGACGCGAACCTGGAAACGATGGCAAAGCTGCGCCCCGCCTTCACCAAGGATGGAACGGTCACCGCCGGCAACGCGTCGGGCATCAATGACGGCGCCGCCGCGCTGGTGCTGATGACGGCGTCGGAGGCGAAAAAGCGCGGGTTGACCCCGCTGGCCCGCATTGCCGGCTTCGCCACCGCGGGGGTTGATCCCGCGGTGATGGGCACCGGCCCGATTCCGGCCACCCGCAAGGTGCTGGGCCGCGTAGGCTGGAAGCATGACGATCTGGACCTGATCGAGGCCAATGAGGCCTTCGCCGCTCAGGCGTTGGCGGTGAACAAGGATATCGGCTGGGACACCAGCAAGGTGAACGTCAATGGCGGCGCGATCGCCATCGGCCATCCGATCGGTGCCTCCGGTGCCCGCATCCTGGTGACGCTGCTGTATGAAATGCAGAAGCGCGACGCCAGGAAGGGCCTTGCCACATTGTGCATCGGCGGCGGAATGGGCGTCGCCATGGCGGTTGAACGGTAGAGGGCAACGGCCTGAACCGGGCGGTCTGAAGGCAGGAATCCTGCCTTCAGGACAATAAACAATCACCTGGGGCTCGGCTTTCGCGGCCGGGCCCGCTCGTGTCAGCCTTCCAGAACCAGCTCACCGGTCGCGACCATGTGCTCATAAAGAGCCAGGTCATCCGCGCTGTCGATCCGGCCACACTGACCGTCGGTGCCGACCGTACCGACCGCGACCGTCTTGGCCTGCAGCAACTGGCGCAGAAGAGCGGTCATATCCAGGCGGCCCTGCTCCTTGTCCCCCAACGCGTCCAGCAGGGTTTCCGCTGCCTGCCAGGCGGTTGGCGTGAACTTCACTACGCCCATTGGCTGCCCCTGCACTTCCGCCGGCCGCTCAGCCACGCCTCCGATATCCATCAGGTTGCCCGCCGCGCCGCGCCGGAATGCAGCCACATGGGCAAGCGGATCGGAGAACCGGCGTGCCCACAGATCACCCCATTTGCGGTCATACCCGACCACCAGCGCACCGCGAACCGTACCGATCATGTGCACCAGTTCGTGCCGATAAAAGATATTGGCGTCACAGACGATGACGGTGCCGCCACGCAGCCACTCCGACGCCGCGTGCAAGGCGGTGACATCGCCGGTCTCCTTCCAACGGAGATGATCGAACCACGTCACTTCGGAGGCGACCACGATCGCGTCGGCGCAATAGCCGCGAACCACGCCGATTTCCGCCACACCGCCGGCCCGCAGCGCGGCGATCTGGCGCTCCAGCAGGGTCTTACCAGCCAGGGCGGTCATGACCGGCGGCAGGCCCGCTTGGGCAAAAGCGCCTTGGCCGGCGGCCAGGATCAGACCACGCATGCGGCACACTCCTCTTCTTGGGGGCGCTTCCGACCCGGAATGCTTACCGTTCCGCTATAGTCCGGTCTGAGAAACCGTTCCACCGGTGCGCCTGACCGTTGCCGCGCCACCGGCAACCCGTTAGCGTCCGCCTTCATGACCGCAGCGATGGACAAGGCCCTGCATGAGACGCTGACGCGATGGCGCCGGCATCTCCACGCCCATCCGGAAGTGACGCTGCATGAACAGAACACCGCCGCCTTCGTGCAGGACCGGCTGCGGGAGATGGGTATTCCCTTCCAGGCGAATATCGGCGGCCATGGTGTGGTGGCCACGATCTCACGCGGCGACTCCAACCGCAGCGTCGGCCTGCGGGCGGACATGGACGCGCTGCCGATTCAGGAAACCAGCGGTGTCCCGCATATGTCCACCAATCCCGGCGTGATGCACGCCTGCGGCCATGACGGACACACCACCTCCCTTCTGGGAGCGGCCGCCTTGTTGACGGCGGACGCTTCCTGGACCGGTACCGTGCACCTGGTGTTCCAGCCAGCCGAAGAGGGCGGCGGTGGCGCCAAGTCGATGATCGCCGACGGGTTGTTCGAGCGGTTCCCGATGGAGCGCATCTTCGGCTACCACAATTGGCCAGGGCTGCAGGCCGGCACGGTCGCGGTGCATGACGGCCCGGTCATGGCGGCCGGCAACCGCGTCTACCTGACCGTGACCGGCCATTCCGGCCATGCCGCCATGCCACACCAGACGCGCGATCCGATGATCGCCGCCGCGCATCTCCTGCTCGCGCTGCAGACAATCGTCTCCCGCTCGGTCGACCCGCTGGACAGCGCCGTGCTGACCATGGCGACTATCCAGGCCGGCTCCGCCGCCAACCAGATCCCCGACAGGGCCGTGATGCGCGGCACGATGCGCACCCTGCGCAACACTGTACGTGACCAGGTGGAGGCGGATATCCATCGCATCGCCGACGGCATTGCCCGCACCTTTGGCGTGCAGATCGACGTCGAGATCCCGCGCGGCAACATTGTCACGGAAAATTCGCCAGCGGAGCGGGACATTGCAGCCGATGCCGTCCAGGCCGCCGGGCTGCCGCTGCGGCGCGACCTGCCGCCGGCCATGACCGGGGAGGATTTCTGCTGGTACCTGGAACGCAAGCCGGGCGCGTTCGTCTGGATCGGCAACGGACCCGCCGAGGGCGGCCGCGATCTGCACAACGCCAACTACGACTTCAACGACGATATCCTTCCGGCTGCATCGGGGTTCCTGGCATCGGTCGCCAAGCTGGCGCTTGCCGGCTAGCGGGACCACCCCAATCTCCCAGGCGGACCAGCCGCACAGGAGAGCGCAATGGCAGATGTCCCCGCCGCCTATCTGGACCTGCTGACACGGAAGAAGGCACTGGCCCACCTGGCTACCATCCAGCCCGACGGCTCACCGCAGGTTACGCCGGTGTGGTTCGACTACACGAACGGCACGGTTCGGGTGAATACGGCCAAAGGCCGGGTGAAGGCGCGCAACATGTCGGAAGGATCGAAGGTCGCTCTATCGATCGTCGATCCCGACAATCCCTATCGCCACATACAGATTCGCGGGACGGTGACGAAGGAAACGACGAATGGCGCGGTCGCCCATATCGACAGCCTTGCCAAGAAATACCTGGGGAAGGATACCTATCCCTGGCACAATCCAAAGGATGTGCGCGTGATGTATGAGATCACGCCCGCCGCCGTGCACACCATGGGCTGAGGCGGTCTGTGGCGACACACTCCTCGAACGTCGTCTGGCCCCACAGCATGCCCAGCCCGCTCCCGGTCAGCGCAGAAGCCGGAAACAGCGAACCGCGTGGATGGTGGTTCATGCGGAGTCCTCGATGACCGGGCGTCGGATCGGGCGGACAGGCTCGTATCGGCGCATCCGGGCTCGGCGAAGCGTGGCCAGATCGGGGACCCACGCCCGCCGAGCCCGGATGCTAGGCCGGTGCCGAAGCCATGATCTCCGGCGGCCGGAGCGCCACGCCCGCCTCGGCCGTCAGCATCAGGAAGGTAAACGTCTCCTGCAGGTACAACGTGACCTTGCTGTCGGTGTGGCTCAGATAACCGATCGAGACATCCTGGCCGATATGCATTTCAAAATCACCGCCACGCGCACTCAGCACGTAGCCGCCAGCCAGAGCCAGGGCCGGGGCCCAAAGCACCTGATCCTTCACCATGCGAGCTACACGGTCGAACACTGGCTCACCGTTATCGGCGCCGGATGACAGCTTGGTATAGGCCTCGGCCCCCAGCAGCAGGACGTAAGGCCCGTCGACGCCTTCCAGGCGGAGTTCCGTCAGCGCCTTGGCGATCACCTCGGGATAGCGCCGCACATCGGCGGGCAGGGTCAGGGCCGGATTGCTGAGCGCCGCATGAACGCCGCCGATACCGCCGGCCGCATAACCTTCAAAGATTGCCCGATCTTCGGCGAAGGCCAGCTCCTTGGCGGCATCCTTGACCGGCTGCCAGTCGGAATCGTTTGCGCCGCGTTCCACGTCATCGATCGCCTGGCGGTCGAGGTCGAACGGCACCCGGAATTCCACCATCGCCTGCACGTCCCGCTGGTTCGCCTTGATCCCCGTGCCGGGCGGGTCCAGCGGCCGGATATGGCCAGTGCCCACGGCCGACGTCGCAAATCCCGATGGTCCGATGACATCGATCACCCGGCGGCCGGCCAAGTGGCGCTTGAAGGTGCGGGCCGCCTCCTCCTCGATCTGGGCCCAGGCTGCGTCGGAGATCGGCGCAAGCTCGCGGTGCAGGTTATTCATGCCTGGGTTCTCCTTTGAGGGCGCCTATGCCCAGTGAGCCAACGGATGCCGCCGGTGATGCCGGTATCGATGGCCGAGCGGACAGCGCGGCATCGGGGGAGGCGGGGACCGCATCCAGAAACGTGGCGGGGGGGACAAAGAACAGGCAACCGGTCACCGGATGGGTGAAATCCAGCAGCCGGTCGTAATTCCCGGGCGGACGCCCGACGAACATGTTCTCGATCATCAGCTCGGTGATCCGCGGTGTCCGGCAATAGCCGATGAAATAGGTGCCGAATTCGCCATGGCCCGGCCGGCCGAACGGCATGTTCTCGCGCAGGATTGCCTTTTCCTCGCCATCCTCCTCGATCACCGTCAGCGCGTTGTGCGCCCAACTTGGCTTCGTCGCGTCATCCAGCTCGACATTCTGCAGCTTGGTGCGACCAATGATGCGTTCCTGCTGCTCTGTCGGCAGTGCTTCCCACGCTTCCCTGTGGTGCAGATATTTTTGCACGATGACGTAGCTGCCGGCGGCGAAGACCGGGTCCTCGTCGCCGATCAGGGTGGCATCGATGGCTTCCTGGCCCTGCGGATTTTCGGTGCCGTCCACAAAACCGGTCAGGTCGCGGCAGTCGAAGTAGCGGAACCCGTGCACCTCATCCTCGACCGACACCGCCCCGCCGAGGCTTGTCATGATCAGCGCCGCGAGCTCGAAGCACAGGTCGGGGCGGGTCGCGCGGATATGAAACAGCAGATCGCCCGGCGTTGCCATGGCGTGGCGGCTACCCGACCGGAATTCCCGAAATGGATGCAGCTCTGCCGGACGGGCACCGCTGAACAGCCGGTTCCAGGCATTCGAGCCGATCCCCATGACGCACGTCAGCCCCGCTTCCGGTTCCCGTGAGCCGGTCGTGCGCACCAGGCCGCTCAACGCGCTGCAGAAATCACGCACCACGGCGGGAGCTTCGGCGTCCGGACTGATCGTCAGCGTCAGAAAGATCGCCGCGCCGGTATGGGGCGTGGTAATCGGCTGAGGGATGGGCAGCGGTCCATCATCCGGCATGGGACGCCTCATCACGGCGTCCGGTCCACGGCCGGCATCCTTGGATAAAGCCAACCCATCCAGAATGTCCGACGGTCTCGAGGCAAGGCATAGCGATCGCGCCCATCAATGATGCCGGATCAATATAACCGGTAAGGCCCCGACGGAAGGGGGCTCGGCAACCCGCCGTTGCATTTGGTTCAAATCCAGGCCGGCACGCCACCCTCACCGACACGCCGCGCGGGATCTTCCGCCAGGGACCGATTGATCGCCCGCAGCACGTTCCGCTTCATCAGATCGAAGGCCGGAGCGAGCCGGTCGCGTGGGCGCGCCAAATCCACCGCCATCACTTCCTGCACCCGGCCGGGATGGGGACGCATCACCACGATCCGGTCTGCCAGCACCACTGCTTCCTCGATATCGTGGGTCACCATCAGGATGGTCGGCCGCAGTTCGCGCCACAGATCCAATACCAGATCATGCAGCGTGCCACGCGTAAATGGGTCCAGCGCCGAGAATGGTTCATCCAGCAGCAGCACGCCGGGATGCCCGATCAGGGCGCGGGCAATGGCGACACGTTGCTGCTGACCGCCCGACAACTCACGCGGCCAGCGTTTCGCGGCGGCAGGCAGGCCGATGCGGGCCAGCAGCGAGTCGGCCCGGCTTTGGCGCTCGGCCTTCGGCAACCGCTTGCCACCGAAGGCGATATTGCGGGACACACTCAGCCACGGCAACAGCCTTGGCTCCTGGAACACCGCACTGATGGCGGGATGTGTGCCGAGCAACGCCTGACCATCGACACTGATCGCCCCGACGGAAGGCTTGTCCAGACCAGCGATGAGCCGCAACAGCGTGGTCTTGCCGCAGCCCGACCCGCCCAAGATCGCCACGATCTCCCCGTCATCGGCGTGCACATCGACACCGCGCAGTGCTTCGGTGCCATCGGCGTAGGTCTTGCCCAGGCCGCGTATGTGCAGTGCCGTCATAGCGACAGCCTGTGCGTGTCCTGCCAGCGCAGGACGGGGCGGGTGACGTGCACCACGGCGCTGTCGCAGGCCTTCCCAAGCAATGCGAAGACGATCATGGCCACCAGGATCGAATCCGCCCGGCCCATCTGCTGTCCGTCCAGCAGCAGATACCCCAGCCCTTCGGATGCACCCATCAGTTCGGCCGCCACCACGAACATGAAGCCGAGACCGAGCCCGGTCCGCAGCGAGGCGACCCATACCGGCATCACGGCCGGCCAGGTGATACGCAGCGCAATCCCCCAGCGGGACAGGCCGAATACCCGTCCGACCTCGACCAGTTTGCGGTCCACGCCCTGGATCGCGGTCAGCAGGCCGAGATAGACCGGGAAGAATACCCCCAATGCGATCAGCGCGAGCTTGGAGGTTTCGAAAATCCCCAGCCACAGGATGAACAGCGGCACCCAGGCGATCGACGGGATCGCCCGCAACGCCTGGATGGATGGATCCAGCAAGCGCAACGCCCAGGTACTGGCGCCGCACAGCATCCCGAACAGCGTCCCCGCCGCCGCGCCGATCAGGAAGCCCAGCAGCACCCGCTGCATGGTGGCGGCGACATGCGTCCACAACTCACCGGAACGGGCCAGGGTCCATGCCGTCTGGGCGAGGCGGGATGGCGGCGGCATCAACCGGCCCGGTGTCAGGCCGTGCCGTACCGCCAACTCCCACGCAACCGCGAAGGCGATCGGGATGATCAATCCCACCAGCCAGTCCGGCAGCTTCATGCGCCAATGGCGTTCCCGAAGGAGGGATCGATCATCGCGCCGGTGGTCGCGGCAATATCAAGGTCCGCCGCCAGCACAGCGGCCTGCTGCAGCGCCTTGCCGGCAGCGATGATCGTTTCGGCCTGCTTCGGTCCGATATGTCCGCTGGAGATATCCGTTCGCTGCAATTGCAGCGCGATCACGGCATCCGGCAGCTTCGTGGCGGTCACCAGCGCCGCCTGCAACTCCGCCGGATGTTCCACCGACCAACGCCGCGCCTTCTCATAGGTGGCAAGGACACGACGCACGATCTCCGGGTTGGCTGACGCGAATTCCTCGCGGACGTTCAGGATGCCCCAGGTGTTGGCGTCGGGGTTGCGGTAGAATAGCCGGTCTCCGTTCTCCACCTCCGCGGCGGCCATCATCGGGTCCAGCCCGGCCCAGGCCGCGACATCGCCGCGGTCCAGCGCCGTTCGTCCGTCGGGATGCTGCAGCAGCACCAGCTTCACGTCCTTCTCTGACAAGCCGGCGCCCGCCAGCGCCCGGATCAGGAAAATATGCGGATCGGTCCCCCGCGTCACCGCTATACGCTGGCCTTTCAGATCCGCGACCGTCTTGATCGGGCTGCTCTTCTGGGCGACCAACGCCGTCCATTCAGGCCGGGAATAGACATAGATCGACTTGATCGGGTTGCCGTTGACCTTGCCGATCAGCGCGGCCGCTCCCGCCGTGGAGCCAAAATCCAATGAGCCTGCGTTCAGGAATTCCAGCGCCTTGTTCGATCCGGCCGATTGTACCCAGCGGATGGCGATGCCATCCTTGGCGAATTCCTGCTCCAGGAGCTTCTGATCGCGCAGCACCAGGCTGACCGGATTGTAGGTTGCCCAGTCGATCCGAATCTCGGTCGGGGCGGCGCCACGAGCCGGAACGGCCAGCGCGGCAAGGGCGGCGGCGCCAAGCGCGCGCCGGGTCAGGGCGAAGGTCACAGATGTCTCCTCACTCACAAAGTGCGCCAAAAGAGCCGTTTTCTCCCTCAGCGCAAGACCTGAAGCAAAGGAGGGTAAATATTTTCCCTTATCCCGGGCATGGAAGTTTGTTTTTGCTACGAAGAGGAGCGGTCCTGCACCAGTTCGACCATGATGCCTTCCGGCCCCCGGATGAACGCGAGATACGTGCCGGCATCCCGGGTCAGCGGACCGATGGCCACGTCCGCGCCTTTCGCCCGCAACTCGACGATCGCGGCATCCAGGTCCGGAACCGTGAAGCCGATATGCTCGATGCCATAGTAGGGAAATGCCGGCGCCGGCGTCATCGGATCGTGCGGATGCGCCGGCGCCACCAGGATCTTCTGCCCGCCTGCCTGAATCAGCACGCGCATCTGGCCCGGATAAAGGGTTCCCGGCGGATAGGTGCCGCGGCGGACCTCGGCGCCGAACATCGTCTCAAAGAACCGGCCCATCCCGTCGGGATCGTGCGCACGGATATGGACGTGATCGAAGCTGAATGTTCCCATCCGCGGAGCTTACGGCATGCGCACGCCGGCTTGTAGAGCGCGCGGCGCATCCATAGAGTGCCGCGGTCAAGGGCCGAGGGAACGGCCCACCACCGGGAGGCTCGCCAGGCGCATGTCCGATCGATCGAATCCGCTGCTGTCGGTCCGCGGCATTACGCTGCGTTTCGGCGGCGTGGTGGCGCTGGATGACGTCAGCTTCGACGTCATGTCAGGACAGATCGCCGGCCTGATCGGTCCGAACGGGGCTGGAAAGACCACATTGTTCAACTGCCTGAGCCGCCTGTACCAGCCCAGCGCAGGCGAAATCCTGTTTGAAGGGTCGTCACTGCTGGCCGTGCCCCGCCACCGTATCGCGGCCGTGGGGCTGGGACGCACCTTCCAGAATGTCGCCCTGTTCGACCGCATGACGGTTCTGCAGAACATCCTGGTGGGCCGGCACAGTCAGACCCGGTCAGGCTTCGTCACGGACGCCTTCCGGCTTCCCCGGGTGGGACGGGAAGAAGCCGCCGCCCGCCGCAAGGCGATGGAACTGGTCGACTTCATGAACCTGGACCCCTACGTCAACCACACCGCCGGGGGACTGCCCTTTCCGATTCGCAAGCGCGTCGAGCTGGCGCGCGCGCTGGCGGCTGAACCCAAGCTGCTGTTGCTGGACGAGCCTGCTGCGGGCCTGAACCACGATGAGGTCCATGTGCTGGAAAACCAGATCCGCCGTTTGCGGGATCTGCAGGCTGTGACCGTCCTGCTGGTCGAGCATCACATGAGCCTGGTGATGTCGGTCTCCGACAAGGTCGTGGTCATCAATTTCGGCCGCAAGATCGCAGACGGCACGCCTGAGGCGGTGAGGCAGAATCCGGCGGTGATCGAGGCCTATCTGGGCCGCGCGGCCTGAGGGGGCAGCGGCCGTCCCTGCCGTCACAGCGACAGCGAAGGCCGCCTTCCACGCCGCGTTCGAAGAGCACGGTGCAGACCGGACCTGTGACGGCGTCGCATGCGGGGCTTTGGCCCGGCATGCGGATCAGCCCCTCCACGAATGCTGCCTGCGCATCGGAAATCAGAACGGCTGATCACCACAAATCGTGATGCGGTGCATGATCCGGGTCTCGGCCGGGTAGTCGTTGACCGCGAAATGCTGGGTGCAGCGATTGTCCCAGAACGTCAGCGTGCCCGGCTGCCAGCGCACACGCACGGTGAATTCCGGCCGAACCGAATGTTTCATGAAAAAATCAATCAGCGGCTGGCTTTCCTCGTCGGTCATGCCGTCGAAATGCTGAACGTGGCCGCCGATGTACAGCGCCTTGCGCCCCGTCTCGGGATGCGTACGGACCAGCGGGTGGACGCTGGTGGTCTGTACATTGCCCGGATCCTTCACCTTCATCTCGCTCATGGTGTCGGCATAGCGGTCCTTGCGCGACCGGCCATCGGCCTGCTTGAAATTGTCGCCCACGCAAACCGTGCGCAGCTTCTGCGCCAGCGCCTTCATGCCGTCCGATAGCGATTCATAGGCAAGGTACTGATTGGTGAACAGCGTGTCGCCGCCGGCCGAGGGCACTTGTTTCGCGTATAGCATGGTCCCCATGGCCGGACTGGGTGCAAACATCTGGTCGGTGTGCCAGGAACCGCCGAAGTTCTTCTTATCGGTCGGGCGCTTGATGATCGCCAGGATCTCCGGATAGTCGGGCATCCCTTGCATGAATGGATGCAGATGGATCTCACCCCATTTGCGGGCGAAAGCGAGTTGCTGATCCGGAGTCAACTCCTGGTTCCGGAACACGATCACCAGGTTGTCCAGCAGCGCCGCACGGATTTCCGCCAGAACGTCCTGCGGCACGTCCTTTGACAGATCGACGCCGCTGATCTCCGCCCCACCCGCGCCGGCGATCTTTTCGACGGTCAGATGGCGGTAGATGGTGTTGGCAGGCGCGTTCATCCGATCCTCCTCCTTGCTGGTTGAGGAAGATGATGACTCGCAACCCCGCGGATGGAAAGGGCCAGGGCCGGAGCGGCTCGGTGGCGCCCCGGCCCGGACCGATCAATACATGTGCTGGCCGCCGTTGATCGACAGCGTCGATCCCGTAATGAAATCGGCGTCGTCGGCGGTCAGGAAAGCCACGCCGCGGGCAATATCCTCGGCATGGCCCAGGCGTCCGACCGGGATCTTCGCCACGATCTTCTTCAGCACCTCGCCAGGTACGGCGCGGACCATTTCTGTGTCGACATAGCCAGGCGCGATCGCATTGGCGGTGATGCCATAGCGCGCACCCTCCTGCGCGAGCGCCTTGGTAAATCCGTGGATGCCCGACTTGGCCGCTGCGTAATTGACCTGACCATACTGGCCGGCCTGGCCATTGATACTGCCGATATTCACAATGCGGCCGAACTTCCGGTCCCGCATTCCCTCGAAGGTCAGCTTACACAGATTGAAGCATGAGCCCAGGTTGGTGTGCATCACCGCATCCCACATATCGCGCCGCATCCGCAGCAACGTGGAATCACGGGTGATGCCGGCATTGTTCACCAGGATCTCGATCGGACCGTGTTCCTTGGTGATCTGGGCCAACGCGACCTCACAGGCACCGAAATCGCTGACATCGAATTTGATGACCGGAATACCGGTCTCCTTCGTGAAGGCCTCGGCCGCCGCGTCGTTGCCGGCGTAATTCGCGATGACTTGCCGTCCCTGTGCCTTCAGGGCCTTGCTGATCGCCGCGCCAATCCCCCTGGTCCCGCCCGTTACCAGTGCAACACGTGCCATTCGACCCTCCCTTGATTGATTGTCACAGGCAAATTGTTCTTAGCACGCCGATGGATTCTGCACAGTCCTTACCGTACGGCAGTCATGCCTGCATGCGCTGCTTCAGTGCAGCCCACTGATCCAGCATCGGCAATATCTTATCCGCCGGTTCCGAAGGCAGGCTTGGGTAGACCATCTCCACACCCAGCGCGGCGTATCTCTCGATCAATCCGCGGTCGGGCGGCTGCGCGCCAATGATGATCGTCAGCGATGCCGGATCCCGGCCGGCCTCTTCGGCCATCTGCCGGAACCGGGGTATCACGTCGGTCAACGGCGCCGCCTTGGCGTTGGTCACCTGCGGCATCCAACCATCGGCGTAGCGGATGGCGCGGCGGGCGGAATAGGGAAAGGCTCCCCCGACCAGGATCGGCGGAAACGGTTTCTGCACGGGCTTCGGCCAGGCCATCACCGGATCGAAGTTGACGAACTCACCGTGATATTCGGCCTTCGACTTGGTCCAGATTTCCTTCATCGCCTCGATCCGCTCACGCGCCAGCTTGTGCCGCGTTGCGAAGACCGTGCCGTGATTCTCCATCTCGTCCTGGTTCCAGCCATTGCCAATCCCAAACAGAAACCGGCCATTGGAAACCTGATCGATCGACGCCACCAGCTTCGCGAGCTGGATCGGGTCACGCTGCGCCACCAGACAAACGCCGGTGCCCAGGCGGAGAGTCCTGGTGACCGCCGCGGCGACGGACAAGGTCACGAACGGATCCATCACGTCGTAGTATCGTTTCGGCAGATCGCCACCCAGCACGAACGGCGTCTTGCGGCTGACCGGGATGTGCGAATGCTCCGGCGCCCATAGCGTGTCGAAGCCACGCTCCTCCATCGCCGTCGCCATCTGCGCGGGCGTGATGGAGTAGTCGGTGAAGAACATCGATGCACCGAATTTCATCGTCTCTCCTCCCATCCTGCCGGCGCCTGTTCAGTCCGCCTCATGCGCGACCCGAACCAGCAGCTTGCCGAAATTCCGCCCATCCAGAATACCTGCCAGGGCGTCCGGTGCGTTCTCCAGTCCCTCGATGACGTCCTCGCGATAGGCCAGGCTGCCATCGGCCACCAGCGGCTCCGCCATGGCGCGCCATTCGGTGAGGCGCTCCGGGCGGTCGGTCACGATGAAGCCCTGGATCAGCACGCGCTTGCCGACGACAAAGCCCAGATTCGGTCCGGGTGGAAATTCCTGCGCATTGTACTGGGACACCATGCCGCACATCGCGACACGGGCGAACGGATTCAGCAGATTGAACACCGCCTGCTGCACGGCGCCGCCGACATTTTCGAAATAGCAGTCGATCCCGTTCGGACACGCGGTCTGGAGTTCCCGCTGCAGATCGAGTGAACGATGGTCGACGCAGTCATCAAAGCCCAACTTGTCCTGCGCCCACAGACACTTCTCCGCGCCTCCCGCAATCCCGACGACCCGAGCACCCGCGCGCTTCGCCAGTTGGCCGGCGACGGAGCCCACGGCACCGGATGCCGCGGAAACGACGAATGTCTCGCCTTGCCTCGGTTTGCAGATCTCGGTCACGCCAGCATAGGCTGTCGCACCCGGCATCCCCAGAATACCCAGATAGGTCGACAACGGAGCGGCGTCGGCACTGATCTTCGTAAGTTGGTCGGCCTGGCTGATCGTGTGCGTCTGCCAACCCCGCGCGCCCACCACGAAATCGCCCGCGTGAAAGCGCGGATCGCCCGACACCATGACCCGCCCCACGGTCTCGCCCGTCATCACCTCTCCGATCTGGACTCCCGCGGCGTAGGTCTGCTCCTCGCGCAGGCGTCCACGCATGTAGGGATCGATCGAGAGCCAAAGCGTGCGGGTCAGCACTTCCCCTGGATCGGGGTTGGGGATCGTCTCCTCAATGATGTCGAAGTCGGCGGCGGATGGTTCTCCCTTAGGCCGGCGTTTGAGGACGATGGAACGACGCAGATTATTGATACCGCTCATGATGTCCCTCGAATGGCGCGCCGAGAATGGCGCGCGCTGTCTGCCGCCGCGTGATTCTAGCCGCGGTCCGGCCAGGGTGCCAGCGCGGCGCTTGTCGGAGCATGGTGCGGGAAACCAGGCCACTCATGCGAAAAGCGGCCGGATCACGAGGATCCGGCCGCTTGTTTCTTGCCGATCGGCTGCGGCGGCGCCGCTGCCGGAAGAGGCGTCAGCTCAGTCGGATCGAGGCTGCCTCGGGGCCCTTGGCACCCTGCACGACGTCCATCCAGATGGTCTGGCCTTCGGCAAGTTGCATCACACCGGCGCGTTGCAGCGCGGAGGCATGCACAAACACGTCCTTGCCGCCTTCCGCCGGGGCGACGAAGCCGAAGCCCTTTGTGGCATTATACCACTTCACCGTCCCCTGCATCTCGACCGACGGGCCGGTTGGCGCACCGCGACGGGGGCCGCTGCTGCCACCGCCGCCGCCGCTTCCGAAGCCACCCGGCCGCGGACCGGAACGCGGGGCGTTCGGGGTTGCCGTGCTCTCATCTACCGAGAGGACTTCCGATACCTGACGGCCCTTCTGGCCCTGGCCGATCCGCACGCGCAGCGTAGCGCCGGGGCTGACCGCATTATGGCCGGATTGGCTGAGGGTATTGGCGTGGAGGAAAGCATCCCCCGATCCGTCGGACAGGGCGACGAAGCCAAATCCCTTTTCGGGATTGAACCATTTGACTGTCGCGTCATGCTCCGGTCCAAAACCGGCCGAAGAGGGCCAGGACGGTGCGGATCGCGGCATGTCGCCAGGCGGGGCACGGTCGTAGGCGAAATCATCGTCGAAGCCGCGCCGCCGGTTCGGGCGTCCGCGGCCACGGTTGGTCATGTTCAAGAGAAAATCGTCCCCATACTCACGCGTTGTATCTGGCCATCGCCGTCCAAGTTGGACGGCGCCGCCTGCTAGCCTCCCGCGCCCGACAGCGGAAAGGACCCTACAAGAAGGCGGCAAGATACCCGCCCACACGACCCCAAACCACCACCGATCATCACGACAGTGGGCCTTTATACCGCGGCACGTGGCTTTCGCCCATACCCCAATGCACGGATTCCGGGGCCGAACGATGAAAATCCGCTTGCACCCGCGCCGGCAGCATCCCAGGCTCGCGCTAAGCCGCAACCGGAGGTTTCATCGTCTGCGCCAGCCGAGGCAGCACTGGCAACAATTTGGACAGGTCGCGCTCCGCCACACAGGCCAGGTAATGCTCCGCCGCCATGGTTTCGTCATTGGTATCCGACGCGGGCATCGGCAACCCGTCTTCACCCAGCGGCAGGGCCGCCAGGCCGAGATCGCCATAAATATGAAGCAGATCCGGCCCCGCGCGCCAGATTGCGGCATCCAGGCCTTCCTGGGAGGCGAGGTCGCGCAACCGCCAGATGGCGGATACCCGGTCGCTCTCCTCCCCTACCGGATCGCCGATCCCCAGCAGCACGCTTTCGCAACGCCGGAACGGGATTGCCGACCGCCCGGCTTCCCCCATCACCACCCCATCGGCGGCCGGCGGCGGACAGGTTGAGCCGAACGCCTGCAGCAACCGACGGCTGTTATCGTCCCAAGGCAAAATCGCCACCTTGCCGGGCCGCACCAGGAGCCATAATGCGGTCAGGCCCAGGAACACGGCGATCCCGACAGCCAGACGAACGGAATTCGATACTTGCGGCGAGAGGATGATGGCCCAGAACGCATTGTTTTCCAGCAGCTGCGTCTGTGTCCTGATCAATGCCAGCCAGACCAGGCAGACACCCAGCACAATCAACGATAATACGTTGCGCCCCTGCAGCGGCCCGCTCAACAGGCTGGCGTGCCGGTAGAAGCAGGCTCTGAACGGCGCCAGAAGCAACGTGGTGGCGACCAGTGTACCCGACACCCACAGCCTGTTCGCCTGGGTCGCCGCGAAGGCGGCGCCAAAGATCAGCAGCGCGATGGACAGGCCCCACGCCAGATTGACCCGATGGGACAGGCCGATCGCCATGATCACCAGGCCCGCCCCGATCAGGGATGGGACGAATTGTCCGGCCTGCCGAGCGAAGTCGCCATAATCGGAGTCCAGCCAGCGATAATCCGTCTGCGGGGCCAGAATACCCAGCGCCAACATCAGCACCCCGCACAATGCGACGGTTCCGGTCGCCGCAGTGGCGGCGAAATCCGGCTCACTCCAACGGGCGACCGCCTGAACCGGCGGCAGCCGGCGCATGTACCGGAAGACACCACCGCCGCGCAAGATCAGTTCGTTGCCGGCAAACATGAAGCCGGCCAGGAACAGCGGGATGACATAATAGTACAGGCGAAAGATGAGGATCGCGCCGACGATGCGGGGCGCGCTGATATAGGGTTCCAGGCCGAACAGCATGGCGGTGTCGAACACGCCAATGCCGCCGGGCAGGTTGGCCGCCAGACCCGCGGTGTAGGACGCGACATACACGCCAAGGAAGATCAGCCAGGTCAGTCCCTCGGCCGGCGGCAACAGCGCGTAGAAGATGGTGGCCGTGACAGCCACGTCGACGGTCGCCAGAATGACCTGGACGATCGCCATCCGCCAGCCCGGCAGCTCCACCACATGACCAAACAGGCTGATCCTGCCGACAGCGCGGGACAAGGTGACGTAGCCCAGCACGATCAGCCACAGCCCGGCGCCAACGCCGTACAGCGCCGCGTGCGGCAAATGCTGACCGAAGAACGGGATCGACCCCGGTTCCACAAACAGGATCGCGCCGCCCAGCACCATGCCGCCCAAGGCGAAGGTGAGGCTGCAGAACGCCACCGTCTTGGCGATCTGCAGCGGAGTCAGGCCCCAATGTGCGTATAGCCGGTAGCGCACCGCGGCGCCGGACACGGCCGCGAAACCCAGATTATGCGACAATGAATAGGCGCAGAAGGAGGCGAAGGCGACCTTGCCGTAGGACACGGCGCGCCCGGCATAGATCGTGCCCAACCGGTCGTAGAATGTCAGGATGAAGTAGGAGAAGAACGTCCAGACGAAGGAGAAGATGAGCGCTGATTTCGGGATGTCGCTCAGGGCCGCTTCGATGTCGTGCAACTTCAGATGGCGGAACTCCCGCTGCACCACATACACGGCGCCGACCAGCAGGATCACGCCAATCACCGCCGGCAGATGCCTCAGAGCTCCTTTCAGACCGCTCTTGCCGTCACCTGCCATGGATCACGCCGCGTCCGCATGGCGGGTCAGCGCGGCCCGGACCAGGGCGATGGTTTCCGGAATTCCATATAGTGCAACGAATCCGCCAAAGCGGGGACCTTCCTGCTGGCCGAGCAGGACCTGGTATAGGCAGCCGAACCACGCCCGCAGTTCTGGGAACGCGTGGCGCTTGCCAACCTCGAACACCGCGTTCTGGATCGCCTCGGCGGAGCTGTCGGCGGGTAATGTGCCCAAGGTCACGGCCAAATCCTCCAACGCCTCACGCTCATTGGCATCCGGGTCGCGGTAGCGCTTCGCCGGGCGCACGAAATCCCGGTAATAGGCGATTGCGTGGTCGACCAGCCGCGCGAGCAACGGTTCGGTGTCCGGACCGGCGCCTGGGACATAGCGGCGGATGAAGCCCCACAGAATCTCGGCCGATTCGGCGTTCACCACGCTGGCCAGGTTGAGCAGCATGGCGAACGAGACCGGGCTGCCCGCATGGTCGGGAAGTTTGCCGGCATGAATGTGCCAGGTTGGGTTGGTCCTTGGGTCCTGGGCGGTCGGCGCTTTTTCTATATTGGCAATGTACTCGTCCACCGCCCGGGGTATGACGTCGAAATACAGCCGCTTGGCGCGCTGCGGCTGGTTGTACATGAACTGCGCCAGCGACACCGGCGGGCCGTAGGTGAGAAAATCCTCGACCGATAGGCCATTGCCCTTGGACTTGCTGATCTTCTGGCCTTCCTGGTCCAGGAACAGCTCATACGTCATGCCTTCCGGCGGCAGTTTGCCCAGGATGCGGCAGATCCGGCTGGACAGCTTCACGGAGTCGATCAGGTCCTTGCCCGACATCTCATAATCGACGTCCAGCGCGTACCAGCGCATCGCCCAGTCAGCCTTCCATTGCAGCTTGCAGGCGCCACCCTTCACCGACGTCTCATAACGCTTGCCGTCTGCCGGATCCGTCCACATCACGGTCGCGGCCGCGGGATCGATTGCGTCCATCGGCACCTGCATGACGATCCCGGTGCCCGGGTGAATCGGCAGGATGGGGGAATAGGTCGCTCGCCGTTCCGCCCCCAGTGTCGGCAGGATGACGGCCATGACCTCCTGGTAGCACTCCAGAACCCGGACCAGGGCGCCGTCGAAGCGACCGGCGGCGTAGTAGTCGGTCGAGGATGCAAATTCGTACTCGAACCCGAATGAATCCAGGAACGACCGCAGCCTGGCATTATTGTGCGCCCCGAAGCTCTCATGCGTGCCGAACGGATCGGGGATGCGGGTCAGCGGCCTGCCGAGGTGCTGTGCCAGCATGTCCTTGTTGGGCACGTTGTCCGGCACCTTGCGAAGCCCGTCCATGTCATCGCTGAACGCCAGCAGCCGCGACGGCAGACCGGTCAGTTCCGTAAAGGCGTGCCGCACCCATGACGTCCGCGCAACCTCGCCGAATGTGCCGATATGCGGCAGACCGGAGGGACCATACCCGGTCTCGAACAGGGCTTGCCGTTTGCCGGTGCCAGCCAGACGCTTGATGACCTTCCGGGCCTCCTCGAAAGGCCAGGCCTTCGGGATGTCCAGCGGACCGGCAGGGACGTTGCGGACTGTGTCTGACATGGCGCGAAGCTAGGTACGCCCCCGGTCAAGGTCAATCGCAAGCATGGCAAGGGCACGCGGGGTGGTGGTCATGGACATCTTTTCACGCACGCAGGATGCTGCCGGTCAACACACATTATGGAGGAAACACGATGACGCCGTTGCCCCTGCCTGCCGCCCTGTCGCTGCACGACAGGCACGTGCTCGTCACCGGCGCCGCCAGCGGGATCGGCAAGGCGACGGCCCTGGTACTGGCTTCCCTGGGCGGCCATGTGGTGGCGACGGACCGCGCCCCGCTGGCGGAGACGCAGGCGGCGATCGAGGATGCGGGCGGCAACTGCTCGACCGTGCAGGGCGATCTGACGGACGATGCCTTCATCGCTGCCCTGTTCGCGGACCGGCGCATCCATGCGCTGGCCCATTGCGCCGCGATCCTGGAAGGCCGCCCCTGGCATGAGGATGCCAAGTGGCATGAGCGGTTTCACCGGGTGATGGATATCAATGTTCGGGTCCCGCTTCAGCTCACCTGGGCAGCGATCGAGCACATGGCGGAGCATGGCGGTGGCCATATCGCGCTGGTCGGGTCGGTGGCCGGCAAGACCGGTGGCACCTCGCTCAGCACGCCACCCGACTATTCGGCCTCCAAAGGGGCGGTTCATGCGCTGGTGAAATGGCTGTCGCGCAACGCCGTCGGCCGCGGTGTCATGATCAACGCGGTGGCGCCAGGTCCGGTCGAGACGCCGATGACGCGCGGGTCCAACCTGGGGCCGCAACTGCCGCTTGGGCGCATGGGACGGCCGGAGGAATTGGCCTGGCCGATCGCCTTCCTGTGCACCAGCGCCGCCAGCTATCTGTCCGGCGCGATCCTGGATGTAAACGGCGGCGCCTTCGTGGGGTCGTGAAGACCTACTCCGCCGCTCTGGCAAAGCGGGCGGCATGCCTGTCGACCTGGATGCGGTAATTTGCCCTGTAGCGGTCGGTCGCCGTCTGATGGAGGGCCAGGGCCGCCGCATCCCGTTCGCCGCCACCGGGCTCGACCAGCTCGAAATGGCCGTACCGGTCCTGCCCGCGCGCCAGCATCGCCAGGCAGCGCACATCGCTGTCGACCCGCGCGTGCGGCGGCACGTAATTGATGCCAATTCCGACCCGCCGATGCGCCGCGTGATTCGGGGCGGAGCGGTGGATCGCCAGTTCGTGATGCAGGGAAAACGACCCGGCCTGCAGCGCCATCGCCGTCGGATCCGCTTCGTCGAACGGTTCCACGATCGTCTGCCCGGCTCGATTGATGCTGTTGGGCAGGCCCTTGGGCGCGTGGTGATACAACCTCGGACGACCGTGAAAGGAAAGCTGCTCCATGCATCCCGCTTCCCGGCTGGCGTCGGTCAGCGCCACCCAGGCACAGACCGAGACGTTCGGCTCCATGCCAAAATAGCCTCCATCCTGGTGCCAGGCGGCATAAGTCGCCGACCCTGGCTCCTTGATGAAGAAGGTACTGGTCCAGACCAGGATGTCAGGACCGATCACGTCCTCCACCGCGTCCAGGATTTTCGGATGCCGAGCGAGATCAGCGAGCCAGGGCGCGTGATAGTGGCCGTGGGATCGCCATTTGGGATCGGCATCGGCGACGGGGCCGCCCAGCTCGGCCTCCAGGCGCGCGAGGCCGTCGAGACAGGTCTGGATTTCCGTCCGAGTCAAAGCAGGGATCGGAAACAGGAAGCCGTTATGGTGGAAGAAATCGGCCTGTTCCCGGGTCAAGGCTTTCATGTCCATCCTCCCTGGTTCTTGTCCCAGGGAGTCTGCCGCAAGCGGGGCCCCGCGTCACCTGCCCGGTCCAGTGATGTCGGTCAGGTGAAGACAGCGCCAGGACGCGCGCCCAGCGCCTTGAACAGCATGGCGGCCGGGCAAAACCCGGTGAACGATGCCTGAATCAGATTCAAACCGATGAAGACGGTCAGCAGCACGAACCAGGCACTGATCCAGATGGTCAGCGCCACACTGGCCAATACCATGCCACCGGCAAATGCCATCACGGCACGATCGAGCGACATTGTTGTCTCCATCAGAGATTATTGCGGGTCCATGCCACGATCGCGTCCGCCGCCATGGCCCCGGCCGATTGTGCCACCGGCTGGCCATTGCGGAACAGGTACAAAGCCGGGATGCCCTGAACCCTCAACCTGGCGCAGGTGGCCTGGGCGTCGTCGGCGTTCAACTTGAGCAGCCGGACTTCGGGTTCCAACATCGCGGCAGCTCGCTCAAACTGCGGCGCCATGCTGCGGCACGGACCGCACCAGGGTGCCCAGACATCCAGCAGAACCGGAATGGAGTTCGCGCGCAGATGCGTGTCCAGCATCGCTTCGGTCACTTCGGTCGGATGCGCGGTGAACAGCGCGCTCTTGCAGCTGCCGCAGCGTGCGGCAGCGGCCGGACGGTCCACCGGCACGCGATTGATCGCACCGCAGACCGGACAAACGATCTGGTTTATGGTGGTCATGACTGGACCTGCTCCGCCGGTTCCCTGATCCGCTGGATGTCGAGCTGACCCAGAAGGAATTTCTCGTAGAACGGCATGCTCTCGCCGTTGCGGATCTTGCGAAGGAAGTATTTCTCAAAGACCGCCTTTGCAAGGTGCACCCATTTGCCTTTCGCCGACCAGTTGACGTTGCGTGGCGGAATCTGCGGCTGCGCCACGAAGGCAACGCCGCCATCGCCGAAATCGGCCAGACAGATCGCGTTCAGGGTGGCGCGGGCGTTCGGCTTCTCCCCTCGCACCAGCCTGCCGATATTCCGCGCTGTCGCCGTCACCATCGATTCGATCATGAACCTGGTTTTCGGCGTGCCGACCGGTACCGGTGTCGGCCCAACCGGTGGAATGGCGACGCACACGCCGATACCGAACACCTCGGGATAGGCCGGGTTGCGCTGATGCCGGTCGATAAGCACGAAGCCGCGGGGATTGACCAATCCCTCGATCTCCCGTACCGCGGCGATACCCCGGAACGGCGGCAGGATCATTGCGTACCTGTACGGCACTGTGTGGGTCCTCACGACCGCACCGTCGCCCCCGATTTCCTGCACCGCCATCTGGTCCGCGTCTATAGTGTCTATCCGGGCATTCGTCACCCACTGGATATGGCGGTTACGAAACTCGCTTTCCATCAGTGACTTAGTGTCGCCGACACCGTCGAGACCGAGATGGCCGATATATGGTTCCGGTGTCAGGAAGGTCATTTTCACCTGGTCGCGGATGCGGCGCTTGCGCAACTCGGTATCCAGGATATAGGCAAACTCGTAGGCTGGGCCGAAGCAGGATGCGCCCTGGGCCGCGCCAATAACGACCGGACCAGGCTTCCTGCAAAGCGCCTCGAACGCTGTATAGGCCTGCTGCGCATGATCGACGTGGCAGATCGATTGCGTGTGTCCCCGCGGGCCCAGGCCGGCGATCTCATCAAATGCGAGGTCCGGTCCGGTCGCGATCACCAGATAATCATAACCGACCATGCCGCCGTCATTCATGATCACCTGCTTGCGGTCGGGATCGACGCGCTGCGCACCCTGCGTCAGGTAGGTGACCTTCTTCCGGCGCATGACGGCGCTGGCATCCACCTCGATCTCACGACGCTCACGCCAGCCGAGGGCAACCCACGGATTGGAGGGAACGAAGTGATAGCGCGGCTCCTCCCCGATCAGGGTCAGTTTATCTTCCTTGCGCAGCCCTGGCAGAATCTCGTACGTGGCCAGAATGCCTCCCAGGCCGGCGCCCAGCACCACGATCTCAGCCATGATCTTCCTCCCGCATATCCGTCACATGTTCTTGACGTCACATTCGCAATATCGTAATTACGCAATATGGAATATGTTGGTCATGGGTTGATTGACCCGAAGCAGATGGCAGCCGCCGCCGAGGAAGCCAGCGAACTGCTGAAATCGCTCGCCAATCGTCACCGCCTGCTGATCCTGTGCCAACTGACGCAAGGTGAGCGGTCGGTCGGCGACCTCGCTGCCTTTCTGGACCTGCGGGATTCCACCGTGTCCCAGCATCTGGCCTTGCTGCGGCGGGAAGGATTGGTGCGGGCCCGGCGCAATGGTCAGACCATCTGGTATTCCGTAGCCAGCGATCCGGCACGACGCATCCTGGAAACGCTGTTCGATATCTTTTGTAAACCAAACGTTCCGTGCGCCGCGGCCGCGCCGAAAACGCGGTAGGCAAAAGCCAGGCAGGCAGGAGAATGATGATGTTCTGGAAGCGCGGGCCGGCTGCCGACGCGGCCTTCATGCAGGCCCTGACACCGCAGCAGCTGCGTGACGTCATGGCACAAGGACAAGTGGTCCTGGTGGATGTGCGGGAGCCGCCAGAGCATGCCGCGGAGCATATGGAGCATATTAGGGGTTCGCTGCTGAATCCGCTGTCGCGGTTCGATCCGGCGGCCTTGCCCGTTGCCGACAAGCAGGTCGTGCTATATTGCCGTTCCGGCGTGCGATCGCCGAAGGCGCTCGCTCGGTGCCGCACCGCGAGATCGCCGGTCACCGCGCATCTGGCCGGCGGATACTCGCATGGATGCAGGCCGGCCTTTCCCTCGTTTCGAAATGGCATCTGACCCGACGGAACCATTCGTATGAAAAGAGGGATGCTGGTGATCCTCGCGGCCGTTGCCGTGTGGACCCAATGGCCCGCCACTCGAGCCCACGCCGAAGCGCAGTTCACCGTGCGGCAATCTGACATCACGGATCAGAAAGCGGTCTTCGCCACCGTCGAAAGCCCCAACGTCGTCCCCGCCCGGTCGCGCATCGGTGGTACCGTCGCCAATCTCGCCGTCAAGCAGGGCGATCCTGTCACCGAAGGTCAAGTGATTGCCGTAGTCGGCGATGAGAAGCTACTGCTGCAGATCAGCTCACTGGACGCGCAGATCGCGGGTCTGCAATCGCAGCTGGCACAGGCGCAGATCGACTTCACGCGAGCCGAAACGCTGGCACGGCAAGGCGCCGGATCCCGCGCCGCGCTGGACCAGGCGCGGACGGCATTGGAAGTCGGCACGGCGGCTTTGCACGCGCGCAGCGCGGAACGCGCAGTGGCACAGCAGAATCTGGATGAAGGCAAAGTGCTGGCGCCGGTCGCTGGACGCGTGCTGACCGTTCCGTTGACCATCGGCACGGTCGTCATGAACGGTGACACCATCGCCACGATCGGCGAACAGCCGTTCAAACTGCGCCTGCGGATTCCTGAACGCCATGCGCTCTCGCTCAACGTCGGTGATCCGATCCGGATCAGCGCCCGTCAGCCGGGCGCCGGCAAGGACGCATCCGGTACCATCACGCTGATCTATCCGCAAATTCAGGACGGCCGTGTCGTTGCCGATGCAACGGTTACCGATATCGGTTCCTATTTTGTCGGGGACCGCGTCCTGGTGTGGATCAACGCTGGCACGCGGCCCGGCTTCGTTATCCCCTCCGATTTCGTGCACACACGCTTCGGCCTGGACTACGTGACGGTTCACCGTTCCGACGGGACCCTGGTCGAGGTGCCGGTGCAGCGAGGCGAGGAACGAACCGAACCCGACATCCCGAACGGACTCGAAATCCTCTCCGGCATCCAGCCGGGCGACGTGCTGGTCCGGCCATGAACCTCGGATTCTCCGGCCGACTGACGCAGGCGACGATCCGCTCTCCGCTGACACCGTTATTTCTGCTGTCGGCCCTGGCGGTCGGCCTGGTGGCGCTGCTGACCATCCCGCGCGAGGAAGAGCCGCAGATCAGCGTGCCGATGGTGGACATCCTGGTGCAAGCCAACGGGCTGAAGGCCGCGGATGCGGTGGAACTGGTGACCAAGCCGCTGGAAGCGATTGTCAAGCCGATCACGGGGGTCGAGCACGTCTACAGCCAGACCCAGGACGACCAGGTGATGGTCACCGTCCGGTTCGACGTCGGCACAAACGAGGACGATGCAGTCCTGCGGGTCAACGACAAGATCCGGGCAAATCTGGACAAGATCCCGATCGGGATCCCCGAACCGCTGATCGTCGGCCATGGCATCAACGACGTGGCCATGGTGGTGCTGACCCTGTCACCGGAGCCAACGGCCGCGGATCGCTGGACCGACAAGGACCTGTACGATCTGGCCGGCAAGCTGCGCAGCGAGTTGATCAAGGTCGACAATATCGGCACGTCCTACATCGTGGGATCCGGACCGGAGGAAATCCGCGTTGAACCCGATCCGGAAAAGCTGTCGCTGTTCGGCGTCACCCTGCAGCACCTGATCGGCAAGGTGCGCGACGCCAATCGCGAATTCGTCGCCGGTTCGGTGCGCGATGCCGGACAGATGCGCACCATTGCGGCCGGTCAGACGCTGCGCGGCGTGCCGGATATCGGCTTGCTGCTGCTGACCACCCGCGACGGCCGCCCGGTCTATATCCGCGATGTCGCGCAAGTGGTGATCGGACCCAGCACCGCGGAGCAGCGGGTGTGGAACCTGACGCCGACAGACAAGGGCTGGGCTCGGGCGCCGGCCGTCAGCCTGGCATTAGCGAAGCGGGGCGGCTCGAACGCGGTGGTCGTGTCGCAGGCCGTGCTCGATCGGCTGCAGACCCTGAAGCGAACGCTGATCCCGTCGGATATCCGGGTCGAGGTCACACGCGACTATGGCCGGACCGCCAACGACAAGGCGAATGAGCTACTGTTCCATCTGGGACTCGCGACCGTCTCCATCGTCGTGCTGATCGCGTTGGCAGTTGGCTGGCGTGAGGCGGTGGTGACGCTGGTGGTGATCCCCACGACGATTCTGCTGACGTTGTTTGCTGCGCGGCTAATGGGATACACGATCAACCGGGTCAGTCTGTTCGCATTGATCTTCGCGATCGGAATCCTGGTGGATGACGCGATCGTGGTGGTCGAAAATATCGCACGCCATTGGACCATGCGAGACGGTCGCCTCCGCGTGCAGGCCGCGATTGAGGCGGTGGCCGAGGTCGGCAACCCGACCATCGTCGCCACTCTGACCGTCATCGCAGCGCTGCTACCGATGCTGTTCGTTTCGGGAATGATGGGGCCCTATATGGCCCCGATTCCGGCAAACGCCTCGGCGGCCATGTTGTTCTCCTTCTTCGTCGCCATGATCGTCGCCCCTTGGCTGCTGTGCAAGCTGACCCCTGGTATCGCGCCGGTACATGACGAGGACACGAACGGCGAGGGCCGGCTCGGCCGATTATATCGGCGCGTCGCCACGCCGGTGCTGGCGACCAAGGCCAGGGCCTGGACGTTCCTGTTGACCGTGGGTGTCGCGACGATTGCCGCCTGCACACTATTCTACGTCGAGTCAGTCACGGTCAAACTGTTGCCTTTTGATAACAAGTCCGAGCTGTCAGTCGTGCTGAACATGCCGGAGGGCAGCAGCCTGGAGGATACCGAGCGGGTGCTGTTCGCTGCGGCGGATATCGCCCGTGGGCTGCCGGAGATCCGGTCTGTCCAAGTTTACGCCGGAACGGCCGCGCCGTTCAATTTCGATGGCCTTGTACGGCACTACTACATGCGCCAGTCCCCGGATCGGGGCGACCTGCAGATCAATCTCGCGGATAAGGCGGATCGCAGCCGCAGCAGCCACGCTATTGCGCTGGACCTGCGACAACGCCTGGGCGCGTTGAAGCTGCCCGACAACGCCACCATCCAGGTGGTGGAAGTGCCACCCGGACCGCCGGTGCTGGCGACGCAGCTGGCCGAGGTCTACGGCCCCGATGCGAAGACCCGCCAGGCCGTCGCCGAGGAAGTGAAGGCTCTTTTCAAATCGGTGCCCTTTATCGTAGACGTCACTGACTCCTATGGCCGACCGCGGCCCCGGCTACGGATCAGTATCAATCAGGACGAGCTGGAATATTTCGGTGTCGAGCAGAGCGACGTGTACGACACGATCCGCTCGCTGTTCGGCGGCTTACCGGTTGGCTATTCCTATCGCGGTGCGGAACGCGACCCGGTCGAGATCCGTATCGGCGTGCCCAAGCGCGACCTCAGTTGGGACCAGCGTCTGGCCTCCACCCCCGTGCCGGCGAACACACTGCCCGGCAATAAGACGGTCGTCGAGCTCGGCCAAGTCGTGCGTGCGGACCGGGAAGTCGGCTCACCCCTGCTGTTCCGGCGTGACGGCCACTTCGCGGACATGATCATGGCGGAGCTGGCCGGTGCCTATGAGGCCCCGATCTACGGCATGCTGGCGGTCGATAAGGCGATCGAGGCGCATGACTGGGGCAACCTGCCAAGGCCGACGATCAGCCTGCGCGGCCAGCCAATGGACGAGTCGAGGCCGACCCTGCTGTGGGACGGAGAGTGGGAGATCACATATGTCACGTTCCGCGACATGGGCGCCGCATTCATGGTGGCGATGCTGGGCATCTACGTGCTGGTTGTCGCGCAATTCCGGAGCTTCAAGCTGCCGCTGGTGATCCTGACGCCGATCCCGCTGACCCTGGTCGGCATCGTGCCAGGGCATTGGCTGTTCGGCGCGCCCTTTACCGCGACCTCCATGATCGGCTTCATCGCGCTCGCCGGGATCATCGTCCGCAACTCCATCCTGCTGGTCGATTTCGTCCGTCACGGCGCGCGGCCTGGCATGACCTTGCATGCCGTGCTGCTGGAGGCTGGCGCGATCCGCTTCAAGCCGATCCTGCTGACCGCATTGGCGGCGATGATCGGCGCGGCGACCATCCTGACGGACCCGATTTTCCAAGGTCTGGCGATTTCGCTGCTGTTCGGGCTGGCATCCTCGACCCTGCTGACTGTCCTGGTGATCCCGGCGATCTATGTGGTGCTGCGTGGTACCGAAACGCCGCTGTGATCTGTCTTTGGCCAGGTCGTGTCAGGACGTCTCGCAATACAGCCCGTGCAGCGTGTTCAGCACCGTTCGCACCTTGTCGTCGGCGATGCTGTAGTAGATCCGCTTGCCTTCGCGGCGCGTCGCCACCAGCCCCTCGGCACGCAGTACGCCAAGCTGCTGTGACAGGGACGGCTGATGAATGTCCAGGTCGCTTTTCAACTCTCCGACCGATCGCTCACCCTGGCAGAGTTGGCACAGCAGCAGCAGCCGATCCTCATTCGCCACCGCGCGCAGCAGCGCGGTCACGGTACGGACCGATGCCCGCATCTGGGTCAGGTCGACCTTGGTCTCGTTGTCGGTGGTCTCGTTGTCGGTCATGGCTGAACACTATATCAGGAGATATTTTATTGTCTAATAGATAGCCTGTGCCGCCACTGTCGCCGGCCGGCCGATTGGCGGTTGCAACCTCCGCCATCGCCCACCATCTCCGTGCCTTACCGGTAGTCCGAGCGTCTGACGTGGCCGGCGCCCAGGCCTTTCCCCGGCCTGGCGCCAGCGCCGCTATCCAGCCCTGATGCGGCGCGGTAAAAGCGGCCCCGAATTGCGAAGCGATGGATCATGGCGAGCTATCAATACGTCTACGTGATGAAAGACCTGACCAAGGCGTTCCCGGGCGGCCGGGAGGTCTTCAAGGGCATCACACTTTCTTTCCTGCCGGGCGTGAAGATCGGCGTGCTGGGCGTCAACGGCGCCGGCAAATCGACGCTGATGAAGATCATGGCCGGGATCGAGACCGAATTCGGCGGTGAGGCCTGGGCGGCTCCCGGCGCCACCGTCGGCTACCTGGCGCAGGAGCCGCCGCTGGATCCGACCAAGACGGTGGGCGAGAATGTCGAGGAAGCCTTCGCCGACCTGAAGGCCGCGCTCAACCGCTTCAACGAGATCTCGGCGAAGTTCGCCGAACCCATGAGCGACGAGGAAATGAATGAGCTGCTCGCCGAACAGGGCGAGCTGCAGGAGAAGATCGACTCGCAGGACGGCTGGGAGCTGGACCGCAAGGTGGACATCGCGCTGGACGCGCTGCGCTGCCCGTCCGCCGAGGCACCGGTCAGCAACCTGTCGGGCGGCGAGAAGCGGCGCGTCGCCTTGTGCAAGCTGCTGCTGGAAAAGCCGGACCTGCTGCTGCTGGACGAGCCGACCAACCATCTGGACGCCGAAAGCGTGGCGTGGCTGGAAAAGACACTGCGGGAATATCCGGGGACGGTCATGGTCGTCACCCATGACCGCTACTTTCTGGACAACGTCACCAACTGGATCCTCGAGCTGGAGCGCGGCCGGGGCTATCCCTTTGAAGGTAATTATTCCTCCTGGCTCGTGCAGAAGCGCAAGCGCCTGCAGCAGGAGGAGAAAGAGGAATCGGCCCGTCAGCGCGCTCTGGCAGCGGAATCGGAATGGATCGCCGCCTCGCCTCGAGCCCGCCAGACCAAAAGCAAGGCGCGTATCCAGCGTTACGAGGAGTTGCTGCAGAAGTCGCAGGAGCAGCAGGCGGGCGTGGCCGAGATCGTCATCCCGCCAGGTCCGCGCCTGGGCAGTACTGTCATCGAGGCCAAGGAACTGCGCAAGGCGTACGGCAACAACCTGCTGATCGACGACCTGACCTTCAAGCTGCCACCCGGCGGCATCGTCGGTGTGATCGGCCCGAACGGCGCCGGCAAGACGACGCTGTTCCGCATGATCACCGGCCAGGAAACGCCCGATGGCGGCTCGCTGCGCGTCGGTGACACCGTCAAGCTCGGCTATGTCGACCAGTCACGCGACAGTTTGAACCCTGACAGGACTGTCTGGGAGGAGATCAGCGGCGGCGAAGAAGTCATCTACCTGGGCAAGCGTGCCATCCAGTCGCGCGCCTATGTGGGGGCTTTCAACTTCAAAGGGTCCGACCAGCAGAAGAAGGTCGGCATCCTGTCCGGCGGTGAGCGCAACCGGGTCCATCTGGCGAAGATGCTGAAGACTGAACACAACGTGATCCTGCTGGACGAACCGACCAACGACCTGGACGTCGATACGCTGCGCGCACTGGAAGAGGCACTGGCCGAGTTCGCCGGCTGCGCCGTCATCATCAGCCATGATCGCTGGTTCCTGGATCGCCTGGCGACCCATATCCTGGCCTTCGAGGGTGATGCCCATGTCGAGTGGTTCGAGGGCAACTTCCAGGCCTATGAGGAAGACAAGCGCCGCCGCCTGGGCGCCGATGCCACCGAACCGCATCGGATCAAATACCGCCCGCTGGCACGGTGACACGAGCCGTCAGGGATCGCCGGAGCATGCCGTCCGGCGATCCATCACCCGGCCGACAGGCTGCTCATGCGCGCAATTCCGGTTGCATTCCGTCATGTGAGCACGCTTGCGTGGTGGCGGCGACGCGCTGATTCTCGGCCGGCATGTCGATCCGAACCGCATCCCGAGAGTTGCCTTCTCCACCCGCCGGGCATCCCGCCGCCGCGAACACCGCGGGCGTTTCGGCGCAGGAAGCGCGGCCGGACCGGCCTGCGCCACTCACACCGGCGAAGCGCCGCGACCTGCGTCTGGACTTCTTTCGGGGCCTGGCCCTGGTCTTCATCTTCATCGACCATATCCCCGACAATATTTTCGCCCGGTTCACCTTGCATAATATCGCGTTTTGCGACGCCGCCGAGATGTTCATCTTCATCTCCGGCTACACCGCCGCCCTCGCCTACGCGCCGGTATTCCGGCGCGAGGGGGTGGCGATGGGGATTGCCCGCATCTACCGTCGGGTCTGGCAGCTCTATGTCGCTCATTTACTGCTGTTCATGATCTTCAGCGCCGAAATCGCCTATACGGTGCGGGTGCATTACAATCCCTTGTTCGCGGATGAACTGGCCGAGGCGGACTACCTCAGCGGCCAGGGCGAAACCTTCATCCGTGTCCTGCTGCTGCAATTCCAGCCGACCCTGCTGAATATCCTGCCACTCTATATCATTCTGTTGCTGGGCCTGCCCGGGATGTTGCTCTTGATGCGCCGTCATGTTCTGGTTGGACTCATTCCATCAGCGATCCTGTGGGGGCTGGCGACGCTGCTACATTGGAACATGCCGGGATATCCCGCCGGGCGGTTGTGGTATTTCAACCCGTTCGCATGGCAACTCCTGTTTACGATCGCCATCGCGCTCAGCCTGTCGCGCGATCGGATCCGCCTGCCGCGCGCGCTGGTTCTCGCCGCCCTGGTTTTTGCGGCCGCCGCGGGTTTGGTTTCGCTCAACTGGACCCTGTCCAGTCTGTTTCCGCGCGTCCCCTCCCTGTTTCCGCTACCCGGCACGTGGTTCGACAAGACCGCTCTGCCGCCGCTGCGGATCATCAGCATCCTGGCCCTGACTGTCCTGGTCGCCGCCTGGATCCCACGGGACGCAAAATGGTTCGCAAGCCGGATCGGCTGGCCGGTTGTTCTGTGCGGGCGCAACTCGCTGGAAGTCTTCTGCCTGACCATCATCCTGGCGGTCATGGCCAATTTTGTCCTCAGCCTGGCCGGCTACAGTGTGACGGCGCAGTTGATCGTCAATCTGGGCGGGCTCGCCATCATGATCGGTTTCGCCACTCTGCTGAGCTGGTTCAGGGCCGGCGGCAAATGGCCCGTGCGGCCTGCCGCGACATGAGGCGACGCTGGTTTCTGACCGCCATGATGACGCCGCCGCTGCTGGCGCAGCCGCGCCGGGCCGCCGGTGCCGACCCGCCCGGCAGCGCCGTGCCGATCCCGGATGATTTCACCTTTATCGTCGAAAAGCTGGAAGCCGTGAGGGCGGCTGTCGACAGGCGGGCACTCACGCTGATGACCATCGTGGGCCCGATGACCGCCAGCAGCGCAGCGAAGGATCCGTCGCTGACCTATCCTGCGGTACTGGCGTCCCGGCTGAAGGCCGCATGGCCGGATGTGAGAGTACAATCAGGCCTGCTGCCAATCGCCCGTATGGAAGCAGCCCTGTTCCAGGCCAGCCTGGCGGCCGGATTGAGCCAGAAGACGCCGAATCTGGTGATCTGGGGCGTCGGCGGAACCGCTGCGGCGCGCGGTGACGATCTGGCTAGTTTTCACATCCAGCTTGCCGACGCCATCGCCACCACGCGCTCCGCCGGAGCGGACATGATCCTGATGACGCCACAATACGCACCGGTGGTCGCCCGGCTGATGAACCTGCCACCATACCGCGACGCGGTGTTGAAGGAAGCCCAGGAAGCCGCCGTCCCTGTCCTCGATCGATACGAACTGATGCGGTATTGGAGCGACAATGGCATCCTCGATCTCGACGCCCAGACCCAGACGGCACAAATTTCGGTTGCCCACACCGCGAACACCTGGATCGCCCGGCTGCTCGCTGATGGAATCGTCAAGGCAGTGGCTTAGAAGAGTGGCGTAGAATAAAGGTGCGACCCATCCGCTCGATCAGCCTCAGCGTGTTTCTGTCCATGCTTCTCCTCTGCGGCAGCCAGGCGAGGGCCGGCGGAAGCGACGAAAGTTGTCCGGCCGTACCGGTGCCGGCACTATCCCTCCCCATAACCAGGGCTGCGCTCATCGCTGGACGGCCGATCACGATCGTCACGCTGGGCTCTTCGTCCACCGCTGGAGTCGGGGCAAGCTCCCCGGAATGGACCTATCCGGCGCTGCTTGAAAAGGCGCTGCGCGCTGCCTGGCCCGACCATCGGGTCAAGGTGATCAACCAGGGCATGGGTGGTCAGGAGGCCGACACCATGGAAGCTCGGCTCGAGCATGACGCGATCGCCGCCGATCCGGTCCTGGTGATCTGGCAGGTCGGATCGAACGCCGCCCTGAAGCATATGCCGCCGGACAAGTTCGACCATGCGCTGAGCGCCGGCCTCGACAAATTGAGCATGGCCGGAGTTGATGTCGTGCTGATGGACAGCCAGCAAGCCCCTCGAATCGATGCGGCACCGGACCATGGGCTCTATGATGCCGCCACTGCGCAGCAGGCACGCCAGCACCGTGACTCGTTGTTTTCCCGCAATGCATTGATGGAGCGCTGGAAGCAGGCGGGCGTGCAGGGGTTGATCGGCCCGGATAACCTGCATCACTCCGATCGCGGTTACGCGTGCCTGGCCTCTGTCCTGGCAAAAGCCATCATCGACGCGGCGGACGACCATGTTTCCGTAGCCGTGGAGCAGAGGCGGTAGAATACAGCCAGGCCCTGGCTCGCCAGGCGCTATATCAACGGCGCCAACCTGTTCGTCGATGGCGGGCGCGCGGCGGTGTGAACGTCCCGGCCCAAGAGCGCGATCGCCTGAAGCCGGCGGTTGTAAAGCGTGAATCACGATTTTGAATCAAAGGGTTGATAAAGCATGACAGGGTCAACCCGACCCTGTCATGCTTCAGGGCATCAGGCGCACGACGAACTCGGCCAGACCGACCTGCCTGCCAGTTGCGACCCTTGCCGCGTGCAGGATCGCTCGCACGGTGGCTGTTGCGGTCGCCAGATCGTCGTTGACGACAACATGATCGAACTCCGGCCAGTGACTGATCTCCTCGTGAGCCACTTCCATACGCCGCCGGATTTCCGCCTCGGCATCGCCGGCGCGCTGGCGCAGCCTGATCTCCAGCTCCCGCAGGTCTGGCGGCAGGATGAAGACGGACACCACATCGCCTGGCAGTTTCTCGCGCAGAGCACGATGGCCTTGCCAATCGATGTCGAACACCAGGTCCTGACCGGCCGCCAGAGCCGCCTCGACAGGCGCGCGCGGCGTGCCATAGGCATGGGAGCCCCGTAGCACCCGCGCCCATTCCAGCAGCGCATCGGCCGCCAGGGCAGCCTCGAACTCCCTCTCACTCAGGAAGTGGTAATGGACGCCGTGCACCTCGCTGGCCCGCGGTGCCCGGGTCGTGACGCTGATCGATCGCCGAAGCTCCGGCTCGCTGGCCAATAGCGCGTCGGTGATCGCGGTCTTGCCGGCTCCGGACGGCGCCGCGAGAACCAGGCAGACACCGCGGCGCGCAACCGATGTCATTCGATGTTCTGCACCTGCTCACGTAGCTGCTCCACCGCCGCCTTCAGCTTCAGCCCGGTGGCGGTCAGCGCCGTGGAGGCCGATTTGCTGCACAGTGTGTTCACCTCGCGATTGAACTCCTGCGTCAGGAAATCCAGCTTGCGGCCGATATTGACGGCTTCGCGCAGAAGATCGTGGGCGGCCTCGATATGACTGGTCAGGCGGTCCAACTCCTCCCGCACATCCGACCGGCTGGCGAGCAGCGCAACTTCCTGGGCGATGCGTTCGTCCGGCAGCTTGGGTGCGCTGCCCAGCAATGCCTCGACGCTTTCCAGCATCCGCGCGCGTTGGGCGGCGGGTTGATCGGCAGCCTGCTCGGCGGCGGTGTCCCGCAGAGCCGCGATTTCATCCAGCACGGTCGCCAGCACGGTTCCCAGCCGCGCACCTTCCGCGCGCCGCGCCTCGGTCAGGGCCCGTAGCGCGGCGGCGAGGCCGGCCTGCACTTCGGATGCGGCGGCGGCAATGTCCGCTTGCTGGTCTGCTTGCGCCTGCCGCAGCACGCCCGGCAATGACAGCAGCGCCTCGGCAGCCGGAGGCGGACTGCCTGGCATGCGCCGATGCAGATCATTGACGATGGACAGCACCTGCTCCAGCGCGGCGGGATCAAGCTCCAGCCGCGCCTCGGACTGCCGTTTGACGGTCAGGTTGGCGGTCACGTTGCCACGCTTCAAAGCCTTGCTGGCCAGATCCCGCCAGGATGGCTCCAGGCTGTCCCAACCGGTGGGCAGCCGGAACCGCACTTCCAGCGAGCGGCCATTGACGCTGCGCAGTTCCCACACCCAGGCGAGACCCGCCGTGACACCCTCGGTGCGGGCAAAACCGGTCATAGAGGCGATAGCGGCCATGGCGGCGGTTCTTAACAGCCGGCGTGGGAAACGCGAAGAGCCTCATTGGTTGGGCCCATGTATGGCTGCTTCCGCGACCGATTCCGCCACTGGAGCATTTCCGCGACTCGGCCCGACCTGCTACGTGCGCGGGATGCCCACGCTGGATATGGAACGGGCCGCGGGCGGCCGGGTTGCAGGCATTGATGAAGCCGGCCGAGGCCCCCTCGCCGGGCCGGTGGTGGCTGCCGCCGTCGTCCTGCCGGACGACGCGCCCGCGGCGCTGTTGGATTTGCTGGACGATTCCAAGAAGCTGACCGAGGCGCAGCGTCTGACAGCCTATGCCGCGCTGCGGCTCGCCGGCGTGGAGATCGGCATCGGCGCCGCCTCGGTCGCCGAGATCGCGCGGCTGAACATCCTGCACGCGGCCATGCTGGCAATGCATCGTGCCGTATCCCGCCTGCAGGCGCCCCCCGATCTGGCTCTGGTCGACGGTAATTATCCGCCGAAGCTGGGCTGCAAGGTGCAATGCGTGGTGGGGGGCGACGCGGCCTGCCTGTCTATCGCCGCGGCATCCATCGTCGCGAAAGTGGTGCGCGACCGGGCGATGCACCGGTTGGCGGTGCGCTGGCCAGGCTATGGATGGGAATCCAACGCCGGCTATGCGACCGAGGCACACCGCAGCGCGCTGGGACGGCTGGGACCCACCTGGCATCACCGGGCCGGGTTCGGGACGGTTGCACAATTGCAACTGGAGCTCGAGGCCACGGCAACGCTCTCCCCTGCCGTCACCATCGCGCAAAGGCGCGTCTCTATCTCTACTGAGCAAAGGCGCGTCTCCATCTCTGCCGAGCAAGAGCGCGTTTCTGTCACTACCACGCGAGGGCGCGTGTCCGGCCCTGCCGCGCTGGGGAGCGTGACCATCCCGGTCACGCGAAAGCGGACCAGGATATGATCCGGTGTGCCGGCTTTGTCTCGCCACTGCATTGATGTCGTTTGCCGATTGACGCGACTTCGGCGGGCCGGCCACGATCAACAGGTTGAAATGATCCTGCTTTTGCATTGAGGGGGCTGGGACGCCGCACTTGGACACCCTGGAGCTTCCGTTGGACCAGATCCTGCGCGGAGAGTGTGTGCAGATGATGCGCATGCTGCCCGAAGCGTCGATCGACTGCGTCTTCGCGGACCCTCCTTATAACCTGCAATTGCGGGGCGAATTGCGCCGTCCGGATGAGAGCCTGGTTGACGGCGTGGACGACGACTGGGACCGGTTCAGCGATTTCGCCACCTATGACGCGTTCACCCGGGACTGGCTTGCCGAATGCCGGCGGTTGCTGCGCAAGGACGGTACGATCTGGGTGATCGGCGCCTACCATAATATTTTTCGCATCGGCGCCATCCTGCAGGATCTGGGGTTCTGGATCCTGAACGACGTGATCTGGCGGAAATCCAACCCGATGCCGAACTTCCGCGGCCGCCGCTTCACCAACGCCCATGAGACCTTGATCTGGGCCGCCCGGTCCAAGGACGCCCGCTACCGCTTCAACTACCAGGCGATGAAGACGCTGAACGACGACGTCCAGATGCGCAGCGACTGGTTCATTCCGCTGTGCACGGGCCAGGAGCGGCTGCGGAATGAACATGGCCTGAAGCTGCACCCCACCCAGAAGCCCGAGGCGCTGCTGCACCGCGTGATCTTGGCCAGCACCAACCAGGGCGACCTGATCCTGGACCCTTTCGCCGGCACCGGCACGACGGCGGCGGTGGCCAAGCGGCTGCGGCGCCATTTTATCGGGATAGAGCGCCATCCCGCTTACGCCGAGGCGGCGATCGGTCGGGTGCGGCGAACGCGGCCGGTCTCGGTGGAGGGTGCCACCACCGCGCCGACCAAGCGCGAGGCGCCGCGAGTGCCGTTCGGCAGCCTTGTGGAACAGGGGTTCATCACGCCGGGGACAATGTTGTTCGACCGACAGCGCCGCGTGATGGCAGTCGTCGGGCCGGACGGATCGCTCAGCGCGGGCGAGCTCCGCGGGTCGATCCATAAGATGGGGGCGCTGCTACAGAACGCACCAAGCTGCAATGGCTGGACGTTCTGGCATTTCGAACGCGATGGGACGCTGGTGGCCATCGACACGCTGCGGGCGCAGATCGCCGAGTCCGAACGATCCGCTCAGGCTTGAACGCGTCCATCATCACCTGCTCGGCGAGTCCGGCGGACAGCCTCGGCAACCGCTGAGTATTTCGGCCGTGCGGGCGGAATCCGTCACGCGTTAGGATAAACCCGGAGCGATCGTAATCCGACGCCCAGCTGCCGCTCGTCGGCGGATGCCCCGATATCGACTGGCCGGACGGTGCGATCAAGCCTTAGGTCGATCCGCAGATCGTCCTTCCCCGCGGTCGCGCTGCGTGGCAGCGGCCAGATATTGGAACCGCTTCGCACCAGCCTGGGCGGGAGGGGGGCGCCGTTCGCGATCAGGGTCAGCGGCAGTTCCGACAGGGGTGCGGTGAGGTTCAATTCCAACAACAGGTCCTCATGCGGCAGAGCCGGATTGAAACCAAGAAGCGCGGTCGCGACCGGTTGCCTGGTCCAACATCCCCAGGCCTCCACCCCATGCCAGCCATCCGGCAGCAGGTCACCCTCGGCGACCCCGGCGGTCACCTGGACCATGCTTCCCAAACTGGTCACCGGACCGCGCACAGGCGTGATTCCGATCCCTTGCACGCCCACGCCCAGAATCCGGTCGTCGCCTGATCGGCCCAGCAGCTTCGGGCTATACGGGCGCAGGACATGGAGGCCGAGCGCGATCTCGCGCCGTCCCTCGGTCAGGTGGCGGGGCAGCAACCAGGTGTTACGTCCCGCCTTGGCGGTGCCCGTGGGCAACGCCACGCCGTCCACGCTGATCGTCAACGTCACCGGAACGGGTGTCGCGGCTAGATCGAGTTGCAGCCGGTGCTGGCCGCTCAACGGTGCGTCGAACGATGCGCGGATGATCGCATCGGTGCCGCTGGTCCAGCAGCCCCAATCCTCGATCGGGTGCCAACTGCCCAGCAGCGCGCCGCGCGGCACGTGCGCGGCGCGGTTGATACGGACGGTCTGGCGCAGCGACAGCGGCAACGGCGCCCAGGGAACCAGCCGCAGACCTCGGAAGCCTATCCCCAGGACCCGCTCATCCCGGGCTCCGGTATCAGCGGGACAGACCGACCCGGCGGCACGAAACTCCAGTCTGAGCGCGGATTGGCGTGCGATCAGCGCCGGCGGCAGAACCAGGACGTTCGAGCCCGCGACCGGCCGCAGCGTCGCGACCGTCGCCTGGTTCAGAAGGATCGACAGCGCCGCGTCGATCGGTGACGGCTCGACGTCCATTTCCAACGCCAGCGGCGCGCGGAACGAAGGGTCGCACGGCAGCAAGGCGGTGGCGCGGGTGCCGTCCATCCATCGGCCCCACTGTTCGGGCAGATGCCAGCCCTCCAGCAAGACCTGATCGTCCCAGGCGGAGCCGGACATCGGGAATCGTTCGCCAACCGGCAGACGGAAAGGTTCCACCGGCGCATGCACGGCCGGCGCCACGATGACACTCCACTGCTCCAGCCGCTCCGCCTGACGTGCCTGCGATGGCGGTGGAATGCGACTCAGCCAGTCCCCGTAGCCAGGTCCGCCGCCAAGTGTTCCCGCAATCTCCCGCACCACCTTTGTGCGCTCCGCCAGGGCGGTCGGATTGGTCGTCAGGCAGACGATGTCGCCCGCCAGGTCGGCGGCCGTGTCGAAAGCCGGCAAAGCGCCGACGAGAGCGGGATCCAGCCCCCGCAACCCATGCGACGTTGTGGCCACCGCATGACCGGCCGCCAAGGCGGTCAGTGTCTTGATCGGCAGTCCCGCGCCGAACCGATCCGGAATCACGCTCAGGCGGCAGGATGCCCGCAAGGCTTCCAGGTCCTGGACGAAGCCCGGGATGTGGAGCCGGGACGACTCGAATCGTGTCCGGTCGATCGACTCGCCGACCCGGCCGGCGACCACCAGACGAAGGCCGGCCGGTTCCAGATAAGGACGCCAGACCTCCTCCAGGAACCAGGTCATCGAGGCGACGTTGAACGGATGGCGGTCACCGACCAGCAGGAGATCGAAGGCCGGCTTGCTCTCGACGGTCGTCATGGCAACGTAAGGCTTCGGCAGTACGATCGCGGCCTGGCGCGAGAACAGGCGGCAGGCCTGAAGCTCGATCTGGCTCACATGCGTGCACAGGTCGGGGATGGCCAGGACCGCGGCTTGCACGGCATTCGCCGCGGCCTCGGCCTGCGCCAGGTCGGACCCCGAACCCCCTTGCATCAAGGCCGCCTGCCGGTAGGCGGCCGCGATGTCGTCGTGCAGGTCGAAGATCAGCTTGGCCTGCGGCGCGAGGTTCAAAGCCAGGCCGACGGTGAACAAATGGTTGGTCATCACCGCGCTCGCGCGCCGGGCCGCCTGGTCGATCGCCACATCGTCGATGGCACATGTTGCAGCCTCGGCCAAAGCGGATGCCCAAGCGATGTTCGCCGCCTGGTTCGGCTTCGCCCGATACGGACCGCGCGGCACCGCCACGACGTCGATATGAGCACCCCAATCCACACTGTTCTCGGGCAGGAGGCGCGCAACTGTGCGGTTCAGCGTCTCCCCGCGCCGGTGCTGATATTCGGCAAAGACCCGGATCGTCAGGAACCCGGCGCGCACCAGGGCCTCGACCTGGTTCTGGAATGCCGTCGTGCTGCCACAGCGCGGCCAGATCCGCTGGATTTGCAGAGCGACCCGCTGGCCGGCGGCGGCTTCTGTCGACAACACGACCGGAGCCTCCGCCGAATCGAGCCGCGTGACCGGCACGCCCAGTTGCATCAAGGCGGGCGGCACATCCGCCCCCAAGGTCGCGAAAACGCACCGTTCAAACGGCCAGGACGAGCGGAATCGCTCGGCGAAGCCGCCAGGGACCGCGGCACAATCGTCCGAAACCGTGAGCGGGACGACAGACAGGGCCGGCAAAGGGGGAGCCTCCTGAAGCACCTGGGTCAGGCGCAACCGGAAGAAGTCGTTCAGCCGGGCGGGTGAAACCGTATCGAACAGCACCACCGACGCGCCAGCCAGCCGAGCCGCCAGCACGTCGAACGCCGCGGCGGAGTCAGACAGTGGAGATGCCCCAGGCAACTGAGCGATCAATGGCGAGCCGAACATGGTCGCCACCAGGGCCTCGGGTGTCTGCACGCACTCTCCCTTCAATCCAGGCCTGCAGGCCTCATGGTCGAGACCAGCGGATCCCTAGGCTGGCCATATCCGAAGGCAGGACGTGACCGTCCATTTCCGGAAACCATACCCCTGAAACCGCGGCCAGAAAACGACGCCCAGGGAACGACGCTCAGGGAACGACGCCCAGGGAACGAGCCATGCTTCTCGACGATTCCGCGATCTCCCCGGTCCGCTCCGACTCCGACTGGATCGCGCCGGACTGCTCCGGCTGGGATTTTTTCGCGGCCGGTCGCGGTCTGCGGGACCCGCTGGCGCTGTATCTGCCGGGCGACGTACTGGACCGGTTGCTGCCGCATTATCAACGGCTCTGCCAGCTCGCGGGAGGGCGGTTGGATGAACTGGCCCGCACCGCGGACCGCCACCCGGCGGTGCTGCATCCGCGCGACCGGTTCGGCCGCGACGAGGATTGGATCGAATACCACCCTGCCTATCGGGAGATGGAGCAGGTCGCCTTCGGCGACTTCCAACTCTACGCGATGACGTACGAAGCCCCTTGGGAGACGCCCGCCACCGACGCATTGCTGAATGCGAAGGCTTTGACGATGGCGGAGGCGGCGCCTCTGCTGGCGGACTGACCGCCTACCAGCGCGATGGGCCGCCGAAAGCGCGATCGATCTTTCGATCCGTCTCGAACTGGCTGAGCGCATAGACCGCCCAGATCGCGGCCGGGACCCATCCGATCAGCGTGACTTGCAGGATCAGGCACACCAGTCCGGCGATGGGCCGACCGATGGTGAAGAACAGCAACCAGGGAAGCAGAAGCGCGATCAACAGACGCACGAAAAAAACCCTCGCATGAGGCCTCCGGGCGGCATGCCCGGGCACATTTAACTGGATATAGGCCTGGGTGCCCCGCTTTTCCGCCTATTCGCTGATGCGGATCACCACCTTCCCCAAATGCGTCTGGCTTTTGAGGTGGCGATACGCCTCTGCCGCCGCCGCGAATGGAAAGACCCGGTCGATCACCGGCTCGATCCGATGCGCGCTGATGGCACGGTTCATCGCCTCAAACATCTGGCGCGAACCGACATAGATTCCGCGCAGGATCAGGTTGCGACGCATCGCCGTGGTCGGGTTGATTTCCCCGCCCGTGGTCAACGCACCGATCATGCCGATCTCCCCACCCAGACGTGTGGCGAGGATGGACCGAGCGAGCGTGCCGGTACCGCCGACCTCGACGACACGGGCGACGCCGTCGCCGTTGGTCAAACGCAGGACCTCCTCCTGCCATTCAGGGTGCCGGCGATAATTTACGCCATGGTCGGCACCCAGATGACGCATCACGTCCAGCTTCTCGTCCGAGGAGGAGGTCGCGATCACGCGGAACCCCGCGGCGACGGCGAATTGCAGCGCGAAGACGGATACCCCGCCGGTACCCAGGACCAGGACGGAATCGCCAGGCGAGAGCGGCTGGCCACCGAACAGGGCGTTCCAGGCCGTGACCGCGGCGCAGGGCAAGGTCGCCCCCTGTTCGAATGACAGGTGTTCCGGCAACCGCACCAGGCCTTGGTGATCGAACAGGCGGTACTCCGCCAGCACGCCATCGAGCGCACCCCCCAGGGCGCTGGCACCGTCCTCCGCGCTCAACGGGCCACCAACCCAGCTTTGCATGAAGCAGGCAGCAACGCGGTCCCCGGGCTTGAAGCGCGTGACCTCGGGCCCGACCGCGATCACGAGGCCGGCGCCATCCGACAATGGAATCAGGTTTTCCGGCGGCGCGCCCCGCGCGGCGCGGCCTTCCACGATCATCAGGTCGCGGTAGTTCAATGAGGCCGCGTGCATATGCACCAGGACCTGGCCGCGTTCCGGCGTCGGAACATGCGAGCCGGTGAGTGTCAGCGCCTCGATCCCGGTCGCACGGGGAATGTGGTAGGCCTGCATGAATGTGCTGGCGATAAGGGGTTTCATGGCGTGGTCCAGTTGATCTCGATGCGGCGATGACGGTGCGGCGGCGGTGACGTTCAGTCAATTGTTTCAGCGGCACGCTGCCTTGGTCAGGGTGGCATGTCGCTTGACTCCAAAGCCGGTCATGTTCTATTTATGTTCTTATGATGGAACTGCCGCTCGTCCCATGACCCAGCCCGCTTGTGCGCCGGACGAGGAGCCGCCGCCGCCCGTCGATGATCCCTTTCTGGAGCGTCTGTTCGGCGTGATGTGCGAGCACATTCCCGCTCGGCGGGAGGATACGTTTGTCGATCGCGTCCGCCGTTGGTACGAAACACTGCGGTTCATGGCAGAACTGCATCCGCGGACCAGCGCCGAATGCCTGATGGCCGCCGATGTGTCGATGAAGAACCAATTTGTATTGGAAACGCTGGAGCGGGGGCGTGACGCCAAGGGCCAGCAGCGACTGATGCGCAGCCGGGAGTTCATTGACCGCGCCCGGGATCTGCATGAGGCGCAGCTGCAATACGACCTGTTGCGGAACCGCCCGACTCACTGATCCTGGCGAATCTCCCCCTGATTTCGGCTTGAACCGACATGGTTTAAAGGTGTCCCGGCACAGCCAGGGAAACCTCCATGACCAGCCCAGACCCGGTCACGGGCGCCGAATACCTCGCCCGCAGCCTCGCGGCCAACGGCACTACCCATGTCTTCTTCATCGACGCGATCCTGCGCCGCACCTTGATCGAGCTGGATGGCCTGGGTGTGCAACGCATCCTGGGCCATAGCGAGAAGGCGGTCGCTTATATGGCCGATGGCTACGCACGCATCGCCGAGCGGCCGGGTATTTGCTTCGCCCAGGCGGTAGGCGCCGCCAATCTGGCGTCCGGATTGCAGGATGCCTACCTGGGCCGAGCGCCGGTGATTGCATTTACCGGGTTCAAGCCGCCGGCCCTGCAGCATCGGAATGCCTATCAGGAACTGGACCATCTGCCGCTATTCCAGCCGGTGACGAAATTTCGTGCGCGCGTCGATACCGCCGCGGAACTGCCCCGCCTGCTGCGCCAGGCCTGGCGGGAAGCGATGACGGGCACGCCGCGGCCGGCCTATCTGGATCTGATCGGCCACACCGCTGACCTGCTGGAAGCCGGCCAGGTTGCCGAAACGCCGGGACCTGATCCGGTGCTGCAAATGACGATGCCGCCGCATCGTCCGACCGCCGCCGCGACTGAGATCGACCGCGCCGCGGCTCGACTGCTGCAGGCCAGAAAGATCGTGTTGATCGCAGGCGAGGGCGCGATGGCATCCAAGGCCGGCAAGGAATTGCTGCGGCTGGGCGAATTGCTGGCAGCGCCGATCGGCACCTCACTGGGCGGCCGCGGCCTGATTCCGACCCGCCACCGCCTGTCGATCGGTTGCGTCGGCAACTACGCCGCGCCGCCCGCCAACCAGATCGTCCATGAGGCCGAGCTGGTGGTCTATGTCGGCTGCGACACCGGCGACCAGGTGACCCACACATACCGGATTCCCTCCATTCACACGCCGTGCATCCAGATCGACATCGATCCGGCGGAGCTCGGCCGTTCCTATCCCGACACGCTCAGCCTGATGGGCGATCCGAAAGCGACGCTGGCCGCGCTGATCGACACCCTCGGCAAGCCGCGGCGCGATACGTCCTATGCCGACCGGGCCGCCGAGATCGTGGCGGCCTGGCGCGAAGGCATAGCACAACGCCTGGCGAGCGATTCGGTGCCGATCTGGCCGGACCGGCTATGCGCCGAAATCACCGCCGCGCTGCCCGAAGATGGTATTCTGGTAGCCGATACCGGTTGGTCCGGCATCTGGAGCAGCACGCTGATCGACCTGAACGGCGCGGGCCAGACTTATCTGCGTGCCGCCGGCTCCCTGGGCTGGTCCTTCCCCGCCGCATTAGGCGCGAAATGCGCGGCCGGGAAGCGCAAAGTGATCTGCTGGTCAGGCGACGGCGGCGCCTATTACCACCTGACGGAGCTGGAAACCGCCCGCCGCCGCGGCATCGCCGTGACGCTGGTGGTCAACAACAACTCGGGCTTTGGGCAGAGCTGGGTGAGCATCCAGCGCCAGCAGGGCAACCGGCCCGGCAACCCGGCCGAGATGGGATTGTTCGGCCCGACCAATTTCGCCGACGTCGCGCGTGTATTCGGCCTGCGCGGCATTCGTGTCGAGGAACCGGCACAAATCGGCCCAGCCCTGCGTGAGGCGATGGCATCGGATGAAACCGTCGTGGTCGACGTCGCCACAAATATCGACATCAAGGCACCGGAACCGTGGGCGCCGGAAGGAGTGTAGCGACATGGCGGAGGTAGCGGTCGTCGGCGCCGGCCTGATGGGTCACGCGCTGGCGTTGGTCTTTGCACTGGGCGGCCATCAGGTGCGGCTGACCGATAACAACCCCGATACGCTGGGCCGAGCGCCGGAGCTGATGGCAACCGCACTCGCCACCCTGGCCGAGGCCGGCGAGGTGGATGCGGCGAAGAACCGCCAATGGCTGTCAACGGCGGTTCGTTGTATGCCATCCCTGGCTGAAACAGTGCAGAATGCGGCGGTCGTCATCGAGGCCGTGGTCGAACGGCCGGACGTGAAGAAGGCGCTGTATGGCCAGCTGGAAACGCTGATGGCGCCGGACGCGATCCTGGCATCCAATACCTCCAACCTCGACATCTTTCCGCTGGTCCCGCCGGGACTGCGGACACGGGCAATCATCGCCCATTGGTACACGCCTCCCTATCTGTGCGATCTGGTCGATCTGTGCCCGGGGCCGAGCACCGACCCGGCGGCTGTCGAGACGGTCCGCGCGATGGTCGCGGCGATGGGCAAGGCGCCCGTCGTGTTCAAGCAAATGGTGCAGGGCTATGTCGCCAACCGGCTGCAGGCGGCGATGCAGCTCGAAGTGTACCGGCTGCTGGACGAGGGATTGGTAACGCCGAAGGATATCGACGATTCGGTGCTGCATGGCCTGGCGTTGCGCATCCCGATTCTAGGCATCATGGCGAAAGCCGACTTCACCGGTTTGCTGCTGATGCAGCAGGGGATGAAGAACCGCAGCTACGCACCGCCCGTGCCGCGCGATCACAGCGAGACGCTGGATCGGCTGATTGCCGAAGGCCGCACCGGCGTGATGGCGGGTAAGGGCTATTTCGACTGGGGCGATCGCAGCCCCGAGGAGCTGTTCCGTGAACGTGACAGGAAGCTGCTGGCGCTGAAGCAGGCGCTGCGGAGAATCGGACCGATGGAGGGCAAATGATTACGTATGATCTGACTGGCAAGACTGCTCTGGTGACCGGCGGCGCGTCGGGAATCGGCTTCGCGACGGCAAAGATGCTGGCCGGATTCGGCTGCACCGTCGCGGTCAATTTCCTGGCCGACGACCCGCGCGGGCCGGAAGCGGTCGACAAGCTGGTTGCCGGCGGCGGCAAGGCGATCATGGCGCCGGGCAATGTCGGCGATGCCGCCGAGGGTGTGGCGATGGTGAACAAGGCAGTCGCCGACCTCGGCCGACTGGACCTGCTGTTCGCCAATGCCGGCACGCCGGCAACCAGCCGCAAGATCGAGCCGCGGGAACTCGACCTGATCACCGAGGATCTGTGGCACACCGTGCTGGAGGTGAACCTGCTGGGTGTCTTCCGCTGCGCCAAGGCTGCGGCTCCAGCCCTGAAGGCCGCGCACGGGTCGATCGTCAGCACCGCCTCCATTGCCGGCCTGGGCTATGCCGGTAGCAGCTTGGCCTATGGCGCCTCCAAGGCGGGTGTCGTCAGCCTGACACGGAACCTGGCGCGCGCGCTGGCGCCGGAGGTGCGGGTGAACGCGATCGCCCCGGGTGCGGTCGATTCCGCCTGGATGGTGAACTGGACGAATGAGGAGCGGCAGCAATCGATCGAGCGCGCGGCCTTGAAGCGCCGCTGCCAGCCTGAGGATCTGGCCGAGGTCGTGCTGTTCCTTGCCTTCGGCGCCGCGATGGTGACCGGGCAGACGATCACCGTGGACGGCGGGCTGACTCTGTAACGAAAAGGCCAGCGTCGCCATCACCCGTCCGAGCATGATTCACGGCTTCAGACCGCCGGTCCGGGCGATCGTATTCTGGAAAGGGACACCGGGATTCAAATTGAATCCCGGTGTTTACGCCTAGAAAGTCAGGATCACGTCCGCGCCAAAGGTGAAGCTGTTGGCTGTACCCTTGGTGTAATAAGGTGGGTTCTGGTTGAACGGATTGTTGCTGGTGAATGCGTGATCCCAGCGGATTTCCGGTCGCACCGCCAACCCCGAGACGGGGTTCGGCATATCCGGCTTCCAGGTCACACCCAGGGTCAACGCGCCGTATGTGGTGCCGCCACCGCCGGGTGCCACGTAGACACCGGACACCGGCGACAGACCCTGCTGCACCCGTATCGGATCATTGTTGCCCGAGTAGGACGCCACGAAGAAGTTGTTATCGTCGCGCCAGATTTCATATCGGCCGTTCAACGTGATGTTCGAGGTCAACGCATAGGACAGGTATTGGGCGACGCCGAACCCGTTCACCGGCTTGTTCACGTAGCCATAGGCGTCGCGAATCCAGTTGAACTCGGTGGTGGATGTCAGCGAATCGTTGATCTTGTAGGTGACCAGGACATCGCTGTAGGAGCGCCACTCGCCGTTCGCATTGACGCCCTGCGGGGATAGGACACGGGACGCCTGCTCCGGCCCGACATGGGTCAGGGCCAGGATGGTCAGATTGCCACCCATCAACGTCAGGTTGAAACCGCCAATCCCGCCAATGGCGCTGTTGTTCTCCCCCAGGATGCCCATGGTGGTATTGGTGCCGGTGTCGAGGCCCGCATAGATATCCAGCATGTCATTGACATGCGTCGTGCTCAGCACACCCGTGTGCTTCAGCGGCAGGCCGAACTGGAAGATGTAGCTGTGCGAGTAGAACGGATTGGTCGAGGGATCGATCGTTTCGAAGCCAATCGGGGTTGGATACAGGCCGGCCTTGATATCGACGCCGCCGTCGGTCAGCACCGGCAGATGGAATAGCGCGTTCGCCTCGACTATATCGAACTGATAACGGTCTCCGGGCAATGTCTGGTTCATGATGCCCAGGTACTGTGTATAGCGGGCATCGGAGCCATACATCCCCTGCAGCTTGAAACCCCATTGGAAATTCGGATCCTTCGGGTCTAACGGCTTGTTCGCCGTCAGCAGCACCTGATTGAGCTGCGCCTGGTTGGCATGGTCGGTAAAGAGTTGTCCCCAGTTCAGGCCGGTGCTCGGCCGGAACGGATTGAAGATGACGCCGCCTTCGATCTGGCCGGAAAGATGAATACCATCGATCCAGAAGCCGGGGGGAGGCGCGGCGTCGGCGGCCGGCGTGGGCGCGGCCTGGGTGGTGGCGGCGGGCGGCGAGGTTGTGTCGGCCGGAGCGGCCGCGGTCTGCGCGGACGCCGTTCCCAGGCCAGAGGCGATCGTCGCCGCAGCGGCAAGGCACGTGCCTTGCCAAAGCTTGCTGATGGTCATTCTTGTGATCCCATTTTCAGGCCGGCTCCCTGCATCGGATCCGAGGCGCTACGACCGTTCGGATGTCCCCGAGTAGCCGAAATCCGGATAAACGTTCCATATGTGGAATTTGATATCCGCATATAGATCGGGGGACATCCCGGCTGTCCGGAACGTCCCCCTGCCGCCTAGAAGATCTGCTCACCGTGCAGGACGATATCGAGACCCTCGCGCTCTTCTTCCTCGGTTACCCTCAGGCCGACGAGGGCCTTGGTGATCATCAGCAGGACGAATGTCATGACCCCGCTATAGATCAGCGTGGCACACACGCCGATCGCCTGCAGCTTGAGCTGGTCCAACCCGCCCGAGGTCCCGTCTGGCGATGCATCGGTCGCGGATAGCGGTCCATAGGCGAATACACCGGTCAGCAGTGCACCGACAATGCCGCCAATGCCGTGCACACCGAAGGCGTCCAGGCTGTCGTCGTAGCCCAGCATGTGCTTCAGACTGGTCGCCGACCAGAAGCAGATGACGCCAGCGGCCACGCCGATGATGATCGAGGAGCCGGGCAGCACGAAGCCCGAGGCCGGCGTGATTGCGACCAGACCGGCGACGGCGCCCGAGATCGCACCCAGGACCGACGGCTTGCCCTTGGTGATCCACTCGGCGAACATCCACCCGAGGGCCGCGGCGGCGGTGGCAATCTGCGTCACTGCCATGGCCATGCCAGCCCGGCCATTGGCGGCGACCGCCGAACCGGCGTTGAAGCCGAACCAACCCACCCACAGCAGGGAAGCGCCGATAACCGCGTAAGCCAGATTATACGGTGCCATGTTGTCCGTGCCGTAACCGACCCGCTTGCCCAGCACCAGGGCGCACACGAGGCCCGCGATACCGGCATTGATATGCACGACCGTGCCACCGGCGAAATCCAGAACGCCCATCTGTGCGGCCCATCCCGACGGAGCCCACACCCAGTGCGCGATCGGCGCATAGACGAGGATGGACCACATCGTAATGAAGATGCACAGCGCCGAGAACTTCATCCGATCGGCAAAGGCACCGCAGATCAGTGCTGGCGTGATGATGGCAAAGGTCATCTGGAACATCATGTAGACGGTCTCGGGGATCGTCGTGGACATGCTGGACACATCCTTGATGCCCGACGCCAGCACGAAGGCCTGCGTGTCATTGCCTTTGCTGATATGATCAGCGATGCCACTCAGCAGGATGCGTGAGAGGTCGCCGACATAGGCGCCGCCTGGTGTGAAGGCCAGGCTGTAGCCAACCACGCACCAGGCAATGGTCACGATGCAGCAGACCACGAAGGACTGCATGAGTGTCGCAAGAACGTTCTTCTTACGTACCATGCCGCCGTAAAAAAGCGCCAGGCCGGGTATGGTCATCAGCAGAACGAGCGCCGTACTGGCGAGCATCCAGGCAGTATCGCCGCTATCCAGTTTCGGCGGGCCGTCATCGGCGAATGCGGGCATCGCCAGCAGCAGGGCCGGCAACGCCGCACCCAGCCCCCAAGCCCGGGGAAGTCTCTTCATCTTCCGGTTTCCCTATCCTTGTTGCTTACAGTGCTTCCGAATCGACTTCGCCGGTGCGGATGCGCATCGCCCGTTCTATGTCCAGAACAAAAATCTTGCCGTCGCCGATCTTCCCGGTATGGGCAGCCTTGGCGATCGCCTCGATGACCTGATCGGCCAGGTCGTCCTGCACGACCACCTCGATCTTGATCTTCGGAAGAAAGCTGACGTGGTACTCGGCGCCGCGATAGATTTCGGTCTGCCCTTTCTGGCGACCGAATCCCTTGACCTCGGAGACGGTCAGTCCTTGCACGCCCAGCGGTGTCAGCGCCTCCCGCACATCGTCCAGCTTGAAGGGCTTGATGATGGCCATGATTAGTTTCATGTCGGCCGGCACTCCGGTATCTCGGTGTTGATGGAAAAAGGCGTCATACCCGTATTCCGATTTTCGTTTCGATACGCCACCAGGAACCAAGCACGGCCGGGACGTGGATTGTGTAAATCAACAATCGTGCCAACTTGAAAAAGAGGCAGATTCGCCGTGCCGCACGCATAGGAGCCGGCGGAAGTTGTGCTCGTGTGCTTAATTAAATGGCATTTGCACAGCGGGAAGCAGCGTTCACCCGTACCCGATACCACGCCCTTGGCGGCCCTTCCTGCCAGATTTGGATCGCCCAGGCGCGATCAGCATAGGGCATCACGATGGGGAAACAGCCGCACCCGCCTTGCTTCCATCAAAGGACCGAAAGGTTACGATGGAAGCATATGCGCCGCTTTGCCGCGCCAGCTATCGAACAGGGCAGCCTGGACAAAAGAAAACCCCGCTGCCGAGGCAGCGGGGTCGCAATCACTGGAACTGGTGGGTCTGTCAGACCGAGTAATACATCTCGAACTCGACCGGATGCGGCGTGTGCTCGAACCGGTACACTTCATTCCACTTCAGCTCGATATAGCTTTCGATCTGATCCTGGCTGAATACGCCGCCCTCCAGCAGAAAGGCATGGTCAGCCGCAAGAGCACCCAGCGCCTCGCGCAGGCTGCCGCACACCGTCGGGATATCCTTCAGCTCTTCCGGCGGCAGATCGTAGAGATCCTTGTCCATCGGGTCGCCGGGGTGGATCTTGTTCTTGATGCCGTCCAGCGCTGCCATCGTAATCGCCGCATATGACAAGTATGGATTGCAGCTCGGATCCGGGAACCGCACCTCGACGCGCTTTGCCTTCGGATTGGTCGTGTAGGGGATGCGGCAGGATGCCGACCGATTGCGGGCGGAGTAGGCCAGCAGAACCGGTGCCTCAAAGCCCGGAATCAACCGCTTGTAGCTGTTGGTCGACGGGTTGGAGAACGCATTGATCGCCTTAGCATGTTTGATGATGCCGCCGATCGCGTACAGGCAGGTCTCGGACAGGTCGGCGTACCCATTGCCGGCGAACAACGGCTTGCCTTCCTTCCAGATCGAGATGTGGGTGTGCATGCCAGAGCCGTTGTCACCGTAGATGGGCTTCGGCATGAACGTCGCGGTCTTGCCGTAGCTGTGCGCGACGTTGTGCACGCAATACTTATAGATCTGCATCTGGTCGGCCATGGTGCACAGCGAGGCGAACCTCGTGCCCAACTCATGCTGCGACTGAGCCACCTCGTGGTGGTGCTTTTCGATCGGCAGACCCATCTCACCCATGGTGGACAGCATCTCGGCCCGCAGGTCGCTGTCGCCATCAACCGGAGGGACCGGGAAATAACCGCCCTTCACCGCCGGGCGATGACCCATGTTGCCTTCCGGATAATCTTTCAGGCTGGAGCCAGGCCCCTCCACGCTGTCCAGGTGGTAGCTGCCGAAGTTACCGCCAGTGCCGAACTTGACGCTGTCGAAGATGAAGAATTCGGCTTCCGCGCCAATTGAAACGGTGTCGCCGATGCCGCTGGACTTGACATAGGCCTCACACAGTTTCGCGGTGGCCCGCGGGTCACGCGCGTAATACTGACCGGTCGACGGCTCGATGATGTCGCAGAACAGAATCAGGCTCGGCTTGGCCGCGAACGGGTCCATCACCGCGGTCGTCGTGTCCGGCATCAGGATCATGTCGGACTCGTTGATCGCTTTCCAACCGGCGATCGAGGAGCCGTCGAACATGATGCCGTCCCGTAGCGCATCCTCATGGATCGTGGAGACGTGCTGCGCCGTGTGCTGCCATTTGCCGCGTGGGTCGGTGAATCGCAGATCGACGTACTCGACAGAGTTGTCTTTCAGCATCGCCAGCACCTTGCTGACGCTCTCGCTTGCCATACTTGTTATCCTCGTTACCTGTCAGAATGCCACACAAACCCACCCACCGCGTGACACGACAGGGGGAGCATGGCAGATGGTGGACCCGCACCACGCAAGGTCCGGTTGCTGCCCGGAGCCGAAGTGAAACCGGGTCCGGTCGTCGAATAGTGAAGCTAGATCGCGTCCTCCCCTCGTTCGCCGGTGCGGATGCGAATCACCTCCTCGACCGAGGAGATGAAAATCTTGCCGTCGCCGATCCGCCCGGTGCGCGCGGCGTTCACGATCGCCTCGACCGCGCGTTCGACCACACTATCCTCACAGATGACTTCGATTTTCACCTTCGGCAGAAAATCGACGACGTACTCGGCGCCACGATAGAGCTCGGTGTGCCCTTTCTGGCGACCGAATCCCTTGGCTTCCACCACGGTGATGCCCTGGAGCCCGACCTCGTGAAGGGCTTCCTTCACTTCGTCAAGCTTGAACGGCTTGATGACAGCCTCGATCTTCTTCATGCACACAAGCTCGGTTGTCCGAGCCTCCCACAAGTTCAGGCTGCCCGCATCGCTACTGGGGTCAGCAGCATGAACAGCGCCGAAGGTTTGCATGTCGCGTGCCAAGCGGCAACGGCGAAGGCGCCGCTCGGGCGAAACACATATCCGGCCGACGGCATGATGGCATCGCCGAAAAACGGCGGTATTCCTGGCGATGAGCCGCGGCGACTCAGCCAATTGCACAAAGCCGCCTCCCTCTCCCGATCTGCCCGGACTTTACGCATGCTAAATCAGAGCAAGGAGTACGTTTTTTGAGCAAAACTTGGAATCAAACTATACGCGGAAGATGGGGTGCCATTGGGCCAGAATGTCACGCAGGCGGCGTTATGACAGGAGATCGGCGATTTCGCTCTGCACAGGCCGGGCGTCGCCGCACTATCATCTCATACAGATGACGGTGGCCCGCAAGGGCTGAAACGGGAACGCCCGAAAGGCGGCTGCCCCCGCAACTGTATGCGGCGAGTCCGGTCCATATGCCATTGCCATCGGGCTGCCCCGTGGCGAGAAGGCGGGCCAGGGCGATGACCCGCCAGCCAGGAGACCGGCCGGCATCGAGACTGCGCGCGTGCCGCCGGGCGGGGACAACCACGGCAGCGGGGAGAAACCCGTATGCGAGCAATCGACACTGTGTCGATGGAGAGCCCGCGTGCGTTTTCCGCTCATGACTGCCGCCGCAGCCTGTGTCTTCTTGCTGGTCGATGCCGCCCAGGCGGCTGAGGACGATGTCGTTGTCCCTTTGCCGGAGCAGGTGGTCACCGCCACGCGTGTACCCTCACTCCCCGTCGATATCCCGGCCGGCGTCAGCGTCATCACCCGCGCCGATATCGAGGCGAAGGGATACAACAGCCTGGCCGAGGCATTATCCGACCTTCCCGGCGTGCATGTCAGCCCATCCGGCGGCCTGGGTGGTCAGGCCAGCGTGTTCATCCGCGGCACCAATTCCAACCATGTGCTGGTCCTGCGTGACGGGATGCCGATCAATGATGCATCCGATCCGTCCGGCGCCTTCAATTTCGGCCTCGACACGCTGTCGGACATCGAACGCATCGAGGTAATCCGGGGCCCGATGGCCTCGGTCTACGGATCAGGCGCCATCGGTGGCGTCATCAACCTGATCTCCAGACGCGGCTCCGAGCAAGGGGCCCATTGGTTCGGCGATCTGTCCGGAGGCTACCCCGCCCTGATCCGCGGCACCGTCGGCGCCACCGGAATCGAGGGTCCGGTGGACTATGCGCTGACGCTGTCGTCGCAATCGCAGACCGGCTATGACTCCGTGCCGCAGCGCTGGACAAACATCTACACCGGCACGCCTTTGGGGTTCCGCGATCGAATCGCCACCCTGAACCTGGGATATACACCCGTCGAAGGCACACGGTTATCCTTGTTCCTGCGTGGCCAGGTCGCCTATTTCGGCTTCAACAACCTTGGCAGCCCGACCTTCGATGACTCGAACTCCACAGGCCAGAATGAGAGTTTTGAAGGCCGTATCGGCGCCACCACCAAGCTCTTTGGCGGTGCACTGGAATCGGGCGCGTTTATCGGGCAACTGCAGAGCAACCGCAAATACCTGGAGGCCTTGGTCCCGCAGGACCCGAACCAGGTGCAATCGGACTCCCGATATCACTCGTACCAGACAGATGCGCAATGGAACAATACGCTGCACCTGGACGATCTGATCAATGTACCCGTGCTGTCCGCCAGTGCCCTGACCTTTGGATACGAGTATACGGGCGTCACCGCGAAGGTGCGCGTCAACCAGAGCTATGCCAACTATCCGTTCAACCAGTCCATGTCCGCCTACCAGGCGACCAATGCGATCTATGCGGGCTTGCAGACGACTCTCGCGCAGCGGCTTGCCTTCACAGGTCAATTTCGCCAGGACTGGATCAACCAGGACTCAGCGGCGACCTGGCGCCTGGGAGGCGTGTTTGACGCCCATGAGATCCATACCCATTTCAAGTTTGCATATGGCACGGCTTTTCGCGCACCGTCGCTGTATGACCAATACGGCATCGACTCATATGGCTATGTTGGGAACCCCGCGCTGAAGCCCGAGTATTCCCAGGGTTGGGAAACCGGGTTCACGACGGATCTGCCGGCATTCGGGCGGCCGGACTTCCTGTCCTTATATGGAACCTACTTCGCCCAGACTGTACGAAACCTGATTGTCGGCGTATATTCTCCTGTCTACACTTCGGTGAATGTCGGATCGGCCTTCGTGCATGGCGTGGAAGCCGAATTCCGTCTTCGGCCGACATCCTGGGTAGAGCTGCATGCGGCGTATACGCTGACCAACACCCATGCTTATGACCAGCCCGCCGGCCAGGGAACAAATCTGTTGAGACGGCCGCAGAACCAGCTCTCAGTCGATATGAGGGTGCAGCCGCTACCAAAGCTGCAGATCATTCCTACTCTGATCTATACAGGGTCGGCGCAAGATTATCTATACGATAATCAGGGCAACGGAATAGGCTACGGCGTCGGGCAGCACGGCCTGGTAGGCAACCTCGCCATCAACTACGCTTTTATGCCGCAATTGGAGTTCTACGTGAATGTCTGGAATATCTTCAATTCCAGGTTCGAACCGGTGAACGGCTATCAAATGCCCGGACCGGTCGCCCTGGCGGGTGTTCGGGTCAAATTGTAAGCGGGACACAGGGCTGGGCTGCCTGCCAAGGGGGTGTCTGCCAGCGGATGCCCGTGAGGCGTACCGGCCGGGCGGCACACCCCGGCAGCCACGACCATTATTTCTCAGGTCACGCCGCCGCGCGCGGCGACCGGCCACAGGCATTCCACGCGGCCGTTCCGAACGCCGACGTACCAGTCGAACTTGTCGACAGTGGGATCGCAGTGGCCGGGCACCAGTCTCAGCTTCTCACCCAGCTTCGGCGATTCCGTTTCGCTGCCTATGCTCAGCTTGCCATGCTCATCCGAGGCGCTGACGTACCGGATATCCGGCCGCTGCCAGACCGTCGGCAGGCCAGAATCAACCGCCACCGCCTTATGCCCTGCATCAAGCACCGCGAGGCCAGGCTGCGATGCGCTCATGACCGTCGCCAGCACGAAAAGCGAATGGCGGAATGTCGCGACCGGCTGGCCCGCCTCATCCAGATTGCGGGCATAATCGGCATCCATGAACACATAGCTGCCGGCCTGAATTTCATTATAGATCCCGGACGCGGACTCGATCTCGAACGTGCCCGTGCCGGCACCACCCACGATCGCGCAGTCCAGGCCACGCTGGCGCAACTGCTCCACCGTGCGGCGAGAGGCGTCGATGGCGCCTCCAATCAGGGCGCGGCGCTCATTCGGCGTGCGCTTGTGCTGGGCACTGCCGTGATAGGCCTGAAGGCCGCCGAAGATCAGGTGTTTCGACGCGGCGATGCGCTCCGCCAGCGCGACGGCATCCGGTCCGGGCGTCACACCGCAGCGCGCGGCTCCCACATCGATCTCCACCAGCACCGTCATGCGGATGCCGGCATCGGCGGCAGCGGCCTCGATCGCCGACACCTGCGCGGGATCGTCGGCACAGACCGCCAGCTTGGCAATCCGCGACAGGGCGCACAGGCGGGCAAGCTTGGAAGCACCGACAACCTCGTTGCTGACCAGAATGTCGGGGATGCCGCCCCAGGCCAGCGCTTCGGCTTCGGCGACCTTCTGGACACAGTTTCCGACGGCACCGCGCGCCATCTGCAACTTCGCGATCACCGGCGATTTGTGGGTCTTGGCGTGCGCTCGAAGCCTGGCGCCGGTAGGCGCCAGCTTGGCGGCCATCATGTCAAGGTTGTACTCAAACGCGTCCAGATCAATGAGGAGGGCGGGTGTATCAACGTCCTCTTCCCGCATGCCTGGGACGGCGGGTGGTGGTTGCAGCATCGCGGTATCCTTCCTGACCTGATTCTTCCTGGCCTGCGCCAGTGTCACCCGGCCGAGCGGCTGTCACAAGACAGCTGTCACAAGACAAGGGTGCGCAGCCGTCCGGACGGTCGTGCCGCATGCCCCGGCCTCTCCGTCGCCGGGTTTGCAGCGGCCCGAACAGATTGACGGCACCTTGCCAAGACCGCACCCTCCCACCGACTGCGCAGGAGGAAACGATGCCACGCCCATTCGAAGGTATCCGCATCATCGACATCACTCACGTCCTTGCGGGCCCTTTCGCCGCCTATCAGCTCGGTTTGATGGGCGCCGATGTCATTAAGGTGGAAGACCCCGGCGACCCGGATCAAAGCCGCGATTCCGGCTCTGATAACGACCTGAACCACGCCCTGATGGGTACCGGATTCCTCACACAGGGGTCCAACAAGCGCGCCATCACTCTCAACCTGAAATCGCCCGAAGGGCAGGCGATCCTGAAGAAGCTGGTCGCCACCGCCGATGTGCTGGTGGAGAATTACCGCCCCGGCGCCTTCGAGGCTCTGGGTCTCGGCTACGAAGATCTGCGCAAAATCAACCCGAAGCTGATCTATGCGTCGTTCTCCGCCTTCGGTCAGGGCGGCCCAAAGCGGGAGCGCACCGCCTATGACCACGTGATCCAGTCCACCTCTGGCATCATGGCGATGACCGGTACGCCGGAGGTCAACCCTGTCAAAATCGGTGCCCCGGCCATCGACTACGCGACCGGAACGATGGGTGCCTATGCCTTGGCCTCCGCGCTGTTCCAGCGGGAGCGGACCGGCCAGGGCCAGCGTATCGACATGGCAATGCTGGACGTGGCGATGATCCTGATGGCCAGCCACGTCACCGGCTACCTGCGCAATGGCAAGCACCCGAAGCCCTCGGGAAACCGCACCGGCCACGCCACGTCCATGGCCTATCAGACCGCTGACGGCCACGTCATGCTCGGCGCTTCCAATCTGCGCCAGCAGCGCCGGCTTTGGACGGTGCTGGAACGGCCGGACATGATCAAGCGCACCAATGATGAACGCGACGCCGATCACGACCGGGAAGAAGCGGTATTACGTGAGATCATGCTGACCCGCAGTGCCGCCGATTGGGAGGAGTGGTTGCAGGCGCGCCACGTCCCCGCTTCGCGCGTCCGCACGATGGGAGAGGCGCTGGCCGATCCGCAGATCGCCTCCCGCAACGTGCTGCACCGGTATGAGAGTGTGCCAGGGATCGACGGCGGGTTCTCGGTTCCAGTCGCCGCCTTCAAATTCGAGCATGAGGGCCCACGTGTGGACCGGCCACCGCCGATGTTTGGCCAGCACAATGATGAGGTGTTGACGGAATTGGGATACAGTCCGGCCGACATCGCCGGGTTCCGGACCAGGAAAGTCATCTGAACGAAGGAGCGCGCCATGCAACTCGGCCGTCTCGGCATCTGGTACTCGCCCGACAAGATCGGTCGCGCCCAAGGCGTGGCGGATTTCGCGAAGACGGTGGAGGGCCTGGGCTACGATACGCTGTGGTACCCTGAATCCCGCGGTTTCGAATCCTTCACGGTCGCTGGCTACATGCTCGGACAGACCAGGACCCTGAAGCTCGGCAGCTCCATCGCGTCGATCTATGCCCGCGACCCGTTCACCGCCCGGCGCGGCATGATCAGCCTGAATGAGCTGTATGGCGACCGTTTCATCCTCGGCCTTGGCGTCAGCCACATGCCGATGGTCGAAGGCGTTCGGGGCCATACGTATGAAAAACCGATCCCCGCCATGCGCCGCTATGTCGACGGCATCACCAGGGATCAGCCGGGGTCCGAGACATGGCCGATCGCCCTGGCCGCATTGCGCCCGCTGATGCTGAAACTGTCCGCGGACATGACGAGAGGGGCGCTGCCCTACAACGTCACGCCGAAGCACACGGCCGAGGCCGCCAAAATCCTCGGGCCCGGCAAGTGGCTGGCTGTCGAGCAGAAGGTGACCCTGGAGACCGACCCAGCCAAGGCTCGGGCGTTGGGGCGTGCCGAGCTGTCGCGCTACATGGTGCTCGATAACTACCGCAATTGCTGGCTGGGCCTGGGCTTCACCGAAGCGGATCTGGCCAATGGCGGATCGGAACGCTTCATCGACTCGATGGTGCTGTGGGGTACGGCCGACAAGGTGAAGGAGGGACTTCGTGCCCACTTCGCGGCCGGCGCAACCCATGTCGCGATCCAGCCCGTGCACCCTGAGGGCGATACGACGACGCGCGACGCCATCATGAAAGCCCTCGCCGACACCTGACCGTCGACGTCAAGTTTTAATGACATGGCCCGGTGCGAGGCGTTATACGAAGCACCTCGCGGGTGACCGGGTGCGCCGGCGCGTGACTGATCGATGCAACCGGCCTCGGCAGATGGAATATCGCGGCATCGCCGGGTCAAGGGACCCTGTCATGCTCCGGGGCGGAGACGCGCATGCTTGACCTCTTTGGGATTTTGTTCAGTTCGACGATCATGATGCTGGTCGTCTTCCGTGCCGTACAGTTAGACCGCGTCCAAGCCTGGTTCCAGGTCCTGACGCGCCCTGATCCGGAAAAAAAGCAGCGCCAGCCACAGCCGTGGCAGCGGCGCGGTTAACGGCGCAAGGACGGCCCTTCGATGCTGCGTAGTCTCTGGCTCTTTGGCCTGTACGTGGCCTTCGTTGTGCTGGGGGCCGCCGCACCCTTTGTCGCGACCTTGGGCTATGTGTGGGTGGATATATTCCAGCCCCAGAACGTCGCCTATATTCTGCTGAACCAGTTTCCGGTCGCGATGGTAATGGGCGTTCTCGCGTTCGGAACCTATCTGCTGTTCGATCGCCGCTCACCGCCCCCCATCGGCATCGAGACCATCCTGCAGGTCACCATCGCCGTCTATATGACCGCCTCCATGTTCTGGGCAGTGCGGCCGGATGCGGCATGGGAGAAATGGGACTGGGCTTTCAAGACCATGGTCTTTGCCGCCTTCGTGCCATTCGTCATCCGATCCCGTGTACAGATCGAGGCCATGGCGACCACGTATGTGTTTTCCCTGGCCGCCAATTTCGTTCCTTTTGGCTTAAAAACGATCATATCGGGCGGCGGCTATGGTACCAACCTTGGGTTGCAGGGCGGCAATGCCGGCCTTGCCGAAGGCGGTCAGCTTTCCACGGTCTGCCTCATGGCCGTGCCGCTCGCGGTGTTCCTCAGCCGGCATGGCCAGCTGATACCGCGCATGAAGGTCATGCCGCTTGCCTATTGGGCGGTTGCGGCACTCGCGCTCATCACCGCGATCGGCACCTATGAGCGGAGCGCGCTGATCGGCCTGCTGGCAATTCTCGCCTTCATGGTCGCTCGCTCGAAGCACAAAATCGGCTACACGATGCTGGCAACCTTCGTTCTCGCCGGCCTTTTCTACTTTACCTCGGCGCAATGGGTGGAGCGCATTTCCACAATCAAGTCATTTGATCAGGAAAGCTCCGCATATACCCGCATTCTGGTCTGGAAGTGGACACTGGGCTTTGTCGGAGAGCACCCATTTGGGGGGGGTCTGATGGCATTCCTGGTCAACCACATCGAATTGCCCGCCATGGATGGAGGACCCGCGCAGATCCAGTTTGGCCGCGCATTTCACAGCATCTATTTCGAGATGCTGGGAGAGTTGGGATACCCCGGCCTGTTCATGTTCCTGACCGTCGCGCTGGTATCTTTCATACGCTTGTTCAGGACCGCGCGGCGGGCCCGCAAGTACCCGGAGCTGGAATGGGTTTGGGCGCTTTCCAATGCGCTGCAGGCCGGGATGGCGGCCTATCTGACCGCCGGCGCCTTCGTCAGCATCGCGTTCGTACCGATGTTCTGGTACTTCATCGCAATGAGCATTAGCCTGAACGCCTATATGTACCGGGTCGAGCACGGAATGGCGAAGGACCTGCAAGGGTGGCGTGCTACCGCCGCGGCGCCTCGCCCTGGCGGGTGGCGCGACAGGCCGGCCGCCTTGGCGCGGTCCGGCCCAATCTCGCGAATACGTTGAGGTTCAAGCCGAAGGTGACCCCTGAATACGTCTTCAGGATGGCTTTGGGGTATGTCGGATTTTGTTCCGCGATCAATTTCCTCATCTGAGGATCGTTGCGCGATTCCGGTCAGGCTGAGGCTGATCTATCCTAGATGCTTGGCGAAGAAGGCCAGCGTCCGCTGCTGAGCCAGATCGTAGTCCGGCTTGCTATAACTGCCACGTTCATTGCAGCCGAAACCGTGCTCCGCCCCGGCATAGACATAGATATCCACCTTCGGTTGCGCCGCCCGTATCGCGTCCACATCCGACATCGGGATGGAGGCATCCTTCTCGCCGAAATGCATCTGCACAGGACAATTCGGGCGCTCGTCCTTGGTGCCTGGAATGCCACCGCCATACCAACATGAGGATGCGGCAAACCTCTTCGAGCGGGTAGCACCCCACCAGGAGACGGTACCGCCGAAACAATAGCCGACGATGCCGATCTTCTTTTGACCCAAATGCGCCGCGGCGGCCTCCACATCCATTATCAGCTGGGCGTCGTTCAGCTTCATCCTTACATCACGGCCCTTGGCGATATCTTCCGGGGTATAGCCGACTTCGAAACCGGGCTGAATGCGGTCATATACCGCCGGAGCAATGACCGAATAACCTGCCGCGCCAAAACGGTCCGCCATATCGCGGATGTGGTGATTGACGCCAAAAATCTCCTGGATCAGCACAAGGCCCTTGCCGGCGTCCGGTTGGCCGCTGACATACGCCGAGAATGTAAAACCGTCAGCCGACGTTACCTTGATCGTCTCACCCATCGTGATGATCCCATCCCATCCCATCCAGATCAGGATCACACAAAGACAGTTCGTCCCGTCCGTCAACCGCTGATGGGCGTCGCAAATGGCGCGAAGGACCGGGTGAGAATTCCATAGATCGACCGCTTGAAAGACACCGCGAGCGCAGGCAACTCCGTCAGGCGTACCCATCGCCAGGCGTCGAACTCGGGATGTGGATCAAGGTCCAGTCGTATCTCGTTATCACCGCCCAGGAAGCGCATGGCGAACCAGCGCTGTCGTTGGCCACGGTAACGCCCGCGCCACGCGATGCCCACCAGATTGCTTGGCAGATCGTAGGTCAGCCAATCCGGATGTTCTCCGATGATCTCGGCGTTGCAGGTCCCGATTTCCTCTTCCAACTCTCGGAACACAGCCTGGCGCGGGTCTTCCCCCTCATCGATGCCGCCTTGCGGCAATTGCCATCCGCCCGCCGGACCTTCCGCATTCGGCATGTCCGCACGGCGCGCGACGAACACCAGACCGTCCCGATTGAACAATACTGCGCCGACATTCGGACGATAAGGCAGATCGGTCATGGTGCGCGTTCTCCGCCAGGCGGTTCGGTCAAGGCGCTGACAGGTGCCAGCACAAGGCCCTGCTGAACCAGCGTGCCGATCCAGAGGGCAAGGTGCTCCAGCGTCATCGGGCGCGGCACCGACACCAATCCCAGCGCCGATCCCCTTTCCTGTGCCAGCTTTGCCAGCGCGGTCAGCCGCTGGTCCATAATATCCGCTGTGATAGGGTCATCGTCGATCACGATATCGACTGCTCGATTCCACACGAAGGGCAAGGATGGCGCGCCGACCCGGGCATCGGCAAATAGCAGCCCCCTTGATGCCAGTTCCTTCAATACCGCGTCGAACTGGTCGGCGGCACCGGACAGCCGTTCCCCTCGCATCGTTCCGAACGCGTTGGTGACACCGACATAACCGGCGATCCGGGACAGTGCCCAATGCAGACGGCCGATATTCTCGGTCTGAGAAAGGGAGGTCATCAGCGCATGTCGGTCATCGGGATCATTGGCCGGAAAGCCCTGAGGTTCCATCGGGACTTCCAGCAGATACTCATGCTGCGCGATACGTGCCGCCGCCAGGATTCGGTCCACATCCGTCGCGTATGCCGAAACCGCGAGGGTGACCCCGCCGGGCAGGCGCCGAGCGGCATCCAGGCTGTTCGCTGCATTCATCCCGATGCCACCCACGATCAGGCCGACACGAGGCCGTCGGCTCGTCGGATCGAAGCCGGCTGCGTATTCGTGCATCGGGGCTCGGCCGTCAGGCGCGATACGGGGTAGAAAACCCTTGGCGGGTGGTGGGTTCGGCTCCAGCAGCGCGGGATCGGGATCAGCCACCGGGCCCGGCGTGCCGCGTCCCGGCCTCGGCCCTTCGTGCCGGGACGCGGGTAGTGGCACGATCTGAGGATGACCCGCTCCTGAGAATGTGCTCTCAGCCGCGGCGCGGGACGGCGTATCAGCCTGGGTGCCAGGAGCGTCGGCCGAAGCCTTCCTGGTATCGGCCACCGGCATTCGGCCCGGTGGTCCCAGCCATTGCAATATCGCCACGCCCAATCCCAGCAGGCACAGAACCGCCAGCCAGAATCGTCTGAGCCCCGACCAACCCGACAGCAGTCCGCCGGCTGTCATCCGCCTATGGGGTCAGTTCGCCGAAGCGCTTTTCTGCGCCGCCATGGCCTTCACCACCGTCAGTGCCTGCTGCAACTGGAAGTCCGTATCATCCGGCTTGGTCGGATCAAACTTCGGGTAGCCTTCAGGTGGCTTGTCCGGAATCTGCTTCGCGATCGCCGGCAAGTCTGTCCGTGGCGGCAGTGCCTGTGTACCGGTTCCGCCGCGATTGCTCAGCACGTGGTTCAAATCCGATTCGCGATCGCCGCCAAAGCTCTGCGGTGTTTCCCGCGATTCATGCACCGTGATATCCGGCACGATACCTTCCGCCTGAATCGATCGCCCTGACGGCGTGTAGTACCGGGCCGTGGTCAAGCGCATCGCCCCGTTGCCGGGCAGCGGGATAACCGTCTGCACAGAGCCTTTGCCAAAGCTCTTGGTACCCAGAAGCACCGCCCGACGATGATCCTGCAACGCGCCGGAGACGATCTCGGACGCCGAGGCGGACCCGCCATTGATCAGCACCACCAACGGCGCGCCAGCCAGCACATCAAGACCTTTCGCATCCCAACGCTGGCTGTCATCCGGGTGGCGTGCCCTGGTCGACACGATCTCACCCTGATCGATGAAATCCGATGACACGGCGACCGCCTGATCGAGCAGGCCGCCCGGGTTATTCCGCAGATCCAGGACAAGACCCTTCAGCTTGCCGCCAGCCTGCTGTTTCAGGTTGCGGACTGCCTGCTTCAACCCGGCATCCGCCTGCTCAGTGAATTGCGTCAGGCGCACATAACCGATATCGCCAGGCAGCATGCGCGACTTCACCACCTGGAGGTGGATGACTTCACGCACCAGCGGCACCTCGATGGGCTTGTCGACGCCCTGCCGCTTGACCGTCAGAACGATCTTTGAATTCGGCGGTCCGCGCATCTTGTCGACCGCGTCGTTCAGCGGCACCCCCACCAGCGTCTTGCCATCCAGGGCCGTGATGATGTCACCCGGCTTGATGCCCGCGCGAGCCGCCGGCGTGTCGTCGATCGGGGATACGACCTTGATCAGGCCCTTGTCCTCGTTCACCTCGATGCCCAGGCCGCCGAATTCGCCCTTTGTCTGGATCTGCATGTCCTTGAACGCCTTGGCGTTCATGTAGGAGCTGTGCGGATCAAGCCCCGTCAGCATGCCATTGATGGCGTTCTCAATGAGCTCCTTGTCGTCAACCGGATCCACATATTCAGAGCGCACCCGCTGCACCACATCACCGAACACTTTCAGCAACTGGTACATGTCGGAGCGCGAGCTGTCCTGTGCCAGCGCCTGTGTCAGCACGCCCATGCTTGGCCCGGCCACAACGCCAGCCATGAAAGCCGTACCTACAAGAAGTCCGAACCGCCAATGCCGTGCGCGGAAACCCATGCGTCATGCCCTCAACCGCCGGCGACCTTGCCAGGCGTGGATTTCTGATGTGCGTCCGATCTGGATAACCGCAACCGGCACAGATGTCGGTGCGGCCGGTTCCGGGGACGCGTCGCCCATCTTTTCACCCGCTCTCCGTGCCCGCGTCCAGTGTTGTTTTGGTAAGTTTCTGTTCCTGTCGACATCATCGGTCGATATCATTGAGGGTCACCCGCTGGTTCGCAACAATGGCGCCGGGTTCACCGGTTGGCTGCCGCGCCGCACCTCGACATACAGGGTAGGGCGCCGCTCGGCGGCGCCCGGCTCCCATGATGGCATGACCCCGACCGGATCGCCTGCGACGACGCTTTGGCCCAGTCGGACATCCAGCCGGTCAAAGCCGGACAACACGATATGATAGCCTCCGCCGCAATCGACGATCATCAACAGGCCGTAGCTGCGGAACGTATCCGCGAACACGACGCGGCCGCCGCACGGCGCGACCACCCGGGCGCCGGGCGGCGCCTGATATGAAATGCCGGTCGCGGGCCCACCATCGGTGGCCTGTCCCCAGGTTCGCACAACGACCCCGACGACAGGCGGCTGCAAGCGGCCGCCGCCCCCGGTCGTCATGGTGGCCGCCGGGCCGGCTGGAGCCGCGGCCGTTGCTTCCCGTTCCCGGGCTGCCTGGGCTTCGGCAAGCCGCTTCTCGCGTTCCGCGCGCTCGGCTTCCGCCTTTGCCTTGGCGGCCGCCGCACGTTCCTCGGCCTGGATCGCGGCCAGAACGGATTTCAAGGAATCCGCCTTGGCGGCGGCCTGCGCGGCCTGCACGGCGGCGGCACGCGCCTCCGCTTCAGCCTTGTCCTGCGCCGCGCGGGATGCGGCGATCTGGGCATCGAGGGTGGCGGCCTGGCGCGTCTGCGCAGCCTGGGCTTCCGCCAGGCGCGGCGCCTCGGCGTGCAAGGCCGCCACCGCCTGATCCAGATCGGCCTGGTCGCGAGCCAACGCCTCGGCCTCGATTTCGATCCGACGGGACAGGCCCTTCAGCACCAGCAGGCCACGCAACGCATTTTCCGGATTCTCAGGAACCGCGAGCAATGTCTCCATCGGATAGAGCGACAGCCGCTCGATCAGCGGTAACAGCGGGCGCAGAGAGGCCGCGCGTTCATTCAACCGCCGCTCCGCTTCGCGCCGTTTGGCGGACAGCGCGTCGATCCGCTCAGCCACAGCCTGCAGCGCGGCATCCGCCTGCTGCAATTTCGCGGCGGCCTGAGCCCGCTGCTGACCTAGCCGGGCAACCTCGTTGGCAGCCTGGGCCGCCCGCGCCGACGCCTCCTTGCCGCGTTGGGCCTGCTGCTGACGCGCCTGCTCCGCCGCCTGCAATCTGCGCTGAGCCTCTTCCTCCCGCTTGGATGCGGCTCGAACGGGCTGGGCGGCGTGAACCCCCAACAACAGCAGGATCACGGCGGGAATCGCGGCACGCCGCCACCGCGTGCAACGCTCCCCCAGGGGATGGCGGTTCCGAGGCTGGTCCGCGATGCTTCCGGGGCGCTGCGCGTCTGCCGGCATGGGTCCTACTGCGCGAGGGTCACGGTCTCGTTCAGCGGCAGTTGTCTGGACGCGGGTGCCTGCACGATCAGGCCATTGGCGAGCGCGACCTCGATCCGCACCGCGCATTGCCCGTCATGAGCATGCACGCCGTCGTACAACAAAGTGGCCCGCAGGCCGGAGCACAGCGCGTTCAGCTTATGGTAGAAGCCCTGGCGGTTCAGCACGTCGTGCACGTCCGGCCGCGGGTGGCCGATGGCTGTCGCCCGGGTGGTGTCGTCAATCGTGAAGCGCACCCAGACAATGTCGGCATTTGCCAGACACCAGCCGTCAACCGTCAATTGCAGACCGTCCCGTGTTTCACGGGCCGTAGCCTCGATCGACCATCGGGGCGGCATACCGCCTAGAGCCGCTTCAGGCTGACGGACCGTGACCGGCGTCCGCCTCGGTTGCGCGGCAAAGGTACGCACCGACGGACCAATCCCCTTTCTAAGACATAGCAACATCGTGGCGGCCGCGTCCGGCCTGCCCAGCAGTTGGAAATACGGCGCCCCGGCCGAAGCCGCGAGCGGCACGACATCGGCGGCGAAGCCATCATCGATCCCGGCCTCCCGGCACAGGCGCAGGGCAGTTTCACCGCCGACGGGGTCCGGCTCGACCGGCCTGGTCTCGGCTGTCTGGAAGCCGGCTTCCAGCGCCATGTCCCGCAATTCCTCGGGATCGAACAGAGTGCGATCCATCAGGCCCGGGGCGGCCGCGGCGTGATCGTGGTGGATGTCGCGACGGTGCAGCACTCCGATCATGTGAATGGCGGTGCGTGCCGCATCCGACCATGCTTGATCCCGGGCGTGTCGCAGTACCAGAGCTTCGGCCATCGCCCGGCAGAAGGCCCGTAAATACCGCCGGTTGGCAACGACGAAGAAGGCTCGTCCGCCCGGCCGCAGGACGCGCTTCGTCAAATCCAGCAGTGCCCGTGTGTCTCTGGCACGCGTCATGACGTCCAGTCCCAAGACGGTATCGAAGGAGGCATCGCGCAGCACATCCTCGGCCAGGCTGAACCGAGCAAATCCCAATGCGAGCCGCTCTGCATCCTCGATCTGCGTGATGCGGTCGCGACACGCGCGCAGGGCGTCCAGCCGCGAATCGGCGGCGACGATCGTATGGGCTCCGCCGCTTAGCGCGACAGGCAGAGTCAGTCGGCCGCCACCGCACCCAAGGTCCAGCACGTCGCCCAATCCGGCCGGCCAGTCGGCACCGGCGGTACCGCGCATCCGTTCGTACAGCGCCGCCGCATCCTCGGCGGAGATGTAAGGATCACCAAACAAACCGCGCGGGTCCGTCTCCGCAACCGCTCGTCCATCGGCGAAATCCGGAATCCCGCCCGGGGCGGCAACGACCGTGTCGCATAATGTGCAGGTGAGGGAACCGGCGGGCGTTCCGTCTGTCGCCTGGGCCGTGACGGCGGCAAGGCGCCCCTTGCAGCGCGGACAGTGGAAACGGTCGGCCAGAATCCTCATGGTGCGGCGGTTATCCTCACTCAGGAACGTCACAAGTCAGCACTGACCGGCCATTCTGGCCATGTTAGAGCGCGATCGCCTGAAGCCGGCGGTGAGAAGGCGAGAATCGCGCTCTTGAATCAAAGAGTTGATAGATCATGATAGGGTCAACCTGACCCTATCATGCTCCGGGCTTGGCTGGCACCACACTGCACGCCGGGGATGACAGCCCGCGAGCCGCGGATACCCGGCCGTCGGCCGGAAGCAATGTAACGCCCGAAAGACCGGATCGAGATCAGCGGCCGGTAAAGCGAGGCTTGCGACGCTCCTTATAGGCGCTGACCCCCTCCTGAAGATCCGCGGACTGGCGAACCCGCGCGATGGTCTGGCTGATATCGACCATCCGCTCAATCGGTCCCGTCGGCAGCACCTGGCTGACCAGGCGTTTGAGCGCACCGATCACCAATGGGGCGGAGTCCAACAGCTCCTCGGCGATCTTCAGCGCCTCCGTCTCATGCTCACCATTGGGGACGACGCGGTTGACGAAACCCACCTCATAGGCCCGCCGGGCTGGAATCTTGCTGCCCAGCAGCATGATCTCCATCGCCAAATGATGCGGCATGCGGGACGCCAGGGAGCTGATGCCCCCGGCCGTCACGCCCAGCTTCGCCTCTGGGTAGTAGAACTGCGTATCCTCGGTGGACACCAGCAGATCGCACATCATGACCATGACGATACCGCCGCCCACCACCCAGCCCGTGGTAGCGGCAATAATCGGCTTGTCCGTCTGAAAACCCACGGTAGGGATCGCACGCCACAATTCCGGCAGGTTGCTCACATCCGCGCCAGCCGAGAATGCCCTGTTTCCGGCGGAGCTCATGACTGCCACCCGCTTGTCGGGGTCGGCGTCGAAAGCCTTGAATGCCTGCTGCACCTCCACCGCGACGTCCTGATTAATGGCATTCAGCTTTTCCGGCCGGTTGATGCGGATAATGGAGATCGCGCCGCGATCCTCGACAGTAACGGCTGACACGTTGGCTTCCCTTCCCAAGAGTGCGCGGCTTCCCAAGAGTGCACGGCTTCAAGGTGACACCTGGCACCGCCGGACGAAGACGCTTCGCTGATAAGCCGATTCGGGAGTGCCTGCCAGACTCGCCCGCGCAGACTCGCCCGCGCAGACGTGCCTGCGCAGACATCTGTCGGCGGTGATCAGGCGGGTCAGGCGTTGGTGGACAAGGCGACGGCTGCCCCCTGGCGCGGCGACGGGTATTGTCCTTTCGGGCCATAGCCCTGATTCGAAGCGGATCGGGAGGCCCGCGCGACAATCCCAAGGATACGGGACTGGACGGCCATGGCGCGTTCCAGAAGCGCACGATTTTCCGCCGCCAGGGTCATCAAGCGTCGGCCAAGCGAGGTCGCGGTGGCCGGTAGAGGCTGGGAGATGGCCCCGGCCGCAGACAAGGCTTCCAGCGCCGCCCGCTTTGCCGGCAACAAATTCGCCGCGGCCGGGAAATCCAGACGCCTGAGGGCCGCATTCTCCAGAGTCAGCACATCTGCCAGGTCAGCGGCCGCCTTCAGCGGGTCGTGCATCATCGCGATTTCGCCTGCTGCATGCGCAGCATCGCTGCCTGGACCGGGGCCGCCAGGCCCAGCCCGCCATGCGACGCAATCTGTCTGGCCATTTCCTGCACCAGCAATGGGCGCCAGGCCGCCTCGGCGTCTCCACCGCCGAACAGTCCATGGGCAGTATCGACCGTATCGAACATCGGCTGCAGCAACTCTCCCAAGGCCATCGCCTCGAAATCCTGCGCCGCCTTGGCAAGGCGTGCCGACTCCCCGGCGGTAGCCGGACGCAGGACCGTCGTCGGCGGGATTGCCCGGCTCGGCGACAGCTGTGCAAGGCGGCCTTGTGCCAAGGGAGCTTGTGCCAAGGGAGCTTGTGCCAAGGGAGCTTGTGCCAAGGGAGCTTGTGCCAAGGGAGCTTGTGCCAAGGGAGCTTGTGACAGAAGGGATAAGGGTGACTGTGTCATCGGACCTCCAGGTCAGCCTGCAGCGCGCCAGCCGCCTTGATCGCCTGCAGGATACTGATCATGTCGCGGGGGCTGACGCCCAAGGCGTTCAAACCGGTGACCAGATCGCGCAGCGTGACTCCGGTGTTGAGAACGCCCAGCTTCCTGTTCTGACCGTCGTCGATCTGGATGTCGGTCCGCGGCACAACGGTCGTGCGCCCCCCGGCGAACGGGTTGGGCTGGCTGACCTCGGGCGTCTCGGTCACACGAACGGTCAGATTGCCCTGCGCGATGGCCACCGTGCTGATGCGCACATTGGCACCCATGACGATCGTGCCGCTGGCCTCATCGACGACGACCTTGGCGGAGGTGTCGGGTTGGACGCGCATCTCTCCGATCCGCTCCATCATGTCCAGCGGATCACGGCCGCCAAAGTTCACCGAGATCGTCCGCGGGTCCAGCACAGCGGCCGTGCCGGCGAAGGATCGGTTGACCACAGCGGCGATCCGATGGGCGGTGGTCAAGTCCGGGTTGCGCAGGCTCAGGCGCAGCGCGGACTGATCGGCGAAGGAGAACCGGATCTCCCGCTCAACCGTCGCGCCATTGGCGATGCGCCCACCGGTCGGCACACCCCGGACCACGGAACTGGCGGAGCCTTTCACGGCGATCGCATCCGTGGTCAAGGCGCCCTGCGCCACGGCATAGACCTCTCCATCGGCCGCCAGCAGCGGCGTGACCAGGAGAGTGCCACCGGTCAGGTTGGTCGCATCACCCAGCGCGGACACGGCGATGTCGATGCGGCTGCCGGTTCGGGCAAACGGGGGCAGGTCCGCAGTGACCATCACTGCGGCCACATTCTTGGTCGAAAGCTTGGTGATCTGATCCCGCGTATTCACGCCAAGCCGCTCCAGCATGCCGACGAGCGATTCCCGGGTGAACACCGCGTTGTCGAGCTTGTCGCCGGTATTGTTCAGGCCGACGACCAGGCCGTAGCCGACCAGCTGATTCTGACGTACCCCCTCGACATCGGTGATATCCTTCACGCGCACCTCCGCGGCCGGCGTACCGGAAAGCGGGAGCAGCAAGAGCGTCAGCGTGACGAACAGGCGCATTCTGCGCAAGGCGATCATCCGGACCAAGGGCTCGATCGCGGCAGCAAGCCCCGTGCCAGATGGCCGCCGACGTTCACACGCCGCCGTGAGGCATGAAATCGCGGAGGCCTACACGCCAATCCCCGGCAAAACGTGCCGCCAGGCAATTTCTGCCGGGAGATTTGCAGGTAATCTTGCGGGTGTTTCGATGGATTGACATTTCGTCCCACACCCTTGGCGGCACGCAATCACCCCGGTATAAGCCGCCGCGTTCCCTTCCCGGAACAGGACGGCCGCCCGAGGGCGAGCCGCACCCTTCCGGGCGGGTGGAAGGATAATTGGGACTGCAAACGCATGATGGTCACGCTGCCACCTGATTATCGTCCGTCCGAGGACGAAGAGTTCATGAACCCGGTGCAGGTGGAATATTTCCGCCAGAAGTTGTTGCGGTGGCGCAGTGACCTGCTGCGCGAGGCCGACGGAACCCTTGCAAGCCTGTCCGAAGGCGGCATCCATGAGGCAGACATCACGGACCGGGCGAGCGTCGAAACCGACAGGGCCCTGGAGCTGCGCACCCGGGACAGGGCCAGAAAGCTGATCGCCAAGATCGACCAGGCGCTGGTGCGCATCGAGCTTGGCACCTACGGCTACTGCGAGGAAACCGACGAGCCCATCGGCATCAAGCGCCTGGAGGCTCGGCCGATCGCCACCCTGTCGATCGAGGCGCAGGAGCGGCATGAGCGGATGGAGCGGGTCCACCGCGACGACTGACCGGTGCGGGTTACGGACCTGTACGGGTCATCGATCGGAAGGGCGGATAGGGTCAGGCTGACCCGGGCATGCTTTATCAACTCTTTGATTCAAGAGCACGATTCACGCCTTCTCACCGCCGGCTTCAGGCGACCGTACTCTAATCGACGGGCAAAGGCGCCGCCACCGGCTGGCGTTGCTGCAGCCACAGCCAGAATACCGCGAGTCCACCCGTCGAAATCAGGCCGATCGATGCCCAGTTCAGGGGGAACCAGCCCAGGCGGTCCTGCAGGAAACCGGCCAGGAAACTTGCGGTGGCGGTGGTGCCGAACACCAGAAAATCATTCATCGCCTGGGCTTTCGCCCGCTCCGAGGGACGATAACAGGTTGTGACGAGGGACGTCGCGCCGATGAACAGGAAATTCCATCCGATCCCGTTCATCGTCAGGGCAATGCGGAAATTCCACGGATCAATGCCGTGCAGGGCGGAGAAGACCCCTCCAAACAGCACTGCCGTGCCGACCGCCATCACCGGCAGCACGCCGAACCGGTTGATCAGGTGACCGGTGAAGAAGGAGGGGATGAACATCCCCATCACGTGCAGGAAAATGACCCAATGCGCCTCGGTATGCGGCAGCCCGCAGCCGACGATTGCGAGGGGTGATGCGCCCATCAGAAAAGACATGGTGCCGAAGGCGACCATGGCGGCGATGACCGATGCCGTGAACCTGGGCTGCGTGGCGATCTCCCACAACGGACGCGCGGGCAGCTGCGTGGCCTCGATGCCACTGGCACCCGCCGTTGCGGCCCGCATCGAGGGAAAGGTGATGAACGACATGATGATGAAGACGCTGACATGGACGCCAACCATGCACCCATATGTCGCCAGATAGAGCGGCATGACCTTGTCATAGGACCACTCCACCACGGAGGGACCGATGATCCCCGCCACCACCCCACCCGCCGTGACCCAGGAAATCGCCTTGGACCGGTATCGGGCCGGCACCAGTTCGACGGCGGCGAAGCGATACATCTGGAGGTTGGCGACCGCATAGCCAAGGATCATGCCGCCCAGGCATATCAGGGGCAGGAACGCCAGATAGAGGCCCAGCGCGCAGGTCGTGGCCCCGACCATGCCGAAGACCGATCCGGTCATGAAGCCGAAACGCCGCCCCATTCGCTGCATCAGGAACGCCGCCGGAAACACCGACAGCATGACGCCGATATGCTGCATCGTAATCGGCAGCGTCGCGAGGCCATGATTCGAGACGAAGGTCACCACCGACAACGCCGTCGCGGTGAACATCATGGTGTTAGCCGACTGGCCGATCGCCTGGCAGCAGATCAACAGGAAGATATTTCTCTTCATCTTGCGATCGAAGAGAACGATTCGAGGTTCGGACGTCTCCATGGGAGGACATCCTACCCGAGGGTAGCGGCGCTGCGACAGCCGCGCGCACAACGCAGCTATGCGGCGCCATTACGATCACGGATGCAGAGGCCGATCAGCCGGTGATATATTCACAACGGAACCCGTCGCCCCAGCGCTTCACATAGCCGCGGGATGGCGAGGGGAAATGTGCGAAGCAGCACACCGTGCTGGTGTCGCAATAGGTCTCCAGAAACTTCCACCGTGTCGCCGAACTCTGCAACGGATCATAGTCGATCCGCATCGCCAGATCGGGATACCGCGCCTGCAGCGGCGTATGGATCAGGTCACCGGTGATCACGGCCTCCTTCCCGCCCTTGCCGAGGGTGACCGCATAATGATCGATGGTGTGGCCCGGCGTGGGGATCAGCGAGACCAGGTCGTTCAAGGAATGATCGCTGCGTACCAGATCCGCCCGCTTCGCTTCCAGGATCGGAATCACGCTGTCGGCGATCGGGTACACCGTCTCCTTCTCGTTCTCCGCCAGCCAGAAATCCAGCTCCGTCTTCGAAAACAGGTAGCGGGCATTCGGGAATGTCGGCACCCATTGTCCGTTCTCCAGCCGCGTGTTCCAGCCGACATGGTCGACATGAAGATGCGTACAAAGAACAAAATGGATGTCGTGAACGGTCAGCCCGACATCCGCCAGGCCCTGCATGAAGACATTGTCCTTCTTCATGTGCCACAGAGGCCGGGTGGGACGGTTCTTATCGTTGCCCACACAACTGTCGACCAGGATGTTGTGGCGACCGGTACGCACGATATAGGACTGGAAGCACAGCACCAGCCGGTCCTGATCATCCAGTGCTTCCGGCTTTCGCAGCCAGTCCCGGTTTTCCGCCAACAGGTCCGGTGTCAGCTTCGGCAGGAATTCCAGTGCGGGGGTGAAGCCGCATTCCATCTCGATGATCCGGTGGATCGTCAGGTCGCCGATCCGGAAAGTTGTGGTCGTCATGGATGTCGCTCCCTGGTTCTGTGCAGTGGGATGATGTTAGCTGCGCCCGAAGAGTCCGACAAACCGGGATCCGGCAAACCGGAGTCCGGCAAACCAGGGTCCGACAAGCGGGGAGGCCGGCATGAGTGACATGGCAGCGGCGCTGAGCCCGGAGACGGTGATGCGCCAGATGAGGCAGAACGGCGTGACCGATGTCGTGTGGCTGCCGGACAGTGAGACCAACTGGCTGTATCTGCTGATGAAGGCGGATCCGGCGCTGCGGCTGGTGGGGGTGACCAGGGAGGGGCATGCCTGCTCGATCGCCGCCGGCCTGTTCGCCGGCGGGCGACGACCGATGCTGCTGATTCAGAACACCGGCATGTTGGAATCCGGCGACTCCATCCGCGGCTGGCTGATGGGGCTGAATATTCCGGTTGTCCTGATGGTCGGTTATCGCGGTTACACCCGGCATGGGATCAATATGGACACCGCCGCAACCTATACGGAACGTTTCCTGATGGCCTTCAACATCCCGTTCTTCCTCGTGGAGAATGATGGAGACGCCGATCGGATCAGCCAGGCATTCCGGCTCGCGGACAGGACCCGCCAGCCGGTGGTCGTGCTGGTTGGCGACGAATATCACGGCTTCAACCGGTAGGAAGCGCGCCATGATGCATACGGCAGACCTGCTGGCCGTCTTTTCCCGGCATCGCGGCGATGCCATCGTGATCTCGGGCCGTGGCGGCCGCCACTGGATCACGCAGTCGGACACCGCTTTCGACATTCCCCTTGGCGATCCCGCCATGGGCGGGCATGCCGGGTTCGCCCTGGGCTTGGCGCTGGCACAGCCGGACCGGCGGGTGGTGCTGTTTGATTCCGAGGGCGACATCCTCATGAGCCTGGGCCAATTGCCGACCATTGCCGAACAGGCCCCGCCGAATCTCTATCACTTCATCCTCGACAATGAGGTCTATGCGACGACTGGCGGCCAGCCGGTGCCGAACGCAAAGACGGTGGATTATCCGGCGATTGCGCGTGCCTGCGGCTATTCCCGAGTGGCCGGCTTTACAGAACTTGAGGCCTTCGAGAAGGAGCTGCCCGATCTGCTGGCCGCGGCGGGGCCGGTTTTCGTGGCATTGAAGGTCTGGCCCGAGGTGGAGAACACGCCAATCGGTCAGCGAGTACGCTGGCGCAAGCGGAGCGCGGACAAGGTCATCAGCGATCTGCGGGCGGCGTTAGGGGTGGAATGACCCTGGCGCGCGTAGAAGCGGGCGTGCATCGCGACAACGCGGCCGGTCAGTCCGGGTCGATATCCGGCGGCGATCTCGACCTCAGCCACCCCTCATCTCCGACATGGAAGTCAGCCAGCCCAGCAAGGCGTCCCGGACTGGTCCCAGGCTTTTGTAATGAACGATCGCCGGCGGCAGCGCTCTGACGGCGCTCGCGAGGTCCAGCGCCAAAGTCGGGTCGACGATGCGGCTCAACCTGTACACGTGGACCCGAATGCCGAACAAGACCGCGCCGCTGGTAGGGAGACGCCGCAGCGTCTGGCGCTCGACGCGCAGATACAGGCGATCACCCGCGTTGGCAGGCGTAATGCCCTCGCCACCCTCGGTCCGCCATTTCCCGTCCGGCTGGAACAGCGCCGGGTCATCCAGCACGGACCAATTGAGCCGGCAGGCGATGCGGTCCGCTTTCAGATGGCGCATGAAACGATCGACCGGCCGCGCCAGGCGGTCGGCATAGAGCGGCACCGGTCCATGAACCTCGGCCAGCGGCCCGCCCAGCTTCTCCGACAGGCGCCAGCGACTGGGAAAGCACAGTACCGCGGCCGCAAGCCGGGGCACATCGGATCGTATATCGATCACGCACAGATCTTCCTGGACAAGCCGTCCGGCCACTTCCAGCGGATCGATGGGTGGCGCCGCCAGATCCCATGACTCGCCGGTCAGGCGGTTGTGCAACATCGTGCCGGCACGACTGAACCACTGGGGATAATGCGCCGCCAGGGCGCCGGCAACCAGCTCAAGGGCTTCGCCTCGGGCGACCTCGCTGCCGGGAACCGCAGCAAACACGTCGTGGCGGCGTTGGTCCAGCAGTTCACGCCGCGTCGCCATCTCGGAGGGATAGCGTGTATCCACCTCGAGCCACGCATGTTCCGGGACCGTTATCAGGTCCATCGCCATGCGGTAAGGGCCGGGTTGGAACGGCAGATAGACCGCCTCGGCCGGCAGGGGACGCACGCCGACGCTGGCCGCTCCATCACCCCGCACGGGATCGGCCAGTCAGCCCGAGCGATCCCGTGCGCGGCTGCAACATCAGATGATGCCCTTCTCCCGCAGCCCGGAGATCGTATCCGCGTCGAGTCCAAGCCGCTCCGACAGGACCGAATCGGTATGCTCGCCCAGCAGCGGCGGTGCGAGCCGGTAGTTGGGAGGGGTCTCCGACAGTTTTACCGGGTTGGCGATCACCTTCACGGTCTGGCCGGAACTGTGAGCCATTTCCAGCACCATGTCCCTTGCGACCACATGCGGATCGCTAAACACTTCGGACAATTTGTTGATCGGACCACAGCCGATCTTCAGGGCTTCCAGCCGCTCGATCCACCAGCTGGTCGGATGTTGCTGCATGACCGGGGTCAACGTATCGGTGACAAGCTGCCGGTTGCTGACCCGCGCGGCATTGGTGGCGAAACGTTCATCCTCCAGCAGATGGGTCAGCTCGAAGGCCTCACAAAACCGCTTGAAGGTGGGGTCATTGCCGACCGACAGGACCATATGTCCATCCTCGGTCGGGAACACCTGATAGGGCACAATATTCGGATGCTGGTTGCCCAGTCGCGGGGGGTTTTCGCCTGTCGCCAGGTAGTTCATCCCCTGGTTCGCCAGCCAGGCGACATGTGTATCCAGCATGCCAATATCGATCTGCTGTCCCTGGCCGGTCAGGTCACGGTGGCGCAGTGCGGCCAGGATGCCGATACAGCCATATAGGCCGGCAAACAGGTCCGCCACCGGGACGCCAACTTTCTGCGGCAGCCCGTCCGGCTCCCCGGTCAGGCTCATCACGCCGCCCATGCCCTGGATCAGGCTGTCATAGCCCGGACGCGGAGCATAAGGCCCGGTCTGTCCGAAGCCGGTAATGGAACAGTAAATCAGCCGCGGAAACCGTGCGTGCAACTGCTCATAGCCCAGGCCGTACTTGGCCAGCGCGCCGACCTTGAAATTTTCGACCAGGATGTCGCACTGCGCGATCAGCTTCAGGGCAATGTCCTGACCCTCTTTCTGGCCGATATCGAGAGTGACGGAACGCTTGTTGCGGTTGACGCCGACGAAGTAGGCGCTTTCCTTGGTGTTCGCCATGAAAGGTGGGGCGAAACCGCGCGTGTCGTCGCCGCTGCCAGGCCGCTCGATCTTGATGACGTCAGCGCCCAGATCGGCCAGCATCTGCGCGCAGGTCGGTCCTGCCAGCACGCGGGTGAGGTCAAATATGCGCAAGCCTTTCAATGGGCCGGTCGGGTCTGTCATGTTCTTCTCCAGATGCCGGCGGTTTTTGCCCGGCTTGATGCCCGCCGATCATAAATCAGCCTCTTTCAAAGAACCAATCCCATGATAGTCTGGGCACTCGACGGCATGACCAGAACAGGAAAAGAATGAATTACGACACGATAGAAAGCCGCGGATCTTGGCGTATCGCCATGATTTCCTTGGCAATTCTATCGGTGTCTTTCGGCGCGCCCTTGATTATTGTTGTTGGATTGAAACAAATACAGGCAGTGACCGGAATCGATCGCGGCGTGCTGTCCCTGGCCAGCGCCCTGGTCTGGCTCGGCAACGGCGCGGGCGGCATCCTGATGGGATGGCTGGCCGACCGGATCGGGCTGCGCGCCGTGGTGACATGCGGGATCACCATGATGGCCGGTGGCCTGGCATTGTCCAGCCTGGGGTCGGTCTGGGCACTGTGTGTCGGCCACGGATTGCTGATCGGCTTCCTGGGCAATGGCGCACTCTATGCGCCCCTGACCATCTATGTCAGCCGGTGGTTCGACCGGCGGCGCGGCACGGCGCTGGCGCTGATCGCGTCGGGACAATATGTTGCGGGTATCATCTGGCCGACACTGATGGAACAGGGCATTGCCCGGTTCGGCTGGCAGCCGACCATGTTCTGTTTCGGTGGAATGGTGCTGGCGCTGCTGCCGCTGGTTCTGCTGCTGCGCCGCGCACCGGAGCCGCTGTCGGCCGGGCCCGCGCGCGGCGGCGCGCTGACCGGCGGCCTGGTGCTGGGCCTGCGGCCAAACACGGTCATGGTGCTGCTGTGCATCGCCGCGTTCTGCTGCTGCGTACCCATGGCACTGCCCGCCTCACACCTGGTCGCCTACGCGGGCGATCGCGGCGTGTCTCCATCGCGCGCCGCGGCGATGCTGTCGGTGATGCTGTTCTGCGCGTTCTTTTCACGCCAGGCCTGGGGTGTCTTCGCCGACCGGTTTGGCGGACTCTGGACATTGCTGGCGGGTTCAGCCGCCCAAGCCTTGGCGAATGGAGCCTTTGCCCTCATGCACACGCAGGCGGGACTGTTCTCGGTGGCGGCCATCTACGGGCTGGGCTTCAGCGGGATCATTCCCGCCTATTCGGTGACAGTACGCGATCTGTTCCCATCGCGGGAGGCATCCTGGCGCATTCCCACATTGCTGTTCACCTCGATGGCGGGGATGGCGTTCGGCAGCTGGTTCGCCGGCTGGCTCTACGATCTGTTCAGCAATTACATGATGGCCTTTGCCATCGGCGGGGCCTTCAATGCCGTCAATCTGCTGCTGCTGGGACTGCTGGTGATCCGACTGCGCCCTTCGGCTGGAGAGCGGCTGACAGTCAGCCCGGCCCGCTAGCCACCCGCGCGATTACTGGGCCGGCTTCGGCACGGCCGCCGTGCGTTCCCGCCGCAGCAGCACCAGCATCAGCAGCATGCCCGGCACCGCCGCCGCCATGCAGACCGTGTAGAACAGGGTCCAGCCCAAGGATTTGGCCATGACACCCGAAATGTTGCCGATCGTGTGAATGGCGAGTTGGGGCACCGAGGACAGCAAGGCGTATTGGGTCGCGGCAAACGCACGCACACACAGGGCGGACAGGAAAGTCAGGAAGGCGGCGTCCGCCATGCCTTGAGCGAACGCCTCCACGGCGACCGTGCCATACAGCATGGCCAGATTGCCCGGCGACAATGACAGAAGCACATACATGGCCATCGCCAGCGTCTGCGTCCATCCGGTGACCAGCAAAGCCCGCCCCACGCCGATCCGCGCGACCAACCAGCCGCCCAGACTGATCCCCGCCAGCGTGCCAAACATGGAAAACGGCCCGATGCCGGCGATGGCGGGCTTGTCGAAACCCAGTGAGCGGTAGAATGGCGCGGTCATCAGGCCGGCCAGCGCCTCACCGAGCTTGAACAGGGCAACGAAGGCCAGAACCAGCCCGGCCGATGGCCGGGCGAAGAAGCTCAACACCGGCTCGACCACCGCATCTCGCAAACGAGGCCTTGGCGCCGCCGCCTGTTCCTCCCGGGTCGCGGCCAAGGTTACCAGAACCCCGGCGCCGATCATTGCCGCCACGACAACCAGCGCCGCATGCCAGCCGGCGATGCTGGCCATCGCGATGACGCCCGACATCGATACCAGCATGGCGAGCCGGTAACCCCAGACATAAACGGCCAGCGCGACGCCCTGCCGCTCCTCGGGAAAAGTCTCGATGCGCCACGCATCGATGGCGATGTCCTGCGTCGCCGACAAAATGGCAACGCCAGCGGCGGCTGCGACGGCCGCCAAAGGAGTGCGGCTCGGATCGGACAAAGCCAGCAGAAGCGCGGCGATGCAAAGCAGCGGCTGCACCAGCAGCAGCCATCCGCGGCGGCGGCCGAACCGGCCGGACAGGCCCAGTGGCGGCGCTTGATCCAGCAGCGGTGACCACAGGAACTTCAACGAATAGGCCAGCCCGATCGAGGTGGTCAGCCCGATCACCGTCAAGCCGACGCCGACCTCGGACAGCCAGTAGCGGAACGTGAAGCCCGACAACGGCAGCGGCAGCCCGGACACGAACCCATATGCCGTCATCGCCGCCAGGCGGCGATCCAGTCTCCGCATCGATCAGCTCGGCAATGTCGAGTCCCCACGTCCAAGCGGCCGCTGCATCGTCACGACATCGATCCACCGTCCGAATTTGATGCCGACCGACTTCATGGTGCCGACCATGTGGAACCCCAGGCTGGCATGCACCCCGATCGAGCCGACATTCTCCGAGTCGCCGATCACCGCGATCATCTGGCGAAGTCCCTGCGCGGTGGCCAGCTCGATCAGCTTGCTCACCAGCGCCTTGCCCACACCCTGGCCACGAACATCGTCCCTGACATAGATGCTGTCCTCCACGGCGAACCGATAGGCAGAGCGTTCGCGGAACGGCCCATAATAGCCGTAGCCCAGAACGCCGCTGGCATCGCAGGCCACCAGCCAGACAAAGCCCTTGTCGACGATTTTGTGGAAGCGCTGCGACATGTCTTCCACCGAAGGCGGCTCTTCCTCGAACGTGCCGGTGCCGTGCAGCACGTGATGAGCATAGATTGCCTGAATATCCGCCACATCGGCGTCCGTTGCGCTGCGTATGTCCATGCCGACTCCGCCTGTCCTGAGCACGGGGACAATAGGCGGACTCCTTCCACATGGCGACAGGCGGAATGCGTCTCAGTTCTGGTGAAGCATCCCCTGCACTGCCTGCCCACGGTGCCGTGAGCAACATTTTTGTTGGTTCCAGCGGGGGCATCCGACATAATCCGGGCCATCGACAGGCCATCCAAGGTCGACGGCCGCGGGGATGCTGAATTTTTAGGACTATACCATCGGCAATTGTGCTGCCGGATGCGGCGGTGGGGCATCCGTGATAACAACCAAGGGTGGAACGGCATCCTGTCTCGATCGGACTCGGGACTGGCTGGCGTTGCCCGGCGTACTATTCAAAGGGTTCGCGCGTGGACATATCTGACGGTCATCTGCCCGGACCCTTGGGCAACGATCGGTCCGCCAATCAGGTGGCACGGACGAGTGCCGATGGCGGTGGAGCGGGTGTCGGCATGTCCTCGGCCGCTGGCGGGGCGGGTTCGGGGCCGATCCATCCGCGCCTGCTCGCGATAATGATGGCCGCCCGCTATTATGGGCTGGAGCTTGACCCTGCCGAATTCCGCCTCGGGACCGGGGAAACCGTGCCGACAGCGGCAGCCTTGTCGCAATGGGCGCAGGATGCCGGCATGTGGTCACGTGCCCTGCGGCTGCGCTGGAAGCATCTGTTCAGCGTGACCGGCGCAGGCCCGGTTGTGCTGCTTTTCAATGACGGGTCCGCCGGACTGCTGACCGGCTCCAACGTCGAAAGCAAGATCGTCCTGGTCCGCGACCCACGGGCTCCTGACGCCGAACCGCCGATACCGGTCGATGAGATGCGGCTGACCGAGGTCTGGAGCGGTGAGGCGATCCTGCTGCGCGCCGATCGTTCGCAAGCGGAGGCGGATCCGCCTTTCACCTTGCGCTGGCTGTTCAGCGTGGTGATGAAGCAGAAGAAAAGCCTGCGCGACCTGCTGATCGCCTCCTTCTCGATCAGCATGCTGACCATCGTGCCGCCGCTGATTGCCATGCAGGTCTTCGACCGCGTGATCGCTCATCGGAGCTACTCGACGCTGTTCCTGATCTCTGCTGTCGTCGCGGTACTGTTCTTCTATGAAACACTGCTGGGTTTTGCCCGGCGGCTGATAATCGTGGTCCTGGGTGCCCGGATCGACGCGACGTTGAACATCCACGTGTTTAACCGGCTGATCCGCCTGCCGCTGGACTATTTCGAACGGCATCCGGCCGGCGAGACGATGTACCGGGTCGCGCAGATCAATACGATCCGGCAGTTCATCACCGGCAAGCTGATGACGACATTGCTCGATTTCATTACGCTCGTCGTGCTCCTGCCGCTGCTGTTCTACCTGAATTCCACCCTGGCCTGGATCGTGCTGGTCTGCGCCACGGCGATCATGCTGATCATCCTGGCCTTCCTGCGGCCGATCCGCCTGGTCTTCATGCGTGTGATCCGCGCGGAGACAGAGCGGAATGCCGTCCTGGCAGAATCCATCTTCGGCATTAAAACGGTAAAGGCCCTGGCGCTGGAGCCACAACGCAAGGCCCTGTGGGACGAAAAGGTCGCCGAGGTCGGCAAGTGGCGCACCGCGCTGGGCAAAATCTCCAACTGGCCGCAGACCCTGGTGACGCCGCTGGAACGGTTCATGTGGGTCGGCATCCTGCTGGTAAACGCCTACCTCGCGCTCTCCCTGGGCACGTCCTACCAGGTCGGCGCCATGATGGCCTTCATGATGCTGTCCCAGCGCGTCAGCTCCCCCTTGGTGGGCCTTGCCCGGCTGGTGGAGGATTGGGAAGAGATCGGTGCCGCCATGGGCCAGGCCGGCGAGGTGCTGAACCGCCCGCTGGAACTCGACGCGGCGTCCGGCGGCATCCGTCCGAAATTCTCCGGCGCGGTGACGTTCGAGGACGTCACCTTCACCTACCCCGGCACCAAGATCCCCGCCCTAGACCGGGTCAGCTTCTCGGTGCCGGCCGGGACCACGCTGGGCCTGGTGGGACGGTCCGGCTCCGGCAAGTCCACGGTGGCTCGGCTGCTGCAGGGCATCAACCGCGAATATTCCGGTTATGTGAAGATCGACGGCGCCGACCTGCGAGAGATCAACCTGCGCCACCTCCGCTCCAGCTTCGGCGTCGTGCTGCAGGAGAACTTCCTGTTCCGCGGCTCGATCCGGGAAAACATCCTGGCCGGCCGGCCCGGCCTGACGCTGGAGGACGCGATCCGCGCCGCCCGCCTGGCCGGCGCCGAGGAATTCATCGAGCGGATGCCGAACGGGTATGAGACCTATATCGAGGAAGGTTCGCCTAACCTGTCGGGCGGACAACGCCAGCGCCTCGCCATCGCCCGCGCGCTGATCACAGATCCGCGGCTGCTGATCCTGGATGAGGCGACCAGCGCGCTCGATCCGGAATCCGAGGCGCTGGTGAATGCCAACCTGGCGCGGATCTCCCGCGGCCGGACGATGTTCATCGTCTCTCACCGCCTGTCGTCACTGGTCGACTGCGACAACATCCTGGTGCTGGAGCGCGGCAGGGTGCTGGACATGGCACCACACGCCATCCTGCTGGAGCGCTGCGCGGTCTACCGCACGCTGTGGAACCAGCAGAACCGCCATCTTTATTCGGAAAATGCAGGCCATGCCGCTCTTGCCCCGTCCCTCGTCCAAGGCAGTTAGCACGGTCCCAACGGATCGGACGGACCCGACGCTTCCCGCCATCCTGGAATACCAGTCGCCGTCGACGGCGATCATCAACATGCCGATGCCCGCCATCGCGCGGAACATCACGTTGACGATCTCTTCGATGATCCTGGTACTGATGGCCCTGGCGGGACTGATCAAGGTCGACCAGGTGGTTGTCGCGCAGGGCATCGTCATTTCCAAAGCGCCGACCCTGGTGGTGCAGCCACTGGAAACATCGATCGTCCGCTCGATCGAGGTCACGGTCGGAGAAACGGTTCACGCCGGGCAGGTGTTGGCGCGGCTGGATCCCACCTTCGCCGCCGCGGACATGGGTGCGTTGACAGCGCAGGTGTCGGCGCTGCAAGCGCAGGCCTCCCGCATGCAGGCGGAACTGGATAATCGGCCGTTCACTTACAGTGGCATGGACCCGAACCTGACCTTCCAGGCCGCCGTCTATGCGCAGCGGCAGTCGGAATTCAACTTCAAGATGGAGAATTATCGGCAGAAGGCCGAAAGCCTGGCGGCTACGATCCAGCGAGCCAATGCCGACATCACCAATTATACGGACAGGTTGAAATACGCGAAGACGTTGGAGGACATGCGCCGGGATCTGGAGCGCATGAATGTCGGCTCCAAACTCAACACGCTGGCCGCGCAGGACAACCGGGCTGAGATGCAGCGGAATCTGGACAATGCGCGCGACACCGCGACGGGCGCGCAGCGCGATCTGGCCGCATTGATCGCCGAGCGGAACGCTTTTGTGCAGAGCTGGCACAACGACGTGGCGGAGAAGCTGACCGACGTGCTGCAGAAATTGTCGGACGCGCGCGAGCAGCTGAACAAGGCCCAGCTCCGCCGTCAGCTGGTTGAGCTGCGTGCGGAGCGCGACGGCACCGTCCTGACGATCGGCAAGGTATCCGTCGGCTCCGTGCTGCAAGCGGGCGAACAGTTCATCACCATCGTCCCGTCCGATGCGCCGCTGGAGATCGAAGCCAACATCGCTGGCCGTGACGACGGCTACGTCCATGTCGGCGATCCGGTGACCGTCAAGTTCGACACCTTCCCCTACACGCAGTATGGCGTCGCGCACGGTGTCGTTCGCCTGATCTCGGCAAACAGCTTCACGCCGCGGGACGATGAACGGAACCCGACCGGTGCGCTGCCGATCACCAGCGGCTCGAACACCGAGGTCTATTTCCGTGCTCGGATCACGTTGGACAGCATCGACCTGCATGACACACCCCCGCATTTCCACCTGGTGCCCGGCATGCCGATTACCGCGGATATTCGGGTCGGTAAGCGCACGCTGGTTGGGGCGGTTCTGAACCGTATCGTACCGTTGGCCACCGAGGGCATGCGGGAGCCGTGAGGCCCCGCTCCATCGCTTAGTCCGGACACACGCGCATGGCGTTGATCGACAAACTGACTGCCGGCTTCTCCCCCGCCGCATCCTTGCGGCGGGCGGTGAAAATGATCGAGGAAGGGGACGTCAAAGGCGCCTTCCCCTTGTTGTCGAAGGCGGCGCGGGCGGGGATTCCGGAAGCCGAATTTCGTATCGGCCGCTGCTACCTGGAGGGTTCCGGCGTACCGCCAAGCCGAGCCGAAGGGGTGAGGTGGGTCGAACGTGCCGCAACCAAGGGCTACGTGGAGGCGCAGGCACTGCTCTCCACGCTTTGTCTGCACGGCATGGCTGCTGAAACGACAGGCACCGGCTTGTTCGGTAACCAGGCAAACGGTGAGGCCGATTTCGAGAATGCCGCCAGATGGGCGCGCCTCGCGGCCGAGGGCGGGTCGGCTGAGGGTCAGGCCGTGCTGGGCTACATCCTCTCCAACGGCCCGGAAGCGTTCCGCAACCTGGCCGAAGGCGATGTATGGTACCAGAAATCCGCCGAAGCCGGTTGTCCACAGGGTCAGCTAGGCTACGCGATGATCCTGGCACGCGATACCAGCAAGCCGGAAACCCAGGCCGAACTGCTGCGCCATCTGCGCGAAGCGGCGGAGAAGGGTCTGTCCACCGCTCTCTATTTGTGGGGCATGGTGAACGAGCGGGGCATGGGTGTTCCACAGGATCGGGTGGTCGCGGCCAATTGCTATCGCCAGGCCGCGCTGAAAGGCCATCGCGGCGGCCAGGCGCGCTGGGGATATGCACTGTTGGAAGGCAATGGTGTCGATCCCAATCCGATCGAGGGCGAGTCCTGGCTGCGCCGCGCCGCACTGGCAGGCGATGCGGAGGCGGCGGCACTGGTCGGCGATATCTACGCCAAGGGCGGTCACTTGCCGCCCAATTATGCCGAGGCCGCATCCTGGTTCCGGCGGGCCGCTGATGCCCAGCATCGAGGGGCCGCCAGGGCGCTGGCGATGCTGTACCTCACTGGCGCCGGCGTTCCGCGCGACCACGATGAAGCAGCGCGCCTGCTCCGCATTTCCGCCGACGGCGGCGACGGTCATTCCCAGGCCGATCTGGGTAACTTGCTGCTGCGGGGTCACGGCAACGAGCAGGACTCGATCCGTACCCGCGAATGGTTCGAGCAGGCTGCCGCGTCGGGCGACCTGATCGCTGCATTCAACTTCGGCGTCTGCCTCGCCGAGGGCGTAGGCATCGAGCGCGATGACCGCAAGGCGGCCCAGTGGTTGCGGCGCGCCGCCGACGGAGTGGTCAACGCACAATATTGGTACGGCCGTATGCTGGTGGAGGGCAGGGGCGTCGAGCCGAACCCCGAGGAAGGGCGCCTGTGGATCACCAAGGCAGCCGATGCCGGCATGATCGAGGCCGAAGTCATGCTGGCCGACATGATGCTGACGGGGCGGGGCGGCACCAAAGACCACGCCACCGCCCTGACGCTGTTCATGCGTGCGGCGGAACGGGGGCATGTGGGCGCCATGTTTGCTGTCGGCGCCATGTATGGCGGCGGTCACGACGTGCCGATGGATCGGGTCGTCGCCCAGCATTGGTTCGAAACCGCGGCCGAACGCGGCCATCCCTATGCCCAGATGATGCTGGGACGCTACCTCGCCCGCAACCTGGCGGGCGTTCAGGATATCGAGAAAGCACGCCGCTGGCTGGAGCGGGCACTGGCGCAGGGCATGCAGGACGCGAAGGGTGATCTCGCCGCCCTGCCGGCAGCGGCGCCCGCTGAATCCCGAGAGGTTGCAACCCAGGTCGCCGGCGACTGACGGCGATGACCCGGCGGGCTGACCGACCGTCGTCCCGCACCGAGGATTCCCGGGCGGAGCTTGCGCACGCCGCCGTTGCTCTGGGCCATGCCGCCCTGGCGACCGGGGACATCGAAAACGCCCTGCGTTGGCTGGACCGCGCGCACCGCCTGGTTCCGGCCGATCCCAATGTGAAGCTGACGCTGGCCAGTGCGTGCCTCGATTGCGATCCGGGCAAAGCGGCCCGACTCTTCCAGGATGTCGCGGACCAGCACGACATCCGTCACGCCTGGTTCGGGGTGGCCGCAGCCCGTTTGCGGCAGGCCGGACCTGCGGCCGCGGCCGAGGCCCTGGCAACCGCACTTTCGCGCCATATCTTCGTGTCCGATATACAAGCGCTCGGCACCCAGATCGCGGTGCCGCCGATCGCGCCCGGGTGGTGCGGCCTGAGTTCGGACGGCAAGGTTGTCGTCGGAGCAGCATCCTCGACCGCGACACACGTGGAGATCCGTCTGGATGGCCGCGTGGTGGCAAACCAGCACCTTCCGAGGGGCTGGCAGCGGCATGCCAGGCTGGATGTCAGCATCGAGGGCACGCCGGCTCTCGGCAGCCCAATCCTGATCGATCGAATGACCCGGGTTGCCGGCTGCGTCGAAGCGGTGGATGGCGGCTTGGCCGGCTGGGCGTGGCATCCGGCCGACCCGGACCGCCCCGTGACACTCACGCTGCGCTGCGACAAGTCCCATCGCACACATGTCATTCAGGCCACGACGGAATCCGGTGAGGTGCCGCATGCCGGTCCCCTTGCCCGGCCGCGCGCCTTTGCCGTTTCGAGGTCGGAGCTGGCCTGGGCGAGGGGACCGATCCACGTCACCGGGGCTGATGGACGGGACCTGCTCGGCAGTCCGATCGATCCATCGGCTGAGGGAACGTGGCACGCCGAGGCCGCAACAGTTTTGGCGATGCGCTACCCGGCCGCAGGGCCACGGGCCAGCAGAAAGAAGACAAGGCTCCACGCTCCAGTATTCGTTCCGCTACGGGTTGATGCGCCGGTTCCATGCGCGCCGATCGGTGCCGATCGCCGCCGTCGCGGCGTCACTGTCGTGATTCCGGTGCATAATGGCGGACGGATCGCGATCGAATGCCTGGACAGCGTCCTCGCTGGCACCGGCAAGGATGCGCGTATCATCGTCGTCGATGACGGCTCGACCCAGGAGGACGTCGTCGCGGCTCTCGACGCTCTCGCTGCCGACAAGAGCATCCGCCTGATCCGGCATCGCACCGCCCTGGGCTTTCCGGCCAGTGCCAACGCAGGCATTGCCGCAGCCGCAGGTCGCGATGTCGTCCTGCTGAACAGTGACACCCTGGTGCCGTCCGGCTGGTTGGAACGCCTGCGGGAAGCCGCCTACAGGGCCGCCGATATCGGCACCGTGACACCTTTTTCAAACGACGCGACCATCCTCAGCTATCCGCACCGGGATGGCGACAACCCGCCGCCCGACCAGGCATCCGTCGACCGGATCGATGCCGCTGCACGCAAGGCGAACGCCGACCAGATCGTGGATCTTCCTGTCGGGGTCGGCTTCTGCCTTTATCTTCGGCGAGACTGCCTGACGGCCACCGGCTCTCTGCGCCCCGACATTTTTGCCCAGGGGTACGGCGAGGAAAATGATTTCTGCCTCCGCGCCCGCCGCCTTGGATGGCGTCATGTCGCCTTGACCGGATTGTTCGTCGGTCACCATGGCAGCATCAGCTTCGACCCGATGGCACTGCACCTACGGCGGCGAAATGCACGATTGCTGGACCGGCTGCATCCCGGCTACGACGCGCTGGTGACCCGTTTCCTCTCGCGGGATCCATTGGCCGATGCACGCCGGCGGCTGGACGAGGTCCGCTGGCGGGCGGCAAATCGGCGCGGCCAAAGCGCTGTCATCCTGGTCACCCACGACCATGGAGGCGGTGTCGAACAGCGGGTGATCGCGGCAATCCGTGACTGCCAGGCGTATGGACAGCGCGCCATCGTGCTGCGCCCGGCAGTGCGGTCCGACGGCGAAACGGCCGTGACGGTGCATGATGGCCTCGCTCACGATTATCCGAATCTGGTCTACGCCCTGCCGCGTGAACTGCCCGCCCTGCGGCATCTGCTGCGGGGCACGCGCGTGATACGGGCGGAGGTTCATCACCTGCTCGATCACCATGTCGGCTCGATCGAGCGGTTCCTTGCCGGCCTGACCGCGCCGTATGACGTACATATTCATGACTACGCGTGGTTCTGCCCTCGCCTGTCCTTGTTGGGACAGCAGGACCGTTACTGCGGTGAGCCCGAGCTACCGGACTGTGCCTCCTGCATTGCCGACCTTGGCCATTACATGAATGAGGACCTGTCGGTGGAGGCGCTGCGGGCCCGATCGGCGGCATTTTTCGCGGCGGCCAGAACCGTCATTGCTCCGTCGGAAGACACTGCGACCCGGATGCGGCGACATTTTCCAACTCTGTCGCCTACCGTCGTCCCGCACGAGAATGATGAGGCTACCCCGTTTCCGCCAACGCGGCGCCGCGCAGGTCGGTCAAACGGGCGAATCCGCATCTGCGTGGTGGGGGGGATCGGCAAGCACAAAGGCTACGACGTACTGCTCGCGTGCGCCCGTGACGCGGCGAGGCGCAGTCTGCCCTTGGAATTCGTTCTTGTGGGTCACAGCATCGACGATGCGCGCCTTCTGGCCACGGAACGGGTATTCATCACCGGACCCTTCCGTCCTGAGGAAATCGTCGCGCTGATCCGGGCACAACATGCGGATCTGGGGTTCGTGCCATCGGTCTGGCCCGAGACCTGGTGTCTGAGCCTGGGCGATATCTGGCGCGCCGGCTTGCCCGCGGTCGCCTTCGACCTTGGCGCACCGGCTGAAAGAATTCGCCGCACAGGTCGGGGCTTCGTGCTACCGTTCGGCTTGATTTCGAGTTCCATCAATAAGGCGCTGCTTGCGGCAGCAGGAGCGGATCATTAAGGATGTCTTAAGCTCATTCCATATTTCTAGCGATCGCGGCGCCGCCGGCGCCATCTGACACATGACAAACCAACCAAACCAGATCGAGAGGTCAGAATAATCGCATGTCCGAAGCCGTGAGCGCCGAAGTGGCGGCTGCCCGACCGTATCAACCAAAAGTGCCGGAAGCCTCCGCATCGTCAGATCGTATCGCAGAGCTTCGCGTCACCGCGCATCTTATGACGCTGGAGACCGGCCTCTACTGCATTTTTCCGACGCCCGGCAGCCCTGAGGCTGATCCGCGCACCGGCCTTCCCGGCGTTCGCGTTACCCCGGCCCCTGGCTTGGCGGGCAGACCGGAAGCGGTCAGCGTATCAACATTTCGCGAGGACGGCTGGCTGAACGGGACCGCGGCATTGGTTCGCGTCACCGACGGCAGTGCGCAAATTCTGGTGTCGATCTATCAGAACCCGCGCCACGCCGCGGACGCAGCCCCTCGGCTGCAGGTGTTGCGTCTGAGCAAGGAGCCGAACGGAGCCGCCGCCCCGCAGGACATCGCCGCGGCGAAGCCTGTCGATGCCAGTCCCGCCCAGGCTGCCGAACCAGCTTCGAGTGCCGAACCGGAAGTCATGGCGCACGTCCAGCGGATTGGGGATGTCGGCCGCATGCTGGGCGAATGGGTTGGCACCAAGGGCAGTAAGAACTGGATCGAAGGCTTCGGCATGGCGCCACACGGCCCTGTCAAGCCGGAAGACATCGAATATCAGGGCGTTCTGGGCCGCAACTGGCTATCTCCATGGGTGGAAGGCGGTAAGTACTGCGGCAGCCGTGGCATGGCTTTGCCGTTGCTGGGTATCAAAGTTCGCCTGAAGGGCGAAGCGGCCGATGCCTTCGAGTGCAGCTATTCGGCAACGTTCATCGATGGTACTGCAATTGGCCCGGTTCGCGGCGGTGAGACATGTGAGGCGGAAAGCCTGGCGCCGCTGGAGGCATTTCAGATCCATATCCGGCCTCGCGGAAGCGCCACGGCACCACGCAAGTCTGCCGCAGAGCCCAAGGCCACCGACACAAAGGTGAAAGTGCCGGCCAGGGCAAAGGCCAAGACACCATCGAAGCGCTGAAGACGGTATCTTCGCACGTTCACGCGATCCAGCCGGCCCTGTCATCCCGTTCCGGTCGGATCGCTCAGTTGCATTCCCGTCTTCCCTGATGGCCTTTGTGGCAGGAGCGGCGCAGGATGGGCGGGATCGCCACCTTGCGCGGCGGCCTATCGGAAGCGGATCGACAAGGCGAGAATCCGAGCGTGCGATTTCTGTTTGTTCACCAGAACTTTCCAGGACAATTCCTGCACATCGTCCGCCATCTGGTGGCCACAGAGAAACACGAGGTGCTTTTTATATGTGAACCCAATCAGAATGAAATCCGGGGCGTCCGCAAAATTCCATATACGCGCCCGCCGCTGGCGATCAAAGAAACCCACATTGCCGCGCGCGAACTGGATGATGGGGTTCGCAGGGCGGAAGTCGTGTTCAAGGCTGCATATGGCCTGCGGCACCTGGGCTTCACGCCCGACATCATCATCGGCCATCACGGCTGGGGTGAAATGCTGAATTTATGCGATGTCTGGCCCGACGCGCCGATGCTTGGCTACATGGAATTCTATTATCAGCATAATGCCGCCGATGTCGGATTTGATCCCGAATTTCCCCATGACCCACTCGATTTCCCGCGCATCAGGGCCAAGAACGCGATCAACCACATCGCACTGAACCTGGGCAAGTCAGGCCAAACCCCGACCGAATGGCAACGCTGCACCTATCCCGACTGGGCTCGGCCGAAGATCGACCTGATCTGGGAAGGTGTGAACCTGGACGTATGCAGCCCGGATCCCCGCGCACGCCGAACCACATTGAAGATCGGGAATATGACGGTCCGGCCTTCCGACAGGCTGGTGACCTATGTCTCTCGCGATTTGGAACCTTACCGCGGCTTCCACCGGATGATGCGCGCTCTGCCGCGACTGATGGCAACGCACAAGGATCTCAAGGTTGTCATGGTCGGTGGCGACGGCATCAGCTACGGCAGCGCTCCGCGCCAGGGAGGCACCTGGCGTGAGGTGATGCTGGCAGAGCTGAGCGATCGCATCGACCCGGACCGGGTCGCGTTCCCAGGCCGTGTCGGCTATGACGTCTATATATCGTTGCTGCGCCGGTCCGACGCCCACGTCTATCTGACCTACCCCTTCGTTGCCTCATGGTCGCTGCGTGAGGCCCTGGCCGCCGGCTGTGCGGTCATCGGTAGCGATACTGAACCGGTGCGGGAATTCATCACTGACGGCAAGAACGGTTTGCTTACGTCGTTTTTCGACACTGATGCCCTGGTGGACAAGATCCTGCTGCTGCTGGAGGACAAGGCTCTGTCCCGCCGGCTCCGGATCGAGGCGCGTCGCTATGCCGAGGAAAACCTGGCAATGGCGGACTACATTGCCGAATATGGCCGTACAATCGAACGCCTGACCGGCGAGAACCCTCTTCCCATCCCTGTGGAAGAAACGATCCCTGTCGAGGTCGCGCCCACGGCTGCGGTACGGCGTCGGAAGGCTGCCTGATTCGCGCGTGTCGCTGCCGGCGCTAACGAGCGCAGCTTGCACTGCGCTGAATTCGTTGTCGCCAGCGATCATCCCGGTTTGAAGGCGATGATCCACGAGGTGCGCTGGACAGAGGTGACCCGGCATACCCAGCCGGACTAGCGTGACATCGCGCCAGACTCCAGAAACCACCCCCGCCGCCTCCGGGGGGCAGGCCTGGCAGGGTGACGCTGCCGCGGCGCCGGCTGGAAGCGGGGACAGTACGGCATTACCGGAAAACGATGCCGAGAAGGTGATCGACCTCTTGCAGGCGCTCGCCACGGAACGCGGAAAGCCTGTGCCTTGCATCTGCCGCATCGCACACCGTGAGATGCGCGCGGGCTGGCAGGATGCGACCTTTGCGCCAAACTGTCGCCTGGCTGGCACCAGGCCAGTCGCTGCACAAGAGTTGCGTCGCTGCGCAAGAGTTGCGACCAGGCGATCCCTCTATCTGATCGATGAATCCCGCAAGCTCCGACGGAAAATCGCCTGAACCGGCGAGCGGGCGACTCGAAGGGCCTCTTGCCCCCCGACACCGCCTTGTGCCACCACGGTCCGACTGTACATCGCGTCGCTCGCGCGTAAGAGGATAGAAATGGCCGACAGCGCCCCCGCTGCATCCCCCCCCTTTGAAGGCACCCTATTGAAAGGAAAGCGCGGTCTGATCATGGGGGTGGCTAATGACCGTTCCCTCGCCTGGGGCATTGCCGCCGCTTGTGCGGCACAGGGGGCCGACCTCGCTTTCACCTATCAGGGCGAGGCGCTGGGGCGCCGCGTGAAGCCGCTTGCGGCACAGGCCGGGTCCGATCTCCTGTTCCCGTGTGACGTCGCCGACGATGCCAGCATCGATGGGGCTTTCGCGCAGCTGGCGCAGCACTGGGACGGCCTGGATTTCTTGGTTCACGCGATTGGCTATGCCGATAAGCAGTATTTGCGGGGCCGTTACCTGGACACGCCGCGGCAGGCCTTCCTTCAAGCACTCGACATCTCCGCCTATTCCTTCGTGGCCGTGGCGCAGCGCGCGGTCCCGATGATGAAGCGGGGCAGCAGCCTGCTGACGCTGACCTATCTCGGCGCGGAACGCTGGGTGCCACATTACAACGTTATGGGCGTGGCCAAGGCGGCACTGGAAGCCTCGGTGCGATACCTGGCCGCCGACCTGGGCAGCGTCGGCATCCGCGTCAATGGCATCAGCGCGGGCCCGATCAAGACCCTGGCCGCTTATGGTGGCATCGGCGACTTCCAATACATCCTGCGCTGGAACCAGTTGAATTCCCCAATGCAGCGCAACGCAACCATCGAGGATGTCGGCGGTGCCGGCGTGTATTTTGTGTCCGACCTGTCTGGCGGTGTAACCGGGGAGATCCACCACGTGGATTGCGGTTTCCATGTCGTCGGCATGAAGCACCCGGACGCGCCGGACATCGCCCTCGCCGAGGGCTGAGCAAATGTCGCACAACACGTTCGGCCACCTGTTCCGGGTCACCACCTGGGGTGAAAGCCACGGCCCCGCGATCGGGGCCATCGTCGACGGCTGTCCACCACGCCTTGTGCTGAGCGAGGGCGATATCCAGCCCTGGCTTGACCGCCGCCGCCCTGGCCAGTCCAAATTCACCACCCAACGACAGGAACCGGATCAGGTTCGCATCCTGTCCGGGGTGTTCGAGGGCGTGACCACGGGCACTCCGATCAGCCTGGTCATCGAGAATCAGGACCAGCGCTCCCGCGACTACGCGGCAATCGCGCAGCAATTTCGCCCCGGTCACGCCGACCTGACTTATGAGCTGAAATACGGCGTCCGCGACTACCGTGGCGGCGGCCGATCGTCCGCGCGGGAAACAGCGATGCGAGTCGCTGCCGGCGCGGTTGCGCGGTTGGTTCTGGGCGCCAATGTCCGTATCCGTGGTGCGCTGGTGCAGATCGGCCCACACCGGATCGACCGGACGCGCTGGGATTGGAGCGCGGTCGATGCCAATCCGTTCTTCTGCCCGGATCCGGCCACAGCGGGAGTATGGGAAGAGTATTTGAACGGCATCCGCAAGGCGGGCTCGTCCGCCGGTGCGGTGATCGAGGTGATTGCCGAAGGTGTGCCGCCGGGGCTTGGGGCACCGATCTACGGCAAGCTGGATGCCGACATCGCGGCGGCGCTGATGTCGATCAATGCCGTAAAAGGGGTGGAGATCGGTGACGGCTTCGCCGCCGCCGCCTTGGCCGGCGAGGCAAATGCCGATGAAATGCATATGCTGGAAGGGCAGGTGGTCTTCGAGTCCAATCACGCTGGCGGCATTCTAGGCGGAATTTCCACCGGCCAACCCATTATCGCGCGGTTCGCGGTCAAGCCGACCAGTTCGATCCTGACACCACGCGCCTCCGTGGACCGGCAGGGCCATCAAATCGAGGTCATGACAAAAGGGCGGCACGATCCTTGCGTTGGAATTCGCGCGGTGCCGGTGGGGGAAGCCATGCTCGCTTGCGTTCTGACTGATCACCTGCTGCGCCACAGGGCGCAGAATCCGGATGCGCCATCCGCCGCGCGGCTGCCCCGGAATTGAGGCTGCGAATCGAGACCGCGCAGGACTGACCTGCGATCGACCAAAATAACCAACCTTGACGGTCGGGAATAAACGCGCCTGAATGATGCAGCGCATCAAAGCTGCACAGGACGACGGATGACCGCAGACGCCATTGACCCCGGCCCATCAGCGCTTGAACCGCTGATACGGCTGATTGGCCAGGATTTCTGGCGCCAGCGGATGACTGAAATTCGGGATCTGGCCAGTTCCGGGCCCAGGTCCGGCCTGGCGATTCGGCAGCGACATAGCCTGGAACTGACGATCGACAAGCTGCGGCGCCCCAGGGACAAGGCGTTGACCCAGGGCGAGCGCCTCGTCGAGCGAATCGCATCGGAAATCCAGCCCATTGCCGAGAGCCTGTCGGCGGCGGGCCGAGCCAACCTGGTCGAGCAGGTGCGTACCGCGCTCACCGGCCGCAACACCCTGGTGTCGATTTTCCACCTCATTCGTACGGCCATGATGCAGCAGGCGCGGGGGTTCACTGTCCGCTTCTCTGGATTGGAAGACGGAACGCCGCACGACTTGCTGCTGCAACGCAACGGTGCCACGGCCGAAGTCGCCTGTGACGTGATCACGGCTGAGGAAGGTCGCGGCGTCCACCGCGGCGCCTGGTTCCGCCTCGCGGATCGCATCGATCCAGACCTGCAGACCTGGCTCGCCGCGCATCCCGGCCGCTACCTGCTGAAGATGACCTTGCCACAGGGACTGCGCGGTGGCCTGCACGATGCTGAACCAGATCTGACCGCGCTGGCCCAGGTGCATGAGCGAATCCGCGCGATGCTTCGCTCTGCGACCCGGCAGGACCATGACGAGGCGATCGTACTGCGGCTTGATCCGCTGCTCCTGGCCGGGGCGCAGGCCGAAGACAATGGCTTGATCTCCCGCCTGCGCCGCGAGTTCGGTCCGGAGGCGCATCTGTCCGTGACCACCGCCGGCAACGCCGTGTTCGTCATGGCTGCCCGGGCCGGGCAGGAAAACGAGGTAGCAATTGCCATCCGGCGCCGCCTGGGCGCAATCGCCCCTCAACGGCTGACAGGGGAGAACCCCGGCATCCTCGCAATCTTCGTAGAGGACACCGACAAGACGGAATGGCGCGGGCTGCGTGAACGGCTGGAACTGGAGGGCGAGGCACGTCAATTCATGACCCACCGGGACGCTCGGCCGGTCGTCGCGGTCAGCTTCGCATCGCGCCTGGAACTATTCGGCCTGAGTGCCCCTGATGCCGCAGCCGACGGCGAAATCCGGTTCCGCAATCCCAATCATCCTGCTGCCGGCCTTGTCGCGCTGGCCCCGGCGGTGCTCTCGTCTATGTGACGCGTACCGGTCGGCTGGCACGCACGCGTGATCAGCGCTTCGTCGTCGCGGCCGCATATACTCCGCCTATACATAGACGCACCGCAATGATGCCGTATTTCCTCGGCTTCTTTGCGATGGCGCCTGCCCAGTCAGGAGGAGATAGATGACCGACGTCGAGTACACGCGAACGCTCGAGGAGCTGGACCGCCTGCTGAACGACCCTAGTCTGCCGATGCAGCCGGACCGCATCTGGTCGTTGCTGGCCGAGGTTTCCCGCCATGAGCTGGCACCGGTCGGCAGCGATTGTCAGCTCTGAGCGAAACGAGCGCCCAGTAGAAATTCCTTGTTGCCTTCCGGGCCGGTAATCGGGCTTTCGATGATGCCATCGACGGTCCAGCCGGCCTGGATTCTCCACCAGCCGCCGATGCGCGCGCAGATTTCTTGATGGACTGCCGCGTCCCGAATGACACCTTTCCCCTTTGCCGCAACTCCCGGTGCTTCGAATTGCGGCTTGATCAGCACGATCGCCCAGGCGCCGGGCACGCACAGGGTCAGCGATGCCGGTAGAACCGTCGCCAGGCCGATGAAGCTGGCGTCGCAAACCAGCGCATCGATGGGGTCCGGGACCGCTGACGCGTCCAGATAGCGCGCATTGGTCTTTTCGTGCACCGCGACCCGCGGGTCCTGGCGCAGCCTCCACGCCAGTTGTCCATGACCGACATCGACCGCGTGCACTTTTGCTGCGCCGTGCGCCAGCAATACGTCGGTAAAGCCGCCCGTGGACGCACCGATGTCCAGGCAAACGCGCCCGGACGGATCATAGCCGAAATGAGCCAGCCCATGTGCCAGCTTCAGCCCGCCGCGCGACACCCAGGGATGGTCTTGACCGCGGAGTTCCAGTGGTGCGTCATCGGGCAGCAAATCACCCGCCTTGGCGATCCGCCGCTCCCGGCTAAAGACCTTTCCTGCCAGGATCAGGGCCTGTGCACGCGCACGGCTCTCGACGAGGCCCAGTTCCACCAGTCGCAGGTCGGCGCGCTGCTTACTCAAGCGGCCGGGTCACCTGGGAACCGTCGGGTTGCTGCACCAGGGCCTCGACCCTCGCCTCTACCTCCGCGAGCTTGGCCTCGCAGTGTCGTCGCAGCTTCACGCCACGCTCGAACGCCTGAATGGCGACGTCCAGTTTCAGCGCGCCGCCTTCCAGGCCACGCACGATCTGGTCCAATTCCGAAAGGGCATCTTCAAACGACAGGGTGCTGATATCCTCAGCCAGGGCATCCGCCACCATCGATGTCTCCATCAAAGCCGCATCAGGCCACGTACATGAACGGCCACACTGGCTGCCAATGCATCCAGGTCATAACCGCCTTCCAGAACCGAGACGACGCGGCCGCCGCAATGCCTGTCGGCGATCTTCACGAGCTGATCGGTAATCCAGGCGAAATCGGCGGTTTCCAGCCGCAGCTGTGCCAGCGGGTCGGCTACATGCGCGTCGAACCCGGCCGAAATGATCAGCAGCCCGGGCGCGAATGCGTCCAGTGTCGGCAGGATCGTTTCTGCCCACGCCGACCGGAATGCCTGGCTCCCGTCGCGGGCCCGCAATGTCGCATTCACGATGTTGCCGGCAACGCCATGCTCCGACGGCATGCCGGTGCCCGGGTAGCACGGGCTTTGGTGAGAGGAGGCGTAAAACAGGTTCGGATCGGCAGCGAACATGGCTTGCGTGCCGTTCCCATGGTGCACATCGAAATCGACGACCGCGACTCGCTCAATACCCCATTGCGCTCGCGCATGCGCCGCCGCGACCGCAACGTTATTGAACAGGCAAAAGCCCATCGCACGCGCCGGCTCCGCGTGGTGGCCCGGCGGCCGCACCGCCGCGAAGGCGGCCCGAGCCCAGCCTTCCATCACGGCGTCGACGGCCTTGACAGCCCCGCCGGCGGCACGCGCCGCGGCTTCGGCGCTGCCGGCGCTCATGACTGTGTCGCCATCCAGCTGGACCGGCTCGCCCAGGTCAGGATGGATCGCCAGAATCGCCTCCACGTAATCGCGTGGATGGACGCGACTGAGCTGTTCGATGGTGGCTTCAGGCGCCTCCTCGCGCAGCAGAACGGCGAACTCCTCCGCCTCCAGCGCAGCCAGGACAGCACGCAACCGCTCCGACGTTTCGGGATGATAGGGACCGGTATCGTGTTCCAGGCACGCCGGGTGTGTGATCAAGGCGGTGGTCACGTCAGCCATCCTCCCCCTTGGCGCGTGGCGCATCGGCCCGCCGCCGAATAACGAAGCTGAATACGCCAGCCTCCTCACTCCACGCCAGCAGCGCATGACCGGTTTCACGACAGAAGGCCTGGAAATCCGCCACCGCCGCCCGGTCTGTCGCCAGCACACGGAGGCGTGCGCCAGGTGCCATGCCCCGAAGCGCGCGGTTGGCGCGCAGGACCGGTAGCGGGCAGTTCATCCCCTTCACATCGAGCAGAGTCTCACTCATGCATTGCAACATGCGGCTGATGCCCCGCATCGGCAAGCGGCGCGCACAGCAAGGCAGATGTTCTCCGTCTTGACCCGACCTGCTTGAGAACGTGCTTGAGGATCGGCATCCTGTGCCGGTCATGACCCGGCACCGAATCGGCATCGACCTCGGCGGCACCAAGATCGAGATCATCGTTCTGGACGCCGATGGTGTGGCAGTCCTGCGGCAGCGAATCCCGACACCGGACGGCTACCGTCCAACGGTGGCTGCCATTGCCGGCCTGGTCCGCGACGCCGAATCCCGGCTTGGCATTGAAGCCACCGTCGGCGTCGGCATTCCTGGCGTGATCAGCCCGGCAACGGGACTGGTGAAAAATGCCAACTCGCTGGAGCTGAACGGTCACCGACTGGACGCTGACATCGGTGGCCTGCTGCACCGGCCGGTGCGCGTTGAAAACGACGCCAATTGTTTCGCGCTGAGCGAAGCCAGTGACGGGGCGGGTGCCGGCTATGGCTGCGTGTTCGCCGTGATCCTGGGTACAGGATGCGGTGGCGGCATCGTGGTCGACGGAAAGGTCCATCAAGGCCCGCACCGTGTGGCCGGCGAATGGGGCCATACGCCGCTGCCCTGGCCGACGCCGGACGAATATCCCGGCCATCCTTGCTGGTGCGGCAAGCACGGATGCCTGGAGACCTATGTCGCGGGCCCCGCCCTGGCTCGCGATTGCGACGGGCCCCGGGCATGGGACGCGTCGGACCTGCCGGCCAGGGCCGCGGCAGGCGACCAGCGTGCCGCCGCCGCCCTGGTTCGGCACGCCGATCGGGTTGCCCGCGGCCTGGCCGTGGTCATCAACATCCTCGACCCCGACGTGATCGTGCTGGGCGGCGGCCTGTCCAACATGGCGCATTTGTACCACGAGTTGCCGCGCCTGATCCCGCACCATGCCTTCAGCGACGTCATCGCCACGCCCGTGCTCCGCGCCAAGCATGGGGACTCATCCGGGGTGCGCGGCGCCGCCTGGCTGTGGCCAGCGGAGGCAGACTGATGCCCGCCCTTTGCCGCGATTGCAGCCTGGTGGCGGATACCTTGCCACCGCGCTGCACGTGCTGCGGCGGCCATCGAATCCTGCAACACCGTTCGCTGACCAGCCTGACCATCGCGCATATAGACTGTGACGCATTCTATGCGAGCATCGAGAAGCGGGACCGGCCCGAACTCGCGGCTCGGCCGCTCATAGTCGGTGGCGGCGTGCGCGGTGTCGTCACTGCTGCTTGCTATGTTGCGCGCATGTATGGCGTGCACAGTGCCATGCCCATGTTCAAGGCACTGAAAGCGTGCCCGGACGCGGTGATCATCAAGCCCGATTTTTCCAAATATAGCGCTGCCTCGCGTCAGATACGGGGTCTGATGCAGAGGCTGACACCGCTGGTGCAGCCGATCTCCATCGATGAAGCCGTGTTGGACCTGGCCGGCACCGATACGCTGCATGGTGCACCGGCCGCCGCCGTGCTGGCGCGCTTCGCACTGGATGTGGAACGGCAGGTCGGCGTCACGGTATCGATCGGTCTGGCCGCCAACCGGCTGATGGCCAAGATCGCGGCCGGCCGCGACAAGCCGCGCGGCTTCACCATCATCGATGCCGAAGAGGCACCACAGCTGCTGGCTCCCGAACCGGTCCGGCTGCTGCCGGGTATAGGCGCGGCAGCCGCACGCAAATTGGCGGCGTTCGGCATCACCCGCCTGGGTCAATTGCAGACCCTGTCCGATGCGGAAGCGATGCGTATGCTGGGCGAAGACGGCCTGGCCCTGGTGCGGCGCGCACGGGGGACCGACGACCGACGCGTGGACCCAAGCCGCGAAACCAGGTCGATCAGCGCGGAGACGACATTCGACCGGGACCTGACCACCATCGGTGATCTGGAAAAGCACCTGTGGCGCCTGTGTGAAAAGCTGGCGCGGCGGTTGACAGCCGCGGATTTGGCGGCAGCGGGCGTGGTTTTGAAATTGAAGACATCCCACTTCACCACGCGTAGCCGCAACGCCCGACTGTCCGACCCGACCGTGCTGCCGGACCGGCTTTTCGCACAGGCGCGCGGCCTGCTGGCCGCCGAAGCGACCGGCACTCCGTTCCGGTTGATCGGTATCGGTGCGCAACCCCTGGTACCTCGATCTCAAGCCGACAAGGGCGATCTTGCCGATCAGGCCACACCACGCCTGGCGGCAGCTCAGGCTGCGATCGACTCGTTGCGCAGCCGCTTCGGCGACAAGGCGGTCAACCGTGGGCGGTCACTGCGGTGATCTTGCCGGCGCACAGCGCCTGCCGCTACAGGTAGGCGCCATGCATACCGACACGATGACCTTCGGCCCGGCCACATACGAGGAGTTGGCGGAACAACTCGACGGGTTGCTGACTGGCGAAACCGACCCGATCGCCAATCTCGCGAACACCGCGGCGTTGATCTATCATGGGCTGCCGGACCTGAATTGGGCTGGCTTCTATCTGATGCGTCGTGAGGTTCTGGTGTTGGGCCCGTTCCAGGGCAAACCAGCCTGCGTACGGATCGAGATCGGCAAGGGCGTCTGCGGCACCGCGGTCGCGCGCGCCGCCTCGGTTCTCGTACCCGACGTGCACGCCTTTCCGGGCCATATAGCCTGCGACGCGGCCTCACGTTCTGAGCTCGTGGTACCGCTGGTCCGCGATGGCGCGGTGCTGGGCGTGCTGGACCTGGACAGCCCGATCCCGTCGCGCTTCGATGCGCGCGACGAGGCCGGCTGCGAGGCCCTGGTGGCGGTACTGCTCCGCCATCTGGGTGATTTCGCGGTCTGAGGCAAACCAGTTTGGGGAGAGGACATCAATGCTGATCGATCACCGTACCTACACCGTGAAGCCCGGCACCATGGCCAAGCAACTGGCTCTGTACGAGGAGTTCGGGATGAAGCCGCAGAAGCGCCATCTGGGTGAACCGCTGGCGTACCTGGTCACCGAATCCGGAGAGATCAATACGTTCGTCCATATCTGGGTCTACAAGGATGCTGCAGACCGCGCCGCAAGGCGGGCCGCGATGCAGGCGGATCCGGAATGGCAGGCCTATCTGCAGAAGACGGGCGAGGCCGGGTACCTGATCAGCCAGCGGAATAACCTGATGACACCGGCCGCCTTCGCGCCGATCAAGCGGTAATATCGGCAGCGGCTCGCGGCGGCACTGTCGCCTCGGGCCGCTCGTTTCGCCGCACTACCGGTGGCCGAAGATGGCACTACCGACCCGCACCCATGTGGCACCGCAGGCGATCGCCACTTCAAAATCCGCTGACATGCCCATCGATACCGTGGTCAGCCCGTGCTTCGCGGAACGGTCCGCGAGCCACGTGAAATGCGGCCTCGGGTCCTGATCGACCGGCGGGACGCACATCAGCCCGATCAGCGCCGATCCGAAACGGCCTTTGCAATCGTCGATGAAACCATCGGCATCTTCACGGCTGATACCAGCCTTTTGGGTCTCATTCCCGACATTGACCTCGATCAGCAGCTTGGGCGTCCGTCCCTCCTTCCTCATCGCGGCAGCCAGGGCATCCGCGAGTTTTGGCCGATCGAGCGATTCGATCACGTCGGCGATCCGCACTGCATCGCGTGCCTTGTTCGTCTGCAAGCTGCCGATAATGTGCAGGGTGGCCGGATGCGCGGCACGCACCATCGCGAATTTGGTCTCGGCCTCCTGCACGCGGTTCTCACCGAAGATCGTCTGGCCGGCCTTGATCGCGGCGATGACCGCTTCGGCCGGCTTGGTCTTCGACACCGCGACCAGCGTCACATCCTCGGGCTTGCGTCCAGCGGTGATGGCGGCGTTGGCGATACGGTCGCGCACGCGGCGCAGATTCTCTGCAATGGAGGGAATACTGGACATGCCGCCATCCTAACCCCGATGCGACTATGGCTCCACCGCCGGAGAGATCACCATGAGATCGGTTCGCGCGTCACCTCCACCGTGCCGTTGCCGCGCAGCCGCACGACGTTGACCGTCTTGGCGAGGTCCGGTGATCCGGAATAATAAGCCGGCACGCTCGTCCCGGTGCCGACTTGCGCCGGACGGTTCCAATGCCCCAGTGCAAGGTAATCGGCGCGTGTGGCCTCGATCTCGGCATTGCTGATCAGCCATGACGGACGCAGCGGCACTACGCCGTCATCCTCATAATGTCCGTGCGCGAGGGCAATATGCCAGCGGGCGGAGCGGGGACGCGGCTCCCGAAGCGGGACCATATTGCTGTAATCGACATGGGCGTGGCCCCAGATCTCCAGGTCGTGGTCCGGAAAATGGACCGCCAGATCGTGCGTGACACCGATGATGTGCACATTCGGCAGCGTGTTGAGGCCGCCACGAATCCAGACGGAACCGGACGTCACGGGGTCATGGTTGCCCGGCAGCACGACGACCGGCCGGCCCGCATCCAGCAGCAGGTTGACGCACCGGTCGATGATCGCTGGCGGCTGGCGGTTGTTATCGAAAACATCACCGACGAGCAGGACGTAATGCGCCTGATGGGCCTTTGCGGCGTCCAGCACCACCCTCAATCCGGTTGTTCCATCATCCCCGTATGGTCCCTGGTGTGGATCGGCATCGACGTGAAGATCGGAACTGTGGACAAGCACGATTTCGGCGTGGGACACGGGCGGCAGATTCCATGATGGTGGAGATACCTATCAGACGAGTGGGACGGTCCCGCGTCAACAGGGGCCGTCGGAGCCTGAAAGTGCATCAGTCGACCTGCATCTCCCCCAGGTAAGCCTCCTGGATCGCCTTATCGCGCCGCAGTTCCTTCGCGGTGCCGGACAGCACGACACGTCCGGTCTGCAGAACATAGGCCCGATGGGCAATCGCCAGCGCCATGTTGGCGTTCTGTTCCACCATGAAGATGGTGGTGCCCTGGCGATTGATCTGCTGGATGATTTCAAACACCTGCTCCACATAAAGCGGCGATAAGCCCATTGATGGTTCATCCATGCAGATCAGCCGCGGGCGGGCCATCAGGGCGCGTCCGATCGCCACCATCTGCTGCTCGCCACCCGACAGCGTGCCGGCAAGCTGGTTGCGGCGCTCCTTGACGCGGGGAAACAACTGGTAGACGCGATCGAGATCCTGATCGAACTCCATGCCGCGTTTCCGCGTATAGGCGCCCATCTCCAGGTTCTCGAACACCGTCATGCGGGGGAAGAGCCGCCGAGCTTCCAGGACCGGAGCGATTCCTCGGCGAACGCGCTCGGCGGTGGAGAGAGTGTCGATCCGTTGACCGTCGAAGGTGACGCTGCCATTGGCAGGTCGCACAACACCCATGATGGTCTTCATCGTCGTCGACTTGCCGGAGGCATTACCACCAAGGAGCGAAACGATTTCGCCCCGCATGATGGTGTAGTCAACGTCCTTCAGGACGTGCAGGTCGCCGTAAAATGTATTGACACCCCGGAACTGCAACAATTCGATTTCAGGCATCGGCAGTCGCTCGCGCCAGAGCGCCGCGGCCCAGATAGGCTCGTAACACTTGTTCGTTTCGGCGTACCTCATCCGGTGGGCCTTCGGCGATCTTCTCACCGTGATCCAGGACGATCACCGTGTCAGCCAGGCGGGTCACGACGTCCAATTTGTGCTCTATCAGCAGGATCGTCACGCCCAGTGCATGCAAGGCCTTGATCTGCTCCGCAAGTTCCAGCGTTTCGGCCGGGTTCATGCCCGCCGTCGGCTCATCCAGCAACAGCAGCTTCGGCCGCGATGCAAGTGCTCGGCTGATCTCCACGCGACGCCGATTGGCATAGGACAGGTGACTGACCGTCTGTGTCAGGCGCGGCAGCAGGCGGTTACCGAAGATCGAAACGATCTCGGTCGCCCATGCACGAGCCGTCGCCTCCTCATGCCGCGCCGCTGGCAGGCGCAGCACCGCCCCCAGTGGGCCGGTGCGGAGGCGCGCATGCTGCCCGATCAGCACGTTGTCCAGCACGGACAGCGTGTTGAACAGACGAATGTTCTGGAAGGTGCGGGCGATGCCGCGGCGCAGGATGATGTGCGGCGGCAGGCAGGTGATGTCATCATCGCCGAACCGGATCGTTCCATGGTCAGCCGGCGTCAGCCCTGTGATGGTATTGAACAGGGTGGACTTGCCGGACCCATTGGGGCCAATCACCGCCACGACACCACCCGACGGAACGGTCAGGTCTACCGCATTCAGCGCCGTCAGGCCGCCGAACCGCACGGTGATGCCCCGGACCGACAGTGTTGCGTCCCCGTCATGATGCAGGCCGGACAGGGCGATTGCCGTCCCACGCTCTACCTGGGCGTGCTGCTGCATCACATCCAGCTCTGGTTCTTTGCGGGTTGCCGGTATCAGGCCCTCCCGCCGATACAACATCATCAGCACCAGGATCAGGCCAAAGATCAGCTCGATCGCGTGCGTCAGATCAACTTGCTGCAACCAGATGATATTCAGTCCGTTACCAAGGATATGCAGCCAGGAGCTGAGATCCGGTAACCACCAGGATTGAAGCAATTGCAGAATGGCTGCGCCCAGCACGACGCCCCAGACGCTGCCCATCCCGCCCAGCACGACCATGACGAGGATCATGACCGAAACAGGAAAGCCGAACATTTCCGGCGTCGCCGTCTGCAACTTCGCGACATAGAAGGTGCCGGTCGCGCCGGCGAAGGCCGCCCCGATGGCAAAAGCCAGCAGCTTCGTGCGCGTGCGATCGACACCCATCGCCATGGCGGCCGTCTCATCTTCGCGGATTGCCATCCAGGCGCGCCCAATGCGGCTATCGCGTAGACGTACGCTGATGAAGATCAGCAACGCCACCATTGCGATAGCAACATAGTAGTATGGCAGGGCATCAACACCGAAGTTGAAGCCGAACAGCGACGGCGCCTGGATACCGTTCAGTCCGGCCGCGCCATTGGTCAACGAATCGGTGTTGCGTACAACGATTGGCACTATCTCACCAAACCCCAGAGTGACGATGGCGAGGTAATCACCGCGCAGCCGCAGGGTCGGGGCGCCGAACAAAATGCCAAAGAAGGCAGCGATCAGCGCCGATACCGGCAGCATGATCCAGAAGGATACGGTGAAGTGCACGACGTCACCGCCCGGCTGTGGCATTCGCTGCACCAGATCGAGCCAGTCAAACGGCCCCCAGAATGAGGACCAGTGCGGCATCACCTGAAACGATGTCAGGATGCCATATGCGTAGGCGCCGATCGCGAAGAACGCCGCGTAACCCAGGTCCAGCAACCCTGCAAAGCCGACCACGATATTCAGACCCAGCGCGAGTGTCGCATAGGCGGCGGCGTTGGCAGCCGAATCGATATCGGCATCGTTGTCATGGATCAGCGGAAACGCGACGGCCGCGATCGCCAGCAACAGGATCAGAACCTTGCCACGGGTGATCGCTGACAGGCGGATCGACATCAGGATTTGTTTGGCGCGACGCGCCCCAGCAACCCCGCCGGCCGAAACACCAGCACCAGAACCAGGATCGAGAAGATGATCACATCGGTCCAGGCGGCGGCGATGAACTGGCTGCCCATCGCTTCGATCAGACCGATGATCACACCGCCCAGCATCGCCCCCGGCACGTTGCCGATGCCTCCCAGCACGGCGGCGGTAAAGGCGCGCAATCCAGCAGTGAACCCGATGATGAAGCTGGTAAAGTTGTAGTACAATCCGAAGATCAATCCACCAGCGCCGGCCAGCGCGGAACCGGCGAAGAAGGCGATGACCACCACCCGATCGACCTCGACGCCCATCATCCTGGCAGCCTCGGGATCCTGGGCCGTAGCCCGCATGGCCTTTCCCAGCCTGGACCGTTGTACGAACATCTGCAGGGCCAGCATCAGCAGCAGGGCGACGATCCAGATGAGAGCCTCCCGCAGCCGCAGAACGGCATCACCCAGCGTCCAGGTCACCGGAGGCAGCGGGTTCGGGTAATTCTTTGCGTCCGCGCCGACGCCCAGCAGGACGACGTTGAACAGCACATAGGACACGCCGATGGTGGTAATCATCGCCGCCGGCCCGCGGACATTGCGCAGCGGGCGGAGCGACAGCCGCTCGATCGCCACGCCCAGCGCGCCGGACGCCACCATCGTGACGATCAATGCCATCAGCAAGGCGCCGGCCAAGGGCAGGCCTGTGAGGATGACCGTCTGCCCCTTCAACCCCATCGCCTGTAGGGTCCACATCCCGACGAAGCTGCCGACCATGAAGACGTTGAAATGGGCGAAGTTGATCAGCTCCAGGATACCGTAGACCAAGGTAAAGCCCAGTGCGAGCAGCGCGTACATGGCGCCGAGGCTCAGACCGTTGATCAGCTGCTGCAGCAGCAACCCGCCGGCGGTCATGGGCCGGCGATTATGAAGATGGTGCCACGCCAATATACTTGTATTGACGCATGTCGTCGTCGGGGAATTCCTTGTTCTGCCCGATCTGGAAGATGCTGATCGTCTTGTCTGTCAGATCGCCATTGGCGTCGAATGAAACCGGGCCTTGCAGCGTGTCGACCTTGATCCCCTGGATCGCATCGCGCATTGCTTCCCGCGTCGGGACCTTACCGGCATCAGTAATCCGTTTCAGGGCTGCGATAATAACCAGGGCCGCGTCATAGGTGGTGACCGCATAATCGTCCGGGCCGATGCCGAACTTCTTCGTATAAGCCTTGTCCCAGTCCGCTATCTTGGCGTCATCCGTGACGTGCGGCGAAGCAATCGTGGCATACCACCCCTGATTTGCCGGCGCACCCACAGCCGTCAGCATCTCAGGCCCATAGGCGCCGTCTCCGCCGCCTTTAATGACTTTGGGGATGATGTCATATGATTGTTTTGCCAGCTTCACACCGGCCTGGAGAACACCCCCGTAATATAATGCGTCCGGATTCAGCGACTTAATCTTTGTCAGCACCGCGGTATAATCCGCGGCCTTGGGATCCAGCCGATCACGGCCCAGCACCTTGATTCCCTTCTTCTCGGCCTGCGCCTGAAACGAATCGGCGAGCCCCACGCCATAGGCACCGCTGTCGTCAAGGATGTAGACCGATTTCACATGCAGCACATCGGCGTAGAAATTCGCCATATAGGGACCCTGATAGGCATCCGTCGCCACCGTGCGGAAATAGATCGGCTTCCCCGCCGGCCTGTATTGCGCGGCATATTTCGGATCGGTGATGTCCGGGTTGGTCGAGGATGGGGTGATGATGGCAAGCCCGCCCTGGCTGAGAATGGGCGCCATGGCCTTTCCCGCACCGCTCATTTGCGGGCCGATTGCTGCCACGGTGGCTCTGTCAGCGACCATCTTCCGGGCATTGGTCGCGGCCTGCGCGGGATCGTACTGACCCGATGTGGCGGTGCCGTCATCGTAGGGGACCAGCACAATCTTGTAGCCGTTGACACCGCCTTTCGCGTTGAATTCGTCAAACGCCATGATGGCACCGTTCTCCATCCGCTTGGCGGAGTCGGCGTCGGCACCTGTCAACGAGAGATTGACCCCGACCGAAACAGTCTTGTCCGCCGCTCGGGCAAGAGGCCCTCTGGCACTGGACCCTAAGGCGGCAACCGCGGCCGTCATCAGGAGAGTGGTGCGTCGGCTGACGACAAGTCCTGTCATGGTCGAACCTCTGCTTGCAGCTTCAGGTCACATCAGCAGGATGGTCCAAGCAAGCGAAGCACGCAATGCGGAATACCAGGTGGATCGCCCATTTTTTTGACAACGGACAGAAGATTGCCGTGCTGCCCCAGATCGACGCCTTCAGGGCCGAGGCCGACGCGTTGGGCGCCCTGCTGCGCGACCTCCCTGACGCGGATTGGGACCAGGTCACCTTGTTCAAGGGCTGGGTTCAAGGGCTGGACCATCAACGACGTCGTGCAGCACCTGCATTCAGGGGACATGCTGGCCACCGCGTCAGCCGAGGGGCCAATTGCCTTCGACCGTCTCAACGCCGAGATCCGGGCACTGCGCGACGGCGGCATGACGCGGCTTCAGGAGACCCGCTACCGGCTTGGCCATCTGACGGGACAGCGTCTGCGCCAGCAATGGCATGGGAGTGTGCTGGCGCTTTGTGAGAGACTGGCTACCCTGCCGACGTCCACACGTCTCAAATGGACAGGCCCGGACATGGGGCTGCGCATGTTCACCACGGCGCGCCAGATGGAGACATGGGCACACGGACAGGAAGTCTTCGACGTATTGGGCCGCACCCGGCGACCGACCGACCGGCTTCGCAACATCGCCGAGATCGGAGTGCGGACCTATGGCTGGACCTTCGCCAATCGTGGCCTTCAGGAACCGGGGCCTCCGCCCTACGTCCGTCTTACCGCTCCCTCCGGTGGGATATGGGAGTGGAATCCGCTTGCCACGAATGACCGGATCGAAGGCGACGCACTGGATTTCTGCCAGGTGGTCACCCAGGTCCGGAACGTGTCCGATACGGCATTGTGCGTCATCGGCGCCGCTGCGCATTCCTGGATGCAGATTGCGCAATGCTTCGCCGGTCCGCCGGAAGAACCACCGATGCCGGGAACGCGCTTCGCCGCGGCGCGCAGGGCTTGGAGCACGATCCCCCGGGATTGAAGACCGGACGGCGTCGCTCCCGCTCCGGAATGGCGCGATGCCCTGACCCTCCCAGGGGTTCAGGTATACGCCGCCTCCAGCATCTTTCGCAGTTCGTCCGGCAAGTCATCAGCCACACAGTCCGGCGGCTTCGGCACATCCGGCTTTGCCGTTTCCGGAATCTCCGGCGGCAATTTCGGTCTTGGTTTACGACGCGGTGGCATCGGCCTCCTTTCCTAATCCTGCGGCTGCTGCTTGAGCCAGACGGCCGCAGCCTCATCAGCGCTGGACGGCAGCGGCGCCGAGGGGTCGTGCATCCATGCCAGGATATCGTTGATCGGCACCGAACGCTCCTTGTCCCTTAGCAGCAGATGGTAACCAGCCGGATAATAGGCCAGGGTCACATTCCCGAGTGGCAGCGTCCGCCAGACGGCGACCGTGGCGCGAGGCGGGACCAGCTCATCCTTGCCACCATACAGAAACAGCATCCGGCCGTGCAGCCGGGGCGCCGCAGCCGCGGCCTGGTCCATCAGATCCACCAGGCCGTCGATCGCGTCGACGCGAGTACCATGAATGGTCAGCGGATTGGCTGACAGGCGCCTCAAGGCGTCGCGGTTGTCGCTGGCGGTCACCCGCACGATCCCCCGCCCGGTCAAGGTCAGGCCAGGCACAGTCCGATAAGCAAGCCACAGAGAGCCGCGCAGAAACCAGTTCATCTTCGAGCGGCTCCAGACCGCCGGCGCTACCAGAATAGTACCGTCGACCGGCGGGGCATCCGCTTGGGTATCCAGCACCATCAGGACAGCCGCCCCCATGCTTTCGCCCATCGCGAAGAGCGGAATACCCGGGTACCGAGCACGCAGCAGGCGGATCATCACGCGGGCGTCTGCGACCAGGCCGGCGGTTCCCGGCCAAAGTCCACGACTGGACGTGGCGCCGAATCCGCGCTGATCGGGCGAGAACACCGCGATCCCCTGGGCAGCGAAATCGGGAGCCGGATACTCCCATGCGTCGCGGCTGTCGTTCATGCCGTGCAATGCCAGTACGACAGCCCGCACCCTCCCGTCAGGCAGCCAGGCACGGTACGGCAGTATGGCGCCGTCCGGCATCATGAAAGCGTCGGCAGTTTCGGCTGGCAGCCTGATCGCGGGGCCCGGCGGCGCCAGTTGGACCGAACATGCGGCGAGCAGGAACACAGCCAGCAACAAACAGCCCAGGCGTCGGATCACGGGATCATGGTTGAAAGCATCCTCCGCATCGCTATCATCCCGACACTTTTCCGACCAGACAGAGGATCACGATGCCGGACGGCGCCCTCCATGACAGTCCCGCGCCAGCCGGCGCACCCGCGATGACACCGACCGAGATCATTCGCGTCAACGAGCGTACGGTCGCCTGTGACGGAGGGGACGGGCCGCTCGGCCATCCGCGCGTCTTCCTGCGGATCGCAGGTGAGAAGGTCATGTGCCCCTATTGCTCGCGCCTGTACGTCCTGAACCCGGGAGCCGGCCACGCCAGCGGACATTGAAACCCCGTCGGAGACCAAGGCGCTTCGTCTGGTCCTGATCGACGGGTCCGGCTTCATCTTCCGTGCCTTCCATGCCCTGCCACCCATGACGCGGCCGGACGGGACGCCGGTGAACGCCGTATTCGGTTTCACCAACATGCTGGCCAAGCTGTTGAAGGAGCATGTCGGTACCCACATTGCCGTCATCTTCGACGCAGGTCGCACGACATTCCGCAACCGTCTGTACGAGGCCTACAAGGCCAACAGGCCACCACCACCGGATGAGCTGATCCCGCAGTTCGCCCTGGTACGAGAGGCGACCGAAGCCTTCAATGTCCCGGCGATCGAGCTGGCGGATTGGGAGGCAGATGATCTGATCGCCGCCTACGCCCACGCCGCCACGGCGGATGGCGGACAAGTCACCATCGTCTCCTCCGACAAGGACCTGATGCAGCTGATCCGGCCGGGCGTCGGCATGCTGGACCCGATCAAGCAGAAGCCGATCGGCCCGGACGAGGTGATGGAGAAGTTCGGCGTCACACCCAACAAGATGATCGAGGTGCAGGCGCTGATCGGGGATTCCGTCGACAACGTGCCGGGCGTGCCGGGAATCGGTCCGAAAGGCGCGGCACAGTTGATCAACGAATATGGCGATGTGGAAGGCGTATTGGCTGCCGCTCCCACGATGAAGGCATCGAAGCGGCGCGACATGCTGATCGAGCATGCCGAGAAGGCCCGCATGTCCCGCGAGCTCGTGAAACTGCGTGAAGACACGCCGCTTCCGCTGCCGGTGGCGGCGCTGGCGCAGCGGGACATGGAGCCCGACAAGCTGAAGGCATGGCTGCAATTCCAGGGATTTCGCAGCATCATTGCGCGGCTGGGCCTGGACGCCGCGGCGACCGCAAAGCCGGCCGAAGAGACGCGCCCGGCGGATGCACCGCCCAAACCCGTGTTGCAGCCGGATCTGGGTCTGGCACCGCCGCCGATCAGTTCCGATTTTGGACCGTATGAGAGCGTCACCTCAGCCGATGTCCTGCGAGACTGGGTCGCCAAGGCGAGCATCGCCGGCGTCGTTGGCATGGATACCGAGACCGATGGTCTCGACGCGATGCGGGCGCGGCTGGTGGGGATCTCCCTCGCAACCGCACCCGGCTGCGCCTGCTATGTCCCGCTGGCGCACGAGGTACTCGGTGATCAGATCAAGCTGGATGACGCCATCGCCATCCTCGGACCGATGCTGACCGACGCGTCCATTCTGAAAGTTTTCCAAAACGCGAAGTTTGACATGCTGGTGATGAACCGGGCGGGCTTTCCCATGCCGACGCCGGTGGATGACAGCATGCTGATCTCTTACGCGCAGGACGCAGGGCTGCACGGTCATGGGCTGGACGAGCTCTCCCGTCTGCATCTGGGGCACACGCCGATCAGCTACGATGAGGTGACGGGTACCGGCCGCAATCGGATCAGCTTCGCTCAGGTTCAGGTCGACCGCGCTACGGCCTATGCCGCCGAAGATGCCGATATCGCGCTGCGCCTGTGGCATGCGCTGCGCCCACGCCTGCGGCTGAATGGCGGTCTTGCACTGTATGAGCAGGTGGAACGCCGTCTGCTGCCCGTCCTGCTTGAGATGGAACGCGCCGGCGTGAAGGTCGATGCCAACGACCTGAAACGAATGTCGGTGGATTTTGAGGCGCGCATGGCGGTAATGGAGCAGGACTGCCACCGTCTGGCTGGACATCCATTCAATGTCGGCAGCCCCAAGCAGCTTGGTGAAGTACTGTTCGACGAGCAGAAACTACCGGGCGGCAAGCGAATGAAGACGGGTGCCTGGGGAACGGATTCGTCGATATTACAGGCGCTGGCCGATCAGGGACACGAATTGCCACAACGGGTGCTGGACTGGCGGCAGCTGCAGAAACTCAAAAGCACCTATGCCGACGCGCTTGTAGACCAGATCAACCCGGAGTCGGGTCGGGTTCACACTTCCTTTGCCATGGCAATCGCGTCGACCGGGCGGCTGTCATCGACTGATCCCAACTTGCAGAATATTCCGATCCGAACCGAAGAGGGCAGCCGCATCCGCCACGCCTTCATCGCGGAGCCGGGGCATGTCCTGGTCAGTGCCGATTATTCGCAGATCGAGCTGCGGCTGCTGGCCCATGTCGCAGACATCCCGCAGCTGCGTGAGAGCTTTGCCAAGGGTGAGGACATCCATGCCCGCACAGCGTCCGAGGTATTCGGCGTGCCGATGGAAGGCATGGATCCGATGACCCGCCGGCGCGCCAAGGCCATCAACTTCGGCATCATCTATGGGATCTCGGGTTTCGGGCTTGCCAGGCAACTCGGTATCACGCCCGGTGAGGCACGCGGTTATATCGACCGCTATTTCGAGCGGTATCCGGGTATCCGGTTGTATATGGAACGTACAAAGGAAGACGCGCGAATCCGCGGCTATGTCGTATCACCGTTCGGCCGCCGCTGCTGGGTACCCGGAATCGCTGACAAAAACCCCGCACGGCGAGGCTATGCGGAGCGGCAGGCGATCAATGCACCGTTGCAGGGTGGAGCGGCGGACATCATCAAGCGCGCCATGGTCCGGCTGCCCGAAGCAATGCGCCTGGCCGGCCTGCGATCACGGCTGCTGCTGCAGGTCCACGACGAATTGCTGTTCGAGGCGCCAGAAGATGAGGCGGAGCGTCTGGCCGGCCTGGCGCGTGACGTCATGGAACGCGCCGCGACCCTGGCGGTGCCATTGGTGGTCGAGACGGGTATCGGGCCCAGCTGGGCGGAGGCGCATTAGCCGGTCATTGCCGGGCGGGTCGCATGGCGCCGCGCTTCACCGACATGCGCCTTGCCTGAGGGGCGACGCGTTGCAAACGTCGCCCGTCCCTGATCAGCGGGTGTCGGAAATTCGCTCCGGCAACACCCGCTTCATCATGATGAAATCAGCGGCACGGACTTCTGGAACGAATTCAATAGTTCTGTCAGAAGCCTTCCCGCTCCAGCCGCTTACGCTCCAGCTTCCGAGCCCGGCGTACGGCTTCCGCGGCTTCGCGAGCCCGGCGCTCTGACGGCTTTTCATAATGCCGCCGCAGCTTCATCTCGCGGAAAATACCCTCCCGCTGCATCTTTTTCTTGAGCGCTTTCAGCGCCTGATCAACGTTGTTGTCACGCACGAGGACTTGCACTTGGCCGCCTGCTCCTTTCCAGATGTGCCGCCGCCCACCGGTTGCACCAAACGCCCGCTGTCGGATAGCCGACGCGGGGAGCGCCGTCTTTACCACGACGGTCCGGCGCCGCAAGCAGATTTCTTTTAATTGAACAAGCAGGAGCGGACATGGCCATCCTGAAAATAGCCCGCATGGGCCACCCGGTGCTGTTGCGGCAGTGCGAGCCGGTAGCGGAGCCCGGAGCCCCGGAGATCCGCCGGCTGGTAGCGGACATGATGGAGACGATGGAGGATGCGCCCGGCGTCGGGCTGGCCGCGCCGCAGGTCTATCAGCCGCTGCGGCTGTTCGTGTTCCGCGTTCCTGGCGGCCGCGTCTCCTCCGACCCGCAGGATGCGCCACAACCCAACACGGTGCTGATCAACCCAACCCTGGAACTGGTCGGCGATGAGCGCGAAATCGGCTGGGAGGGCTGCCTGTCGATCCCCGACCTGCGTGCCGCCGTGCCACGAGCCAGACATATCCGGTATCGCGGCGTCGACTGCGACGGGAATGTCATCGAAAGAGAAGCCTTCGGCTTTCACGCCCGCGTGGTGCAGCATGAATACGATCATCTGGATGGCATTCTCTACCCGATGCGGATGACCGACTTCCGCTACTTCGGGTTCAACGAAGAACTCAACCGCGCCGCCGCCACGCAGGCGCAGACAGGAGCGTAGGAATGATCCGCCCACCGGAACGCATGCCGGAGCGCGACCAGGCCATCATGGCCATGTTGCCCCATGTAACCTTTGACGGCTGGACCACCAGGGCGCTGCGGGCTGGTCTGGCGGATGCCGGCATGCCCGCCGATGAGGCGGATCTTCTATTCCCGGGAGGGCCCGTGGACATGATCGAGACGTTCTGCGACCTGGCCGACCGTAGAATGGAGGATGCAGCCGGCGCATTGCCACCGATGCGGCTATCCCAACGGGTACGCGCGGTCATCGCACTGCGCCTGGAGCAAAACCGGCCATTCAAGGCGGCGATCAGGCGCGCGGTCACCCTTCTGGCGATGCCGCGCAACGCTCGGGCAGCGGCGGCGTGCACGGCGCGTACCGTGGACGCGATCTGGCATGCCGCCGGCGATCGTTCCGCCGATTTCGCGTGGTATACAAAACGTGCACATCTCACAGTCATCTACACGGCCACGATACTGTTTTGGCTCCGCGATCCCTCCGAGGACGACACGGACACGCTCGCTTTCCTCGACCGCCGACTGGCTGCATCCGCTCAGGTTCATCGCCTGCGTCAACGCGCGGAAAGCGTGGCCGGCAGGTTGCTCTATTTGCCGGCCTCCAAGTCCGTGCCCAAGCCGAACGCGTCGTGAATCAGGTGACAGCACCGGGAGGACACACTATCTCTCCCGCTTCCGCAGCGCCGTTCCGGCGACCGTCTGACAGCGCAGGCTCATGACCGACACCCCTATCGACCGCATCCGCAACTTCTCGATCATCGCTCATATCGATCATGGGAAATCGACGCTCGCCGACCGGCTGATCCAGCACACGGGAGCGTTGAGCGCGCGTGAGATGACGTCCCAGGTGCTGGACAACATGGAGTTGGAGAAGGAGCGGGGGATTACCATCAAGGCGCAGACCGTCCGCCTCACCTACAAGGCGAAGGACGGCCTGACGTACGAACTGAACCTGATGGACACGCCCGGTCATGTCGACTTTGCCTATGAGGTCAGCCGCAGTCTGGCGGCATGTGAGGGCAGCCTGCTCGTGGTGGACGCGTCTCAAGGGGTCGAAGCGCAGACCCTGGCAAATGTCTATCAGGCGATCGAGGCGAATCACGAGATCGTCCCGATCCTCAACAAGATCGATCTGCCGGCCGCCGAACCGGAGCGTGTGAAGCAGCAGATCGAGGACGTGATCGGGTTGGATGCATCGGATGCGGTCGAGATCAGCGCCAAGACCGGGCTGAACATCGAAGGCGTGCTGGAGGCGCTGGTGACGCGCCTGCCGGCACCCAGCGGCGATGCCAACGCGCCGCTGAAAGCGCTGCTGGTTGATAGCTGGTATGACCAGTATCTGGGCGTCGTAATCCTCGTACGCATCAAGGACGGACGCCTGAAAAAAGGACAGCGCATCCGCATGATGTCCTCCGGCGCGGTCCATACGGTGGAGCAGGTCGGCGTGTTCACGCCGAAGATGGTCCCGGTGGACGACTTGGCGCCGGGCGAGATGGGCTACATCACAGCCGCCATCAAGACGGTGGCAGACTGCAACGTTGGCGACACGATTACCGATGACCGCGCTCCAGCCACCGAACCGCTGCCCGGCTTCAAACCCTCCATCCCGGTGGTGTGGTGCGGCCTATACCCTATCGATGCGGACGATTTCGAGAAGCTGCGCGACAGCCTTGCGAAGCTGCGACTGAACGATGCCTCGTTTCATTATGAGCCGGAAACCTCGGCAGCGCTGGGATTTGGCTTTCGCTGCGGCTTCCTCGGCCTGCTGCATCTGGAAATCATCCAGGAACGCCTGACACGTGAGTTCGATCTGGACCTGATCGCCACGGCGCCGTCGGTCGTGTACCATATCTACAAGACCAATGGGGACATGCAGGAGTTGCACAACCCGGTCGATATGCCCGACGGATCGGTGATCGACCATATCGAGGAGCCATGGATCAAGGCGACCATCATGGTTCCCGACGATTATCTGGGGAATGTGCTCCAGCTATGTTCTGAACGGCGCGGTCAGCAGGTGGACCTGACCTATGTCGGCAATCGAGCCATGGCGGTCTACCGGATCCCATTGAATGAAGTGGTGTTCGATTTCTATGACCGCCTGAAGTCGATCTCTCGCGGCTATGCCAGCTTCGACTATCAGATGGACGGCTATGCTGAAAGCGATCTCGTCCGCATCTCGATCCTCGTGAATGGCGATGCTGTCGATGCATTGTCCTTCATCGCCCACCGCGCCGCGGCCGAAACCCGCGGCCGGGCAATCTGTGCTCGGCTGAAGGATCTGATCCCCAAGCAGTTGTTCAAGATTGCCATCCAGGCTGCGATCGGGGGACGCGTGGTGGCGCGGGAGACGATCAGCGCGCTATCCAAGGATGTGACCGCAAAATGCTACGGCGGCGACATCACGCGTAAGCGGAAGCTGCTGGAGAAGCAGAAAGAGGGAAAGAAGCGGATGCGGCAGTTCGGCAAGGTGGAAATCCCGCAATCCGCCTTCCTGGCGGCCTTGAAGATGGACGCCTGACCGCATTTCTTCCACCGCGTTTCTTCCCATAGGCGAGGTTCCGGCAGTCCTGCGGCAGCTAACGGTCGAGACCGTGCGCATTGCGCGGGGCTGCGGCTTACGGTCGTGATCGGTGTTTGCTGATTGGCGGCGCTTTTACGCAATCTCTCAATGGGTGGACGCACGCCCCTGCCGACTTGCATCGGCAGAGTCGGCACATAGATCCTCGTCACCCGAAACGCGGAAACCGCATCTGCGACCGTGCCCGAACCCCATGTCGCGGCAAGCCCCTGACAATGCCGGTTGCGGGCACTTCAGAATGTTGACACCCGCAATAGCTGTCCTTAATACGGCTGCAGTCAGGAATACGGAATTCTGAATTCCATGCTGGAAGCCCTTGCCGCGACGCCAAGCCTCATCGACCAGGCCTATCTGCGGGTGCTCGAGTCAATCACGGATGGCACCTTGGCACCTGGCCAACGAATTCGGCAGGCGGAGCTCGCCGAGACACTGGGGGTCTCTCGCCAACCCATTAGCCATGCTCTGCATCTGCTGAAACGACAGGGACTGGTGGAGGATGCCGGCCGCCGCGGACTGCGCGTGGTTCCCATCGATGCGGGGCGGGTCCTGCAGCTCTATCAGGTGCGGGCCGCGATCGATATGCTGGCGGCAGAATTGGCCGCGCGGCAGGTCGCCGCCCATGCCGCGCCAGCGTCAATCCTGGATCGCCTGGCGGCTCAGATCGCCGATGCCGCGGCCTTCAGTCCTGGCACGCCGATCGCAGTGCGGGTCCGGGCGGACGCCGACTTCCATCGGAGCCTGTATGAACTGTCCGGCAATCCGGTGATCTCGGAGATGATGGAACCGCTATGGCCGCACATGATGCGGTCGATGGCGACGCTGCTCCATGCACCTGGCTACGCAGCGCGCATCTGGCAGGAAGAGCATCCGGCCATCCTGCGCGCCATTCGCGCTGGTGATGCCGGGGCCGCCCAGGCAGCCGCCCACGCCCATGCCGAGGCCGCTGGACAGCGCACCGCGGCCCAATTGACCCAGGCAGCCTGATCCTGACGATCACGCGATAACAGGAGGAACGAACGATGTTGACGGACACCCAGCTCACCCAATTTCGCGAGGAGGGCTATCTGTTCCTTCCGGAGACCTTCTGGCCGGAAGAAATCGCTGTCCTGAAATCCGAAGCAGAAGCGATCTATCGCCAGCAGCGCCCGGAGGTATGGCGGGAGAAATCCGGTGCGCCACGCACTGCATTTGCTGCCCATCTGTACAATGAGGCGCACGGCCTGCTGGCCCGCCATCCCCGCATGATCCGCCCGATCGAGCAGATCTTCGGTGAACAGCTTTACATGCACCAATACAAGATCAACGCGAAGGCCAGCTTCACCGGCGACGTGTGGCAATGGCACCAGGATTACGGCACCTGGGCACGCGATGACGGCATGCCGGAGCCGCGGGCAATGAATATCGCGGTATTCCTGGACGAGGTGATGCCGATCAACGGTCCGCTGATGCTAGTACCGCGCAGCCATACCCACGGCGTTCTGGAAGCCGGACACGATATCAGCACGACTTCCTATCCGTTATGGACCCTGGATGAGGACACCGTGACCAAACTGGTCGACCAAGGCGGCATCGTGGCACCGACCGGTAAGGCAGGTGGTCTGCTCATGTTCCACGGCAATCTGGTGCACGGGTCTGCGGGCAACATCACGCCATATCCACGGAAGATCGTCTATCTGACATTGAACGCCGTTTCCAATTACATCCGCAAGCCGACCCGTCCGGAATGGATCGCGCACACGGACTTCTCACCGATCATCCCGACGGACGACGATGCGTTGCTGCGCTACGCACAGAGATTCAAGCAAGCGGCGGAATAGACGACACGGGTGCCGGACCATTCGCGCCGGCACCTACGCCGAGCTTTCCCGGGCATCACAGCGTCATGTCATCCGGGAGCGAAACAGCAGCGACGCCGCGGTCAGCGTGACGGTCGCGATGACAGCCAGAGGCCAGGCATTTGCCAGCACATCCCCAGCCGTCATTGCCTTCAGGAAAACGCCCTCACTGACGGTCAGAAAGTAGCCAGCGGGATCCGCTCGTGCGATGAAGGCGAGCCAGTCCGGCATGTTGTCGATCGGGCTGGCATACCCCGACAGCAGGATGGTTGGGACCGCGACGAGAAACATTCCCAGGAACGCCTGCTGTTGGGTCGTCGACAACACCGATATCAGCATTCCGATCCCGGTCAGGGCCATCAAATAGGGGACCAGCGCGACATACAGCATCTGCAGCGGTCCGGTCAGCGGTACGTGAAACACCAGCGGAATCAGTGCGATGTAGATACTGGCGACAAATAGGCCGACCAGCACCGGCGGCACCATCTTGCCGATCAGGATTTCGTGCACTCGCAAGGGCGAAACCATAAGCTGATCGAATGTTCCCAGTTCCTTTTCTCGCGCTACCGACTGGGCGACGACCGACAACGTTGTGATCGCCGGAATGATTGCGATCAGCGCTGGCATCGTAAACCAGACATAGTCCAGATTCGGGTTGAACCAGTTCACGGCCACGGAACCCGCTGCCGCCGCGTCTCCCGCCGTTGGAGCCAAGTGCATTCCTATTCCGGTCACGATTTGATCGAGATAGCCGGCAACGATCTGGGCCGCGTTGGAACGGCGACCGTCGAAGATCGCGCCGACCGTTCCCCCTCGCCCGCTCGCCACGTTGGCCGAGAAGTCTGGCTCGAAGCGAAGAACGGCAATCACTTGCTGATGATCGATCGCCCGACGTACCGCCGCGCCATCGGGCAACATGATCACCCGTGCGACATTCGGACTCCCTTGCACACGCTGGATCACTTCCTGGCTCCAGGCCCCAACGTCGCGGTTCAAAACACCGATGTCGATGTTTTTCACCTCCAGGGTCGTGGCCAGCCCGAAGATGAAAAATTGCAGGATCGGCATCGCAAGCAGGGTCGCGCGTATTCGTTTATCGCGGAGGATAGCCCAGAACTCCTTGACGCAAATCGCCAGCAGCCGTGCCCCGGTCACGCGATCCGCCTGCGCGTCACGGCCAGCGCGGCCAGAAAAAATCCCGTCCCAAAGCAGAGCAGAACCCCCATATTGGGCAGATAAAGCCCCCAATCGTCGCCAGCGACGAACACGGTCTGGAGCGACGGGATCAGATAGCGGGCCGGCACGATATAGGTCAGCCACTGGATCGGACGCGGCATGGACGCGATTTCGAAGATGAATCCTGAAAGCAACATTGTCGGCAGGAAGGCCGTGATCAGTGCAAGCTGACTGGCGACAAACTGATTCTTGGTGGCAGCCGAGATCAGCAGACCCTGTCCCAAGGCCGGGACAAGAAAGGTTGACGCGATCGCAAGCAGGCCAAGCACCGACCCGCGAAAGGGCACGCCGAACACAAATACGGCAAGCAGCGTACATAGTCCCATCGATCCCAACGCCAGGAAGAAGTAGGGTACCACCTTTGTCGCGATAAATTCTCCCATCCCGACAGGTGTTGCCATCAATCCTTCCAGCGTGCCCCGTTCCCACTCACGGGCAACGACGAGGGCTGTCAACAGAGTACCGATCATGGTCATCACCACGGCGATCGAGCCGGGTACCAGGAAAAAACGGCTTGCCAATTCCGGATTGAACCAGAAGCGGTGCGTGACTTCGACCCGCGCCGCATCCAGGCGTGACGTATCGGGATTTATACCATGCAGAAAAGCATGCTGAGCTGCCCAGTTCGTTCGGACCCCTTCCGCATAGCCGGAGACGAAGCCAGCCATGTTAGGTAGAGAGCCGTCGGTAACGATCTGGATCGTACCGCGCCCCGCGGCGACATCGCGGCCAAATCCATTCGGGATTGCGATGATACCGCGGATGCGCCCACGAACCATGTCTCGACCAAGCTGTTCCATGGAGCCGGTCTCGCGAACGTCGAACCAGCGGGAATTGGTGAAGTCGTGCGCCAGGCTCGCGGCAGACTCGCTGTCGTCGCGCACCGACAGGCCGATGCGCGTACGGGCTGTATCCAGGTTCACGCCATAGCCGAAAAGGAATAATAGAATCATTGGCAAAACGAATGCGATCAGAAAGGTCGACGGATCGCGCAGGATCTGGCGGACTTCCTTGGTCAGCAACGCGCCAAATCGCCGGAAGCGGCCGCTCACGCCGCCTTTCCTTGCGTGGCATCGGTTTCCCGGATCAGGGCGACAAAGGCATCCTCCATCGTTGCGTTCGATATGCCCGCATGCGTTTTCAACGCATCCGGTGTGCCCGTCGCCACCTGCCGCCCACGATAGATCAGCGTCGCGCGGTCGCAATATTCCGCCTCATCCATGAAATGGGTGGTGACCAGCACGGTCACGCCCTTCTCCACCAGACCATTGATGTGCGTCCAGAACTCCCGCCGTACGATAGGATCCACACCGGAAGTCGGTTCATCAAGAAACAGCACCGGTGGCTGGTGCAGGACAGCGCAGGCCAAGGCCAAACGTTGCTTGTAGCCCAACGGCATCGTGCCGGCGTCCTGGCGGAGGTACTGCCCTAATCGGAAGACCGAAATGGCCAGGTCGATCGCGGCCCGCGCGTTACTACCCGACAAGCCATATGCGCCGGCAAAAAAATTCAGGTTCTGACGCGCCGACAGGTCGCCGTAGAGCGAAAACTTCTGGGCCATATAGCCTAGGGATTGCCGAGCATCGGCCTTGGCGGAGCGAAGGTCGAACCCGGCTACCGCGCCGCTGCCGCTACTGGGTGTCAGTAACCCGCACAGCATCTTGAACGTCGTTGACTTGCCCGCACCGTTTGGGCCAAGCAGGCCAAAGATTTCGCCACGTGACACGCTGAAGCGGATTGTGTCCGCGGCAACGAAATTACCGAAGCGCTTTGTCAGTCCGTTGGCTTCGATCGCCGGGCGTTCGGTTTCCGGGATGGTGCGATACGCCTGGGCAAGTGGCGATGTACCCGGAGGGCCGCCTCCTAACAGGTCGATAAAAGCGTCCTCGAAGCGTGGCGATACCGATTCCACCCTCACAGCGGGTGGGGCACCTAGCGCCTCGGGTGCCGGAATACGTGCCTCTTGTTTCAGCATCAACCGGATAGAGGATCCCTGGATGGCGCCGTCCGCGATCTCCGGCGCATCCAGCGCCTGACGCAGAACCGTTCGGCGATCCTTCCCCAGACCCCGCAATCGGAATACCCGATCCTGCAGCGTGTTCATGAGGTCGGCCGGCGGCCCGGCATGCAGGCAAATCCCATCATCCAGAAGTGTCACGTTATCGCAACGTTCTGCCTCATCCAGATAAGCCGTGGACCAAAGGACGCCAATTCCGGTATCGGCCAGTTGCCGCACCATGCTCCAGAGTTCCCGGCGCGACAGCGGGTCAACACCAACGCTGGGCTCATCCAACAGCAGAAGCGAGGGTGTGCGCACCAAGGCGCATGCCAAACCCAGCTTCTGCTTCATGCCGCCGGACAGGTTACCAGCGAGGCGGTTCCTAAAGTGGCCGAGGTCGGTGAAATCCAGCAGGCGCGCGAAAGTTGCCGACTGTTCCGCCGCCGGCAATCCCCGCAGGTCGGCGTACAGGCGCAGGTTCTCCAGCACCGTCAGATCTTCATATAAGCCGAAGCGCTGCGGCATATACCCGATGCGGCTGCGGTCGGTCGCAGTCGCCGGAAGACTGAACACCAGCGCTCGGCCTATATTGGGATCAATCAGGCCGGCAAGAATCCGGATCAGCGTCGTCTTGCCGGCGCCGTCGGGGCCAACCAATCCGGTCATCCGACCAGCCTCTATGCGTATCGATACGGAGTCCAGTACCGGTCTTTTTCCGCTGGCGAAGCGTTTGACGATCCCCTCGGCCGTCGCAACTGGCTCGTCCACGATTAGCTTCCCGGCGGCCGGGCATTTGGCACCATCACGGTGACCGGTGCCCCCTGGCGCAACGCATCATCCGGATGATCGACGATGACTCGCAATCTGAACACAAGATCGGCACGCAGCGCCTGCGTCTGTACGGTCTTCGGTGTGAACTCCGCTGTGGGCGAAATGAAGCCGATGGTACCATGATAGACTTTGGGATTATTGTCAGCCGTGACCTCGACTGTCATCCCGGGAGAAATGCGGTGCAGGTTCGGTTCATCGATATAGGCGCGAATGCGCATCGGGTGGTCTATTGTCAGGGTCAGGACGGTTTCACCGGCGGCGACTGTCGCGCCGGGCTCGCGCGCCCGCACCAGAATCGTCCCGGCATTCGGCGCACGCAGGGTCGTATCGGCAAGGTCAGTCTCCGCCTTTTGCTGCTGCGCCAGCGCGAGTTGCAGCTGTGCCTCTCCAGCGGCGATATCCTCTATCCGGGCTCCAGCCCGCATCAGTGTCAGTGCGGCGGAGGCTGCCTGTTCCCGCGCCTGCGCCACCTGATATTGCGCCCTAGCCTGATCAAAGCTTTGCCGGCTGACCGCGGAATTCTTCACCAAAGCGCTGTTACGCTCGTAGTCCAACCTGGCCTGCTCACGCGTCGCCTGCGCCTCAGTCAAGCTGGCAGCCGCCTGATCGATATCTTCCTTGCGATTGCCATTGTGCAATTTGTCAAGCAGGGCCTTATCCACTTCTACCTGGGCCTGCGCGGCAGCGGCCGCCGCTTGGTAGGGCGCGGCATCCAGACGGGCAAGAACGGCACCCGCGGTCACATGCGCTCCCTCTTCGAACGCGATCGATCCGATTCGACCAGGTACGCGAAATCCCAGATCAACCTGACGGATGTCCACATTGCCCGACAGCATAAGAGTCCCGGAGCGTGTGCTGCCAAACAAGCCCAGTCTACCGACGGCGACGACACCCGCCACAATGGCCACCAGGATCGCTCCACCCAGTACGAGCCGGCTACACTTCACGCGGAACGTCTCTCATCGAGATGATCGAGAACAACCTTGATATGCTCGAAATAGTCTGCTGTATCTGCTGGAGTTCGCCTGAGCCAATCTCCTGAACGCCACGGCACGCAATCGTGCCGCGCGTTTATCCGACCGATCCCTGGCCACAACACGCAGCAGCCCTGTAATCCTGCCCAGCAGAGGCTCCACCATGGTTTCGGAGATCAGGCTGGATGCCTCGGATCCGCTCGCTCGCGCACAGTGAAGCGTACAGCCACCGCCATGCCCGGGCTGGCCAGAATGGCGACAACGTGCGCGTGTGCGGCATCAGTGACCTGACCCGTTATTTCTTGTTCTTCCGTATATCGTGATTTCCCAAGCCCTCGATCGCCATGATCATCGCAGAATGATCCAGCTCTCCATGCCCATGTGCCACGCAGGCGCTAAACATCTGCTGGACAACCGCGGTATTCGGCAGTGCCAGCCCCAGTGCCTTCGCTGAAGACAGAGCCAGGTTCAGATCCTTCTGGTGAAGGTTGATCTTGAAGCCCGGATTGAAGGTGCCGTTGATCATCCTCTCCGCATGCAATTCCAGGATGCGCGAAGAGGCGAAGCCGCCCGAAATCGCCTGCCTCACCTTTGCCGGATCAGCACCAGCGCGGGAGGCAAACACCAATGCCTCGGATACCGCCTGGATGTTCAATGCGACGATGATCTGGTTGGCAACCTTGCAAACCTGTCCGGCGCCCACCTCTCCCACGTGGGTGATATTCTTGCCCATCAGATCGAACAGCGGCTTGGCGCGGTTAAATGCAGCTTCTGTGCCCCCTACCATGATTGTCAGTGCGGCGTTCTTCGCGCCCACCTCCCCGCCCGACACGGGCGCGTCGACATAGTCGCAGCCTTTTTCCGAAATTTTCGCGGCGAATTCCTTGGTTTCGATCGGACTGATCGAGGACATGTCGATCACCAGGCTGCCGGGACGCAGGCCTTGCGCGGCCCCGCCGGGGCCAAACAATACGGCGGCTACATCCGGTGTATCCGGCACCATCAGAATGACGACCTCGGATTCCGCTGCCACCGCCTTGGCGTTCGGGACAACCTTGGCTGCTGCCCGGATTTCCCCGGTCAGGCTTGCCCGCTCCGGCACGACCAGCTCATGACCGCCGTTCTTCAGGTGCAGCGCCATCGGGCGCCCCATGATGCCCAGTCCGATGAAACCGATTTTCATGTCTGATCTCCCCTCAAGTACGGTTGCGGCAATCCATGCTGATGATGTCCACCCGAGCAGCGAATGCCTCAGGAAATTGGCGGAGTGCGGAGCAGGATGGCAGCAGCGCGGGCCGAAGCGCCGTGCTGCGCCTTAGCGGGCAAAGCGCTCCCGCCAGCTCAGTCCGGCAACAGTGTCCCCGGCGGGCCGGTACTCGCAGCCGACCCACCCCTGGTAGTTCAGTTCGTCCATGCGATGAAAAACATATGACCAGCCGATCTCGCCGGTCCCTGGCTCGTTGCGAGCCGGCACATCGGCAATCTGCATGTGAGCGATGACAGGCATATAGCGCTCCATCCGCTTGGTGATGTCGCCCTCCGTTACCTGCACGTGGTAGACATCGAACTGCAAGCCGATCCGGTCGCTGCCGATCGCGGCGATAATGTCCGCTCCCTGTGCTTGAGTATTCAGAAAATAGCCGGGCATATCCCGGTGGTTGATCGGCTCTATCACCAGCTTCACGCCGGCGGGCACAGCTTGCTCGGCTGCCCATGCGAGATTCGCCGCATAGACAGATGTTGCCGTTGTTAGCGATACCTCAGCCGGCACTAAGCCGGCCATGCAGTGGAGAAGCCGACAATTCAGGGTCGCGGCATAGTCCAAAGCCTTTTTCACCGAATCTCGAAACTCCTGCTGCCGACCGGGCAGGCTCGCCATTCCGCGTTCACCTTTGGCCCAGTCACCCGGTGGCAGGTTGAACAATGCCTGGGTCAGGCCCTCTCCATTCAGTCGCTTGCGCAACTCGTCGGCCGGGAACTCGTATGGAAAGAGGAACTCTACGCCCTCGAACCCTGCCGCGCGCGCGGAAGCGAAGCGGTCCAGGAACGGTACCTCATTGAACATCATCGACAGGTTCGCGGCGAAGCGGGGCACTGGAACCCTCCCTCTATTATGATCGGCATTTCAGTCGGCTACCAGCAGGCTACAGACCTCCCTCCGGATTGGCTAGTATGTGCATCGGAAGTGGGACGCCGCCGGAGACGCGATCACGCGGACCGCGCCGATGACACCGTTCGACCCGCCGGCCTCATCTTGCCTGAGGCGAGGCGGCGACAGACAGGGGAACCATGATCGCCGAGCGAATTTTGATGGGGCTGCTGCTGGGCGGCGTGGCGATCGGGTGCGTCTGGGTCCTGCTGCCCTTCTGGTCCTCCCTCCTGTGGGCCGCGATCCTGGTATTCACCACCTGGCCACTGTTCAGCTGGTTCCGCCACCACCTCAATCTGCGCCGGGGCTGGGCCGCGGCGCTGATGGTCGCACTCACCGCCGTGGTACTCGTGCTGCCGATTGCGGTTGCCGTGCCCAACAGCGCCTCGGACGCTGCCACGCTGCGGAAGATGGTGATGGATTGGCTGCACGCCGGTCTACCCGACGCACCGCAATGGGTCTTCGAGATTCCATTGATCGGCCCGACAATCGGTGATCTGCTCAACCGCTGGTCGGCTGACATCAGTCAGGCGCTGGAGGCGTTGCGTCCTTATTATGGCATTGTGGTGGAAGGCAGTTTCAACCTGCTGGTGGGGATCGCCAACGGCGTCCTGATGTTCCTGCTGGCGCTTTTTATCGCTTTCTTCTTCTACTTCTATGGAGACAACATTGCTGCTCGGCTGCGCCTGATCCTGGAGCGGATCGCTGGGCCGCGGGCAGACCGCCTGATCCGGGTTACCGGCGCAACCGTGCGCGGTGTGGTCTTCGGCATCCTCGGCACCGCCGTCGTACAGGGCTTCTTGACTGCGTTTGGCTTATGGATCTCCAGCGTTCCGCGGCCAGTCCTGCTGGGAACGATTGCCGGCCTGCTGGCTGTGTTACCCGTGGGCGCGCCGCTGGTCTGGATCCCAGCCGCGATCTGGCTGATGACAAGCGGTCATCTGGGGTGGGGGATCTTCCTGGCCATATATGGAACCGGTGTGATCTCGGGAGCGGACAGCCTGATTCGCCCCTGGTTCATTGCGCGCGGCGCGCAATTGCCATTCCTGCTTACGATCCTGGGTGTACTCGGCGGTGCAATCGCGTTTGGCTTTCTGGGCATCTTCCTCGGCCCCGTGCTGCTGGGCATTGGATTCACGCTGATGAATGAATGGGCGACGGCCGGCGTGGTGCCAACCGCGGCAACCCCGACAATGCCATCCACCGCGCCATCTCGGATTAGGGCTGATACGACCGACGTACCCTGATGACCGCATCAAGCCGATGCTGGCGAGTAGGAGTTGGGCTGTCGTCCAAGCAGTGGGAGGCGGAGTCTATGGCTGCCGCCTGCACGCAGAGCGCGGGAAAGCGTCCGCAAATCTATGGTTTTCCTTAGGCCGGAACCATGGATTGGATATGCGGATTGTCGGCCGGAAATGGCCGACACCCAAGTTTTGCACCATCGACCGCACGGTTGATCAAATTACTCTGACGCGGCTTCCTCCGCCACCGCAGGCGCCTCTGCCTGGGCCGCCGTCCCAACCGTGCGGGCCTTCTCCGCGATACGAGCCGATTTGCCGCTACGACCGCGCAAGTAATACAGCTTGGCCCGGCGCACATCACCACGGCGAACCACGCTGATCTCGGCGATCGTCGGGGAATAGAGCGGGAATACGCGCTCCACGCCCTCACCATAGCTGATCTTGCGCACGGTAAAGTTGCTGTTCAGCCCCTTGTTGGAGCGCGCGATGCACACGCCCTCGAACGCCTGGGTGCGGGTGCGCTCCCCTTCGACCACCTTCACCGAGACGCGCAGCGTGTCACCCGGCTGGAATTCCGGCACCGGACGGCTGCTGGTGAGGCGCGCCATCTGCTCCGCCTCAAACTGCTGAATGATATTCATGCTATTCATCCTCTCATCTGTATCAGGATGCGGCCTGCGCCGCGCGATGGATTGAAGCCGCGTCGGCCCATAGGTCAGGGCGCCGCTCGCGGGTAATGCGTTCTGCTTCCGCCTGCCGCCACGCGGCGACGGCGGCATGGTGGCCGGACAGCAGGACCTCGGGCACTGTCCTGCCCTGCCATTCGGCCGGACGCGTATAATGCGGATACTCGAGCAATCCAGCGGAGAAGCTTTCTTCCACAGCGCTGTCCGCCGCGCCCATCACGCCGGGTAGCAGTCGGACAGTCGCGTCCAGCAGCACCAGCGCGGCGAGTTCACCACCAGATAGCACATAATCGCCGATGCTCAGTTCCAGCATGCCGCGTGCGTCTATGACACGCTGATCGATACCTTCATAACGGCCGCAGACCAGCACGACACCCGAACCGGTGGCGAAACATCGCGCATCCGTCTGGTCGAACCGGCGACCGCGTGGCGTCAGGCAAACGACCGGCCGATCATCGGCAACCGAAGCCACCGCCGCATCCACCACGTCGGGCCGCAGCACCATGCCGGCACCGCCGCCGAACGGCGTGTCGTCGACCGTGCGATGCCGATCCCGGGCGAAGTCACGGATATTGATCGCGTCTAGGGCCCAGACACCGTTCTCCAGCGCCCGGCCGGCGAGTGATTGGCCCAGCGGACCGGGGAACATGCTTGGAAATAGCGTCAGAATGGAGGCGCGCCAACTCATGCCGCTGCACCCTCCTTCGATGGTGCAACAACCACCTCATCGGGTGGCGTCACGACCACCCTTCCACCGACTGGATCCACCACCGGCACGCAGGCCTTGGTAAACGGCAGGATCAGCGGTTCGCCGCCGTTCGGCGGTTCGATCTCCAGCGACGCACCGGCACCATAGTCGTGCACGATGGTGACAGTACCGATACGGCCGCCGTCCTTGTCCTCGGCGCGCAGGCCGATCAGGTCGGCGAGATAAAATTCATCGCTTGCATCCGGCGCCGGCAGCGCGGCGCGGTCGATGAACAGTCGCACATTTGTCAGCTTCTCGGCGGCTGTACGGTCGGCGATTTTCACCGGGGTGCCGCCAATCAGTTCGGACACTTCGGCTATGCCATTGCCTTTCCAGCGCAGCAGGAAGTGCCGCCCACTCCCATTGGAGAGCAGGCCATAGGCTGTCAGATCGGCCGGGTTGGCGGTATGGCTGGTGACGTGCACTAGCCCCCGCACACCATGTGGCCGTCCGATCACTCCAAGCTGGATGCGGTTGTCCGGCACCGGTCGATCTCAAGCGACGGCAGCGGCCTCGGCGGCCTTGGCACGCTCCTGCGCCTTCTTCTTCGGCGCCGACTGCTTCGGCTGCTCATTCCAGTCCGGCATCGGGATCATCCCGGCCTTGCCCAGGAACTTCGCCACACGGTCCGTCGCGACGGCGCCATGTGCCAACCAGTGTACCAGCCGCTCCTCCTGCAGGCGCACGCGGTCCGCATGCTCAGCCGGCAGCATGGGATTGTAGCTGCCGACGCGCTCGATGAAGCGGCCGTCGCGCGGGCTACGGCTATCGGCGATGACGATGTGGTAGTAGGGGCGCTTCTTAGCGCCGGCCCTGGCGAGGCGGATTTTCAGGCCCAAAGTGTGTTCTCCTGTCTATCGAAACGGTTCATGGTTTCAGTACGGCCGGCGGTTGCCACCACCCGGCATCATGCCCTTCGGCATCAGGGCGTTTAGGCCATGGCGCATCAGACCCTTCTGGCCCAGCTTTCCGACTTTTTTCATCATGGTGGAGATGTCGTCGAACTGCTTCAGTAGCTTGTTGACATCCTGCACCGATGTCCCCGACCCGGCGGCAATGCGTTTCTTGCGGTTTGCCTTGATGATGTCGGGATTGCGGCGTTCCTTCATCGTCATGGACGAAATGATCGCCGCCTGACGCTTGAACACCTTGGTATCCAGGTCCTTGCCCTCGAGCTGTTGGGCGATTTTCCCTGCCCCCGGCAGCATGCTCAGAATGGACGAAATGCTGCCCATCTTGCTGATTTGCTTGAGCTGGGCCGCATAGTCCTCCAGGTCGAATTTGCCCTTCATCATCTTCTGGGCAAGTTTTTCGGCTTCTTCCTGGTCTATGTTCTCGGTCGCGCGCTCTACCAGCCCGACAATGTCGCCCATGCCCAGGATGCGGCCTGCGACGCGTTCGGGGTGGAAATCCTCCAGCGCGTCCTGCTTCTCTCCCACGCCGATCAGCTTGATCGGAGCGCCGGTGACCGCGCGCATTGACAGCGCCGCACCGCCGCGGGCATCACCGTCCATGCGGGTGAGAACCACGCCGGTGACGGTCAAAGCATCGTTGAAGGCCTTGGCGGTGTTTACCGCGTCCTGACCGGTCATGGCATCAACGACCAGCAGCGTCTCAGCCGGGCTGCTGGCGGCGCGGACGTCCCGCACCTCCTGCATCAGCTCCTCATCGATGGACAGCCGGCCGGCGGTGTCCAGGATGATGATGTCATAGCCTTCGCGCCGGCCCGTCTCCATGGCGCGCTGGGTGATCTGCACCGGCGTCTGGCCGGCGACGATGGGCAGGCTAGGCACGCCGGCCTGATCGGCCAGTTGCGCCAACTGCAACTGCGCGGCCGGGCGCTGGGTATCCAGGCTGGCGAGCAGTACCTTGCGGCGTTCCCGCTCCTTCAGCCGGCGGGCAAGCTTGCCTGCAGTCGTGGTTTTGCCGGAGCCCTGCAGGCCCACCATCAGAATTGGCACCGGCGCTGCCGCGTTCAGATTGATCGGCACCGCGCCGGCGCCGCCCAAGGCGTCAATCATCACGTCGTTGACGATCTTGACCACCTGCTGGCCGGGCGTAACCGAAGACAGCACCTCGGCGCCCACCGCGCGTTCGCGCACCTTGGCGATAAAGTCACGTACCACCGGGAGGGCCACGTCGGCGTCCAGCAGCGCGAGACGGACTTCCCGCAGCGCTTCAGACACATCCTCCTCGCTCAGCCGTCCGCGGACACGCAGGCGGTCGAAGACGCCGGATAACTTGTCCGAAAGGGCTTCGAACACGGCAGTATGGCTCCAAACGATGACGCGCCGCTGCGCGAACCCTCGCGGAGCGGCGTAGTCCCCGGTACGTGTGGGGACCGGGCGACGATTTGACCCGGATCGGCGGCTTATGACGCCGTGGTGGCGTCCCGTCAACATTGGCGTGCCGGGTTGTCGGAATCCGCTCGGGACGGATCAGCGCGGGGCCGGACAGTTCAAGGGTCCAGGTCGTCCAGGGTCAACGGACCAGCAGCATGCCGCCGATTGCCAGCACCAAGGCGGGCGGCATCACCAACGCACCCAGCTTCAGGAACTGCCACGCGCCAACATGCAAGCCCTCGCGTCGTAAGGCTGTCAGCCATAGAATCGTCGCCAGCGACCCGGTCACCGACAGGTTGGGACCGACATCGACGCTGATCAGCACCGCCGCACGCACGCTCTCCGGCACCTGTGCCAGCTCAACCACCCGTCCGGCCAGCAATCCGGCCGGCAGATTGTTCATGAGGTTGCAGCCGAACCCGAGCGTCAGCCCGATCAGCCATGCCGCCTCCACCTCTGACCGCTGCACCAGCGCTGCCACCAGCTTTGCCAACTCACCGGTCACCCCAGTCCGGTCCAATGCCTGCACCAGCACAAACAGCCCCGCCACCAGTGGTATCACACCCCAGGGAATGTCGCGCACCAAGGCAAACAGACCGATACGGGCGCGGATGCGCACTAGGAATAGGGTCGCGATGCCGGCCAGAAAGGTCGATAGCCCCAGCGACCAGTCTGCTGCCGAGGCTGCCAGCAGCGCTATCGCCGTCAGGCCAATCCCCGTCGCCGCCATCATACCGCCGGCTGACAAGACTGGCACGGTCACCGCCGCCACCAGGGTTTCCCGCAACTGCGTCCGTTGCGTCCAGCGCAAAACGGCAAAGGTCGCGCCAATCGCAAACGCCGACGGCAGCGTGTAGAACGACAGCCAACGCAACAGAGGCGGCATCTGGCTGCCATAAATCACCAGGTTCGCCGGGTTGGAGATCGGCAATACGAAGCTTGCCGCGTTGGCGATGAACGCGCAGATGAGCAGATAGGGCAACGGCCGCTTGGCCTCGACGGCCCGGATCACCGCGGCGACCGCCGGAGTAAGGACCACGGCGGTGGCATCGTTGGACAAAAACACCGTCACCAGAGTGCCCACGCCGAATATCAACGCAAACAATCGAGGCGCGGAACCTTCGGCCAGCCTGGCCGCCTTCGCCGCGAGCCAGTCGAACAAGCCCTCCAGCCGCGCGACTTCAGCCAGCAACATCATGCCGACCAGGAACAAATAAACGTCGGTGCCGCGCGCAACGCCGTGCAATGCCTCGCGCCACGGCAGCAGGCCCAGCATGACGAGGGCGCCGCTCCCGGCGACTGCCCAGATGAATTCCGGCCAGGCGAACGGCCGCAGGATTACCCCAGCCGTGGCGATCCCGGCAACGATCCAGGTCGACCAGGACGTGGCGGCGAATCCCGCCAGCGCAACCTGCATCAAACGCTCATCGGGACCCCGCCGGCGCGGGATACGACTACACCGTTCCGAGCTTGCATCAGCAAGATGAAGGTCAACAATCCGCGAAACGCAATGGCGGCCAAGAGGAAGACATTTCAGCCGACATGCACATCCTTCCAAAAGCCGAAGCGACCGCCAACTGCCTGGAGGGCCGGCAACGGCCGTTCGTAGCTCCAGGCTACACGTGGATGCCGCGCACCATCCACCACAACGTCATAAAATTGCACGCCGTGGGGGCAGGCCTTGTCGCTGTCGGTCTTCTCCGCTTTCTCCAGCCAATCCAGATGCGTGGCGGCGGCAGGAAAATAGGCGTAGCCAGCAGCTTCGACGATATCGTCGCTATCGGCGATTACGCGGCCATTCAGGGTGGCCTTCATGGTAGCGATCCTCCGTGTCAGGGCGGTTGAAGAGATAGGTATCGCCATCCGCTGCGCCAGAGGATGTTGGTCACGGAGTTTCGTCGCGCGGAATTCGCCCGCGCAAAGTGCCTTGACCCCCCGCGTTACGCGCTCCACACCCCGGCACATGGCGCAGGAACCGCATATCGTAACCGAGGATGAAGCCGGCATTCGGCTCGACCGCTGGGTGCGCCGACACTTTTCCGGCGTGCCTCAAAGCGCGATCCAGAAACTGTGCCGCACTGGAAAGATCCGGATCGATGGTCAACGGGCCGATACCGCGACCCGGCTGGCGCCCGGCCAGACCGTGATGGTCCCGCCGCTGGCGGAGCAGATATCGGCTGCGCAACCGGTGGCTGAGGTTTCGGACGAGGATGCGCGCGACCTGCAACGGCTGGTGATTTATTGCGACGACCAGGTGTTGGTGCTGAATAAGCCCTATGGGCTGCCGGTGCAGGGCGGCCCCGGCATCAAGCGCCATCTGGACGGTATGCTGAATGCACTGCGTTTTGGCAGCGAACACCGGCCGCGCCTTGTCCATCGGCTGGACCGCGACACTACCGGCGCGCTGTTGCTGGCCCGCACGCCGGGCGTCGCCGCTCGTCTGGCGGCGCTGTTCCGCGGTCGCGATGTCGATAAGACTTATTGGGCGATCGTCGCTGGCCGACCGGTTCCACCGGAGGGCCGCATCGATCTACCCCTGAAGCGCATCGGCGGCGTCCGCGGCGAGCGCACCGCGCCAGCCGATCGCGACGATCCCGATGCCGCACGCGCGATTACAGATTACCGCACCTTGGACCACGCCGCCCGCAAACTGGCCTGGCTGGAGCTAAAGCCGCTGACCGGTCGCACCCACCAATTGCGCGTGCATTGCGTTGCCCTGCGTACACCGGTCCTGGGCGATGAGAAGTATGAGAAGCCGGATCAGAACAACGCCTTTTCAGCGGTCATCCAAGGGCTTTCCAATGATCTGCACCTGCATGCCCGCCGTCTGGAATTGCCGCATCCAGCAGGCGGGCGCCTGGTGGTGGAAGCGGACTTGGCTCCCCACATGAGAGCGACGTTTCAGACCCTGGGTTTTCATGCGCCGCCAGCACAGCCGCCCAGAAAATCACCCTGAGGAGATCGCGATGGGGAAATCGCGGTGAGAAGATCGCTGCGGGCCGGCCTGCTGGCCGCCGCCGGGGTCGTGGTCCTGGGTGCCGCTGGCATCAGCATCACCGCCCTACGTTTCGATCCGAACAGCCTTAAGCCGCGTATCGCCGAGGCGGTGCAACAGGCAACAGGACGGACGCTGACTATCGCCGGCGACATCCATCTGCGCGCGTCATTGTGGCCGACCGTGGAAATATCAGATGTCAGCCTGTCCAACCCGCCAGGCTTTTCCCGCCCACAGATGGCGACCCTGAAGGGGTTGCGCCTATCGCTCGCTCTGTTGCCGCTGCTATCGCGCGAGGTGGAGATCGGCAGCCTCACTTTTGTAAGCCCGAACATCCTGCTGGAGCGGACCGCCGCGGGCGAAGCCAATTGGCACTTTAAGCGCGAAACCAATCCTTCGAACAATCCCGGCGGGGCGGCAAACACTGCGTCGCCGCGCCGCCGGGTGACGATCGGTGCGCAGACCGTCTCGATCGAGAACGGCACTTTGGCGTATCGCGACGATGCATCCGCTGCGGTGACCACGCTCGCGAGTGTGTCGGCCATCATGAGCACAGACTCTTTGGAGACCCCGGTCCATATCGAGGGCACCGCTGTCTATAACGCTTCGCCGGTGTCGTTCACAGCGGATCTCGGGGCGCTGGGGCGGTTGCAAAATCCTGCTGACACCGCTCCCTGGCCTGTCCACACGGTCCTGGAAGTCGCCTCTGCCCGGATCGAGTCACAAGGGACCCTGCGGCGTCCGACCCAACTCGGCGGCTATGATCTGGCCGTGAGTGGCCATGTCGGCGATACCGCCGATCTCGCCAAGCTAATGCCGGGCGCTACGCTGCCCTCGATCCGCGACGTCCGTTTCGCGTTCAAGGCCGCAGCCGACGATCGTGACCATCCACGTATCACTGACGTCACGGTGCGGACCGGCAGCAGCGAACTCGGCAGTGGTCTGGTGGTGACCAAGGTGGACCTCGCGACGACGGCAATCGATCAGCCGGTGATGCTGGACGCCGAGGGGACGATGAACGGCCTACCCGTCGCAGTCAGGGGTATCGTCGGATCCTGGCTGCGCCAACCCATTGCGTTTGATCTTTCGCTGCGCGTGGCCGACGATTCCTTCTCGGCGAAGGGCAACCTGACGGCAGCGCCGAACGGGTTCGGCAGCGGCGTCGCGCTGCGAGACTTAGCGATCGACGGCAAGCTCCTGGCGCTGAGCGGCGATGTCAGCCTGGCGCCATCCCCTCTTCCCACCGTGACCGGCTCGGTGAACGCCGACCACGCCGACCTGAACGGGTTGCTGGCGCTATCCAACAAGCTGACCATCCAGCCGGCGCCTCCTGGGGGATCAGCCCCTGATGCATTACCCCCTGGGACAGCGAGGGGTGCCGTGCCGACTCCGGTAGATCGGCATGTCCAACCAGATTGGATTTTTCCGGATAAGCCGCTGCCTTTCGATCGGCTGCGGCTAGCGGATACCGATCTGCGTCTAACTATCGGCACACTGCTCAGCGGCGACCAGACCTACCGCAACATCGATGCGCATATCGTCCTGCATGACGCGAAGCTGATGATTGATCCCCTATCCGGCACTCTGCCGGAGGGGCGGATGGAAGGCACACTAACCATCGATGCCAGCCAAGCAGCACCACCGGCGCGGCTGCGTCTGCGTGCGCCCGGGTTAGCGCTGCGGCCAGTGTTGACGGCGCTCCACCAGCCGGCGGTGATCTCGGGGAATGCTGAGATCTATGCCGATCTGAGCGGCGTTGGCACATCCCCGCGCGCTTTGGCCAGCACGGTCAGCGGTACGTTGGGCATCGCCATGCCCGGCGGCACCATCGACAATCGCCTGCTGGGAAGCATCCTCGGCCAGGTGATGAGTCAGATCAACGTTCTGGACCTTGTCGGTCGCGGCGGCGCCAGCGACTTGAACTGTCTGGCTGCACGCATGGACATACGCCAAGGCGTGGCCACCCTCTCCGCGCTGGTGCTGAGTTCCTCGCTGGCGACGGTTACAGGCACCGGCACAGTGAATCTCGGAGCCGAGACCCTTGACCTCACCCTGCGTCCCGAGGCCCGGATCGGTCGCAACGTCATCGTCGTGCCGGTCCGGTTAACCGGACCGATGCGCAAGCCGGCGGCCCGGGTGAATGAGATCAAGTCGCTAGAGGCGAATGCCGGCACGATTGCGGGGGCGCTGCTGGGCAGCGCCACGCCCTTGGGCGCCATCGGCGGCCTGCTGGCGTCGGGTCGCGTGGACGGCGCGGGTGCTGCCGCTTGTCCAAGTGCTCTAGCCGCCGCGCGCGGCCAAGCCGCACCAGCCGCCAGAGCACCGGCCGCGGCAAAGCCGTTGGAGCCGTTGTCAAAGCTGCCCCACCCCGCCCTCCCGGATCCCACCAAGACATTACGGAACCTGCTGCGATGAAACGTTTCTGGGAGGTGGCCACGATAGAGGCCGAAGCCGACGGTTATAGCATCCATCTGGATGGACGGCCGATACGCCTGCCGGGTGGCAACGTCCTCACCCTCCGGCCGGAACGCCTGGCGCGGGCCATCGCTGACGAATGGCAACAGGCCGGCCTGGCGAAGGGTGGCGAGATGTCATTTGAAAACACGCCGCTAACTCGCCTGGCCGGCACAGCGCAGGAGCGCATCGCGCCCAACCCCGACCCGACGATCGATGCTATCGCGCGATACGGGGAGAGCGACCTGTTATGCTACCGCGCAGAGTCACCACAGGCACTGGTGGATCGCCAGGCCGCATCCTGGCAGCCATGGCTGGATTGGATAGCCCGCGCCCATGGCGCGCCGCTGCGTGTCACTGCAGGCGTGGGCTATATCAAACAGCACCACGACAGTATCGATACGCTGAAGCGGATCGTGGCCGCACAGGATGCCTACGTACTTGCCGGATTGGGTATTGCGGTGCCGGCGCTGGGCAGCCTGGTGCTCGGATTGGCCCTGGCGCAAGGCGCGCTAGATGCGGATACGGCCGCAGACCTGGGCGCGCTGGATGAATTGTTCCAAGTGGAGCTATGGGGCGAGGATGAGGAGGCGCAGCGGCGTCGGGGCGCCGTGCGGGCTGAAATCGCGCTGGCGGGGCGCTTCATGGCACTGAGCCGGGAGGGTGGCGGATGATCGCCAAACTGTTGCTGATCCAGGGGCGAGTGCAATGCGTCGGCTACCGGGATTGGATGGTAGCCCAGGCTGGAACGCTGGGCTTGTCCGGTTGGGTCCGCAACAAGGCCGACGACATGGTGGAGGCGCTGATATTCGGCGATGTCGACGCAGTCGAGGAAATGGCCCGCTTGTGCCGACGAGGCCCGAAGTTGGCCGAGGTCGTCAGCATCGTTGAGGAGATCGTCAACGCGCCGGCGGAAACCGGATTCTACCGGCGAGCCTCGATCTGACTGTTTTGGGGTGGCCGTTACAGATGCGGTCCCCAGGGGGCAGCATGCAGCAGCTTTACTTCCTGCGACATCACCAGCGGCCGGAATTTGGCGGCGAACCCGTCTACGAAATCGCCGTTGGAGAAGACACCAGTCCAATGCGCGCGCCTGTCCGCGTCGTCATCGAACTTCCACAGATGCACAAGTTGGTTGATCATGCCGGTGTCGCTTTGGAAATATCCGATCAGCTTCTTGTCCTGTCCACCCTTCTGCAGCGCCGGGTAGCCGAACTCCTGATACAGCTTCACCGCTTCCGCCCTCTTACCCACATATATAACGTGTAGGTCCGCAACTCGTAGAGCGCCATCTTCATTGTCCCCCGGAACGCCGCATGCGCGCCCGGTGATGCGGACGGGATCCGGCTTACCGCGTCCGGCGCGGCCTGACCAGGATCGCCTTCGCTTGCCGGAACGCGCGGAACGGTGCATCTGCAAGGCAGGAGGGAGTGCTTATGGCGACACCGCAAAAAGAGATCCGCCTGCTGTCCACCAGCGCGATCCTGGGATACGGCTTCCCGGAAGCCTCGCTGAACGCTGGCATGCATCGTCAGCCCCATGTCATCGGCGTGGATGGTGGCAGCGTCGATCCCGGCCCACATTATTTGGGGTCGGGCAAGCCATTCTGCTCTCCCATCGCCATCCGCCGCGATCTACGCCTGATGCTGAACGCCGCGATTCGCGCGGGCGTGCCGGTGGTGATCGGTACCAGCGGCGGGGCCGGTGGCGCGCCGCATCTGGCGATGGTCGCGGATATGGCGCGGCAGATTGCGCGGGAGGATGGTTTGCACTTCAAGATGGCGCTGATCCAGGCGGAGCAGGACAAAAGCTCCGTTAAGCGCCGTATCGCCGCCGGAAGGGTTTCCCCGCTGGCGCATCAACCGGTGCTGACCGATGCCACGGTCGATCGGGCGGAGCGCATCGTCGGCATGATGGGGCCGGAACCGTTCATTGCCGCGCTGGACAATGGCGCACAGATAGTGCTGGCAGGTCGGGCAAGCGATCCGGCCAGTTGGGCGGCAGCCGCGACCCGCGCGCAATTGCCGCCGGCCCCAGCCTGGTACGCTGGAAAGATGCTGGAATGCGGCGCCACCCCCTCAATCCCGAAAGGCCATGATTGCCTGTTCGTGACGGTGCGAGAGGATCATGTGGAATGCGAGCCGTTGAACCCAGCCCGTCGCTGCACCCCGCTGTCGATCGCCAATCATTCCCTGCACGAGAATAGTAGCCCAATCCACCACATCGAGCCGGGTGGTATGCTGGACACATCGGATTGCCGGTTCGAGGCGGTAACAGATCGAGCGGTGCGGATTTCCGGGATGCGGTGGACGGCGGCAGATCGGTATACGGTAAAGCTGGAAGGGGTGGAAATGGCCGGCTACCGCTCCATCTGCCTCTGTGGCACGCGCGACCCGCTGTTGATCGCGAGGCTCGACGATTTTTTGGAGACTGTGCGCACAGAGGTGGCCATCAAGGCTGCGGCGTTTGGCGCCGATCCTGAGTCGTACAGGGTGGGTCTGCGTGTTTATGGCCGGGACGGCGTGATGGCAGAGCGGGAGCCACTGCGCGCAGCCCTGCCGCATGAGTTGGGATTCGTACTGGAAGTAGTGTCGCGACAAAGTCAGGAAATGGCGAGCGCAGTGCTGGCCATGGTGCGGACCAACATGTTGCACACCGACTTCCCCGGCCGGTTGTGTCGAGAAGGCAACATGGCCTTTCCGTTCTCCCCATCAGATATCGAAGTTGGTCCTGTCTACCGGTTCAGCATCTACCATGTCGCGGAACTGGACGATCCATGTGAACCATTCCCTATTCAGTATGAGATACTGTGATATGCCGCAGCTTAAATCCATTGCCACGGTCTGCAAAAGCAAAAATGCTGGTCCATTCGAATTGACAATCGATGTGGTGTTCGAGGATGCCGACACGTTCCACCGCGTAAAAGAAACTGGCGTGCTGGGCGCGGCGCTGTTTGCCCGGTTGTATAACGTTCCCAAGGAATATGTGCTGTTCACGCCTTATGACGCCGCTTTTGCCTTCAAAGCGACCTTGCCGCGCCTGGTGCCTGCGGGTGAGTTCGGTGACACCGATGTCTATGGCTGCCAGCAGCATGCCCCGCTACTGGATCTTGAGATTCCAATCTGAAAGAGAGACAATTCGATGAATCGCATGATGACCCTGGTTGCCTTCCTTCAGGCGCAGAATTGCTCCAACCTACCGGGTTCATGGCGGCACCCGTCGACACAGCTTGATTTTTTCACGCCTGAATACTATCAGCGGATCGCCCGAACCTTGGAAGACGGCAAGATCCAGCTTGCTTTCTTCGATGATCGGCTGGCGTTGCCTGATCTTTACACCGGCAACCATCATGAAATGATCGCGGGTGGCGTGCGCGCGGTGAAGATGGACCCTTCCACGATCCTGATGACAATGGGGATGGCGACGTCCAAGCTGGGGTTGGGAACAACCTACTCTACCACCTATTTCGAGCCGTTTCATGTGGCGCGCGTCTTCGCAACGATGGATTTGATGCTGAAAGGCCGTGTCGCCTGGAATATCGTGACCTCGCTCAATAGCGCCGAGGCATTGAATTTCGGTCATGGCACACACATGGAACATGATTCCCGCTACGATCGGGCGGACGAGTTCATGGAAGTCGTGCTGGGCCACTGGAATACGTGGGAAGATGATGCACTGGTCCTGGACAAGGAAAGCGGCCGTTTCGCCGATCCCACAAAGGTGCACCGGCTGGATCATGCCGGAGCGAATTTCCGCTCCCGTGGGCCGTTTAGTGTGCCGCGCTCACAGCAGGGCCATCCGCTGCTGATTCAAGCCGGTCAATCCGGTCGCGGTCAAGCCTTCGCGGCGCGCTGGGCGGAGCTGGTGTTCGTAATCCACCACAATCTAGAAGCCGGCAAGCAGCACTACAAGCGATTCAAGGCCATGGTGGCAGCCAACGGACGCGACCCGAATTCCGTCGCGGTTGCGCCGGCTTGTTATGTTATCGTCGGGGAATCCGAAGACGCGGCACAGGCGAAGCGCGCCGCCATCGAGGCTACCGCTCGGCCCGTTGATGCGCTGGTTCTGATTTCCGAGGTGCTGAACTACGATTTTGGCAGTAAAGGCTACGATGAGCCGTTCACCGATGAGGAGCTTGCCAGCTTTTCCTGGCACGGATTCCGGGAGCGGGTGGTGCAGTTCTCCGGCAAGAAGAACCCCACCGTGCGTGACTTCGTAGAGGTGTCTGGACGTGGGACGATCAAAGAGCACAAAGTGTTCTGCGGCACTGCGAAATCCGTTGCCGATCAGATGGAGGAGTGGTTCACCGCGCCTGCCTGCGACGGCTTCGTTCTGGCCGCAACCCATATGCCCGGAGCCTATGAAGATGTGGTGCGCCTTTTGGTGCCGGAACTGCAACGGCGCGGTCTGTTCCAGAAGGAGTATCGCGGCACCACGTTGCGGGAGAACCTGGGCCTGCCGATCCCGCGCGCCGTCGATTATCACGCGCGGAGGACTGCCGAATGAGAAGCCTGCTGTTCGCCCCCGGCAACCATAAACGTCGTGTCGAGAACGCGCTGAGCCTGCTAGCGGACGGCGTTATTCTGGATCTAGAAGATGCCGTTGCCATCAGCGAAAAAACGGCGACCCGCTCGATCGTGGTAGAGGCGTTGACGAAGCCGCGGACCGGCAAGCTCTACGTCCGGGTCAATGGTATGACCACCGAGTGGTGCCACGGCGATATTGCAGCCATAGTCCGGCCGGGCCTGGACGGGATAATACTGCCGAAGATCGAACAGGTACATGAGCTCCGCATGACAGACTGGCTGCTTACCAATCTGGAACGGGAGCGTGGACTACCTGTGGGAAGCGTGGATCTGATTCCTATTGTTGAAACGGCTTTGGGTCTATCTCGACTAGCGCGACTCTGCCGTTCCGGCACGCGCGTACGCCGGCTGGCTTTCGGGGCAGGTGATTTTACCCTGGACATGGGCATGGTGTGGACGCGAGGAGAGGCCGAGCTATTGCCGTTCCGATCGGCCTGCGTGATGGAATCACGTGCCGCCCGATTGGAACCACCGCTGGATACCATTTGGGCTGATTTGCGTGATCCTGATGGCTTCATCGCATCCGCCCGCCACGCCGCGGCATTGGGTTTCCAAGGCAAGATGTGCATTCATCCGGATCAGATCGCCGGCGCGAATGCTGCCTTTACACCAGACCAGGAGGCAGTCGACAAGGCGCGGCGAATTGTTGCGGCCTTCGACGCCGCCGAGGCACAAGGTTTGGCATCGATCCAACTCGACGGCCAGTTCATTGATTATCCGATCGTCGAACGGGCCAAGCGGGTGTTGGCGCAAGGAGACCATCGATGATCGATACGCAAGCGTTAGAAGGCTGTAGGGTCCTGGACATCGCCACTTTCCTTGCCGGCCCGTTCTGCGCGACTCAGCTCGGTGAGTTCGGTGCCGATGTTATCAAAGTGGAATTGCCTGGCGTCGGCGATGCCACACGCCGTTTTGGTACTATGACGGAGTGCGGGGACTCACTGCCTTGGCTGTCGGAAGCGCGCAACAAGCGCAGTATCACGCTTGATCTGCGTAAGCCGGACGGCGCGGCGTTGTTGAAGCGGCTGGTAGCCGATGCGGATGTGCTGATAGAAAACTTCCAGACTGGTACGCTAGAGAAATGGGGATTGGGCTTCGACGTGCTGTCAGCGGTGAACCCGCGCCTGATCATGGTACGAATTACGGGCTATGGACAAACTGGTCCTTATAAGGATCGGCCCGGTTTCGGTCGGATCGGCAATGCATTCGGTGGCCTATCCTTCCTGGCGGGTTACCCGGATCGGGCACCGGTGACTCCGGGATCGGCGACGATCCCGGACTATATGGCTGGACTATACGGCGCGTTGGGAACATTGCTAGCCCTGCAAGCCAGAGAGAGGACCGGGGAGGGTCAAGTCGTCGATATAAGCCTGTATGAGCCGATCTTTCGTATCCTGGATGAGCTGGCACCCGCGTTCGCCTATAAGGGCTATGTCCGGCAGCGTATGGGACCCGGCACGGTAAACGTTGTGCCGCACAGCCACTACCCGACGAAAGACGAGCGCTGGGTGGCCATCGCTTGCACCAATGACAAGATCTTCGCGCGCCTCGCCGAGGCAATGGACCGCCCCGACCTTGCCTGCGAGTGGGCGACACTGGCGGCTCGGGAGGCGAACCGCGCGCTGGTGGACGAGACGGTTGGGGCTTGGACCGCAACGATGAACCGGGCTGAGTTGATGATGCTATGCGAGCAAGCCCAGGTGCCGTGTGGTCCCGTATACGCGATCGATGAAATTTTTGAGGATCCACACTATGCAGCGCGAAACAACTTGATCAGGGTCATTGACCCGAGGGCGGGCGAATTGGTGCTGCCGAACCTGGTGCCGCGCCTATCTTCGACGCCTGGATCGATAAAATGGGCCGGCCCCGCTCTAGGCGCGCACAATGAGGAAGTCTATCAGGGTCAGCTTGGTCTGTCCGATACCGAGATCAATCGATTACGGGAACAAGGTGTCATCTGATATCAAAAAATCCCGCGCCAGCTCTATCCTATGCGCCAGGAGTCCGTCGCTGTCGATCATTCCGATATGAAGAAAAACGTCGCCAGTAGTAGCAACGTCAAGCAGATCAACTGCGCTCGCCATGCCGCTGATGCGGCGCTATCCGCACGTTGTCCACTTCGCTGCCCGCATTTCTGCCGCCGGATAGCGCCGCATCAGTATTGACCGGCGCCCGCCAGTGCCCCGGCCGCAGCACGCTGATTCTGTAGCTAATAAGCGTCAAAATCAACGCGCCAGCGAGACATTATATAGAGAAAGGCATTGCGTGGTGTCAGCAATATGACGACGAATTGGCAAGCTATGTATCCAGATCTCGCTTTCGTTGCTGCCATGCCAGCCAGCGGCAAGATCGAGAAGTCCTACATAACATCAATCATCCAAACGCAGCACCTGACGCCACTACCGGCCGATAAACACTGCCAGCCCTGCGTCTGGCTCGATGCAACACCTGATACCACAATATCCGAACCGCGATTCTGCATCAATTCGGGGATCGGATCTCAGCGCAACTGCAACACTAAACATCGACCTCGACTACACGCTCTGCGATAGTTCATACTTCTCAATAAAGGGCCGGCTCACCTATGCTCCGCGTATGCGACCTGATTGTCATCGGTGGCGGTTTGGTTGGTGCAGCCATATCGTGGGGAGCGCATGCGTTAGGTGCCTCGGTCATTCTGTTGGACGAAGGCGACGATGCTTACCGGGCCGCCCGTGGAAATTTTGGCTTAGTTTGGGTTCAGAGTAAAGGAGATGGCGTGGCGCCTTACGCGCTCTGGACCCGCCGCTCTGCTGCCTGCTGGCCAGCACTGGCTGCAGCCATCCAAGGGACGGTCGGAATTGAACCAGCGTTACATCAGCCAGGCGGTTTGGCTTTCTGCTTATCAGATGAAGAATTCTACTATCGAGACGACATGCTGCGCCGCATGCAGAGGGAGAGCGGCGATATTGGCACACGAATGGTCCATCGTGAGGAACTAAGAACCATGGTTTCCGGTCTCGGTGACGAGGTGACCGGCGCATCTTTTTGCCCAATCGATGGCCATGCCAACCCGTCATATCTTCTGCGCGGACTTCATCAAGCGTTGGGCTCCGCCTATCACCCACGTAAGAGCGTGGAACGCATTGACGCGACAGTCCAGGATTTCACCGTCCATGCAGCGGGCGTTTCTTATGTTGCTCCGAAGCTCGTGATCGCTGCGGGCCTTGGCAGCCGGAATCTTGCACCCACTGTCGGACTGAAGGTGCCTGTGGTGCCGCAGCAGGGTCAAATAGTAATCACCGAGCGCCTGCGCAAACTCCTTGACTTTCCTACCCACACTCTTCGACAGACTGATGAGGGCACTGTCATGCTCGGTGACAGCATTGAGGACGCTGGTTTCGATACTACTACCCGCGTAAGGACGCTGCGAACCATCGTAGACCGCAACATGAGGGTCTTTCCGGCATTGCGCGAAGCATCGGTCACACGGGCTTGGGCCGCATTGCGGGTTATGTCGCCGGACGGGCTGCCAATCTACGATCAATCGATACGCTACCCTGGCGCCTTTTCCGCTACATGCCATAGTGGCGTCACTCTTGCCGGAGCGCATGCACTGGCCCTCGCTCCAGCAATCATGAACGGAGCGCTCCCCGACGCGTTAGCTGCTTTTACGGCAAAGCGGTTCCTCGGAAATCTGACGTCCTGACAACTGGCATTCAGATCTCAATGTGCGCCGTGTTTTCAGGACGGTAGAGGGACCCGAACTCGTAGCCGGTTCGCTAGCATCTGGGGAAAACTCGGCTTCCGGTATGCGCGGCTACGGATTTATAGCCAATCCGAGCTGTTCGGCAGTAATTTCACCTAGATCAATGACATTCCTTTCATAAGGAAGGTCGTCATCCGCATCTGGATCGATGACAACCTTGGTCTCTTCTCCGCTCGGGATAGACCGAATGCGGAAGACCTCCTCGACGCTCACCTCAAAATCCTCCGCTTTTATGATGCATGTTTGAACGATCCTTGCATACAATCTCCCTTGGGCGGCAGAGTGGTGCTGGTCTTCGCGAATTAAATGAAATGCATACCGCGCCATTTGGTGCCAGGCGAATCGCATAAGGAATTTTCTTCCTCGACACGGCTCGCAAAGCTGGATTCTTGTCTGTCCTCCTATTGTCTGGAGGACCTCCGATGGCATTCATCTGGTCGAGCCTCGCCGACGTACCAGAGCCGCGAAGCGGCAATGCGCAGCGGCACAAGCTGCTCGATATCCTGAGCATCGAGCTGATCGCCTGGATCTCCGGCGCCGAGAGTTGCGTCGATTTCGCCGACTTCGCGCGCGATCGCGAGGCGCTGTTTCGCGAATTCCTGGAATGACCCGCTGGCCAGCCAAGCCACGACACATTCTCTCGTGTGTTTCGGCTGCTTGATCCGTCCGCCTTCGCGACTTGCTTTCAGAGCTTCCTTGACGCTCTGGGCGAGGACGGCGCCCGGGTTGTTGCCATCGACGGCAAGACACTGCGCCGCTCCTTCGAGGAGCGCGGCCGGGCGATCCGCCCTGCACGTCGTCACCGCGTTCGTCGTTGGCACTCGGGTGACGATCGGCCAAGTGGCGGCCGGCGACAAGGAAAGCGAGATCACCGCGGCCCGCACATTTTTGGGCCTGTTCGACCTGACCGATATACTGGTCACCGGCGATGCGTTGCATTGTCAGGGCGAAACCGCCCGGCTGATCGAACAGCGCGGCGGCAAATGGCTCTTCACGCTAAAGGCCAACCGGCCGCTTCAGCACGCCGAGGTGGCCGCATGGTTCGCCGATCCAAAGAACAAGTCCGATGGCCCTATCTGATTCAAGAAGACAGGCCGGCTCAGTTCAGGCGTTATCATGCTGATAAACCCCACCTATCGCCAAGCGGACGGGCAGAAAGCTAATTCGTCCAGCTTCGAGTGACGCCATATCTTGCTTACTTAACGTCGCGTCCTGTGCTCTAGTTAGTCGATACAACGCAACTGGCGCTCCCATTGGAGGCTCGGTACCGCGCCAAATGTTCCGCGTTAAAGCGATAATTAACTTTTCTTCATTCTCCCATGCCGCCTGATATGCGGCGGCACGGCCATGTAAGGCTTCCCACATCGCTCTATTACGCCTTCCAACACCCATATCGCCAACGCCCATTTCCCGCAAGTTCACATCCATGTCCGAAAACATGGCGTCAAACACCGCCTGCGCTAATGAAGGGCCTGGCTCGGGCTCTCGGCTCAACCGACGGATTACCAGGATCACGTGCAAACAGATTGCATCGAAGCGTCCGTCGAGTGTGTCAGGTATCCCCACCTCTGCATAAAGATACGGGTCGCGTCCGGCCGCCACTGCGGCTCCGTAGAGAACGAAGCCGGTGCGCTCGTAGAGGCCCCTGCGGCCGAGAGAAAGAAATCCCGCCAATGACACCTCGATCATGAAGAAGCTGCGCCGATTGACACGGCATGGCCGACCGTGACACGCACAGCTATAGAACGTTGTCCTGGCGCCTCCAACTGGCCGGCCCGACGATCCTTATAACAAGCCATTCGCGAGAACCACCTCCGCCCATGTCCTTCTGGCCAACCATTCGCCACCTGACCCTCGTTGTTTGTCTCACTTTAGGAGGATGTAGCTGGCTCATGAACCCTCCCCAACTGCGCGGGAACAAGATCGATCCTGATCAAATGAAGGAGTTGACCCCCGGGGTTTCGACCAAGGCCGACGTGACCGCGGTTGCCGGCTCGCCAACTGCGAGAGCTACTTTTGATGACAACACATGGATTTATATAAGCGAAATGACACAATCCCGCATTGGCCGGACGCTTGGCGACCTATCGCAGCACGTGGTGGTTATGACATTCGATCAGAACGGTGTGCTTAAGTCGATCGACGAAAAGACCAAGGAGGACGCCCTACCAGTGCGCGTAGTATCTCGTACAACTCCATCACCAGGTACCGAAGCATCATTCCTACAGCAATTGCTCGGCAACATCGGCCGGTTTAATCCCGGTGGAGCGATGGGCAGCCCCAATGCAGGCAGTGCCGGTGATGTACCGTAGTTGATCATCTTGCCTCTTAATTCTTGCAACGGGCGCAGCCGCTGAGGCCCGAGCGGCACATTGCGGTAGGAAATAATTGGTTGCCGGATCTGTGGACTCGCAAAGTCCTATATACAGGAACATCCTATGAATATGTCCCCCCACGCCGCTCTATCAGCGGCGGACGCTCTTGCCTTACGCTATGGCGCGGAACAAGCCCCGACCCACGGTCCCTGGAATGAGCATATTGCGCTATTGTTGTCGCACCGCTCGATTCGTGGCTACCGGCCGAATCTATTGCCTGAAGGGACACTGGAAACTCTGATCGCTGCAGCGCAATCCGCCGCGACCAGCTCCAACCTCCAGACTTGGTCGGTGATCGCGGTGACCGATCCGGCCAAGAAGGCGGAGTTAGCGAAGCTGGCCAACAACCAGAAGCATATTGAACAATGCCCGCTGTTCCTGGTCTGGGTCGCCGACGTCTCCCGCAACCAACGCCTGGGCGCGCAGGAAAGGGTGGAACTGGAAACGATGCCGTATCAGGAGACCTTTCTGGTCGCCGTGATCGACGCGGCCCTAGCAGCTCAGAATGCCGTGGTGGCGGCAGAATCCCTTGGGCTATCGACTGTTTATATTGGTGCGTTACGCAATCATCCGCAACAGGTCGCGAAGGTAGTCGGCCTACCGCAGGGAGCTTTTGGCGTCTTTGGGATGTGCATCGGCTACGCGGCACCGACTGCGGCGAATGAGGTGAAGCCGCGCCTACCGCAGGCTGTCGTGCTGCACCATGAGATCTACGACACGGCAGGAGAGCCCGAACATCGAGCCGCATATGACCATCTAATGGCGGCCTTCTCGGCCCGTAATGAGATGACAGCGGATACCTGGACGAAGCGAGTGATCAACCGGATGAGCAAAATTGCCGCCATGAGCGGCCGCGACAAAATGGTCGCGGCGCTGCATGCCATGGGCTTTCCGCTGCATTGAAGGGCCGTTTGACAAGGGCCCTTTCACACAAAGTCAAAAGACACCGCGGCCGGCAGCGGGGGCGGAACGTGGTGTCTTGGAGAGCAGATAAACAAAGTACGCGGGCGACACAGTGGGGAGACCGGCCGCCCGCGGCCAGCTTGGTGTCTTATTCGGAATCAGGCGTGAACGGACTGCGCTGTGGTCTCAGGGTGTTGCTCTGGCGCGGGCACCGTTTCCGGCCCCAGCTTGGACTGCTGCCATGAGTTATACGCCAGCACCACTGAGAAGGCGGCGAATGTCGCTACGCACATAAGAAGATACAGCATACTACCGTGAGTCATCGTCTTTTTCCGTCACCTCCACTGACGAAGGTAACGATAGACACAGAGCCGCTTGGTCACTTTGATCCGGATCAATCGGGTGCAGTTTTCCGAGGCTGCCAGCCTGCGAACAAAAACGCGAACGGCTTCTCGCGGAAGACAGGGTATATTGCGCTGTAAGCCCGATTCGCGGGCAACGGGGTTTCCAGCCTGGCATGATTGCCCAGCTCACCGGCCGCGTCGACCAGTTGTCCGACGGTGCGTGCGTCATCGACGTAGGCGGCGTAGGTTACTTGGTGCAGGCATCTTCCCGCACCTTGGCAGCGCTCCCATCGCCGCCCGCTGCCATCAGGCTGCTGGTGGAGACCCATGTGCGAGAGGATGCGATCATCCTTTATGGCTTCCTAGACCCGGCCGAACGCGACTGGTTCCGCCTGTTGACCACCGTGCAGGGCGTCGGCGGCAAAGTCGCGCTGGGGATCCTATCCGCTCTGTCGCCGGCTGAACTGGTCGGCGTGATCGCCGCCGCCGACAAGGCCAGCCTGACCAGGGCGTCTGGGGTCGGTCCCAGGCTCGCGGTCCGGCTGGTCACGGAACTGCGGGACAAGGCGGGCGCCATACCCAACGGCATCGCCGGGATCACGCACACGCCGGCCCTCGTGACCGGCATCGCTGAGGACGCGTTGTCGGCCTTGACCAATCTGGGTTATCGCCGGCCGGAGGCGCAGTCTGTTGTCGCCCGCGTTCATGCCCGGCTGGGTGACGCCGCCACACTGGACGCGCTGATTCGTGACAGCCTGAAAGACCTCGCGCCGAAGGGAATAACATGAAGGGCCGAGCGGGAGCCACGCGGACATGAGCGACCCAAAGCGCGTAGTCTCCACCGAACGGCTACCAGACGATCCGGCGGACGCGCCGCTGCGGCCGCGGACCCTGGCCGAGTTCACCGGCCAGAAGACGTCGCGCGAGAATTTGGCGGTGTTCATCGCTGCCGCCAAGGCTCGTGATGAACCGCTGGACCACGTGCTGCTGCACGGGCCGCCCGGCCTTGGTAAAACTACGCTGGCGCAGATCGTCGCCCATGAGCTGGGGGTGGGTTTCCGGGCCACGTCGGGACCGGTGATCGATAAGGCGGGCTCACTGGCGGCCATCCTGACCAACCTGCAGCCGCGCGACGTACTGTTCATCGATGAGATCCACCGCCTGCAGCCGGCGATCGAGGAGATCCTGTATCCGGCGATGGAGGACTTCCAGCTCGACCTGATCATCGGTGAGGGGCCGGCGGCGCGTAGCGTGCGCATTGGCCTGCCACCTTTCACCCTGGTGGGCGCGACCACCCGGGCCGGGCTATTGGCGACACCGCTGCGCGACCGGTTCGGCATCCCGCTGCGCCTCGTGTTCTATACGCCTGAGGAACTGCGCCTGATCGTCGCCCGCGGCGCGCACCTATTGGGTTTCGCCCTGACCGACGAAGGCGCCGCCGAGATCGCCCGCCGCTCGCGTGGCACGCCGCGCATCGCCGGCCGACTGCTTCGTCGGGTGCGTGACTTCGCGGCGGTGCAGGGCGAAATACCGGTGGACCGCGCCGTCGCCGATGCGGCCCTGACCCGCCTGGAGGTCGACCGTTTGGGCCTGGACGCGATGGACCGCCGCTATCTACGCCGAATCGCCGACCAACACGCCGGCGGTCCGGTTGGCGTGGACACCTTGGCCGCGGCCCTAGCCGAGGCTCGCGACACGCTGGAGGACGTGGTCGAACCCTACCTGATCCAGGAGGGCCTCATCCTTCGGACCAGCCGCGGCCGCATGCTGGGCGAGCCGGCATGGCGGCATCTGGGACTGAATCCGCCCTGCTCCGCCTTGCCGCTGCTGCACGGGCTGGAGTCCGAAGCATGAACGTGAAAAAGCCGACCACCGTCGATCAATGCCTGAGAGGACAGGCCGCCGTCCGTTCACCTCGTGATGTCCGCCTGCGATTCGCCGCTCCATCCGCCCTTCAACGCCGGAGCCGGATGAATGAACCCTAATCCTCCCTCCACGTACCATTACGTTATCCGCATCTATTACGAGGACACCGATGCTGGCGGGGTCGCCTACCACGCGAATTATCTGCGCTACGCGGAACGCGCCCGTACCGAAGCATTGCGAGAGGCGGGAATCCCCCATGCGAAGCTGGTAACCGATCATAACCTTATGTTCGTGGTGCATCGCGCGGAAATCGACTACATGCGCCCAGCGCGGCTCGACGATACGCTCGTGATCGAAACGCGAGTGACGGACGTGGGCGGCGCGACGGTGGCGTTGCGCCAGACGATGCGGGGCTCCGACGGCATCCGCGTCGTGGTGCGGATCAAGCTCGCCTGCGTGCAAATCGGAGGACAGAAGCCAGCCCGAATTCCGCCACGGTGGCGGGGCGTGCTGGATTCGATGCGCCGTGACGATGACGAGGATACCTGACGGGGGATAAAGGGCAGTGGATCGGGCAGTGGATGCGGCAAACCTGGCGGCGGCTGGCGGCGACCTGTCGCTCTGGGGCCTGTTCGTGCAGGCGGATATCGTCGTTAAGTTGATCATGGTCGGCCTGCTGTGCGCCAGCGTCTGGGTCTGGGCGATCGTGTTTGAGAAATGGACGACGCTACGCAAGATCAATAAGGAAGCCGATGGGTTTGAGGACCGGTTCTGGTCCGGCGGCAGCCTAGACGACTTGTTCGACCGCGAGGGCGTCAATCCGTCCAATCCGATGGCATCCGTATTCGCTGCCGCGATGGGCGAATGGCGTCGTTCCCTCAAAGTGGCGGGCGCCGACATCTCCCACACATCCGTCCGCGATCGCATCGATCGCGCGATCAACGTGACCGTGCAGCGAGAGATGGAGCGGCTGGAGCGCTGGATGGTGTTTCTGGCCAGCGTCGGCGCCACCGCGCCATTCATCGGCCTGTTCGGCACAGTCTGGGGTATCATGCACTCCTTCTCCGCCATCGCCGCTATGCACAACACCAACCTTGCGGTCGTCGCCCCCGGCATCGCCGAGGCGCTGTTCGCCACCGCGATCGGCTTGGTGGCCGCCATCCCCGCGGTGCTGGCCTACAACCAGATTAGCACCTCGCTGGCCCGCTTCGCCGGCCGGATAGAGAATTTCGGCAGCGAGTTCGGCGCCATCCTTTCACGCCAGAGCGAAGAGCGCACCTAGGCCATGGCCTTCGCGATGAATCAGGGCGAACGGGGGCGGCGCGGCCGCTATCGGCCGCTGGCCGAGATCAACGTCACCCCGCTAGTCGACGTCATGCTGGTGCTGCTGATCATTTTCATGGTGACGGCGCCGCTGATGACGTCCGGCGTGGCGGTGGACCTGCCGAAGACCTCGGCCCAACCACTGAATTCAGACAGCGAACCGCTGACCGTATCGATCAAGGCCGACGGCACTATCTTCCTGCAGGACCAGGCCGCCGACCTGACCGACCTAGTGACCAAGCTGCAGGCGATCGCCCAGAACAACCCTGACCGCCGGATCTTCGTCCGCGGCGATAAGGACCTGGCATACGGCCGGATCATGGAGGTGATGGGCACGATTACCCAGGGCGGCTTCACCAAGGTCGCGCTGCTGGCGGAGCAGCCCGCCGGCGGAGCGGTCCCAGTGCAAGCCGCCCGCCCTGCCGCGAAACCCGCTTCCGGCAAGACCCGATAGGTCGTCGTCTTTATGCTGCAGCGCGTCTACAAGGCAGCGGAACGGACCACCGATCGCATCAGTGGGATGACCCCGGGAATGCGCCGCTGCCTTGGCGTCTCCGTCGCGCTGCACATTGCGGTCATCGTCGTGATTCTGATCGGCCTGCCGACACGAGAGATCAAGGACGAAATCCTGCCGGAAACCCAGGTGGCTATGGTGTTCCAGGGTTCCGCCAAGAGCGCAATGCAGGCCGAGACCCCAGGCGAGGTCGCCGCCCCGTCGACCGAGGCAGCGGCGCCCGCTCCGCCCACCACCGAACCGCCGAAGCCGCAGCCGCCGGAACCGCCCCCCCCACCTCCGCCACCTCCACCGCCTCCGCCGCCGCCTCCGTCGGAACCCGCGCCACCGCAGCCGAAGCCCATCTTCACACCGCCGCCCACTCCGTCGGCGGAGTCCACGCAGGTGGCCCCGCCACCGCCGGCGAAGCCGCAGCCGCCCACCCCGACGCCGCCGCAGGAGCAGCCGCCCCTGCCGCTCCCGCCGCCGCCGACCCCGCCGCCGCCGACCCCGCCATCGACGACATCGCAGCCGAACCTTACGAAGAATCCGGCTCCGAACAGTACCGCGCTGGAGAACACGCTGGACAGGCTGCGCCAGCAACTTGCCCAGTCGGCGCCGCCGAAGGCGCGCTACAACCCGCAGGCGGGTGGCGCCCCCAGGGGAGGTGGTGTGCCGGGTGGTGACATTACTGGCGCACTGACCGATGGCCAGCGGGCGGCGATCGGCGACCATGTGCGAGAGTGCTGGACCAAGGACGCCGGCGCGCTGGATATTGATAAGCAGCGCGTGCTGCTGACGGTGATGACCGATAACGCCGGTGTCGCCCGCCACGCAGAGGTCGCCGGTCCCGACATTGGCCGCATGAGCGATCCGCGCTTCCGGGCCTTCGCCGAACGAGCGATCCGCGCGGTGATGGACGTGCGGTGCGCCAGTCTGCCCTTGCCGAACAATCAGCTCGGCAAGGTTAACACGCTCACCTTCCGGTTCTCGCCATGACGCGAACCGGACCATGCCGGGCCGCCGCCATGCAGCAGGACCGGCGCCTGCCACACCTCGCACAGGGAAGAAATACGCATGATCCATATTCCGAACCCGAACGTCCGGCGGCGCGATCTGCTGGCAACGGGCGCGGCAGGTCTGCTTGCCAGCACTGCGCCGGTGCCGGTCCTGTCGGAGGCATTGGCACAGTCGGCTCCTTCAGCCGTTATCGACGTGAATCGCGCGCGGTCGGCGCCGATCCCGATCGCCGTCCCCGACTTCCCCGGCAGCGACCTGGGCACGCAGATCGCCGGCGTCATCCGCAACGACCTTGCCAATAGCGGCCTGTTCCGCCTGATCGACAAGGCTGCCTTCATCCAGGGTGCCCCGCTGGCGGGGGCCACCCCGAACTTCCAGAACTGGAAAGTGACCGGCGCGCAGGCGCTGGTGACCGGCGGCGTCTCGGGCGGCGGCGGCCAAGTAAAGGTAGAGTTCCGCCTATGGGATATCCTGCCCGGCACGCAGATCCAGGGCACCGCCTACACGACCACCGAGGCCAACTGGCGCCGCATTGCCCACATCATTGCCGACGTGATCTATGAACGGCTGCTGGGAGAGAAGGGCTATTTCGATACCCGCATCGTCTACATCTCCTCCACCGGTCCACGCGACCGACGCACCAAGCGGCTGGCAATCATGGATCAAGACGGTGCCAACAACCGGATGCTAACCGACGGGTCGTGGATGGCGCTGACGCCGCGCTTCCACCCGACCAAGGATATTATCGCCTTCATGAGCTATGCCAACAACAAGCCGCGGGTGTACTTGTTCGACCTATCCTCGGGACGGCAGACGCTGCTGGGCGATTTCAACGGCATGACCTTCGCCCCGCGCTTCGCCCCGGACGGCAACAGCGTCATTATGGCGCTGACCAACGGGGCCGGCGGCTCCGATATCATCTCGGTCGACCTAGGTAGCCGGTCTTCGCGGCGGCTGACCCAGTCGGGTGCGATCGACGTCAGTCCTTGCTACAGCCCGGACGGTTCCCAGATCGTCTTCGCCTCGGACCGCGGCGGCAATCAGCAGATCTATGTGATGGGCGCCGGCGGCGGCGGGGCGCGGCGGATCAGTTTCGGGGCGGGCAATTACGCTACGCCGGTCTGGTCGCCGCGCGGCGACCTGATCGCCTTCACTCGCTACGGCAGCAGCGAATCGAACTTCGCGATCGGCGTCATGCGCCCCGACGGGTCAGGGGAACGAATCCTCTCTGAGGGTTGGGACGTCGAGGGACCGACCTTTGCGCCCAATGGCCGCGTGCTGATGTTCTATCGTGAATCCCGCTCCCGCGACGCGCGGGGCGGCGGGTTCGGTCAGCAGCTTGTGACGGTCGATATCACTGGTTTCAATGAGCGTCCGGTGCCGACACCGACCGACGCGTCGGCGCCCGCCTGGTCACCGCTCGGCGGCTGAACCGCCGCTCACGCCGAATGGCTTTTCACCCTGATGGGGCGGGATGGACACCGAGCACGTCGGCGTTCCGGACGAGCCTTCTCCCGCTTCGCCGATCCCGCTGTTGACCTCGGGCAGGACTGAGTGCGTAACGGGACATTGCTCGCCGTATTTACGCAGAACGTTTCGCGACTTTGGCCCGCAGACCGCGCGCTGGACCTTGACCGCAGCACAAGGCGCGCGTTAATCGCTCGCGGAGATGGAACGGATGCCCGCTTCCGTTCGTACAGGCTCGCCTGTGCTCCTGTGAGCATCACAGTACAGGGACGTAGATCTATGAGCAGCATGAAGATCCTTGGCGCGGTAGCCGGCCTTGCCCTGCTGGCAGCCTGCGCCAAGACTCCCGAACCCACCACCGATACCTCCGCCGCAACGTCGGCCTCCACCATCGTGCCGGGCAGCCAGGAGGATCTGGTCGCGAATGTGGGCGATCGGGTCTTCTTCGACTTCGACCGCTCCAACTTACGGCAGGATGCCAAGGATACGCTCGACAAGCAGGCCGCTTGGCTGGCGAAGTATCCCAGTGTGAACGTCCAGGTCGCCGGCAACACCGACGAACGCGGCACCGAGGAATATAACCTCGCGCTTGGTCAGCGCCGGGCCGATTCGGCCGCCGCCTATCTGCGCGCAAAGGGCGTCGCCGGCGCGCGAATCGCGACGATCAGCTATGGCAAGAGCCGGCCGGTCGCGCTGGGTAGCAACGAGGAAGCCTGGGCGCAGAATCGTAACGCCACTACGTCGGTTCGCTGATGGTTTCGTTCCCGCGGCCGCTGCGGCGGTCGCGGGAATCGATTTTCGCGTATGCGACGTCAATCCTCCGCCAGCATTCCTCCGATGGCGTTGAGATATTGCGCCACCGACTCTGCCAGCGCTCTCTTGGCGTTGGACGGAATGACTCGCTCCCACCAACCACCATAAATTGCTTCGAACGGCCATGGATCCAGCCTGTCGGCGATGCGCCGCACCGATCCGGGGTCCAGCGGTATCAGGTTCGGATAGCTGTGCATGAAGGTGGCCTTCTTGTCCGGCCGGACCAGCAACGTGTCCCCGGTCAGCAGCGCGCCGGCACCGCTCGCACCCGCTGCCCAATGCAGCACGGCACTGCCAGGAAAATGCCCGCCGCAACGAATCAGCGTGACCCCGTCGGCCAGCGGCACCTGGTCCTCGACCCAATACCGGATCACCGCGTCCTGCCGCGGCACGTATTTGCGGTCACGACCATGGACAAAGACCGGGACGCTTTTGAACGCGTGGCTCCAAGCCACCGCCGAGGCAATGAAATGGGGGTGCGAACAGGCAATGGCCGCCAGCCCCCCCAGCGCCGTAACCAGCGTGATCGTCGCGTCGTCCAGAAAGCTGATGCAGTCCCACAACACATTGCCGGCCGATGTACGCAGCAACAGCGCACGCTGACCGATAGCGAAAGCGGGGAAAGTGCCGATTCCTATCAGGCCAGGTTCCAGGCGGCGGAATGCATTGAAATGCGTCTTCCGCAACGCATCCATCGTCGTCCAACTTTGACCGGCCGGATTAACGTTTTGACGGCTGTCCGTGCAGATTAGGCAGCCGTCTGGCGGCTGCTGCGTGTTCGAGTATTGGGCGCCGCAGGTCGTGCAGATGAAGGCGGGCATACAACCTCGCAATCGATGGTTGCCACAGTAGACCACATGTGCATATCGCGGAACACCGAGCACGCATAAGCTTGGCGCGGGGGCAGGCAGGTCGGATCCGTACCAACATCCCTCACGCCTTCTCGACGGGCACGCGCGGTTGATGCCACCAGCCATCAGTCTCATGATCAGCCTTCGGCGATCGCGCTTCCGACGGATCACCTGGCCACGCGTCCTTCGTCATGGCGTACGCAAACGCAGGCGATCGGGAACGACATGCCGCTTTCGGAGACTGAGACAGGCCGTAAGCGTAACGTTGAAGGAACGGCCGATGCCGGCGACTACGCCGCTCCAGGCGAAGGCCCACCCAATCCGCATGCAGACTGGCGGACGCCATCAACCGGTGAACAGCCCAGCGATCGACGCCGGATCTACGTCCTCGATCCGTGCCGGCTTCCAGGCCGGCTTACGGTCCTTGTCCACGACCATAGCCCGCACGCCCTCGGTAAAATCGGGATGGGCCATCGTCGTCCGGGTTAGCTGGAATTCGGCGTCCAGCGCCGCAGGCAAGGTCAGGTCGGCGCCATTGCGCAGCGCCTGCAATGTCCAGAACAGTGCCGAGGGCGAGACCGTACGTAGCGCCTTTAGCGCCCTCTTGGCCCAATCGTCTTCCTGCTGTTCCAGCCGAGCGACGATCCCTGGGACAGTGTCGGCGGTAAAACAATGCTCGATCGCGGCTAAATGCGGCGCCAACGAGAAGGGAGGCAGTGCCTCGGAGTGTTCGGCCAGAACGCTCGGCCCGTCCTGAGCCAGCGCCGCCGACAGGGTGACCAGCTTGGCGTGCGGCACGAAATGCGTCGCCAAACCAGCATGCACGGCATCGGCGCCACTCAGCCGCAGGCCGGTTAGGCCCAGATACAGGCCCAGATGTCCGCGCAAGCGCGGCAGCAGGAAAGTGGCGCCGATATCGGGAAAGAAGCCGATGGCAGTCTCCGGCATGCCGAAGCTCGCGTGCTCCGTCGCGACGCGATACGCCCCGTGCACCGACATGCCGATGCCGCCACCCATACATATGCCGTCGATCAGCGCTATATACGGCTTCGGATAGGTCGCGATCAGCAGGTTCAGTGCGTATTCCTCTTGAAAAAAGGCATCCGCGACGGGGCGATTGCCACTTATCTGGGCCTCCCGCAGCTCGATAATATCACCGCCAGCGCAGAAGGCGCGTTCACCCGCGCCCTCAATGATCACTGCATGAACATGCGGGTCGTCCCGCCACTGGCGCAAGATGACATCGCAGGCTCGGATCATGTCTAGATTCAGCGCGTTCAGCGCACGCGGGCGGTTCAGCAGAATGCGGCCCACCCGGCCATCGCGGCGGGCGATCACGGTTGGTTCTGCGGTCATGCGGTCTGATCTCCTGGCGTTGGCTCGCGTGTTAGCGGCACCGTGCGCCGATGTGAAGGCTGCCCAACCCACTTCCGCTCCGCCCGTGCATTCCGGTTACGCACCTCGGTCCGCGACGACGATCAGCGGGACAGCCGCCGCGCCCACAGCGAATAAAGACAGCGGCAGCCACGGCGGTGCGACCAGCGGTGGAAGCCGTTCTGTCCCAGACCAGGGAATCACATATTTGCCATGCAACGATGTCGGGTGCGCTGAAACGATTCAGGATTAGGTTAGTCTGTTGGGGGCGCCGATGACATCGGCTAGCGGATGCAACCACTTATAGGTCTGGACGTTGGCCAACGTAGCATCAGGGTCGACATGATCAGAGCCTTTGTCCTCGATCCGCAGTGCCCGGTCGAATACGGCGTTCACAATCCGGGGCGCCCCAAGAAACGAGGCCCGATCAAAACGTCGCACCGACCTCAGCGTGGCTGGCGCCTGATATACGTTCGACGGGACGAAGCGCCCGGTCTGTTAGGTCGAGCTCCTACGTCAGAGCGTCCTTGCCGAAATGACATTGCAGGTACAAAACCGTCAGCCGTTGCAGCGGTCCCAGGATCTCGGTGACGATCGGGCCGAGGTTTCCGCGCCCGGCCCGCAGCGCCATCCGCCCATAGCGCGGGGTGCTGACAGCGTGCAGCGGCACCCGCTTATCCCAATTGGCATGGTGCGCACGCCGCCATTCCGGCTCCGACATGGCCCGCTCACCCCGGCGACACCGTCTCATGCCGCCTGTCCGCGGGCAACGGGGTCGGCCGCCCTCTCGACAGCCGGGCCGCCGACCCCGCATGCTGGTTGTGGCAAGAAACGGAGGGAACGGATGCGCGTCGCGATCATCGGCCAGCAGGATTTCGGCAAGGCCACTCTTGAGGCGTTTTTGGCGCGCGGCGACACTGTGGCCGCTGTGTTCTGCGCCCCGGAAAAGGGGCGGCCGGACCCGCTGCGTCTAGCCGGGGAAGCGGCGGGCGTGCCAACGCACCAGTTCCCCAAGCTGACTGATCTGGCGGCGCGAGATGCCTTGCGGGCCGCCAACGTGGATATTGGCGTCATGGCCTATGTCACCCAGCTCGTGCCTCAGGATTTCTGCGACATCCCGAAGTTCGGGACGATCCAGTTCCATCCCAGCCTGCTGCCGTTGCATCGCGGGGCGTCGTCCATGAGCTGGTCGATCATTCTAGGCCGGCAAGAAACTGGTTTCAGCATCTTCCGTCCGACCGACGGGCTAGACGAAGGCCCGGTCATTCGAACCTATCGCGTGCCGATCGAGCCTGAGGACACGCTGGGCAGCCTATATTTCGGCAAAATTTTCCCGATGGGCGTGGCCGGATTGCTGGAGGTCGCGGACCTAGTAGTGCGGGGGACGGCGCCGGCCATCGCACAATATGAACCGAACGCCGGCTACGAAGGCATCATCCGAGATGCGGAATCCCGGATCCACTGGGCAAGCCATGTCGACCTGACCTTCAATCTGATTCGCGGCTGCAACCCCGCGCCGGGAGCCTGGACTACATTGGACGGCAAGAAGTTGTTCCTGTTCGACTGCCGCAAGCGGATCGCCCGCACCTTCAGCTCGGTCAGGGGCAAGAAGATCGGCCAGGTGGTGAAGGTTGATGCATCCGGGGTCACCATCCACGGTCAGGGTGGTTTTCTGGAGGTACATCGCCTGCGCTGGGACGGAGGCAAGAAGATCGCTGCCGTCGAGGCGGGATTGGAAGTCGGGACTATCCTGGGCGGCTGATCTCCGGCATGGGCGGGGAGACAGGCGGGCTCCTCCACCGGGCCCGCAGCGCCTGATTGCTCCCACCCCGCCGCTCGCTTTTTTTCGTCACGGCCAGATGGCCGGGCTCAGCGCACCACTGCCGAGGGGTCACGCTTGGATCCGCCGAAGCAATAACAGCGCGTCGGGGTGACCCTACCGGCGCTTATGGACGGAACGGCAGCCACAGAGGCACCAACAACACGCAGACGAACGCCACGACGATGGAAAACGGCACGCCGATCTTCACGAAATCGGCGAACACGTAACGGCCGGGCCCGACCACTAGCGTATTCACCGGTGAGGAAATCGGCGTCATGAACGCGGTTGATGCGGCTAGCGCGATGACCATGGCGAACGGATAGGGTGACAGCCCCAGGTCCTTCGCCACCGCCAGTCCGACCGGTGCCATCAGCACCGCCGTCGCCGTGTTCGAAATGAACAGGCCCAGCCCAGCGGTGACGACGAACAGCGTCGCCAGCACGATGCGGGGGGACGCCGCGCCCACCGCATTGATCACCGCGTTCGCTGCCAGATCGACCCCGCCGGTGCGTTGTAGCGCGAGCGAGAATGGCAGCATGCCAATGATCAGGATCAGCGTCTTCCAACTGATGGAGCCGTAAGCGCTGTTGAAGTCCACGCAGCCGAACAGTCCCATCAGCAAACAACCGATCAGCGCCGCCTGCACGTTCGGCAAGATGCCCGTGACCATCAGCACGACAACCAGCCCCAACGTCCCCAGCGCGAATGGCGCCTTGCTGGCGGCCGGCAGCACCTCATCGAAATCCGCCGGCATGTTCAGCACGACCAGATCATCCCAATCGTCGCGCAGAGCGCGGATATCGGACCAGAAGCCAGTCAGCAACAGCGTGTCCCCCAGCTTCAGCTGTCGCTCCGCTAGGTCGTCCGTGATCACCTTGTTGCCTTGGCGCAGGCCGATCACCGTCGTTCGGAATTCCGACCGCACCCGCGCCTGCCGGATCGTCTGGCCGATCAATGGTGATTCCGAGGGCAGGATGACCTCGACCATGCCGAGCTGCTGGGTACGGTCACTGAGGTAGTCGTTGTGCCCTCCAAACGGAATCGCCTCCAGGCCATAATTCGATCGGAGGGCGGCGGCCTCGGCCTCCGATACCCGGACATCCATCAGCAGAACGTCGCCTGCGGCGAACCTAGTCTCCGGCGTCGGCCGCAACATCTCGGCCGCGCGGGCGCCGCCGCGTTCGATTGCCAGCAGGCTGATGCCTCGCGGTAGGGTTTTGAGTTGGCCAAAACCGATCCCCACCAACGGAGAGCGCGCCAGGACTCGCACCCGCTGCTCGCGTCCGGCCAAATGGTAACGCTCGATCCAATCCCGCAAGGTCGGCCGGCCGCCACTGGTGTCCGCAGCAGCGGCGTCAGCCCGCAGCAAGCGCCGCGCGGCCAGCATATACAGGATGCCCAGGGCCAGCACCGGAACGCCAAACGGGGCGAAGCTGAAAAAACGGAAGCCCTCAGCGCCCTGTCGGATCAGTTCGGCGTCCACCACCATGTTCGGTGCCGTCGCCACAAGAGTCAGCATGCCGCTGATCAGTGCGGCGACGCTCAATGGCATCATCAACTGACCAGGCGGGATCCGGCGGTTCTGGGCGATCCGCAGCACCACCGGGATGAACATGGCGACCACGGCAGTGGAGCTCATCAGCGATCCCAGCGCCCCAACCGAGGCCATCAACAGGACGACCAGCCGCATCTCGCTGTCGCCGCCCTTGGCGTCGAGCCAATCACCCAGACGCCGCGCCACGCCGGTCCGCACCAGCCCCTCACCGATAACGAAGAGCGCGCCAATCAGGATGATGGATGAATCGGCAAAACCAGCCAGCACCTCGTTCATCGTCACAACGCCGGTGAACGGCATCAGGACCAGCATCAGCAGTGCGACCGCATCCATGCGCGGACGGTTAACGACAAACATGACGACCGAGGCCGCCAGCATGATCAGGATTATCGCGAGTTGCAGAGTCATACTGGCCTCCAGCTGGGGCACGACGGGGTCAAAGCTAACCCCCGTCATGCTCCGCAAGTCTTATTCGAGAATGTCATTCACGTGTTTCGCCCTTCATCCAGGGCGATCGCGCTTCAGGCTCTGAGACTCTGTTCCACCAGATCCGTGACCAGCGAACACTCGTGGCCAGCGATAATCCCTCATCCAGGGAAACAATTCGGTGTAGATAGACACCGGTAACAGAGCGGAACGCGCGGCACGAATCAAGATCGTGCACATACTCTGTCGGGAGCGCGTGATTTGTCCGCCTGACGTAGCGCACGAGATGTCCGAAACGTTCGTGACCTGTTCGGGAGGTTGCGGGTACGACGGACACGCTGGCGGTATCGAACTCAATGATCGATGCCGTTAGCCCGTCTCCGCGGATTCGCGGTTTTCAGGGGGGCTGCTCATTGTTTATCAACGAGTTGGATGCAAAAGTCTTCACAACATCAGGTGGCGCAGGCGACAGCGGTGGTGGCGATTTTGGGGGTGGCTGGGGCGGCAACTGGAGCTTGGGTTGCCGGATCAGAAGTTGGAGTTCCTGCTCGGGCTGGGGTGTAGCGGGTCAGCAGCAGTTCGCGTCCGTCGGTGGTCGGCAGATGGACATCGATCAGCTATACGGCGGTGAATGTCTCCAGGGCGCTGCTCGCGGTCAGTCCTGGCGCCAGGGCATGCAGACGGCGCTGCAAAGGTGACCTGTAGGCAATAGGCCAGGAATGCGATGCGGATATGGGCCTCGATCCGCCGTTCGTCCGGGAGTGTCCGAACGTCTGTATAATCTGTATAAATAGCTCCATAAATAGCTCCGTGGCTTGATCACAGCGATACGATCCACGAACAAAATCAGGAATTGCAGCCTGGCTTCAGGCCAGGCGATGGCGGGTTTCCAGCGTAACCCGGCGTGCTGGATCGCCAGATAGAGCAGCTTCAGCGCGGCTTCGTCGGATGGAAAGCTGCCGCGGGTCTTGAGAGGGTGTCAGACTAGTACTACAGGTGGGTTTATGCGCATGGTAATGGGCCTTGGCGGCACCGGACTGGTGACGTTGTCGCCAGCCAGACCATGCGAAGACGAACGGCGCGCCAGGGCGATCGTAACAACAGCTTGGCGATGAGGCCTCGGATCTCC
>NZ_DASZUV010000029.1:0-92816 GCF_035548095.1 Rhodopila sp. | reverse complement strand
CCTGACCTTCACCTCCACCTCCTGCCCGGCATGCACGAACCCGATATCCTGGTTCTGGATCTCGGCCTCGATCAGCACCGGCGCGTCATCCGGCACCACCGTCAGCAGCGCTTGCGCCGGCGTCACCACGCCACCGACGGTGTGCATGGCCAGCCCCTGCACCGTCCCGCTGATCGGTGCCGTCAGCACGGTCTGCTCGGCCTTGTGCGCGGCGGCGGCATATTGCTGCTCCAGCTCGCCAGCCTTCTGTGCCGCCTCCGCCAAGTCCTTCAGTACGCCGCCGGCATATTCCGCGCGCCCCTGATCCAGCGCGGCCCACAGCGCGGCCCGTGTCGCCAATGTCTCCGAGCCATGTGCCTGCTGGATCGCCAGTTGGTGTGCCTGATCAGACCATGCCTGCTCGGCATCCAGCCACGCGATCTTGTTGGTGAACGCGATATCCAACAGCGACCGGTATAGATCACGCTTCTGTTGTAGAATCGGCAACCCGGCCGACAGCTTCGCGATCGTCGCATCGTTCTCTACCACCTCGGCCGTCTTCTGCGCGATCTGTTGGCGCAGGGACACCCCTTTCTGCCGCTGCTCTCGCGCGCGGGCGGCGATCGCGTCGCGTTCGATCGCGATTTCCTCTGCCGGAACGTCGGCCGGCGGGACAAACCCCTCCGGCCCGGCATCATCCCCAAGACCGGCCGCGAGCGCCCGCAGCCCCGCCACATCCAGCCGCGCCTTCCGCCAATCCCGCGCGATCCGGTCCCGCTCGGCCACGGCAACGGTTTCGTCCAGCTCGAACAGCACCTGCCCCGCCTGGACATGATCGCCGTCCGTCACGCGGATCGCGCGCACCACGCCCGACTCCAGCGGCTGCACGACCTTCGACTTGCCAACCGGAATGACAGTGCCGTCCGCCGTGGCGATGATATCGACCTTGCCCAGGCCCGCCCAGGCAACGGCCGCCAGCAGCGCCGCCCCGATCGTCGCCATGATCGCCCGACCGGCCGGATTCGGTGGCGTTTCCAGGATTTCCAGCACCGCGGGCAGGAACGCCCGCTGCGCCGGCATGACGGATGGCGTTTCCCCGTTCATGCCGCACCGGCTTGCAGGCAGTGCAGCGCCGCGTAGCGCCCGCCGCTACGCACCAGCTCTTCGTGGGTGCCCTGTTCCACCAGGCGACCTGCCTCCAGCGTGATGATCCGGTTGGCGTGCCGCACCGCGCTCAACCGGTGCGCGATGATGAACACGGTCCGCCCGCGGCAGATCCGGTGCATGTTCTGCTGCACGATCCGTTCGCTCTCATAATCCAGCGCGCTGGTCGCCTCGTCGAAGATCAGGATCCGGGGATTGGTGGCGACCGCCCGGGCAATGGCGATGCGCTGACGCTGCCCGCCCGACAGGGAGCCGCCTCGCTCCCCCACCAGGGTGTCATATCCCTCGGGCAGCTCCAGGATGAAGTCGTGCGCGCCGGCAACCGCCGCGGCCGCCATCACCCGCTCCGTCGACATCGCCGGATCGGCCAGGGCGATGTTGGCCCGCACCGACAGATTCAGCAGGACATTCTCCTGCAACACCACACCGATCTGGCGGCGCAGCCAGGACGGATCGATGACGGCGGTATCCATCCCATCCACCAGGATCCGTCCCGCCTCGGGCACGTAGAGGCGCTGCAACAGCTTCGCCAGCGTGCTCTTGCCGGAGCCCGAGGATCCGACGATGCCGATGACCTCGCCGGGACGTACCTCCAGCGTGATATCCTCCAGCACCGCCGGACCATCCACGCGGTGACGGAAGCGCACATGCTCGAACCGCACCGCCCCCTGGATCGCCGGTGGCACCGTGCGGCTGGGCCCCGAGACCTCGGGCGGCGTGTTCAGGATATCGCCGAGACGCTCGATCGACAGGCGCGCCTGATGAAAATCCTGCCAAAGCTGGGCCAGCCGCAGCACCGGCTGGCTGACGCGCTGCGCCAGCATGTTGAAAGCGACCAGTTCGCCCACGGTCATGTCGCCGGCGATCACCGCCTTGGCGCCGAGGAACAGCAGCGCCGCGGTGACCAGCTTGCTGATAAGCTGGATCGCCTGGGTGGCACCGTTCGACAGGGTGGCGACCTGCATGGCGGAGCCGACATAGCCCGCGAGCTGCTCTTCCCATCGCCGCTGCATCTGCGGTTCGACCGCCATCGCCTTCAAGGTCTCGACACCCGACACCGCCTCCACCAGGAAGGCCTGGTTCTCGGCGCCGCGGCGGAATTTTTCGTCCAGCCGGCGGCGGAACAGGGGCGTGACAGTCACGCTCAACGCGGCGTAGACCGGCAGCGACGCCAGCACGATCCCGGTCAACGGCAACGAGTAAAAGGCCATGACACCGAGAAAGACGGCGGTGAAGATCAGGTCGATGACCAATGTGAGCGCGGAACTGGTCAGAAAGTTCCGGATATTTTCCAGTTCGCGCACGCGCGCGACGGAATCGCCCACTCGCCGCGCCTGAAAATAGGGCAACGGCAACGCCAGCAGGTGCCGGAAAAGCCGCGCGCCAAGTTCGACATCGATACGGTTGGTGGTGTGGCTGAAGACATAGGTTCGCAGATAGCCGAGCATGGCCTCGAACAGGGCAATGGCGACCAGGCCGAAAACGATCACGTCGAGGGTCGACAGGCCGCGATGCACGAGGACCTTGTCGATCACCACCTGGAAGAACAGCGGAGAAAGAAGAGCAAAGATCTGCAGGAACAGGCTGGCAATCAGGACTTCTGCCAGTATTCCGCGGTATTTCCGCACCGCGCCAAGGAACCAGCCGATATCGAAGCGGCGACCGAGCGACGACAAACCCTGGCGGCGCGTGATCAGGATGAGCTGGCCGGCCCAGCCGGACAAGAAGTCCGCCATGGGCCGAATGGCAGGACGATGCGTTTCCGGATCGAGTATCAGGACGCGATCGGCCGCAGCTCTCGCGACCAGCACATAGCCTTTCTGTTCTTTCATGATCGCAATGGCGGGCAGCGCAGCTTTTGGCAGGTCCTGCCGAGATATTTTGGTTGCGCGGCACCGGAGGTCGTTCGCCCTGACATATCGGACGACATCCATTGTCGCCGGAACTGGCGTGCCGAGTTCACGTGTCATCTGCGTGACATCGACCGGCCGTTCCTGCAGCCGCATCAACGCCGCGAGTGATTGGGCCCAAGGAGGAGGCTCATCGTCCGCTTGTGATGCGGCGCTCACTGCCTCCATGGCATGTTCCCTCCGGACCAGAACAACCTAGTAATGTCCAGGTTGCTTGACCGTTGTCACAGGGTCAATGTGAGTTTATGTGATGAAGTGTTACACGGGTAACGGGACTGACACCCAACGCCATCCCGCGGCGACGCCATCCCGGTCCCCATTGTCGCGCGCTCTGCTTGACAATAGTAGATCGTTTCGGACCTATCGCATGCCTTTCACAAAGCGGGGGCGAAAATCCACGGTCTGTATCTCTGCAGTCCATGCAATTCATAGCGCGGCACAAGGGGCAGCCGCGTGTATTGACGCGCGTTCGCACAAGTATTGCACAGGTCTCGGGAATATAGTCAGGGCGAGCGCGGGGTTCTGTCCTGTATGGCCCGTGGATCGGGTTGGCAACCCGCAAGCCTCGCATCACGCCGCGTCGCCGGAGCACTCGTCCCGCCTCGGCTTACCTTGATAGCATCGCTCGGGTCCGCCAGGACGCGGCCGACCCATGAGCAGGTTGCCAAGTGCACCGATATCCTCATCCGAAAACAGACCAGCCGATATCCCTTCGGCCGGATCAAGGGAGTTGTTACCTGGTAGCACCGACCGGTCGGCGGGGTTCGTCAACGAGGCCATGTGCCGGACCTCGGTCTTCGCCTCGTCCACATAGCCATCGCCGCCGCGAAGGTTGGGATGTCCCGGTCCAGCAACGCCATTGCCAGCCTGGCCGATCGGCCCCCGGCCGACCGGTGTCAGATGGAGTAGTTGAACGCCTCATACGTGCAGTCGGAGAGCGTCTGATCCATTTCCTTCACCGGCTCATCGGACGCGGCGATCCGCACCACCTTCGCCGGAACGCCGGCCATGGTGGCGTGCGCCGGCACGTCCTTCAGCACCACCGAGCCGGCGGCAATCCGCGCATGGTCGCCCACCGTGATGTTGCCCAGGATCTTGGCGCCAGCCCCGATCACCACGCCGGAACCGACCTTCGGATGCCGGTCGCCGGACTCCTTGCCAGTGCCGCCCAGGGTCACGCCGTGCAGCATGGAGACGTTATCGCCGATCGACGCCGTCTCCCCCACCACGAAGCCGGTGGCATGGTCCAGGAAGATACCCTTGCCGAAAGGCGCGGCGGGGTGGATGTCGGTCTGGAAAACCTCGGATGAGCGGCTTTGTAAATACAGAGCGAAATCGCGGTCGCCGGTCTGCCACATCCAGTGGTTCAACCGATGCGCCTGGATGGCGTGGAAGCCCTTGAAATACAGGAACGGCTCCATGAGCCGGTCGGCCGCCGGATCACGCTCGAACACCGCCATTATATCGGCGCGCAGGGCAGCGCCGATGCCAGGATCGTCGGCCAGCGCCTTGGCAAAGGACTGCACGATCACCGACAGGGAGATGACGTCATTCTTCAGCCGCGCCGCGACCCGGTGAAAGACCGCGACCTCGAAGCTCGGCTGATTGAGAATGGAGTCGAAGAACAACGGCGCCAGCTTAGGGGATTTTTCGTAGGCCTCCTCGGCCTCCATACGCAGTTGCACCCAAAGCGGATCGTTCGCGGGGTCCTGCTGGTCATGCACCAGCGTCAAGTGGCTCGAAACTGGGCGCGTCATGACGACCCCTTCGCAGGATTACAGTTCGGTAGGCCTATCTTTGGTCGCGCGGGGGCGACGTCAAGTCCCCGCGGATATGACGGCATGGCCGATCGGTTCCGCGCCACGGCCACCAGCCGCCCGGTCTGCACACACACCCACACACATACGTCCGTCGACAGGCAGGTCGCGGAAGACGTCTCCGGCGGCCGCGGATGTCAAGGTCCAAACCGGGCGGCGGTCAGCCACGAGCGATGGCTCGCATTCCTCGTCCGCCGGGGAAGGACGACGAAGGTGCTTCGTCGTGGTGCTTCGTCCGCCGTCCGCCCGCAGCCGCAAGGTGATCCCCGAGCCGCCCATACAACCGTCACATAAAGGTCCGCCATGCGGCTTCGGCAACGAAAGCCTCCCCCGAAAGCCTCCCCCGAAAGCCTCCCCCGGGGGGCGCGTTTCCGACTGTCACGCCGCCGCCAATCGCGATACCGTGGCGGCAACGAATAAACGGGAGGCAAACCATGTATCTGACTCAAAGCCTGAACCGCGCGGTGATGGTGAACCCGCACGGCGTGGCGACGATCTTCCGCGACCGGGAGCACAGCTGGCTCCAGTGCGCCGAACGCATCCGCCGGCTGGCCGCCGGCTTGGCCGCGCTGGGCATCGGCAAGGGCGATCGCGTCGCCATCCTGGCCTTGAACAGCGACCGGTATTTTGAGGCGATGTTCGCCATTCCCGCGCTGGGGGCCATCATCGTGCCTGTCAACACCCGCCTCGCGCCGCCCGAGATCGATTACATCCTCAAGGACAGCGGTGCCCGGATGCTCATGCTGGATACCGGCTTCGTCCCGATGCTGGACAAGCTGACCGAGCTGGCGGCGGTCCGCGACATCGTCCATCTGGATGCCGACGCGCCGGGCGGCGGGCTGCGCGGGTTCGAGAGCCTGCTGGCGGCCGATGCACCGCTGCCCGAAGCCGCGGCGAACGATGACGTGGCGGGGATCTTCTACACCGGCGGCACCACCGGCCGTTCGAAAGGCGTGATGCTGACGCACCGCAACCTGGTCAGCAATGCCATCATGGTGGTCACCGCCTTCGACTACCGGCCCGGCGCCGTCTATATCCATTCCGGGCCGATGTTTCATCTGGCGGACGGCGCCTCGACCTACGCCGTCACCATGATCGCCGGCACCCATGTCTTCATCCCGCGCTTCGACCCGGCGGATCTGCTGAAGGAAGTCGCCCGAACCCGCGTGACCAACGCGCTGCTGGTGCCAACCATGGCCGCCGCCGTCGCCAACCATCCGGACGTGACGACCACCGATACCTCCTCCTGGCGGATTTGTGCCTACGGCGCCTCGCCAATGCCGGAGGCGGTGCTGCAGCGCATCCGCGGCGTGCTGCCGACCGTCACCTTCGTGCACGCGTATGGCATGACCGAGGCGGCGCCGCTGGTCACTTCCTCCGACCTGCACAAGGAACCGCAGGGCGAACGCCTCAAAAGCTGCGGCCGGGCCGCGCTGATGGTGGATATCCGCATCGCCGACGCCAATGACCAGGCGGTACCGCGCGGCACGATGGGAGAGGTGCAGGTGCGCGGCCCGAACATCATGCTGGGCTACTGGAATCAGCCCGAGGCCACGCGCGCGGCGCTGCGCGGCGGATGGTATCATTCCGGCGACGGCGGCATCATGGACGAGGAAGGCTATCTGTATATCGTCGACCGGTTGAAGGACATGATCATCTCGGGGGGCGAGAACATCTATTCCGCCGAGGTGGAAAGCGCGATCTCCACCCTGCCCGGCGTGGCCGAGGTCGCGGTGATCGGCATTCCCGATGACAAATGGGGCGAGACGGTGCACGCCGTGGTGGTGCCGCGCACCGGCGCCACGATCACCGCCGAGGATGTGATCGCGCATTGCCGCACGCAGATCGCCGGCTACAAATGCCCGCGCAGCGTGGAAATCCGGAACCTGCCGCTGCCGCTATCCGGCGCCGGGAAAGTGTTGAAAGGGCCGTTGCGCGAACCGTTCTGGGCCGGGCGCGAAAAACGCGTGGCGTGACGCCCTGCCGCCCGATATTCCGAGATCGAGACGGCTGACGTGCGACGTCGCTGGAGGCTTGCGTCAGACGCCGATCGGCACGCCTGGCAGGTTGCGGCTGGTCCGGATCGTCTGCAGCGTCTGCACCCGGTTGACCGATGGCGCCCGGGTCAGGCGCTGCGTCAGCTCATTTTCATGCACCGTGTCACGCGCGACGAGACGCAACAGGAAATCGCCACCGCCGCGGATCATGTGGCACTCCCGCACCTCGGGCCAGTCGGCCACCAGCGCCTCGAACGCATCCAGCGCATCGCCTTTCTGGCTTTCCAGCTCGACGATGGCGAAGAAGGTCAGATGCCAGCCCAGCACGTCCGGATTGATGCGTGCATGGAACCCTCGGATGACGCCGGCCTTCACCAGCGCCCGCACCCGCCGCAGGCAAGGCGGCGCGGACAAGCCGACCTTGCGCGACAGCGCGAGGTTGGTCATGCGGCCATTCTCCTGCAGAGCGGCCAGGATGCGCCGGTCGATCGCGTCCAGCTCGATCATCTTGCGGCGGTGTCCCGCCTTGTGTGCCGACAAGGGAACAACCTCCCCCGCCTCACCCTCGGGGCCGAGCGAAACACGCGTCGCCCCGCGCTGCGCCGTTCGCAGCATCCGCGATCCCCCCTTTCGTGTTGGTCAGCCGCCCGTCATTGGTTTGAAAGACTACCGCCATATGGCCTCCAGGATTATCGTATTCGCGACAATCAGGGCCGAATTTTGACAAGATGCCTGGTGCGGGCTGAGACGCAGGATCAGCAACCGGGTGGAACACCTTCATGGGGCGGGAAACAGCTCCAGGACGGCGGCCCTGCAAAAATGACCTGGGGACGGAGATCCTGACGACAGAGACCAGGAACAGGGGGATGGATCGGAAGGACGCGGAGAGCGTCGCGCGGAGCTGGGGATGGCTGTCACAACAGCCGCGCGGGGTTCAGAATGAGGTGCTGCGGCGGTCGCGGCTGATGCACGTCGATACCGGCACGCTGCTCTACCAGATCGACGATACCGGCGGCGGCATCTATGGCGTGGCGGAAGGCGCGATCGGCATCCATGTCGCGTCGCCCAGCACCGGCTCCACGCTGGCGCATATCGTGCGGCGCGGGTTCTGGTTCGGCCATGCGCCGATCCTGGCGCGCCGAGGCCGCGCCGCCGCGGCGCGCGCCGCCGGACCCAGCTGCCTGATCTATCTGCCCCTGCGTGAGATGGAACGGCTCTCCCGCTCCAGCACCGCCTTCACCCGCGCGCTGGCGAGCCTGTCGGACGACGCGTTCCGGGTCGCCGCCGGCGTGATCACCGATCTGCTGATCCGCCGCGCCGATTGCCGGATCGCGGCCACGCTGCTGCGAGTGACCGGGGCGCTGGAGGCGTGCGCCCCGGACGCGCCGGCCGGCTTCCGCCTGACCCAGGCGGAGCTGGGAGAGATGGCGAACGCCTCCCGCCACCTCGTCAACCGCACCCTGGGCCGGTTCGAAGCGAATGGCTGGGTTTCCCGTAGCTACAGCTATATCGCCATCTGCCAGCCGGAAAGCCTGGCCGCCTTCGTCCGCGACGGGGAGTAGCGGCCGTCGGCGACGGGGGCGTAGCGGCCGGCCGGTCCGCCGGGGTTGACGGCGGGGACGCACGCCTGGATCGTCCAAAAAAACGGAGGAAACGATATGATCGGAACAGGACGGCGCGCGCTGCTTGGCGCCGCGGCGGGAATGCTGGCGGCCGCCGTGCCCGCGGGCCGCGCACGTGCGGCGGGGCCGCTGCGGATCGGCATCATCAATGACATGAACGGGCCCTATGCCGCGGTGTCGGGGCCGGGCGCGGTGGTCGCAGCGCGCATGGCCGTGGCCGATTTCGGCTCCTCGGTGTTGAACCGGCCGGTGGAGATCCTCAGCGCCGATCATCTGAACAAGGCGGATGTCGGGCTGGCGACCATCAAGGAGTGGTTCGGACCCGAAAACGTCTCCATGGTCGCCGATTTCGGCAATACCTCGGTGGCGTTGGGCGCGCAGCCGCTGCTGACGCAGTTCGACCGGATCGCCATCTATACCTCGGTCGGAACCTCGATCCTGACCGGCAAGGCATGCTCCCCCCTGTCGATCCACTGGGCGCACGATTCCTACGCGATGTCGCGGCCGCTGATCCGCGCAATGATCGATGAAGGCAAGACGACGTTCTTCTTCCTGATCGCCGACTATACGTTTGGCGACATCGTGGCCGCCGACTGCCAGGCGGCGGTGACCGCGGGCGGCGGCAGGCTTCTGGGGTCGGTGCGGCACCCGCTGGGCACGTCCGATTTTGCGTCGCAACTGCTGGCCGCGCAGGCATCCGGCGCGCAGGTGGTGGTGCTGTGCAATGCCGGCACGGATGCAACCAATGCGTACAAGCAGGCCAATGAGTTCGGCCTGCCGGCAAAGCAGGATTTCGTCACGCCGATCATCTTCCTCAGCGATATCCAGGCGCTGGGTGCCCGCATGGCGCAGAAGCTGCAGTTCACCACCTCCTGGTACTGGGACCAGACCGACCAGACCCGCGCCTGGGCAAAGCGTTATCGGGCGGCCGCGGGATCGATTCCGAATGACACCCACGCGGCGACCTACTCGGCCGTGCTGAACTATCTGCGCGCCGTGTCCCAGGCCGGCTCGGATGAGGCGCAGACGGTGATGAAGGTGCTGCACGGCATGACGATCGACGACGTGTTCACCAAGGGCGGCAAGGTCAGGGCGGACGGCAAGATGGTGTTCGACCGGTTCCTGGTGCAGGTGAAGACACCGGCCGAGTCCAAAGGCGAATGGGACCTGCTGACGATCCGCCGCACCATCCCCGCCGCAACCGGGTTCCGCCCGCTGGCCGAGAGCGACTGTCCGCTGGTGAAGGCCTGACCTGGCGCGGATGTTCGCGGCGGCGGGGCTCCGGTATGGTGCAGCCGCCTTTATGACCTTGCCCAGAGGTTCCGCCGGAATGCCGCTGACTCGCCTGCTGATCGTCAATCGTGGCGAGATCGCCATCCGCATCGCCAGGGCGGCGGCGGAGCTGGGGATTGCGACTGTCGCGGTGTATGCCGAGGATGACGCGCACGCCCTGCATGTACGCCGCGCCGATGACGCGCACGCCCTGCGCGGCTCCGGTCCCGCGGCCTATCTGGACATTTCGGAAATGCTGCTGGTGGCCGAGGCGACCGGCTGCGACGCGGTCCATCCGGGCTACGGGTTTCTGAGTGAGAATGCCGGCTTCGCGCGCCGCTGCGCCGAGGCCGGACTTTGCTTCGTCGGCCCCGATCCCGACACGCTATCCCTGTTCGGCGACAAGGCACAGGCTCGGGCCTTTGCCGCGCGCTGCGGCGTGCCGCTGGCGCGCGGCACGGATGGGGCGGCCACGCCGGCACAGGTGGCGGACTTCGCCCGATGGCTGGACGCGCCGATCATGATCAAGGCAGTCGCCGGCGGTGGCGGGCGTGGCATGCGCATCGTCTCCGACCCGGCGGAGGTTGATGAGGCCTATGCCCGCTGCGCCTCGGAGGCACAGGCCGCGTTCGGCGACGGCAGTCTGTACGCCGAGGAACTGATCCGTCCCGCCCGCCACGTGGAGGTGCAGATCATCGGCGACGGCACCGAGGTCTCGCATGTGTGGGAGCGGGAATGCAGCCTGCAGCGCCGGCACCAGAAGCTGGTGGAGTGCGCCCCCTGCCCCGCCCTGACATCCGGCCTGCGGCAGCGCCTGCTGGAGGCGGCGTTGTGCATGGCCGGCACGGCGCGCTATCGCGGCCTGGGCACGTTCGAGTTCCTGGTGCAGCCCGACAGCGCCCGCTTCATCTTCATCGAGGCCAATCCGCGCCTGCAGGTGGAGCACACGGTGACGGAGCAGATCACCGGCATCGACCTGGTGCAGGCGCAGTTGCGCATCGCCGCCGGGGCGAGTCTCGCCGACCTTCGCCTGCGCCAGGCGGATATTCCGCGGCCGCATGGATCGGCGGTGCAGGTCCGCGTGAACATGGAAACGATCGACGCGGCGGGGAACACGCTGCCATCGGCCGGGACGCTGACCGCCTATGATCCGCCATCCGGGCCCGGCGTGCGCGTCGACGGCTTCGGTTATGTCGGCTACACGACCTCTCCGCGCTTCGACAGCCTGCTGGCGAAGGTGATCGCGCAGGGACCGACCCGGGCGGATGCCATGGCCCGCGCCTATCGTGCCCTGTGCGAGTTCCGCATCGACGGCGTGCCGACCAACATTCCGCTGGCGCAAAGCCTGTGCCGCCATCCGGATGTGCGTGCGGACCGGATCGACACCGGCTTCGTGGAGCGACGGATCACCGAACTGGTGAATGCGGGCGGGGCGCATCCGCGGCTGTATTTCGACGGGGCGGACAGTGAAGGCGTCGCCGAAACGGTCGCGGAGGCGCCGGCCGGCACGCTGGCCGTGGCGTCGCCGATGGACGGGCTGGTCATCTCGATCGACGTCGAGATCGGGGACATGGTCGCCGAGGGCCAGGTCGTCGCCATCGTGGAGGCGATGAAGCTGGAGCTGACCGTGCGCGCCGAAGTCGCCGGCACGGTGCGCGGCATCGCCGGCGTTGTCGGCAACCTGGTCAAGCGCGGGCATCCGCTGCTGTTCATCGAGCCCGGCGAGGCGGCGGACGGCGAATCGGTTGCGGATGAAACCGCGAACGCGGACGCGATCCGCGCTGACCTGGCGGAAACGCTGGCGGTGCACGCGGTGACATTGGACCCGGCGCGTCCCGCCGCCGTCGCACGCCGCCGCAAGACCGGCCAGATGACCGCGCGGGAAAACGTTGCCGCACTGTGCGATCCGGACAGTTTCGTCGAATATGGCGCGCTGGCGGTCGCCGCGCAGCGGCTGCGCCGGCCGGTCGAAGAGCTGATCGATATCAGCCCCGCCGACGGCATCGTCACCGGCATCGGTTCGGTGAATGGCCAGCGCTGCGCCGTGCTGGCCTACGACTATACGGTGTTCGCCGGCACCCAGGGCTGGATGGGCCACGCCAAGAAGGACCGGATGTTCGAGCTGGCGGAACAATGGCGCCTGCCCGTGGTGATCTTCACCGAGGGCGGCGGCGGCCGTCCGGGGGAGACCGACCATCTTGGCGTCGGCATCGAGACCAACACGTTCCGGCAATTCGGCCGCCTGTCGGGGCTGGTGCCGCTGGTCGGCGTCAGCTCCGGCCGCTGCTTCGCCGGCAACGCGGCGCTGCTGGGCTGCTGCGACGTGGTGATCGCGACCGAGGGATCGTCGATCGGCATGGGCGGCCCGGCAATGATCGAGGGCGGAGGGCTGGGCGTGTTCAGGCCCGAGGAGGTTGGTCCGGTTCCGGTCCAAAGCGCCAATGGCGTGATCGATCTGGTGGCACGCGACGACGCGCACGCGGTGGAGCTGGCAAAGCGGTACCTGTCCTACTTCCAGGGGCCGGTCGCGGACTGGTCCTGCGCCGATCAGGCGGCGCTGCGCCGGCTGATCCCGGAGAACCGGCGCCGAGCGTACGACGTGCGGACGGTGATCGAGACGCTGGCGGACGTGGACAGCGTGCTGGAATTGCGGCCTGGCTTCGGGCAATGCCTGGTGACGGCGCTGGTGCGGATCGAGGGCCGGCCGATCGGCCTGATCGCCAGCGACCCCATGCACCTGGCCGGCGCGATCGACGCCGACGGTGCCGACAAGGGCAGCCGGTTCCTGCAGCTCTGCGACGCGTTCGACCTGCCGGTGGTGACGCTGTGCGATACGCCCGGCTTCATGGTGGGCCCGGCGGCGGAGAAGGAAGCGCTGGTGCGCCATGCCTGCCGCCTGTTCGTGACCGGCGCGAATATCGAAGTGCCGACCTTCACCGTGGTGCTGCGCCGCGGCTACGGCCTGGGCGCGCTGGCGCTGAGCGGCGGCAGCTTTCACTCGGCGCTGTTCACCGTGTGCTGGCCGACCGGCGAGTTCGGCGGCATGGGGCTGGAGGGCGCGGTGCGGCTGGCCTATCGCAAGGAGCTGGCGGCGATCGAGGACCCGGCGGAGAAGCAGCGCTATTATGAAACGAAGCTGGCCGACCTGTATGAGCGCGGCAAGGGCATCAGCGCCGCCCGCTTCCTGGAGATCGACGACGTGATCGATCCGGCGGCGACACGGGACTGGATCATGCGCGGCCTGGCCTCGGTGCCGCCGAAGCCCGACCGGACCGCCAAGAAGCGCCGCAACATCGATACGTGGTAGCGAGGAGTGATGACAGAGGAAACGGACTATCTCGCCCATCTGGAATCCCTGTGGGCCAGGGCCTGGCCGGCGGACCGGCCCCGCGAACCGGTGTATCCGTTCGGCGAGGTGGCGCTGGGTGACTACCTGGCCCGCTGGGCGGAGGTGCAGCCGGACAAGCCGGCGGTGATCTTCTACGGCGCCGTCACGACCTATGCGGAACTGGATGAAGCCAGCGACCGGTTCGCCGCGCTGCTGACCGCACACGGCGTGAGGCCGGGCGATCCGGTCTGCGTGTTCATGCAGAACTGCCCGCAATACCACGTGGTGTTCCTGGGAATCCTGAAGGCGGGCGCGATCCATGCGCCGGTCAGCCCGATGTCGCGGGCGCTGGAACTGTCGTACCAGTTGCAGGATACCGGCGCGACCGTCATCGTCGCGCTGGACCAGCTGATGCCGATCGTGCGGCAGGCGGAACGTGAGGCCGTTGCCACGGTGTTCGTCACCGCCCTGTCCGACGCGCTGCCGGCGGTGCCGACCATTCCGGTTCCGGATACGGTCGCCGCGGCGAAAATCCCATGCGACGACGCGATCGACCTGCTGCCGGCATTGCGGGCGGTCACGACGCCACCCCCACCGCCCGCGACCGACCTGGATGCGGTCGCGGCGCTGAACTACACATCCGGCACCACCGGCATGCCAAAGGGCTGCGTCCATACCCAGCGCGACATGATCTACACCGCCGCCACCGGCGCGGTGATCGGGTTTGGCCTGACGCAAGAGGACGTGACGCTGAACTTCGTGCCGGAGTTCTGGATCGCCGGCGAGGACCTCGCGCTGATCTTCCCGCTGTTCTGCGGCAGCACGCTGGTGCTGATGGCGCGCTGGGACGCGGAAGGCTTCATGGCGGCGGTGGATCGCTACCAGGTAACCAAAGCCTATGCCCTGGTCGACAGCATCGTGGAGGTGATGGAGCACCCCAGCGTCCGCGACTACGACCTGCGCTCATTGCAGGGACTGTACGTGTCCTCCTTCGTGAAGAAACTGTCGGTCGCCTATCGGCAGCAATGGCGGGCGCTGACCGGCGGCACCCTGATCGAGGCGGCCTTCGGCATGACCGAGACCCAGACCTTCGATACCTTCACTGCCGGGCAGCAGGCGGATGATGCGGACTTGAAGTCGCGGCCGATCTTCGTCGGCCTGCCGATGCCAGGCACCCAGTTCAAGGTATGCGACTTCGAAACCGGCGCCCTGCTGCCTCTGGGGGAGGAAGGCGAGATCTGCATCCGCTCCCCCTCCCTGCTGAAAGGCTATTGGCGCAGGCCCGACGCCTCGGCCGCGGCGTTGCGCGACGGCTGGCTCCGCACCGGCGATAACGGCGTGGTGGATGAGCAGGGATTCCTGCACTACCTTGGAAGGCGCAAGGAGATGCTGAAGGTCAACGGCATGAGCGTCTTCCCCGCCGAGATCGAGGCGCTGCTGGGTCAGCACCCCGATGTGATCGGATCGGGCGTCATCGGCGTTCCGCACCCGGAACGCGGCGAGCAGCCGGTGGCGTTCATCCGCCTGCGCGTCGAGGCGAACGACGTGACCGAGGAGGCGTTGACCGCCTGGTGCCGGAAGAACATGTCCGGCTTCAAGGTGCCACGCATCATCATCGTCGACGCATTGCCGCTGACCGCGACCGGCAAGGTGAAGAAGAACGAACTGGCGGCCTTGCTGACCTCATGACCAGCCAAAGGGAACGACCATGCCATCCGATGTGATCCTGGGCGAAGGTGATTTTCGATACCGCGTCGATCGCGACTGGGCGAAGCTGCCCGATGGCTGGTCGTTCCAGGAAGTCGCGGCGGTCGGCGTCGATGCGGCGGACAATGTCTACGTCTTCAACCGCGGCGCCCATCCGATGATCGTGCTGGACCGCGAGGGCAATTTCCTGCGCTCCTGGGGCGAGGATATCTTTGCCCATGCCCACGGCATCCACATTGCCGCCGATGGAACCCTGTACTGCACGGATGACGGCGATCACACGGTGCGGCGCCTGACACCGGACGGCCGCGTGCTGATGACGATCGGCGTGCCGGGACGCGCCTCACCGTTCATGGGCGGCGCGCCATTCAACCGGTGCACCCACACCGCCTTGTCACCGCAGGGTGACATCTATGTGTCAGACGGCTACGGCAATGCGCGGGTGCACAAATACAGCCCGGACGGCAGGCTGCTGCTGTCCTGGGGACAGCCGGGCGTCGGCCCGGGCGAATTCAACCTGCCGCATAACATCGTTTGCGACCCGGACGGATGGGTCTATGTGGCGGACCGCGAGAGTCACCGCATCCAGGTGTTCGACGGCAACGGGCGATTTGAAACCCAGTGGACCAATGTGCATCGCCCCAGCGGGCTGTGCATGACCTTCGGTGCCTGTCCGCTGTGCTACGTGGGCGAAATCGGCCCGTATCTGAAAGTCAATCGCGCATACCCGAATCTCGGGCCCCGCGTCTCCATCCTCGACAACAGGGGAAATGTCCTTGCCCGGCTGGGCCGCACGCAGGATGGCGTCGGGCAGGAGCCTGGGCAGTTCATGTCGCCGCACGGCATCGCGGTCGATTCGCGCGGCGACATCTATGTGGGGGAGGTGGTGCGGAGCTCCTGGCCATCCGCGTTCCCCGACAGGCCGGTCCCGCCGGATCTGAAAAGCCTGCAGAAGCTCATCAAGCAATAGGACCCTGTCGATGCGGCGGGCTGCGTCCGCATCGGCATCAACGCGGTGGCACCCTCTGTCCCGCTTCACGCCAGCGCGGGCCGTTGACAGGCGTTGCAAGGCGTCTACCGTTCCCGCAACAGGGGAACCATCGATCATGGCCATCAATCGCAAGCGGCTGGCATTCTTCGAGCGCTGGTTCGACCCGGTTGCGGAACAGATTCTTGGCGCGCAGGACGATATCGAGCTGGTCCGCCTGTCCTATGACGCGGCGGCGGCCGATAACTGGGCGGAGCTGGCCACGTCCTGCGGCTACCAGATCGGTGCACGAACGGAATTGCGCGAGCCATGGTTCGGCGATGCCGCCCTGCTGGCGCGCTGCCCGACCCTGCTGGCGATTTCCTCGACCGGCGCCGGCTATGACGTGATCGATGTCGATGCCTGCAACGCGGCCGGTGTCATCGTCGTCAACCAGTCCGGCACCAACAGCGAACCGGTGGCGGAGCACGCCATCGCCCTGATGCTGGGACTGACGAAGCGCGTGGGCTTCAGTCATCGCGCCATGCTGAAAGGCACGGCGCATGACCGGCTGCAACTATCGGGCAACAACATCAGGGGCAAGACGGTGGGGATCGTCGGCATCGGCCAGATCGGCCGGCTGACGGCCAGGTACTGCGCCGCTTTCGACATGACGGTGCTGGCCTGCGACCCCTATCTGACCGCGGCCCAGGTAGCGGAACGCGGCGCCCGGAAGGTCGACTTTCCAACCTTGCTGCGCGAGTCCGACTTCATCACCGTGCACTGCCCACGCAATGCCGAAACGCTGGGCATGTTCGACGCCGCCGCCTTCGCGCGGATGAAACCGAATGCCTATTTCATCAATACCGCCCGCGGCAAGATTCATGACGAAGGCGCGCTGATCGAGGCGCTGACTGCCGGCCGGATCGCCGGCGCCGGGATCGACGTGTTCGATGTGGAGCCGCCGCCGCCGGACCATCCCTTGTTGCACATGGATACCGTGATGGCCACGCCGCACATTGCCGGCGGCACGGTGGAAACCCATTACGACATGGCGAAAGCGACCGCGGAACAATGGATCGCCCTGCTGCGAGGCCGCGTGCCGCCGCGGCTGGTCAATCCGGAAATCTGGCCGGCCTACGCCGATCGTTTCGAACGCATCATCGGCTTCCGGCCCGACCCGCTGCCGGGCGCCTGATTGCCAGCGGCGGCGGAACCGGACAGACTGTCGCCCTGACAACAAGACCGCCCCGCAAGGAAGGCGGTCGGAGAGGGAAGCGACCATGACTCACACACTCAGCCGCCGCTCGGCGCTTGCCGGCGGGGCCGCCATTGCCGCAAGCGTCGCGGTGCCGCGCCGATCGAAGGCGGCGGACCAGACGATCCGCATCGGCGTGCTGACCGACATGGCCGGCGCCTACGCGGCTCAGACCGGCCCGGGCTCCGTGCTGGCGACACAGTTCGCCGTTGACGATTTCCGCAAGCAGCACCCCGAGATCAAGGTCGAGGTGCTGTCGGCGGACATGCAGCTCAAGCCGGACGTGGCGCTGGCCATCGCGGGAGACTGGTTCGACAACAAGGGCGTCGACCTGCTGATGGACCTGCCGCTGTCCTCGGCCGCGATCGCGGTGGGGGAGATGGTCAAGGCCAAGGACAAGCTGGCGATCTACACCGGCGCCGCGTCGTCGATCCTGACCGGCGAACGTTGCGGACCAAACCATCTGCACTGGGCATACGATACCTGGAGCAACTCTCATGCCGTGGTGGATGCGACGGTGCGGGAAGGCGGCGACACATGGTTCTTCGTCACGGCCGACTATGCGTATGGACAGCAACTGGCACGCGACTCCGCGGCTTTTGTCACCGCCGCCGGTGGCAAGGTGCTGGGCGAGATCAGACACCCATTTCCGGGCACCACCGACTTCTCCTCTTTCCTGCTGGCAGCCAAGGCAAGCGGCGCGAAGGTGATCGCCTTCGCCAATGGCGGCACCGACGCGGACAACTGCATCAAGCAGGCGGCGGAATTCGGGCTGGTTGCGGGCGGAACCAAGGTGGTCGGGGTGGGCCTGCTGGTCAATTCCCTGCCGATCATCGGCCTGCAAGCCGCACAGGGCGTGCGGTTCTCGGAACCCTATTACTGGGACATGAACGACGGCACGCGCGCGTTCGGCCGGCGCTTCCACGCCCAGGTACCGGGCAGCACCATGCCGAATTCCGCACAGGCGGGGCAATATTCGGCGACAGCTCATTACCTGAAGGCGGTGAAGGCCATGGGCCCGGCGGCCGCGAAGGCCAGCGGGCGCGCCACCATCACGCAGATGAAGGCGATTCCGGTCAAGGACCAGATCTACGGGGTCAGTGAGATCCGCGACGATGGCCGGGTGATCCATCCCGTCTATCTGCTGCAGGCCAAGAAGCCGAGTGAATCGAAGGAAACCTGGGATGTCGCGCGGGTGGTCAGCACCATCCCGACCGACCAGGCCTACCGGCCGATCAGCGAGGGCAAGTGCCCGATGATCCGTACCTGACGCGACGGGAGATAGTTTCGGATGCCTCAGAACGACGAGTCCTGGCTGGGCCTGGGTGGCCGTGTCTGCGTGGTCACCGGCGCGGGCGGCGGGATCGGCAGGGCCATCGCGCTGGGGATGGCGCGGGGCGGCGCGTCGGTGGTGCTGCTGGACAAGCAACTGGCTGCCTGCCAGGCAACGCAGGAGGCGCTGCGCCCGACCGGGGCAAAAACCCTCGCGCTGGCCTGCGACATCGCCGACCCGGACAGCGTCGCGGCGGCCGAACGGGCGTCCCGCGCGGTCGGGCCGTGCGACATTCTGATCAACAACGCCGGCGTGCTGCGGCCCGGCCCCTTGGCCACGGTGAGCCTGGAAGACTGGAACCTGCTGCTGTCGGTCAACCTGACCGGCTATCTGCTGTGCGCACAGGCCTTCGGCAAGGCGATGATCGAGCGCGGACGCGGGGCGATCGTCCATACAGCCTCGATTGCCGCCAGCAACGCACAGGGTTTTTCCGGCGCCTACAGCGTCAGCAAGGCCGGCGTTGTCATGCTGTCGAACCAGCTGGCGGTGGAATGGGGGCCACACGGCGTCCGTAGCAATGTGGTCAGCCCCGGCATGGTGCGCACACCCATGAGCGAGGCGTTCTACCAGGACGCCGATGTGGCGGCACGCCGTTCCCGCACCGTTCCGCTGGGTCGCGTCGCCACCCCGGAGGACATGGCGCAGGTGGCCTTGTTCCTGGCCAGCGATCGCGCCGGCTACGTGAACGGGCAGGAGATCATCGTCGATGGCGGGTTCGAGCACATGCTGATGAGCCTGGTGCCACGCCCGGGATTCGAGCGCGGGAATTGAATCGCGGCACGGCCTACAAAGTCTTCAGGTATTCCAGCAACGCCCGCTTGCTGTCTTCAGGCAAGGCGGTGCCGTACAGGTGGCCGGTGTTCGCGTTGCCGAGCAGGGTTGTATCGAATTCGTGACCATTTGCTTGGGCATCCGGTCCGTTGCTGATGAAACCGACATGTTCCCCGTCATAAACATCATACCCCACCCAGAATGTCACCGGCCGCTCGGCCGGCGGCCGCAGCAGGTCGGCCAGGCTGGGTACCGATCCATTGTGCAGATAGGGCGCCCTGGCCCATAGCCCATCCAGAGCCTGCGCCACATAGCCATCCGTCTTGCGGAAATGGGAATAGTGCCAGTCGTAATCATTCAGGCCGTTGAACGCATCGCGCGCCTGCGTCGTCCAGGAATCCAGACGGTGCCGGTCGGTACCAAGCTGCGCGATGGGAATGGGCTGGCCGGTCTTGTCGCCGCCGAAAGCGTGGCAGGAGGCACATTCGGCCTGGTAGACAGCCTGCCCACGCCTGGCGAGGGTGTGGTCGATGGGGAAAGGATAAGGCGGCGGCTTCAGGTCCCCGACCCAATCCTGCAGGCGGCGCAGCCCCGGCAGGTCGATGGTCTTGTTGGTCGCCCCGTTGCCGATACCGGAATTGAGGAAAATCTCCGTCAAGGACGTATTCAGCCCGTCGCGATGCAGGCCGAAATTCTGACGGGCTTGCCAGTTCCACAGCGGCACCATGCGGGCGGCACCGATGGAACCGTCCCATGGCAGATGCGCCAACTGCACCTTGGCCGGATTGAACGGGTCAACCCGGCCCGTACCCCAGTCGGGGACGGTGTCCATCCACCAGAGCTGTTGCTTCTGCTCCAGCAATCCGTTGCGCGTCTGCGGAATGATCACGTAGCGCAGCAGCATCTTGTCCAGCATGGAGATATCGAAGCGCCGAGCGATCGCCGGGATCAGGGTATCGGCCGTGAAGCGCGGATCCTGGGCGGCGGCAAACAGGAAACGGAAATAGCGTTGCAGATCCAGCGTGCTGTTCGGTGCCCCGATCAGCAGCACGCGCGGCGCGTCCGGCGCGGTCCGCACGCTGCCGATATGGCACAGGCCACAGTTCAGTCCGATCCGTTGGAAACCGACGACTTCGACGGGCAGGCCGATCGGCGTGGCATGGCCCTTCTCCCACAGGAAGCCGAAGCTGGCATAGCCCGCCGGATCGATCTTGTCCGCAAAGACCTCGGGCAGCACCGCCCACACCTGATAGGGCAGCCCGCTGGCGGCCTCGACCCCGACAGAGCCGTATTTGTAGTATTCCACGATGGAGGGATAGGCACCCTTGACCTGGCGGAGCAGCTTGTACCAGCCCACACCGCCTACCACCACGGCCAGCAGCAGGAGTGCCAGGCAGATTCGGCCGCGTTTCGTGCGCCAGGGCATCAGACCGGCGCGGGAACGACGTTCTCGGCGTCGTGCAGCAGCCGCACCAGCAGGAACAGCTCGATGATTCCGAATGTCGCATCGCCGATGCCCAGGCGGGCAAAGCCGGCGGGCATGTATCCCATGGCCACGCCGATGAAGAACGTGCCGGCCGGGATCAGGCGCGCAACGATCAGCAGCCAGGCGTTGGCGCGATAGCGATACGGGTCATGCGCCGCGGGAATATAGAAGCAGCTGAGGATCGCAAGCAGTACCGAATAATTGTAGATCCAGACGGTCGAGTCGACCGCGCCCAGATTGAAGGTCCTCAGCAGGCTATCGGTATTGAGGAAGATCGCCCAGACGGCGAAGCTCCAGTTCGCGAGCACGCCCAGCCAGACCACGACGGTAAAGAGGCGCAGGTTGGTGCAGCATCCGGTCCACATGACCCCTGTCTCCTCTTACAGCGTCTTCAGGTATTCGAGCAGGGCCTGACGGTCGTCATCCGACAAGGTTGCTCCATAGACATGGCCGGCATTGGAATTGCCCTTCTGGTGCGTGTCGAACAGCTGGAACGTCCGTCCGTTGCCGGTCGGCTGGTCGCTGACGAACCCGACATGCTTCTGGTCGTAGACATCGTTGCCCGCATAGAACGTCTCCGGCCGCTGTGAGACCGGCCTCAACAGGGCGTCCAGCGTCGGCACCGATCCGTTGTGCAAATAAGGCGCGCGAAGCCAGATCCCTTCCAGCGCGTGGTTGGCGTAGCCGTTGGTCGATCGGAAGCGGTGGAAACCCCAGGGGTAGCCCGCGCCGATCGTGTTCATCCGTGCCGCCATCGCCTTATCAAAGGCCAGCATGCGTTCGGGATCGGTGCCCAGCCGCGCGATCGGCGTCACCGTGCCGAAATGCTCACCGGACGGATCGTGGCACGACGCACATTCCTTCCCGTAGATCGGCTTGCCCCGTGCCGCCAGCGCCAGGTCGATCGGGAACGGATAGGCCGGCGCCTGCTGATACATCAGCCATTGCTTGATCCGTTCCAGTCCCTTGTCGTCGAAGCTGGGCGGGTTCAGGGTGACGCCCGCGCCGATCGCGGCGCTGAAATTGCGCTCATCCAGGGAGTCGTTGTTGCCATCCCAATGGTGCCAGATGCCTTCCTGTACCGCTTGATTCCAGACCGACATGAAGCGCGCGGTGCCGATCGAGGTATCGTTCTTCATGTCCAGGTTGAACACCAGCACCTTGTAGGGGTTGAACGTGTCGACCCGGCCGGGCCCCCACTCGGGCCGGTTGGCGGTGATGGAGTCGAATTTCCGGCCCTTCTCGATCAGCGCGGTGCGAAGCTGCGGCACCACCAGGAAGCGGTAGGTCAGCCGGTCGATCAGGCTGAGCGAGGTGTATTTGCTGATCGCATTCAGAATGTTGCCGGCGGTGAAGTTCGGGCTGCGCCCGCAGGCGAACAGGAACTTGAAATACCCCATCAGGTTCAGCTGATGCGCCGGCGCCATGGTGTAGATCATGGGCTGCGAGCCGACCGCCGCCCGCACCGTCGCCGTGTGGCACAGGCCGCAATTGGGGCCGACGATATCCACGGGGCCGACGCGGCGCATGGAAAAGCCGATCGGCGTCGGCATCCCTGGCTCCTGGATGACGCCCAGGCTGGCGAAGCCGCCCGGCAGATCGGCCGGGCAGATATCCGGCATCGCTCGGAACACCCAGTACGGCACCCCCTGCACATCGCTGCCGATCGAGCCGTATTTGAAATAGTCGCTGTCGTTGGCATAGTCGACCGGCCTGTTGATCCGCGACACCTGCAGGAAGAACGATACGACGATCACCGCCAGGACAGCGATCACGCCCAGCGCGATGAAACCCTTGCGGCTGGAGGCGCGTTCCACCCTGTCGACGGCGGTCAGCTCATCAGGTGAGTTGCTCATCGGGCGGCTCTCTTCATTGGGCGGCTGCCATCAACGGCGGTGGCGTCTCGCGATAGACGGACGTGATCTCGTCAACCATGGCCTGGAAATCGGGAAAGCGGCTGAGCTCGTAGCAGCCCAGCGGATGCTTCGGGGCGTTCAACAGGCATTTGTTGCAATGGGTGCATGGCCGGTCCGGCACATCCTTGCCCTGGCGCCAGAAGTCCATCAGGTCGTGATTGGCCAGCAGGCCGCGCGCCATCGACACGGCATCGAAGTCGCCGGCGTGGATATGGCGCGCGATCAGGCTGCCGGTCTGCCAGCCGCCGGTGCTGATCACCGGGATGGACACGGCCTGCTTGATGGCCTTGGCCGATTCGGCGCCGACGCCCTCGATCGGCTTGCCCCATTTCTGGCGAAACCACACCAGATAGAAGATCGGCCGCAACAGGCGGTAGCGGAACAGGAAATAGTTGCGAAGGGTACGGGTCCCGCTGGACAGCATGGCGTCATAGTTGCGGGTGATCGTGTCGAAGGCGAAGCCGCCGGGCGGGTTCAATGGGTGCGGGAACAGGCTGCCCATCGACACGTGAAGCGCGTCGGCGCCATGCTCCTCCACCCATTTGCAGATCTGGATCGTCTCCTTCAGCGTATTGCCGCGGCCTTCCCAGGGCACCACGTTGTTGTAGTCGATCGCGCTGATCTTCACCTGCAGCTGGAAATCCCGCCCGACCTTCGCCCTGATCGCATCGATGATGTCCAGCAGGAAACGCGCGCGGTTTTCCAGGCTGCCGCCATACTCGTCCTTGCGATCGTTGATGCCGGAACTGAGGAACTGCGTGATCAGGTAGCCGTTCGCCCCGTGCAGTTCCACGCCGTCCAGCCCCGCCTCCCGAGCGCGGCGGGCGCCTTCGGCAAAAGCGGCGATGGTGTCCTTGACCTGTGCCGTGGTCATCGCCTGGCACGGAAAGCCGTGCAGCGATTCGCGCCGGCTGGTGGAGCTCAGGGCGATACGGTTCTGGTTCGACAGGCCGGGCATATCCTGCTGCCGCCCGGAATGGCTGAGCTGCATGATGAACTTGCAGTCATAGCGGTGCACCGCCGCACCCAGCTCGCGCCAGAACGGAATGTGGTCGTCGGTATGGATGGTGGCGTAGTTGGGCAGGATACGGCCGTGCATCGTCACCGGCACGAAGGAGGAGATGATGCCGCCGATGCCGCCCCGGGCGAACTTCGTTTCCCAATTGATCCGGGTCTGGGTGCCGGACCCGTCCTCATTGTCCCAGCGTCCCGACAGGCTGGATCGCAGAATGCGGTTCTTGATCGTCACCTTGCCGAGGTTCAGCGGCTGAAAGATTATGTCGTTGGCCATCGGCGTTTCCTCGGAACCTCGCGGGAGGGTGGTGCCAGGCGGCGTGCGTTGTCGAAGAAATACTTCAGATCGCCGCCCATCGGCGCCAGCTGCGACATCTCGTCCAGGCCAAGCTGGCGGTAGCTTTCGAACTGGCTTTCCCCGAAAAACTCATCGAGCGTGGACTGGTGCGGAAATGCCAGGTTCAGGTTCCGATACGATCGGACATCCATCGCCACGGCCGGCAGGTCCGCCGGCTTTACATAGATCAGCTCACCGGGCGGGCCGCCTTCCGGATAGTGGACAAGGCCATAGGCAAAACAGCGGAACGGCGTCAGCGGCGCGTCGCGGGATCCGATCGGCACCACCGCCGGGTCGAACTGGATATCGACGTCGAAGTCGATCCGCACCTTGCGGACGGCATTGCCCAGGTCTTCAAAGCTCGCGGCGCCGTCGGCACCGGCATCCACCACCAGAATGCGGCGGCAACGGCGGCGGACCATTTCATAAATGCCCAGATTTTCGAAATGCCCGCCGTCGCTCAGATAGACGGAATCGCCGCGATCATCGGCCTTCCCCATCAGCTCCCGTGCCAGGGTCAGCAGCGCGTTGGGCGGCTTTGCCTGCTGCAGTTGCGATGTCGTCGCGATCGCGGGATTCGGCAGCCACGCACCCAGCCGGACGTTGAACAGCGTCATCAGGAAAGCCGCGGCCGAGGAGGAGTGATATCCCATGCTGGGGCTCGCCGCCGCGCCGGACAGCGCGATGGCGGTGCCGAGGGTGATGCCGCGATGGCTGTCCTGCGGACCCGTCTCCCTCTCGGCGCCCGCATAGCGCGCGGTGGTGACATAGGCGCCGCGCGCTGGCAGGCCGGCCGCCGCATCCTCCTGCCGGTGCAGGTTCGCGGCACCGCTGGCACAAGGGGTGATCGTGAAACTTTCGCCCTTCCGTTCCGCCCAGGCCGTGTCGGTATCGGCCGTCAGGTTCAGGGTGAGGTTGATCACGTGGAACAGTCGGCGCGGCGCCGGGCCTTGGGGTGCCATGTCGGTCATGCGCGGATTGTCGGCCGGATCGATACCGGTGAAATCGTCCGGCCGGCGTCGTGACCGCGCCGTCCCCAGAAATGCCCTGACGATCCGGTTCCGATACACCGCGTGCAGGGAGAACCGGTTGACGTTCACATGCCGTCCGAGCGCCCAGGACAGCACGGTGACGATCACGACCAGCACGACGGCCGTACCCGCGCTGCCCCCGGCCAGGCGTTCCGCCAGCCGGCCCAGCAGCATGAACAGGGTCGCGGCGAAAATGCCGGCCACGACCGCCAGCAGCACATTGGCCCATTTGCTGAGGAAGCTTTGCCCGGCCCCCTGTTTACCGGACATGTCGCCCGAGAACTTGCCGATCAAGGCGGCGACCGGTCCGGTCAGCAGTCCGAACGCGCTGACCACGAAGGACCGGACACCGGCCAGGTCGTCCAGGATCAGCCGCGGCAGCCACAGGCACACCGCGGCGAATACCGCCCACAGCAAGGCCGGAACGACCTTCTCGGCGTTCAGGCGCGCCAGCCACTCGCGGTCGAGCTCACCACGAAACGCCTCACTGCGCAGCGCGACATAGACCAGCGACTGCAGCAGATGGGCGACGGTCACGACCAGCGGCCCGACGATCGCGATGATGATCATCGGCATGCCGATCGCCAGGCTCAACCCGATCCACAGCATCACCGACGCGACCAGCGATGCCAGGGTCCACCAGCCGAGATTGCGCCAGAACATCCGCCGATGCTCCGGCGCCTGGGTGAGCGCGGCGACCAGGTAGGCCAGCACCATCGCAATGAACATCAGCGGCGGCAGGATGTCGCCCGGCACCGCGCCAGACGGCATCAACAGGCGCATCCACGGCGCCGCCGCCAGCGGCGCCAGCACCGACCAGGCCAGCAGCGGAGCCACCACCCAGGTCGGCACGAACGGCGCGCGGCGCTGCGGCTGCAAGGTTGATGGCAGGGCGTGGCTGGGCATGTGCCTGGCACCGTTGTAGATCCCGATGAACAGGCAGATCAGGCCGATCGCCAGCCCCAGCCAGCCGCACCCCGCCCCGATCGTCAGCAGCAGGTCCCGGTACAGCACCGGCAGCAGGGCCATGCCGAACAGCGCCGGCAGAAAGACCATCCAGTTCACCAGGGCGTTACGTACCCATAACAGGATCGCCGCCCAGGTATCCGGCGAGCTCAGTCCGGGCCGCGGGCTGAGGAAGTTGGTAAAATGCCGTAACGCCTTCAGCTCCGCCGGTGCCGCGGCAGCACCCAGCTCCTGCTCCACCCGAGCAAGGTCGCCGTCGCGATTCCGCAACAGCGCGGTCAGCCAGCCGCCAATATAGCCGCCGCCCGACACGGTGGAGAGGTAATGAAACTCGCGCAGCAGGCCGCGCCGCGCCAGGTCCTGGATCACGCCCAGTGAAAACGCCGCGCTGCGAATGCCGCCGCCGGACAGGCACAAGGCTGCCTGGTCCTGCCGTGCCGCCGCGCTGTAATAGGCGCGCAACGATGCGTCCGGACCGTCGAAGTCCGCCGACGACCGGCTGCCGCCGTGGATTGTATCGAATTCTTGCCACAACGCACCGGCAACCGTAGACACGGGCCTGGGCTCAGGCGGAATCCCGGACGATGACCTCCCCATCATGTTACGGTTATGACAGATTCCCTTATGCGCTTGCAACGAGAAACCAGGCCGACAACACGAATTTCGGGTTGAAACATCACGCGACTTTACATCCTCCGACGCAACACATTACGATATCGCAGGCTCGGTTTTGGGTACCAGATCGACCGGCGTACCCTTTATCCACAGAGCGGCAGGGTCCATGAAACGTTTCATTCCGATCGCCATCGGCGTCCTTATAGTCGGCGCGGCGGCTTGGTATTTCCTGGCCGGCCGTGGTCCGCAGCCCGGCACGGTACAGGACGAGGCGATGCTGGCGCATCGCCCGGCCAGCTCATTCCCCGCCGCCGACGAAGACTACTTCAAGGATATGGACAACGGGACACCGCTCACGCCGGAGGAGATCAAGGGCCGGAACATGTGGAACGTCTGGACCGGTGGAAACGACCGGTTCTGGGACGTGTTGATCAAAAGCTCGTTCGGCACGTTCGACCTGCTGAAGACGATCTCCTCGGCTCCCGGCCTGCCGGCGAATCGCGACAATCGCTGGCATTATCTGGGGCTGGTCAACGAACCCTGCTTCGAGAAACCCAGCGGACCGGATCCGGACAGGTTCGGCCTGTGGCTCGACAAGCGCAAGGCGGACTGCCCCGCCGATCCCTTCGCCAACGCGCAGAAATACCCGGGCGTCAAGCTGGGCGCGCGCGGCAGCGAGGGCCTGCCGGTCGGCTCGTATTACGGGGAGCCGACCGGGATCGTCGGCCTGCGCCTGTTCCCCAACCCCGATTTCGACGAAGCCGCCCGCAAGCGATGGGACCCCGTCCGCTATTACAACGATCCCAGCTACTATCAGCAGAAAGACCTCGTGCGCCCGTACCGCGTCGGGATGTCGTGCGGCTTCTGCCATGTCGGCCCCAGCCCGATCCACCCGCCGGCCGATCCAGAAAATCCGCAATGGTCGGAGCTGAACTCGACGGTCGGCGCGCAGTATTTCTGGTTCGACCGGGTCTTCGTCTGGAGCGCCGACAAGGCAAACTACATTTTCCAGCTACTGCACACCTACCGGCCGGGCGCCCTGGACACTTCGTTGGTTTCAACCGACGCCATCCTGAATCCCCGGACGATGAATGCGATCTATCAACTGGGGCCGCGGGTGATGCAGGCAAAGCCGTTCGGGCGGGAGCTGCTCACCGGCGGGCAGCTCGACAACAAGCAATTCAATGATTTCGTTTCATCCGGTCCGCTCACCACGCTGTACGACAAGCCCTATGTCTACACACCGCGGGTTCTGAAGGATGGTTCCGATTCGGTCGGCGCCCTGGGGGCGCTGAACCGGGTCTATCTGAACATCGGCCTGTTCAGTGAGGAGTGGCTGCTGCATTTCAACGCCTTTGCCGGCGGCAAGCGCATCACCCCCATCCGCATCGCCGACGCGGAACGCAATTCCGCCTATTGGCAGGCGACGGAGCAACAGACGCCCTCCATGGCGGCCTTTCTGGTCGCCGCCGGGCGCCCGGACCGCCTGGCCGACCTGCCGCCGCCAACCCGGGACCTGTATCTGACCAAGGACGAGGCCACGCTGGAGCGCGGCAAGACGGTGTTCGCGGAACGCTGTGCGCGATGCCATTCCGGCAAGCTGCCACACCCGGTAGCGGGTATGGAGGGCCCGGGCACCGAAACCTGCAACGGTCCGAGCTACCTCCAGTGCTGGAACACATACTGGGCCTGGACCAAGACCGACGATTTCAAGCAGAAGATGCTGGCGATCGTGAAGGCGCCGGACTTCCTGCAGGACAACTACCTGTCCAGCGAGTTCCGGGTGCCCGTCACATTGCTGCAGACCAATGCCTGCAGCCCGCTCGCGCGGAATGCGCTGGCTGGCAACATCTGGGACAATTTCTCGTCCCAGAGCTACAAGGATCTGCCCTCGGTGGGGGATATCAAGGTGCGCGATCCGTTCACCGGTGAGGAAAAGAGCTTCTCCATGCCGGCCGGCGGGCGTGGCTATACGCGCCCGCCCTCGCTGGTCAGCCTGTGGTCCACCGCCCCCTTCCTGCTCAATAACACGCTGGGCCCGTTCGATCCGGAACCCTCGGTCAGCGCCAGGATGCATGTCTTCCAGGCCAGCATCGAGCAGTTGCTCTGGCCGGAAAAACGACCCCTCGATCCGGTGCTCGGCGCCAAGGGCGTCGGTCTGATCGACCGCACGACCGCCCGAAGCTGGGTCATCGTCCCCGCCGGCTTCCTGCCGGGCGTGGTGAAGACATTGCGGCAGCCGATCAACTGGTTCCTGCCCAATGCGGTGACGCCGGAGGGCGACCTGAAGATAGGACCGATTCCGAAAGGAACGCCGGTCGGGCTGATCGCCAATTTCGATTTCCTGCCGGAACAGGACAGCCTGGCCGCCGATATCGGCCAGGCGTGGAAGCTGCTGCGCCTGGGCCTGCGGCTGCGGCACGACATGGCGGCAATGCCGGCGGATGCCACCGACACCCAGGCGGCCGAGATCTTCACCCCGCTGGGCCGGGAGCTGTACAGCATGAGCACCTGCCCGGACTACGTGCAGAACCGCGGGCATTATTTCGGTACCGACCAGTTCACCGAGGAGCCGGCGCTGACCGACTCGCAGAAACGCGACCTGATCGAATACCTCAAGACATTCTGACGCCAAGATGCCAACCGATGCCAAGACCCCAAGCGATGCCAAGACCCCAAGCGATGAATGTGACTATGTGGTTGTGGGATCCGGGGCGGGCGGCGGGACGGTTGCCGCGCGGCTGGCCGAATCCGGCTTCCGCGTGGTGCTGCTGGAAGCCGGCGGCGATCCGTTCGGGCTTCAGGGCGGCGATCCGCTCGACCCGACCGGCAACCGGCTGCCCGATGACTACCAGGTGCCGGCGTTTCATCCCTTCGCCTCGGAAAATGACGCGATCTCCTGGCACTTCTTCGTTCATCACTATCCGGACGCGGCGCAACGCCAGCGCGATCCGGCTTATCGTTCCGAATGGAACGGCCAGCCGGTCGATGGCGTGCTGTATCCCCGGGCATCCTGCCTGGGCGGGTGCACGGCGCACAACGCGCTGATCCTGATCGCGCCGCCGGACTCGGACTGGGACGCCATCGCCGACGAAACCGGGGATGATGGCTGGTCCGCCCAGCATATGCGGCGCTACTTCGCGCGCCTGGAAAACTGCCGTCACCGCTGGGGCGCGCGCCTGCTGGCGCGCCTGGGTTGGACCGGTTCGGGGCATGGCTGGAGCGGCTGGCTGGCCACCGAAAAAGCGCTGCCGAAGGAGGCCCTGAATGACGGCGACCTCATTCGGGTGATGGCGACCGCCGCGCTGACCGTCCTGGACAACAAGCACAGCTGGTGGCGGCGGCTGAAGGTGCTGGTGAAGTCCTTTGGCGATCCGAACGATCGCCATGTCCTGGCGCAGGGCTCCGAAGGCATCTTCTACACCCCGTTATCCACCTACCGCCACTGCCGCACAGGCGCGCGGGAACGCGTGCTGGCGGTGCGGCAGGCCTGGCCCGACCTGCTGGATGTGCGGCTGGGCGCACTGGCCACGCGGGTGCTGTTCGATGACCAGAAGCGCGCCATCGGGGTGGAATACCGCGAAGGGCCGGATCAGTACCGCGCGCACCGCGCCCCCGGACCGGCTGGCGAAACGCGGACCGTCCAGGTGAGGCGGGAGGTGATCCTGGCCGGTGGCGCGTTCAACACGCCGCAGCTGCTGATGCTGTCCGGTGTCGGTCCGAGACCGGACCTCGACGCGCTGGGCATCGGCATCGTCTCCGACCTGCCGCAAGTCGGGCGGAACCTGCAGGACCGCTATGAAGCCGGCGTGGTCAACCGGATGGCGGTCGATGCCTGGCCGTCGATGAGGGATGCCACGTTCCGCCGCGGCGATCCGGTCTGGAGACGGTGGAAGCGCTGGGGCCTGGGCATGTACGCATCCAACGGCGCCGGGCTGGCGGTCGCCGTCCGCTCGCGCCCGGACGTTGCCGAACCCGATCTGTTCCTGATGTCGCTGCTGGCCCCGTTCAAGGGCTATTTCCCCGGCTATTCACGGGACATCGCGGAACGCCGCAACATGCTCACCTGGGCGATCCTGAAGGCACACACGCGCAACCGCGCCGGGCAGGTGACATTACGATCAGCCGACCCCGCGGAACCGCCGGCGGTGGATTTCCGCTATTTCGATCCGCAGGACGATCCGGAGGGCAACGACCTGGCGGCGGTCGTCGCCGGCATCCGCCTGGCCCGCGACCTGACGAAGAAGCTGCGCGAGTCGGGCTCGATCGCCGCCGAGGAAGTACCGGGGCCCGCGGTGCAGTCGGACGCGGCGTTGGCGCAATTCGTCCGCGACCATGCCTGGGGCCATCACGCCTGTGGTACCTGCGCCATCGGCACGGTGCTGGGTACCGATTTCCGCGTGCGCGGCACATCGCATCTGCGGGTGGTCGACGCCTCGGTGTTTCCGCGGATACCGGGGTATTTCATCGCCTCGGCGGTCTATATGATCGCCGAAAAGGCCGCCGACATGATCATCGCGGATGCGATGGGTTAAGCGCCCGGGGGTTGACCGCCGGAGCCGATGGTTTGGGGCCGCTGTCTAGCCCCGCAAGCAGCCTGCGCTCCCGCAGCGCGATAGAGATGCCGGAGGCGATGATGATGCCGGCGCCCACCCAGGTCCAGACATCCGGGAAATTGCCGAAGATGGCCATAGCCCAGGATGGTGCTGCCCAGCAGCTCCGCATAGCCCAGCGGGGCGATCGCCGCGGCATGACCAGTTGAAAGGCCCTGATCACCAGGTAATGGCCGACACCGCCGATCAATCCCAGGGAACAGAACAGGGCGGTATCCAGTAATGACCGCGGGGCGATGAAGAGGAACAGCATCAGCATGGTCAGCACGAGCGAACCGGCCAGGGCCGGCGAAGAGGATGCGGCGAAGACGACGCGGCGAAGACGACGCGGCGAAGGGGATGCCGGTGGCCCAGGCACATGAAGGCGATGGCGCGCAGGATGTCGCTAACGGGGCTGGATGTGGGGCTGGACGTGGGGCCGGCCACGGGACATGTTGCGGGACCGGGTGCGGCCGTGTCACCGGCGAACCTGTCTCTGATAGGTAACACTGAATCGGCAATCGAACGGACCTTCATTGCGGCGACGCGGCAAATCCTTCGTCCAGTGCGTGGTCTGCATTGGAATTTGGCGTTTTAATAATATGTTACGGGCCACGTCGCCGGAACCGTCACATGCCAAGACGCTTGAAACGTCTGGCTCATTGAGCGACAGTTGGCGCCGAGCCTGGTGGGCAGCCCAGTGGTGGGGTGGCTTCAAGGCCCTGTAGGATTGTCAATGCTTCAGCATACTGCAGGATAACCAACTTGGGGCAAATGGAGCCAAAGGAGAAGCACATGACCAAGAGACTAACGATGATCGCCGCCGCGGCGACGTTTGCCGCCGTGGGTCTGACGGCGCAGATCAGCCAGGCGCAGCCGGCACCTCACGTGCCGCACGACCAGGTGACGCCGTCACGCTACAAGAAGCATCCGCGCCCGGTGCCGGAGCCCACGACGATCGACTCGCTGAATGCCATGAGCTTGCAGGCCGCTCAGCAGGGCCAGAATTTCGTGCCGCCGGCTCCTGGCAATGAGCACGAGAAGGCTGCCGCGATGAAAAGCAAGTAAACCCGAAACGGGAAGCCATTTCTTAAAAGCGTGACTCTGATTTTTTGAGAGTGACGGTTTCATTGCAATCCCTGCCGCGACCCTGTCGGCGCCGTGGCAGGGGTTTCCTTGTTCAAGCCCGGCAATCAGCTCGGCACCCCCGCCTGCCGACCGAGATGCCGGGTCAAGCCGGAACCATTCCAGAAATGCCGGGGCTGGGCTGCGGCCCGGCGCTCGCCACGACCGGGAAGAACGGCAGAGCGCTCAGCATCCGCGCCGCCTGGCCGGACACGCCGTAGCGGCACACGCTGTAGCGGCGATCCCGGCCGAAACGTCCGTGGCGGAAACCAGGCTGATTCCGGCTGCCGGGGCTTTCCTGGACACTTTCTCCCCGACCGACGTGGTTCCGGGAAGCACCGTTCCGGACGCCCCCGCCCGGCTGATCCCCGTACAGGCCGGCCGCAGCATGCCGGCGAAACCGATCCACAGCCCCACCGACACAAGCGCGAAACTGCCCAGCAGATAGAAGGTGACCTGGTATCCCAGTATCTGCGCGAGCCATCCCCCCAGCACGGGTGACAGACTTCCGCCCGCCGATTGCAAGGTCATGACCGCCCCCTGGCCGGCATTCACCCGCCCGGTCCCGTTCAGCAGGCAGGCGACCAGGCCGGGAACCGCGACGCTTTGCAGCCCGGCGCCGATGCCATCCAGGGCCTGCACCGGCCAGACACCCCATTGCTCGATGAACGTCCCGGCCAGCAATCCGCGCACCGGCAGGGTGGCGAAGGCGATCAGCAGCACCAGCCAGTAGCCGCCGCGCGCCGCCATGCGCATGGCCAGGATGGACGCCACGATCATGATGGCCTGGGCGACGACGACCGTCTGCGCCGTGAACAGCGCCGGATTTCCCTTGCCCTCGCCCACCACGGCCAGGCTGTACAGCGGCAGCATGGCGCCGTTGCCAAGATGGAAGCTGGCAAGCGCGGCGGCCAGCACCAGCATCGGCTTGTTTCGCAGGACCTGCCGAAACCCCTCGGCCTGGCCCACCGCCTCGGCATCATCGCCGCGCTCCAGGCCGCGCGCAGCCTGGTGATCGATGGCCCGTTCCGGGATCGACAGCACCGAAATGATCGCCATCACGCCGAAGCCGGCCATCAGATAGAAGATCGCCGACATGCCGAACTGGTAGCCGAGCCAGCCCGACAAAGCCGCGCCCACCATGTTGCCGGCATGGTTCCACGCCTGATTGCGCCCGTTCTGCGCGTTGAAGCCGCGCTGGCGCACCACGCCCAGGGTGATACCCGTCACGGCCGGACCGATCGCGGCGCCGGCGACGGTGGTGGCGACCTGGCTCGCCGTCACCACGAGGCCGGACTGCGAAAACAGGATCAGGAAGGCGGCGAGCACCGTACAGACACCGGTGATGCCGACCAGCCAGCGCTTCTTGTCCGTGTGATCGATGAAGGCGCCCGCCGGCGCCGCCATCAGCATGCCGGTCACACCCCCGGCCGTCATCACCGACCCGATCGGCCCCGGGGCCCAGCCATGCTGTTGCAGGAAAACGCCCAGGAACGGGCCGATGCCGGCCTGCATGTCGGCCATGAAGAAGTTCAACATCTGCAGCAACCACGTCGCCCGCGCGCGATCATCGGCCACGCTGCGGCCGGCTGCTGGGTTGAACGAGACCGAAGGCATCAGGCGAATCCCGTGTTGCTGATCTCCGACAAAAACGATTGGCTAGGCGAATGGTTGCGCCGTAACCCGCGCACCGGTCCTGCCCCCCGGCTCGGCGGCCGCGCGCCGGGGCGCGACACGGTCGGGCGACCGTGTCATGCTCCACAATCGATTGATTTCAGGGCCTGATCCAGGTGCCCGGCCGCCGGGCGGCGTCCCGGCCGGATCGGGTCGGCCGGGCGCGCTACCGGCGGAGCACCGGCGAGGGAATGCTTTCGATCATGACGTTGATCACCGCCGGCTTGCCGCTGGCCAGCGACCGTTCGATCGCGCCCGGCAGGTCGGCGGCGGCGTCCACCAGTTCGCCATGGCCGCCCAGGGCGGTGGCGACGAGGTCATAGCGGGTCGGGTTCAGTTCGCAGCCATAGGTCCGGTTCGGGCCATAGTCGCGGACCTGCAGATTGTATTCGGCGTTCCAGCGCGCATCCGTCCCCACCACCGCGACATAGGGCAATGACAGCCGCACCGCGGTTTCGATCTCCGACATATGGAAGCCGAAGGTGCCATCGCCCAGCACGGCGAAGATCGGCGCTCCACGCTCGACGACCCGGGCGCCGGCCGCCATCGGCAGGGAGGAGCCGATCGAGCCCGCCACGCCGTTGATCATGCGGCGATCATTGCGCAGCATGCTCTGGCCCCACTGCGCGAACTCGCCGCCGTCGCAAATCAGGATGCTGTCGGGATTCGCGTCCAGATGCGGCTGCAGCGCGCGGAACACCTCGGCCGGATGCAGCTTGCCCCCGGTCCTGGAGCGGAGCTGCGCCCATTCAGCCGGCCGGTCGTAGAAGGCGGCGTGCGCCTCGGCCAGCCAGCCGGTATCGCCGAACACCACGTCCTTGCCTCGCTGCAACAAGGTCTCGGCGGCCGGATACGTATCGGCCACGCAGCCGAATACCACGCCGCGCGTCCGTGCCGCCCGGTCCAGGATGGCGCCGTCGGGATCGATGGCGATGAAGCGGCACTCCGGGCGGAACGGGGTGCCGCCGAACTTCACCGTGAAATCCATGGCCTTGCCCAGCAGCAGCACGACATCGGCCTGCGCGGCGACATGGGCATAGGCACCCAGCGTAGCGTCGTTGAACGCGCGCGGCCCCTCACTGATGCAGGCCGGGATGCCGAAACTCGTTTCGATCACATTCAGCAGCGCCCGGCCCCTGCGATTGGCCAGCACCGGCGCACCGATCACCAGCGGGCGCCTGGCTTCGGCCAACAGTTTCGCTACCGCATCGGCGGCGGCGGCGCTCAAGGCCACGGGCGGCGCGGAAAAATCGGTTTCGGTCGGCCAGAGGACTTCCTCCTCGGCCACGCTGGCGTCCAGCACGTCGGAGGGCAGGCTGACATGCACCGGCCCCGGCCGGCCGCTGGTGGCGGTGCGCAACGCGCGCGCGACATCGAGGCCGACCCGCGCGGTGTCGGTGGCCATCCAGGCCGCCTTGCTGACCGGTTCGGCCATCCGCACCTGGCGCAGTTCCTGGAAGCCGCCCTTGCCCAGCTGGTCCGTTTCGGTGTGGCCGGACAGCAGGACCATCGGGGTTTCCTGGCCCAGCGCGGTGAACAGCGCGCCGACCGCGTTCGCGTGGCCGGGACCGCCGGTGACCCAGGCGATGCCGGGCCGGCCCGTCAGGCGGCCGACCGAATCGGCCATGTGGACGGCAGCGGCCTCATGCCGGACGTGCAGCAGCGACAGGCTGGTGCCGATCGCCGCATCGAACAGCGACATGATGTGATTGCCGGACAGGGTGAAGATGTCGGTCAGGCCGGCACGTTCCAGCGTCCGCACCACGATGTCGGCGCCGCGCAGCTTGGGCATGGGGTTTCGTTTCCCGGGTTTGCGTTGGTGGACAGGATAGCTGCCGTCTCGATGACGGGCCCCGTCTTCTCAGTTGCTGACGGGCCGTTTTCTCGTGGGCCGCGGCCCGGCGCGGTTCATTCCGCGCGCCGCACGGGACTGGCGCCGTCGGCCAGCCCGAAAGGCGTGCCGCGGCGGAAGGATGTTCCCCCCGCCGCGGCGCGCCGGTCATCGGATCAGACCGGATCCCAGGCGTAGACGTCGCGCGTGCGCTCCAGCGGCGTGAAGCTGTTCTGCACCGCCGGCAGCCAATGCTCCGCCAGCTTCTCGCAGGTCCAGCCATCCGGACGCGCCATGATGCGGATCGGGCGCGGCTGGTTGTACAGGTAGATCTCGTTGCCGCGGACGCCCAGGATCTGGCCGGAGACCTTGGCCGCCGCGTCGGTGCCCAGGAAGGCGATCAGCTTGGCGATGTGCGCCGGCTGCGTCTTCTCGGCCCGCGCCTTCAACTGCTCCTCGGTCTGGCCGGGCACGGTTTCGATCATGCGGCTGAACGCATGCGGCCCGATGCAGTTGGAGCGGATGTTGTAGCGCTGCATGTCCATCGCGATGTTGCGCGACAGGCCGGCGATGCCCAGCTTGGCGGCGCCGTAGTTGGTCTGCCCGACGGAGCCGATCAGGCCCGAGGTCGAGGTGATGTGCACGTAGCAGCCGCTTTCCTGCTTGCGGAAATGCGGCACCGCGGCGCGGGACACGTAGAAGGCGCCGTACAGGTGCACCTTGATCACCGCATCCCATTCCTCGACCGACATGTAATGGAACATGCGGTCACGCAGGATGCCGGCGTTGTTCACCACCATGTCGATACGGCCGAAATTGTCGATGGCGTCCTGCACCATCTTCTGGGCGTCTTCCCAACTGGAGACGCTGCCGCTGTTGGCAACGGCGCGCTTCTGGCCGTGCTTCTGCGTGATCTCGGCGACCACGCGCTGTGCCGGGCCGGCGTCGCGGCCCTCACCCGTGACCGTGCCGCCGATGTCGTTCACCACGACGCAGGCCCCGTTATCCGCCAGCTCCAGCGCCGTGGCGCGTCCGATGCCGCCACCGGCGCCGGTGACCACGGCGACCTTCCCATCAAGCATACCCATTGCGTTCCCTCCTTCTCGTGCAGGATGCAGGCAGTGTGCGACAGAGCGAGACGCATGTCATCATGCCGGCGAGGAGGACGAGCCATGCAGGTGGGATTTCTGGGTCTGGGCCAGATGGGGTCGGCGATCGCCGAGCGGCTGCAGGAAGCCGGGATCGGGCTGCACGTCTATGATCCGCACGCCGCGGCGATGGCACCGTTCGTCGCGCGCGGGGCGATCGGCCATGCCGGGCCCGAAGGGGTGGCGAACGAGGCGCGAATCGTCTTCGCCTGCCTTCCCAACGGCGCGGTGAGCGAGTCGGTGGCGCGCGATGTCGCCCTCGGCGCTTCCATACGGGTGTATGTCGAAATGTCGACGATCGGCAGCCCGGCCCTGGCGAAGGTCCAGGCGACGGTGGAGGCGCATGGCATCACCCTGGTCGACTGTCCGATCTCCGGCGGCCCGAAAGGCGCCCGCGCCGGCACGTTGACCGTCATCGCCGCGGGGCCGGCCTGGGCCAGGGACGAGCTGCGGCCGCTGCTGCACGCGGTCGGCGGCCAGGTGTTCGAGGTGGGGGACAAGCCCGGCCAGGCGCAGCTGATGAAGCTGGTCAACAACCTGGTGAACGCCGCCAACATGGCAACGGCGTTCGAGGCGCTGGTGCTGGGGGCCAAGGGCGGGTTGGACCCGGACCAGATGGTGTCGGTGCTGAACGTGTCCACCGGCCAGAACAGCGCGACGCTGACGAAGGTGCCGAAAGCGGTGCTGACCGGCAGCTTCGACTATGGCGCGGCGCTGGCCACGATGGTGAAGGATGTCGTGCTGGGCCTGAGCGAGGCCGAGGCGCTGGGCGTGCCGATGTGGGTGCACCAGCAGGTCGGCGCGTTGTGGCGCTTCGGCGAGCAGCAGGGCCTGGGCCGGGAGGACTTTACCGCGCTGATCAAGGTGCTGGAGGGCTGGGCCGGGGTGACGGTGCGCAGCCGGGGGTGATCTGCCGGGCCCGATGGTCAGGATGACTGGAGGTCAGGATGACTGGAGGTCAGGATGGCAAGACCGCTTGCTGTCACAGCCCCAGATAGACATCCCTTACCCGCGGATCATTCAGCAGGTCCTTGGCCGCCCCGGACAGGGCGATCTTTCCCGACTCCAGCACATAAGCCCGGTGCGCGATCTTCAGGCTGGCCACCGCGTTCTGCTCCACCAACAGGATGGTGGTGCCCATTCGGTTGATACGGTCGATCAAGGCGAAAAGCTGGCCCACCAGCAATGGCGCCAGGCCAAGAGAGGGCTCATCCATGATGAGCAGCAGCGGCGCCGCCATCAGCGCCCGGCCTATCGCGAGCATCTGCTGCTGACCTCCGCTCAATGTACCGGCGAGCTGGGATTTGCGTTCCAGCAGCACCGGGAAGAGCTCATAGATCCGGTCGATCTCGGTCCGCATGTCCCGGCTCGACAGGCCGCGGGCATAGCTGCCCAGCTTCAGGTTTTCGAGAACGGTCAGCTGCGGGAACAATTGTCGTCCCTCGGCACATTGCACGAGGCGCAATTTGACGATGGCCGAAGGATGCAGCCCGTCCACCCGCTGGTCATTGTATTCGACGCTGCCGTCCCACAAGGGAATGACGCCGGAAATCGCATTGATGGTCGTGGTCTTGCCGGAGCCGTTTGAGCCCAGCAGCGCAACGATTTCGCCCGTTCGCACCTCGAGGTCGATCCCTTCGAGGACGGAGTGCGCACCGTAGCCCGTCCGCAGGTTGTTAAGCCGAAGCAGCGTCGACGGTGCCAAGATACGCCTCCACCACGCGTTCATCGTTCAAGACTTTGCCCGGGTCTCCCTCGCAGATCAGGCCGCCATTGTTCAGCACGGCAATGCGGTTCGAGACCTGCCGCACCAGCCGCATCTTATGCTCGATGAGCATGATGGTGACACCGAGGTCGCGGATACGCCGCAGGAGCGCCATGAGGTCCAGCACTTCCTGCTCCATCAACCCGCCGGTGGGTTCGTCCAGCAGCAGGAGCTCCGGCTCATTGGCCAGCGCCATGGCGATTGCCACGCGTTGCTGCAAGGCGTTTGGCACCTGGCTGGCACGCCTGTCGGCATGATCACGCAGCCCGACGATATCGAGAATCTCCAACGACCGTTCGCGATGCCGCGCTTCTTCGTTTCGGAACAAACGCGTGCGCAGCTCGGCTTGCCAGAGCCCGGTCCGCACCCGCAGATGCCGGCCGACCAGCGCGTTCTCCAGCACGGTCTTATCGGCAAACACCTGTGTCGTCTGAAACGTCCGGCCCACGCCGATCCTGGACACCTGGTGCGGCCGCAGGTTCCTGATGTCGCGGCCCAGTACGCGGATCGATCCCGAGGTCGCCGGCATGACGCCGCTGATCAGATTGAAGAGCGTGCTCTTCCCCGATCCGTTCGGCCCGATGACGCTGAAGATCTCGCCGCGCTCGACGTTGAAGGTAACGTCACGAACCGCCCGCAGGCCCCCGAACGCCTTGGTGACGGTCTGCAGCTCCACGACGACGCCGCTGGTGCTCATCGCGACACACGGGCCCTTGACGGCCGGCGCCGGCCGAACCGTTTCAGCGCCCCGACAATGCCTTCCGGAAGGAAGGTGATGGTCAGAATCAGCAGCACGCCCAACAGGAGAAGGCGGTAATCCTGGAAGACGCGCAGCATTTCGGGAACCGTCACCAGAAACACGGTGCCGACCAGCGGCCCGAGGAATGTACCCATGCCACCGATGACGATGTACATGACGGCGTAGAAGCCGTTCCACAGACCGGCATCGACCGGGTTCAGATAGGTGATGTAGGTGCTGTAGATCACGCCGGCGAGACCCGCCATCGCCGCGCTGAAGCAGAACGCCAGCAGTTTGTAATAGATGAGATTGACGCCCAGGCAGGAGGCAAGCAGCTCATTCTGCCGGATTGCCTCCAAGGCCCTGCCGACCGGCGAGTGGATCATCCGCCAGACGAACAGCAGGCAGACCAGCAGCATGGCGAGGGCCAGGTAGTATTTTGCGATATCCGACTCGAATGTCAGGTGTCCCAAGCCGAACAGCGGAATCGGCGTCGGGGCGGGAATGCTGCTGATGCCACGCGGCCCCTCGGTCAGGTCATCCCATTTTTCCAGGACGAGGCTGACAACGATCCCGAACGACATGGTGCTGACCGCGAAATAATGGCCTTCCAGGCGCAGCGTCAGGACGCCGATCAGGATTCCACCCAGGGCGGCGATGAGCATGGAGGGCGGAATGGTGGCCCAGAAATTCCAGCCGCATTTGGTGACCAGAAGCGCCGATGTGTAGGCTCCGAGGCCGAAAAACGCGCCGTGGGCCAGCGAGAGCAGGCCGGTATAGCCGAGGACGAGGTTCAGGCTGGTGGCCAGGATGCCCCAGATCACCGCCATGATGATGAGGTGGAACAGGTAGTCGTTCGAAACGACATAAGGCAGGACGATCGCCAGCGCCAGAACGCCCGCGATGGCCAGGCCCTGCTTGGAGCGCCGTCCCATCAGCGGTGGGGCTTTCCGAACAGGCCTTGCGGACGGACGGCCAGAACCATGACGAGCACGGCGAAGGCGAAGGCGTCCTTGTAGTCGACCGAGATGTACATCGCCCCCAGCGCTTCGATCAGGCCAAGAATATAGCCGCCGACGATCGCGCCGATGATGCTGCCCATGCCCCCCAGAATGGTGATGACGAAGGCCTTGACGATCAGCGCATCACCCATGGTCGGGTAGACCATCGCCAGCGGGCCGATCAACGCCCCCGCGATGCCGGCAAGGCCGCTGCCAATCGCCATCGTGATTCCAGCGATCCGCTCAGTATGAATCCCGCACAACAGCGCCCCGCGCCGATTCTGCGCGACCGCTCGGATTGCCGCACCCAGCGTGGTGTATTTGATGAACAGGTGCAGCGCCACCATCAGGACGACGGCGACGATCACCACCAGCAACCGCTGCATGGTCAGGTTGGCGCCGAAGATCTGTATCATCTGCCGGTCGTAAGGCGACAGGATACGGCGATACGCCGTGCCGAAGGCAATGAGCGCGAAGTTCTCAAACACCAGCAGCAGACCGAACGCCGAGATAAAGCTGTTGATCCCCGGCGCTTTCGCGATCGGGCGGAAAATCCAGCGTTCAACCCCCAATCCCAGAAGCGCCAGCGCCACGACGCTGCCCACCAGCGCCAGCCCATACGCCTGGTGGAAGAAGGCCGTCATGAAGAAGGCGACGTAGCCCCCCAGCATTGCCTTGGCACCCAAGGCAAAGTGGGGAACGTTCATCACGCCGTAGATCATGGCGACGCCCATCGCAATGAGGGCGTAGATGCTGCCGACCATGATTCCGTTCGCGATCTGCTGGATCAGGAACGTGGAAATTGTCTTGCCTCCGCGTAAGAGCGACCAGCGTGTCGATTATCCTGCTATTTCGCACCCGAGAAGGCGGTTACCTTACCGTTCGACATGATGCCCACCAGAACCGGCATGTCGATGTCGCCCGCCTGGTCCAGGTTGGACATGCTGAACATGGTTTTGGTCGCGGCCAGCGCAGCCGGCATCGCGGCCCTGATCTTCGTGGCATCGTCCACGCTGCCCGCGTCCGAGACCGCCCTGGCCAGCCAGCGCAGACCATCATAGCCAAGCCCGGAAATCTGTTGCGGAGTCAGGTTGAACTTGTCCTGGTACGCCTTCTTGAAGGCAGTGATCGCCGGATCGTCCGCTCCCCACCCGCTCAGTTCCAGGATCGTGCCATTGGTCTGTTCCGCCGGAAGCAGCTTTGCCAGCTCCTCACCCGAACAGGCGGCGGAATTGATGATCGGCCCCTTGAACCCGAGTTCGCGCGCCTGCTTGATCACGATCGCCGAGGGCTGACAGACGGTCGTCAGGACAAGCGCATCCGGCTCATTCGGCAGCAGCGTGGACAATTGCGGGTAGAAATCCGTATCGTTCGCATCATAACTGGCCTTGCCGACGACGGACGCACCGGGAAGCTTGGCCCAATACCGAGCGAAATTATCCGCCCAGCTTTTCCCCAGCTCCGTGTTGACCACCATGATGGCGACCTTCTTGACCGCCTTGCCTTCCTTCTGGAAATACGCATTCACGAGGTTGACCCAGGGCTCCATCGTCCGATCGGTGTTATTCGTGAAACGGACCACGAGCTTGTTGCCCAGCGTCGTGAATTTCGGTGTCTGGGACGTGGCCATCAGCATAAACCCCTGCTGCTGGTTGAATCCCATCATCGGGAACGCCGCCAGGCTGGATGGCGTCATGATCACACGCACCTTGCGTTGTGCCGCAAGCTCCTTGCCACAATTCACGGCTTTGTCAGGCTTGAACTCATCGTCGCAGAACACGGGTTCGATCGTATAGGTCCTGCCGGCGACGGATATGCCACCCGCCTTGTTGATCTCCTCCGCGGCCATCTTGACGCCGTTCTGGAATGCAATGCCGTAATCGGCGCCTCCGCCGGATAAGGGCGTAACGATACCAACGGGAAAGACATCCGCCCTGGCTACCGCATGCAGCGCGAACAACGCAAAGACACCCAGACACAGTGCGGCCGCAGCCTGCTTCAACTTCGCCATGACAGGAGTTTCCTCGGATATGGTTGGTCGGAACGACGGTCCGGTGCACCAGCCCATGCGTGGCATGGATCACACCGGCAAGACGGCAGCCGGCTCAGCCGCTAACGCCGGGCGGGGCAGTCCGTGGCGGGCGCCATCCGGCGCATGGCGCCGTGCCGATGCTGCGGCACGAGACGATTTCCGGCGGCCGCCAGCCTGCTGGTTCGCTGCCTCATGCCTGGTGGTTCCCCCTTTATTGATCATCTGGATTGATCATCCGGCCAGCGTGTCATGACCTTCGCGCACTGTGCAATATATCCGTAATGTGGTCAAACCAGCCGCTCCCCCAGGATGATGTTTCGACACGCCGCCTGGACGCCGCACCAGGGTGGGAATGCGCCGCGCGCGCGAGGTTGGCTACGACAGGAAGGGAAACGCCATGCCAAGTGTCGTTCGTTTCAAAGACCTTGAGCCGTCCTGGAACACCAGGCAGGCGCGGGAGGCCGGCTATATGCGCTGGCTGGTCACCTGGGTCGGCGGACCGGCGGGATATATCAATACCAATCCGAACGACGCGATCCGGAGTTCACATTGCGCCGTGGGACTGATGTATCTACCGCGCGGCCAGCGCCAGGCCGGCAGGCACACGCACGGCGTCACCGAGGTCTATGTCGTCCTGCAAGGCCAGGTGGAAGGTTTCGACGCATCCGGCCACCCTCATCACGCTGGCCCGATGGACTGCATCTACATTCCGGCCGGATGCCCACACGGGGTCCGTAATTCCGGGCTGGACGATGTCGTATTGATCTGGGTCCACGACGGCATCGAGCGTCATGATGCCGCCATCTACTACCCGGACAATCACCAGTTCGGGCATGTGCCCTCGATCCAGGTCGTCCGCTTTGCCGATCTCGAGGCTGCGTATCCGGAACCAGACTCACGCACGCCTGGAACGATGCGGTGGTCGGTCAACTGGGTGAGCGGCCTGGCCGGATCGGTCGCGTGCAATCGCGCCAGCGCCGCCCGCAATGAGAAGATCAGTATCGGCATGACGGTCCTGGAGCCCGGCAATGCCATTCCCGCCTCATCATATCCCGTAACGAGATTATACCTCGTCGTTGAAGGTCGGGCGGTGACCAGGCCCGCGGCGGCCAACATCGTCCTCGACCATCTGGACGGCCTGCATGTGCCGGCGGGGGAGACGGTGGTGCTCCGCAATAACGGCCCGGGTCCACTGCGCTTGCTATGGGTCGACAGCCAGCCGGCCGCCGAGCCCGCGGCGCCGCGCTGATGCCCGTCGCGGGCGAAGGGACGCATAACCGTGGATAACTGCAGACGCTGCCACGCGGACTGGCTGCTTGTCCGCAGCGGACTATAGAGGGAGCGCCTGAAGCTTGCTCCCTCTTTTAATCGGGATCATATGCATCGACGGGGTTGCCACAAGCTTGGTGACGCCCTCTACCTCTGGCCACTTCCAGATCAGCATGGCCACAGCCTGATTTGAAGGCGTTTTCTGATATGCGGGAGCCAAAACGAATCCGTGTAGATTCGCTGATCGCAAAGCAGCTCGCTCTGCGGCGTTCTTTAGGAGCCGGTTATCGCCCGTGAAGAATATCCACCCCGGAGGATCATTACGTAAGTGGGAAATCCACTCCAAATCAGTTGAATGTCGTCCGTTTGGTAAGCCAGGAACGTCCTTAATATGATATGCTCTATGTCCGTCAGAGGATAGAAAGCCATCCAGAGCGGCGGCAGACAGTTATCGAAAAATACGTTCACGCTGCCGCTTGCAGCACCATTCCGACTTCAAAACTGACCGCTCTTCGCACAGATGTTATCGGGACTTCGAACATGCGGGCAGCTTCCGTGATCCCGTGATGTTTGGCCGCGGCGGACAAAACCGCTGTCGGCACATTCGTTGCTGCATCTAATGGCTGCCCGAACCCACGTGCAGGATCGACCACGATCTGTCCCCGTTTCCCGAGCGGCCACCATTGGCGGGGCAGCCCATTATCATCGAAATCGATCGATTTCAAAAGAGGCTCGATAACCTGTCTGAATTCATACTGTTTTGAAAACAGATTAAGAAAGGCTTCTTTTTGCTCGCCATTGGAATCGATGTCGGCAGTTTGAAGGAATATGGTTCTACCATCCGTACGGAACCGGTCCGTAGAGAGCGGCCGATCATCACCAACGACCTCCCGCGCGAGTTGAATGGCCGATCTCACGCGTTGCGGTGAGATTCCAATCTGAATGAATGAATTCGCGATGCGTGCTTCCATAAGGTCGCGAAATCCCAAATACATCTTCCGGTCGTGCAACGTTATTTGCGGGGTCCACAGCGGTTCATAATTTTTATTCTCAATCCGATGGCCGCGCAGCCACCGACTAATTTTTGCCGGTGAAATATGCAGGAGTCGTCCCGCCTCAGCCGGGGTGTAAACTCCAACCCCGATCAACGAGTCCATGCTCTCCTCCATTGGCACAGTAGGTGTGGGTCCTTCCTGCCTGTCAATACCAATCCCAATTGAGGTCCTTGCGTTCCAGTCGCACGCGCGGCCTACGCCGCACCTCAGTCTTCAATCCGGATAATGGGGGGCGCTTCCCTGTGGTGCTCAGCATATTCCAGGATCGCGATTTCTATCAGAGCTGTAACCGATCGCCGCTCCGCCGCCGCAAGCTTCTGAGCCAGTAGCAGTACGTCCTCATCGATCCTGGTGGTGAAGGGTTTTTTAACCATGCACGTGCATTGCACTCGCGATTCCGATAATGCTGCGCATCATATAGGCGTTGCACGTGCAGTGCAATGCCGCCGGACACGGTGCGGGACATTTAGCCAACCCGGCCAGGGCGCGGCTTGACCAACGCGCACAGGGCGCTGATGGCCGAATAACAGGCTCTAGGCACGCCGATGACGTATCAAAGAATTTGGCGCACCCGGAAGGACTCGAACCTCCAACCCCCAGATTCGTAGTCTGGTGCTCTATCCAATTGAGCTACGGGTGCAGACAGGCGGCGGGATGTAGCCGAACCGGCCGGGCCCGGCAACCCCAAAACGTCAGGCGGCCAGCTTGTCCAGCTCCCGCAAAATGGATTCGCCCATCACCGTGGTACCGACCCGCGCCGTGCCGGGGCTCATGATATCCGCCGTCCGCAGCCCGTTTTTCAGTACATTGACGCAGGCGGTCTCGATCAGGCCGGCATCCTCCTCCAGCCCGAAGGAATAGCGGAGCAGCATTGCAAAACTGAGCACCTGGGCCAGCGGGTTCGCCACGCCCTTGCCGGCGATGTCGGGGGCACTGCCATGGATCGGTTCATACAGCGCATGCCGCTTGCCGGAGGGCTGGACCGCGCCCAGCGTCGCCGAGGGCAGCATCCCCAGCGAGCCGGTCAGCATCGATGCCAGGTCTGACAGCAGGTCGCCGAACAGGTTGGAGGTGACGATGACATCGAACTGCCGCGGGTTGCGCACCAGCTGCATCGCGCAATTATCGGCATACATGTGCGACAGCTCGACATCGGGGAACTCCCGCTGATGCAGCGCCGTCACCGTCTGCCGCCAGAACAGGCCGGACTGCATGACGTTCGCCTTCTCCACGCTGCACACGCGGTTCTGCCGCTTGCGTGCCAGCTCGAAGCCGACACGGGCCACCCGTTCGATCTCCGAGGTCGTGTAGGTCTCGGTGTCGTAGCCGCGCCTCTGCCCGTCCGGCAGCGTCTCGACGCCGCGCGGCTCGCCGAAATAGATGCCGCCGGTGCTTTCGCGCACGATCATGATGTCCAGCCCGCGCACCACGTCCGCCTTCAGCGTGGAGGCATCGATCAGCGGGTCGAACACCGTCGCCGGCCGCAGGTTGGCGAACAGGTCCAGCTCCTTGCGCAAGCGCAGGATGGCGATCTCCGGCCGCATGTCGAAGCCCAGCTTCTCCCATTTCGGGCCGCCGACGGAGCCGAACAGGACGGCATCGGCATCCTTGGCCTTCTGCATCGTCGCGTCGGTGATCGGCGTGCCATACGTGTCGATGGCGGAGCCGCCGACATGGTCGTCCGACACCTCGAAGGTGACCAGGCGGCGGCGGTCCATCCAGTCGATGACGCGACGGACCTCACGCATCACCTCGGGGCCGATGCCGTCGCCCGGCAGGATCAGCAGTTTCTTGTTGGCGGCCATCGGCTCGGTCCTTGGTGACGGCGTGGTTACAGGGTCGTGGGCAGCCAGGGCTGGCTTTGCCGGCGCGCGGCCTCGAACCCGTCGATCGAGGTCGCGTGCTGCATGGTCTGCCCGATATCGTCCAGCCCGTTCAAGAGCAGGTGTTTGCGGAACGGATCGATATCAAAGTGAATCTCCTCGCCGTTCGGACGAACGACGACCTGGCGGTCGAGGTCGACCGTGACGCGGGCATTGCCGCCCATCCTGGAATCCTCGATCAACTGGTCGCAGACGGCGCGCGGCAGGCGGATCGGCAGGATGCCGTTCTTGAAGCTGTTGTTGAAGAAGATGTCGGCGAAATCCGGCGCGATGATGCAACGGATGCCGAAATCCAGCAGCGCCCAGGGCGCGTGTTCCCGCGACGAACCGCAGCCGAAATTCTCATGCGCGATCAGAATCTGCGCCTTGCGATACGGTTCCTGATTCAGGATGAAATCCGGCTTCTCCTTGCCGTCCTTGTCGAAACGGAGCGGATCGAACAGGTGCTTCCCCAAGCCGGAGCGCTTGATCGTCTTCAGGAAGCGCGCCGGAATGATCTTGTCGGTGTCGATGTTCTGCATCGGCATCGGCGCGGCAACGGCGGTGAGGGTGGTGAAAGGTTGCATGGAGTCAGTCCCTGCCCTGTGTGGTCGTCGGGTGGAAGGCAATCGTCAACTGCTTCGCGCGCAGGCTGCGACGATGCGCGGCGGGTATGTCTACATCATGTCGAACCGGCGGAACGGCACGCTGTACGTGGGCGTGACAGCCGACCCGTGTTGCTGTTGCCCGCTCCTTCACGCTCATCCCATCAACTGCCGCACATCCGTCAGCCGCCCGGTCACCGCGGCGGCGGCGGCCATGGCGGGGGAAAGCAGATGCGTGCGGCCATTGGGGCCCTGCCGTCCCTCGAAATTGCGGTTCGAGGTCGAGGCGCAGCGCTGGCCCGGCGTCAGCTTGTCGGGGTTCATACCCAGGCACATGGAACAGCAGGGCTCCCGCCATTCGAACCCGGCTTCCAGCAGGATGCGGTCCAGGCCCTCCTCTTCCGCCTGCTGCTTCACCAGGCCAGAGCCCGGCACCACCATCGCCTGCACGCCGTCCGCCACCTTCCGCCCCTTCGCGACCGCGGCGGCGGCGCGGATATCCTCGATCCGGCCATTGGTGCAGGAGCCGATGAAGACGACGTCGACGCCCACGTCCTCCATCCTCTGGCCTGGCGCCAGCGCCATGTATTCCAGCATGCGCAGAAGCTGCGCGCGCTTGGCCTCGTCCGCCTCCTGCGCCGGATCCGGCACGACGCCGGTCACCGGCACGACCTGGCCCGGTGTCGTGCCCCAGGTGACCATCGGCGCAATCTCGGAGGTGGTCAGCTTCACCACCTTGTCGTACTGCGCGCCTGCATCCGTCGGCAGCGTCTTCCAGTAGGCCACGGCCTGCTCGAACGCCTCGCCCTTCGGGGCGAACTCCCGCCCCTTCAGGAAATCGAACGTCGTCTGGTCCGGCGCGATCAGCCCGGCCCGGGCGCCCGCCTCGATCGACATGTTGGAGATCGTGCAGCGCCCGGCCATGTCCAGCGCGCGGATCGCATCGCCGGTGTATTCGATGACATGCCCGTTGCCGCCGGCCGTGGTGATCTTGCCGATGATCGCCAGCACGATGTCCTTGGCGGAACAGCCGAAGCCCAGCGTCCCCGACACATCGACCTGCATGTTCCTCGCCGGCCGCTGCAGCAGCGTCTGCGTGGCCATCACGTGCTCCACCTCCGACGTGCCGATACCGAAGGCCAGCGCGCCCAGCGCGCCATGCGTCGAGGTATGGCTGTCGCCGCAGACGATCGTCGTGCCGGGCAGCGACAGGCCCAGCTCCGGACCGATGATGTGGACGATGCCCTGCCGCTTATCCAGGATCGGGATGTAGGGAACGCCGAATTCCTGAACGTTCTTCTCCAGCGTCTGCACCTGGATGCGGCTGTCCTCCTCCTTGATGTCGGAGGGATTGCGCGAGCCGACCGTGGGGATGTTGTGGTCGGCCACGGCGATCGTCAGGTCGGGCCGGCGCAGCTTGCGCCCCGCCATCCGCAGCCCCTCAAAAGCCTGCGGCGAGGTGACCTCGTGAAGAAGGTGCCGGTCGATGTAGAGAATGCAGGTGCCGTCGGGAAGGGTTTCCACGACGTGGCTGTCCCAGATCTTGTCGAACAGCGTACGCGGCCTGCTGGCGGACATAGTGTCTCCCGGCGATTGACGGTGTTGCTTGGACTGCGTGATTTGGACGAATCAGCGCGACTCTGCAACTGCACCGGTGTTTGCCGCTGGGCAACCCAGCCATGACAGCGCGCCGTTCGCCGCCGCCACGCCGGTGCTGAAACAGGCCTGCAGCAGATAGCCCCCGGTGGGTGCTTCCCAATCCAGCATCTCGCCGGCCGCGAAGACGCCGGGCCGGTCGCGCAGCATCAGCCGCGCATCCAGCGCATCCCAGCGCAGGCCGCCCGCCGAGGAGATCGCCCGCGCCAGCGGCATCGGCGCGTCCAGCCGGACCGGAACGCCCTTGATCAGCACGGCCAGCTCGGACCGGTCGGCGCCGGCATGCAGCGCCTCCTGCACCAGGGCCGCGGCGGCCGGCGCCAGCCCCGCCTTGCGGAGCCGGTTTGCCGTGGAGACCGCCGTGCCCGCGGCGCCGATCCGAGCGGAGAGCGCCGGAAGGGAGAGGTCGGGGCGCAGGTCGATGTGCAGCAACGCCGTTCCCTCGGCCTCGATGGCGTCACGCAGCACCCCCGACAAGGCGTAGACCGCGCCCCCTTCCAGCCCCGCTTCGGTGATGACCGCCTCGCCGGCGGCCCGGTGCGGTCCGTGCCGCAGGACGACCCGCTTCAGCGGCTGGCCGGCGAAGCGGCGGCGCAGATGGTCGGACCAGGCCACGCGGAAACCGCAATTCGCCGGGCGGAACGGCGCGGTCTGCGGGACATGCGCCGTCCAGGCGCCATCGCTGCCCAGGCGCGGCCAGGACGCGCCGCCCAGCGCCAGGATCGTGGCGTCGGGCTGGACCGTAACCAGCCCGTCCGTAACCGGCCCGTCCAGCGTGGCGAAGCACAGCCCGCCGCCGGGGTCCCAGCCCCGCCACCGGTGGCGCGGCGCGATCCGCACCCCCAGCCCTTGCAGCCGCCGCAACCAGGCGCGCAGCAAGGGCGACGCCTTCATGGCGACGGGAAACACATGATGGCTGGAGCCGACGAAGGTCGGCTGGCCCAGGCCGTGGCACCAGTCGATCAGCGCCGATGGTGGGAAGGCCTCGATCAGCGGCGCCAGCCGGACGGCGGCATCGCCATAGCGGCCCAGGAAGCGCGGCAAAGCCTCCGCATGCGTCAGGTTGAGCCCGCCGCGGCCGGCCATCAGCAGCTTGCGGCCGACCGATGGCATCTGATCGTAAACGGTGACTCGCACCCCCGCGCGCGCCAGGACGTCCGCCGCCATCAGGCCGGCCGGCCCGCCGCCGATCACGGCCGCGGTCTTCCCGTCCGGTGTCGCGTCAAGGGTCATGCGGCGCGTTTACGCCAGGCGACCGCGCGACGATAGCGCCGCCAGGCAGCGCGAGCCAGGCGGCGCGGCGCGTGGGTGGCGGCGGACGGAGCGAGCGCGATCCGCAGGGATTCGTCGGCCGGGTTCGTCGAGCGGCTTCGTCGGCCGGGTTCGTCCTCGCATGACGCGGTGGACGTCCGTCCCCGCTGGACCAGGCGCCGCCGGTGCGATAGGCCAGCCGCGGACCCGTTGGCACGGCCCATCGGCACGACCAGCCGGCACGACCCGCCGGCACGACCCCTAGGAGGAACCCATGCGCGAGATCGGACATTACATCGGCGGCGCCCATGTCCCCGGCATCAGCGGCAATACCGGCCCGGTGTTCAACCCCGCTTCGGGCGAAATCATTGCCAAGGTCGCCATGGCCAATGCCGCCGAGGTCGACAAGGTTGTCGCCGCCGCCGCCGCCGCCTGGCCCGCCTGGGCGAATACCCCGCCGCTGCGCCGCGCCCGCGTCATGTTCAAGCTGAAGGACCTGCTGGAGCGCGATCGCAAGGAGATCGCCGCGATCATCACCCGTGAGCACGGCAAGGTGCTGTCGGACGCCGACGGCGAAGTGCAACGCGGCCTGGAAGTGGTGGAATTCGCCTGCGGCATCCCGCATCTGCTGAAGGGCGAATACACCGACCAGGTCGGCACCGGCATCGACGCCTGGTCGATCCGTCAGCCGCTGGGCGTCGTCGCCGGCATCACCCCGTTCAACTTCCCGATCATGGTGCCGCTGTGGATGATCCCGGTGGCGCTGGCTTGCGGCAACTGCTTCGTGCTGAAACCATCCGAGAAGGATCCCTCGGCGGCACTGAAGCTGGCCGACCTGCTGAAGGAGGCCGGCCTGCCGGACGGCGTGTTCAACGTGATCCAGGGCGGCCGCGAGGCGGTGGAGAGCATCATCGCCCATCCCGGCATCGCGGCGATCAGCTTCGTCGGCTCGACCGCCATTGCCGAAACCATCTATCGGGGCGGCACATCGCACGGCAAGCGGGTGCAGGCGCTGGGCGGCGCGAAGAACCACCTCGTGGTGATGCCGGACGCCGATATCGATGACGCGGTCGACGCGCTGATGGGGTCGGCCTACGGCGCGGCGGGTGAGCGCTGCATGGCGGTGTCCGTCGCGGTGACGGTCGGTTCGGCCGGCGACAAGCTGATGGACAAGCTGGCGCCGCGCGTGCGGGCGCTGAAAGTGGCCCCTGGCACGGATCCGGACGCCGAGATGGGGCCGCTGGTGACGCGTGAGCACATGGAGAAGGTGCGCGGCTATGTCGACCTGGGCGTCAGGGAAGGCGCCAGCCTCGTGGTCGACGGACGCGGGCTGAAGCTGCAAGGCTATGAGGACGGTTTCTTCCTGGGCGGCAGCCTGTTCGACAACGTGACGCCGGACATGCGTATCTACAAGGACGAGATCTTCGGACCGGTGCTGTCGGTGGTCCGGGCGCCGGACGTGGCCACCGCGACGAAGCTGATCAACAGCCATGAATACGGCAACGGTGTCGCGTTGTTCACCAATGACGGCGGCGTCGCCCGCGACTTCGCCAGCGCCATCCAGATCGGCATGGTCGGCATCAACGTGCCGATCCCGGTGCCGATGGCGTTTCATTCCTTCGGCGGCTGGAAGCACTCGCTGTTCGGCGACCACCACATCTACGGGCCCGAGGGCGTGCGCTTCTATACACGCTACAAGGCGATCACCCAGCGCTGGACCGCCGGCGCCCGCCGCGGCGCCGAGTTCACCATGCCGACGCTGGGACGGTAGCGCGTTCCGCCATCCCGTCACGCCGGCCGGCCGGCATGGCTGCGTCCCTACAGCCGCGCCATCACCCCGTCACGGAAGCGGCGCATCGCCTCGATCGTTTCGTCGGCGCTGCGCCGCAGCAGGCGGACATCGACAGCGGCGACGCCCAGGTCCTGCAGCGCATGGATATCGCCGATCCAATCGGCGTCGGCGCCGCTGAACATGTCGGGCTCGCCGTCGATCGTCGCGCGCGGCCGCTGGCCAGGCCCGCTCAAGACCCGCAATGCCAGCGTGATCTCCTGCGGGTCGCGGCCGGCGCGGTCGCAGAAGCCGCGGAACCGTTCCAGCTGTGTCTTGAACCGGCCGACCGTGTTCATCGGGAATTGCGGGTTGGTGCCGACCGGATACCAGCCCTGGGCATAGCGCGCCGTGCGCCGCAAGGCCGGCGCGCTCTCGCCGCCGACCCAGATCGGGATCGGCTGCTGCGTCGGTTTCGGCAGGAACGTCACATCGTCGAACTTGACGTACTTGCCGTCGAATGTCGGATAATCCGCGGTCCACAGCTCCCGGCACGCCGCCATCCATTCATCGGTGACATGGCCACGATCGTCGAAGGGCGCGGCGCCGATCGCCTCGAACTCCTCGCGGCACCAGCCGACCCCGATACCCAGTGTCAGCCGCCCTTTCGACAGGTGATCGATCGTCGATAGCAGCTTCGCCGTGAGTACCGCCGGGCGATGCGGCACCACCATCACCGACAGGACGAAGCGCAGCGTCTTCGTCATCGCCGCGATGAAGGCCGTCGCGCCAAGCTGATCGAGCCATGCCGCCTGCGTCCCGGCCGGAAACTCGCCCGTATCGGTATAGGGATATTTCGAGTCCAGGTTCCGCGGCACCATGATGTGATCGCTGATGGTGACGTAATCGAAACCCAGGGCCTCACCCTCGGCAATGATGCGAACGAAACTATCCGGTTCGATCAGGGGCCCCGTCGTCGGGGCGTTGAAGCCGATCCGCATATCTGTCCTCCCTGGCGGTTATTGCCGGGGCAGCATAGCATAAGCGTGGTCTCGGCGAATGGCGGCGGATCGTCCGGCCGGAAGGGGCGGCAGCGCGGATCGCGACGACGGGGGAGAGACGGGCGGTGGAAAGGCGGGCGGTGGAAAGGCGGGCGGGCTCGGCCACGCCGAACCCGCCGCCATCGTTCAATGGCTGCCGCTGGCGCGGCCGGCCGCGTAGCCTTGCTGATACGCCGCCTGCTGGCTCTGCTTCACATGGTCGTAGACCAGGCCGCCGACCAGGCCGGCGCCGGCGCCAATCGCCGCGCCCAGACCCGCATTGCCGGCGATCGCGCCGATCACCGCGCCGGCAGCCGTGCCGCCGACCGTTCCGGTCAGCGCACGCTGCTGGGTGTCGTTCATGCCGGTGCAACCGCCCAGGAGGCCAACCGCGACCAGTGCAACAACGATTTTCTTCATGGTCTGTTGTTCTCCCGCATCACTTCTTGCAGGCGAAGGCCTGAAGGACATACTGCCCGAAACCCTCGGTCGGAGAGGCTTCCAGCACTTTTGGCTTGTCCGCCGCCCAGGTCAGGAAATTCGTGATGGCTTGCGACCGCGTCATGCCGGAATCCTGCTGGCACAGCATCTTCTTCTTGCCGCGCGCCGCGGCATTGTCGATTTCCAGCATGCGGAACGTGCCGACGGCGAAGCCGTGACAATAATTCACCGCGGCAGTGTAGAGCGGATCCTTCTGATCGGCGCTGCACAAGGCCACAAGGTCGGCCGTGCTCTTGAGCAGAAAGTTGTCCTCCGTCACCGGCGCAGCCCAGGCGCCGGTCGTCGCCGCCAGGACAAGACCTGCCGCGGCGAGGGTGGAAAGGCCAGGTTTCATGAGAGTCGTCCCTTCAGTCCGTCTCGCGATGCCGCCCGTTATTGGACCGATCCAGCAGCCGACATCAGCGAATTCTCTAAACTGTATGGTGTCGAAAGGAAAGCGCCGATCACAGCAGGCGCGCCGCCCGCAGGCTGACGCACCGCGTGCGTCCGACGACGATGTGGTCATGCACCACGATCCCCATCGTCGCCGCCGCGCGCTGGATGTCCTGCGTCATCGCCACATCCTCCCGCGACGGGGTCGGATCGCCGCTCGGGTGGTTGTGCGCCAGGATCAGGGCGGTGGCGTTCAGCTCCAGCGCGCGTCTCACCACTTCCCGCGGATAGGCCGGCGCATGGGCGACGGAGCCCCTGGATTGCACCTCATCGGCCAGCAGCCGGTTACGGTTGTTGAGGAACAGGATCCGAAACTGTTCCACCCGCTCCTGCCCCATGACGGCGCGCAGATAATCCAGGACGCCGGGTGAATCACTCAGCACCGGGGCCTCGGCCAGCTTCTGCTTCAGCAGCCTGGCGGCGGCCGCCTGCACCAGCTTCAGCGCCGCCACACCGGCCTCGCCCAGGTCGGGCACCATCAGCAGTTCCGCGGACGGGGCGCCGATCACCGCGGCGAAATCGCCGAAACGCGCCAGCAAGGCCCGCGCGACCGGCTTGGTGTCCCGCCGCGGCAGCGCCAGGAACAGGGCCATCTCCAGCATCTCATGATCAGCCAGCGCGTCCGGGCCGCCGCGCAGCAGGCGCTGACGCATGCGCATCCGATGCCCGGCCGCCCCGATCGCGCTATCGGGCTCTGGCGCCGATGCGAACAGGTCCGGCATGCCGGAGGCATCGGCCAGCCCATGTGACTGCAGGGGTTTCGGCTGCGAGGGTTTCGGCTGCAAGGATTTCGACAGATCGGCTACCCGCTGTTGTCCGCTTCACCGGGCGCGGAGAATAATGCCGAGCGGTTACCAAACTGCTAACAGGGCGCGGGCGACTCAGCCGTCGTAGGGCGGCTTGTCCAGGCCCGCGGGCGAGAGGGTGAAAATCTCGCAGCCGGTCTCGGTCACGCCGATCATATGCTCGAACTGCGCGGACAGGCTGCGGTCGCGGGTCACCGCCGTCCATCCATCGTCCAGCACCTTCACTTCCGGCCGGCCGGCATTCACCATCGGCTCGATCGTGAAGAACATGCCGGCGCGCAGCACCGGCCCCTCCCCCGGGCGGCCGAAATGCAGCACGTTCGGCGGCTCGTGGAAGTTGCGGCCGATGCCATGGCCGCAGAAATCGCGCACCACGCTGAAGCGGTGGCCCTCGACGAAGGCCTGAATCGCATGGCCGATATCGCCCAGCGTGCGGCCGGGCTTCACCATCTCCACCCCGATCATCAGCGACCGGTAGGTCACGTCCATCAGGTTCCGCGCCCGCGTGTTGGGCGTGCCCGCGGCATACATGCGCGAGGAATCGCCATGCCAGCCGTCCAGGATCACGGTGACGTCGATATTCAGGATGTCCCCGTTCTCCAGCTTCCGGTCGCCGGGAATGCCGTGACAGACCACGTGGTTGATCGAGGTACAGATCGACTTCGGATAGCCGCGATAGTTCAGCGGCGCCGGCACGGCGCGATGGTCCAGGATGAAATCGTGACACAGCTTGTCCAGCCGGCCGGTGGTCACGCCCGGCTTCACATACGGGACGATCATATCCAGACATTCCGCGGCCAGATGCCCCGCGGCACGCATCCCGCCGAAATCCTCCGGCCGGTGAATTGTGATCCGCCGCTGGTCTGCCACCCCGTCCATCGTCCTGCTCTGACCCGTCCTGACCCGATAAGCCCGCAAGATGAGCAACCGCCCGCCCGGGCGCAAGGCCAACATGGCAGCCCTGGCCGAAGCGCGGTAAGAATTTGGCCATGATCATCGACATGCACACCCATGCGGGCCGCCCTCGCCGCACCGGCGATGTCGACCGGTCCGTGCTCGCCACGATGCGCGGCGGCAATGTCGCGGCGGCGGTGGTCTCCGCCATCGGCGACATCGCGATGATCCGGCGTGACCCGGCAACCCGCCGCCTGGAGAAATTCCGCGACGCCAGCCCCGGCGAATGCCTGGATGCCGTGCAGGGCTACCTGGACAGTTTCGAAGCCGCCGGCATGCGCATCGCGCTGGAACCGGATGAGATCCGCGCCGATGACCCGTGCCTGGTGCTGGCGATCGAGGGCTGCGACTTCCTGGAAGGCGACCTGGACCGGCTGGACGCGATGGAGCGGCGGGGCGTGCGCAGCATCCAGCTGACCCACTACCTCGTGAACGAGACCGGCGACATCCAGACCGCGCCGCCGGTGCATGGCGGGCTGACACCGTTCGGCGCCGAAGCGGTGCGGCGGATGAACGCGGTGGGCATTATCGTCGATGTCGCCCACTGCTCCGAGGACACGGTGCGCGGCGTGGCGCGCGTCGCCACCCGGCCCTTCATCTGTTCGCACGCCAACCTGAAGGAACCCGGCCACCCGCACGGTGACCATCCCCGCTTCCTGGGTCCCGACTACGCCCGGATGGTCGTCGAGTCCGGCGGCGTGGTCGGCGCCTGGATCGCCGTGCTGAACGAGGAGAAGCTGCCCGGCATGATCCGGCACATGTTCCGGCTGATCGATGCGCTGGGCATCGACCATGTCGGCATCGGCACCGATCTGCCGGCCGGCGCGGCGGCGACGGAAATGCCGGATTTTCGCCGCCATCCGGAGCTGGAGGCGGCGCTGCGGGACCACGGCCTGGCGGAGGAGGAGGTCGAGAAGGTCTGTTCCGGCAACTGGCTGCGGGTGTTTCGCGCCGTACGCGGATAGGCTGCGGCCGTTGGCACGCGGCGGTTGGCATTCGGCCGTTGGCATGTGGCCGCCTGGGCCGACAGCCGCCTCAGCCCTTCTGGAACACCACCAGCCGAGCGTAGGAGCCGGCGAAGCGGGTAATGATCTCGGCCAGGCCGCCTTCATCGACGAGGTCGGCCGCATCCTCGGCGTCGAACCATTGCAGCCGCCGCTGCGCCTTCTCCGGCCAGTCGTCCAGCTGGCGCTCGACCCGGAACAGGAAGACGCGGACGCTGCACAGGATCGAGGTCTTGGCCAACCGCTTTTCGTAATGGAAGCTGCCGATCGCGCGCTTGCCGACGATTTCGCCGATCAGCCCCGCTTCCTCATAGGCTTCCTGGCAGGCGACCTCGGCCGGCTTCTTGCCCTTCATCGGCCAGCCCTTGGGGATGACCCAGCGCCCCGTCTCGCGCGACGTCAGCAGCAGGATCTGGCGCGTGCCGCGGTCGCTGAGCCGCCATGGCAGCGCGGCGAACTGCCTGGCACCCTGTGCCTTCTTGCCGGCCATGACACGTGTCTAAGCAGACATGCGTGGCAATGGCCACGAATGCCTGCATGGACAATGCTTGAGTCGCGTCATCTTGCCGCCTCCGCACCCGCGGCGCGCCGCTGCATGGCGCTCCGCTGGATAATGCTTAGCACAGCCACGTGGGTCGATGTGGTCAGGAATAACGCGCGACCACCCGGCCGAACGGACCGAAATCAGCGACGAAGGTTTCGCCGGGCCTGGGCCGCAGCATCCCGGTCAGGGTGCCGGTGCTGATCATCTGCCCGGCCTTCAGGCCGATGCCGGTGCGCGACAGCTCATTGGCCAGCCATGTTACGGACTCGATCGGATGGCCGATGGCCGGTGCGGCGGAACCGGAGCGGCGGCGCACACCGTTGCAGGTCAGAACGACCTCCTGGTGCACGATATCCCGTTCCCGCCAGCCTTCGATCGGCGGCCCGTAACAGATGATCCCGCCGCCGGAGCCATCGGCCAGGATTGCCGCCAGGGGCGGGAAATGATCGTCATGAACGAAACGGCATTCCGCCAGCTCGATGCCGGGGTGCAATGAGGCGACCGCTTCGGTCACCTCCTCCCTCGTGTACGGCGCGGCGCGCGGCGGCAGGTCGGTGCCAAGCAGGGCTTCGTATTCCGCCTCGGGGATCGGGCTGCACAGGGCGGCATGGACCACCGTCACCGGCGAGGGCCGGACATCCCCGGCGAAGACGCGGCCATAGATCGGCGAGTCCGTGCGCAGCGCCTTCTGCATCTCCGGCTTGTTGGCGGCTATTTTCCATCCCGCCACGGGGCGGCCCAGCTCTTCTTCCACCATGCGGGCGACGTGGTAGGCGGTGTCCTTGTCGGGGGGTACCAGCGCGGGATCGAGGCCGCTTTGCTGACGTCCCTCGCGCCGAAGCGTCGCGAGCAGGACCGCCAGCCCGCGCTGTTGCGCCATATCCATCGTCGTTTCCTCGTTGTCGCCTGCCGACGCCAATAACCGGATGGAAGCGGGAAGTCGAACAGGGCTGGCGATCGCGCTCTGGCGGGCCGGCGGCTTACGGCAACCGCCCGCCCCGCGCCGGGATGGCCTGGCAGAGCCGCCTCCTGGCGTCGCGTTCCGCCATTGACGCTGGCAAGACCGCGCGTGACATCCTCCTGCATTATCTCACTAGCGGAGCGTCCCATGCCACGGATCGACATCCGGCAGGCCGACATCACCAGCCTGGCGGTCGACGCCATCGTGAATGCCGCCAATACCTCCCTGCTGGGGGGCGGCGGGGTCGACGGTGCCATCCATCGCGCCGCCGGTCCTGGCCTGCTCGCCGAATGCCGCACCCTCAACGGTTGTCCAACCGGGGAGGCTCGGATCACCGCCGGCTACCGGCTGAAGGCGCGCCATGTGATTCACACGGTGGGCCCGGTCTATCGGGACGGGCGGCAAGGCGAGCCTGCTTTGCTGGCATCCTGCTACCGCAACAGCCTGCGCCTGGCCGTCGCGCACGGCGTGCGCAGCATCGCATTCCCGGCGATCAGCTGCGGGGTCTACGCCTATCCGATCCCGGAGGCAGCCCGGATCGCCATCGACACGGTGCGTGACATCGTCGCGCGGGAACCAGCCATCCGGCAGGTGATCTTTGCCTGCTTTGGCGCGGATGTCCTGGCGGCATTCCAGGATGCCGCGGGATAGACGCCGGGACTGCCGCGACACCGGTCGTCCGGCTGACACCCCCAGGCTGACACCACAATGTGACACCACAGGCTGACATCACACTGTGGCACCACAGGCTGACACCACAGTGTGACACGTCACACGTGTATACGTAACGAGGATTAACAATGCCAGGATGCGTCACACTTTCTGACGCTCCGGCACGCAAGAGCCGCTTTCCGGACGCGGCGGCGGCGCCAATGTGAGGGCCGTTCGCAAGGAGCTATCTGATGAAGATCATATCAAAAGCACTGTTGACGGCCGTGATTGCCGTCGCGCCGTTCGCCGTGGCCAGCGCGCAGGAAACCAATCCCGGCAACACCGCGGGGGGCCACGATCCGGTCGGGTACCCGTTCTATCCCGGGGCAGCCGAGCAGAACCCCGCCCTGACGACGGGCAGCCGGTATTCGGTGACAGGGGCAACCACGCCCGTCGAGAATCCGACGGTGCCGGGCGCGACGGGGATGATGATCGTCCGCGGCAACCATAGCACGATCAGTGGCGACCGCCGGGCGACCGTGCTGCAGAAAACCAGCGGCAGCGCCAGCGACGCCCCGGGCTGATACTGTCCCGGGGGTCTTAGCCAGGAATTGCGGCATGGTCGTGCCGGTGCCTCGGGCTGAGAAGAACCCCGGACGCGACAAAGGCGCAATAGACAAAGACGCAGTAGACAAGGGCGTGAGCCGGCCGGCTCACGCCCTTGTTGCAAACGAAACCGACAGGGTGAGAGGCAAGGCCTGGCCGGGTCAGGCCGCCTTCGCCATCCCGCGCAGCACGTATTGCAGGATGCCGCCGTGCTGGTAGTAGGCGACCTCATCCACCGTATCGATCCGGCAGGTCACGGGCACCGTGTCCACCTTGCCGTTCGGGCGATGGATCACCAGTGACAGGTCCATGCGCGGGGTGATGGTGCCCAGGCCGGTGATGTCGATGATTTCCTCACCGGTGATGCCCAGCGATTTGCGGTCCATGCCTTCCTTGAACACCAGCGGCAGCACGCCCATGCCGACAAGGTTGGAGCGGTGGATACGCTCGAAACTTTCGACGATCACCGCCTTCACGCCGAGCAGGAAGGTGCCCTTGGCCGCCCAGTCGCGGGAGGAGCCCGTGCCGTATTCCTTGCCGCCGAAGATGACCAGCGGGATGCCCTCCTTCTTGTACAGCATCGCCGCGTCGTAGATCGGCATCTCCCTGCCGTCCGGCAGGTGTTTGGTCATCCCGCCTTCGACGTTCTTCAGCATCTCGTTGCGGATGCGGATATTGGCGAAGGTGCCGCGCATCATCACTTCGTGATTGCCGCGGCGGGCGCCGTAGCTGTTGAAGTTGGCCTGGGTGACCTGGCGTTCCAGCAGGTATTCGCCGGCCGGCGAGGTCTTGCGGATGGACCCGGCGGGGCTGATGTGGTCGGTGGTGATGCTGTCGCCCAGCTCCGCCAGGATGCGGGCGCCCTTGATGTCGCCGACCGGCTTCGGCTCCATGGTGATGCCCTCGAAATAGGGCGGGTTCTTCACATAGGTGGACGTGTCGGACCAGCGATAGGTGGCGCTGTCGCCTTCCACCTGGATCGCCTGCCACTGCTTCGGCCCCTTGAACACCTCCCCATAACGCTTCAGGAACTGGTCGCGGGAGAGGGAGGCGCCGATGACATCGGCGATCTCCTTGTTCGTCGGCCACACATCCTTCAGATACACCGGCTTTCCATCGGAACCCGTGCCCAGCGGTTCCGTGGTGATGTCCACCGAGACCTTGCCCAGCAGGGAATAGGCCACCACCAGCGGCGGGGACGCCAGGTAGTTGGCGCGGACATTGGCGTGCACCCGGCCCTCGAAGTTGCGGTTGCCGGAGATCACGGCGGCGCCGACCAGCTTGTTGTCCTCGATCGCATCGACGATCGCGTCGTCCAGCGGGCCGGAGTTGCCGATGCAGGTGGTGCAGCCATAGCCGACGGTCTCGAAGCCCAGCGCGTCCAGGTCCTTGGTGAGGCCGGACTTGTCCAGATATTCCGTCACCACCTGCGACCCCGGCGCCAGCGACGTCTTCACCCAGGGCTTCGGCTTCAATCCCTTGGCGTTGGCCTTGCGCGCCACCAGCCCGGCCGCCACCAGCACCGAGGGGTTCGACGTATTGGTGCAGGAGGTGATGGCCGCGATCACCACGTCGCCGTGCGTCAGCTCGTAGTTCTTGCCTTCGACCTTGACCGAGAGCCCGACATCGTTGGCCGGCACGCCCAGCCCCTTGGTCAGGTCCGCCTTGAACGAGGACGACACGTCCTTCAGCAGCACCCGGTCCTGCGGCCGCTTCGGCCCGGCCATCGACGGCTGCACGGTCGACAGGTCCAGCTCCAGCGTATCGGTGAACACCGGGTCGGGCGAGCCGGACTCCCGGAACATGCCCTGCGCCTTCAGGTAGGCTTCGACCAGCGCCACGCGGTGGTTGTCGCGCCCGGACAGCCGCAGATAGTCCAGCGCGATCTTGTCGATCGGGAAGAACCCGCACGTGGCGCCATATTCCGGCGCCATGTTGCCGATGGTCGCGCGGTCCGGCAGGGCCAGTTCGTCCAGGCCGGGGCCGAAGAATTCGACGAATTTGCCCACCACGCCCTTCTTGCGCAGCATCTGCGTGACGGTCAGCACCAGGTCGGTGGCGGTGGCGCCTTCCGGCAGCCTGCCGGTCAGGCGGAAGCCGATCACGTCCGGGATCAGCATGGCGATGGGCTGCCCCAGCATGGCGGCCTCGGCCTCGATGCCGCCGACGCCCCAGCCCAGGATGCCCAGGCCGTTCACCATGGTGGTGTGGCTGTCGGTGCCATACAGCGTGTCCGGATAGGCGAAGGTGGTGCCCCTGTTGGTCGAGGTCCAGACGCACTGGCCGAGATATTCCAGGTTGACCTGGTGGCAGATGCCGGTGCCGGGGGGCACGACGCGGAAATTGTCGAACGCGTCCTGGCCCCAGCGCAGGAATTTGTAGCGCTCCTCGTTGCGCTCGAACTCGATGTCCACGTTCTTCTGCAGCGCGTCCGGCCGGGCGTACACGTCCACCATCACCGAATGGTCGATGACGAGGTCCACCGGGATCAGCGGGTTCACCTTGGCCGGGTCGCCGCCCAGGCGGGTGATGCCGTCACGCATGGCGGCGAGATCGACCACGGCGGGCACGCCGGTGAAGTCCTGCATCAGGATGCGCGCCGGCTTGAAAGGCACCTCGGAGGTGGAGCCGGCCTTCGCCAGCCAGCCGGCGATCGCCTTGGCATCGTCGACCGTGTAGCTGCGCCCGTCCTCGAACCGCAGCACATTCTCCAGCAGCACTTTCAGGCTGACCGGCAGGCGGGAGATGTCACCCAGCGTCTTGGCCGCCTCGGGGAGCGAGAAATAGGCGTATTCCTTGCCACCGACACTCAGCGTGCGGCGTGTTTTCAGGGTGTCTTGCCCGACTGCGGTCATTGCTGTGCCTCGTCCCGGGTCACGGGACGCCTTCCCGTTGGTGCGGCCCCGAGTGTAATGCTGGCCGCGGATGCGATGTGTTTGTGCAGTGCGGCTTTAACCATACAGTCTCACAGGCGTCCACTGGGGGGTTTGACAGAGGAGCATGCGATGCTGACCGCGGAGGCATTGGCGGTTTTCCGCGGCGAGCGCCTTGTGTTCCGGGACCTGTCGTTCCGGCTGCCGCGCGGCGGCGCGCTGGTGCTGGCGGGGCCGAACGGGTCGGGGAAATCGACGCTGCTGCGGCTGCTGGCCGGGCTGGTGCAACCGGTGGCGGGACAGCTGCTGTGGGACGGCCGGAATGCCTTGGCCGATCCGGCGGCGCATGGCCGGCGCGTCGCCTATGTCGGCCATCTGGACGCGGTGAAGCCCGGCCTGACGGTGGCCGAAAATCTTCGTTTCGCCGCCCGCGTCACCGGCCGCCCGGTGGCCGAGGCGCTGGATGTGCTGGCGCTGCGCGGCCTGGCGGACCTGCCGGCCCGCATGCTGTCGGCCGGACAGAAGCGGCGTCTGGCACTGTCGCGGCTGGCCTTGTCCGCCGCGCCGCTCTGGCTGCTGGATGAGCCGACGATTGGCCTGGACACCGCCTCGATCGCCGCGTTCGGCGCCATGCTGCGCCGCCACCTGGCCGATGGCGGAATGGTCGTGGCGGCGACCCATGTCCCGCTGCCCCTGGACCACGCCGACCGCCTGCCGCTGGGTGAGGCACGCGGCGATGCCAAGGCGAATGGGACCGCCGGAAATGGCGCGGTTGGCAATGGCGCGGTTGGCAATGGCGCGGCTGGAAGTGACGCGGCTGGAGATGGCACCATGGGCGGCGCGTCGGGCGAACCCTTCGCCGGGGCCGCCTGACCCGTGACGGCGCCGCGCGCATTTTTCGCGGTCCTGGCCCGCGACGTGCGCCTGTCGGTGCGACACGGCGCCGACACGCTGGCGACGCTGCTGTTCTTTCTGGTTGCCGCCTCCCTGTTTCCGCTGGCCATCGGCCCGGCGCCGGAGACGCTGGGCCGGATCGCGCCCGGCGTGGTCTGGGTCTGCGCCCTGCTGGCCGCGCTGCTGCCGCTGGACCGGTTGTTCGGCGCCGATCAGGAGGATGGGTCCCTCGACCTGCTGCTGCTGTCCGGCCTGCCGGCTTTCGGCATCGCCGCGGCGAAGGCGGCCGCCCACTGGCTGGTCACCGGCGTGCCCCTGCTGCTGGCCGCCGGCCCGGCGGCGATCATGCTGCGGATGCAGGAGGACACGGTGCCGGTCCTGCTGCTGGGCCTGTTGCTGGGCAGCCCCCTGCTCTCCCTGTTCGGCAGCATGGGCGCCGCCATCGTGCTGGGCGCCCGGCGCGGCGGCGTGCTGCTGCCGCTGCTGATCCTGCCGCTGATGACGCCGGTGCTGATCTTCGGCGTGGGTGCCGCCGACGCGGCGGCAACCGGACTGTCGCCGCGGCCGAACCTGCTGCTGCTGGGGGCGATGCTGGCGGCGGCACTGCCGCTATGCCCGATCGCCGCCGGCGCCGCGCTGCGCGCCGCGGCGGAGTAGCCGTGGCGGCGGGGCAGTCATGGGGGCGGAGTAGCCATGGGGGCGGAGCGGGATTTGAAGAACGGACGGTCGCGAAAAAGCCGCGAAAACGGATAGCCGCGAGAATGGGCAGCCCCGAAAATGGACAGCCGCGAAAACGGGCGACCGCGCACGGCGGGCCCGCGCCCGCGACAACGAACCGGCTCGCGGTGAGGCGGACGCCGCGCCGGATGGCATCACTTGCCGATGCAGAATGCCGAGAAAATCGTATCCAGCAGGTCCTCGACGCCGACATGGCCGGTGATGCGCCCGAGTTCGCGCATCGCCAGCCGCAGATCCTCGCCGCGCAATTCCGGCAGCGCCGCCGTTTCGGCCGCGTCCAGCAGCGCCGCCGCCGCCAGCAGCGCGGCCCGGTGGCGGGCGCGGGTCAGCGGCGGCGGGCCATCGGTTTCGGTCATCGCCCGCGCCGCTTGGGCCAGCCGGTCGCGCAGCCCGTCCATCCCCTCACCGGACCGCGCACTGATCCGCAGCGCGCCATCCGGCCCGTTCCCGCCGAGATCGGCCTTGGTGGCGACCAGCACGTGGCTGGCCGGCAGGTCCGCCGGCGCGTTTGCGCCGGCCTCGACCAGGTGAATGACGAGGTCGGCATCCCGCGCGCGGGCCCGCGCCCGGCGCACGCCCTCGGCCTCGATGGCATCCTCGGTCTGCCGCAGCCCGGCGGTATCCGCCAGGGTCACCGGCACGCCGCCCAGGACGACGCGTGCCTCCAGCACGTCGCGGGTCGTGCCGGGGATATCCGAGACGATGGCGACATCCCGTTCCGCCAGGGCATTGATCAACGTCGACTTGCCGACATTGGGCGCACCGGTGATGGCGAAATGCAGCCCCTCGCGCAGCTTCTCGCCGCGGCCCGCGTCGTCCAGGTGGCGACGGATGTCATCCCGGACCGCACGCAGCGTCGCCAGCAACGCGGCGTCCACCTCCGGCGGCAGGTCCTCATCCGGAAAGTCGATCAAGGCCTCCTGATGCGCCAGAACGGTCCGCAGCCGGTCCGACCAGCCGCGGTACAGAGCGCCCAGCGCGCCGTCCAACTGGCGTAGCGCCTGGCGGCGCTGCGCATCCGTCTCGGCCTCGATCAGGTCGTTGATCGCCTCGGCCTCGATCAGGTCCAGCCGGCCGTTCAGGAAGGCGCGGCGGGTGAACTCACCGGGTTCGGCGGGACGCAGCCCCGCCTCGGCCAGCGCATGGGCGACCGCCTCGATCACCGCCCGGCCGCCATGCAGATGCAGCTCGGCGGCGTCCTCACCCGTATAGGTCCGTGGACCGGGCAGCCACAGCACCAGCGCGCGGTCCAGGGTCCCATCCTTGCCGTCACGCAACCGCCGCAGGCTGGCCTGGCGCGGCGGCGGCAACGCGCCGCCACACAGCGCCGCCAGCACCGCCGCCGTCCGCGGGCCGCTGATGCGCATGACCGCGATCGCGGCGCGACCGGCCCCGGAAGCCAGCGCGAAGATGGTTTCAGCGGTCATGGGGCGACAACCCGGCGCTTGCCAATACAGTTGTCTGCAGCACCGCTGTCCGCGGCGTCAACCGGGAATTCATCCAACGGCCCGAGAATGAAAGAAGCTGGCGGAAACCGGACCGCCAGCTTCCTACAGGAAGATGAAGATGCCGTACCATCCCATCTTCCTGCGCGGATGCTGGTGATCGTGATGATGACAGTCAAGATCATCGTCAGGCCGCGCCAGGAGACGGGCCGGCTGCTCCGGGCGGCCGGCCTATCCCGGTGAAGACCGCCGGAAATCCGGCGGCCAAACTCCGCGGCTATGGCGCCTGCAAACGATACACCCGAGCGGCGGTGCCGCTGTACAGGGCGCGTTTCTCCGCCGCGGACGCGCCCGCCGTGATCCGCTTGAACGCATTCCACAGCTCGGTATAGCCACCCGACTGCTTGTCCGGCGGGAAGTTGCTTTCGAACATGCAGCGATCGACGCCGAAGGCCTCGATGCACGGCTCGATATACATGCGCCATGCCTCGGCCAGTTCCTCCGATGTCGGCGGCAGCGCGCGCTCATGAAAGTCGAAGCCGAACGAGACCATCCCCACGCCGCCCAGCTTGCAGTTCACGTTCGGACATTTCGCCAGCTCGATGATGTTCTTCTTCCACTCGGACAGAATCTCCTGCCGCTTGCCGGAATACGGCCCGACGCCCAGCACGCCGCCGACATGGTTCAGGATGAACGTGGTGTCCGGAAAGGCGCGCGCCAGCGCGATCGCCTCGGGAAGTTGCGGATGATACTGCCAGGACTCGAAGCTCAGCCCCAGCTTGGCGAGCTGGGCGAAGCCTTCCCGCCAGGTCTTGTCCGCGCTGGTGCCGGGGGGCACGTGACGCGACGCGTATTGGCCCACCGACGGATGCGGATCATAGGCGATGCCGTAGCGTATGCCACGATAGCGGCCGCCGGCGGCGGTGATCTGCGCCTCCAGCACCTCCCGCACGCGGGCACCGATCGTCAGGTCGGCATGACCGACAATGCCTTCCGCCACGCGGCACGTGCCGTACTGGCCGGATGCGCTGAGCGCCGCCTGGCCCACCACGAACTCCACCTCGCCGACGGGCGCCATCTCCGGCGGTCCGCCGGCACGGTACATGGCCTGGCATTCCAGAAAGACCGTCGAAACGATATTGTGCCCGCCGCTGATATCATCCAATAGTTCCGGCAGGAAGTAATGCCCGCGATGCGGCGTATCCCACAAGTGGTGGTGCGGATCGATGATCGGCAGGTCCGGTTCCAGCGCCTGCTCCCGCGGCCGCTTCTCCAGCCACGCCTTCAGGTCGGCGTTGTTGCGGTAGACGATGCCACGAAACTCACCCTTGGAATCCCCTGCCATTTCCTGCCCTTTCCCCTTGTTGCCCATTCCCTCGGGACTGTCGCCCCCGGGACTGTCAGTCGCCCGCGAGCGCGCGCGAATCTGAGGCGCCGATCGCGCCGGGTCAAGCGCGCGGCCGGATCAGATGAAGCGCGCGACCGGTGTCATTCCCAGGAAGAACTGACCGCAGACCTCGATATGGCCTGTCCGTCCCTGAACCTGCTGCGCCGACGCATGGATATCGCGCATCTTCCGCTCAAACGCATTGCTGGTGAAGATCGCCGTCGCGCCGGCCTCGTGATAGGCGGATTCCGCAACGGTCTTGGCCTGCCGGATCGCGGTGGTCGTCGCCAGGCGCATCAGGACCCGGTTTTCCATATCCAGCGTGCCGGTGCGGCGGATGCAGGCTTCGGCATCACGGATCGACTCCAGAACGAAGGCGCGGACCGAGCGCAGCTTCGCCTCGTTTTCGGCGATCAGATGGTGCATCACCGGGCTGTCCCGCAGGGCACGCGCGGCATTGGACGGCACCTTCGTCATCGCCAGCGCGCGCAGCGCATCCAGCATGCCGCGGGCGATCCCCATCGACACGGCGGCGAAGCCGGTCGAATAGGCGCTGGTGGTGGTGAACTGGAAGAACGGGTCGTCGATCCGGCGCTCCGCGTCGATATCGCGGCGGACGGTATAGGCGTCCGGCACGAAGACGTCGGTCAGCGTATAGGTGTCACTGCCGGTGCCGCGCAGCCCCACCACGTCCCAGGTGCTGGACCATGTCACCTGCTCCTGCCGCACCAGCATGGTGCGTTCGATCGGCCTGCCGTCCTGGTCGCGCAGCAGCGATCCATCCGGCAGTTCGACATGGCAATGCGCCCCCATCCAGCTTGCGTGGTGGCCGCCGCTGCCGAACGCCCAGCGGCCGGTAACGCGATAGCCGCCCGGCACCACCTTGGCGATGCCGTCCAGCTGGAAACCCCAGGCGAGCACGCCGCGCGGGTCGTCACCCCAGATCGTGCGCGCCACGTGCGGCTCGACATAGGCCGCCGCCATCGAACAGCCGCTCGCTTGTCCGACACACCACGCCGTGGAGGCATCCGCCGCGGCCATGATCTCCATCGCCTTGACGAAGGACTCCAGCCCGCCGCCGTATCCGTTCAGTGTCTTCGGCAACAGCATCCGATACAGCGCGCGCTGGTGCAGCGCGTCGACGACAGCCGGCGTCAGCCTGCCCAGGGCCTCGATCCGCGGCGCCTCCTCCTGCAGGACCGGCGCGATGTCGCGAGCCTGGGCGACCGGATCGTCCGGCACCGGGCCAGGATGGGGTGCCTGTGTCGGTTGCGTCGCCACGCTCATTCGCCGCTGCCTTCCGCCCGCTCGGCGTCGGGGCGCGGCGGGCTCACGGTGAGCCCCTCACGCCCCGTAACCCGTTGATGACAGGGCGCGACCGGCCCCTTCGGCCTGCCGGCCCGGCGGATCGCGCGATGCACGGCGGCAGTACCGGCGGTTTGCCGGGTGCTGTCAACTCGCGGCCATCTGCTCCCGCATGGTGCGGGCCCGAGCCAGGATCTTGTTCTCGATCTCGGTGACGGTCGAGGCCTGGACGGGTGCGTCGACCCACTGGCCCCTGCTGTCCAGCACCTGGCGATAGATGTTGGCCTTCACCCCATCGGCGCGCAGGTCGCGGCTGAGGATATAGACGGTTGCCTTGAACCGCTCCCCGCTCGTGCCGGGCGGCGTGTACCAATCGGTGATGATGACACCGCCGAACGGATCCGCCGAAGCCAGCGGCATGAAGGAGATCGTGTCCAGCGCGCCGCGCCACAGGAACGCGTTGACGCCGATCCCGGTGCCGGGGCCGGCACCGCCGCCGCTGCTGCCGGGCCGGTTGATGCCGGACTTGTCGATGCCGAAGATGACCCCGCTATCCTCACCGCCCATCCGGTTCACCGACGGGTCGCCGGCGGATCCGCTGCCCAGGCCCTGGTAGTTCGGCGGCGTCGGGTTCGGCTTCAGCGCGTCGGAGGAGCATCCCGCCAGCGCCAGCACGGCAAGGCAGGCCGCGGGACAAAGCCAGGCAAGGGACGAGCGTGGCAACATCAAACCTCTGATCTCCTGGTCGACCGCGACAGGCGGCGGGTAGCGTTTAGACTCCGCGGTTTCGGTCAGCAACCCGAGGCACCGGCGGGACCGGCTGAATACTAGAAAAAAGGCGGCGGGACCATGGCCCCGCCGCCTCATCCGGTAAGACTGTGTAACTGCCTGTTACCAGGTCAGGACAGTCGCGAACAGCACACCCTGAGCCTGGCCGTTGGACGTGCCGTAGCAGGTCTTGGTGCCGCAGGCGTACGACCCGACCGAGTTGGTCTGGAAGTTGTACATGCCCTGGTGGCGGAAGGTATACATGTACTCGCCGACCAGCGAGAGACCCGGGGCGACGCGATAGGTGCCACCGATCGCGAACTCCTGCTCATTACGCTGCGTCAGCCCGGTCAGCTGCGCGGCGCCCTGAGACTGGATGTTGCCGTATTCGACGCCCAGCGTGATCGGACCGTTCGCGTAGGTGATACCGGTCAGATAGGCGTTCATGCTGACGCCGCCGGTCGGCCGCATCGCCAGCTGGCCGTTCACCGCACCGCCGATATAGTCGAAGGCGAAGGTGGTGTTCAGCGCCGTGATCGCCGTGCCGGCCTTGTAGAAGCTCAGGTTGTCATAGCGCAGGTTCATCGGGTTGGCCGACGGCGACGGGGACACATAGGCGGTCGTCGTCAGCGTTTCCTTGCCGGCGGTCTCATAGAAGCCATAGGCCTTGAAGTCGACCGCGCCGAAGGTCTGCTGGAAGCGCAGGCCAACGCCGACCTGGTTATACCAGCGCGTCGCGTCGTTGCCGGACGTCACGCCGATGCAGGTCGGACCAGCCTGGGTGCAGCCGACGCCCGCGCCCGTCATCTGGTAGGTGTTGCCCATGTTCGGGGCATACTGGGCACCGAAGTCGAAGCCGTAGAACTGCGGCGACAGGTAGACGATCTTGGTGTTGTCATACTCGGCGCCGGCCTGTGCCAGCCAGACGAACGGGATATTGTCGGGACCGCTCGCCGTGTTGCCGCCGGTCAGGAAGCCGCCGTTGAAGTTGCCGACACCACCGTCCCAGCACTGCGAGGTAAATACGCAGTTATCGAACAGGCCGATGACGCCGTCGCCCTGGCCGACGCGGAGCAGGCCGACCTTATCGGAGGCCAAATAGGTGAAGGCGCGGCGGACATACAGGGTCTGCTGGACGTCGTTGCCGCTGGGGCTGTTGGCCGCGCCGCCGGTGGACGAGGACGGCCAGGCGCGATCGGCGGAGCCGAAATTGGTGCGGATTTCAGCCGACGCACCATACCGCAGGCCGTTCGACGACACGCCGTCGAAGCCCGGATACAGACGCAGATAGGCCGCGATGCCCAGCGGGTTGAGCTTGTAACCGGTCGACTGGCCGGCGTTGTTCACGCTGCTGTCGCCGCTGGTCCAGGCAGCGGTCATGTCGACTTCGACGCGGCCGTTCAACCGGATCACGACGGTGCCGGGGGTCGGGACCGCGACCTGGTTCGGCGCGTAGATGGTGCTGAGCGGACCGGCGGCCACGCTACCGGACGGCGTGTTGGCGATACCCCAGGCGTTGTTGTTGTTGTTCGCGGCCGGACCCGACCCGTACGGGCCGATCATCTGACCCTGCAGCGGGTTGGGTGTCGGTATGGCAGCCGTATTTTGCGCGAACGCCAGACCGCTGGTCGCCCCCAAGATCGCCGCGCTTGCCAAAAGAAGCTTACGCATGAAAGTCCTCCATCTTTTCACCGGCACGCCGGCGACTTCCCCAAGGCCCCGCCCGTCTATCCCTGCGAACAGGCGGAGAGCAGCAAGACCTGGGCAAGATTAATGAACGTTGCGTCATTGGCAGGCAACCCGCTTCGGCGCCGCAGCATGGCAATTCCGAAACACTGTGGCGACTCAGCCACAAGCCCCCTTAACAGCCGATTATCCCTGGATTTAACCGCCCCATGCCGAGCACCCACCGGTTCCGGAAGCGTGCGCGGGCGCCTTGGCAAGAGAAATTTTCGGACGCGCCGTCATTCCGCCTGGGAACGCCCATCCGGCCCGTCCGGCCCCGCGGTCCGCGCGCGGCCGGCGGCAGCGCCACACACACGACAGGCGGCCCTCCGCCGTCAGCCAGCCGCCGCCGCGTCCTCGATCAGCACCACGTGCAGCCGCCGCGGGCCGTGCGCGCCAAGTTCCAGTGTCTGCTCGATATCGGCGGATCGTGACGGGCCGGTGACCAGCATCACGTTGCGCGGCATCCCGCCCGCAACCATTCCAGCCGGAGCCGGTCCATCCAAGATCGGTCCGCTCCGGGCGGCGCGCAGCTTGTCCCACGCCTCCTCATAGGCGCCGACGATATCCGAGGCGCGCAGCACCACGATCTCGGTATCCGGCAGCAGGTTCAGCGTCACCGGCCGGTCCGGCGCGCTGGGCAGCATGATGGTGCCGGTCTCGGCGATCCCGGCAAAGCCATGCTGGACACTGACGAGGTCGGAGCCCCCGGCTCGGCCTTCCCGGATCGCCAGCAACGGCCGCGATGACCACGGGAGCGCCTGCAAGGCCGCATGCGGCGCCATCACCAGGCGGCTGGGCAGGTTCTGCGCGCCAAGATAATCCGCCACCGCCGCCGGCACATCGGCGGGATCGGCCACCCGGGCGACGGTGCCGAACTCCTTCTCGACATTGCGGACGAACAGATCGACCTGGCCGGGATGCGGCAGGCGGGAGCGCGCCGGGATCGGATGCCGCGGATGATGATCGAGTCGCTCCCGCAGCATCGCCGCCTGGTCGGGCGGCAGGGGGCCGCGCCGCAGGCCGCGGCGGATGGCGGTCAGGATCTGCTCGCGGCTCATGACCGGCCCCTCGCCCGCTGCTCGCGCGCGTACCGGGCGAAGAAGGTGTCGCCTTCCGGGGCCGGCAGGTCGCGGCCCTTGGTCCAGCCCCCCGCCATGGGCAGCCAGCCCAGGCGGCCGCGCCGCCGCCCGACCGCGCCGAGGCCGAACGCCGCCGCCCGCGTCACCCAGCGATACAGGCGCGGCCGACGGGCGAACCATGCCCATAGCCCCAGATTCGCGCGCGCCGCGCCCGGCATCAGGTGCCGCTCGAACGCGCGTTCCCGCCAATGGCGCATCAGGCCGGGCAGCGGGATGCGCACCGGGCAGACGCTTTCGCACTTGCCGCAGAAGGTCGAGGCGTTCGGCAGGTGTCCCGCCCGGTCCACGCCGATCAGGCCGGGGGTCAGCACGGCCCCCATCGGGCCGGGATATACCCAGCCATAGGCATGGCCGCCGACCACGCCATAGACCGGGCAGTGATTCATGCAGGCGGCACAGCGGATGCAGCGCAGCATGTCCTGGAACGCGGAGCCCAGCATGCCGGACCGGCCATTGTCGATCAGCACGACATGGTATTCCTCCGGCCCGTCCAGGTCGCCGGGACGGCGCGCCCCGGTCGAGAAGGTGGTGTAGACGGAAAAATCCTGCCCGGTGGCGGATCGCGCCAGCACGCGCAGCAGCGACATGCAGTCCTCCAGCGTCGGCACGCATTTCTCGATGCTGGCCAGCACGATATGCACCCGCGGCAGGGTCTGGGTCAGGTCGCCATTGCCCTCATTGGTGACGATGACCGACGATCCGGTCTCGGCGATCAGGAAATTGGCGCCGGTGATGCCGACATCGGCGGCCAGGAACCGCGCCCGCAGCCTGGCGCGCGCCTCGTTCAGGATATCCCGCCGCTCGGTGAAGCTGCGGTCGGCCGGCAGGTCGGTATGGGCTTTCCGAAACGTCTCCTCCCAGTCCTCCAAATTCAGATGGAAGGCCGGGGCGATGATGTGGCTCGGCAGCTCGTGGCGAAGCTGGATGATGTATTCGCCGAGATCGGTCTCGACCGGGGTGATGCCGTTGGCCTCCAGGTGGTCGTTGATGGCGATCTCCTCGCCGATCATCGACTTGCCCTTGGTGACGGTCCTGGCCCCGGCCGCCTGGCAGATGGACAGGACGGCGGCGCGCGCGTCCTCGGCCGTCGCGCACCAATGCACCTTGCCGCCCGCCTGCAGCACGTTCCGCTCATAAGTCTCGAGGTAGAAATCCAGGTTGGCGAGGGCGTGGTTCTTGATGTCCCGCGCCTCATCGCGCAGCGCCTCGAACTCCGGCAGCGCGGCCGCCGCGGCGGCACGGCGGGCGATGAAGCTGGGGCCGCTGCGGGCAAGGGCCTTCTGCAGCCCCGTATCGTTCAGCGCGCGGGAGGCGTTCTGCTTGAAGGCGGGCGAGGTCGCGATATGCATGGCGCAGGAATAGCCGGCCGCCAAAGGGCTGGCTACCGGCGGATGGCCCGGCCGAGGGCAGGCCGGCCAGGCCCGAGGCCGGATGTCGCGGGTGATCCGCGTCCGCTTATCGGTTCCCGCCTATCGATCGAATGATCGACGGTGCCGGCAACCCGGGAAACCCGCGGCGCCCCGCCGGCGGCTTGAGGATGGTCCGCCGCTCCGTTATCCCTCGCCGCAGCAACAAAGGACGCGTCCCATGACCCGCACCCACAACATCGCCGTGCTGCCCGGCGACGGCATCGGCAAGGAGACCGTGCCGGAATCCCTCAAGGTGCTGGATGCCGCCGCCCGGCGGTTCGGGTTCGATCTGAACCTGACCCATTACGACTGGTCGTGCGAGACCTTCAAGGAAACCGGCAAGATGATGCCCGATGACGGGCTGGACCAGCTGGCGAAGTCGGATTCGATCCTGCTGGGCGCCGTCGGCTGGCCGGGCGTGCCGGACCATGTCTCCCTGTGGGGCCTGCTGATCCCGATCCGCCGCGGCTTCGACCAGTATGTGAATATCCGCCCGTGCAAGCTGATGCCCGGCGTGCGCACGCCGCTGGCCGGACGCACAGAGGCGGATATCGACTTCTACGTGGTGCGGGAGAATACCGAAGGCGAATACTCGTCCGTCGGCGGGCGGATGTTCGAGGGGACGGAGCGCGAATTCGTCTCCCAGCAGAGCGTGTTCACCCGCATCGGCACCGACCGCATCCTGCGCTACGCGTTCGAGCTGGCGCGCAGCCGGCCGAAGAAGCATCTGACCTCCGCCACCAAGTCCAACGGCATCACCTATACGATGCCGTATTGGGATGAGCGGTTTGCCGCGATCGGGAAGGAGTATCCGGATGTGCGGACGGACCAGTACCATATCGACATCCTGTGCGCGCATTTCGTGCAGCACCCGGACTGGTTCGATGTCGTTGTGGGATCGAACCTGTTCGGCGACATCCTGTCCGACCTGGGACCGGCCGTCGCCGGCTCGATCGGCATCGCCGCCGGCGGCAACGTGAACCCGGAACGGACGTTTCCGTCCATGTTCGAGCCGGTGCATGGATCGGCGCCGGACATCGCCGGCAAGTTCATCTGCAACCCGATCGGGCAGATCTGGTCGGCGGCGCTGATGCTGGAGCATCTGGGCGAGGCGGCGGCCGGCAAGGCGATCGTCGACGCGATCGAAACCCTGCTGCGTGAAAGCGGGCCGAAGACCCGCGACATGGGCGGCCAGGCCGGCACCGCCGATGTCGGCACCGCGATCGCCGAGCTGGTGGCGCGGGGGTAGCGTGGCCGGCTACTCGCCCGCCTCCGGCTGGCGGTGGCGGCGCATCACCAGCAATAACAGCAGCGGCGGCACCACCGACAGCATCATCAGCCGGAAATCGTTGTTGTAGGCGATGATCGCCGCCTGCTGGTCGATCATGCCGTTCAGCAGGGCCGCCCCGTGCTTCGTGAGCGGATCCAGCAGGTGGGACACCTCGTTGCCCATCTGCAATACGCGGTTGAACGGCGTGATGCCGGCGGCGATGTCCGCATGGGTGGCCTGGACGTTGCGCGTCAGGGTGAACGAGGTGACGGAAATCCCCACCGCCGATCCGAAATTGCGGGCCAGGGACTGCATCGCGGTGCCTTCGCCGCGCAGGTGCGGCGCCAGCGTCGTGTAGGCCATCACCGACATCGGATTGAACACCAGCCCGATCGAGAAACCCTGCACGATCAGCGTCACCGCCATGTGCGATTGCGGAACGTCGGGGGTCCAGGTGCTCATGTCGTACAGCGCCGCGGCCAGCACCAGCAGGCCCACCGCCATGATCTTGCGCTGGTCCACGCGCATGCCCAGCCGGCTCGCCACGTACATCGACAGGATGGTGCCGAGACCGCGCGGCGCCATGGCCCAGCCGGCGGTCAGGACCGGGTAACCCGCCAGGTTCTGCAGATAGGGCGCCAGCAGGGCCGATGTCGACAGCAGCACCGATGAGACGCAGAACACCATGACCATGCCGGAGGAGAAATTCGCGTCCCGGAACAGCCCCGGTGAGAAGAAGGGCCGGTCGGCGGTCAGCATGTGGACGACGAACAGGTACAGCGCGAGGCCCGCCACCACCGCCTCGACCAGGATTTCGCGCGATGTGAACCAGTCCAGCTCCTGCCCGCGGTCGAGCATCAGCTGGAACGACCCGCAGGCGATCGCCAGCATGGCGAAGCCGTACCAGCTGAAGCGCAGCTGTGTCTGCGCCGGGGTTTCCTGCATGAACAGCGCCAGGCCGGCGACCGACAGGACTCCCAGCGGCAAATTCACATAGAATACGTAGCGCCAGCTATAGGCATCGGTCAGCCAGCCGCCCAGGGTCGGGCCCATGATCGGCCCCATGGTGACGCCCATGGAGAAGATCGCCATCGCCTGCGCGCGGCGGGAGAACGGGTAGATGTCCAGCATCGTCGCCTGCGACAGCGGCGCGATCGCGGCGCCGCACATGCCCTGCAGCAATCGGAAGCCGACCAGCTGTTCCAGCGACTGCGCCGCCCCGCAGAGCATGGAGGCGATGGTGAAGCCGATCAGGCACCCGATGAACAGCCGCTTCCGCCCGAACCGCCGCGCCATCCAGCCCACCGGCGCGGTCATGATCGCCGCCGCGATGACATAGGAGGTCAGCACCCAGTCGATCTCGTCGGAGGAGGCCGACATGCTGCCCTGCATATAGGGTAGCGCGACGTTGGCGATGGTCGAATCCAGCGTCTGCATCAGCATCGCGATCATCGCCGCGGCGGTGACCAGGCCTCGGTTCGGAACCCGGGTTCCTTCCTCCATGGTCAAGCGGACCCGAGCCGGACACGCGGCGCAACAGGATGGGGCATGGCTGGACGTTCGTTGTCGTTGTCGGCCGGCAGTGTGCGCCCAGTTTGATGGACGCGCTACTCCCGCCCGCGGCGCCGGGCTTCATGTCCCGACCCGGTCGTCCGGCGCCCCCCGATGACGGTGATGGGGCTGCGACAGTGATAGGCTGCGACGGCACCGAAACGGGGTGGCGAAGACGCCGATGGCCCCGGTGTGATGTCCCGATGTTGTGCCCAGGTCCCCCGCTTGTGCTCAGGCGCGCTGGCGCGCCGGCTTCGTCAGACGCTGCAACTCGGCCCCGATCTCGGCCACCAGGGCCGGATTGGCGCGCCGGATCTGGCTCGCGCGCAATGCCTGGCCCAGGTTGGTGGATGGCCGCATCTCCCAGGCTTCCAGGAACAGCAGGTCATCGGTCAATCGCGGGTCGTTCATCTCGGCCAGCACCCGCCGGACCGCCTCGGTGAAAGGTGGCTTCATCGGATCCGTGATGGGAGTCATTATTGGAAAATTCCCAAGTAACAGCCACGCTTTTCCTGGCGATCCCCTGGCGATCCCCAAGTAAGGGACCGCGGCAGGAAGATCGAGCGGGGCGGCTGTTAGATAGGTTTCGTGGCAAAAAAATGCCAGCGCTTGTGGGTGACAACCCGGTTAATTCACCCCGAACGGAAGGCGGAGGACCCCGCCGGCCTTGCCGGTCCTGGCCCTCCGCCCCGTTCACATGGCGGTGATCTGGCTGGTCGGTCCCGCTGGCTCAGTAGCGGTTCAGTAGCGGTACAGATCGTGCTTGAACGGCCCCTGCTGCGAGACGCCGATATAGTCCGCCTGCTTCGCCGACAACTGGGTCAGCTTGGCGCCGACCTTCGCCAGGTGCAGCGCGGCGACCTTCTCATCCAGCTGCTTGGGCAGGGTGTAGACGGTCTTCTCGTACCGGCCGGCCGGGGCATTGAACAGCTCGATCTGCGCCAGCACCTGGTTGCTGAAGCTCGCGCTCATCACGAAGCTCGGATGGCCGGTTGCGTTGCCCAGATTCACCAGGCGCCCCTCGGACAGCACGATCAGCCGCTTGCCGTCGGGGAAGACGACCTCATCGACCTGCGGCTTGACGTTTTCCCATTTGTAGTTGCGCAGGGCCTCGATCTGGATCTCGGAGTCGAAGTGCCCGATATTGCAGATGATCGCCCGGTGCTTCATCGCCCGCATGTGGTCGAGGGTGATCACGTCCACATTGCCGGTGGCGGTCACGAAGATGTCGCCGATCGGCGCGGCATCGTCCATGGTGACCACCTGGTAGCCTTCCATCGCCGCCTGCAGGGCGCAGATCGGGTCGATCTCGGTCACCATCACGCGGCAGCCGGCATTGCGCAGGCTGGCGGCGGAGCCCTTGCCGACATCGCCGAAGCCGTTCACCACCGCGACCTTGCCGGCCATCATCACGTCGGTGCCGCGGCGGATGCCGTCCACCAGCGATTCGCGGCAGCCATACAGGTTGTCGAACTTCGACTTGGTGACGCTGTCGTTCACGTTGATGGCGGGCGTCAGCAGCTTGCCGGCCTTCGCCATGTCCCACAGCCGGTGCACGCCTGTCGTGGTCTCCTCCGAGATGCCTTTCACGTCGGCCAGCATCGCCGGGTACTTGTCATGCATCAGCAGCGTCAGGTCGCCGCCGTCATCCAGGATCATGTTGGGGGTCCAGACGCCCCCTTGGCCATCCGGCCCGCGCACGGTCTGCTCGATGCACCACCAGAATTCCTCCTCGCTCATGCCCTTCCAGGCGAAGACCGGTATGTTGGCGGCGGCGATGGCCGAGGCGGCGTGATCCTGGGTCGAGAAGATGTTGCAGGACGACCAGCGGACGGTGGCGCCCAGCGTGGTCAGCGTCTCGATCAGCACCGCGGTCTGGATGGTCATGTGCAGGCAGCCGGCGATGCGGGCGCCCTTCAGCGGTTTTTTCGGGCCGTATTCCTCGCGGATCGCCATCAGGCCGGGCATTTCGTCCTCGGCCATGCTGATTTCCTTCCGGCCCCAATCGGCGAGGGACATGTCCTTGACCTTGAAGTCGGTGAAACTCGTCATGCTGCTACGATCCTTTGAAGCGTGACGGCGCTATATAAAGATATCTGCATATTTGCAAGGCGCCGCGCGGCGGAGCGGTCCGGATCCGGTGCTCTGGCCTTTACTAATAACTGACCGACCGGTTATATATCCGGCGTGTCGGATACACCCCCTCCCGTCAGGACGCCACGCTGGACGCGCCGCAGCGACGCGCGGCCACACGAAATCGTCGCCGCCGCATTGACCCTGTTCGCGGAACGCGGCTTCGCGGCCACCAAGCTGGAGGACGTGGCCCGCGCGGCGCACATCTCCAAAGGCACGGTGTACCTGTATTTCCCCAACAAGGAGTCCCTGTTCCGCGCCGTGGTCCGCCAGGAACTGCTGCCCAATGTCGAGCGGATCGAGGCGATGATCGCCGCCCACCAAGGCTCCGCTGCGGACATGCTGCGCATGATCGCCAGCCAGATGCTTCAGGTCATCGACACCCAGGTCGCCGGCATTCCCAAGCTGGTGCTGGCCGAATCGGGCAATTTCCCCGAGATCGCCCGCTTCTACGCCGAGGAGGTCGTCGGCCGCGGTATCCGCCTGTTCACGCGCATCCTGCGCCGTGGCGTGGAGCGCGGCGAGTTCCGGCCCATCGAGCCGATGCACCTGCTGCCGACCCTGGTCGGGCCGATGGCGATGATGGTGATGTGGCGACATTCCATCGGGCGACACAGCGACCTGCGGTTCGACACCAGGGCGGTGATCGAGACCCATATCGACTTGCTGCTGCGCGGCCTGCGGCCGGAGCCGGGGGCGTGATCCGCCGCGTCGTGACCATCCTGCTGGCAGTTGCGCTGCTGGCCGGCGGCGCCGCGTGGTACATTCAGCTTCGCCGCCCGGTTCCCGAACGCTGGCTTGGCTATGCCGATGCCGACTACGTCAGGGTGGCGCCCACGCAGCTGGGCCGCCTCGTCTCCTTGGGTGTGGCACGCGGCGACCTGGTTACGATCGGCGCGCCGCTGTTCCAGCAGGACGACATCGACGATCGCGCGGCGCGCGACCAGGCCGCCGCGACCTTGGCCGAGGCGCAGGAAAAGCTGGCCGACCTGCAGGCGCCCGGCCGCGCGGATGAGATCACCGAGGCGCAGGCCGACGTCAACGACACCAGTGCCGCCTATGAGCGGGCGGCTCGCGACCTGGCCCGCGGCGAGCAACTGGTGGTGACCGGCGCGACATCGCGCCAGACCGTGGACCAGATGCGCGCCGATGCCCGCTCCGCCGAGGCGAAGCTGCGCGCCGCGCAGGCCCGGCTGGCGCTGGCCCGTGACACGAACGGCAGAGCCCATGCGATCACGGCGCAGACGGCGGCCGTGGCCGCGGCACGGGCGGCGCTGGAATCGGCGCAATGGCGGCTGGATCAGCGCCATGTCACCGCGCCGGCCAGCGGGCGGGTCGCCGACACGTTCGCCCGGCCCGGCGAAACGATCGCCGCCGGCACACCGGTGGTCTCGATCCTGCCGCCGGACAACATCTTCGTCCGTTTCTATGTACCGGAAGCGGCTCTGGCACGGATTCATGCGGACGATCAGGTCGGCATCATCTGCGATTCCTGTCCGCGCGACCTGCGGGGCCGCATCTCCTTCATCGCCACGCAGCCGGAATACACGCCGCCGGTGATCTATAGCGAGGGCACGCGCGGCAGCCTGGTCTACCTGATCGAGGCCCGGCCGGACGCGGCGCCGGGCGCCACGCTGAAGCCCGGCCAGCCGCTCGACGTGATCCCCCCCGACATGCTGGCCGCGCGATGATTTCTCAACCTGCCGGCCATGCGACGGACGCTGCCCCCGCGATCGACGTCCACGGGCTGTGCAAGAGTTTCGGCACGCGGAAGGTGGTGGACGGGCTGACGCTGACCGTGCCGGAAGGTGAGATCTGCGGCTTCCTGGGCGGCAATGGCAGCGGCAAGACCACCACCATCCGCATGCTGTGCGGACTGCTCACGCCGGACGCCGGGTCTGGCACCTGCCTTGGCCTGGATATCATCCGTCAGGCCGACCAGATTCGGCTGCAAGTCGGCTACATGACGCAACGCTTCAGCTTCTATGGCGACCTGACGGTCGCGGAAAACCTCGATTTCGTTGCCCGCTTGTACCAAATCCCCGATCGCCGCGCCGCGGTGCGGGAGATCATGGGGCGCATGGGGCTGGCGGAGCGCGCCGGCCAGCGCGCGGATCAGCTTTCCGGTGGGTGGAAGCAGCGTCTGGCGTTGACCGCCTGCGTGCTGCACAAGCCAAGGCTGCTGCTGCTGGATGAGCCGACGGCCGGCGTGGACGCCAAGGCGCGGCGGGAATTCTGGGACCTGATCGCCGACATGGCGGTCGAGGGCATGACCGTGCTGGTCTCCACCCACTACATGGACGAGGCGGAGCGCTGCCAGCGCGTCGTCTACCTGTCCGGCGGGCGGCTGATCGTCGACGGAGCGGCGGCGGAGGTGGTTCGCGACGCCGGCGTCATCACCTATGAGGCGACCGGCATCGGCATCGACGCGCTGGTGCACCGCGCCCGTGTCACCCCGGGTATCGAGAGCGCGACGGTGATCGGCCGAGCCCTGCGCGTGATCGGTACCGACGCGGCGGAGCTGGCCCGCGCGGTGGATTCGCTGCGCGCGCCCGGCGTGACCTGGCAACCCGTGCCGCCCCGCCTGGACGACGTGTTCATCCATCTGCTTGGCCAGGACACCCGGCGCCGATGAAGGACATTTCCTGGAGCCGTTTCGTCGCCATGCTGCGCAAGGAATTGCTGCAGATGCAACGGGACCGCGCCACCGTGCTGATGACGGTGGCGGTGCCGCTGATGCAGCTTTTTCTGTTCGGTTTCGCCATCAACACCAATCCGCGCCATCTGCCGACGGCGTTCGTCTCGGGCGATCATTCGGTCTATGAGCGCGCGATCACCAGCGCGCTGGTCAACACCGCCTATTTCGATCTGCGGATGTACACTTCGGACGAAGCGGCGGACCAGGCGTTGGCGCGGGGCGACGTGCTGTTCGTGCTGCGGATTCCGCCGGGTTTCGCGCGCGCGGTGGACCGCGGTGAATCGCCCACCATCCTGATGCAGGCCGACGCGACGGATTCCACGGCGATCGCCGCCGCCGCCTCGGCCCTTCAAGGTATCGTTCCGGGCGCCATCAACCGCGACCTGCCGCCCGAAATGCGCATGGCGCCGGAAACACCGTCGTTTCGGGTGATTATCCACAACCGCTACAACCCGGAACAGATTACCGCCTTCAACATCGTTCCCGGCCTGGTCGGCGTCGTGCTGACCTTCTCGACGCTGATCGCCACGACGCTGTCGATCACGCGGGAGCGGGAGACCGGCACGATGGAGAACCTGCTGGCGATGCCATTGCGGCCAGTGGAGGTGATGCTGGGCAAGATCGTCCCCTATATCGGGCTGGGCTACATCCAGGTGGTGTTGATCCTGGTCGCCGCCGTGACCGTGTTCCAGGTGCCGCTGCGCGGATCGGTGCTCCTGCTGCTGTTGGCCCTGGGCCTGTTCATCGCCTGCAACCTGGCCGTTGGCTTCACCCTGTCGAGCCTGGCGGCGACGCAGATGCAGGCACAGCAGATGGCGATGGCCTCGCTGCTGCCATCGATGCTGCTGTCCGGCTTCATGTTTCCCTTCGCCGGCATGCCGGCCTGGGCCAGGACCGCGGGCGATCTGCTGCCGCTGACGCATGTCCTGCGCATCTGCCGCGGCATCATGCTGAAGGGCAACGGGGTGGCCGAGATCGTGCCGGAGCTGTGGCCGATGGCACTGTTCGCGGTGATCGTCGGCATCGTCGCGGTGCGGTCGTACCGGCAGACGCTGGACTGACGCCGCCCGCCGGACGGCGCCCGGCGTTGCAACCGTTCCAGCCGGCTTCAGGCCGTCCCGCTCTCATATCCCGAACCAGCTCGGTTCTCGGTTTCCTCGGCCGGGAAGTTGCACTCGACGGAGATGCCGTCCGGATCCAGGTAGAACAGCTGCGTCATATTGAGGCGCGGCAGCACACGCTCCTCGAACCTCAGGCCGCGCGACGTCAGGCTGTCCCGCATCGCCTTCAGGCCCGTGCAGGAAAAGGCGATATGGTCCAGCCGCCCGGTGGGGGCCGGATAGGACGGGCCGTCGGCGAAAGTCGGGTTCTGCGGCCGATAGCCGATCAGGTGCACGGTCGGCACCCCGCCGCAATACAGCCAGTAGCCGGGGAATGGCAGCGGCGGCCGGTCGCCGACGGTCAGACCGACCACGTCGCAGTAGAAGTCCTTCGTCCGCTCCAGGTCGCGCACCAGGATGGTGTAGTGATTCAGGGACTCTGCGGGCATCGGATGTCGTCTCCTAGAACTGGTTTTCCGGCTTCATGCCGAACATGATCTGACCCACGGACTCGTAATGAAGCTGCCGTCCCTGGGCCTGCTGCGACACGGTGTGGATATCGCGCAGCCGCCGCTCGAAGGGCTGATCCTCGAACACGGCCACCGATCCGGCGCAGTGGAACAGCGTGTTCACCGCCTCCCGCGCCTGGTTGATCGCCCAGGTTGCCGCCAGGCGCAGCATCGCCGCCTGCTGCTCCGTCATCTCCCCGTGTTGGCGGACATGATCGTAGGTCGCGTCCAGCTGCGTGTGCAGGAAGGCGCGGGCGGAATGCCAGCGTGCCTCGGACTGCGCGAGCTGCGATTGCACGACGTTGTTTTCCCGCATCGGCTTGCTGGCGCCGCGGGACACCTTGTTGGCCGGCAGCGCCAGGAACGCATCGATCAGGCCGCGCGCGATCCCCAGGCCGACGCCGGCAAACCCGGCGGCGTAGAGCTGGTTGCTGGTAAAACGGTACAGCGGCCCCTGCTCCCGCCGGTCCACCGCCTGGTCGCGCCGCACGGTGTGATCGGCGGGAATGAACAGGTCCTTGATCGTGTATTCGTTGCTGGCGGTGCCGCGCAGGCCCAGCGTGTGCCAGATATCCGTCATGACGGCGCTGGTTTTGGGGAACAGCATCGTGCGGATCTCGGAACGGCCTTGCACGCGCATATGCGCGCCAAGCCAGGTGGCGTTCTGGGAGCCGGAGGCGAAACGCCAGGTGCCGGACGCGCAATAGCCGCCGTCCACCGGCTCCGCCTCGAACGGCGCGCCGGGCGGGCCCCAGGCGAGAATGCCATCGACCGGCCCGAACATCTCCCGCGCCACCGGCGGATCGAGATAGGCGGCGGTCATCGAGCATCCGTTGCTCTGGCACACCACCCAGCCGGTCGAGCCATCCGCCATGGCGATGGCCTCGGTCACCTGGGAGAAATCCGAAGGCTTCATCTCCATCCCGCCGATCGATGCCGGCTGCAGCATGCGAAAGAAGCCGCCCTCCTTCAGCGCCGCGACGACGTCCGGCGTCAGTCTCCGGATGCGGTTGGCTTCATCCGCACGCGCCGACAGCAGCGGCTGCAGCGCTCGTGCCTTCAGGATCTGCGGATGGACGTCCGGCATGAACTTCCCCGTTTCAACGGTTTCGCGGCGGACGATGGCGCATTTTCCGGATGCTTGCAAAGCCGCCGCCAGCCGCCCTTTTCACGCCACCGCGGCGACGGCCCGTGCCGCCAGGGCATCGAACGCGGCCACGCAGCGCGCCGCCGCATCGGGCCGCGACCGATGGCTGAACCCCGCCAGAATGCGCACGAACATCGCCCGATCCAGCCGGTAGGCGCGGGCCACCACGGCGTCGACCGTCGCCCGCAGATCCTCCCGCTTGCCCCGCGCGGCGGACAACGCGCGGGCGGCATCCCGCAGAATCCGCCCTTGCCACGGCAAGAAATCCGGGACGGGCAGCCCGTGCAGCAGATACAGGCTCAGATGCGTCGCCGCCTTCTGCCGCACCAGCCAGTCGAAACAGAAGGAGTTCAGCAGCGCGCACAGCAGCAGCGCGTCATCCTCGCTGCGCGCCCAGGGCGTCTTCTCCACCGTCGCGGTGTGGCCGAACACCGATCCGGGGGGTGCGAGCAGCGCGATCATCGTGCGCTCATCGTTGGAGCGGGCGATGTCGCGGAACGCCAGCCGCGACCGCACCGCCGCCCGCGCCAGGGCCGGCGGCAGGGCCGCCGAGGCGACGCCGTGGCGCGGCGGCGTGTCCCAGTGGTCGGTATATTGGTGGAACGTTTTGCCTTCGTGCAGGACCAGGTCGCCGCGGCCGGCCGGCAGGAAGCAGCCGGCATCATGCGTCATGTGCAAGTCGCAGCCGAAACGGATATGCCGCGCGGCGCACCAGTCCCCGAACCGGTGCGGCGCGGCGAACAGGCGCTCCGCCACGCGCAGATCGGCGGCGCCGCGCAGCTCCGGCGGCGTCAGCCTGGTGCCGCCGGCCAGGGCGAGGAAGGCCCGGTCATAGGTCATGATGCGCGCCGCGTCATCCGCGTCGGCGATGCGGTCCAGATAGAAGCCGCAGCGGAAGGCGTCCGTCGGCCCGGGCCGGCGGGCGACGATCAGGTCGAACTTGTAGCGGCTGTCGATGTCGAAGACCCGCCGCCGGTTCTCGAACGACAGCAGCCAGTCCAGGCTGGTATCCGCGAGGTAGGCGGAGCGGACGCCGATGCTGCCCTCGGCGGCGTGGAAGGAGGATGGCATCACCCAGGCCAGCGTCCCTGTTTCGGCGACCAGGTGCAGCCCGCGTTCCGCGAACAGGCGATACAGGTCCAGGCTGCCCCCGGCACGCTTCACGTGCTGGTGGCGGTACAGCCGGCGGACCACGTGCCTGGTCTGCTCGATCCCGGCACGATAGCGCGCGAACGCCGCCGCGATGGCGGGCTGGCGCAGCAGCTGGCGCTCCACCGCCCCGCGCGCCGGACATGCGTGTGCCTCCGGCATCGCCAGGTCGTGGGCGGCGAGAAAATCCCTGGTGTTCGGCAGCAGCACATCCCAGGGCGGGTTGCCCAGGACGACACTGAAGCCGCCGGGGAAGACCTCCGGGAAGGCCAGGTCCCAGGGCACCGCCTCCCGCCCGGCCTCGGCCAGCCGCGCCTGCATCGGGCTCGGCCGGCCAGGCCAGGTTCCGGTCTCGGCAACCTGCCGCGCCAGCGACAGCCATTCATCGTCGGCCTCGCGCGTCCGCAGCATTGCCGCGCCCGTCCACGCCCCGGCGAGGCGCCGCAGCGGATCAAGCACGCTGTCCAGCCGCCGCTTCAACGCCTGTTTCGCGTCCAGGTCCTCCAGGTCGCGCCCCAGCGATGCCCCCATCGCCGCCACCAGCGCCCGGGCTTCGTCGCGGGCGGCGGCCAGCCGGTCCGCGACACGATGGGCCAGCAGCGGGTCCAGCGGGCCGCCGGTCACCGGCAGGGTCGCCATATCGGCCAGGAAGGGTCCGGTCAGCGCATCGCCGCTAACCAGGCGGTGATCCAGGAAGGTCAGCGGCAACCCTTCCGCATGCGATTCCAGCCAGAGCGACAGCTTGGCCAGCTCGACCGCCAGGCCGTTGCGGTCGCAGCCATACAGGCAATGCACCGCCACCAGGCGGCGGCACAGCGCGCGGGCCGTCGCCTCGGAAAAGCCCCGGCTGGGAAGATAGGCCGCCAGGCGGCCATCGCGATCGGGCAAGGCCGCGATCCGGTCCCGCCGGCCGAGCGCATCGCAGGCGAGGCAGGCGGCCAGCAGCGCGTCGGCAAGCTGCCGGCAGGCCTCGACCAGGAAGTGGCCGCTGCCCATGGCCGGGTCGACGACCCGGATGCCCAGCAGGGCCGCCGGCCGCGGATCACCCGGCGGGCTGCGTTCGGCGATCAGCGGCGCCAGCGCCTGCTTCACCAGGAAGTGCACGAAATCATGCGGCGTGTAATAGGCACCGCTGGACTTGCGCCCTGCCCCGGCGCGCAGGAAGAACGTTCCCGGCATGATGTCGGGCGCGCCGCCCCGCACGCCATCCGGCGCGACGGCGTCCGCCGCCACCGCCGTCTCCACCCGGCCATGCCGCCGCCGCCACATCGGCGCCGTCGCCAGGCCGGGCTCCTGTTCCAGCAGCGCCTCGTAAATGCTGCCCAGCTCCTCCACATCCAGCGACGCGTAGTGGACGCGGGCACGCTGGCCTGACGCATCGGTGATCCAGATCAGCCGGTCCAGCAGGAGGGCCACCGCGCGCTCGCCCCAGTCCAGCGAGTCCAGCAGCGGGGTCGTGCCGGCCGCGAACAGGCCGCCGCCCAGCGGAGCGATGGCGAGTTCGTTGCACAGGAGACCATCGCGGCAGACGGCGAATACCATGCGCAGCCCGTCCTGCAGCATCCGCCCGGTCTCCGCCCCGTGATCCAGATGACGGCGGACCAGCATCCCCAGGGCCTGGCTCGGCGACAGGGCATTGCGCCATAGGAGCGTGGCGGCGAAGCTGCATCCGCCGAATGCGCTTTCGCTGGATGCGCTTTCGCCGGATGCGCTTTCCAGCTTCAGGACGAACAGCAGCCGGTAGACCAGCAGCAGCGCTTCCCGCCACAGCACCGCCGGGTCCAGGCCGTCCCGTGTCGGCAGGGCGTTGATGAACCCCAGGATGGCGTCCCGCGCCTGCCGACGCAGCGCCGCGGTGATGCGCACCTGGTGCAGCGCGGCGGCCCGCAGGACCTCCGGAAGCGCGGCCAGCCGGTCGGCGCCGGCCAGCGCCAGCAGGATGCGGCTGGCGTCGGGCGCCAGCGTTTCCTCGCGCCAGGCCCCGACCGCGAAGCTCACCACGCTGCCGGTGCGGGATGGCTCGCACAGCAGCAGCCGCACGGATTCGCCGTTGGCGATCAGCCCGATAGCCTCCTTCGCCGCCGCCAGGACCCGCTGCGCGGTGCGGAGCGCGCTGCCGCGCGCGCCCGTCTCCGGATCGGTACCGCGCGGCAGCATCCAAAGGCGCAGGCTGGTCGCGGCACCGGCGTGCATCAGCCAGCCGGCATCCTCCGGCCCTTCATACGTCCGCACCGGTTCCATGCGGCGGACCCCGCGATAGCCCAGCGCGTCGGCGATCGCGCGCGGCCTGGTGGCGGCGAAGGCCGCGGCATCCGCCACGAAGGGCAGTCCGCCGGCCCGGATCAACGCGGCGGCCAGGCCATCCCGCAGGAAGCCGGGCGTGATCGCCGGTCCCCGGACCGAGATGCCGTCCAGGTCCAGCGTCATCGGCGCAGGCGCAGCACCCCGATCAGGCGGATGGTCGCGCGCGGCAGCGCGGGCGCATCGGTGCCGAGGCCGCGGAACCGCCGCAGGGCCTCGGACGCGTCCGACCGCCTGTCGCGCGGAGCTGCGGCATCGGCCGCCAGCGCCGTCAGCCGCCGCACCGGATCGGCCAGGATTCGCCAGTCTCCGGTGGCATCCGCAGGCGCGAACAGGTCGCCGGTCAGCGCCGCCCTGGGTCCGCACAGCGCGGCGGCGCGCCGTTCCAGCCAGGCGCGTGCGTCCCGCGCCGCCTGCTGCCAACGCGCGGCATGCCGCGCCGCGAAGGCCGCCGCCAGCCGCTCGCCACGGCTCTGCGCCACGGGGACCGCCGCCGCGATCACCGCCTCGACCACCGTCTCGGGCCAGGCTATCGGACCGGGCGCGGGTTCGCGGAACGCCAGCAGGTCGTCATGGTCCCGGACCGATCCGCCGGCATCCGCGTGCAGGCCGAAAACCCGCCTGAACAGCGTGCCGACCTCGACCACGTAGGTCAGCAGCCAGCCATCCGAGGCGGCTCGCGCGGCACTGACCCGCCCGGCCACCGCCATCCGTGCCGCCGCCACCGCCCGCCGGGTCAGCGGATGGGCCCGGCCGGGATACAGCAGCGCGGCGCCGGTGCCGTCCCGCGCGTCTTCCGGGCGTTGCGCCAGCCGGACGATGCCGGTCACGGCATCGAAGCCCGGCAACCCGTCCAGATCCGGCTGCCAGGCCGCGGGGATGCGGTATGCCGGACCCTCCGCCTCCAGCATCGAGGCCACGAAGGCCGGCAAGTCGATGGCCGCCACGCCGGCGGCGGGCAGGTCGGCGACGGGCAGGTCGGCGACGGGCAAGTCGGCGGGCGGTGGTGGACCGGTATTGCCGGCGCCGGCCGTCTCGCGGCCGGCCAGCCAGCCATGCCGCACCGCCATCCGATCGAAGCTGTGGAAGGCGCGGTCGATCTCGCGCAGCAGGTCGCGATACGCCTCGCTGCCCTCGGTCTCGGCGGCCAGGTCCAAGGTACGGATCAGCGGCGCGCCGAACAGGGACGGGCCGTCCTCGGCAAAGCCGGACACCAGCCTTTCGCGCAGGCTGTGCGCCGGCGCGGTCATGCCCAGCGTATCGGGCATCGTCGACAGGCAGGCCCGCGCCTTCTCGTATTTCGCGATCAGATGCAGCAGCAGCCGTTCCTCGAACGTATCGGCCAGGTACAGGTAGCGGATATGCGGGTCACGGCGCTGGCCGTAGCGGTCGATGCGGCCGTTGCGCTGCTCCAGCCGGTTCGGGTTGTAGGGCAGGTCCAGATGGATCAGGTGATGGCAGCGCTGCTGCAGGTTCAGCCCTTCCGCCAGCGAATCGGTGCTGAGCAGGACGATCCCGTCCCGCGCCGCGCAGCGTTCGGCGGCTTCGGTCCGTTCCGCTTCGGTCTGCGCGCCGCTGATCGTCAGGACCGTGCCGTCCAGCGCCGCCAGCGCCCGCACCGCGGCGGCCTGGCTGTCGGCGTATTCCGTATAGACCAGGATATTCGCCTCGGGCTCCGCCAGCCGGATCAGGCGGATTTCCCGCAGCAGCGCCGAAAATTTCGGATCGTGCGGCAGGGCCGCCTCGCCCAGCCGGATCAGGGCGGCCAATTCCGCCGCGATCCCCTCCGACAGGGAAGCCGCCATCGCCTCGGCTTCCAGCGCCGCGAGCCGAGCCTCGGCGGCGGGATCGAGGACACCGAACCGGTCGAGGCGGGTCCGCAGCAGGCGGATGGCCCGCTGCCGGGCGCCGCGCGCGCCGGCGGGCCGGCCATAGCGCGCCGCCACCACGCGCAGCGTCGCCAGGCAGGCGGCAATACTGGACAATGAGCGCTTCAGCAGGCTGACGAAAGCCAGCGCGTCGCCCAGGCCCGCCGCACCCGACCGGCGCAGCCTCGGCGCGACCAGCGCCGTCAGCGCCTGGTGGAATGCCAGCACCTCCGGCGCGTCGGACAGGTCGATCCGCACCGGCTCGACCAGCCTGGGCCGGAACATCGGCAAGCCGGTGCGCGGATCGCGGATATGCGATTTCAGCCGCCGCACCACGTGCCGCCGATAGGCGTTGCCCACCAGCCCACCGGCGCCATCCACCAGGCTGGGGTCCAGCAGGCCGATCAATGAGGAGAAATGCGCGTCGTGCCCGTCATGCGGCGTGGCGGTCAGCAGCAGCAGCCCGTCGCACCGCGCGGCGAGCAGCTCCGCCAAGCGCCGGCGGCGGCTGTCCTCGCCCCATCCGCCGCCCCCCGGCCGAGCGGCGGCCGGCCCGCCGGCGCAGTGATGCGCCTCATCGATGATCACCAGGTCCCAGGCCACCGGCTCCAGCTCCGCCAGCACATGGTCCTGCTTGGCGAAGTCGATCGAGGTGAGGCACAGCGCCGTCGCCTCGAACGCGTTGCGCCCCAGCTCCAGGCCGCGGCGGGCGGCGCGCAGATCGGCGGCATCGGCGATGACCGTGAACCGCAGGCCGAAGCGCAGCCGCATCTCCTGCGCCCATTGCCGCAGCAGCGGGCCGGGCGGCGAGATCACCAGGATGCGGTGGGCGCGCCGCCGCACCAGCAGCTCCGCCGCGATCAGCCCGGCCTGGATGGTCTTGCCCAGCCCGACCCCGTCGGCCAGCAGCAGCCGTGGCCGCGCCATGTCCAGCGCCCGCCGCAGCGGGACCAGCTGGTAGGGCTCGACCGTCAGCCGTCCCGGCACGGCGGGCGCGCCGGGAACCTGGTCCAGCAGCCAGGCCTGGTGATGGCGGCGCCACAGCGCCAGCGGCCCGGCATCCGCCGGACCGGGCGCGTCGTGCAGCGGCGCCACCGCCTCGGCGGGATGCAGCAGGTCCCATTCCAGCCCTTGCAGGTCGCCGTCCAGGCAGCACAGGCGCAGGCGGCGCTGCGCGCCCAGGTCGTCGGCGGCCAGCACCTCCCACGCCAGGCCGCGCGCCATGACCTTGATTCCGGGTGAGAGTTCCATGCAGGGTCCGCGTTGCACCGCGGGCACGGAACCATCATCAGGTTGCCAAACCCTTAACGCCGGGACGGAGGAAGCAGATGATCGCGTTGCAGGACCGGTTCGCCGGCAGGGTGGCCGTGGTGACGGGCGCCGCCTCGGGCATCGGCCTGGCCATCACCAGACGCCTGCTGGCCGAGGGCGCGCGGGTCGTCGGCCTGGACCTGAAGGGCGCCCCGGACCTGGGCGCGGACTTCATCGGGCTGGACGGCGACGTGACCACCGAGGCGGCGGCGGAAACCCTGGTCGGCACCGCCGTCGAGAAATTCGGCGCGGTGGACGCGGCGTTCAATGTCGCCGGCGGCTCCCGGCCCGGCTACATCGTCGACCTCGCCGAATCGGATTGGGATTTCACCGTCGACCTGTGCCTGAAAGGCGTCTTCCTGGGCATGAAGCACCAGGCTCGGCGGATGATGCGGCAGGGGCGCGGCGCCATCGTCAACATCGCCTCGCTGAACGCGCATGTGCCGATGCATGCGGGATCGGCCTATGTCGCCGCCAAGGCCGGGGTGGAGATGCTGTCGAGGAACGGCGCGCTGGAGTTCGCCCCGTTCGGCATCCGCGTGAACGCCATCCTGCCCGGCCTGGTGCAGACGCCGCTGACCCGCCGCCACTTCGACAATCCGGACGCCCTGGCCGCCTTCGAGGCGCGCATCCCCCAGGGCCGCCCCGCGCAGCCCGAGGAAATCGCCGCCCCGTCGCTGTACCTGGCCAGCGACGACGCCAGCTACGTCAACGGCGCCAGCCTGCTGGTGGATGGCGCCTGGGCGGTCAGCGGCTACCCCGACATGCGGCCGTTCCGCGGCCCGATTGGATGGAACCAAAGGACGTCCGAATGACCGAGTCCCCCGTTCTGGTGCGCCGCGATGACCACGGCGTCATGACGATCAGCATCAACAACGCCGCGCGGCTGAACTCCCTGGGCACGCCGCAGATCACCGCCTTCATCGAGGCGGTGGAGGCATTGAAGGATGACCCCGACCTGCGCGTGCTGGTGGTCACCGGCGCGGGCGAGCGCAGCTTCATGGGCGGCGCCAACCTGTTCGAGCTGGGCGCGCTGAACCCGCCGAAAGCGCGCGATTTCCTGACGCTGATCCACCGCATGTGCAAGGTGCTGCGCGACCTGCCGGTGCCGGTGATCGCGCGGGTCAACGGCTTCTGCCTGGGCGCGGGGCTGGAGGTCATGGCGGCCTGCGACATGCACGTCGCCAGCGAGACCGCGGTGTTCGGCATGCCGGAGGTGAAGATCGGCCTGCCATCCGTGGTCGAGGCGGCGCTGCTGCCGCAGCTGATCGGCTGGGGCCGCACCAAGGTGCTGCTGTACACCGGTGAAAATATCGATGCCCGCACCGCGCTGGAGTGGGGCCTGGTGGAACGGGTGGTGCCAGCCGAGGCGCTGGATGCCGCGCTGGCGGAATGGACCCGGGCGATCATCGAATCCGGCCCGCGTGCCATCCGCCTGCAGAAGGAGCTGATCCGGGAGTGGGAAGCCATGCCGGTGAACGACGCGATCGAGGCCGGCATCCGCTGCATGTACCGTGCCTACCAGACCGAGGAACCCACCCGCATGGTGAACGCCGCCATTCAGCGGCTGAAGGCGCGGAAGGGCTGAACGGGCGGCGACCAAACCGGACACGGGCCGGATGGGGCCGACCGACGGGCGCCCGATTGGCGGGGTCGATTGGCGGGGCTCGATTGATGGGGCTTGATTGACGGGGGCTGGAGGAACGGGGGACAGGAGGGACGGCGCTACCGGTGCCCATGCCCATCCCGGGCCATTGACGGGGACCGAAGGGGCGGCGCTGCCCGGCGCCCATGCCATCGCAGCCCATGCCAGCGCATAAGAACATTTTCTTGATCTACGCCACAACCTGTGATAGAAGTCGGCATCCTATCCGCACCTGTCCAGGTCCCGCTCCTCCCAAGTCTCACCCCAAGGTCCCGCCCCCAGGTTCCCGCCCCAAGGTCCCGAGCCCAGGTCCGCCCCATGTCCGTCCCCGCCCGCGTCTCCGAACACCTGTTCGCCAGCTTCATCACGCGCCTGACCCCGCTGTTCGCCATCGGGACCACCGACCTTGCCCTGGCCGAGGCTCAGGCCGTCGAGCTGGTAAATGGTTTCGGCATCCGGTCCGCCTGGGACCTGTTCAGCGTCGCTCGGATCGTCGGCCTGGGCATGGCCTCGCTGGCCTCAATCGAATTGTCGGCACGCCCCGACCTGTCGGCCGCCTTCGCGGTGCGCTGCCGGTCCAACGCCGACGCCCTGCATCGCACCGCCGAACGAAGCGAGCATCGCTTGCGCAAGCAGCAGGGCGAAGGAGAGGCGGCAACGCCGCGCCGGTCCGCGCCGGATCGGGCCGCCATCTCGGCCACGCTGCAGGCGGTCGCGGAGACGCGGCGGCGGCTGGATCAGGCGAAGGCCGAGCTGACGGCGCCAGAGCCGGTGCCGAAGCTGTCCGGGCCAGAGCCGCCGGGGTTGGAGCCGATGGGACCGGAGCCGGTGCCGAAGCCGTCCGGGCCAGAGCCGCCGGGGTTGGAGCTGATGGGGCCAGAGCCGGTGCCGAAGCCGTCCGGGCCAGAGCCGCCGGGGTTGGAGCTGATGGGGCCGGAGCCGATGGGGTTGGAGCCGATGGGATCAGAGGAGGCGGGGTTGCAGCCGGCGGGACCGGGACTGGTGAAGACCGCATTGGCGGAACGGACGGGCGCGGGACCAGCGGAGGCGGAACAGACCAGGGCGCGGCTGGCCAAGCCGCGGCCT
>NZ_DASZUV010000028.1:0-290771 GCF_035548095.1 Rhodopila sp. | reverse complement strand
GCTGCTCCGGCCCGGTCCGCGGGTTGGTCTCTCCAGGCCGCCTGGCAGACCCTTCTTGGCCAGGCCCCTGGCGGCCAGGCCCCTGTTGGCCAGGCTCCTGTTGGCCGGGCGCCTGCCCCGGCGGGTGCGGGACCGCCGCGGCGCCGGCCGCCGCCGGCACCGGCCGGGCCCCGGACGCGGCCGGCACGGGTGGGCGTTGCGGATGCGCGTTGGGCCCCACGGCGAAGCCATGCGGCTGCACCGCCGGGCCCGGCACCTGCCGTACGCTGCCAGGCGCCGCCGGCCGCAGAGCCAGGCGCCGCGCCACCGCCGGGGTCACCCCGGATGTCGTCGCCACCGGCCGCAGCGGCGACTGGCCGACGATCGGGTGCAGTCGGGCCAGTTGCTGCTGCGGCACCGGATGGAAGGCCGCCTGGACCGGCCGCGAGCCCGTCATGACGCTGGCCGGCACCATCGTTGCCGCCCCGCGGTTGGTGAAGGTGTTGATCGTGACGTTGTTGATCGTGGTGTTGCGAATGTTGTTGATATTCGTCACGTGAGACACGTTGATCCGCTGGAAATATCCGCGCGACGCCGGGTACCAGGGGTGGAACGGCTCCCGCGGTCCCAGCGGAATCCAGCCGATCGAGCCGCCTGCCAGCGCGGCCCCCACCGCCGCTCCGGCCGCGACGCCAGCCGCCGCACCCAGGAAGGTCACCAGCGCCGGCGCATAGACCGGCGTGTAGACCGCCGGGCCGGTCACCGGCACCACGCCCGGCGTCCAGGCCCAGCGATTGTTGATTTCCACCCAGCGCCCGTAATGGAACGGTGCGAAGCCCCACGGCGCATTGTCGACCCAGGTCCAGCCCCACGGCGCCACATAGGCCCAGTGGCCCTCCCGGTAGGGGACCCAGCCCTGCTGCACCGGCGGATACCACACCTGCCCATATGAGGGCGTCTGCGCCCAGCTCCCGGTCGTGTACAGATCGGTGCCACCCGGCATCTGCGCCACCTGGGTCACGATGCCGGACGGCACCGAGGCGGGCGGCGGCGGTGGCTGCTCCGCCGCCAGTTGCTGGGTCAGGAACGGATCGCGCACCGCCGGACCGACCCGGCCGTTGAACGTGTCGGTGCCCTCGATCGTCGCCGTCTCGTTCGCCCCGACGGTCAGCGAGACGTTTGGCGCCTCGATCTGCGCCGACCCGTCCAGCACCGTCACCAGCGTCGGCGCCTCGGTGGAGCCGATCTGGATGCCGTAGCGCCCGGCCTGTGTCAGCCGAACCGTGCCGCGCGGCGTCTCGACGGTCCATGTCTCATTCGGTGCCAGGCTGATCAGGTGAACATAGGTCTCGCCTTGCGGCACGGTCGCCTGCAACCCGCTGAAGTCCAGCAGATTGACATCCAACTCGGTCAGCGGCGCCAGCACGACGTGGCTGCTGCCGATCTCCAACCGCGCCGTGCTGTTGGTGTCGGCCCAGAACGCATTGCCGGTGCTGACCGGGTAGTTGACGCTGGCCGGGGACCATTGCGTGTCGTCCGCCGTGCGGAAGGAGACCGTGCCGGTCGCCGCGGAAATGCGCCCCACCCGCGCCGGCGGGTCGCCCTGCGTCTGCGGCGGCTGCGCCGGCGCGGCGGGTGGCGGTGCGCCCTGCGCCACCGCCGAGACCGGCGCCACGGCATTGGCCAGCAGGGCCAGCGTCGCGACCGACGCCGTCAGGCGGAAAAACCGGGAGTTGTTCATCGTCAACCTCCAATTGCTGCCGTCCTGCATGGCGTGGTCTTTGACCTTGGCAAAATCACGTCATGGTTATGCCCGGGAAGAGGCACGCGTTGCCGCGGTCGCCATGCTGTTACCAGCCGACGCGGGCTTGCCGCGGCGCCGCCGCGAATCCGCCCCAAATACCCTGCGAGCTTGAACGCATGAACGGGAGGACCCGGTTGTCATGATCACATGTTCACGCCCGCTGCTGCGTGCCGCCGCCCTGGCCGCTGCCGTGCTGCTTCCCCTGGCGCTGGGCGGATGCGTCGTCTATCCGGCCTATCCGCCGGGCCCGCATTACGGCTACTGGTATGGCGGCGGTGGCGGCGGCTGGCACCGCGGCTATTAACCGCCGCCCGATCAGCGAGCCTCAGAGACCGGCGCGCTCCAGGCCGATGATCGCCCTGGCGCAGGCCTGGGCTCGCGGCACCAGGCTGTCGACATGCAGGAACTCCTCGGGGCTGTGGGCCTGCCCGCCCACCGGCCCGACGGCGCATAGCGTCGGCGCGCCCACCGCCGCGGTGAACCCCGAATCGGCGCAGCCGCCGGTGAACTCGCCCGCGGTCTTGAACCCGGTGGCAGCGGCGGAATCGACATAGAGCTCGAACAGCGCCTTCGCGGCGGGCGACTGGGTCAGCGGCAGGAATTCGCCCCGGATCGTCAGCTCCGCGCGGGTGCCGGGCACGAAGCTCTGCGCGATGATGGCGTTGATCCGAGCGAGCAGGTCGTCCTTGTCGGCGGGGTCGACATAGCGGAGGTCGATCTGTCCCTCGGCCCAGGGAGCGACCGTGTTGACGCTTTGTCCGCCGCTGACCAGCCCGACATTCAGCGTGATGCCGCGGTCCAGGTCGGTCAGCGCGTGGATGGCCTGCACCTTGCGCGCGAGCTCCTCGATCGCGCTGATCCCGGCGGTGAAGTTGCCGCCGGAATGGGCGGCCTTGCCGATGATGCGGAAGGCCATGAAGACGCCGCCCTTGCGGCCGGTGACGACGTTGCCGGATACCCGGCCCGGCTCGCTGTTGAATACCACGCGGGCCCGCCGTGCCTCGGCCTCGATCACCGCGCGTCCCTCGGGCGAGCCGATCTCCTCGTCGCCGGTGAACAGGCCGACCAGCGGGGCCGGCGCGCCGCCGAACTTGTGGAAGGCGGCCAGGATGAAGCAGTTCATCACCAGCCCGGCCTTCATGTCGGCGACGCCGGGCCCATAGGCGATTCCATCCCGGATGGTGAAGGGCCGCCGCGCCGCCTCGCCGTCCGGGAACACGGTGTCGCGATGGCCCATCAGGACGATGTTGCGGCCGGCATTGGTGCCGGACCCGGCGGCTGCGGAGGCTCCGCCGGCCGGCACCAGGGCCCGCAGGCAGTCGCCATGGCGGCTCCGCGGCACGGTCTCCACCGTGATCCCCTGCTGCTCCAGGAAGGCGCGGATCACCGCGCCGACCGCGTCGATGCCGGGCTTGTTGTAGCTGCCGCTGTCGATGTCGACCAGGCTCCGCAGCATCGCCACCATGGCGTCCTGCTGGGTGGCGAGCCAGGCGGAGATCTGCTGTTCGGACATGAAAGCTCCTTGTCAGGGCCGGTTTGCCGTGATCGCGGGAGAGTCTATGAAACGACATTCGGCCGGCACAACCGGTCCCCGTCACAACGACCGTTCGGTATCGATATCATGTCAGTGTCCGCGACCCACGCCGCCGGGCCCCCGGCCGGTGGACCGCCGCCCTCGGGCCGGCGCAACTACGCCCGCTCCTATTGGCTGTTCGCGGCCCCGGCGGCCGTGGTGGTCGCCGCGGTGATGGTCTTCCCGTGGCTGTTCACCCTCTACATGTCGGTGCACGACTGGAAGGTCAGCGGCGCCACCCCCTTCGTCGGCCTGGCGAACTACGCCAAGATGCTGTCCGACGACCGTTTCCTGTGGGCGATCATCCGCACCCTGATCTTCACCGCCGGCGCGGTGATCGCGCCGGTGATCCTGGGTGTGTGGGCGGCGGTGACCTTCGCCGGCAACTTCCTGGGCCGCGGCATCGCCCGCACCGTGTTCGTCCTGCCGATGATGGCAACGCCGGTCGCCATCTCGCTGGTCTGGACCATGATGTTCCACCCCCAGCTGGGCGTGCTCAATTACCTGCTGAGCCTGGTCGGCCTGCCGCCCTTCGGCTGGGTCTATGACACCACCACGGTGATCCCGACGCTGGTGATGGTGGAGACCTGGCAGTGGACGCCGCTGGTGATGCTGATCGTGCTGGGCGGTATCGCCAGCCTGCCGCAGGACCCGTATGAGGCGGCGGTGCTGGACGGGGCGACGCCGTGGCAGCGCTTCTGGCATATCACCTTGCCGCTGGCCTGGCCGTTCGTCGTGGTGGCGGCGGCGATCCGCATGATCGACGCGCTGAAGACGTTCGACACCATCTACGTGATCACCCTGGGCGGTCCCGGCACCGCCAGCGAGACGCTGAACATCCTGCTGTACCAGACCGCCTTCGCCTATTACGACCTGGGCTACGGCTCCGCCATGGTGGTCGTGTTCTTCGTCATCATCCTGGTCATCACGCTGCTGATGCTGGGCTACCGGCAGAAGGGGATCGTGACATGACCCGCACGCGGGCGCGGCTGCGCAGGCTGCTGGGCCGGATCGGCCTGTATTTCTCGGTGATCGTGCTGGTGTCGCCGGCGATCCTGTTCTTCCTGTGGATGCTGTCGCTCGCCTTCAAGAACGAGGCCGACAACACCGCCTATCCGCCGGTGTTCATCCCCAACCCGCCGACCCTGGCCAACTTCGTCGACGTGTTCGCCAAGAACGACTTCCTGACCTATACGATCAACTCGGTCATCGTATCGTTCAGCGCCACCGGACTGGCGCTGCTGCTGGGCGTGCCGGCCGGCTATGGCATCGCCAAGGCGAAGGCCACGCGCGCCGCGCTGCTGATCCTGGTCGCCCGCGTGACGCCCGGCCTGTCCTACCTGATCCCGCTGTTCCTGCTGTTCCAGTGGCTGGGCCTGGTCGGCACGCTGACGCCGCTGGTGATCACCCATCTGGTGATCACGGTGCCGATCGTCGTCTGGATCATGATCGGCTATTTCGAGGGCCTGCCGGCGGAGCTGGAGGAAGCCGCGCTGGTCGACGGCGCGACGATCTGGCAGGCGTTCCGCTATGTCGCGATGCCGCTGGCCCGGCCCGGCATCATGGTCGGCATGATCCTGTCGTTTATTTTCAGCTGGAATAACTTCATTTTCGGCGTGGTGCTGGCCGGCCGGTCCACGCGCACCCTGCCGGTCGCGGTGTACAATGTCCTGACCTTCGAGCAGATCAGCTGGGGTCCGCTGGCCGCCGCGGCGCTGGTGGTCACCGCGCCGGTGCTGCTGCTGACGCTGGTGATGCAGAAGGAGATCGTGGCCGGCCTGACCGCGGGCGGTGTCAAGGGCGGGTGACACGCGATTCGCGGCATGGTCCGCCGGATGGCGCGTCGCGCGGATATGGACGATTGCATACACGCATGCACAGAGCCGATCACAATCACGTGGCTTCATCGGGCACGTGGCTTCATCGGCGCATGTCGCCTCATCCGCGTCAGGCCGCGCCGACCGGACGCGCCCCGTATGTCCACAAAACGAAACTGGCAGCCGGCGGGGGGCCGAGCTGCCAGTTCATCGCTGTCTTTCAACCTCGGGGCTCCCGGCGACGGACGTGACCGCCGGGTCGGGTCACTCGGTCAGGCGGCTGCCTTCTTCGACTTCTTTCCGCCGCCCGAGGCTTCCATCATGATCGACCGCAGGTCGCGCAGGAAGGCCGACCCCTTGGCGGTGCGCTGCACCAGCACGCTGCGGCGATCCATCGGATCGACCTTGCGGCGGGCGAGATCGAGTTCACCCAGCCGGTCCAGCGCGCGCGTGATCGCCGGCTTGGAGACATTCAGCTCGGCCGCCAGGCCGCGCACCGTGTGGCCGCCTTCATTCAGGTAGCAGGTGAGGAACACACCCAGTTGCCGCGCCGAGAGATCGGCGCCATCGCGGCGGACCAGCGCGACGACGGTGTCACGCAGAAGTGCAACCTGGGCATCCGAAGCGGGGTTGGGAGGAGCTGCCACGTTCTAAACCTTTCGTAATGTTCTCAGGACCGGATTCGACCATAAAAGCCCTTGCGGCCTATGAACGAACACCGAAACGACGTCAACCTTATTACGATTAACGATTTGTTGGATTCGATCACGGACGCGTGTGCGCCCATCTGTCTGACAATTAAGATGGGACAGCGAAACGCTCGTTCAAGGCCGCGAACAGCGCCCTGATCGTCATCGCCTCCCCGCCCTCCGGGCGTCCCGGCCGGGCCGCGTCATTCCAAGCATACAAATCGATATGAATCCACGGAACCTGAGGTTTCACGAATCGTTGCAGATACAACCCCGCGACGACGGCGCCCGCCATCGGCTTCGATGCGACATTGTTCAAATCCGCAACAGGACTTTTCAGCCAGTCATCGTATCCGGCCCAAAGCGGCAGGCGCCACATGGGATCGTGCACCGTGTTGCCGCAACGCAGGGCGAGGGCGGCCCAGGCGTCGTCGTTGCAGAACAGCGCCGGCAGGTCCGGCCCCAGTGCCACGCGCGCGGCGCCGGTCAGAGTTGCGCAATCGATCAGGATCGCCGGCTGCTCCTTCGACGCCTCATCCAGCAGGTCGCACAGCACCAGCCGGCCCTCGGCGTCGGTGTTGCCAACCTCCACGCTCAGGCCCGACCGCGTCACGATCACGTCCGACGGCCGCATGGCGTGGCCGGACACGCTGTTCTCGACACATCCCAGCCGCACGACGAGTCGCACCGGCAGGTCGGCATCCATGATCATCCGCGCCAGTCCCAGCACGCTGGCCGCGCCGCCCATATCTTTCTTCATCCTCAGCATCGCGGAAGACGGTTTCAGATCGTAACCGCCAGTATCGAAACAGACACCCTTGCCGCACAACGAGACGAGCGGCGATGCGGCATGCGCGGATTTGCCCTGCCAGCGGAACGTTACGACTCGCGGGGGACGCGACGAGCCGGCGCCGACCGCCGCGACCGTCGGATAGGCCTGGCGCAAGGCATCGTCGGCCACGACCGCCGCCGCCGCGCCATAGCGTTTCGCAAGCGACACGGTAAAATCCGCCAGCTCCACCGGTCCCAGCAGGTTGGCCGGCGTGTTGATCAGGTCCCGCGCCATGTTGACGGCGGATGCCTGCGCCAGGCTCGCTTCGTGTCCCGCCGGGCAGCGCAGCCGCGGCAAGGGCCGCGCTTCGCGAAACCGCCCGTAGCGGTATGTGCCGAGCGCATAGCCGAGAAGGGCGGTATCGAGGTCATAGTCGCCCGGTTCCAGCCGCCACGCCGGCTCCGATGGCAATTGCAGCGGCAGGCCGCCGAACACGAACGGCGAGGTATCCGTGCCCAGCCCCAGCACCGCGCCGGCCACGCCGCCATCGCCCGGCAGCAGGCGCAGCTCGCCCGGTTTGGCCTCGAACTGGCTGCCGCGCACGAAGCCGGCCTGATCGGCCGGCAGCGTGGCCAGCCAGGCGTCCAGGCCATCCGGCCGCACCGGATGAACGGGCTTGCTCTCCACCTCCAAGACAACAAAACAATCGAGCGTCTGCTCCAGCATCGCCACTCAACCCCCGTACAGGAACGCCACCGGTCGCGCCTGGACCGGAGCCCGGTCCCGCGACCGGAGCCAAGGCTAATCCCGAAGCCGGGCGCGATCCGAATCCGCCTGCCGTCACGCAACCGACTTTTGCCCAGCGGCGCCGTACAAACTAGATGGGTTTACGTTACAAACAGGACAGGCGGAAAGCATGACATCCGATCCGGTGGCGTTGATCGCCAGCCTGCTGCCTGGCAAGGGCGAGCGAAACTACGGCCTGGCACTGGTGAATCAGCGCGCCCACGCGCTGCAGGCCGCCTGGCTGGCGGAGCAGGCACGATGCAGCGCCGCCCTGATCACGGCGGCGTTGCTGCATGACGTCGGTCATATGGTGCACGACCTGGGCGAGGACCCGGCCGCCGTCGGTATAGACGATCGGCATGAAGAACGCGGCGAATCATTCCTGAAACAATATTTCGGGCAGGATGTAACGGAACCGGTCCGGTTGCACGTCGCGGCCAAGCGCTATCTGTGCGCCGCACAGCCCGATTATTTCGCTCGGCTATCCGATGACAGCGTGCGCAGCCTGGTCCTGCAGGGCGGCCCGATGACGCGGGCCGAGGCGGCTGACTTCGCCGCCCGGCCCGGCGCGATGGACGCCGTCCGGCTCCGCCGTTTCGATGAGGCCGCCAAGGTCAAGGGGCTGGTGACGCCGCCGGTGGCGCATTTCCTGCCGTATGTGCGCGCGTCGCTGCAATCCGCCTGAGCCGCGGCCGCGCGATCCTGGCCTGCGGTTCCTGGCCTGCGCGTTTCCCGGCCTGCGTTTTCTGGCCGCCGCAGCACCCCATGCCGGATCGGCGCGCCAGGCGGGAATAACCAGGCGGGGATAACCAGGCGGGGATAAGGGGAAACGCGGTCAAGCCGAGCGAGGACGCGTCACGCCGCCGGCCGGGGAGGGCCTGCCAGCCACGCCCGTGCCGGAGAGGCACGGGCGTGGAGCGGGATTTTCGCCGGAAAGCCGTGGCTGGCGGGCTGCCGCGCCCGCCATGGCGACGGATGTTACGCCAGCTTGCCAGTCAGCAGGTCGGTCACCCGGCGCGCGAAGGCGCCGGGATCGGGGGGCAGATCACCTTCCTGCACCTGCGCGAGGTCCAGCAGCGTGGTCGCGGCCTCGGCGATCAGGGCCTTGTCTTCCTGCTTCGCCACCAGCGTCTCGATCAGCCTGTGTCTCGGGTTCACCTCCAGCACCGGCTTCAGCGGCATCGTGGCCCGCCCGGCGCGGCGCAGCAGGCGCTGCATCTGCAGGTCCGGCCCGAAGCCCTGGGACGCCAGCACGACCGCGCTGTCGGTCAGCCTGGCGGTGGCGCGGACGTCGGAGACGCGGTCGCCCAGCGCCTCCTTCATGGCGGCCAGCAGCGGCGAGATGTCAGGCTGGTCCTCGCCCTTGCCCAGCTCCTCGGCCGCCTGCGTCACACTGCGCAGCTTCTTCTCCTCGAAGCTGTCCAGCCGTTCCGGCCAGAAATTGTCGATCGAATCCGGCATCAGCAGCACTTCGATGCCCTTGGCCTTGAACCCCTCCAGTTGAGGCGAGCTCTTCAACGCGTCGGCATCGTCGCCGGTCAGGTAATAGATCGTGTCCTGGCCGTCCCGCATGCGCGAGACATAGTCGGGCAGCGACACCCAGCCCTCCTGCGTCGAGGAGCGGAAGCGCAGCAGCGGCGCGATCTCCGCCCGGTGCTCCGCATCCTCCCAGATGCCTTCCTTCAGGATCGGGCCGAAATTCTCCCAGAACTTTGCATAGTCGGCGGCGTCGGCCGCGCGGGTCTTCAATTCGCCCAGCACGCGGTGGATCATCGCCTTGCGGATGCGTGCCAGCACCGGCGTGCTCTGCAGCATTTCCCGCGACACGTTCAGCGGCAGGTCCTCGGTGTCCACCACGCCGCTGACGAAGCGCAGCCAGGCCGGCAGCAGCTCGGCCTTGTCGGTGATGAACATGCGCCGGACATGCAGGCGGACATGCGCGTCGCGATCGTTGTCCACCGCGTCGAACGGCTTCATGCCGGGGATGAACAGCAGGCAGAAATATTCCAGCGTGCCCTCGGCCCGCCAGTGCAGCGTGGCCCAGGGGTCGTCGAAGAAATGGCCCAGATGGCGGTAGAACTCCTTGTAGGCCTGCTCCGTCACCTCGGATTTCGGCTTGCGCCACAGCGCGGTGCCCTCGTTGGCCTTCTCATCCTTGCCGTCGCGCGTGACGGTGATCGGCAGGGTGATGTGGTCCGCCCATTTGCGGATCACCGTCTCCAGCCGCGTCGGGTCCAGGTATTCGGCGGCGTCGTCCTTGATGTACAGGACGATGTCGGTGCCCGGCTGCTCGCGCGTCGCCGGCGCCAGGGTGAACTGGCCGGTGCCGTCCGAGGCCCAGGTGAACGCGTGGTCGGTGCCGGCCTTGCGCGACGTCACCTCCACCCGGTCCGCGACCATGAAGGCCGAGTAGAAGCCGACGCCGAACTGGCCGATCAGGTTCGGCCGGTCCTCGGGCTTCGCGTCCGCCAGGTTCTGGGTGAAGGCGCGGGTGCCGGACCGGGCGATGGTGCCCAGATTGTCGATCAGCTCCTGCCGCGACATGCCGATGCCGTCGTCGGAGATGACCAGCGTCTTCGCGTCCTTGTCGGGAATGACGCGGATCGTCGCCTCGGCCGGCGGCGCCAGCGCGGCATCGGTCAGCGATTCGAAGCGCCGGCGATCGACCGCGTCGGCGGCGTTGGCGACCAGCTCGCGCAGGAAAATCTCCCGCTCCGAGTATAGCGAGTGGACGACCAGATCCAGCAGGCGGCCGACTTCGGCGCCAAATTCATGTTTTTCCAATACAGCTTCGCTCATCCATCACTCCAGGGGACGTTCCGGTGGTACCACGGATGCCGCGCCATATGCGGTCTGACGCCGGCCGGTTCAATGCGCTGGCGCATCCGATCTGCGAATCCATCGGACGAAAGCGCTTTCCGGCGCGTGTTCCGGACGCGGTTTCCCAAACCCGGTCCTCTCGCGCGGTTTTCCCCGGAGTCATGATCCCGCGCGGTTTTCCCCAGAGTCATGGTCCCGCGCGGTTTTCCCCGCGACGCCCTCCACGGACATGCTATAGGCTCGGCGCAACGCCGGTCCCGCCATGCGCATTCCCGCTTCGATCCCCGCCATCCTGGGCCTCATCCTTCTGGCCACCCCGCCGGCGCGCACCGCCGTCGCACAGCCGAAGCCGGCGGAGCAGAGCCTGCGGGTTTTCGTGCCGCCGCCGCTGGAATGGAACCGGCGCACCTTCGTCACCAACCCGGCGCTGGTGCAGACGCCCTATGACCTGGCGCGCGCCAACGGCAACCTGACCTTCGGCATGTCGGCCAGCCAGGTGGCGGCGGCGCTGCCTGGCCTGCCGTCCGACCTGGACTGGAACAACCTGCGTACCGCCCGCGAATATGCTGCCGACGTGCGCTATTTCTGGCTGCCGCTGAAGGACCTGCCCGCCTGGTACAACGACCTGCAGGGCTGCACCGGCACCGAGAGCTATGCCGCGTTCCTGTTCGTGCGGCGGCACCTGTTCCGGATCTCGTTCCGGCTGATCCCGGATGCCGCCTGTCCGTCGGTCAGCGATGCCGCGGCCGGCCTGTTCGCGCGGTACGTGGGGCTCAGCACCGACCTTGTTCTGAGCGTCCGCTACCGCTCCACCCCGGCCGAGGTGGTGGACATCACCGATCCGACCGAGACCTCGCTGATCCCCATCCGCTGGCGCATGAGCGGCACATGACCCTCACCCCTCTCCGCCGTCATGCGTCCCTCGCCGGGCGGCTGACGGTTCGATGGCTGGCGACCCTGATCGCGCCGGTCCCGCTGGCGCTGGCCCGGTGGGTGCTGGTTCCCCGGGTGCTGGTCCCCTGGGTGCTGGTTCCCTGGGTGCTGGTCCCCCGGGTGCTGGTCCTGGGCGTGCCGATCGCGGTCGTATCGGGCATGGCGGTGTCCGGCGTGGCGGTGTCCGGCATGGCAGTGCCTGGTCGCGCCTGGGCCGGGCCGGTGGCGGACGAGTCCCTGGTGGAGGCGCCGCCGGTCATCCGGGATACCCAGGCGCCGATCACCTGCACGGTGACCTTCATGGTCACCGATACGGCCAACGGCGATCTGTTCGCCCAGCGCATCCGCGTGCCGCCGGCCGAAACGGACCAGGCGGTCGACCACCGCATGCCCTGCTCGCCGGACATCCTGCCCCGCCTGGCCGGTTTCGCGCGGGATGCCTGCACCATCCGCGCCGCGGACGCGCGGACCTGCGTCTACACGGATATGGGGCGGGCGTTCTCCGCCCGGCCCGAGATCACCAACACCGATGTCGATGCCTCCCGCTGCACCTCGGACACCGCCTCCGAGATCGCGGCCTCCTGCTGGATGAAGGGCGTCACGCCGATCTGCAACGTGGGCTGCGGTGCCACGCCGGCGGAGGCGCTGAGCCGCGCGCGGGCCCGGTGCCAGGACAAGCAGCAGCGCCCCTGCACGGCTAGCGCGATCCTGGCGGTGACGGATCAGCTAGCGCCGTCGCCAGATGCACCGCCGGCGCCATCGGCCGCGCGGCCTGTGCCTGCGCCACCTGGAGCCGCAAGATCCGGGCAATAGCCCGGGAATGGGCAATCTGCGCCGGCTCGTTCAGATGGTCCGGCGTGTCGAAGAAGGCGCTGCGCGGATAGCGGCTGCGGTTGGCCAGCATGACGAACGGCGCGCCCTCGGCGTCGTAGACCCGCCGGATCGATGCGATCGCGGCCTCGCTGATCGGCGAGTCGGCGAACCCGGTCGGCAGCCCGCCGATCGCCAGGACCCCGTGCGCCTCGGCCCAGCGCAGGAAGCGCCGCACCTCCTCGGTCCCGTAGCCGGCGGCGATCTGTTCCGCGGTCGGATGGAACGGCTGTTCCGCCGCCAGGGCCTGGCGATTGCCGGCCGCCAGCAGCAGCGTATGGCCGACATGGTCGCCCCACCGGTTGGTCGAGCCCAGGGCCTGCGCGCGCGGGTCCTGAAAGCCGGTGGCGACCAGCGCCGTTTCCAGCAGGCTCATGATCGCGGCGCGCAGGTCGCCGGAAAACAGCGCCGCCAGCTGCCGGTCCGCCGGCATCCGCCACAGGCTGGCGCGGTCATGGCGCAGCATGATGGCGGCATCCGGTCCCAGCGCCGCCGTGGCCTTGCCGCGGGCGTACTGGGCTTCCTCCAGCGGCAGGTAGACCATGTCGCCCGGGTGCAGCAGCGGTTCCCAGCGCAGGAACAGGTAGTCCAGCCCGACGCCGACCGCGACGCCGGCATTGATGCAGGGGCGGCCGACCGACGGGCCGATCACCGCGCAGCGATGCGAGTAAGGGCCGTTGGAGCCGGCCAGGATCACCAGCTTCGGCCCGTCGATCGCCGCGCCGGCGGCCAGGTTCGCGTCGATCCGGGCGCGCAGGGCACCGAGGGTCAGCGGCCGGTCCAGCAGGCAGGCGAAGGCGGCGGCATAGACCAGAAGGGAGGCGGCGCAGGCGATCAGGACCCGCCGCATCAGACCGGGCGCCCCGGAACAAGGCGCGGCTGGATCCGGTGTATCGGAAGGCGTATCGGCAACGGCCGCATCGGCAGTGGGCGCGGCGGAGCCGGGCGCATCAGAACGGCCGGGCGCATCAGAACTGGAAGTAGAGAAACGGCGCCACGTGCGGCGCGAAGAACAGGGCCTGCGCGGTCAGCGCGAAGCCCGAGGCCAGGGCGAACGGCCGGGTACGCCGCGTCATGGCATGCACATGCGGCAACGCCAGGACGATGGTCCAGCCCAGCAGCAGGCAGACGGTCACCTCGGGGAAGCTGAGCGTCCTGGCGTCGCCCAACGACGGCAGCACCGCGACCGGCCGTGCCACCGCCCCGAGCGCCGGGTAGACGGACACGATCATGCGCGGCAGGTCGATGCCGTTCAGTCCCGCCATGCCGCGCAGCATCACCATCGTGTCGGCGAACCCGCCCGCTCGGAACGGCACCCAGGCCACCACCACGGCCAGCAGGGTCAAGGCCCGCGCCAGCGTGGCCGGCAGCCTCGGACCCACCCGCCGGTACTGCGCGTGGATCACCAGAAAGGCACCGTGCAGCCCGCCCCACAGCACGAAATTCCACGACGCGCCGTGCCACAGGCCGGCCAGCAGCATCGTGCCCATCAGGTTGCCGCCGCGCCGTGCCGCGCCGCGCCGGCTGCCGCCCAGCGGGATGTACAGGTAGTCGCGCAGGAAGGCGCCCAGGGTGATATGCCAGCGCCGCCAGAACGCGGCGATGTCGGTGGCCTGGTAGGGGCTGTCGAAATTCAGCGGAAAGCGGATGTTCAGCATCCGCGCCAGGCCGATGGCCATGTCGGAATAGCCGGAGAAGTCGAAATAGATCTGCAGGGCATAGGCCAGCGTGGCGTACCAGGCCTCGAAAAGGCTGACCGGCACGCCGCGCGACGCGGCGCCGAACCCGATATCGGCGAAGGCGCCGAACATGTCCGCCAGGACCAGCTTCTTGCCCAGGCCGAGCAGGAAGATGGTCAGCCCTTCCGTCAGGTTGTCCCGATTGGGCCGGGCGAAGCCGGCCGCGGTGAATTGCGGAATGATTTCCCCCGGCCGCACGATGGGGCCGGCGATCAGATGCGGGAAAAAGGTGACGAAGGCGCCGTAGGGCAGCAGCCGCCCCGCGCCCGGATGCTCCGGATCCTGGTGGCCCGCCGCCGCCGCGTGCGTATCCGCCAGGAACATGATCTGCTGAAAGGTGAAGAAGCTGATCGCCAGCGGCAGGGCGACATGCAGCGCGGGGGCCCCGGGCGCGACGGCATGCAGGAAGAAATCGGCGTATTTGAACCAGCCCAGCAGGCCCAGGTTGAGGGTGACGCCCGCCACCAGCCATGGCCGAGGCCGCCGCGCGCGGCGAATCCGCCAGGCGAGGGCGAAGTTGACCAGCACCGACCCGCACAGCAGCGGCAGGTGGGCCGGGTTCCACCAGCCGTAGAAGACCAGGCTGCACAGGACCAGCCAGGCCAGCGCCGTCCGCTCGCCGATCCAATGGCCCAGCGCGAAGGAGCCGGCCAGGCAGACCGGCAGGAAGCCCAGTATGAAGGCGGTCGAATGAAACAGCATGGCGTGGCGGTGCCACCGTAGGCGGGTAACCGCTAAGGAATGGTTAATGCGGCGGCTGGTTGGTGCGAGGGCGAACCGTCGCAACTATGGAAACAGGCGGTCCCTAATCCCGCACTTCACGCATAGCAGGATTGACGCCACGACTTGCCGTAAATAAGGTCCGCGCCAATCAGAAAAGCGAGGACCCCAAGCGGTCCGGAGAGGAGGACCGTTCGTGGAAGATGCTGCGCGAATCTTGCAGCTTGTCGTCAATGGTGCAGCCGCCGGTTGTATCTACGGGCTCATAGCCCTTGGCTTCGTGCTGATCTACAAAGCCACCGAAATGGTGAATTTCGCCCAGGGCGACATCATGATGCTGGGCGGCTTCATCGCGTTCAGCCTGATCACCAAGTTCGGCATGAACTACTGGCTGGGCGGATTATTGGCAGTCGTCATTACAGGTATCTTCGGCTACCTGCTCGACGCCATCGTCTTGCGACGCGTCGTCGGCCAACCACAATTCGCGGTCGTGATGCTGACCCTGGGCCTGGGGTTCATCTTCCGAGCCGTCGCCGGCATCACCTGGGGCTATGATTCGGTCGGCTTCAACACGCCGTTCACCAACCGGACGCTGAATATCGGCGGCCTGGTGCTTGGGGCCGACAACCTGTCGATCATCGTCGGCACGGTACTGCTCTGCATCGTGCTGTTCCTGTTCTTCGGCAAGACCCGGATCGGCATTGCCATGCAGGCCGCCTCGCAGAACCAGCTCGCGGCCTATTACATGGGCATCCCGGTCCGCAGGATTTTCTCGCTGATCTGGGCGATCAGCGCCGGCGTCGCCTGCCTGGCCGGGATTCTGCTGTCGCCGGTGTCGATGATCGACGTGAACATGGGCAGCCTGGGCATCAAGGCCTTCGCCGCCGCCGTCATTGGCGGTTTCGGCTCCATCCCCGGCAGCGTCATCGGCGGCGTGCTGGTCGGCATCGTCGAGCAGTTCGCTGGCTACAAGCTGCCCGCCGGGTTCCAGGAAGTGACGGCGAACATCGTGCTGCTGGCGATGCTGCTGGTGCGGCCGCAGGGCCTGTTCGCGGAACGGATGGGGAAGCGGGTCTGATGCGTCATTTCTTCCGCAGCGACTACGAGCAGGACATGTCCCTGTTCCAGTCCAACCGGGACCGGTTCTGGTATGGCCTGCTGCTCATCCTGCTGCTGATCGCGCCGCAGGTGTTGGGTGAGTTCTATGTCGGCGAACTGGGCGGCCTGTTCATCTTCGCCATCGCCGGGATCGGGTTGATGCTGCTGGTCGGCTATACCGGCCTGATCAACCTGGGCCATGCGGCGTTCCTGGGCATCGGCGCCTATGTCAACGCGGTGCTGCTGAAGCAGGGGGTGCCCTTCGTCGTCACCCTGCCGGTCGCTGGCCTGTTCACCGGTCTGTGCGGCGCCATCATCGGCCGGCCCACCCTGCGCATGAGCGGGCTGTACCTGGCCATCGCCACCCTGGCCTTCGGCAGCATCATCGGCACCGTGTTCCAGAAATGGGAATCGGTCACCGGCGGGTTCGACGGCTTCGCGGTGCCGACGCCGTATCTCTTCGGCATCCCGCTCGATACCACCAACGGCATCTATTACACCTCGTTCGTGGTGCTGCTGTTCGTGCTGTGGGTGTCCGCCAACCTGTTGCGCGCGCCGATCGGCCGCGCCCTGGTCGCCATCCGCGATTCCGAGGTGTCCGCCCAGAGCATGGGCATCAACCTCGCGTGGTACAAGACGCTGGCCTTCGCCATCAGCGCCACCATGACCGGCCTGGCCGGCGCCCTGTTCGCCCATTACGTCCGCTTCCTGGCGCCGGATTCGTTCGACGTCCTGCTATCGGTGCAGTTCATCACCATCGTGTTCGTCGGCGGCCTGGGGTCGCTGCGCGGCGCCATTCTGGGTTCGGCCTTCGTCCGCCTGCTGCCACAGGCCATCGCCATGGTCCGCGACGACCTGCCGTTCGGCATCGGCCGGCTGCCCGGCCTGGAGCCATCGCTGTTCGGCCTGGTCCTGGTGCTGGTGATCCTGTTCCAGCCGGGCGGGCTGAACGGCATGTGGCTGAAGTTCAAGGGCTGGTTCCAGGAATACCCGTTCAAGCGTCAGGTGAGCCATCGCCGGCAGAAATCCTATGCGAAGTCGGAGCGACTGAAATGATCCTGTTCCAGGCCGAGGACATCTCGGTACGGTTCGGCGGCATCCGCGCCGTCGATTCGGTCAGCTTCGACGTCCATCACGGCGAGGTCTTCTGCATCATCGGCCCCAACGGGGCCGGCAAGACGACGATCTTCAACCTGATCAGCCGGATCTACAGCACGACGTCCGGCCGGCTGATGTTCGAGGGGAAGGAGTTCACGCATACGCCACCCAACCGCATCGCCGGCATGGGGATCGCCCGCACCTTCCAGAACATCGAGCTGTTCCCGAATGCCACGCTGCTGCAGAACCTGCTGATCGGCCGGCACTGCCACGCCAAGGTCGGCATGCTGTCGCAGATGGCCTTCCTGCCCTCGGTCCGGCGGGAGGAGCTGCGCCACCGGGAAAAGGCCGAGGACGTGATCGCCTTCCTCGGCCTGCAGCGCTACCGCGATTCGCTGATCGCCAACCTGCCCTACGGCGTGCGCAAAGTGGTCGAGCTGGGCCGCGCACTCTGCACCGAACCCAAGCTGCTGCTGCTGGACGAACCGTCATCCGGCCTCAATGTCGAGGAAACCGAAGGCATGGGCTTTTGGATCGAAGACATCAAGAAAGACCTGGGAACCACCGTCATCATGGTCGAGCATGACATGTCGCTGGTGAACCAGGTGTCCGATCGCGTGATGGCGCTGAACTATGGCAAGGTGATCGCCACCGGCTCGCCGGCCGAGGTGCAGTCCCACCCCGAGGTGATCAAGGCCTATCTGGGCAGCGAAGACCTGGAGGACGCGGCATGACAGAGCCACTGTTGCGCGTCGATTCCATCGAAACGTTCTATGGACCGATCCAGGCTATCCGCGGCGTCTCCCTGGACGTCGCGCCCGGCCAGATCGTGACCGTGCTGGGTGCCAATGGCGCCGGCAAGACCACCGTGCTGCGCACCATCTCGGGCGTCCTGGACCCGGAGCGGGGCCGCGTGGTGTTTCAGGGCCGTGACATCGCCCGCATGGCGCCCGACAAGGTGATGCAGCTTGGCATATGCCACGTCCCCGAAGGCCGGGAGACCTTCCCGTTCCTGACCGTGCGGGAAAACCTGATGATGGGCGCCTATACGCGCCGCGACACCGCCGGCGTCGCCAGCGACCTGGAGTTGTGCTTCGGCTATTTCCCGCGCCTGCGGGAACGCCAGCACCAGCGCGCCGGCCTGCTGTCAGGCGGTGAGCAGCAGATGATGGCGATCAGCCGCGCGCTGATGGGACGGCCGAAGCTGCTGCTGCTGGATGAGCCGTCGTTGGGGCTGTCGCCGCTGCTGGTGCAGCAGATCTTCGGCATCATCCGCCGCATCAACCAGGAGCAGAACGTTGCCATCCTGCTGGTGGAGCAGAACGCCCATATCGCGCTGCGCACCGCCGATTATGGCTATGTCCTGGAAGTCGGCCGGGTGGTCCTCGCCGATCACTGCAAGACGCTGATGGCGCGGGAAGATATCCGCGAATTCTACCTCGGCCAGAAAGAAGCCGGGGCGCGCGGCGCGCGGCGGTGGAGAAAGAAACGGTTGTGGAACTGACCCGGGGGGAGCATGAGCCAGTCCACTGACATCGAGGGCACGATGGAAGACACCGCCAGCCTGCCGGCCCTGGTCGCGCACCGCGCCGCGGCCGCGCCGTCGAAGGTCATCCTGCGCCGCAAGGCTCGCGGCATCTGGCACGCGGTCACCTGGATGCAGCTGGCCGAGCAGGTGGGACGCATCGCTGCCGGCCTGTACCGGCTGGATATCGAACCCGGGGACGCCGTGGCGATCATCGCCGAGACACGGCCGGAGACGGTCTATTGCGACCTGGCGGCGCAGGCATGCGGCGGCGTCAGCGTGGCGATCGAGGCAGGCGCCGAGGCGGATCAGATCGCGCATATCCTGCGTGCCACCGGCTGCCGCCTCATCTTCGTCGAAGGCGAGGAACAGCTCGACAAGCTGCTGACCATCCGCGATGGATGTCCGGCGCTGTCGCATATCGTCATCTTCGATATGAAGGGGCTGCGCGAGTTTCAGGATCCGCAATGCGTCAGCCTGGCCGACTTCGCGGACCGTGGCGACCGCACCTTCGACTGGACCGCCGCGGCGCGGACGGTGCGGACGGACAACCCGGCGGTGATCCTGTTCCCCGCGGACGATCCGACGTCCAGCGGCCAGGTCCTGACGCATCGGGACGTTCTCCGCATCCTCGGTCAGGCGCGTGATCGTCTGGCGATGTCGGCGAAGGACGAGCGGCTGGCGGTGCTGAGCATGGCGGATCCGACGGAACGCATCTGGGGGCTGTATGCCGCGCTGGATCGCGGTTGCATCTCCAACTACCTTGAAAGTGCCGACACCGCGGTCGAGAACCTGCAGGAGCTGCGCCCCACTGTGCTGGGCGCCGACGCCGAGGCCTGGGCGCATCTGCACGCTCGGGCGATGCGCTCCGCCGCCGGCGCCACCGCCGTGCACCGGCTGATGTACAACTGGGCGATCAAGGCCGGCCGGTTCAACGGTTCCGCCAGCCGCCTTGCCGACCTGCTCGTGCTTCGCTCGATCCGGCGGGAATCCGGGTTGAGCCGGCTCCGGCTGGCCTATGTCGGCGGCGCGCCGGTCAATCCAGTGGCCCTGGATTGGGCGCGCAGCCTGGGCATCCAGATCGAACGCATCGACGACATCCCCCCGCCCGGCGAACAGCCGGAACGGCAATACGACCCGGTGATGCAACGGGCTCCCGCCTGACACACGGAAACGGAAACGTCCAGAAACCCACGGAGGAATTGAATGCGTCTACCCCGCCTGGCAGCAGCTCTGCTGTCGTCGGCCATCGCCCTGACAGCCGGCCTCGCCCAGGCCGAAACGCGTGGCGTCTCCGATAAGGAGATCATCATCGGCACCTACACCGACCTGTCTGGCGTGACCGCCATGTGGGGCGTGAACAATTCGAACGCCTGGCGAATGGTGTTCGATGAGGTGAATGCCGAAGGCGGGATCAACGGCCGCAAGATCAAGTATATCGTGGAGGACAACCAGTACCAGGTCCCCCGCTCCGTGCAGGCGGCCAACAAGCTGATCAACCATGACGGCGTCTTCATCATGGTGGCGAACGGCGGCACCCCGATGAACAACGCGGTGATGCCGGACCAGTTGGCCAAGGGCGTTGCGAACGTCTTCCCACTGACCTCCGCCCGCTCGATGTATGAGCCGCTGCACCATCTGAAGTTCGGCCTCGGCTCCTCGTACTACGACCAGATCCGAGCCGGCGTGAAGTATTTCGTCGAGAAGCGCGGCAAGAAGAGAATCTGCGTTGCCCGGCAGGACACCGATTTCGGCCGCGACGTCGGTGATGGCGTGCATGATGAGCTGAAGGCCGAGAATATGACAGAGGCGGCGGAGACGCTGCATAAGCCGACCGACACCGATTTCAGCGCCTCTGTCGCCCGGCTGCGTGATGCGAACTGCGACCTCGTGGTCATCGGCGGCATCGTGCGCGACACCGTCCAGATCATCTCGGCCATCCGCAAGACCGGCTGGAACGTCGACCTGCTGGGCCAGGCGGCCAGCTACGACGACGCCATCGCCAACGTGCCAGGCGGTGTCACCGAGGGCTTCTATTCCATGGCGCCGATGCTGTTCGTGACCGAGTCGTCCACCGATCCGAAGGTGAAGGCCTTCGTCGCGAAATATGAGAAGCTCTATGGGAAGACGCCGAACTTCGCGGCCCAGATCGGCTATACCGGTGCGCAGGTGACGGTGCAGGCCCTGAAGAACGCCGGCAAGGACCTGACGCCGGACAGTTTCGTGGCCGGTATGGAAGCGATTAAGGATTACCACGACATCTTCGGCTCGCCGACCATCAGCTTCAGCAAGACCAAGCACCAGGGATCGAACGAATCGTTCCTGTGCGTGATCAAGGACGGCAAGTGGACCACGGCAGAGCCGACGCCGATGGGATACTGATTCCGGGCGCACCGGATGGAATGGCCGGCCTCGCGCCGGCCATTCTTGTACGAGGGCTTCCGGCGCCGTTCATGGAACGGGGCTTGGGAGGCTGAAACAAGCCGGCATGGATGCTGTCTGGCAGGCCGGCTTCGGACCACGCGGCCTCAGATCCATTTCCGCCAGCGGAACATCGCCATCGGGATCAGCGTGCTGAGGATGATCACGGCCCAGGCATAGGCGTAGCCCCAGGCCCATTCCAGCTCCGGCATGAACTTGAAGTTCATGCCATAGACGCCGACGACCAGGACCGGCGGAATCCCGACCACCGAGGCGATCGCCATCACCTTCATCACGTCATTCTGCGCGATGTTGATGAAGCCCAATGTCGCATCCAGCAGGAATTGCTGCTTGTCGGTGAGATGGGTGCCGAAATCGCTGATCGACGTGACGTCCTGCCGCAGCGTGGCCAGCCTGGGTTCCAGATCCTTTGGCAGCCAGTCCGCCGCCGTGCTCTGCAGGAAGGGCGGCACGCGGGAAATCGCGACCAGGGTTTCACGGATATGGGAGTTCATATCGCCGATGCGACCCAGCTCACCCAGTGTCTGGCGCAGGAGAGCATCTTCGGTCTTGCGCCCGGTGCCGCGCATCGTCCCTGGCGCGAAGATGGTGTGAGAGATGCGCTCGAAATCGTGCCGAATCTGCTCCAACAGGTCGGCTTTCCTGTCGACATACGCCTCCAGCAATCCGATCAGCAGGTGCGGCGCCGATTCGTGTGGTACGCCCTCCTGCGTGAGTGTGCTGGCATAATGGTCGAACACGAAGTTCGGCGCGAACCGCACGGTGAGTAGCCGTTCCGGGGACAAGACGAATCCGGCGGCGACGCCGGTGGTCATCTCATCGCGCCGGGCGATCACGGGAATACTGAGGTAGATCGCATTGTTTCGTACCGCCAGCCGGCTGGACATTTCGATCTCGTCGACTTCCCGCTCGGTCGGCACGTGCAGGCCGGTGATCCGCCGGACATGCTCGCTCTCGGCGGGAGTGGGCTCCTGCAGGTCGATCCAGACGGCGTTGCGCAGATCGTCCTGTCCGTGCGGCTCGATGATGCGTCGCACCTTGCCATCGGCGCAGGTGAAGGCTTGCAGCATGGGAAGCTCACTCCGTTCCACGATTCGACGGCACCCAGCATAGTGGAATCGCGGATGAGGGAGCCTCACATTTGCGGGTAGACAAAAACACCCCCAACGCTCGGCAGAAACGTTGGGGGTGTGTATCAGTGTGGAGAGAGGCCGGACTGGAATGAGAGCAGGTTGATCCCATCCTGTTCCGGGCCCATCCTGTTCCGGGCCCATCCTGTTCCGGGGCTGCGCGAGCCCGGATCCCGCCTCTGGCCCGTGGCCCCGGCTGATTGCGGCTGATCAGTTCTTCGCCTTGTCGACCAGCGCGTTCTTGCTGATCCACGGCATCATGGCGCGCAGCTTCTCACCCACCTGCTCGATCGGATGCTCCGCCAGGCGGCGGCGGGTGGCCTTGAAGCTGGACTGGTTCACCTTGTTCTCCAGCATCCAGTCGCGGGCGAAACGGCCGCTCTGGATGTCGGCCAGGACACGCTTCATCTCCGCCTTCGTTGCATCGGTGATGATGCGCGGGCCGGTGACGTATTCGCCGTACTCGGCGGTGTTGCTGATCGAGTAGTTCATGTTGGCGATGCCGCCTTCATAGATCAGGTCGACGATCAGCTTCACTTCGTGCAGGCACTCGAAATACGCCATTTCGGGCGCGTAACCGGCTTCCACCAGTGTCTCGTAGCCGCCCTTGATCAGCTCGACCAGGCCGCCGCACAGCACCACCTGCTCACCGAACAGGTCGGTCTCGCACTCTTCCTTGAACGTGGTCTCGATGATGCCGGCGCGGCCGCCGCCGATCGCCGAGGCGTAGGACAGCGCGACTTCCAGCGCGTTGCCGGACGGGTTCTGCGCCACCGCGACCAGGCAGGGCACGCCGCCGCCGCGCTGGTATTCGCTGCGTACGGTGTGGCCGGGGCCTTTCGGCGCGATCATGAACACGTCGATGTCCGGACGCGGGTCCAGCAGGTTGAAATGCACGTTCAGGCCGTGCGCGAAGGCCAGCGCGGCGCCCGGCTTCATGTTGCCGTGCAGCTTCTCCCGGTAGAGGTCGCCCTGGCCCTCATCGGGGGTCAGGACCATGATCACATCGGCCCATTTGGCGCACTCGGCCGGGTCCATGACCTTCAGGCCGGCGGCTTCCGCCTTGGCGACGCCGGCCGAGGACGGACGCAGGCCGATGGCGAGGTTCTTCACGCCGCTGTCCTTCAGGTTCAGCGCGTGGGCATGGCCCTGGCTGCCATAGCCGATGATGGCGACGTTCTTGCCCTTGATCAGGTTCACGTCGGCATCGCGATCGTAGTAGACGCGCATCGGTTGAGTTCCTTTCCTTGGTGGGACTTCAGATGTGGGTGGTTATCGCTGAATGGTGGATGTTGATCCATCCTCCGCTTCAGAGGGTGCCTTCTGACGCAGCGGGATCTGGCGGCGTTATCAGGCGCCTGAGGCCATCACGGAATTTTCCGAAGCTCGCGGATGTGTTGGCATCCGGATTCATCCGCGGGCCGATCCGAGTGGCCCACTCATGCTTGACCTGGCCGGGAAGCGGCCATGCGGCTGCGTGGATTGCGCGCCGTCCGCCTGGATGGACCGCGTCGGCCAGCAATTCCCAAGTCCCGCATATGCTGTCTTGCGCATAACCGTCTAATACTTTGAGCCGTGTGCGGGGGTAAGCTTGCAAGAGTGCCGAGCGATCACCGAGGTACCAGGCTTCGATTTCCTCGATAGCCAGACGAAACATGACCATGCGACCTGGGCTGACGCTCTCAGCCAGAGACGTCAATTCCAGCAAAAAATCCGCACAGGGTCTATCGTCGCTGTCAAGTACGACGATGACAGCGTCAATTCCAGGGGTTTTCGCGTAGCCGCGCAGCAACCTGGGCAACTGGTCCAGCAAAATCCGGCGCGCTGCCCTTGAAACGGTGGAAAGGCCGGCAGGGATGCGGCCAACGCCGCGATAAGCATGCAGCCGCCAAGTATGTGGCTGTCCGTATGGTCCGATGAGCTTGGGCACCAGCAATTCCAGAAGGGCTTTGCCAGAGCTGTCTTCCGTCAGGATTTCTATGTGCATAACTATCGCGAATCGAGATAGTCGCTGTACCAGAGGCCGCCCAATGGCAGGCCTTCCGCGACCAGATTTCTGACGATTTCCAACTCCGAGACCCTGCGGATGGTCGAAAACCCGTCCGCTCCCTTTTCAAGGATCCAGACTTCTTCCGGCCTAAGCGCATCGACGAAATAGGGTTGATGGGTCGTGACAAATATCTGCGGTGCGTTCCTGCGACCGGTCGCGTGCGCTCGAAATTCCTGGGCAAGAGTCTCCAGCAGCTTATGATACAATCCGTTTTCCGGCTCCTCGATGCAGATAAAAGGCGGAGGGTCAGGATCTTCCAGCAGGAGCAGATAAGCAAAAACCTTCAACGTACCATCAGACATCTGCTGGGCGAAAAACGGGTCACGAAACCCGGCATCGTTGAAGCGCAGCAGGACGCGCTTATCCTCTGTCACGTGTGTATCAATGTTGGTGACACCGGGTATGCGGTCAGCGATCCGCTTCAAGATGGCTTTGAATCGATCCTTGTGTTCGCGTTCCATAAATTGAACGACATTGCCGAGATTGTCGCCATGCACGTTCAGGTGTCGCTGAGGGCCCGCGACGGGGAGACCTCGAGCCGCATCCGGAGTGAAATATGAAAGATACCAGCCTCTCATGAAATCGCGGAAACGGGTGATGCGAGGATGGTCGCGCAATGTGCCAAGGGTCGCGATGCCAAGCTGGCGCATGTCGGTCAGCGCGACCGGGACCTTCAGATTGGACTCCTCGCCTTCCGTCTCAACGAGGTCTTCGCCGGCCCAAGCCTGGCCGACGCCGCGGTTCAGGCGTAGAAATGGGAAGGGGCGGCCGTAGCGCTGATCCCGTCTGCGCTGCAGCAATACCTCAGATTCGACAAAAGGTCGCCCGGACGAATCGAGATTGATGGAAAGCTCATAGGTGATAGGGCGATGGTTTTGCGCTTCCCGATAATACACCTCAAAACGGATGGCGTCCTGAACGCCCATCGAGCGTATCCGCTCAAATCCGCCGCGCTGCTCCCTGTCGCAAGCGGCTTCGACACCAATGGTCAGGCAGTCGGCCATGAAGCCAAAAGCGTCGAACAGAGTGCTTTTGCCGACGCCGTTTTTGCCGATGACGACCGTCAACGGCGTGAGCAGATCTGCGCCGGCGTTGCCGGACAGGCGGCCAACCGTCACGTCCCGCAAGGAACGATAATTCCGGACACGAAAACCTTCGATGAGTGCCATCGTGCCGTCTCTCTATCACCGATGGCGGCCCCGGCCGATGCCGGGTCCGAATGGATGTGCCCGCATCTCGGATGATCTCAGATCACCCGCGCGCCCCGCGCCAGCGCCGCAATCCCGCTGCGGGATACCTCGGCCAGGCCCAGGTCGCGCATCAGCTCGATGAACGCATCGACCTTCTCGCTCGCCCCGGTCAGTTCGAACACGAAACTCCCCAGCGTCGTGTCCACCACCCGGGCGCGGAACGTGTCGGCGATGCGCATCGCCTCCACCCTCTGCTCCCCGGTGCCGATCACCTTCACCAGCGCCAGCTCGCGCGCCACGTGCGGGCCATCCATCGTCAGGTCGGCAATGCGGTGCACCGGCACCAGCCGGTCGAGCTGCGCCTTGATCTGCTCGATCACCATCGAAGTACCCGATGTGACGACGTTGATGCGGCTGCGCAGGCCGGCGGCATCCACCGGGGCCACGGTCAGGCTGTCGATATTGTAGCCGCGGCCCGAGAACAGGCCGATGACGCGTGCCAGTACGCCCGCCTCGTTATCCACCAGGACCGAGATCGTTGCGCTGCGTTGGGTCGTATCGGAATGGGCGGACATGGGAAAACCGTCGGAAAAAAAGGGAACAGGGTCCGCCGCGGCCGGGGCCATGCCTCGATGACCTTCTCTGGCGCGGCGGCTCGTGCAAGGTCCGGGACGCGTTATACGAGGACCATGCCCCCATCCGAAACGCTGGCGCCCGAGGACTCATGCTCCGGCCCCAGCAGCATCTCGTTGTGCGCCGCGCCGGAGGGGATCATCGGGAAGCAGTTCTCCGCCTGGTCCACCGCGATGTCGGCGATCACCGCGGTCGGGCAGTCCAGCATCGCGTTGATCACGTCATCCAGCTGCTCGACCGCGGTTGCGCGCATGCCGGTGGCATGGAAGCTTTCCGCCAGCTTTACGAAATCGGGCAGGGCGGCCGAGTAGGATTCCGAGTAGCGGCTGCCGTGCAGCAATTCCTGCCATTGCCGGACCATGCCCATGTACTCATTGTTGAGGATGAACACCTTCACCGGCAGGCGATACTGCGCCAGCGTGCCCATTTCCTGGATGTTCATCAGGATCGAGGCCTCGCCGGCGATGTCGACCACCAGCGCGTCGGGATGTGCGATCTGCACGCCCATCGCCGCCGGCAGGCCATAGCCCATCGTGCCCAGGCCGCCCGAGGTCAGCCAGTGGTTCGGCTTGTCGAAATGGAAATGCTGCGCGGCCCACATCTGGTGCTGGCCGACCTCGGTGGTGATGAAGGTCTCCCGCCCGCGCTTGCGGCTGAGTTCGAACAGCCGCTGGATCGCGTATTGCGGCTTGATGATGCTGCCGGGCGCCCGAGCCTGGGTGAATTTCAGGCTGTCCTTGGTGCGCCATTCGTCGATCTGCCGCCACCAGGCGGTCTGCGCCGCCTTGTCCGCCGGCGTCGGATCCGCCTCCCAGGCTGCCACCAGCGCCGCCAGCGCCCGGCCGGCATCGGCGATGATCGGCACCTCGACCGGCACGTTCTTGTTGATGGAGGACCCGTCGATATCGATGTGGATCTTCCGCGACCCCTGGCTGAACGCATTCAGCCGGCCGGTGACGCGGTCGTCGAACCGCGCGCCGATCGCCAGCATGGCGTCGCAGCCGTGCATGGCCAGGTTCGCCTCATAGGTGCCGTGCATGCCCAGCATCCCCAGGAACTGGGGATCGCTGGCCGGATAGGCGCCCAGGCCCATCAGCGTGGTGGTGATCGGGAAGCCGGCCATCCGGGCGAATTTCGTCAGCAGGGCGGCGGCTTCCGGGCCGGCATTGATGACCCCGCCGCCGGCATAGATCACCGGGCGCTTCGCCGCCTTCAGGATCGCCACCGCCTGCCGGATCTGGTCCGCGTCCGGGTCGATGCGCGGCTTGTAGCTGCCATGGCTCGCCGCCGGTTCGGTGTAAGGGGCCGGATTGATCAGGATGTCCTTCGGCAGGTCGATCACCACCGGTCCGGGCCGGCCATGGCTGGCCACGTAGAACGCCTCATGCACCACGCGCGCCAGGTCCTGCGACCGCTTCACCAGGTAGTTGTGCTTGGTCGCCGGGCGGGTGATGCCGGTCGTATCCGCTTCCTGGAAGGCGTCGTTGCCGATCAGGTGCGTCGGCACCTGCCCGGTCAGGCACACCACGGGAATGGAATCCATCAGCGCATCGACCAGCCCGGTGACGGCATTGGTCGCCCCAGGGCCGGAGGTCACCAGCACCACGCCGACCTTGCCGGTGGACCGGGCATATCCCTCGGCGGCGTGCACCGCCGCCTGCTCATGCCGCACCAGGATGTGGCGAATGGCATTCTGCTGGAACAAGGCGTCGTAGATCGGCAGTACCGCGCCGCCCGGGTAGCCGAAAATGACTTCCACGCCCTGGTCCTTGAGGGCACGAAGAAGGATTTCTGCTCCCGACTGCGTCAAGTCCGCCGACATGAGACCGGCCTCCGTTTACTGAATGAGGGGCGGACGCATAGAGGCATGAACCCTCGGGGTCAACCGCTAATTTGAATAAAATGGAACAATTCTCGCCAAAAACTTTCCGAAAATTGCTCATATACACAGAATCGCGCATTAATCGTAAAAGTGCGGGTCTGCCGTGCAAGAGCGTGATGGCGAAACCATGTCGCCTGCCGCTTGGTGTACTGGCCGGTCACCAGCTCCACGCGGCGTCCCGCTGCCTGTAATGACAGCATACCGCGCAGATGGGCGGACAGTTCCGGCACGCCATGTGCCCGCATCGCCGGCAGCGCCGGACTCAGCTGCAGCGCCAGCAGCGCCCGCACCTCCTCCAGCGCGCCGGCCCGCAGCATGGCCTCGAACCGGCGGCCGATGGCGGCGCGCAGATCGTCACGCGGCGGGTCCAGCCGGATGGCGGTGAAATCCCACGGCGCCGGGTCCGACCGGCGGGACTGCCAGCCCGCCAGGCCGGTGCCGGTGCCGCGCCAGACCTCCCACGCGCGGGCGATGCGCTGGCTGTCCTCGGGCTTCAGCCGCGCGGCGGTGGCCGGATCGGCCGCGGCCAGCCTGGCGTGCAGGGCCGGCGCGCCCAGGGTTTGCAGCAGGTCGCGCGCCTCGGCTCGGGCCTCGGGGCCGGGATCGGGGATGTCGGCCAGGCCGCTGGTCAAGGCGGCGAAATACAGGCCGCTGCCGCCGGTCAGGATCGGCAGGCGTCCGGCATCCCTTGCTGCCCGCATCGCCGCCAGCGCCTCGCCGCGCCACCAGGCGACGCTGCCGGCCTCGGCGGCGGGACGGACCCCGTACAGGCGGTGCGGCACCCGCGCCTCCTCCGCCGGCGTCGGACGCGCCGTCAGGACACGCAGTTCGCGATACACCTGCATCGAATCCGTATTGATGATCGTCCCCCCCAACCGCTCGGCGACCGCCAGCGCCAAGGCCGACTTGCCGCTGGCGGTGGGTCCGGCGATCAGCAGCGCGGGGGGAAGCCGCTCCGACACAGAACCCTCCTGCGGGATACCCGTCCGTGGGGCGCTACGGCCGCTCCACGCGCAGCCGGTCGTACCCCTTCATCCGATAGACCAGCCCCGAGACGATCCAGCTGACGACGAAGACGCCGACCACGACGAAGCCGAAATTCGCCAGGTTGTCGTTCAGCGCCTCGACGGACGCCCAGAACCACCCTTCTAACCCCAGCTTGTCGCCGATCAGGCCCAGCGCCTCCATCCCGCCGATGAACAGCGCCACGATGACCGAGGCGGCGGTGATCGTCAGGTTGTACCACAGCTTCCGCAGCGGATCGACGAAGGCCCAGCCATAGGCGCGGACCATGACCATGGAATCCGCCGTGTCCATCAGCGACATGCCGGCGGTGAACAGGGCCGGAAACACCAGGATCGACCAGAATGACAGGCCCTGCGCGGCCTGGATGGCGGCGATGCCCAGCACGCCGATCTCGGTCGCGGTGTCGAAGCCCAGCCCGAACAGGAAGCCGATCGGATACAGGTGCCAGGACCGCGTGACCGAGCGGAACAACGGGCGGAACAGCCGCGTGACGATCCCGCCGCCGGCCAGGACTGCGTCCAGCTCCGCCTGCCGGATGTTGCCGCCGTGCCGGGCGGCGCGGAACACCGCCCAGATGGAGCGCAGGACGAACAGGTTTGCGATGCCGACCAGCAGCAGGAACGTCGCCGAGACGAGGGTGCCGACGACGCTGCCCCAGTCATGGATCGATTCCAGCGTTCCCTGTGCCGCCACGGCGGTGACGGCGACGGCCAGCGAGGCCAGCACCACGATGGTGGAATGACCCAGCGAGAAGAAAAAGCCGACCGCGAACGGTGCCTTGCCCTGCTGCATCAGCTGCCGCACGGTGTTGTCGATCGCCGCGATGTGGTCGGCGTCGAAGGCGTGGCGCAGGCCGAACAGATAGGCCAGGAACGCCGTCCCCAGCAGGGCGGGACGGTCGGCGAAGGCCACCCAGGCCCAGATCCAGGTGGCCAGATTGGCGATGATCAGGAAGCCGGCGGCGATCCCGGCCTTTGCCCGCACGGCAACGGGCTGGTCGTCGAAGATGCGGAACAGCAAGGTCTGGGGTCTCCGGCAGGGTCTGCCATGGTGGCACAGGTGGAACGACAGGGCGAATGGCTCTTGCCACCCGGCAAGACGCAAGGGCAAGCCGGCGACGGGTGCCGCTTGCGCCGGAAGGCGCCCGCTGCCCGCCGGATCACCGGAACGGCAGGGTCCGCCACCGTGTCGGCGGCGTGTCGGCGGCCGCCGCCAATGGGTTGCCGGAATGGCAGGGTCCACCACCGTGTCGCTTGTGTGTGCCGGCGGCCGCTGCCAGGGTCCGCCGCGCCATGACCCATATCCTGACCCTGGTCGCCCAGCTTGAGGCGACCAGCCTGACCGATGCCGTCGTGAACCGCGTGCGTGACGCCGTGCGGGGCGGCGCCCCGACCGTTCTGTCCCCGGGTGAGGCCGTCGACATTCCGCTGGCGGCACCGCCCGATCCCGCGCCGCTGGCCGCCGCGCTGGGCGGTGCCGCGATCGACGCCATCGTCGTGAAGGCGCGGGGCCGCCGCAAGGCGCTGCTGGTCGCGGACATGGACAGCACGATCATCCAGGGCGAGACCCTGGACGAGCTGGCGGCATTCGCCGGCATCGGGGAAAAGATCGCCGCCATCACCGCGCGGGCGATGAACGGGGAGCTGGATTTCAAGCAGGCGCTGCGCGAACGGGTGGCGATGCTGAAGGGCCTGCCGGTCGACAGGTTGGAACGGACATGGGAGCGGATACGCATGACCCATGGCGCACGGGAACTGGTGGCCACCATGCGCGCCCGGGGGGCGATGACGGCCCTGGTCTCGGGAGGGTTCTCCTTCTTCACCGGACGGGTGGCGCAGGCCCTGGGCTTCGATCTGCACCGGTCCAACGTCCTGCTGGACGACGGCGCGGTGCTGACCGGCGCCGTCGGGGAGCCGATCCTGGACCGCGACACCAAGCTGGCCACGCTGCGCGCGCTGGCGGAGCAGCGGGGGTTGAAGCTGTCCGCCTCGATGGCGGTTGGCGACGGCGCCAACGACCTGGACATGCTGCAGGCCGCCGGGCTGGGGGTCGCCTTTCACGCCAAGCCGGTGGTGGCCGCGGCCGCGAAGGCGCGCGTGGACCATGCCGGGTTGCGCGCGCTGCTGTTCGCCCAGGGCTACCCGGCCACGGCGTTCACCGGCGTGGATTGAGGCGGCTCCGCGGTGATACCGGGCGTCGCGGCGCCGGCATCACACCGCCTTGAACACGATGTCCTGCGCGCCCTGCCACAGCACCATCCGGCCCAGCGGCAGCAGGTTTTCGTTGCCTTCCACCACCGTCAGGAAATGATTGCCGGCGAGCTGGCCCATTTTGCTAGCGAACCGGACCCCGCCATAGGCGAGCAGGATCTCGGTCTCGCTGAATCCGCCCGGGTACAACAGGAGGTGGCCGGGCGCCGGATAGCTGGTGGCGTTCTCGAACGGCAGGCCCAGGTCCAGATCGCCCAGCGGAATCCAGCAGCCCTCGCCGCTCCAGCGCACGTGGATGATACGCTCGCGGTACGGCAGCAGGGTGCGGAACGTCGCCACCGTCTTCGGTGCGTGCTCCGCCTCGAATTTCGCCTTGAACGCATAGGGGCCGGCGGTGATCTCGATCAGATCCATGGAAGCAGCCTCAGACCAGGAAAGCGCTTGCGTCGAAGCCGAACGGCACGCGGCCGGTCGGCTTGATCATGTCATAGGGGCCGCGTGCCAGGAACTGCCCGGTCCCGGGTTCCGCCCGCACCACGCCGTCGCGCATCGCCACCTCGCCCCGGCGCAGCGTCATCACCGGCCAGCCGGTGACCTCCAGCCCCTCATACGGCGTGTAGTCGATGACGTGCTGCATCGTCGCGTTGTCCAGCGTCACCGACCGCTGCGGATCCCATAGCACCAGGTCGGCGTCCGCCCCCGGCGCGATGGTGCCCTTGCGCGGATACAACCCGAACAGGCGCGCGGGATTATACGCCGTCAGGCGCACGAACTGGATCGGGTCGATATGGCCCTTGCCCACGCCCTCGCTGAACAGGATGGGCAGCCGGGCGGCAAGGCCGGGGACGCCATTGGGAATGTCACGGAAGGGCGCGTCGATGCCGTTGACCCGCTTGCCCACCGGCGTGTCATAGCTCCAGCCGCTATGGTCGGAGGACACGATGTCCAGCACGCCGTCGTTGATCATCTTCCACAGGCCGGCACTGGCCTGCGCATCGCGCGGCGCCGGGCTGCACATGAACTTCGCGCCCTCGAAACCCGGCCGGTCCATATGCTCAGCCGACAGGACGAAATATTGCGGGCAGGTCTCTCCCCACACCTTCAGGCCGCGGCGCCTGGCGCGGTCGATCTCCTCGGCGACCTCGGGGCAGGAGACGTGGAAGACCTGGATTGGCTGGTCCACCAGTTCCGCCAGCGCGATGGCCCGGTGCGTCGCCTCCCGCTCGATCATGCTCGGACGCGACCAGGCGTGGTATTTCGGCGCGGTGCGGCCATCCGCCAGCAGCGCGGCGGTGCGCCAGTTGATGGCTTCATAATTCTCGCAGTGCACCGTTACGAAGGCGCCACTGCGGCGCGCGGCGGCCAGCACGCGCAGGAACTGCCGGTCGTCCAGGTGCAACGGATCATAGGTCAGGAAGACCTTCAGGCTGCGGACGCCGCTCTCCACCACCTTCGGCACTTCGTCGAAGATGACCGTGTCGGAGGCATCGGTGATGATCTGGTGGAAGGCATAATCCACCATTGCCCGCGCCGCTCGGCGGCGATACTCGGCCAGCGGCCCCAAAATGCCGCCGCCCTTGAACTGGGTGGAAAACGTAATGACGGATGTGGTGCCGCCGGCCAGCGCCGAGGTGCTGCCGGTGGTCCAGGTCTCCTCATCCGCGCCGCCGCCTTCCTGCAACTGCTCGATATGACAGTGCGAGTCGACGCCGCCCGGCATCACCAGCAGACCGCCGGCGTCGATCATGCGGTCGCCGCGCAGGTTCAGCCCGATCGCGGCGATGCGGTCGCCGATCACGCCGATATCCGCCGCAACCATGTCGGACGGCGTCACGACCATGCCGCCGGCGATCACCAGGTCGTAGTCAGCCATGCTGAGGGTCCTTCCGCTGGATGTCCTTCACCGGCATACGCCATTCTCCATCGCCGCGCCCATCCTGCCGCACCGGCCTCGCCGCGCCCCCATGCCGCACCGGCCTCGCCGCGCCCCCATGCCGCACCCCATGCCGCACCCCCATGCCGCACCCCCATGCCGCGCCCCAACGGCACGCAGCCGGTTCCGGTGCCGCGATCACGCTGACATGCGCGGGCGTCACGCGCCAGCCGCCCGATGCGCGCCCCGAGAGGCGCGCAAGGATGCGGCGGGGCAGGGCGCGGCAGGCAGGGCGCGGCATGCTTGACCGGGGCCATGGTTGTGCGCTGCTGTGGCGGCGCGCGTCGCAGAACGCGTGCGACAGCGCGATACAGGAGGAAGCCATGGAACTCGGGTATTTCGCGATGCCCTCCCATCCGCCGGAGCGCGGCCTGAAGGCCGGCCACGACTGGGACCTGCAGGTGCTCCGCTGGCTCGACGAGCTGGGCTATGCCGAGGCCTGGATCGGGGAGCATCACACCGCGCCGTGGGAACCGCATCCCTCGCCCGATCTGCTGGTCGCCCAGGCGCTGCTGCAGACGAAGCGGATCCGCATCGGGCCCGGCGGCTTCCTGTTGCCCTATCACCACCCGGCGGAGCTGGCGAACCGTGTCGCCATGCTGGACCACCTGTCCGAGGGACGGCTGATGTTCGGCGTCGCCGCATCGGGCCTGCCCAGCGACTGGGCGATGTTCAATGTCGACGGCATGTCGGGCCAGAACCGCGAGATGACGCGGGAGGCGCTGGATATCATCCTGCGTCTGTGGAGCGACGAGCCGAGCTTCGAATACCAGGGCAAATACTGGACTGTATCGAAGCCGGAAGAGATGTACGGCTTTCTGCGGCCGCACATCAAGCCGCTGCAGCGGCCGCATCCGCCGATCGGCGTGGCCGGGCTGTCGAAGAACTCCGACACGCTGAAAATGGCGGGTGAGCACGGCTTCCTGCCGCTGAGCCTCAACCTGAACCCGGCCTATGTCGGCACCCACTGGCAGGCGGTGGAGGAAGGCGCCAAGCGCAGCGGGCGCAAGCCGCATCGCCGCGACTGGCGCATGGTGCGGGAGGTGTTCGTCGCCGATACCGACGAGGAAGCCTGGAAACTGTCCGTCGGCGGCATGATGGGCCGCATGATGCGGGAGTATTTCCTGCCATTGCTGGCGAATTTCGGCTTCCTGGAATACCTGAAGCACGACCCGTCCGTGCCGGATTCCGATGTGACGCCGGAATATTGCGCCCGGCACAACTGGCTGATCGGCTCCCCCGCGACGGTCGCCGAGAAGCTGGAACGGGTTTACCGCGACGTCGACGGTTTCGGCGGCCTGCTGGTGTTCGGCTTCGACTACGGCGAGAACCCGGAAGCCTGGCACAAGTCGCTGCGCCTGCTGGCCGAGGAGGTCGGGCCACGGATCAAGCACCTGACGCCGGATTGATGGCGGGACGGGGCGGGCGGATGGCGGTTGCCGCTGGGCGTCGAACGGTCCACCGGCAGCGGGATATGGCAACCTGTCCGGACCACGGCTGCTGGTGGGCGTTCGATCGCGATGGCCGGCGCGATGGCCGGCGCGATGGCCGGGCGGATTGCCGAAGCGCCCTTGAGGGGCCGGTAACCGGCACCGCGGCGGCCTGTGACCCCGCGCTTTTCCCGCGGATCAGGGTGCGATAAGGTGGGGACCAGGTGATTGGAACGCCGCCCATGCGACCGTCGGAACGCCTGGATCAGAACCGGACAGCCATCCGTGCGATCGTGGCCGCCCACCGCGCGCGTAATCCGCGCGTCTTCGGATCGGTACTCCGGCGGGAGGATACCGAGAACAGTGACCTCGATCTCCTGGTCGACCCCGAACCGGGCATGACCCTGTTCGATATCGGTGCCATGCGCTGGAAACTGCGTGACCTGCTGCAGGTCCCGGTGGACGTCGTCTCACCGGACGCTTTGCCTGCCGGCATGCGGGCAGACATCCTTGCCACCGCGAAGCCCGTGTGAGGGAGCGTGCCGCCCAAAGGCATATTACGCGCCCGGGCATACGTGGAACACATCCTCGCGGCGGCAGAGCGCATCCGACTTTATACGGCCCGGCTTTCCGAGGATGAGTTCCGAGCATCGTCCATGACGCAGGACGCGGTCATCCGCAATCTGGAAGTCATTGGCGAAGCGTGTCGCAACATCCTGCGTCACCACCCCGACTTCGCGGCAGCTCATCCGGATATTCCATGGCGCTCGCCTTACGAGATGCGCAACGCGCTGGCTCACGCCTATTTCGCCGTCGACCTCGCCACGACATGGCAGACCATTCAGACCGACCTGCCGGCGTTCGCGGCCCTCGTATCCGCCCTGTTGCCCGAACCGCCCTGACGTGATCCCATCCGCCGCATGACACGTGTCCTGCATCGCTCCGGCGCCATTCCGCCCGTCGCTGTCCGCGGCGAGGGTATCTACCTGCACACCGCCGAAGGCCAGGCCATCATCGACGGCTCGGGCGGCGCCGCCGTGGCCTGCCTCGGCCACGGCAACCGCCGCATCGCCGAGGCGGTCGGCCGGCAGGCCGCCAGCATGGCCTATGCCCATACCGGCACCTTCTCCAACCAGCCGGCCGAGGACCTCGCGGACATCATCCTGCACGACGAACCCGGCGGGCTGAGCCGTGCCTGGTTCTGCTCCTCCGGCTCCGAGGCCAACGAGGCCGCGATCAAGCTCGCTCGGCAGTATTTCCTGGAGATCGGGCAGCCGCGGCGGTACCGCACCATCGCCCGCCGGCAGTCCTATCACGGCACCACGCTGGGCGCGCTGGCCGCCGGCGGCAACATGATGCGGCGCGCGCCTTTCGAGCCGGTGCTCTCACCGGCGCACAGCCTGGTGTCGCCCTGTTTCGCCTACCGGTTCAAGCACGACAGCGAAAGCGACGCACAGTATCTGGACCGGCTGGCGGCGGAACTGGACGCGGCGTTCCAACGCCTGGGTCCGGATACCGTGACCGCCTTCCTGGCCGAACCCGTCGTCGGCGCCACGACCGGCTGCGTCACCGCGGTGCCCGGCTACTTCAAGCGGGTGCGGGAGATCTGTGACCGCCACGGCGCGCTGCTGATCCTGGATGAGGTGATGTGCGGCATGGGCCGTACCGGCACGATGCATGCGTGGGAGCAGGAGGGCGTGACACCCGATATCCAGGTGATCGCCAAGGGGCTGGGCGGCGGCTACCAGCCGATCGGCGGCATCCTGATCCATGACCGTATCGTGCGGGCATTGGCCCATGGCTCCGGCGGGTTCCTGCACGGGCAGACCTACCAGGCCCATCCCGTGGCCTGCGCCGCCGCGCTGGAGGTGCAGCGCATCATCCGGGAGGACCGGTTGCTGGAGAATGTCCAGGCGATGGGCCGGCGGCTGGAGACCGGGCTGCAGGAACGCCTGGGCAATCACCGCCATGTCGGTGACATCCGTGGCCGCGGCCTGTTCTGGGCGGTGGAGCTGGTCACCGACCGCGCCACCAAGGCGCCGTTCGATCCGGAACTGAAACTGAATGAACGGGTGAAGCGCGAGGGCATCGCCCGTGGCCTGGCGACCTACCCGATGGGCGGCACGATCGACGGCAGGCAGGGCGACCACGTGATCGTCGCGCCCCCCTATATCGTGACGGCGGCGGACGTCGATGCGATTGTGGAACGGTTTGGTGACGCCGTGGACGCGGCGTTGGCGGGGCTATAGCGGGAAGCCCGGCGCTGCCTGGCAACAGGACACCAGGCGTCCTGCCTGACGCCTATTTGGTGTCCCACAGCGATGTTTTCGGATCATTCAGGTCCTGGCTTTTCTTCGTTGCCGTCCTGTTGCCGGGATCGACAGGCGTGGACGGGTCTCTCTTCCTCGTCGCAGGAGGCTTCGGCGGCGTTGGCTCGAGTTCGGTATGAGTCTTTCCAACAGCGGGCGCGTTCGGACCGCTATCCTGTTGCGCCAGCGCCGGAAAGCCGTTGAGCAGCAGAGCTGCGATCATGACCGGAAAACAGTATTTCATAAGCGCTCCTGCTTCATGCCGCGTGCGGGCGACGCGGCGATGGCATGCTGACGAGCTCCCACGCTGAGGAGCCAACGTACGCTCGTCCGCCTGGTTGCATTCCCCCCGGCCGGAAAGCGGTTTGTTGATCACGCGCACAACCTGTTCCGAGCCGGCAGAACACGCGGCCGCGAGGCGCAGACGGGTTGCTAACCGCCGCCCCGCTGCAATACCGGCAAGGACAGCCCAAGCGCCGAGTTGGCCAGGGCGAGGTGACTGAGCGCTTGCGGGAAATTTCCCATGAGCTGACGCAAGCCGGGATGGTAGACCTCGGACAGCAGCCCGACATCGTTACGCAGCGCCAGCACGCGTTCCAGCAGCGCGACAGCATCGGTCTTGCGTCCTTGCAGCGCGCGGCAATCGGCAAGCCAGCACGAGGCCGCGATGAACGCGCCTTCCCTGACATCGCCGGGACCTGGGTTTCGCCATACCAGGCCATCCTGGCTCAGCTCCCGTTCGATCGCGTCGATCGTGGCGGTCATGCGCGGGTCATCGGCCGGCAGGAAGCCGACGAGCGGCAACAGCAGCAGGCTGGCGTCAAGCCGCTCCCCACCGTAACGATCGACGAGGTGGCCGCGTGCGTGATTCCAGCTCCTCGCCATCACCTCCGTGTGGATATGCTCCCGCAGCGCCCTCAACCGTCCAAGCTGCGCGTCATCGGTTGGCGCATGCCTGCCGGCGCCGCGGAGGAAACAGTCGATGCCTACCCATGACATGACCTTCGAATAGGTATAATGCGCGGTCTGGTCCCGTTCCTCCCATAGATCATGCGCCTTGTCCCGCCACGTCTTCTCAAGATGCCCGATCAGGTCGCGTTCGGCCTGGAAGGCGTCCGGCGTGTCGGCAATCCCGGCGCGCTGCATCAGGCTGAGTGCATCGAGCAGCTCACCGACAATATCGGTCTGCTCCTGCGCGGCGGCGTCGTTGCCGACGCGGACCGGTACCGCGCCCTCGAACCCTGACAGCCAGGGCACGGTCTGCTCATACATGCGCCGGTCACCGTCGACACGGTACAAGACCCGCATCTGGTCCGGGCTGGCGGCGATGGCCCGCAACATCCAGTCGCGCCACTGCACCGCTTCCTCACGGTAACCGGCATTCAGCAGGGTGGAGACCGTGAACGCCGCGTCGCGCACCCAGCAATACCGATAGTCCCAGTTGCTGGCGCCGCCGGGCACCTCTGGTAGCGACATGGTCGGCGCGGCGACCATGGCCCCCGTGGGCCGATGGATCAGTGCCTTCAGGGTCAGCAGCGACCGCAGGACCGCTCCGTCCCACCGGGTCCCGCCGCGAAAGCGGGCGGCCCACCGGCGCCAGAATGTCAGCGTGTCCCGCAACGACTGGTCGGGATCGGGTTCGGCTGGCGGATCGAGATGTGAATCGCCATGGCAGAGCGAGAAACAGCGCGACTGGCCCTCGGAAATCTCGAACTCGGCCCACAACGTCTGGTCTTCCGCGGCGGCGAGGTGGACCGGACCACGCAGGACGACGAGGTCGGGGCCGGCAATGGCGATCAACGCGTCTTCGGTCTGGCGCAGGGATGGCACAACCAGCCCGTAATCGAAGCGAAACGCCACTTCGCAGCGCAGCCGCATGTTTCCGCGCAGAGCCGTCAGATGCCGCATCAGGACCGGCCGATCGCTGGCAACGACCATCAGGTCGGTCAACCGTACCGTGGCCGAACCCTGGGTAAACTCTGTCTGCAGCACCAGCGTGTTGTCCTGGTACTGGCGGCTGACCTCGAACGCGCCGCACGGCGCGATCTTCCAGAAGCCATTGCGCGGCGTGCCCAGAAGTGCCGCAAGGCACGCGGCACTGTCGAACCGCGGCAGGCACAGCCAATCAATGGAGCCATGACGTGATACCAGGGCCGCGGTCCGACCGTCACCAATAAGAGCGTAGGTCTCGATCCCGGTCAGCATGGTCCCCTATCCCGACATGACGGCATACGGCCCTTCCGGCCCCTGACTTGGCCGGCGAGCAACCGCCCCGCTCCCGCCAGACCGATCGCAATACCGCCTGTTCATGGCCAGCGCCTGAATTGGCACGCGTCTTCAAGGATATAACGTAAGACAACCCGGTTCGGATTCACCGGCCATGCCGACGCAGGCGTGTCTCGCCGATTTGTGCGCAGGCGGATCGAGGGAACGTGAACCGGGTGGGCGAACCCGTCGTGGCGGCTCAATGCGCGATCACCATATGCCGTGTCAGGACATCGGTCGCCGTCAAGCCGATTAGGATCGCCAGCCAGAACACGCCGCTCAAGGCAAAGATCCTCGGCAGGTTCTCACGCCGGTCCAGCCCCATGAATCGCGCCGCGACCAGCCCGGCCATGCCGATACCGGGCAGCAACGCCCAGAGCCCCATGCGAAACACCACCGCGATGACGACCTCCGCCGTGAACAGCGAGAGCAGCCCAAGCAGCGTGGTGGCTGCGCGCCACATCACACGCGGCCCGACAAGTAGATGAGAGGAAACAGAACGATCCAGATCAGATCGACGAATGCCCAGTACAGCGTCACGGACTCGGCGGGCATGCGCAGAGACGCGACGGGTTCGGACCGGGCGCGGCGCAGCAGCCACAGCAGCAGCACGATCCCGGCCACCATGTGTGCTCCATGCAGGAACGTGGCGACGAAATAAAAGCAGAAGAACAGCCCCGCGCCACGCTCTGACAAGGCGAAATGCGCGGCTGGGAACAGGTGCTCATTGAGATCCTCATGCCATTCCAGGCCTTTGAGCGCCAGGAACAGCAGCGCGATCACCAGCGCGCCCGACAAGATGCGCCGGAACATCCGTCCGTTACCCGATTGGACGGCGGGGAGTCCGGCCGACAGGCAGGCTCCGCTCACCAGCAGCAGGACCGTGTTCACGGCGCCGATGACGATGTTCGTATGGCGGGACGCGGCGGCGAAGCCATCCGGCAGGGTAACGCGGTAGATCGTCCAGACCAGGAAAAGGCCGCCGAAGAACAGGAATTCACTTGCCAGGAAAAGCCACATCCCGGCCTGCGCGGTCTCCGCCTCGTGGGACGGAGACTCGTATTGGATACCGGTCTCAGCCATCGGCTGCGTCCTGCACCCCATCCTCCATGGGGGGATAGGCGTACGGCGAGCCGGTAACCGTCGGGGTTTCGCGGAAATTCTCCACCGGCGGTGGAGAGGGCACCTGCCATTCCAGGCCCAGCGCCCCCCAGGGGTTCGCCGGGGCGCGTTCCCCACGGGCCAGCGACCAGGCGAAATAGCCCAGCGGCAGCAGATAGGCGGCAGCCAGGATCGTCGCACCGGCGGAAGAAAGCACGTTCAGGACCTGGAAATGCGCGGGATAGGTGGCATAGCGCCGCGGCATGCCCTGGAAACCCAGGATGAACTGCGGGAAGAAGGTAAGGTTGAAGCCAAAGAAGATCAGCAGCGCGGCCAGCCGGCCCCAGACCTCGGGATACATGCGGCCGGTGATCTTCGGCCACCAGTAATGCAGCCCGGCGAACAGCGCGCTCACCATCGCTCCCACCATGATGTAGTGGAAATGGGCGACGACGAAATAGGTCTGTGTCAGGTGCACGTCGCTCGCAAGGGCCGCCAGGAAAAGCCCGGTCAGCCCGCCGATGGTGAACAATCCGATGAAGCCCAGCGCGTACAGCATCGGTGCGTCGAAGCGGATCGAGCCCTTGTGCAGGGTGCCCAGCCAGTTGAATACCTTGATGGCCGACGGCACGGCCACGAGGTAGCTGAGCATTGAGAACACGATCGCCGCGTAGACCGAGGTGCCGGCGACGAACATGTGATGGCCCCAGACGAGGAAGCCGATCACCGAGATCGCGACCGAGGACCAGGCGACGAACTTGTAGCCGAAGATCGGCCGGCGGCTGAAAACCGGAATGATCTCGCTGACGATGCCAAGCCCGGGCAGGATCATGATGTAGACCGCCGGATGCGAGTAAAACCAGAACAAGTGCTGGAACAGCAGCGGATCGCCGCCCAGGTTCGGATCGAAGACGCCGACATGGAAGATCGTTTCGAATGCCAGCAGCACCAGGGTGATCGCCAGCACCGGCGTCGCCAGCACGAAAATCACGCTGGTGGCGTATAGCGACCAGACGAACAGCGGCAGCCGGTACAAGGTCAGGCCCGGCGCGCGAAGCCGATGGATGGTGATGATGAAGTTGACGCCGGTGGCGATCGTCGAGAAGCCGGCGATGAAAATCCCCGCCGTGACGAGGACGATATGGCCCTTGGCATAGTCGCTCGTTAATGGCGTGTAGAATGTCCAGCCGGTGTCCACGCCGCCCGCCGCAAGCGCCGACAAGCTCAGCAGCCCGCCGAAGACGAAAAGATACCAGCTCAGCAGGTTGAGCCGCGGAAATGCCAGGTCCCGAGCGCCCAGCATCAGCGGCAGGATGAAGTTGCCCAGCGCGGCGGGCACCACCGGGACCAGGAAGAACCATACCATGATCACGCCGTGCATGGTGAACAGGCGGTTATACGTCTCGGGTGAGACGATCGCGCCGTCCGGCTCGATCAACTGCAGGCGCACCAGCGCGGCCGCCGCGCCGCCCAGGAAGAAGAAGGCGGTCGTGGTTCCCAGATACAGCAGGCCGATCCGCTTGTGATCGGTACTCAGCAGCCAGCTGCGCAGGCGGCCGTCCTCGGTGAGGTAGGAGCGGGCGGGAAGCGTGAGCGACATCTCAGCCTCCCTGCGACAGCGATCGGATATAGGCGATCAGATCCAGGATCTCCGCTTCGGACGCCACATGCGCGAACGTGGGCATGACCGGCGCATAGCCGGCCACGACCTGGCTGTTCGGATCGGTCATGGAATCATGCAGGTAGCGGTCATCGGCGATGACGGTGCTGCCGTCGGCCAGGGCAACGGGGCGGCCATAAATGCCGTTCAGCGATGGGGCGTGCACGGTGCTGCTCGCCAGGCCGTTGCCGGCCTGGTGGCAACCGCTGCAGCCGAAGCGCATGAACAGGGTCTGGCCTTGCCGCACCAGGCTCCGCGATGCGGGTTGCCCATCCAGCCAGCGTGCGTAATCGGGCTGGCTCATCACATGCACGGCGCCGCGCATCGCCGCATGGTCGGTGCCGCAGAACTGCGTGCAGAAGAACGGATAATCGCCAATGCGGTCGGCCTGGAACCAGATCGACAAATAGCGGCCGGGCACGACGTCATGCTTCAGCCGGAAGGCCGGGATCGAGAAATCGTGGATCACATCCTCGGATGTCAATACGAGCCGCACGGGGCGGCCGACCGGCACGTGCAACGCGTTGATCTCCCGCTGGCCGCCCGGATGTTCGATCTTCCACATCCACTGCTTGCCGACGACATTGATGTTCAGCGTGGCGCTCGGTGGCTCGAACAGGCGCGCGTAGAGATCGGCGCCCCAGACGAAGAGGCCGAAGAAGACCAGCAGCGTCGCGGCCGTCCACGCGATCTCGACGCGCCAGGTCTTCGCCGCGAGGTCGCCGCGGAAGGCATCGCTGCCGGCGCGGTAGCGCACCACGTAGGTCAGCAGCAGGCCGAAGACCAATGCCAGCACGGCCAGGCTGATCGCCAGCAGCGCGCCGATCAATGCGTCGACCTCGGGGGCCACCGTGCTGGCCTGTGGCACGCCCAATGGCGCCATGCCCAATGGTGCCATGTCCGGTGACACCATGGCCGGCGGCGTCATGGCCGTGCCCCGCGATGGACCAGCAGGATCACCCCGCCCAGCACCAGCACCGTCAGGAGGCCAGCCAGCCGAAGTACCTTCATGATGGCGAGCGAGTACCGGCCGGTGGCGGGATCGTAATGGAAGCACAGCAGCAGGACGGGAAGGGCTCTGGCGGTCGCGCCGCCGGCGGCGCGCATGACCGCCGCGTTCAGATCTCCCCCGGAATAACCGACTCCCAGCAGATAGCCGGAAACGCGACCGTCGGGGGTGCCGATGACCAGGCCCGCCGGATGCAGGAACTGCTTCAGCCGTGAATCGAAGCGGCTGTGATAGCCGACCGCGCGCTGGACGGCGTTGATGCCGGCCTGCGTGCCCACCAGGTAGTGCCAGGCCTCGCCGGCATGATCCGGATTGAAGCGCGCGCGGTCCTCGGCCTTGGCGTTTGCCGCGTCGGCCGCGGTCTCGGACGGGTCGATGGAGATCGCCAGCAGCGTATAGTCGCGCCCGGCCGCCAGGCCGCTGCTCCGCAGGGCCTCCATCAGGTCGGCCCGCACCACGCCGCATAGATTGGGACAATGAAAATAACCCAGCGCGAGGATGACCGGCCGCCGCGCCAGGAAATCGCCCAGCGTGTCGCGGCGCCCGTCCGCGTCCTGGAACAGGGCATCCAGCGGCAGCGCGGCGCCCTGGCGCTGGGTGAAGCCGAACGCGGCCAGGCTGGCCGCATGCGCCGGCAGCACCAGGCAGAGGCCAAGCAGGGCAAGCCATGCCGCGCGCCTCATTGACCGGGCCAGCCCGCGATGCCGCGCGCCGCGGTCAGCCGCATCGCCTGCGTGATGGGAATATGCGCGGTCCCCGCGGAACGATCGATCCAGCCGAAACCATCCAGGCGGCGCAATGCCGTGGCGTGGAAGCGGGCGTAATCGGCGCGCGGGTCGATCTGCAACCCGGGAGCCGCCATCCGTGGCAGCGGCGAATCGGGTTGGTGCATCGCCCGCGGCGCCACCAGCGCCGTGAGGCCGATCAGCGCCATGAGCAGCAGCGTCGCGCAGGCCGCCCCGATCGCGACGGCGCGGAAGCCGATGTCGCGGCGCTCATGCCGCGCGGGCGGCAATGCCTGGTCAGACATGGCCGGCCCGTTCCTCGACGCGCAGGCCGTGCCGGCACAGCAGCGCCGCGCAGCCGCCGAACGCCAGCATGGCCGCGCCGACCGCGGGCAGGCCCGCCGGGCTGTCGGGCAGCACCAGCCATGCCGTCCGCAGCACGCCGGCGAGCACCAGCGCCGCCGCCACGCCACGCAGGATGGCGGGGTTGCGCTGCCAACGCGGCGACAGCAGCAGGGCGAAGGGGACCAGGAGGTGCAGAACCGCGATGCCGGCCATGGCGGCGCCCCAGCCGTCGCGCATGCGGCGGGCATACCATGGCGCTTCGGACGCCAGGTCGGACTGCCACACGATCAGGAACTGCATGACGTCGAGATAGGTCCAGAAGATCGCCAGCCCCAGCATGAGCCGGCCCAGATCGGCGCGCCGTCCCGGCGGCAGCTGCCCGGTCATCAGCAACGTCGCCAGCGACAGCGCCAGCAGCACCTGGCCGGTCGCGACGATCATCGGAAACACCGCGGAGCTGAAGCCAGGATCGAGCGATTCCACCAGGTCGATGCTGGCGAAGCTGGCGGTCAGGGCGAGCAGCGCGAGGCCGATCGGCGCGATGCGCGCAACGGCCCGCGTCCGCAGGGCGACCAGGCCGAGGGCAAACCAGACGAGCAGGTAGAACGCGAGCCGGCCCAGGAAGAAGTCCCGGTTCAGCCAGAACGCGTTCGCGGCATGATGCTGCATCCACGGGTAAAGGCGATGCAGACCCGGCAGCAGTGGCAGCACGCCCGGCAGCAGAAGGGGCATCGTCCGCACCCCGGCGCGCAGGGCTGGCCGCAGCGCCTCGCCCCACCGCCCGCCGGTCAGCGCGTGCACCATCAGCAAGGCCAGGCTGCCCAGCGGCCAGCCCAGGAAGACGAACAGGCCGGCCAGCCAGGCGGCGAAGAACCCGCTTGTGCCGACGGCCCAGATGAACGCCGCCCCCGCCACCCCGGCCACCGCCGCAAGCCACGCAATCAGGGCCACGCGCCGCCGCGAGGAACGCACCCTCTTTGACACGGCGTCCCGTTGTGCTCCCGGGACGACGCCGACCTGGCCATCGCCGTTTAAAGACCGCGTTCTGCTCGGCCGCGTCCTCATGGCGCGGCGTTCCGTTGCGCCGGTGTCAGGTCCGCCAACGACGCGTGCTGGCTGAGCTGCAGGGCGCGGATATAAGCGACGATCGCCCAGCGGTCGGCCGGCGGGATGCGCTGGGCGAAGGAATACATGACGCCGTGGCCGTTGGTGATCGTGTCGAAGAAGAAGGATGGCGGCGCGGCGCGCAGCCGCTCTTCCTCATAGTTCGGCGGCGCCGGAAAGCCGCGTGCCACGATGATCCCGTGTCCGTCGCCCAGCTCTGAATGGCAGGGCGCGCAATAGATGCGGTACCGTTCCTGTCCCCGTTGCAGCAGCGCGAGCGTGACGGCGGGCACCACCCGCGGCTGGTCACCATAGCGGACGATCCCGTCCGGGACCGGCCCGGGCGCCGTCCGGACACTGCCATAGGCGCTGTCCTTGTCCTGCCGGCTCATGTCATCGCAGCCGCCAAGCGGCAGGACCAGGCAGAGCGCCGCCAGGATCGCGGGCCGCGCGCTCACGGGTGCACCCTGTGGCTCACTCGGGCAGCTCCCTCGGGCAGCTCCTCGATCATGACCGGGTCCTGCCGGCGCAGCACGCGCCAGGCCAGGTTCCGGTCCCCGGGCCGCAGCACCAGCACATAGCCGTCGCGCGTCGCGGCGCGCATCAGATCGGAACGATCCTCCGGGCTGTACAGCAGCGGCAGGCCGGCCGCGATCAGGAAGGCGACGAACCCGCCGGCCACCGCGGCCAGCACGCCGAGCTCGAACGCGATGGGAATGTAGGATGGCCAGGAAAACAGCGGCCGTCCGCCGATATTCTGCGGATAGCTCCAGACGGTGGCGTAGACCTGCATGGCGAAGCCGGCGGCCGCGCCCAGCAGGCCGCAGACCAGGACGATCAGCGGAATCGCCGACCGTTCCATCCCCTCCCGCGGCTCGGCTGGCAGATGGCGCGCGACGTCGCTGATGCCGGCCTGGCGCAAGGCCGCCTCGGCGCGGCGCTGCGCGCCCGCGTCGGCGAATACCGCCAGCATCACCGCCGCCGCTCCAGCAGGCCGCGCATCTCGGAGACCGAAATGACCGGCAGGAAGCGCAGGATCAGCAGCAGCAGCGTCATGAACAGGCCGACGCTGCCGGCCAAGGTCGCCCAATCCCAGAAGGTCGCGGTGAAGCCGCCCCAGCTCGACGGCAGGTGGGTCTTGTGCAGGCTGGTCACCACGATCTCGTAGCGCTCCAGCCACATGCCCACGATGGTGCCGGCGGCGACCAGGCTGAGCACGGCCGGCTGGCGGCGCAGGCGGCGCGCGGCCAGCACCAGCGGCGCCAGGACGTTCAGGACCAGCGTGCTGTAATAGACCGGCGCATACACCCCGGCGACGCGGTCCATGAACATGGTCATGTCCGCGCTCTCGGCGCCGTAGAACGTGCTGAACGCATCCATCAGATAGGCGTAGCCGACCAGCAGGGCGCTGGTGAGCAGCAGCTTTCCCAGCACGTCCAGGTGGTACGGCGTGATGTAGCGCCGCAGATCCATCAACGCGCGCAGCGGCACCACGATCAACACGACCATGGCCAGTCCCGACAGCGCCGCGCCGAAGACGAAGAAGGGCGGAAATTGCGTGGAGTGCCAGCCGGGCGTCTGCCCGCCCGCGAAATCCAGCCCGACGATGCTATGCACCGAGACGACGAGCGGCGCCATGATTGCCGCCAGTACGCCGTAGCTGGCCCGGTAATGCCGCCATTCCCGAACCGAACCGCGGAACCCGAGTGCCAGGCAGCCATAGAAGACCTGCTGCCAGCGCCGCCGCGCGCGGTCCCGCACCGAAGCGAGGTCGGGGATGAGGCCGAGATACCAGAACAGCAGTGAGCTGACGACGTAGGTCAGGATGGCGAAGAAATCCCACAGCAGGGGACTGCGGAACTGCGGCCAGAGCCGCATCGTCGCCGGATAGGGAAACAGCCAGTAGAACAGCCAGGGCCGGCCGAGATGCAGGATGGGAAATACGGCCGCGCTGGCGGCGGCGCACAGCATCATGCTCTCCGCCGTGCGGTTCAGCGCGGTGCGCCAGTCCACGCGCATCAGGAAGAAGAAGGCGGAGATGAAGGTGCCGCCGGAGGCGATACCGATCCACCAGACATAGTTGATGATCGCGAAGCCCCAGGCGACCGGCCAGTCGATGCCCCAGATGCCGACACCGGCCAGGAACAGCCAGCCCACGGCCAGCACCCCCAGCCCCAGAAGGCAGAGCGACGGGATGAACGCCATCCACCACCAGCGCGGCGCGTGACGGCGCAGGGCCAGCGCGCTGACATGGTCCGTCAGCGACCCCGCGGTCACGCCCGGCGCCAGCAACGCGCTCATGTGCCGGCCGCTGGATTGCGGTTGCTGACCCGCGCCTCGTAGGTGACGCGCGGGCGCGTGTTCTGTTCCGGCAGCAGCGCATAGTCCAGCGGGCTGCGCTTGCGCGCGCGCACCTCGGCCTGTGCGTCATTCAGGTCACCGAAGCTGATCGCCCGCGTTGGACAGGCTGCCTGGCATGCCGTTTCGGCGTGTTCCGGGACACCGTCCCGATCATGGGCGACCCGGGCAGCGGCGATGCGCTGCAGGCAGAAGCTGCATTTTTCCATCACGCCGCGGCCACGTACCGTGACGTCCGGGTTGCGGCTGGCCGGCGGCCGGCGCTCCTCGGCGGCGAAGGCGAAATAGTTGAAGCGGCGTACCTTGTAGGGACAGTTGTTGGAACAGAAGCGGGTGCCGACGCAGCGGTTGTAGACCATGCCGTTCAGCCCCTCGGCGTCGTGCACGGTCGCGCCCACCGGGCACACCGTTTCGCAAGGTGCCTGTTCGCATTGCATGCACAGCACCGGCTGAAAGGCGCTGAAGGACCCTGTCTCGTAGCGGTCGATCCGGATCCAATGCATCACGCGGCCGCGCAGGACCTCTTCGCGCCCCACCACGGGAATGTTGTTCTCCACCTGGCAGGCGGTGACGCAGGCATTGCAGCCGATGCACGCATTCAGATCGATGCTCATCGCCCAGGCGGCAGGGCCAGGGGGCGCGCGGTGATACAGGCTGCCGTCCCCGCCGACATGGTCCGGCCGCGCGCCCGCCTGGAAATCGGACAAATCGATGCGGCGCAGGATGTCGCCGGCTTCCGCCGTCATCTCCGCCTGGCCCATCGTGCAGGCGACCTCGCGCCGGCCCCCGACCCGGCGGATGTCCACCGCGCCCCGCGCCAGCCGCAACGGATACAGGTCGGTGCCGACGCCGCGTGCCGTGGAGCCGGTCCGGCGCCCCTGGCCGAGCGTCGCCACCACGCAGCCCTCGGCTTGTCCCGGCACGATCCAGCACGGCAGCGTCACGCGCCGATCGCCGATGCCCAGCGTCACGAGGTCGCCGTCCCGCGCATGAAGGCGGCCGGCGAGCCGCGGCGGCAGGCGCAGCGGATTGTCCCATGCGGTCTTGGTCAGCGGATCGGGCAGTTCCTGCAGCCAGGGATTGTTCGCGTACTGCCCATCGCCGAGCCGGGCGTCCGCGCGAAACGACACATCGAGGCCGGGGGAAGCCCCCGCCGTACCGGTCCCAGCCATGCCGGTCCCAGCCATGCCGGTGCTGGCGGCCGCCGGACGCAGGGTCGCCGCCAACGTGGGGAACGTGGTGCCGGCGATGACCCCCGCCGCCAGCGCGGCCTGCCAGGCGCGGTCATCCGGCAGCCTGTCCCGCCAGGTGGCGCGCAGCCAGGCACGCGAGTCCGGTACGGCCTCCAGGCACTGGCCGAGCACGCTGAGCGGATTCTGACCGGCGTAGAGCGGGCGCAGCTGCGGCTGGCAAATGCCGGCCGTGCCGTCCAGCGCCCGGGCATCGCTCCAGGCTTCCATGGCGTGGGCCAGCGGCACATACCAGCCGCAGGCCAGCGCCGTTTCGTTCGGGGCGTCGCAGGCGGCGATGGCGCGGCGCACGCGACCCAGCGCGGCCAGGAAATCAGGGGCGATGAAGCAGGGGTTACCGCCAAGCACCAACAGGGTCTCGACCTTGCCGGCGGCCATGTCTTCGACCAGATCGCGCAGATCGGTTCCCGGATCGACCGGGTGATGCAGCGCCGGTGCGCACAGGGTCAGCGTGTTCCCGGGCGCACCCAGCGCGGCATTCATCGCATGGCACAACGCGTGCAGCGCCGCGGGCTGATGCGGGCCGACATGGACCAGCGCGCGGCCGTGATGGTCCTTCAGGTCGGACAGCAGCGGAACAAGCCAGGGCGGTCCGTCCGCCGGTACCGCGCCTTGCAGCAGCCCGGCCGCCAGCAGACCCGCGATCCGGTGCAGCTCGACCGACCCCACCGCGAAGCGATGGTCGGCCTGGAGACCCAGCAGGCTGGGCGTCGGCTCGATGGCATAGACGCGGCTCATGGGCGCGCGCACCGGGTTGCGCCGCGACGCGAAGCCGCGGGCCGCCGGCAGCTGCCACGGCCAGGCGTCCAGCAGGTCGCTATCCAATCCCAGGATCACGTCCGCCGCGGCCGGGTTCGGCAGCACCGACAAAGGCTTGCCGTAGGCGGCCATGGCGCCGGCGAAGGCCGCGCTGCGCGGCAGCGGCGCGTGCTGGTGCCAGCGCGCCTCGGGCCAGCGCGCCAGGACCGTATCGAGCATCCGCCCCAGGCTGGGGGATGTCAGCGGCTCCGTCAGGATGCGAAAGCCACGTCCGCGCGACGCCGCCAGATCGGCGCGCAAGGCGGCGAACATGGTCGCCACGCGGGCCGGCGCCACGGGTTCGCCGCCTTGCAGCGGACCGCTGGCGCGGTCTGGATCGTAAAGGTCGAACAGCGCGGCCTGAGCGAAGGGATCGGTGCCGCCCAGGCTCGCGGGGTGGCCGGGATTGCCCTCGACCTTCAGCGGCCGGCCCATGCGATGCGTGACGACGATGCCGCGGGCATGGCCCTCCAGCAGATGCGCGGTCGCGAACCGCTCTGTGCGGCCGGGCACGATCCCCTCCGGCGCCTCGGCCGCGCTGTACAGATGCCGGTCCGCCGCGCCGGGATCGCAGCGGCCCAGCGGGCCGGCGATCGCGCCGCTGGCCAACAGGGTCAGAATCCGCCGGCGCTCCAGCGGATGCGCCAAGGCCGCGGACAGTTTTCCGTCCTGGCGGGCCATCCGCTCTGCTTCGGCGAGGGCTGCCGGCGGCAGACGCGCCACCTCATCCTTCAGCGGTGGCATAGCGTGCAGTCCGTCAGGTTCCGGTCACCGACATGGTACAGGCGCATCAGGGCTTGCGGGGATGGCGTCGCGGGCCCGCGCTGCCATCCCATGGCGAAGACCGCGTCCGGCGGGCGCAGCCGCGGCGCCGGATTCCGGTGACAGTCCAGGCAGAAGCCCATCGACAGGGAGTGCTGCTTGTCCAACAGCGCCGTGCGGTCGACGCGTCCATGGCAGGATTCGCAGGCGACGCCCCTGGCGACATGAATACTGTGATCGAAATAAACGTAGTCCGGCAGGTTCGTTACACGGTTCCAGGCGATCGCACGATGCTGCAGCAGGCTCTGCCGGACCGGCGCCAGTACCGCCGCCTGCGTCCAGACCTGTGAATGGCACGTCATGCAAGTATAGCCGGGTGGCAGCCCGGCATTGGCCGATGTCTCCACCGTGGCGTGACAGAAGCGGCAATCCAGCCCGAGGCCGGCGACATGATGCTGATGACTGAACGGTACCGGCTGCTGAATGGGAAAGCCCCGGCCGGTGAGCCAATCCGTGCGCGGCAGCACGATCCAGCCACCGACCAGCAGGGTGGCCATCCCGGCCATCGCCAGCAGCACAAGGCGTGCGCCCAGATTTGCTTCCGGTCCGAAGATGGCCGCCATCGCGCTTGCCTGGTCCTTCCAGCCACCGCGGAGGAAACGCTCGCGCCGTGGCCATGTTCCGGGCCGACGGCAATTTAATTTTCGCGCTCTTCCCGTGGATGGCTCAGGTGATATTCGTCGGCTGCAGCAGGTCCTTGCTCAGCTCTTCGAGGCGGCGCACCCCCAGCAGTGCCATGTCGCGATCGATCTCCGTCCTCAACAGATCGATCGCCCGGCCGACGCCGGCCTTGCCCGCCACGACCGCCGCGAACAGGAAGGGCCGGCCGACGAACACCGCGTCGGCGCCCAGCGCGAGCGCCTTGATCACGTCGGTGCCGCGGCGAAACCCGCTATCGATCATCACGGCCAGTCCGGCCGCCTGTTCCCGAACGCGCGGAAGTATTTGCATTGGCGAAACAGCCTGATCGAGCTGGCGCCCGCCATGATTCGACAGGATGATGCCGTCGACGCCGCAGTCGCGGGCGATGGCCGCGTCGCCGGATGACAGGATGCCCTTCACCACCAGCTTGCCCTTCCACAGCTCACGCATCAGGCGGATGTGGCGCCAGCACAATGCTTCGTGCGCCGCTATTCCCGCAACCTCGCGGGAGAACAGGCCGGGTCCGCCCCAGGGCTCCAGGTTGTCGATGTGTGGGGAACGCCGTCGTGCCAGGGTGCGGGCAAACACTCCCGTCAACCATCTTGGGTGGGTGGCCACATCCCATCCCAGCCTCAGGCTGGGCCGGATCGGAAATCCGAAGCCCGCGCGAGCGTCCGCCTCGCGATTTGAGCCGATCGGCACATCGGCCGTGACCACCAGGACCTCGACGCCCGCGCGCGCAAGGCGTCGCGTCATGCCTTCGATGGCCTCCCGGTCGGGGGATTGGTAGGCGGCGAACCACATGTCCGGATTCGCCTTGACCACTTCCTCCAGCGGAATGATCGAGTTGGCGCTGAGGATGAAAGGGATGCCCGCCTTCCGCGCGGCCCTGGCCATCACGGCATGGCCTTCGTACGCGACCAGGGCGCTGCCGCCCATCGGCGCGATCCCGAACGGCGTGGCGTACTGGCGGCCCAGCAGCGTGATGCCCTGATGCCGTTCGCTGACGCCGGCGAGAACGCGCGGCACCAGGCGCCAGTCGTCGAACGCGGCGCGATTGGCCCTCAGCGTGGCTTCCGTTTCCGCGCCATGGGCGACATATCCGTAGATCGCATGCGGCAGCTTCGGCTTGGCCGCGCGTTCGAAATCATCCAGGTCCAGGATATCCCGCAGGCGCCGAGGCACGCGTTCCACCCGCGCCTGGCCGGAGTGCCCATCGGTCGCCGGCGCGTCCATGCCGCTAGCTCGCCGAAGGCACGATCAGGGCCAGGCCGCTTTCGGGGTCGTGCCGCTTCCTCAGATGCGCCGGGCTATCGGTCAACACGATCTCCAATGTCGGCCTGACATGCCCTTCCAGCAGATGGCCGGCGACCACCCGGCCGCCCCGGCCGCCCAGCACGCAATGAATGTGCAGGGCCGGCTTGCCGTCCGGCGCGGCGGCGACATCACCCGTGAAAGCCGCGACCTCGACCTGCTCGTCGACGGGAGTCCGCTGATAGGTTTTCGTCTCCCAATCGAAATAGCCAAGCACCGCCGAGCGGAAGGCGCCGATGGCGGTGAACTGGGCCGAACCGACTCTCTCGCGCTCGACAAACTGCTTGAGGCAGGTCATCACGTCGTCGCCATTTTCCAGGACGATGACGAATGTGCGCTGCTGACCGGCCTGGTTGATCAAACGTGCCTGCATGGTATGCCCCGTGATATGCCCCAGCGTGCTAAGTCGGCGGGGACTGTCCGCATGAACATTCCATCATCGAACGGTTCAGCCGGCCTGGCGTTCCCGCCGGTGGCATAAACTTCCCGCCATCGTGTCCGTGGCCGGCGCGGCGCGCGCCAGGGAGTGCTTCCGTCGGTGTGGGGATCAGCTTTCCGTCCGCCTCGCCCGGGCGGCGCACAGGAGACCGCACCACAGCCCCGCGGCGACCGCCGCCACCGCCAGGCCGGCGACGCCACGGTGACGTGTCACCATCATCTCCAGGCTCCGCTGCCGCTCCCGGTTTACGAAGCGCCCGTGCGCGCCCCAGGCGCCGACGACCGATTGGAACAGGTTGCCGGGTGCGTGCGCCGGTGCCGGGTCGGCGGTCAGTTGTCCGCTATAGCCCACCCGCGCCAGATAGCGGTCCACCAGTCCCGGGGCCAGCTTGCCGGCAAGGATCGCCTTGACGGTCGAAAACCCGACCCAGACCTCACGTCGCCGGTGCGTCGCGGCGAACAGGATCGCGCGGGCCGCCACGTCGGGGGAGAAGATCGGCGGCACCGGCTGCGGCTTGAAGCCCGTCTTGTTCAGGGCCCATTCGAATTGCGGCGTGTTGATCGCCGGCAGATGCACCATGGTGAGGTGCACCGGGACGCCGTCGTGCAGCAATTCCGATCGCAGCGCATCCGTGAAGCCGCGCACGGCGTATTTCGCGCCGCAGTAAATCGATTGCAGCGGGATCGCCCGGTGGCTGAGCGCCGATCCGACATTGACGATGACACCCTTGTTGCGTGGCCGCATGCGCTTCAGGGCTGTCATGGTCCCGTGCACCTGGCCGAGATAGGTCACGTCCGTGCCGCGCCGAAACTCCTCGGCCGTCAATGCGGAGACCGGCCCGAACACCGTTGCCATGGCATTGTTGACCCAGACATCGATGGGACCCAGCTTCCGCTCTATCGCCTCGGCGGCGCGTTCCACTGCCTCGGGGTCGGCCACGTCGGCGGACACCGCGCAGGCCCGCCGTCCCATGCGTTCGACCTCGGCCGCCGCCGCGTCCAGCCTCAGCTGCCCTCTCGCGATGATACCGACATTCCAGCCGGCCCGCGCGAACGCCTCCACGGTGGCGCGTCCTACCCCCGCGCTGCCGCCGGTCACCACAACGATTCCTGCGCTCATAGCTCGCCTCGTGACGATAAGATGCGAATGCGGTCGGCGGTCCGGCAGGCAAGTGCCTGGATCGTCAGCGATGGATTGACGCCGCCCACGGTGGGAAAGACCGATCCGTCACAGATCCAGAGATTCGGCACATCCCAGCAACGACAATTGGCGTCCACTACGCTGGTGCGGGGATCGTCGCCCATCCGGGCGGTGCCGTTCATGTGGCAGGTATCGTCGGTCTGCGCCCAGATATCGCGGCAGTCGATCGCCTGCAGGGCCTGCGTCATGAAACGCAGCGAATGATCGATCAGTGCCTGGTCGTTGTCGCACCACGTGTATTCGACGCGGGCGACGGGCAGGCCGTACTGATCCTTGTCCTCGGCCAGGGTGACCCGGTTCCGCTCCTGCGGCATCATTTCGCCGACGATCTTCAGGCCGACCTGGTGATTGTAGTCCGCCATCGCCGCCATCAGGGACCGGCCCCATAGTCCGCGGGATTCCGCCAGGGTTTTGGCCCATAGCTGCGGCAATGGCCCCTGGCTCATGTAGCAATAGCCGCCGAAGAAATCCTTCGCGTCCTCGTAATTCCAATGTTCCGTCAGCGCCAATGACGGCGGCCCCTTGTAGCTGCGTATCTCCCTGTCCGAGAGTCCCCATACGGCCTGGTTCGCCTGGACCGTGAAATATCGCCCCACCAGGCCGGAGCTGTTGGCCAGGCCGTCCGGGTAACGATCGGTCGCGGAGTTCAGCAGGAGCCGGGGGGTCTCTATCGCATAGCCCGCGACCACGACGTTCCGCGCCCGCTGGAAATGCCAACGGCCTTCACGATGATAGTGCACGCCCACGGCCTTGCCGGCGGCATCGGTTTCGATCCGGCCGGCCATCGAAAGATCGCGAATCTCCGCCCCCGCCGCGACGGCGCGCGGTATCCAGGTGACCAGCGCGCTCTGCTTGGCATTGGTGGAGCAGCCGGACACGCAAAACCCACGGTAGACACAGGGATGCGCGCGGCCTCGCGGGGCCGACAGGGTGGCCAGGGGCGTTTCGGTCCAGGCGATCCCCAGGGCCTCACACCCTTCGGCCAGCGCCAGCGCGGCGGCATTGAGTTCATGGGCGCGATAGGGATAGCGCGGCCGACGCGGGCCCCATGGATACGTCACCGGCCCGGCGATCTTCAGCGCCTGTTCAACCTGCGTGTAATAGTCCCACATCTCCCGCCAGTCGACCGGCCAGTCCGCGCCATATCCCAGCAGGGTGCGCGATTTGAACCATTCCGGACGGAACCGTAATGAGACCATCGCGAAATGCACCGTGCTTCCACCCACGGCCTTGCCGCTGTTGTTCGAGCCGAGCTGCACCGGGTTGCCGCCGGCTGATATCCGGTCATCGGTCCAGAACAGCTTGGTTTGTTCCGCTTCGTCCGAGGCAAACTCCTCCAGCGGACGGAACCAGGGACCGGCGTCCAGTCCGACCACGGAAAAGCCGGATTCCGCCAGCCGACACGCCAGGGTGCCGCCGCCGGCGCCGGTGCCGACGATCAGGAAGTCCACCTCCTCCGACAGCCGGTAGGCGCGCATCGGCATCCAGCCGCCCGGACGAAACACATCCGGCGCCCGGCCGTCCTTGCCGCGCGGCTCGCTGAGCGGATCATCTGACACGGCGGTTGTCCCGGCGGGCCTGGACGCCATTGTCCGCTCGGGCCTCCGCCGCTTCCCACGGGTCGCGCCGATCATATCCCATCCGGACGTAACCGCGCGGACTGGCCGGGCCGCCCCAGCCGATCTCACTCCATGCGGTGGGGTGGGACCAGTAAGCCTGGACGATATCGGACAGCAGCCGCTGCGTGAAAAACGTGGCCGGGGGCATGCCGCGCCAGGCTTGATGATGCGCGTCACCCGCGGCGACGCGCCGCAGGATGGCGTCTTGCCGTTCGCCGGACAGGGTGTGAAACGCCAACCCGTACTGGGCCCGCGCCTCGGCATCGATGGCGCGCAGGCCGCGCGGCCAGGCCTCGGCCTCCCGCGGCATCGCCGCGCCACGGAAACCGTCCTGGCGTCCACGCAGAAGCCTGTCATCGATCAGGGCGGCCACGGGGATCGGCGGCCGTCCCGCCGGCTGCGGCGTCACGCGGCTTGCGATGGCATCGAGCGTCTCGAATTCGGAAGCGCTGAGAAACCGCGGCTCCCGTGGGACGGCAAGGCGTTGGTCCACCACCCGCCGCGTCTGTGCGTTCCATGAGGGGCCGGTTCGCTTCGCGAGGACGTCATATCCCGGGTAGCGTTCACTCATCACAACGAAGATCCAAAAGGTCCAGCGCCGCGATGCCCGCGAGAGACAGGCCCAGGAAGCTGGGTGGCGCCGGGACCGGCGGCCCGTTGAGAAGGTTTTGCCGCCAGTTGCGCCAGCCGCCCATGTTGCGGTGGACGCCCCATGCGTGGAAGCCGATGCCGGCAAGGCCAAGCGCTGCCGTCAGGCGCAGCCACAGGCGCGACATCCATCCGCCGCGCCCGCGCAGGCTGTTCAGCAACAAGGCGCCGCCGACTGGCGGAATCGTGACCGGGGCGAACATGGCGGGGTTGTGGAAGGCGCCGCGAAAATGCAGCAGGCCGGCCTCGGCACTCGTCCCCAGAAGCCCCAGGCCGCTGACCAGCCCCACCAGCCGGCCCATGCCGATACGTCTGCCGATACGTCTGCCGATACGTCCGCGGATGGCCGGATCGTTGCGCGTCCGCTCCGCCGCGCTCCCCAGCAGGCCCGCGAGAAGCAAGGCCATTGGCGCGCCCAGCGGCGCGCCATAAAACAGGTTCTGCAGCGACAAGGCGCCCGGCCGTTTCAGCAGGTTGTAAACATGGAACCCGGCGCCAAACAGGCCGGTCACCATGGCCGCGCCATAGGTCAGCCCGCGTATCCGGTGGGCGCCCGGCCGTTTATCGATGAACCCATGGGCGCTGACGCCGATCGTCATGCTGGAAACGATCAGCGGCAGGATCATCGCCGGGTTGGCGAATGATCCGCGATAGTGTTCCACGGCGCTATCCAGCAGGACCGAGGCGGCAAGGACACCGGTCGCACCGTTCAGCCGCCGAGCGGCGCGCATGCGACCGGGATCGTTTTGACAGAGGTCCACCGCGGCCCGGTTTCGGATCGTCCGGTTTCGGATCAGGGCGTCAAGCCGATCGAGTTCATCACGCAAGGCAAGCACGGCGGCATTCTGATCCGATAGCCGCGCGGCTGGGCGCATGTCAGCCCCGTCCGGGCAGGACGGATGCCAATACCTCCTTCGCCGTGCCCAGTACTGCACTCTTTTCGTCGGGATCGCCCTTGACCAGCATCGAGGTGAACTTCCGCGCCTGATCGAGCGTGATATGCGGCGGCAGCGGTGGCACCTCGGGGTCGGTTTTCACTTCCAGCACCACCGGACGGTCGGACTTGAGCGCCTCCTGCCAGGCCGCTGCCAAGCCTTCCGGCGTATCGACGTAGAGGCCGCGCAGACCGATCAATTCCACGAAACGATGATATGGCACATCGGGCAGTGTCTGCGTCGCCTCGAACTTGGGATTACCATTCATGACCCGCTGTTCCCAGGTGACCTGGTTCAGGTCCTGGTTATTGAAGACACACACGACCCAGCGCGGATCCTTCCATTCGCGCCAGTATTTGGCAACCGTGATCAGCTCGGCCATGTTGTTCATCTGCATTGCGCCGTCGCCGACCAGGGCGATCACGGGACGATCGGGATGCGCGAACTTCGCGGCGATCGCATAGGGCACCGCCGCGCCCATCGACGCCAGTCCGCCGGACAGCGAACACATCATTCCACGCCGGATCTTCACATCGCGCGCATACCAGTTGGCGCAGGAGCCGGAATCGCTGGTTATGATCGCGCGCTCGGGCAGCAAGGGCGACAGCTCCCAGGCGACGCGTTGGGGATTGACCGGATTGGCGCTGACATGAGCCCGCGCCTCCATGTCGTGCCACCACTCCGCGACGTTCTTTTCGATTCGCCGCCGCCAGGAATCATCCTGTTTCTGCTGCAGCAACGGCAACAGGGCGCGCAGCGTCTCCTTGCTGTCGCCGATCAGATTGACATCCATGGGATAGCGGATGCTCACCATGGCCGGTTCGATATCGATCTGGACCCCGCGCGCGCTGCCTTCTTTCGGCAGGAATTCCGAATAGGGAAATCCGGAGCCGATCATCAGCAGCGTGTCGCAGTCGACCATCATCTCCCAGCTCGGCTTTGTACCCAGCAATCCGATCGAGCCGGTCACCCACGGCAGATCATCCGGCACCACGGCCTTGCCCAACAGCGCCTTTGCCACGCCCGCGCCCAGGCGCTCGGCGACGGCGATAACCTCGTCCGTTGCCTGCAACGCGCCGGCCCCGACGAGCATCGCCACCCGCTTGCCGGCATTCAGCACCTCGGCCGCCCGGCGCAGGTCGGTTTCGTATGGCATCACCTTGGGTGCCGCGAAACCGACGCCGGAATGCACGGTGCCATGCTTCCGGGGCGGTTGCGTGTAGGGTTCCTCCTGTAAGTCATTGGGGACGACCAGCGCCGTTACCCGTCGCTCACCCAGGGCGATGCGAACCGCCCGATCGAGCAAATGACGCATTTGCGCGGGCATGCTGGCCTGATAGACGAAGGCGCCGGCGACATCCTTGAACATGCTGACAAGGTCGAGTTCCTGCTGGTAGTGGCCGCCGACCGCCATCCGCGCCTGCTGGCCGGCAATGGCCAGCACCGGCATGTGGTCGAGGCGCGCATCGTACAGCCCGGTGATCAGATGCGAGGCACCCGGTCCGGAAGTCGCGAGGCAAACGCCGAGATTGCCGGTAAACTTCGCATAGGCCGACGCCATGAAGGCGGCCATTTCCTCATGGCGGACCTGGACGAAGCGAATCTTGTCCTCGCCCAGACGCTGCAGCCCACCCAGCAGGCCATTGATGCCATCTCCCGGATAGCCGAAAACGCAGCGCACGCCCCATTCATGCAGGCGTTCCCAAAAGAAGTCCGCCACGTTCTGCGCCATATCCGCCTCGCCTTGCTGGAAGTGTCTTGCCGCCAAGTGTCTTGCCGCGGGTACGCGGCGGGGAACTGTGGATTTTAATGCGGGGCCGCCGAGGATGGTTTCGATGGGAGTCGCTGATCGCGCTTAAATGAGCGGATAGCGGCCGGCCGAACATGGTTCCCTGATTCAGCGCCCATCATGCCAGGCTCCGGTCATGCCAGGCTCCGGTCGGGATTTACTGTGGTCGGGATTTTCAGGATTTACTGTCCGTCCTCACCCTCGTCCCAGATGACCCGTTCGTAACCAAGTCGGCCGGCCATCTGTTCGACCCAGATCCTGAGATCAGCGGCGCTGGTGGCAATGTGACGGTCCGGGATGTCGCGGGCATCGCTGGGATCGGGGTTTATTTCCCCGCTGTAGTCGGCCTGAAACAGCCCGTCATCGGTCCGGATCAGCCGGGCACGGAGCACGCCGAGGCTGCGTCGCTTTTCGAGCATGCTGATTCCTTCTCCTTCCTTCTCCATTCCCGAATGCGATTTCCGGTGCGGGGAGAAGCAATCTTCGGTGACCCGGGTTGGCGGCGGCCTCCATCAAAAGCCGGAGAGGATCGGGACACCGCTCGCCCACGGAAAGTTGCTGCCCATGGGTGGCGAACACATCCAGCCCCGCTCGGTTTCGATCGAAAGCCTTGATCCACGAAGCTGCGGTCGGCGGCGGGGACAATGGGCAGGTCAGAATCGCCAGTCCGCGGTTCCTGCCGCGACCGTCCCCCCGTCGCGGCAAAAGCACCGCGGCAAAAGCCAGGAGCGGACCATGACAATCGCCAAGGGGCTGATCGGCTACATGCTCGCCCACGAGCAATTCCCGATACAAGAGCTCGTCGGGATCGGACGTCAGGCATCGCAGGCCGGCTTCGATCTTCTGGCATGCAGCGATCATTTGCAGCCATGGCAGGCCAATCAGGGTCATTCCAATATGGCCTGGACCACGATTGCCGCGTTGAGCGGGCAGGTCCGGCGAAGCTGGATGGGGACCACGGTGACCTGCCCCATCCTCCGCTATGCGCCGGCCGTGGTTGCCTCCGCCTTTGCATCCCTCAGCCACTTGGCGCCTGGCCGCATTTTCCTGGGCGTCGGATCGGGAGAGGCATTGAACGAAGAAGCCGCGACGGGGCTGTGGCCCGGATGGCAGGAAAGGTGGGATCGCCTGATCGAGGCCATCGATATCATCCGCGAGCTCTGGACAGGCGAGGCAGTCGCCAGGAAAGGATCATACTACACCGTCAACGCGCGGCTCCATGATCCGCCGGCGGCGCCGATCCCGTTGCTGACGGCCGCGAATGGCCGCAAATCCATCCGGCTGGCCGCCCGATATGGCGACGGGCTGATCACGGATCCGATGACCTGGAAGGCGCACAAGGCGGAGTGGCAGGACGCCGCCCACGCCGCGGGCAGGAATCCGGACATGATGCCTGTGCTGATCGAACAATATGTCGTCGTGGGGGGACAAAGCGAAGCGCGCCAGGCGGCGGAGCTCTGGCGCTTCGGGCCGAACGCCTTCAAGTCGCTGTATAATGTGCGCGATCCGGCTGAAATCCAGCGCCGGGCGGCGCAGATACCGATGGAGGAGGTGATGCGGGGCTGGCCGATCAGCGCCGAAGCCGCACCGCATATCGAAACGATCCAGGAAATTCAGGAAAGCGGCGCAACGATCGTCAATATTCATGCCGGTCAACCGGACCAGCGAAGGGTCATCGCGTTTTATGCCACGCATGTCCTGCCCAACCTGAAGTCACCGACCCTGAAGTCACCGACACTGAAGTCACCGACAGGGACGGCATGACAGGCCGAGCCGCCGGCGTGGGGATGGACCTGGCATCCGCTGTTCCGGGCATCCGCAAATCGATCGTACCGGCCCGCGCCTTTGAGCGCGAGGCATTTATCGGAGGACTGACATGGTTCAGACGGAACGCCACGACATTTATGAATACGGCAAGCGGCTCTGGATCGAGGAAGGGGCACCTCCTGGCAAATTGGAGGAGTTCATTGAGCGGGCCCGGGAGCTGCAAGCCATCAAGGACAACCCCACCGCCGGGCAACTTCCCAATCCCATGCAAGGCGACCGACCGGTGATCGAGGAGGCGGCACTGCAAGACAACCTCGGTGAATTTCCGAGCCGTCTGACCGATCAGGGGGATCGGCCGCAAACGCCGTCGGCTCGTCCCAGGCAGCGCGACTCACAAGAGTGAACGGGAGACCGCGGGCCTCGAAGCGGGTGCCGCGGCAGCTGTGCCTCGGAAGGAGGAGAGACATGAAAATGGCTTCCGGAGATGCGGGGTTTCTCGGCCGTGGCAAGGGCTTGCCGCTGCAACGATATTTTCTCTGTGCCGTCCTCTTGCTGCTGCTCAGTCCATTTCCCGGGCCCGCCCGGCGTGTGGCGTCGCAAACCGACAACCACGAAGACGCCACGGTTCCGGAAATCAACCGAGGAACCGACGCCAAGCCGGCAGAGCCTTCGTCGAAGCCGAATGACTCAAGACGCGGCCCGTCGGGCGACGTCATTCCTCCACCCGCCATCGGCGATCCCGGGATTAACAAGGGCGCGCCGCCGGCCCAGGAATACCCGATGCCCGTGGTCCCGCCGCGGCAGGTGCCGAATGAGGGCCAGCAGGCTCCGATCAAATAATCCGTTAGCCGATGGTCCGCGATCGGGCGATGCCGTCCGCCATCGGGAGGTCCCATTTCCCCGTCCGATCGGCTTGTTTCGTCTGCTTCGGAACGAAGGCCGTCGGTCGGGGCATGCGGGAAGCACGGCCGTTTGTCGGGATAAAAGGATGATCCATGCGCAAGGTGTTGCTTCTAGGGCTGGGGACGGGGACCGCGCTGTCCCTCGTCCTGCGGACCTGCCGGCCCGGGACGCTGTCGCCCGCGCCGCCGGTCCCGGGCGATACACGGGATGCCACACGCAATGTTCTGCTCGGCTTCATTCTGCCGGTGTGGCTCCTCGCCGGGATCGCCGACTGGTGGTGTCACCGGAAGGCGGATATCGAGCATACATCGGGGTTTCCCGAATCGGCCCTGCATCTGCTCATGCTGGGGGAGGCCGCGGTGCCGGTGCTGGCCGGCCTGTTTCTGGAGATAAGCCCGCCCGTATTGCTGCTGATGGCCGGGGCATTCATCGTGCACGAAGCCACCGCGCTATGGGATGTCACACTGGCCAGCAAGCGGCGGGTCGTATCGCCGATCGAACAGCATGTGCACAGTTTTCTTGAAATGATTCCGCTGATGGCCCTTGCTTTCGTTGCTGTCCTGCACTGGCCTCAGGTGTCGAGCATATTCGGGATGCGGGGCCGGACGGCGGATTGGTCCATACGATGGAAGCGGCAGAAGTTACCGGCCACCTATATCGGGTCGCTGCTGGCCGCGATCGTCATCCTCGAATGGATGCCGTATCTTGAGGAGGCGTGGCGCACCAGTCACCCGCGAAAAGCCCGACCGTTGCGATTCTAGTTCACTAGCTTCGCCTCTCTAGTTCACCACCTGCACCACCTTCGCCTCCGTGCTCCGCGATCGGGGGCAGGTTCTGCGGCTCCGGGCCATGATGGGCCGCCCCGCCTGTGTCGGTGGGCGTTATTTTGTCTCGGCGTCCGCCCGCACCACCAGCACCGTCCCCTCGACCCGCTCCACCCGCAGCCGCGCGCCGGGCGCCGGCATGGGCTCGCCGGGCAGGATCCGAGCCGCCCAGTCGCTGTCGCCGACACGGACCCGTCCCTCACTGCCGTCGAACCGCAGGGCGATCGCCCGCCGGCCGGCCAGGCCACCGGTCTGCGTTTCCAGCCGTGGTGGCCGGCGCCGCGCCTTCAGCCCGAGGCTCAGCGCCACGACCACCAGCACGCAGAACACCACCACCTGGGTGCCGAACCCCGACGATACGGCCAGCGCCACCAGTCCGGTCCCCAGGCACGCCAGGCCGATCCACATCAGGAACACGCCGGGCAGCAGCAGCTCCGCGATCAGCAGCACGAACCCCACAAGCAGCCAGGTGATCCAGTCTTCCACGGCCGGCAGCCCCGTCACGCCGGCGGCACCGATCCGCGCGGTGCGGGCGGCCGCGCGGCGGTCCCGGGATCGGCGTTGCCTTCCCGCAGCCACTGCATCGCCTGCACGACGCCGCCGGCAAGGCCGGCACTTTCCATCGGCACCACCACCAGCCGCGAGCCCGGTGAGGCGGCGAGTGACTGGAATGCCCGGATATACCGATCGGCGATGAAGTAGTTCAGACCGGCCTGGCCATGCTGCTGTGCCGCGGTAGACACCATCTCGGTCGCGCTGGCCTCCGCGCGTGCCAGGGCGATGCGGGCCTCGGCGTCACGCGTCGCCGCTTGCTGCCGGCCCTCCGCGGCCAGGATCAGCGCCTGCTTCTCGCCTTCGGCGCGCATGATCGCCGCCTGGCGTTCGCCATCAGCCCGAGCAACCACGGCCCGGCGTTCGCGCTCGGCGGTCATCTGCAGGTTCATGGCATGGATCAGGTTGGTCGGTGGCTCGATCTTGCGGATTTCCACCCGGCTGACCTTCACGCCCCAGGGGGCGGTCGCGCCGTCCAGCGTTTCCAGCAGCGAGGAATTGATGCGCTCGCGCGACGACAGCGTAGCATCCAGCTCCATCTCGCCGATCACCGCGCGGATATTCGTCATTGCCAGGGTGGTCAGGGCCCGATCCAGGTTGGCGACCTGATAGGCTGCCTTTTCCGGCTCCATCACCCGGTAATAGATGATGCCGTCGACGGCCACGGTGGCATTATCGCGGGTGATGACGCTCTGTTCGGGGATATCGACGACCTGTTCCTGCACGTTCATGCGGCGGCCGATGCGGTCGATATAGGGCATCACGAAGTTCAGACCCGGCGACAGCAGGCGCGTGAAGGCGCCGAAGCGCTCGACGGTCCAGATCTGGCCCTGCGGTACCGTCTTCACCCCGGCGAACAGGGTGACGACGACGAGGATCAGAATGACGATCCAGACCAGGATGATGGCGCTTTCCATGACGTTCCTCTTGAACGTTCCCTTTCGGTCGGCCCGTCAGCCGGTCTTGCCGGCTGCGCGGGCGCCCGCGTCATGTTACGCGCCCGGCTTGCCTTGATGCTATCGCGGCGGCGCGGTCCCGGTCTTGACGGAATCGACTTCGGACCTACCGGCCGCGCGATGTCAGCCGAAATCCGTCGCCAGCTCCGCTCTGACCGCCTCCGGCAGCACGGTCATGTGGCGGTAGTGCGGGTGCGAAAAGCCCAGCACCACCTCGGCGTTCGGGGTGGAGAAGGCGGCGATCTGCTCCGGCGTGAACGGGAAATGGACGAACTGGACCGAGGATGCCTTGCCCTCTGCCGTGGTGCGGTCCTGGTCGGCTTCGGCGATACCGCCGATGGTTTCGCCGCCGACGCGCAGGAAGGCGGCGTCCTCGATGCCGCCCAATGAGGCGAGGGTACGCTTGCGGCGGATCGGGTCATCGATCTCGATCATGAAGGTAGCGGTCAGCTCGCTGCCGTTGGGGATCAGCGGGTTGTAGGCTTCCAGCTCGCCGGGCACCTGCTCCGCGCCGCCCTTCTCGATGTAGACCATCTCCTGCACCTGCAGCCACATGGTCTCGAAGCACTCGAAATAGAAGGTGATCGAAGGTCCGACAGCGACCCGCCTGTTTCGTTTCTTCAATGACACGCGGCGGCGGTGCTCTGTCCGGTTTCGGGTGTAGTCCTCCATGGGCAGGATATCGGCTGCGGTCAGAACGCGCTTCGTCATCATTACCTCATAGGGACCGGCCGCCGGGCACGGCGTCGATGCCGTAGGCGCGGGCGATGATCTGGATCGGGTGGGTGACCAGGGTCGGATGTGACGCATCGGGGGCCGCCTTGTCGACGCCCTGGGCGATATGGACGCCGGCCAGCGGGCATTCCGACGTCACGAAGCCCTTTTCCGCCTGCGCCACCTGCCGTGCCACCGGGCGGCCGATTTTCATGGCGATATCAAAATGCTCCTTCTTGAAGCCCCAGCTGCCGCCATGGCCGGAGCAGCGCTCGATCACCTTCACCTTGGCCTTCGGCACCAGCCGCAGCATCTCAGCCGCCTTCTGCCCCATGTTCTGTGCCCTGGCGTGGCAGGCCATGTGCAGCGTCATCAGTTCCGGCATGTCACTCATGCCGGGGGCAATCCCTTCCTTTTTGGCGATGTCGACGACGTATTCGCTCAAGTCGAAACTCGCCTTGGCCAGCCTGGCGACGGTGGGGTCATCCGGCTCGATCAATGGCCATTCGAATTTCAGCATCAGCGCGCAGGACGGCACCAGCGCGATGACGTCGTAGCCCTTGTCGATCCACGGCCCCATCTCTGCCGCGACCTTCCTTGCGTTGGCGGCGACGTCGGCTACCCGTCCCTGTTCCAGCAGCGGCATGCCGCAACAGGCGGGATAGACCACTTCCGTCTCGACACCGTTCCTGGCCAGCACGGCGCGGGCGGCGATGCCGACCTCGGGCGCGTTGTAGTTGCCGAAACAGGTGGCATAGATGACCGCCTTGCGGCCGAAGGCCGGCGCCTCGGCATTCACGCTGGGCACATAGGCGGCGGCCAGCGTCTGCAGCCGATGTTCCGCGTATTTCGGCAATTCCGCTTCCGGATGCAGCCCGGCGGCGTCCCGGAACACGGTGCCCAGGGTGCGGTTGCCGCGATCCGTCGTCCAGTTGGCCAGGCTGGACACCATGTTGGCCACCATGCCGTTGCGGTCCGTCTCGGCCAGCTGCTTGTCGGCGAAGGTCAGCCTGCCCTGGTCCGCCTCCATGGCGCGATAGCGCAGCATCAGATGAGGGAAGTCCAGGTTGAATTCGTGCGGCGGGACGTAGGGGCACTTCGTCATGAAGCACATGTCACACAGCGTGCAGGCATCGACGACGCGCTTGAAATCCTTCGGATCGACGCCGTCCAGCTCCTGCGTCGGCGATTCATCGACCAGATCGAACAGGATCGGGAACGATTGGCACAGGTTGAAGCAGCGGCGGCAGCCATGGCAGATGTCAAAGACCCGGTGCAGCTCCTTCTCGATGGCGGCGGTATCGTAGAACTCCCGCGATTGCCAGGGGATCGGATGGCGGGTCGGCGCCTCCAGGCTGCCTTCTCTCATTGACGCCTCGTTCCTTCATTGCCGGGCCGCGCGCGTGCCCAGACACGCATCATGGCCCGCCATGCCGGCGAGCCATGATGATGATCAATCCAGTTCGACTTGCAGCGCCGAGCCGTGGGGACCGCGGTCAGGCGGCCAGTTCGTTCAACGCCTTCTGGAAGCGGCCGGCATGCGACCGTTCCGCCTTCGCCAGTGTTTCGAACCAGTCGGCGATTTCGTCGAATCCTTCGTCGCGTGCCGTCCGCGCCATACCAGGATACATATCTGTGTATTCATGCGTCTCACCGGCGATCGCGGCGGCCAGGTTCTTGTCGGTCGCGCCGATCGGCAGGCCGGTGGCCGGGTCGCCCGAGGCTTCCAGGTACTCCAGATGGCCATGGGCATGGCCGGTTTCGCCCTCGGCGGTCGAGCGGAACACCGCCGCGACGTCGTTATGGCCTTCGACGTCCGCCTTCTGCGCGAAATACAGATAGCGGCGATTGGCCTGCGATTCGCCGGCGAAGGCAGCCTTCAAATTCTCTTCGGTCTTACTTCCCTTCAGCGTAGCCATGATAGTTCCTTTTCAGCACAATCCGGATGGGTGATACCGGCCGACCAGGCGTGCAGCGCCGCCGGATCGGACTGGCTGCGAAACACCCAGCACGGGCAGTTTAGAGTAGATGCCGCGCTCATGGAAGTTCGTCACGTTATGAATTTTCTCGATTGAACCTGAACCACGGACGCAGAGACCGCTGTCATGCGCCGCGTGTAGTGCGCCGCGTCGCTACCGCGCACGGCCGCTGCAGGACCGGTTCCGCCCGGCAGGTCCGTTCTTTGATATAAGGCGGGTGATATAAGGCGGTGGAGGCGCATGGCCGCCCGATCGGAAGCCTGGCTGCCGGCCGATCTCGACCGCCACGTCCGCGCTCGCGGCGGCGTCCAGCCCGGCTCCTCGGCTTTCACCACCGGGCGAAGCCGCTATGATCACCGCGGCTCGGGCGACAGCCCGGCGGCAGCAGGAGGAAACCATGCAAGGTGTCGTCTTCACGGGTGATCGTGAACTGGAGTTGATGACGTTCCCCGACCCGACGCCGGGATCCGGCGAAGTGGTGCTGGAGATGAAGGCATCCGGCATGTGTGGGTCCGATCTGCACCAATATCGCCGGCCGCGGAACCAGGATCGCCAGGGCACCGGGCTGCCATTCAACCCGAACCCGACCATTGCTGGACACGAGCCCTGCGGCGTGGTGGTCGCGATCGGTCCGGACGTCCTGCCGGCGCAAGCCAGGATCGGGGCACGGGTGATGGTGCATCACTACACCGGCTGCACCCAGTGCGGCCACTGCCGGTCGGGTTGGCAGCAGCTCTGCCAGGAAGTGCCGGTGAAGGTGTACGGCAACAACGCCCATGGCGGCCACGCCCGATACATGAAAGTACCGGCCGACACGCTGGTGCCGCTGCCCGATGAGCTGACATTCGAGGCCGGCGCGGCGATCGCCTGCGGCTCCGGCACCGCTTACGGCGCCCTGCGGCGGATGAACATCAACGGCCGCGATACCATCGCCATCTTCGGCCAGGGTCCGGTCGGGCTGGCGGCGACCCAGTTTGCCAAGGCCATGGGCGCCCGCGTCATCGCCCTGGACATCAGCCCGCAGCGGTTGAAACGGGCCAAGGAATTCGGCGCCGATGAGGTGGTGGACCCCGGCAGCAATGACCCGGTGGCGGCGATCAAGGACCTGACCCATGGCCGCTATGCCGACCTGTCGCTGGACACCTCCTCCAACGCCGAGGCTCGGGCCAATGCCATCAAGTCCACCAAGGTCTGGGGCACGATGTGCTTCGTGGGCGAGGGCGGACATGTCGATATCGATGTCAGCCCGATGCTGCTGCGCCGGCAGATGACCCTTGTGGCCTCCTGGACCTTCTCCAACATCATCCAGGCGGAATGCGCGACGTTCTGCGTCGAGCGGAAAGTGGATGTGGACGCGCTGTTCACCCACCGCTGGAAGTTGGATCAGGCGGACACGGCGTACAAGCTGTTCGACAAGCAGGCTGATGGGAAGGGCGTCTTCCTGATATGATCGGTGATGACATTGTCTGGCTGTACAAGGCGGCGGCGGAAAAGCTGATTGTCGGCACGTCGGGCAATGTCAGTGCGCGCACGCCGGAGGGCATGCTGATGACCCCCACCGGCAGCGCGCCGGCCGGTTTATCGGTCGCCGACCTGGCCAGCGCGACGATGCAGGGGCAGGCGCTGAACCAGAACCCGCGGTCGAGCGAATGGGCGACGCACGCCGCCGTCTATGCGACCTGTCCCGGCTTGAATTTCCTGGTGCACGCCCATGCCGATGCCGCGACCGCGCTGGCCTGCCTGAATGAGCGGTTGCCGCCGTTTCATTACATGGTGCTCCGCTTCGGCGGTGACGATGTGCGCTGCGCCCGGTATGCCACGTTGGGTACCCAGGCACTCGCCGATCTCGCGGCGGTGGCGATTCACGGCCGCTCGGCCTGTCTATTGTCCAACCATGGCATGATCGTTGGTGGTGCCACCGCTCGCCAGGCATTGGATGACGCGGTCCTGCTGGAAACGCTGTGCCGCCAATATCTGATGGCGCGGGCGGCCGGCACGCCCCGGCTGTTGTCGAAGGAGGAGATGCAGGCGGCGCGCGAACGGTTTCGCGCCTACGGGCAGGCTTGAGCCCGAGGGCTACAACTTGATGATGGCGGCAAGGATGCCGACCGCGACCGTCAACATGGCCCCGAGTCGCATCGTTACTCGAACCTCGACATTGGCGATCAGAGCCGTCATTTCCCGGCGCACAGCGGATATGGCCTCGGTGAGATCGCGCCTCATCGCCACCATGTCCTCTCGGAGCTCCTGCCTTGTGGCGGCGATCTCCCCGCGGAGTTCCTGCTTCGTGATGGAGAATTCGTTGCGAAGATTATCTTCGAGAGACCCACTCTCTTCCCGCAACCCGCGTTCCGCCGCGGCAATAGCCTCCTGGACGCGCTGCCCGAGCGTCCCGATCTCCTCCCGCAACCCGCGCTCGACCGCGGCAGTCTCATCGTGGACGCGCTGTCCGAGCGTCCCGATCTCCTCCCGCAACCCGCGTTCCACTGTGGCAGTCTCATCGTGGACGCGCTGTCCGAGCGTCCCGATCTCCTCCCGCAACCCGCGTTCCACTGTGGCCGTCTCATCGTGGACGCGCTGTCCGAGCGTCCCGATCTCCTCTCGCAACCCGCGTTCCACTGTGGCCGTCTCATCGTGGACGCGTTGTCCGAGCGTCCCGATCTCCTCCCGCAGACCGCGCTCGACCGCGGCCGTCTCATCATGGACGCGCTGCCCCAGCGTCCCGATCTCCTCCCGCAACCCGCGTTCCACTGCGGCCGTCTCATCATGGACGCGCTGTCCGAGCGTCCCGATCTCCTCCCGCAACCCCCGCTCGACCGTGGCAGTCTCTTCGTGGACGCGCTGCCCCAGTGTCCCGATCTCCTCCCGCAACCCGCGTTCCAGGGATATGATCTCTCCGTGGAAGCTGCGCTCGAACGACCCGATCCTGGCCCGAAGAGCCTGATCGCCCGACGCGATCTCGCCGCGCAGCACGCCGAACTCGGCGCGAACCCAGGCAAATTCGGCCCGCACCCAGCCGAATTGCTGGTGGAGGATCTCCAGATCCGCCTTGGTGACGAGGTCAGACATGATGAATGCGCGCACCGCGTCGGCGTGTGCCTCGGCCTCCGGCAAGGGGACCCCCGCGTCCTGCAGGCGTCTGGCGTAGGACAGCGTGTCGAACGCGTATACCATTTAATCATGCCTTTCCGACTTGCGCACCACGCGTGATCCTCGAACCGCTGCGTTAATTTTCGCCTAATCCCGTTACGCGAGGCCCCCAATGCCCCAGATCGTTGACCTGACCGGCCGTGTCGCCCTGGTGACCGGTGGATCGCGCGGGATCGGCGCCGCCATCGTCCAGGCGCTGGCGGAAGCCGGGGCGAATGTGGCGATCAATTACCGCAGCGCTGCGGCCGACGCGGATGCGGCTGCCGCGAAGGTGCGGGCGATCGGGCGCAAGGCCCTGGCTGTCGCGGCCGATGTCTCGGAGGCGAGCGCAGTGGCCAAACTGGTGCGGACGGTGCAAGACGGGCTGGGGCCCATCGACATCCTGGTCAACAATGCCGGCATCGCGCTGATCCGCGGCATCGATGACCTGACCGAAGCGGATTTCGACCGGACCATCGCCGTCAATCTGAAATCGGTGTTCCTCTGCACCCAGGCGGTGCTCCCGCATATGCGGGAGCAGCATTGGGGGCGGATCGTCAACATCTCCTCCGGCGCCGCGCGCGGCGCCGGAGGCGTCGGCCTGCACTACAACGCGTCGAAGGCCGGCATGGAGGGCATGACAAGAGGCTATGCCGCCCGCCTGGTGAAGGAAGGCATCACCGTGAATGCCGTCGCGCCATCGCTGATCGAGACCGACATGGTGCGCGCCGGGGTCGCCGCCACGCCCTCCCGCATTCCGCTTGGCCGTTTCGGCACGCCGGAGGAGGTGGCGATGGTCGTCATGATGCTGGTTGGCAATGCCTATATGACGGGCCAGACCGTGGCCCTGTCCGGCGGCATGGCGTTCAGCTGACGCGAGCAGACCCCCAGGAGCCGGCCGCGCCCGTCATGGTGCGGCCGCCGACACTCTCGGATTGTTGTTTCGATCCACCGGCGATGACGCCTGCCGCAGCGGCACCGGACCGCGCGGATCGTGTTATCCTACGCAAGGCAGCACGTCGCTGCTCGGGCAGCAGGGAGGAACCGCGGCCATGGCCAACCACGTATACAAGGTCATCGAACTGGTGGGTACCTCGCCGGAGAGCGTGACGAAAGCCATCGACTCCGCCATCGCCAAGGCGGCGGCCAGCGTGCGCCAGCTGGGCTGGTTCGAAGTCGTGCAGATCCGCGGCCATATCGAGGACGGCAAGATCGCCGACTACCAGGTCACGATGAAAGCCGGCTTCCGCCTCGAGGACGGTTGATCCAGGCTGACACCGCCGCGCCTGGCCGCAATGAGCCGCCGGCTCCGCGGGTCTCAGGCGGCGTCGGCGTCGGGGCGTACCCCCAGGACATGGGCGATCGCATAGGTCAGGTCAGGCCGGTTCAGCGTATAGAAGTGAAACTCGTCGACACCGTTGGCCTGCAGCAGGCGCACCTGTTCGGCGGCAACCACCATGCCGACCATGCGACGCGTTTCCGCATCCTCCTCGGTACCTTCGAAAAGGCGGGCCATCCAGGCCGGCACGGCGGCCCCGCACATGGCAGAAAACCGCGCCGCCTGCGCGAAATTGGACACCGGCATGATCCCTGGCACGATCGGCGCGGTGATCCCGGCGGCAAGGCACAGGTCCAGAAAGCGCAGATAGGTCGTGGTATCGAAGAAATACTGGGTGATCGCGCGCGTCGCGCCGGCATCCAGCTTGCGCTTCAGGTTTTCCAAGTCCGCCATCGGACTCGAGGCCGCCGGATGGACCTCCGGGTACGCCGCCACCGAAATCTCGAACGGTGCCACCTTGCGCAGTCCGGCGACCAGGTCCACCGCGTAGGGGTAACCGCCGGGATGCGGTGAATAGGTGGAGCCGGGCGGCGGGTCGCCGCGCAAGGCGACGATATGGCGTACGCCCGCATCCCAGTAGCGGCGGGCGACTTCATCCACCTCCTCGCGCACCGCGCCCACGCAGGTCAGGTGGGCGGCCGGTACCAGCCTCGTCTCCCGCACGAGGCGGGCAACCGTCGCGTGGGTGCGCGCCTGGGTCGAACCGCCGGCACCATAGGTCACCGAGACGAATCGGGGCCTCAGCGGCGCCAGGCGTTGAATGCACGCCCAAAGCTGTTGCTCCAATGCCTCGGTGCGAGGCGGAAAGAACTCGAACGACAGGGCCGGTGGCTTGTGGTCGGCGTTCTGGATCGGCAGGCCGCTGAAGCGCGGGCCCGTCAGCCAGCGATGCAAGGTTGGGGCAGGTGTGTCATCCATGCTCTCTCAATCCTCATATCCCGGGCACGACGCAAGCGCTACCTGCCGCGGCGACTGTGGGGCCTGCCCCCGGCCGTGCCCACCGGAGGCGGTGAAGGAGGGGCCTTCCCGAAGCCTTCTGGCCGCTCCCCCTGGTCGGTCCGGCGGGGCAACTCCCTTGTCGGTTCCCTTGCCGGCGCCGGACATGATAACACAACATTACATCTCGTTTACGTGAAGACCGGATTGCGGGGATTTCCAATCCTGGCCGAACTCGCCATGTTGGCGCTTGTCGGTTATTCGGGACCAAACCGGTCCCTTGCCAGAGGATTCTGATGCCGTCTGCCCCACGTCCTCTTCGCTCGCTCGTTGGGGCACTCCGAATTTGCACCGTCACCGTCAGCCTGGCTGCCCTTCTCAGCGCCTGCGCGACGCCGCCGCCGGCCGACGATCCCGACGCCGTGGCGGATTTCAAGGCGACGAACGATCCGCTGGAGCCGACCAACCGCGTCTTTTATGCGATCAACAACGGCCTGGACACGGTGATCCTGAAACCCGCCGCAGAAGCCTACCGCTTCGCGGTCCCGGAGCCGGTCCGGAACGGCGTGCACAACGTGCTGGGCAACCTCGGCACCCCTGTCGCGCTGGCGAACGACATGATGCAGGGCAAGCCGCGCCGCGCCGGTGACACTTTCATGCGCTTCGTCATCAATACGACGGCCGGCGTTCTGGGCATCTTCGACGTCGCCCAGAAATGGGGCTACAGCAAGCATGACAGCGATTTCGGCATGACCCTGGCAAACTGGGGCGTGCCGGAAGGCCCATTCCTCTACCTGCCGGTGCTGGGCCCGTCGGACCCGCGCGACGCCGCCGGCTTCGGCGTTGACATCGCGCTTGACCCGTTCACCTGGGTGGGCAGCCCGCACAGCACGGCGATGAAGGCGTTCAACTGGTCACGCCTGGCGATGAACGCCATCGATGCGCGGGAGCGGGTGCTTGACCCGATCGAGCAGATCAAGAAGACGGCACTTGATCCCTATGCCACGTTCCGCAGCCTTTACCGGCAGCACCGAGCGGCGCAGATCAAGGAGATGCAGGACGACGACCGGCACACCATCCCGGTCTGGTTTCCGCAGCCGAAAAAGACCGCCGCCCAATAGGGACGGGCCTGCCACCGGAGTTTGATCGAACATGACTCACCGCCGGACCTTGCTGAGCCTCCTGGCTGTTTCCAGCCTCGCCGCCGCCCTGCCGGCCTGGGCGGACACATCGCCGGCCGAAAAAGCCGCCGTCTTCGTCAAGGCAACCGGTGACAAGCTGGTCGCCGTCATCAACGGACCAGGCAGCGACGCCGACAAGCGGGCCGCGCTGACCCGGATCATCGATCAGGCGGTGGATGTCGATGGCGTGGCCCGATTCTGCCTGGGCCGGTTCTGGCGCAAGGCAACGCCGGAGCAGCAGAAGCAGTACCTGGAACTGTTCAGGACCGTGCTGGTCATCAACATCTCGGCCAAGCTGGGGCAATACCAGGGTGTCGCCTTCGCGATGGGCCGCCGGCGCATGCAGGATGAGGATGCGGCCGTCATGACGACCGTGCTGCGGCCCAACAACCCGCCCGCGGACGTCGACTGGATCATCTCCAACCCCGCGACCAGGCCGCAGATCATCGACGTCGTGGCCGAGGGAACCTCGCTGCGGCTGACCCAACGGCAGGATTACGCATCCTTCCTGAGCCGTAACAATGAGGACATCAACTCGCTGATCGCGGCGATGCGCCAGCAGGTGGCGCAGAATCATTGATGACCGGCATCATTGATGACCGGCAGGGCGGGCGGCCGCGCGCCAGCCAGGTCAGCCGGGTCACGCCATCAAGCATGACAGGGTCGGGTTGACTCTATCATCCCTTAGCAACCCTTTGATGCAGGAGCGCGATTCACGCCTTCTCACCGCCGGCTTCAGGCGATCGCGCTGAAGCAGCGTCAGGGGACGCCCGGTACGGTCCGGACGGCCGGACCGCTCACACTCTCATACAGCACCATGCAGTACCCGTTCTGGGTAAACGTCTCGGCCTCGTGCATGCCGATGCAGCCCAGGACGGTGCGGGAACCCACATTGGTCTCCCGCGCCACCGCGACGATACGGCGCAGGCCGGCCTGATCGTGGCCGAAGCGCAAGGCTGCCCAGGCAGCCTCCCGCGCCAGGCCACGGCCTTGCGCCTCCGGCCACAACGCGAAGCGCAGGCCGGTGCCACGGCCGTCCGGCCGGTCCTCCAGCCCGACTATCCCCAGGAACCGGTGCCGGTTGTCGGGCTCGCGGATCGCCCAGATACCATAGCCGCAGCGCCCCCAGGCGATGACGAAGCGCGCCAGGTCGTCCGCCGCCCTGACCGGATCCCGGACACCGCCCAGCATCACCGCGAACACCCGAGGATCGCCGGCGATGGCGCGAAAATCCGCCAGATCCTGGCCGCCGATCGGGGTCAGCAGCAGCCGCCCCGTGCGCAATGTCCAGGCCGGGTTCATCTCGCCCCCGCCGGGCAGGAGCGGCGAACCAGCCGGTCGCCGGCCGCTGTCACCGTGTCAGCGGCGGCGCGGAGCGTCCCCGCGTTGTCGAAGACACGCCGGCGGCGTGGCCGGCGTCCGTCCATGGGCGCGTGTCTGGGTCAGCATGGCGACGTGTTCGCAGACCTTGCGCCGAATTGCCAGCCATCGCTTGATGAAAAGACGCTGGCGGCCGGCCATGGGTCGTGGCTGTCTTGGCCGCCGTGACGGTCATCGGTTTCCCGTCGGCGCGCAACCGGGCGGAAAGGCACCTTTGCCAGCCGCCGCGCTGGGGCCTATCGTCAGGTCGCGAGCGCCATCACCTGAAGCCGACGGCGAGAAGGCGTGAATCGCGCTCTTGAATCAAAACGTTGATAAAGCATGAGATGGGATCGACCTGACCCTGTCATGGCTTCAGGAAAACGCCCGAGGCACGGTCATGAATGCGATGGCGACCAGCCCCCTGCCGGATTACGGACCGGAAGGGGCCGCGATGCGGTCCTATCTGGAAGCCGGCGCGGAACGCGCCCGAACCCTGGGGGAACCGCGGCCCGATCCGCTACACGGCGGATGGCGGGAATTCGTCCCGACATTCTGGACGCGTATTGGCGTTGCGGCTTCCACGTCTTCGAAAACGTCCTGAAACCGGCCGAACTGGCTGTGGCCGCGGCGGTGAACGGTGATGATTTCGTGCCGTTCAACGAAGCCTTGTTCATCAAGGAACCCGGTCGCGGCGCTTCGGTCGCGTGGCACCAGGACGGCGTCACCCACTGGGACAGCCCGGACTGGGACCACGGCTCGCACGGCTACAACCTCATGGGCCAGCTTCGTGGCTGCACCCCGGCCAACGACGTCTGGGGCGTGCCCGGCTCCCACGGTTGGGGCAAGGCGGAATATCAAGGCCATGGCCGCCGCCGGGACGGAGCGGCTGCCGGACGCAATGCCCGTCGTCTGCGCCCTGGCGACGTTGCGATCACCAACCGGCAAACCGTGCACGGCTCCTTCGCCTACACCAGCAAGGAGACGCGATCGATGCACGGCGGCAGCGCTTTCCGCACGAGACCCCCTGTCGGTGCCAGCCGCTGGAGGGCGAAACCTATCGCTGGCATGCGGCGGCCAAAGCCGGCATCATCGACTACAACCTGCTCGACCTGAGCATTTAGAGGCGGACGCGCGGATGCAGATCAAGAAAGGTTATAAGCAGCTTCTGGCGGAAGCGGACGCGCAGATACAAACGCTGTCCGTCGCGGAAGCGCAGGCCCGGTACGGGAAGGACGATGTCGTCTTCATCGACCTGCGCGATCCCCGGGAACTGGAACGCGAGGGCAGGATGCCTGGCGCGTTCTCCTGCACGCGCGGCATGCTGGAATTCTGGATCGACCCGGAAAGCCCTTACGCCAAGCCGATCTTTCAGGAGCCGAAGACGTTCATCTTCTTCTGTGCCGGCGGCTGGCGCTCCGCCCTGGCGGCGAAGACGGCGCAGGATATGGGGCTGGAGAAGGTCGCCCATATCGAGGGCGGGTTTGGCGCCTGGAAAAAGGCGGGCGGGCCGGTCGAGGCGGTCAAGCCGAAGGCGTAGAGCGCGATCGCCTGAAGCCGGCGGCTGGAGGGCTTGAGTCCCCTCTTGAATCAAAGAGTTGACAGAGCACGATGCGGGCCAGAGGACCCGGTCCGGCCAGACCGCGATCCCGTCCTATCAGGTGCGGGAGGGCGGACCCTTCAGCATCTCCACCGGCAGCCAGACGCGGCGTACCTGCCAGATGCCCTCCCGCAGGTCCAGCTCCATGCGTACCGGCTCCCGCACGCCCTGGGCGCGCAGATCGACAGTGAAGACGGTCGGGCTTTCGAAGAAGGCCCAATCCACCGAGACCCGCGCCATGGCGCTCGCGGGCGTCTCGGCCCGCGGCTCCTGCCGTGAATCGCCCCGTGCATCCTTGGACGGCGCCGCCGTCGATGCCGCGACGATCGCCTGCGGCGTCACCTGCCGGTCGATGGCGTTGGAGGCGATCCCCCGGATGAAGCCGCTGCCAAAGGTGGGCAGCGACCCTTGCGGCTGGGCTGGACCGGTGTCGACAACGTAGTCGCACACATCTTCCTTGATCCCTTCCCGCACCGCATGCCAGTCGACCAGCCGTTCCAGGGTCGCCGCGTCGGCGGTCTGCATGGCGGTGCCAAGCCGGTATAGCGTGACATAAGGATAGGCGGCGTAGGCGACCGTCGCCGTTACCACCGTCGCAAAAAGAGGCCACCTGACGCGCATGGAGGACGCTCCGATCAGTCGCTCAGCCAGGAACCACTCGCCATCGTATGCAGTTGCATCCGCGGTATCCTGACACTCGCCAAAAGTCGTTGATAATCCTTTAACCCGCATCAACGATCCGACGATACATCTCCGGGTCCGTTGCCCCTTCGGTGCCGAACAGCAGGATGCGGCTGTCGGATGAAAGGCCCAGGCTTCGGCGCGCGTCGGCGTCGCCGCAAGCTAAGAGGCAGGCGGCGACTCCCGCAACCCCCGATTCGCCGATCACCAGCTTCTGATCCGCGAGAATGCGCATCGCCCTGGCCGCCTCCTGGTCGGGGATCGCCATGAAGGCGGTCGCCGCCCGCTCCAGCTCCTGCCACGCCAGCAGGCTGGGCTCGCCGCAGGCGAGGCCGGCCATGATCGTGTCCAGGTCGCCATGCACGGTCGCAGGCGCGCCGCGTTCGGCACTCAGCAGCAGGCAGGCGGCGTTGTCGGGCTCGACCACGATCAGCGCCGGGGACGGATCGAACCGAGCGCGGGTCTGCACTGAGACAGCGGCAGCGGCACCGCCGACGCCCGCCTGGATGAAGACATGGGTGGGTGGCGCGCCATCCCACTGATCCGCGGCCTCATCCGCCATCAACCGATAGCCCTGCATCACCGATCGCGGAACCTCGGTGTAGCCCGCATAGGCGGTGTCCGAGACGACAAACCAGCCATTCGCCCTGGCTTGCCGGTCCGCCTCCCGCACCGCGTCGTCATAGGTGCCGGGCACCCGCCGCACTTTGGCGCCAAAGGCGGCGATGGCATCGACACGCGGCTGGCTGACCGTCTCATGCACAAAGATCACGCACCGGCAGTGGAACCGCCTCGCCCCCCACGCCACCGCCCGGCCGTGATTGCCATCCGTGGCGCAGGTGACGGTGATGGCGCCGGTGGCGTCGGCGTGGCGACCGGACGCGAGCTCCGCCGATCCAGCCCGCGGCGCCACGCCGCGCCGTGCCAGCTCGGCGCTCAGCAACGCGGCGACGGCATAGGCACCGCCCAGAGCCTTGAAGCTGCCCAGCCCGAACCGTGTGCCTTCGTCTTTCAGCCGGATCGCCGCGACGCCGGCCCTGGCCGCCAGCGCCGGCAGATCGTGCAGCGGCGTCGGCGCGTAGCCGTCCCAGGTGGTGATCTCGGCCTTCGCGCGCCGGAACCCGCCGGCCGGCAGGACGACGAGGCCGGGAACACCCATGCGGGGGTTGAGGAACAGGCGCATCAAATCCGATCGAGCCGGATATTCCCGAAACCGTCCAGCTCCGCCGTCATGCCGCGTGGCACCAGGCATGTCGCGTCGTATTCCTGGACGATCAGCGGTCCGGACCGCTTGTCGGTCAGGCCGGAACGATCGGTCACCGGCGTCTCCATCCATCCGTCGCCCGGGAACCAGGCCTTCCGGCTGGCCGGCACCGATTGGGCCAAAGGCGGGATCGCGGATGGCAGCCGCGGGCGTTCCGGCAGGCCGCGCGCCATCACCGACAGGCCCATCAGCTCCACCGGTTCACCGGCCGGGGCGCGGAAGCCATAGGTCCGTTCATGCTCCGCCGCGAACAGGTCGGCGATCCGGGACGGCGACACGGCGCCCTCGGGCAGCGTCACCTCGATCTCGCTGGACTGGCCGGCGTAGCGGGCGGCGGCGGCGCGCTGGAACACCTGCCGTTCCTGGGGAAAGCCGTCGCGTAGCAAGCGCTGCGCCCCGGCGGCGGCAAGGTCGGTCAGGATGCCAGTGATCCGGTCCGGATCGGCATGGTCCAGCCGCAGCCGGATGCTCTGCCGCGCATGATGTTCGGCGTCCGCGACCAGCAGCCCGAACGCGGAGAACACGCCCGGCAGCGGCGGGACGATCACCCGGCGGATACCCAGCTCCGCCGCGATTCCGGCGGCGAACAGCGGCCCGTTGCCGCCGAAGGCCAGCATCGTGAATTGCCGCGGGTCGCGTCCCCGCTCGACGGACACCGAGCGGATGGCCCGCATCATCGTCGCCGAGGCGAGGCGCAGCATGCCATGCGCTGCCTCCTCCACGGACCGTTTCAGCGGTTCGGCGAGGTCGCGGGCGATGGCCGCCCGCGCTGCCCCCAGGTCCAGCCGCATGCCGCCGCCGACCAGGCCACCGGGATCCAGATAGCCCAGCACGAGGTTGCAGTCGGTGATGGTCGGCGCGGTGCCGCCCCGGCCGTAGCAGACCGGTCCCGGTTCGGCCCCGGCGCTGTGTGGTCCCACCTTGGGCGCCCCCGCGGCATCCAGCCGGCAGATCGAGCCGCCGCCCGCGCCGACCTCGGCCAGATCGATCGCCGGCAGCTTCAGCATGTAGCCGGCGCCGACCAGCAGGCGGGAGCCGGCCATGACGCCGCCGCCGACCTCCATCGCCTCGGTCCGCAGCACCTCGCCGTTTTCCACCAGCCCGGCCTTGGCGGTGGTGCCGCCCATGTCGAAGGTGATCAGCCGCGTCTCATTCAGCCGGCGGGCCAGCGCCGCCGCGCCGACCACGCCGGCGGCTGGGCCGGACTCGACGATATGGGCGGGCGAATGCGCCGCGAACGCCGCCGAGGCCAGACCGCCATTCGACTGCATCAGTTGCAGCGGCGCATCGATGCCCATGGCGCGCAGCCGCGCGTCCAGGGCGGTGATGTAGGCGCGCACGACCGGTTGCACATAGGCGTTGATGCAGGTCGTGGAGGTGCGGGGATATTCCTTGATCTCCGGCAGGATCTCGCTGCTGACGCTGATGGCGATGTCCGGCAGCGCGGCGCGCACCATTCTGGCGACTGCCTGCTCATGCGCCGGGTTGGCGTAGCTGTGCAGCAGGCAGATGGCGACGGAGGCGACGTTCTCGGCGCGCAACATCGTCAGCACCGGCGCCAGGCTGGCACGGTCCAGCGGCACGGCGACCGAACCGTCGGGGCGCGTCTTCTCCGTCACTTCCAGCCGCAGCCGGCGCTCCACCAGCGCGCGGGGCTTGGTCCAGCCAATGTCGTACAGCACCGGCATGCGCAGGTCGCGGATTTCCAGGATGTCGCGAAATCCCCTGGTGGTGATCAGCGCGGTCTTCGCGCCCTTGCCTTCCAGCACCGTGTTGGAGCCGACGGTGGTGGCGTGCAGCACCTCGGTCACCGGCCCGTTGCCGCCGGCCAAGAGCGCGGCCAGGCCGCCGATGATGCCTTCCCCATAATCGCGCGGGGTGGAGAGGATCTTGTGCGTGGTGACGCGTCCATCCGGCGCGAACGCGACCAGGTCGGTGAAAGTGCCGCCGATATCGACGCCGACGCGCAGCCCGCTCATGCCGCAGGCTCCCACGCCACGTCGGGCAGCGGTGTCCGTTCCGCTTTCAGCCTGGCCCGGAGGATTTCGGTCGCCGGTTCGTCGATGACCGGCGGGTCGCCGGCGGCGACCACGCCGTAATCGCGGGCGGCGGCGTCGATCGTCACCAGCCCGTCACGCAGGTCGCGCGCCACCAGCGCCAGGTCTCGGTCCAGTGCCGGCCCCCAGCCGCCGGCGCCGGGCAGTTCATGCCGGAAGACCTCGCCCTTCCGCAACGTCATGGTGATCTTGGCGTGCAGCTTCGCCTCATTCGCCTGGCCGGGATTCATGACGTTCAGGCCGGGCGCGCCCGGTCCGCCGCCATACAATCCGTATGGACGATGTGTCTGGCGGTCGGCCCGCACCTGCAGCACGCCCTCATCGGCCAGCATCCGCCAGGTTTTGCGCTGGCTCATGCCGCCGCGGAATTTTCCGGCGCCGCCGGTATCGGGGACCAGTTCGTAATCCAGCACCTCCAGCGGGTTCTCCGCCTCGATCACCTCGACCGAGAAGCTTGCCATGTTGGCGAACATGCAGGTGTTGCCGTCCAGCCCGTCCGCCCAGGGCCGGCCGCCCCAGGCGCCGGAGATGAAGTCGACATAGATATACGGGTTCAGGTCCTTGTCGTAGCCGCCGATGGTCAGGCCGGTGTTGCCGCCGTCGGAGGCGGCGAACACCAGGTCGGGATACAGTTTTGCCAGCGCGCCAAAGGCGCAGTCGACGCCACGGAAGCCGGTCAGGCCGCGCGCGGCGCAGGCGGCGGGCAGCTTGCCATGGGTGATGGTGCCGGGCGGCGCGATCACCGTGATCGGACGGAACACGCCGTCATTGTTCGGCATGTTCACCGACAGCACGGACTTCACGGCGGTGAAGCTCATGGCCTGCGTGTAGCTGAGCGTATTGTTGATCGACCCCTTCACCTGCGGGGAGCTGCCGGTCCAATCGACCTCCATCGTGTCGGCGCGCTTGCGCACGGTGCAGACCAGCTTGATCGGCACGCCGGCATCGATCTGGTCGTCATCGATCCAGTCGGTGAAGCTGGCCTCGCCATCCGGCAGCTCCAGCAGGCATTGGCGGGTCAGCCGCTCCGAGTAGTCCATCATCGCGACCATCAGGCTGCGCACCCCCTCGGCACCGTAACGTCCAACCAGGTCGGCCATGCCACGCGCCGCGATCTCGCACGCCGCGAGCTGGGAGCGGATGTCGCCGAACACCCGTCCGGGCAGCCGCACGTTGCGTTCGATCATGCGGAACAGCGTCGCGTTCGGCCGGCCCTTCTCGTACAGCTTCAGCGGCGGGATGCGCAGGCCCTCGGCATAGATCTCCTGGCTGTCGGAGGCGTTGGAGCCCGGCACCCTGCCGCCCACATCGGTGTGGTGACAGATCGTGGCGGCATAGGCGATGACGCGGTTCCCTTGTTCACCTGGGGCGGACTCCCCTGGGGCGGACTCCCCTGGGGCAGATTCCTTTGGGGCGAACAGCGGCTTGAAGATAAAGATGTCGGGCAGGTGCATCCCGCCGTCGTAAGGATCGTTGTTGATGAAGATGTCGCCCTCGGCGATGTCGTCGCCAAATGTGCGCAGCACTGCCTGCAACGCCGAGGGGATCGAGCACAGATGGCCGGGCAGCGACAGGCCCTGTGCGACCAGGCGGCCCTGGTCGTCACACAGCGCCGCGCTGTAATCCATGATATTCTTCAATACACCCGAATAGGCGGTGCGATAGATCGTCAGCACCATCTCATCGCCGATGGCGGAGATGGCGTTGCGGAACAGCTCCTCGGTGATGGCATCGGGGGTGATGGCATCGGGGGTGATGGCGTCCGGGGTGATCGTATCCGGATCGGCGGCCTGAGGGGTGATCGCGTCTGGCATGGGGCTCGCTGCGCAGGAAATGGCAGTCCCCATCCGACCACCGTGCCGGCGATCTGACAACCGGCCGTGACGGCGAACCCCGGCTCTACGAGGCGACGGCCTGCCGTGGCGCGTCCTACGGTTGTTGCAGCGCCCACAGGCTGGGTGTCCGCGGATTGGGCGGATCGCCCGCCAGCACGGCGAAGCTGTCGTTGAAATAGGCCACGAAGGCATCGGTGTGCATGACCCCGCCGCCGCGATCGGTCTGCACCAGGCCCCAGCTATTGGCGGGCGGCGGGTTCTGCGCCTCTCTCAACGAACCCGCGTTATAGGCGATTGCCACAAGCGGCGGGTCGAAGCCGGTGGGTATGCTCGCCCGCGTCGCCTGCTGCGCGATAAAGGCGGCTCCCGCTCGGATGGAGGTCTCGGGGTCGAACAGCCGGTCCCGGGTCAGCGTCGGGTCGCCGGTGGCATGGCGGGCGGTCGAGATCAGGGTCTGCATCAGACCGGGGGACACCTTGTCCGGCGTGCTGTCATCGGAGACGAAACCCGGTTCCTGCCGGGACCTGGAAGGATCGCCGCCGGACTCGGTGCAGGCGGTGGCAATCAGCAGTTCCACCGGCACGCCATAGGCCGCCGCGCATTTCTCCAGCGCGGTCCGGAACCGCGTCCAGACATTGGCCGCCGTGGTTGGCGCGCCTTGGGTCCGGGGTGGGGACGGGTTGCCGTCCAGACAGATGCCTTGCGGGGTCAACTGCCATTGCTTCGGCCCGCGGCCGAGCGGCGAGCCGTGCGACGCGGTCAGCCGCGGCAGATAGGTGCCCAGGCTCACACGCCACGGCAGCATTCCCGTCGGGCGCATGACCGATGGGGGCACCTTGAGGCCCGCCGACGTCTCCACCGGCGCGTCATCGGGAAACAGCGCGCTCCAGGTGTCGCGCCCGACGATGCCGTCGACGACGATCTTCGGATTGCGGATATGCAGCTGGGTCTGGAACGCCACCACCGCGGTGCGGGTTATCGGCCCGAACACGCCATCCGCGACGCCGGTGAACACGCCGGCCCGTGCCAGGGCAAGCTGGGTCTGGCGCACATCCTCCCCCCGCTGCATCGGCAGGCGGAAGGCGAGATCGCCCCTGAGCAGAACCATGGTGACCTCCCGTCAGGACAGTGGACAGCCGGCGGCGGCAGCCGACTGGCGGGCATCGTTGCCGATCCTGGTCAGCGCGGCCCGGCTGGCGGCGTCCGGACCCGCCTTGAGCCCCGACTCGGCGGCAGCCTTGGCGCGGGCGGCGGCGTCACAGCGGGTGGAAGCGTCGGGCGCGAACACGGCGACATACAGCGCCGCCCATCCGGCGAGGACGTTGCCGGCGGGCGGCTCGGCGCGCTGCGCGGCGGACTCCGCCTGGACGGCAAAGGTCAGACCGCTGGCGGGACGATCCTGTTCGGCCCTGCAATACAGCGCCTGGGCCTTGTCGCGCCAAAGCCGCGTCTGCCCTGCCTGGTCGATGCCTGCGAGGTCGGCCAGCGCCTTGCCCAGATCATGGATCGCCGCGTCCAGCTGGCTCTGCGCCGCCGGGCTGGGCGGCGGGCAGGTCGCCGGCGCGGCGCGGTCGGCCATCGCCAGCTGCAGATTGGCCACGCCATGGGCCGCGTAGAGCCTGGCGCAGGTGTCGGGGCCGCAGGTCGGGACGACGGTTTCCCCGGCGATCGCCTGCGGCGAGGCGTTCGCTGCCTGGAAACGGGCCAGTTGCGCAATGTCCGGATTGGCGACGCTGGCAACCTGCTGGCATCCCGCCAACGACAACCCGGCGAGGGCAAGACCTGTGCGTGCCAGACTGATTATAGCCGTTTTCATTGCGCCCCACCCGCCTTGGAAAGATCGGCGATCATGCCGCCAATATCGACGTCCTTGTCATGCATCGTCGTGGACAGCAAAACCAGGGCATCCAGGGCGGCCTTCTGGTCATCCGTTCCGGCGGCGGTCGGCAGGTCGTTGATCGCCTTGTCCAGGTCCGACATGCCGAGGTTGCCCGGCTGCACATCGGGGCCGCCGCTGGCGAGTTTCCTGGCCGCGTCTTGGACCACGGAGGCCGAGATGTCGCCGGCCGAGGCGTCGTTCAGCAGGGCTTTGCGGAACTCGTCCAGGCCCTGCTGTACCTGTGAGAGATCGGTGAACAAGCCCTGCGGTCCGTATTTCGCCCACAGATCCGTCGCCGCGTGGTCGGCCAGAACGGCATTGAGCAGTCCGGCATAGAAGCCCGGCTGGTCCTTCAGGCCGGCAAAGGCGGCATTGAAGATCGGTGATTCGGACAGGCACAGCGCGGCGGACGCCGCCGAGATGCTGCCCACATCGACCAGGTTGGGTTGGAAGGGGGCGTTCAGCACGCGCGCGCACCAGCGCTTATAGGCGGACTCGGTCAAGCCCCAGCCGACCGTCAGGACCATCGCCACCGCGCCCAGCGGCCCGGCGCCCGCGGCCAGCGGACCCAGCAGCGGCGCCGCCGCCTTCAGCAGACCGCCCAACGGCGAGGCGCTGGCGATGCTGCCGATCATGCCGGTCACCTTGGAGATGGTTTCGTCCGTGATGTCACCGTCGGCCAGCTGTGACGCGGTATCCAGCGTCGATTTCGCCTGGCCCAGTAACGTATCGAGACCGGCGGGAAGCAGGCCCTTCGGAAGCACCGGCTGCAACGTGTTCACCAGCACATCGAGCACGGCGACATAACCGCTGAGTGTCGTGAGATGATTGGCGAGGGCGGTCTTCCGGCCGGTGGAGGCTGACTCCGCCAGGGCCTGGTTCTGGCTGGCGAGTTGCTCGCTTTGCCCCTTCAGCGTGGTGTTGTCCTGCTGAAGCTGGCTGTTGTCCGTCTGCAGTTGCCCCACGGCCGTGGACAGGTTGCGGGCGGTCTGGACCGAGCCGCCGGCGACGCGGCTTCCGAAATAATAGGCAAAGACGCCCGAAACGATCGTTGCGATCATTCCGGCCGTTCCTTGCGGAATGCCAAGCGGGGCGGAGAACAGCAGAAGCGGAATGCCCACCATCCCGACGATCAGCGCCAGGACAGCCCGGACCGTGCCTTCCGGCAGGCCAAGCGGCAGCTCATTCAAGCTTTGCAGGCGGGTATCGTCGATGTCGCGGTTTCCCAGCAGATCGTATCCGGCCTTGACCAGCCACCAGAGAAAGGCGAAGGCGGCGATGCCAAGCAGGAAGACCAGGGTGCCGACGACAAGGGTGGCGCCGTTGCCGGTAAACAATGTGTCGGAACCGCCGGATTCAAAGATGCCGGGAAAGACAAAGCGGGCAATCAGGACAACAACGATGATGGCGAGGCCGGTCAGGATGATCTGCAGCGGAAGCCGGACAATGCTCCACAGACTTTGAAATATTTCGCTTCCCGTCACGAAACCCCCCTTTGTTTCGGCTTCAATCAAGGTGCGCGCTTTATGCTGGTGCACTCTCACAATCATATGAATGCTGTCAACCACTTTCGATTCGCATCAGCACGGGTTGTGAAATGCTTCACGCCGCTTGCGTCAACGCGTGGCGTACCCGTGCGCGCTGTGGCAGACTGGCGCCCGATGACGCTGCGATTCGATGCTGGAATTTGGGGCTGGGATTCGGGACTGGATATTCGGGGCTGGGATTTGTGGATGATGCGGCATGTCCGGTTGCTGTTCCGCCTGCTGGTCCCACTGGTCCTGGCCGCCTGTACCAGTGGCGCGGATATCATCGATTGCAACCTGCGCGTTGTCGCGCAAATGCCAATGCAAGTGCAGGACCATCTGCTGATCGTCCCGGCCGGGATCAACGGCCAATGGGCCAAGCTCGTCGTCGATACCGGCGCGGAACGCACCACCCTGTCCAGCAAGGCAGCCGAACGTCTGGGGCTGGCGCGTGATGAGCGCTTCACCACCCGCTCCCTGGGTGTCGGCGGCATCACCACCTCGAAGGATGCCAAGATCGACCGGCTGGTGCTGGGCGGCGTGCGGTTCCCGCTGCAGCGGCTGGCGGTCGGCGATTTCAACCTGCAGAACAGCCGCGGGCTGGACGCGGACGGGCTGCTGGGGGCCGATATCCTGCTGGCCTTCGACCTGGACATCGACGTGCCGGGCGGCACCCTGACGCTGTATCACGCCACCGTCTGTCCCGCGGTGAAGCCGCCCTGGCCGACGCCGGCGGTGGAGATCCCCGGCATCAGCGCACGCAAGGACCGTCTGCTGATCCCCTTCACGCTGGACGGCACGGCGGGCACCGCGATCCTGGACACCGGCGCGCAGGTCAATCTGGTCAGCGGCGGCATGATCCGGCGCATGGGCCTGTCGGAGCAGGCTTTCGACGGCGATCCCAGGGTGATGCAGCACGGCGTCGGACCGAACCAGGTGATGGCGCGCCTGCACCGGTTCAACCTGCTGCAGATCGGACCGGTCGCGTATCAGCCATCCTATATGATGGTGATGCCCGGCGATGCCGGCTTTGGCGATGCGTTGCTGGGCGAGCAGTTCCTGGCCGGCCGCCGGGTCTGGCTCTCATTCAAGTCCCGCCAGGTCTACGTTTCTCAGCCGGACACGCCATGAGGCCGCATCCGCAACCATGATGCCGCAGCCGTGACGCCGTGATGACGCTCCGCCGTGGTGACGGTCCGTCGGCGCCGCGCCGGTCTCATCGACGGGTTTCGCGCGCCGCCCTCCTGGTCGGCACGGCGCGCGTGCCGGTCGGCCCTTCAGGCCGCGGGCATCAGGTCGGCCGTTCAGGCCGCGGGCAATCAGGTCGGCCGTTCAGGCCGGCGGCGCGACCGACAAGCCTTTTACCTTGTGCTGCTCGATGAATTTCGCCACCAGCCCGGTCGCCTTCGCTTCCTCGACAAAGGCACTGAGGAACGCCGCCGCCTCGGTATTGGCCTTCGCCGTGCCGACGGCCTGCTGAACCGCCGTGAACTGGCCGTCCAGAATCCGCGCGCCGGGCAGTTTCGTCACATCCGTGATCAATCGCGGCCGCAGCCCCGCCAGGGCTTCCAGCTTGTCGGCGATGAACTGCTCCAACGCGCTGTCGAGGCTGGAGGACCGCACCAGCGTGGCATGTTTAATGTTCCGCTCCAGCCACAGATCATAGGCGGCGCGCGCGGTCACCGCGATGCGTACGCCCGGCTTGTCGACATCGGCGATGCTCCGCAGCGGCGAGCCGGCGGGCACCAGGTAGGTCGCTTCGATTTCGCAATAGGCGGCGGTGAAGGCGATCTTCTCGGCGCGGGCGGGTTCGGCGCCGATCAGGCCGATATCCCAGACATCGTTGCCAGCCTGGTCGGCCAGTTCCCCCGGCTTCGGGAAGGGCACGTACTGTACCGGCACGCCCAGCCGGTCGGCGATCGCGCGCGCCATGCTGGGAGATACCCCCTCGGGGTCGCCGGAGGCGGTGCGGCCGGTCACCAGCAGGAAGTTCGACATGTTGATGCCCGCACGCAGCATGCCGTGCGGCGCCAGTTGCGCGACGATCGAAGAGGTTGCCTGGACGGGCATGCGGACATTTCCATTCTGACTGATCCGCCGACGGTAGGCGGCTCTGTCCGACCCGGCAAGATCAGGCCGGCGATCAGGGCGCGACGGCGTTCGTGGCGGCCTTCAGATCCACCAGCGCGACGTCCAGCAACCGCTCGATCACCTCCGGCTCCTGGGCGCCGGCGATGGCAAGCGCGCCGTCCACCACGAAACAGGGCACGCCGTTGATGCCCAGCCGGTGGGCGCGCAGATTATCGGCGTGCACCGCTTCCGTCTCCTGCTCCGCGGCCAGGAACCGCCGCACCGCAACCGGGTCCAGGCCGAAGGTGGCGGCGATCGAGACCAGGACGGCATGGTCGCCGATATCGTGTCCCTCGGTGAAATGGGCGGCGAACAGCGCATCCACCATGTCATCGGCCTGTCCGAAGCGGGCGGCGTAGCGGACCAGGCGATGCGCATCGATCGATGACGGGGTGCGGCGGATGCGGTCGAAGCGGAATTCGACCCCTTCACTCCGCCCGACCTCGGAGATCGTCGCATAGAGCCGGCGCGCGCGATCCTCCCCGCCGAACTTGCGCACCACGTAATCGGGTCGCGCCATGCCGCCACGCGGCATGTCGGGGTTGAGGAGGAACGGACGCCAGGTCAGTTCGAACTGGATGTCCGGCCGCCGCCGCAGCGTCCGCACCAGGCGGCGGACCCCCAGATAGCACCATGGGCACACCAGGTCATGGACGACCTCGATTCCCAGGCGGATCTGTGGCGGGGACAGGCTGTTCACGGCGCGATACTGAGCCTTCGACGCCGGATTGTCACGCGCTGAACCGGCGTGACCGGCGCGCGGCGGCGACATATGCCGCCGGCTTGTCGCGGGATCGGTGTTCCTGCACCGTGTGGCCGGTCAAGAAAGGGGACACGTGAAGATGTCCATCGCCCGGCTGCGCAATGCCGTCAGCGCCCTGACACGTCTGGTGGAGAGACAGGGAAACAGAGAGGATGCCGTCCTGGAACCCGCGCGGGAGATCCTGAGCAGCCTGATCGCTTACGACGACTGGCTGCCGGAGCCGTTCGCCGCGCATGACCCGAAGCACTATCGGCAATACCTGCTGCACTGTGACCCGCTGGAGCGGTTTTCGCTGGTCAGCTTCGTCTGGGGGCCGGGCCAGCGGACGCCGGTGCACGATCACCTGATCTGGGGACTGGTCGGCATGCTGCGCGGAGAGGAGGAGGCCGTGGCCTATACGCCCCGAACCGATCGGATGGGACTGGAAGCCGGCCCGGCTCGGCGTCTGCGGCCCGGGATGGTCGATGCCGTCTCACCGATGCTGGGCGACATACACACCGTGGCCAACGCGCTGGCCGACCGCCCGTCGATCTCGATTCATCTGTATGGCGGCAATATCGGCACCATGCGCCGGCACGGCTTCGATCCCGCCACCGGCACCGCACGCCCGTTCGTTTCGGGATACTCGGCCGACATGGTGCCCAACCTGTGGGCCGCCTGACCCTGGGCCGCCTGACCCTGGGCCGTCTGACCCTGGGTCGTCTGACCCTGGGTCGTCTGACCCTGGGCGCCTGGTCCCGGGCCGCCTGATCCTGGATCGTCCGACCCGGAGTTGTCTGGCATCCGGCCTGGTCCGGCTGCGGGCAAGGCGGCTTCCGGCCGACGGGGGTCCGCCGCTATCCGGCCGCGGGGCTGGCCGCTGCCAGGTCGGGCCAGTACCGGGCCAGCGGCGAGGCCATGACGACATGGCGCACCGCCCGCTGATCGGCCTCGGGCATCGTCGTGCGCCACCGGCCGGCCGCGGCGACGGCGTTGCGAAAGATCGCATAATAGCCGGCGTCGCCGTCATGCGTCGTGCTGCGGGCGATGAAATCCTCGGTCTGGCGGTTCCACGCCAGATCGACGAAGGCCATCACGCGGCGGCTTTCCGCCATCGGGGCCGCACACAGCGCCTCATATGGCACGATCAGCACGTTCGGCAGGCCGGCCAGGGCGGCATCAGCGGGTTCGTTGAACGCCCGCCAGCTCCACGCGTACTTCCCCGCATCCGGCAGCGCCTGGAAGCTCGGCTCGTCCACCCCGAAAGCCGCGGCGTGGCGGATCGCCCGCTCCTCATCGAACGGCATGTCGGTGCCCTCGGTGCGCAGATCGAAGCGGTTCTGGCGGTTGCCGCGCATCACCGAGGCAACCTGGCCGCACGGGTGGCGCAGGATGAACAGGATGCGGCTGTCGGGCATCGCGCGCGCCAGCACCGGCGCTCCCTGCGTCCAGCGCACGGATTTCAACGCCACCCGGGGTGGCGGGTGGATCGCGAGGTCCGGTATCGGCAAATGGCCAAGCACGCTGAACGGGACCGGCAGGCGGGACGACAGGCCGGCCGCACCGGCCCAGGCAGTGCGCAGCCAGCGACCCGGCGCGGGCTGCCAGGACTTGGCGAAGAACGGCCGCTTGGCGACGCTGCGTGGCGTCCGGTCCGCGATCCAGGACCGTAGCAGCGCGGGCAGGCTCTCCGGCGTCACCACCGCCGGGCTGGGCAGCGTCTCGTCCGGCTCGTGTCGGTAGAGCACGTCAGGATGGCTGTCGATGATCTTCGCCAGCCATGTCGTGCCGGAGCGCGGGGCGCCCAGGATCAGGATCGGGTTGGTAACGGCGTTTGCCCATCCCGCGCGCATCCGGTCCCCGCGCACCTTGTCCGCGCCCACCTTGTCCGCGCCCACCGTGCCCGCGCCCACCGTGCCCGCGCGCAGTCCTTCGGTGCGTGCCCGGTCCGCTTGTGCAACGTCCGGCACGGCGCGCTGGGCTTAGGTGAGCCGGCCGTGACAGTGCTTGTATTTCTTCCCCGACCCGCAGGGGCAGGCGGCGTTACGCGGGGTTGCCGCCCAGGTCGACTCGTCGTTGGGATCGACCGCGGGGGTACGGACCGGCAGGGTGGCGACCATGCCGCCGTCATCCTCGGGCATCGGGACCGGCGACAGGTCCGATCCCAGCGCCGAGGCCGGTTCGGGATGGCTTTCCACCATGATCCGCGTGGTGATCGGTTCGGGGTTGAACAGCTGCGGCTGCTCCGGCGCCAGCTCGACCCGTGACAGCAGGGAGGTCACGCGCTCCTTCAGCTCGTCCAGCATGGCGTTGAACAGGGCGAAGGCCTCGGCCTTGTACTCGTTCAGCGGGTCGCGCTGGCCATAGGCGCGCAGGCCGATGCCCTGGCGCAGGTGGTCCAGCGCGTACAGGTGCTCCTTCCACACGGCGTCCAGCGTCTGGATCAGCAGCGACTTCTCGATGAAGCGCATCAGGTCGGGACCCATGTTGGCCGCCTTCGCCGCCATCATCTCATCCACCGCCTTGCCGATCCGCTCCCGCAGATGAACCTCGTCGATGCCTTCCTCGCGGCCCCAGTCCTCCACCGGCAGGTTCAGGCCGAACACGCGCTGCACATCGGCGGCAAGGTCGCCCAGCGCCCACTGCTCCGCGAACGCCTTTTCCGGCACGCGCGCGGCGACCATGGTGGCGACCACGTCGTGGCGCATGTCGTCGACCATCTCCGACACGTCGTTGGCCCGCATGAACTCCTTGCGCTGGGCATAGACCTCCTTGCGCTGGGCGTTCATCACGTCGTCGTATTTCAGCACGTTCTTGCGGGTGTCGAAATTGCGCGCCTCGACCTTCTTCTGCGCCTTTTCCAGGGCCTTGTTGATCCACGGATGGACGATCGCCTCGCCCTCCTTCAGCCCCAGCTTCTGCAGCAGCCCGCCCATCCGGTCGGAGCCGAAGATGCGCATCAGGTCGTCTTCCAGCGACAAGAAGAAGCGGGACCGGCCCGGGTCGCCCTGGCGGCCCGACCGGCCGCGAAGCTGGTTGTCGATGCGGCGGCTTTCGTGCCGCTCGGTGCCGATCACCAGCAGGCCGCCGGCCTCCTTCACCTTCTGGTGGGCGACGGCCAGCTCATCGCGGATTTCAGCCTCGCGCACCGCGCGGTCGCTTTCGTCGTGGATGTTCGCCAGCTCCTTGCGCAGGCGCATCTCCAGGTTGCCGCCCAGTTTGATGTCGGTGCCGCGGCCGGCCATGTTGGTGGCGATGGTCACCGCGCCGGGGGCGCCCGCATCGGCGACGATCTCGGCCTCCTGCTCATGGAACCGGGCGTTCAGCACCGCGTGCGGCACTTTCTTGTGCTTCAGCAGCTTGCTGATCACCTCGCTCTTCTCGATGGAGGTGGTGCCGACCAGCACCGGCTGGCCCTTGGACCGGGCCTCGTCGATCAGGGTGGCGACCGCCTCATATTTCTCCTGCGCCGTCCGGTAGACCTCATCGTCCTCATCCTTGCGCTGGACGGCGACGTTGGTCGGGATCTCCACCACGTCCAGCTTGTAGATCTCGGCGAATTCGTCGGCTTCGGTCATCGCCGTGCCGGTCATGCCGGCCAGCTTCGGATAGAGGCGGAAATAATTCTGGAAGGTGATGGAGGCGAGCGTCTGGTTCTCGGCCTGGACGGTGACGTGCTCCTTCGCCTCCAGCGCCTGGTGCAGGCCCTCGGAATAGCGGCGGCCGGTCATCATGCGGCCGGTGAACTCATCGATCAGCACCACCTGGTCGTCACGGACGATGTAGTCGACATCGCGGTGGAACAGCGTGTGGGCGCGCAGCGACTGCTGCACGTGATGCACCAGGGACACGTTGAAGATGTCGTACAGGTTGCCCTCGGTCAGCACGCCGGCTTCCCGCAGCATGTCCTCGACCTTCTCGCTGCCTGCCTCGGTCAATGAGACGGTGCGGAACTTCTCATCCTTGTCATAGGTCTCCGGATCCCTGACCAGTTCCTTCACCACCACGTCGACATGGCGGTACAGGTCCGAACTGTCCTCGGCCGGGCCGGAGATGATCAGCGGGGTCCGCGCCTCATCGATCAGGATGGAATCGACCTCGTCGACGATGGCGTAGTTGAAATCCCGCTGGACCATGTCCTCCAGCCGGAACTTCATGTTGTCGCGCAGGTAGTCGAAGCCGAACTCGTTGTTGGTGCCATAGGTGATGTCGGCGGCGTATTGGGCGCGCTTGGTCTCCTCATCCTGGCCATGGACGATGACGCCGACGCTCATGCCCAGGAACTGGTAGATCTGGCCCATCCATTCGGCGTCGCGGCGGGCCAGGTAGTCGTTGACGGTGACCACGTGCACGCCCTTGCCGGACAGCGCGTTCAGGTAGACCGGCAAGGTGGCGACCAGCGTCTTGCCTTCGCCGGTCTTCATCTCGGAGATCTTGCCGTCGTGCAGCACCATGCCGCCGACCAGCTGCACGTCGAAATGCCTTTGGTTCAGGACCCGCCGCCCGGCTTCGCGCACCACGGCGAAGGCCTCGGCCTGCAGCTCATCCAGTGTCGCCCCCTGAGCCAGCCGTTCACGGAACTCCTGGGTCCTGGCCGCCAGGGCCTGGTCGGACAGGGCCTGCATGGCGGGTTCCAGGGCATTGATGCCGGCAACCCGCCGCTGATACGTCTTCAATGAGCGGTCGTTGGCGGAGCCGAAAATGGCACGGGCGATGGCGGCGAGCATACAGACCTTCCAGCGGGAAACCTCAGCGGCGCAGACCCCGCCCCGAATGCCGAAGGTCGCGATTCGGGCGGGTCCAGGGGCGCGTAAGCCGGGTTCGGCGGCGTAAGACCCTCGTCAGATAGGACCCAGGGGCCGTTGGGTCAACGATAACGGCTTTGTAAGGAAGCAGCCACGCGTACGGGTGCGGAGCCGGAGACACGGCTCCGACCAAAATGGACGGTGGCATGTGAACCGCCGCCGAATAGGCGTGGACTTGATGCAGCTCACAATCTAGGGAAGTGCCGTTGTATACGTATTTCCTGAAGGACCGATCGTGGCCCGAACCTTCCACGTCGAGATGATCAAGCCGTCTCATTACGATGACGACGGCTATGTCATTCAGTGGTGGAAGGCCTCGATCCCGTCCAATTCGCTGGCCAGCCTCTACGCCATCGTCCAGGCCGCCGCCGAAACCAGGCCGCTGGGTGAGGACGTGACGATCACCTTTGATGGCTGGGACGAGTGCAACACGGTGATCTCCGAGCGGCGGGTGGTCGCGCGGATTCGGAAGGCCGGGGCGGGCATCGTCTTTCTGGTGGGCGTGCAGAGCAACCAGTTCCCCCGCGCGCTGGACCTGGGCCGCGTGTTCCGGGCCCAGGGCATCGACGTGATGATCGGCGGCTTCCATGTCAGCGGCTGCCTGTCGATGCTGCCGACGCTGCCCGCCGATCTGAGGGAGGCGCTGGATCTGGGCATCACCCTGTTCGCCGGTGAAGCCGAGGACCGCATCGCCGACCTGTTGCGGGATGCCCAGGCCGGCGCCTTGAAGCCGATCTACAACTACCTGAAAGACCTGCCGAACCTGGAAGGTGCCGTCGCGCCGTTTCTGCCGGCGGAGCGGCTGCGGCGCTACTCGCCGCCCATCGGCTCCTTCGACGCGGGCCGTGGCTGCCCGTTCCAGTGCAGCTTCTGCACCATCATCAACGTGCAGGGCCGCAAATCCCGCCATCGCAGCGCCGACGACGTGGAAGCCTTGCTGCGCGCGCACCTGGAGAAGGGCGTCACCCGGTTCTTCATCACCGACGACGATTTCGCCCGGAACCGCAACTGGGAGGAGATCCTGGACCGCATCATCGAGATGCGGGAGCGGGAGGGCCTGCAATTCGGCTTCCTGATCCAGGTCGACGCCCAGGCCTATCGCATCCCCGGCTTCGTGGAGAAGTGCAAGCGCGCCGGCTGTTCGCGCGTCTTCATCGGGCTGGAGACGATCAACGCCGCCAACCTGCTGCACGCCAAGAAGCGGCAGAACAAGATCGGCAAATACCGGGAAATGCTGCAGGCCTGGCGCGCCGTGGGGATCATCACCTTCTGCGGCTATATCCTGGGCTTCCCCGAGGACACGGTCGAATCGATCAGGCACGATATCGAGACGTTGAAGCGCGAACTGCCGGTCGATTGCCTGGAGTTCTTCATCCTGACGCCGCTGCCGGGGTCGGAGGATCATCAGAAGCTGACCCGCGGCAACGTGCCCATGAACACGGATATGAACCAGTACGACCTGGAACATGTCTGCACCGCGCATGCGCGCATGAGCGAGGCCGAATGGGAGGGGGTCTATCAGCAGGCCTGGACCCAGTATTACAGCCTGGACCACATGGAGACCCTGCTGCGCCGCGCCGTGGCGGATGGGCTGCCGGTGAAGCGCCTGATGCTGAGCCTGGTGGTGTTCTGCGGCATGCCGCTGATCGAGAAAATCCACCCATTGCAGGGCGGCTATATCCGCCGCCGAATCCGCCGCAGCCGTCGGCCGGGATCGCCCGCCAGCGTCGTGCACGCCGTCCCGCCGCTGTTCTACCTGTGGCACTGGTCGAACACCTTCGCCAAGCTGCTGCGCCTGGGCAGGCTGCTGTGGCAGGTCAACCGCGTGCGCAAGCGCATCGAGGCGGAGCATCTGGTCAACCCCTACACCGATATCGCCATCACCCGGCTGTCCCCCGAAACCGAGGCGGCCCTGGAGATGCTGCAGGAGCGCCCGGCGCTGGAGGCCGCGGCGGAATAGCCGGAGACTCCATCCGGCCGGTGCCGGACTGGTGTGAAGCAGGGCCCGCCGGTTGAGAGGCGGGCCCTGACATCACCGGTGCCGGCCTGGCTGGGGAGGGTACCACCGGCCCGGTGACCTCGATCACCCGGCTCAGGAGGAGGAGAGCCGGGCGACAAGGCGGCAACGCATCACGATTTGCCGGGTTCCACCTGCTTCGGCTGAACGCTCGACTGGCCGGCCGGCGCTTTCGCCGTGCCTTCGTGTCCGGCGCCCTCATGCTTGCCGGCCTTCGCCTCGACCTTGTGGTGCTTGCCCTCGGTCTTCGTCTCATGCGCCGGCGCGGTGGTCTTGGCGGCCGCGTGGGCGTCGGTCCCGACATCCGGGGTCCTGGCATCCGGGGTCTTGGCATCCGTGGGCGCGGTCACCGCCGCCGGGGCTTTCGTGTCGGCGGCCGGCGCGGTGCCGACGTCGGCCGCGAAGGCCGCGATCGGCAGGACCGCCATCGCCGCGAACAGGCCGCCCGCGGTCACTGTCAGAAGACGCTTCATCATCATCATCCTTTCTCGGCCGGAAGGGGGTTCGAGCTCCTTCCGGATGGCGGAAGAAGAGACCCCGATTATGACGCCAGCGCGCTGGGGCGGCGGCGGAATCGTGGCAAACGATGCTGATCCGGATTAAATCGCCGCAATCTGGCGGTTTGCCCCCGGTAATGGGAAACTGGCGCCCGACCATCAGGGAAACGCCAGCCATGCCTTTGACCGGAGTCCGCATCCTCGACCTCACGCGCGTGCTCTCCGGCCCGTTCTGCACCGCGCTGCTGGGCGACATGGGGGCCGACGTGATCAAGGTGGAGGCGCCGGAGGGCGATTCGGTCCGCCGCCAGGGCGCCGTCATCGACGGGTTTTCGGGCTATTTCGCCCAGTTCAACCGCAACAAGCGCTCCATCGTGCTCGACCTCCGCAAGCCCCAGGCAAAGGATATCCTCGCTCGGCTGGTCACCCGCTCCGATGCGCTGGTGGAGAATTTCCGGCCGGGCGTACTGGAGCGGATGGGGTTTTCGGACGCTCGCCTGCACGCATTGCAGCCACGCCTCGTGATCACCTCGATCAACGGGTTCGGCTCCTCCGGGCCGTATCGCGACCGTCCGGCCTTCGACTTCATCGCCCAGGCCATGAGCGGCTTCATGAGCGTGAATGGCGGTCCCGACGACCCGCCGCTGCGCTCCGGCCTGCCGATCAGCGACCTGATCGCCGGACTTTACGCGGCCCTGTCGATCGCCGCGGCGGTGCCGCGGGCGCGGTTGACCGGGCGCGGGCAACGGACCGAGGTCAGCCTGACCAACGGGCTGGTCAGCCTGCTGGCCTATATCGCGACCAATTATTTCGCCACCGGCCAGGTCCCGCCGCGTGCCGGCAATGACCATCCGATCGCCGCGCCCTACGGGCTGTTCGCCACCCGCGACGGGCAGATCGCGCTGGCTCCGCCGGATGACGCGTTCTTCGGCCGGCTGGCCGACGCGCTGGGGGAGCCCGGGCTGAAGACCGATCCGAATTATGCCACCCAGACCGCCCGCGTCGCCCACCGCGCACAGATCAACGCCATCGTCGGCGGCAAGCTGGCGACCAACACGACCGCCCATTGGGTCGAGGCGCTGAACGCCGCCGGCGTCCCCTGCGGGCCGGTGCTGGACATCCCCGCGGTGTTCCAGGACCCGCAGATCCTGGCGCAGGAGATGGTGATGGAGGTTCCGCATCCGGGGATCGGCGGCGTCCGCATGCTGGGGTTTCCGGTGAAATTCTCCGACACGCCCTGCGCCATCCGTCGCACGGCGCCAGCGCTGGGCGAGCACACCGACGACATCCTGACCGAACTGGGCTACGACGAGGCCGAGCGCGCCGGGCTGCGGTCCGCGGGTGCCGTCTGAACAGCGCGGGAGAGACGTCCGTCATGAGCTGGTCCGCCGCCCAATATGTGAACTTCGAGGCCGAGCGCACGCGCCCGGTGCGCGATCTGCTGGCCGCGGTTCCCAATACCGATGTCAGGCGCGCGATCGACCTGGGCTGCGGCCCCGGCAATTCGACCGAGGTTCTGGCCGCGCGCTATCCGGGGGCAGCCATCACCGGCCTCGACAACTCCGCCGACATGATCGCCGCCGCGCGCAAGCGGATGCCGGACATGCGGTTTGACCTGGTGGACCTGCAAAGCTGGGCGCCGGCGGAAACCTATGACGTGATCCTGTCCAACGCCGTGCTGCAGTGGGTACCCGATCACGAGGCGCTGATGCCGGCCCTGCTGGACCGGTTGGCGCCCGGCGGCAGCCTGGCGGTGCAGATGCCCGACAATCTGGAGGAGCCGGCGCATCGCCTGATGCGGGAGGTTGCGGCGTTGCCCCGCTTTGCCGCCAAGCTGGCCGGCGCGGCCGGATCACGCACGCCGCGCCGCGGGGCGGACTGGTACTATCGCTTGCTGAAGCCGCACGCCGGACGCGTGGATGTCTGGCTGACCGTCTACCACCACGTCCTGCCGGGTGGGGCGGACGCGGTGATCGAATGGTTCAAGGGCAGCGGATTGCGGCCGTTCCTCGCTCCGCTCGACCCGGCGGAGACCGACGACTACCTGGCCGAGTACCGGACCGGCATCGCCCGCGAATACCCGACATTGCCGGACGGGTCCGTGCTGCTGCCCTTTCCCCGGCTGTTCATCGTCGCCACGCGGTAGGCCGCGATCGGCGGCCCCCATCTTCCCGGTCCCGTCAACTTCCGGTCCCGTCAACTTCCGGTCCCGTCAACTTCCGGTCCGGTCAACTTCCGGCCGCCGCGCTGGCCGCTCGCGGCGTCCCGGTCCGGTCCAGCTCCTCCGACGCGATCGGCGATCGCACGCCAAGCTGCAGGATCATCGCGCCCAGGATCGTCATGCCGGCCCCGATCGCCAGGGCGGCGACGAAGGAGCCGGTCATGTCCACCACCATGCCGGTGATCAGCGGGGATGCCGTCCCGCCCAGGTAGCCGCCGAAATTCTGGATGCTGGCGACCGATGTGCAATAGGATTGCGGCGCCACGGCGGTGATCAGCGTCCATTTCCCGGCAATGCCGGCGGACAGGAAGAACATCGCCGCGGAGATGCAGATCACCGCCTCTGTCGCGTTGCCGGCCTGGGTCGCCACGATCGTGCACAGCCCGGACAACAGCAGCCCCAGGATCGAGGGCAGCCGCCTGCTGGCGATCAGGTCCATGTCGGAGCGCGCGAGGCGGTCGGTGAACCAGCCGCCGGCCAGCGCGCCCAGCACCGAGAAGCACAGCGGGATCATGGCCAGGAAGCCGGTCTTCGCGATGCTGATATGCTGCTGCATTTCCAGATAAGCCGGCAGCCAGGTCTGGTACATCCACACCGCATAGCCGCCGCAAAACGCCGCCAGCATCAGGCCCCACATCGGCCGGAAGCGGAACAAACGGCCCCAGTTGCGCAGTTCGACCGGTGCCTCGGCCTCCCGGTTGGCGCGCAGATAGGCCTCGTCCCGCGGTTCCAGCTCCGTCTTCGCCGGATCGCGGTACAGCTTGAACCACGCCACGGCGGCCAACAGTCCGGCGGCGCCCATGGCGATGAACATCACGCGCCAGCCGAAGCTCAGCATCAGGAAGGTCAGCAGCGGCGGCGCGATGGCCGGGCCGATGCTGCCGCCCGAGTTGTAGAAGCCGGTCGGCTTGCCGCGGTCCTTGACGTGGAACCAGTCGGAGGTGATGCGCACGGCGCCCGGAAAAGCCGGCGACTCGGTCGCGCCCAGCGCGATGCGCGCCCACATCAGCTGCGTATAGGTGGCGGCAAGGCCGCCCGCGGCCTGCGCCGCCGACCACAGGACCAGCGCGAAACCGATCAGGTAGCGCGGCCCCAGCCGGTCCAGCGCGAAGCCGATCGGCACCTGGCAGATGGCGTAGGTAATGGACCAGAAGGATTGCAGCGCGCCGATGGCGGTGGCGTTCAGCCCGAACTCCTGCCGGATGGGCAGGTTGCCGATCGCCAGGGTCGAGCGGTCGATGTAGTTCAGCGCGATGGCCCCCGTGGCCAGCGCGATCGCGATCCATTGCATGCGCCGCATGCGCGGTGAGACCGCCACCTCCGCCATGTCCGCCTCCCTTTGCGTCTTGTCAGCGCACGATCCCCGCACGGATCGGGACCGCACGCAAGGGTTGCGGGATGTCAGGCCGGGTTGGGCGGCCACGGAATCTGGGGCTACAGAATCTCTGGGCGGCTACAGAATCTCCTGAACCTTCTCCTTCGGCCGGCACAGCCGCACACCCTTTCCGGTGACGACGATCGGCCGCTCGATCAGGATCGGTGTCGAAACCATCGCGTCCAGGATCCGGTCTTCGGTCACCCCCGGCTTGTCCAGCCCCAGTTCCGCGAACTGGGGCTGTTTCCGCCTGACCGCCTCGCTCGGCTTCAACCCCGCGCGCCTCAGCAGATCCTGCAGGGTCGCCCTGGATGGCGGCGTCTTCAGATATTCGATGATCTCCGGTTCCTCCCCGGCGTCGCGGAGCATGGCCAGCACGTTCCGCGACGTGCCGCAGCTGGGATTGTGATAGATCGTGGCGGCCACGGGTCGGTTTCCTTCGACTGATTGCGATCGACTGATCGCGGGCGACTGATCGCCGGCGACTGATTGCGATCGACTGATCGCGGGCGGAGCCTATCGCCCGCGCCCCATCGCTGAAAGATGGGGCGGCGATATCAGAAGCTCAGCGGCGCGTCGATCACCGGCACCCAGCGCCCGCCCTTCACCACCGACAGGAAGGACTGGTTGGAGGCGTGGTGATTCGTGGCGCTGAGCGACAGTGGCGGACCGCCGAAAATGTCACGCCAGTCCTTCATGCTTTCCATGCCCTTGATGAAGCTGTCCAGCGTCAGGTCGGGGCCGGCCTTGTCCAGCGCCACGGCGATGAAGGCGACGGCGGTGTACCCGGCTTCGCCGAGATAGTTCACGTCGATACCGTAGCGGTTCCGGAATGCCTTGGTGAACGCCTGCACCTTCGGGTCGGGGAAATCAGGATAGCGGTACAGCGCCGGCGCCATCGAATAGAATCCCTCCGTCGCCCCGCCCGGCGCCTCGGCCACCGCCGTCGAGTAGCTGGCGAACTGGCCGCAGAAATCAACGTTCCAGCCCATCTTGCGCGCGGTCTGCAGGATCAGCGTGGAATCCTTGACGATGGTGCCCATGCAGATCATGTCGCAGCCGGCATCGTGCAGCCTGGCGAGCGCGGCATTGAAATCGGTATCGGTCGGCCGGTGCGCGGTGAAGCCGGCCAGCTTCATGCCCATCGCGTCGAGCTGCGCCACCGCGCCGGCGTGCACGTCCTTGCCGAAGTCGGTGTCCTGGTACATCGAGCCAATCGTCTTCTTGCCGCGCTGGGTGACGAAGAACTTCACCGCCGCGCGCATCTGGTCATAGTACGAGGAGAACTGGCCGAATTTCAGCCGGTTGAGGGGCTCATACATCGACCGCGCGCAGGTTAGCGGGAACACGTTCGGCACGTTCTTCTCGAACATCGCCGGCATCACCGCCTCATTGTGCGGCGTGCCGCCGTTGCCGAGTGCAAAGAAGATGTTGTCCCGGTTCAGCAGCTTGTTCATCGCCTGCACCGCCTTGGGGACGATGTATTCGTTGTCCTCGACGATCCATCTGATCTTTCGGCCATGGATGCCGCCGCGTGCGTTGATTTCATCGAATGCCATGCGCATGGCATTGGCGTTGTTGACGCCCTGCACGGCCGTGACGCCGGACAGATCGGTCATGGTGCCGATGACGATCTCGGAATCGGTGACGCCGCGCGTGGCGGCGGCGGCCCGGCCGGTGATGGCGGGTGCCATCAGAAGCCCGGCGCTTCCGGCCAATACCGATCGCCGCGCGATTGCACGTGGTTTTGTCATATATGAAGCCTCCCTGCCGCCGCCGGTGCATTGCCGGCCACGTTACCTTATCGACATGGATCGGGTGCCCTGGCGGCGACCCGCCTGCACCGTAGTGAGGAAGCGCAGGGACTGCACGCGAATTGTTCGCCATCTTCCCCAGCCCGGACCGTCCGCTTCGTCTTCCCCGGACGGCGCTGGATCGCCATGTTCAACCCGTGCCCCGCCTGACCCGACTCGTGCTGACCGACTTCCGCAACTACGCCGCGCTGACCTGGCGGCCGGAGGCGCGCGTCAGCGTGCTGTACGGCCCGAACGGCAGCGGCAAGACGAACCTGCTGGAGGCGCTGTCGCTGCTGGTGCCCGGCCGCGGCCTGCGCGGCGCGCGTCATGCCGATCTGCCGCGCCAGGGCGGCAGCGGCGCCTGGGCCGTCGCCGCCCGGCTGGCGATGCCGGATGGAGACACTGAAATCGGCACCGGGACGCCGCCCGGCGGCACCGATGATCGCCGTGTCTTCCGCTTGGACGGCGCCACGCCGCGCAGCCAGGCGGAGGTCGCGCGGCGCCTGTCCGCCGTCTGGCTGACGCCGCGCATGGACCGGTTGTTCCAGGAGGGCCTGTCGGGCCGGCGCCGCTTCCTGGACCGGCTGGTCTGGGCGATGGAGCCGGGCCATGCACGGGAGATGGCGGCGCATGACACCGCGGTGGCGAACCGCAACCGGCTGCTGGCCGAAGGCCGCCGTGACCGCGCCTGGCTGGCGGCGGTGGAGGACGCCATCGCCCGCCATGCCGTTGCCGCCACCGCCGCCAGGATGGCGCTGGTCAACCGGCTGAACGACCAGGCGACGTTCGGCTTCCCACGGGCTCATATCGCCCTGGACTGCCCGATCGCCGAGCGGCTGGCGCGGGAGCCGGCGCTGGCGGTGGAGGACTGGCTGCGGGCGGAACTGGAATCCGGCCGTGGCCGGGATGCCGGGGCCGGCGCCGCGGCGTTGGGGGCGCACCGCACCGACATGCGTCTGACCGATGCGGCGACCGGGCTGGCCGCCGGCCTGGCCAGCACCGGCCAGCAGAAGGCATTGCTGATCGGGGTCGTCCTGTCGCATGCCGGCCTGATCGCCGCCGCCCGCGGCGCGCCGCCGCTGCTGCTGCTGGATGAACCGGCCGTCCACCTGGATACGGGCCGGCGCCAGGCGCTATGGGAGGCGCTGGCGGTGTCACCTGCCCAAACCGTGGTCACCGGAACCGATGCCGACATCTTCCTGCCGCTGGCGGGTCAGGCGGATGCCTATGCGACAGGCGATGGGGCGTTACACCGGGACACGCGTTTTCGCGGCGAAGTCCCTGTCCCTCGGGCGCTGTAGGCGCTATATATCTAGAGTATCCACTCGACAATTTGGAGTCGCATCCCGGCATGTCCGATAACGCCGTTCCGCCGCCTGAGTCCGATCCGGAAGCCTATGATGCCGCGTCGATTTCGGTCCTGAAGGGCCTGGACGCCGTCCGTCGCCGGCCGGGCATGTATATCGGCGACACCGATGACGGCTCCGGCCTGCATCATATGGCCTTCGAGATCATCGACAACGCCGTTGATGAGGTCCAGGCGGGCTATGCCAAGCGCGTCGAGCTGATCCTGAACGGCGATGGCAGCGTGACCGTGCGTGACGACGGGCGCGGCATCCCGACCGACATCCACCCCGAGGAAGGCATTTCCGCCGCCGAGGTCGTGCTGACCAGGCTGCACGCGGGCGGCAAGTTCAACCAGAATTCCTACAAGGTGTCCGGCGGCCTGCACGGTGTCGGCGCGGCGGTGGTGAACGCGCTGTCCGAATGGATGGAGGTACGCGTCTGGCGCCAAGGGCAGGAGCACATGATCCGCTTCCGCCACGGCGAAGCCGAGGCGCCATTGGCCGTGCTCGGCGCTTCCAACCGGCCCAGCGGCACCGAGGTGACGTTCAAGCCCAGCCCGGCGACGTTCACGAAGACGGATTTCGATTTCACTTTGCTGGAGCGGCGGCTGCGGGAGCTGGCTTTCCTGAATTCCGGCATGACCATCGTGCTGCGCGACGAACGCCACGCGCCGGCGGTGGAGGCGGTGATGCACTACGAGGGCGGCCTCGTCGCCTTCGTGGAATGGCTGGACCGGTCGAAGAACCCGGTCTTCACACCACCGATCAGCCTGCGGACGGCGGATGAGACGCAGGGCATCAAGGTGGAATTCGCCCTGTCCTGGAACGACAGCTTCCATGAGACGATGCTGTGCTTCACCAACAACATCCCGCAGCGCGACGGCGGCACGCATCTGGCCGGGTTCCGCGCCGCGCTGACCCGCGTGGTGACGAAATACGCCGAGGGCATGGGCAAGAAGGACCAGTTGCAGCTGGTCGGCGACGACATGCGCGAAGGCATGACCGCCGTCCTGTCGGTGAAGGTGCCGGATCCGAAATTTTCCTCGCAGACCAAGGACAAGCTGGTGTCGTCCGAGGTGCAGCCGGTGGTCCAGGCGGCGGTCGCCGATGCCGTGGCGCATTGGTTCGAGATGCACCCCAAGGAAGCCAAGGGCATCATCCAGAAGGTGATGGATGCCGCGGCGGCGCGGGAGGCCGCCCGCAAGGCGCGGGAGCTGACCCGCCGCAAGGGCGTGCTGGATGTCTCCACCCTGCCGGGCAAGCTGGCGGACTGCCAGGAACGCGATCCCGCGAAATGCGAGATCTTCATCGTCGAGGGTGATAGCGCCGGCGGGTCCGCCAAGCAGGGACGCGACCGGAAATTCCAGGCGATCCTGCCGTTGAAAGGCAAGATCCTGAACGTGGAGCGGGCGCGGTTCGACCGCATGCTGTCCAGCCAGGAAATCGGCACGCTGATCACCGCGCTGGGCACGGGCATCGGCCAGGGCCCGGTGGAGCAGGGCGGGTTCGACGTCAGCAAGCTGCGCTACCATCGCATCGTCATCATGACGGATGCGGATGTCGACGGCTCCCACATCCGCACCCTGCTGCTGACCTTCTTCTTCCGCCAGATGCGGGAGCTGATCGAGCGCGGGCACCTGTATATCGCCCAGCCGCCGCTGTATCGCGCCAAGCGCGGCAACGACGAACGCTACCTGAAGGATGACGCGGCGCTGGAGGCATTTCTGCTGGACAAGGCGCTGGCCGATGCGCGGCTGACCTATGCCAGCGGCCGCGTGCTGGAGAAGGACGAGCTGCAGGCCGAGATTCCGCTGCTGCGGGAGGCGACGCTGAACCTGAAGCGCCTGTCCTCGGTGATCCCGGTGGCGCTGCTGGAGCAGGCGGCGATCGCCGGTGTGCTGACCGCCGATGCCGGCCGCGCCACCGCCAACGCCCCCGAATTCGCCCGCCGGTTGAACACGGTGTCGCTGCCGACAGAGCAGGGCTGGGTGGTGGCGGCCGATAACGGCCTGTCGCTGTCGCGCACGGTGCGCGGTGTGGCGGAGCGCTATTTCCTTGATCCCGCCGCCCTGCGCAGCGCCGAGGCGCGCTGGCTGGCCGATCGCGCCCAAGGGTTGGCGGAGCGGTTTGGGGAGCCGGCGACGCTGAAGCTGGACGCCAGGGAAGTATCGGTGGCTGGTCCGGCGACCGCATTCGATGCGATGATCGGCCACGGGCGCCGCGGCCTGTCGATCCAGCGGTTCAAGGGGCTGGGAGAGATGAACCCCGATCAGCTCTGGCAGACCACGCTGGATCCGGCGGTGCGCACCTTGTTGCAGGTGAAGGTCGGCGATTCCGAGGACGCCGCCCAGGTGTTCAGCACATTGATGGGCGACGTGGTGGAGCCACGGCGGGAGTTCATCGTCGGCAATGCGCTGAAGGTGGCGAATCTGGACGTGTAGGAGGGTCTGTCGGGGAAACCACCCGAGACAGCCGTCGGAGTGTCACGCCAGGCTCGCCGTCTCCCATGGCGTCACCCATATCCGCTCCCATGGGCCAAGGCCCTCGGCTTGGCGGAGCACGGCACCGCCGTCGGCTGTGCCGCCGATTTTGTGCTGGTCACGGCCGCCGAAGCCGTCGCATAGCGGCCGGGCAACCGCGTGACGGTGCGGCGCGACCGCGTGGTGGCCGGCGCGTCGGCCTGACCGCGGACGGCACGGGGGCGCCGGCACGGCTGAGACGACTGGGCCTGGTCGACAAGGCGGCTTGCCAGCGCCGTCCGGAGCAAGCCAGGATTCCGCCTCCACACAACCGGAGCCCGTCCATACCATGTCAAACGTGACCACGATCGGCTTTCTGGGACTGGGACAGATGGGCGCGCCGATGGCCGAGCGGCTGCTGGCGCCGGACGTGCGCTTGTATGTTTACGATCCGCGCCCCGAGGCGATGCTGCCATTCGCACAACAGGGCGCCGTCGCCTGCTCCTCGCCCGCGGCCGTGGCGGCCGAGGCCGAGATCGTCTTCGCCTGCCTGCCCAGCGGCAAGATCAGTGAGGCCGTGGCCGCCGAGGTCGCCGGCGGCGGCGCCGTGCGGCTTTACGCCGATATGTCCACCATTGGCCGCGAGACCATGGAGCGGATCGCGGCGATGATGGACGCACGCAATATCGGCTTCGTCGACGCGCCGATCAGCGGCGGCCCGCCGGGCGCCCGCGCCGGCACCCTGGCGATGCTGGCCGCCGGTGCGCCGGACGCCGTCGCGGCGCTGAAACCCTGGCAATTGCGCATCGGCAAGAGCGTGTTCGTCATCGGCGACCGTCCCGGCCAGGCGCAGGTGATGAAGCTGGTGAACAACCTGCTGTTCGCCGCCAACCTGATCGCTGCCATCGAAGGCTTCGCCATGGGCGCCAAGGCCGGGCTCGACGCCGATACCATGCTGGCGATGGTCAATGCCGGCACCGGCCGCAGCATGGCGACGGAGCGGGTCTTGGAAGAGATCATCTCCGGCCGGTTCGCCTTCGGCGCCGCGATCACGGTCCTGGACAAGGATGTCCGGCTCGGCCTGGCCGAGGCGACCGCGCTGGACGTGCCGATGTGGACCCTGGAGCAGGCCGCGCGGGTCTGGCGCTTCGCCGCCTCTCAGGGCGCCGGCGCGCAGGACCTGAGTACCGTGGCCCGGTTCATGGAGGATTGGGCCGGCGCCGATATCCGTCGGGAGACATCATGACCCCAACTCGTCGTCACCTGCTGGCCGGTTCCGCCGCCCTGGCGCTCGGCCGGCCCTTCCTGGCCCGCGCCGCGGCGTCCGCCGACACGTTGCGGTTCATTCCGCAAGCGGATGTGACCATCCTGGATCCGCTGGCGACCACGGCTTATACGACGCGCAATCACGGCCATATGTGCTGGGATACGCTGTACGGACTGGATGAAGCCTTCGCCCCGTCGCCACAGCTGGCGGAAGGCCATGTGGTCGAGGATGGCGGCAAGCATTGGACCTTCACCCTGCGTGACGGACTGCTGTTCCATGACGGCGAAAAGGTCCGGGCGCAGGATGCGGTCGCATCGATCCGGCGATGGCTGCCGCGGGATTCGCATGGACAGGTGCTGGCGCAGCGCCTGCAGGACATCAAGGTCCTGGATGATCGGCGCTTCGAGATCCGGCTGACACGTCCCTTCGGCCCGATGCTGGACGCGCTGGCCAAGCCCTGGTCCTATCCCTGCTTCATCTATCCGGAACGTTTCGCTGCCATCGATCCCACCAAGCCGTTCACCGAAGTCGTCGGATCGGGGCCGTACCGCTTCGTCGCCGGCGAGCATGTCTCGGGTGCGCAACTGGTCTATGAACGGTTCGACCGCTACAGCCCGACCCCGGTGGGCAAGCCCAGCCTGATGGCCGGCCCCAAGCTCGCCGGCTTCAGGCGCCAGGAATGGCAGATCATCACCGACGCGGCGACCGCCGCCGCCGCGCTGCAATCGGGGGAGATCGACTGGTGGGAGACGGTGACGCCCGATCTGCGTCCATTGCTTGCCCGGTCGTCGCAGGTGGTGCTGGATGAGCCGGAACAACTGGGTCTGTATGCCTCGCTTCGGTTCAACCATCTTCTGCCGCCATTTGACGATCCCGCCGCGCGGCGGGCGTTGCTGAAGGCGGTGCAGCAATCCGATTTCATGACCGCGGTGGCCGGAACCGACCCCAGCATGTGGCGCGAAGGGGTCGGGGTCTTTCCGGCGGACACGCCGCTGGCCTCGAATGTCGGCATGGACGCACTGACCTCTCCGCGCGATCTGGACGCGGCGCGCTCGGCGTTGCGCGCGTCGGGTCATTTCGGCGCCCCCATCGTCGCCCTGCACGCGACCAATGTGCCGAACCAGGATGCGTTGATGACGGTCGGCATCGACATGCTGCGCCAGCTTGGCTTCGCGACGACCGATGCGACCTCGGACTGGGGTACGCTGCTGCAACGAAGAGCCAACACATCGCCACTGAACCAGGGCGGCTGGAGCGTGCTGATCGCATTGTTCAGCGGTGCCGAGTTCATGACGCCCGCCGGCAACGTCCTGCTGCGCGGCAACGGCAAGGACGCCTGGTTCGGCTGGCCCACCGCGCCGCGGCTGGAAGAGCTGCGGGAAGCGTGGTTCGACGCGCCCGACATGGCGGCGCAGAAAACGATCGCGGCGGACATCCAGCGGCAGTTCTTCGTCGACGTCCCGTATATTCCACTCGGGCAATATCTGTCCGCCACCGGCTACCGGAAGGATTTGACGGATATCAGGCGTGGCATCGTGCTGCCGCTGAATGTCAGGCGAGTCTGAAGCCCAGGTCGCGCCCTTCCGCGAAGGGGTGGGGGAAGGTGCCGGTATCGACCCGGTTCCGGCGCCGTCCCGGTCCGATTGCGCTATTCTTCCTTGGGAATAGCCCCCGACCCCGGACCGGCCGGTCCCTTTGACACGCGTGGTTCCGCTGCTACCACTTGATCAACGCGGCGAAATCAACAGCGGGGGACACCATGGAAAGCCAGACCTATGACTACGTCATTGTCGGGGCCGGCTCGGCGGGTTCGGTGCTGGCGAACCGGCTGAGCGCGAATCCCAATTTCAAGGTGCTGGTGCTGGAAGCCGGGCGCGAGACCCATCGCTGGTCCCCCATCCCCATCGGTTTCGCCAAGCTGATCGACAATCCGGAAGCGAACTGGCTGTATTCCTCGGAGCCCGAGGCCGGCACCGGCCAGCGCCGGATTCCGATCCCGCGCGGCAAGCTGCTCGGCGGTTCCTCATCCATCAACGGCATGGTGTTCGTGCGCGGCCAGTCGCAGGACTACGACACCTGGGCACAGCTGGGGAACCGCGGCTGGAGCTATCGTGAGGTGCTGCCGATCTTCCGCGACATGGAAAGCTATCAGGGTGACGGCGACGCGGAGTATCGCGGCCGGAACGGTCTGCTGCATGTGACCGAGAACAATGAGACCGGTCCGCTGTATGACGCGCTGATCAAGGCGGCTGGCCAGGTCGGCATCGAATACAATCGGGACTACAACGGTGCCAGGCAGGATGGCATCGCCATGACGCAGACGACCATCCGCGGTGGCCGTCGCATGAGCACCGCCGTCTGCTACCTCGATCCCGCGCGCGGCCGGCCGAACCTGACCATCCAGGCGAACGCGCTGACCCAGCGCCTGCTGCTGGAAGGCACGCGCTGCGTGGGCGTCCGCTATACGGTGGACGGTGAGGAGAAGGAGGCGCGGGCCGGCCGCGAGGTGATCGTCAGCGCTGGCTCGATCAACTCGCCGCAGCTTCTGGAGCTGTCCGGCATCGGCAATCCCGACGTGCTGCAGGCGATCGGGATCGAGGTGAAGCACGCGCTAAAGGGGGTGGGGGAGAATCTGCGGGACCATTACTCGCCCCGGCTGAAATGGGCGGTGCCACGGCGGCTCAACATGACATACAATGCCAAGGCGCGGGGTCTGGGGCTGGTCTGGCAGGCGCTGAACTACCAGTTCAACAAGAAGGGGCTGCTGCAACTGCCGGCTTCGCCAATCAGGGCGTATGTGCGCACGCGGCCAGGGCTGGAGGCCGCGGATGCGGCGATCTCCTGGATTCCCTTCCTCTCGACATACAATTACAAGCTGGCCAAGGAGTCCGGCGTCACCGTCATCACCAATATCCTGCGGTCGGAAAGTACCGGCTGCATCCACATCACCTCGGCGTCGCCGAACCAGCCGCCGGCGGTGAAGTTCAACTTCCTGTCGGCGCAGTTGGACCGTGACGTGACGGTGGGCAGCATGCGCATCGCCCGCAAGATCATGACCGCGCCGGCCATGCAGGGGATCGCCACCGATGAACTCGCACCCGGCGTGAACATCGACTCCGACGATGAGCTGCTGGACTGGGTCCGCAACAATGCCGAGACGACCTATCACCCGGTCGGCACCTGCAAGATGGGGCAGGATCCGATGGCGGTGGTGGATGAGCAGTTGCGCGTGCGCGGCATTCAGGGACTGCGCGTGGCGGATGCTTCCATCATGCCGACGCTGACATCCGGCAACACCAACGCGCCGTCGATCATGATCGGGGAGAAGGCATCGCGCATGATCCTGGCCGCCGCGGCGTGAAAAGGGGCGGCGTGATCGCGCTAGCGCCGGGTAAAATACCATATCGCGAAGCCGAGCACGCATAGCAGCAGGAAAACGCCGCTCATCAGCAGGACGGCGGACTCCATCCAGGCGATCACCGGCACGGCCGCCGCGAGGAAAATGCCAAGGACGCACAGCCTGCCGACACGTTCATGCAGGCCAGACAGGAAGACGCCAAGGGCGATCAGCGTCAACAAGGTCAGGCCGACCGAATCTTCGTTCATCATCCCGCGGACGGCGGTGACCATCAGGATGTACATGGCGATCCCGACGGCGCCCCATTGCAGGACTTGTGTCAGGACCAGGATTCCCCAGTCCTTCATCGTCCTTGCGCTGCGGTACCCCTCGACGATGCAGATCACCATCGCCAGCGGCGTATAGAACATCCAATATTCGCGCCTCGGCTGGCCGGTTGCTGTGGTCCAGGCCATGCCGACCAGGGCCCCGATGCCCAGCACGAGGAATGGCAGGGCCTGCAGGAGCCAGCGGCCGAATTCGGATTTCAGCTTCCGGCTGCGCTCCGGGGGCAGCGTTCCGTCGGCTGCCGGTGTCACTGCCGCATGTGTCTCAGACATCTGTCGATCCTTCCGCCGGCCTGGCCGCCCGGGTGGCTGAGCCACCTGTCGGAGGACGGAGAGCGGCCGACGCGGTTAAGCCTGCGTTGCCGTGCCTTGTCAAACCGGGCGCGTGCACTAACAGGCGGCGCGGAATCCTGCTTCATCACCGGCCGCTCGTCACGCCGGATGCGGCCCCGCCGCCGCGGCCTTCCGCCGAAAGTCCCGGTCCGTACCGTGCCTTTTCGGCAAAGGCATGGGTGTCGGGCGTCCGCCCGCCGTGGCGGGACGGAACGGTCGGAATCAAAGGAAACCGGCGTATTATATCCGAAACAATACCTCCGGCCTGGCCCTGTCATGATCAAGCGCCATGGATGCCTGGGCCGGCAACCGGCTGGCGGCGCGGCGGGTCAGGGGCCTGGCACGACCTGATAGGATATGCCGTTCGGACCGTAGACCGGCGCCAGCGTCAGCCCGCCGGCACACGTATAGCGGTTGGCCAGAATGTCGTAGCTGCAGCCGCTGGGCACCGCGGCATGGATCGGCGGCGCCGGTGCGGGCGGTGGCGGCGCATAGGCCGGCGAAGGGGCCACGGCACCCGCGGCTCCGCCGATCATGACGCCGGTGGCTGCGCCGACCGCGGCACCAGCCGCCGCGGCCGCGGCCGGGTTCCATCCGCCGCCACATCCGGGGCAGCCAATGCCATCGCCCCGTGGTGGCGATGGCTGGCCGTAACCGCCGTGACCGAATCCCCTGGCGGCAGCGTCGGGATGCGTCGGCGTGGCGGGATAATACCCGCCGTAACCGGATGGGGCCCCTTGCCCCTGCGCGACGACGGCCGGGCCGCCCCCCTCCATCTCCCGCGCCCCCATCTCCCGCGCCCCTATCTCCCGCGCCCCTATCTCCCGCGCCTGTATCGCGGGCGCCGCGGTGGTCCCGGGATCACGAGCGCCGCCATGGCGCGGGTCAAGGGGTTCCGGTTGAAGGTCGCGCTGGTATCGGCCCTGCTGGCTGTCGCCCGGCAGGCCGGCCGGTATCGCCGGCATCAGGACGGTCCCTTGGCCGGGCTCCATCCGGATGGCGGCGCCGCTGTTATACGAACGCATCCAGGCTTCGGATTTGGCGACCCCGACGCCGCAGACAAAGCCGACACAGGCGGCGAGCAGAACGGTGTGTCTCATGGGAAGCCTCGGTGCGGGCGGGTGCGCTGGCGGGGCATTGCCCAAGCGCGATCGCCCCGACCGGCGGTCAGAGGATCCGGCGGTCAGAGGATCCGGCGGTCGGAGGATGCGGATCGCGCTTCCGGGGCAAGGCCCTAGTTTCCTGGTCCGTTCAGGGTGATTTCCACCCGGCGGTTCTTTGCCCGGCCGGCCGGGGTGTCGTTGGAAGCAACGGGATTCGCGTCGCCGAACCCTTTCACATAGACCAGATTCGACTTCACGCCCTGGGCGATCAGGAAGTCGGCCACCGCCTGCGCGCGCTTCAGTGACAGTTCCTCATTGTTCCTGATACCCCGAGCCTTGAGCTCCGGCCCGATCGGGACATTGTCGGTGTAGCCATTGATCAGCAGCTGCGTCTGCTGGATGGGCACCAGGATCGGGGCGATGCGCGCGATCAGCTTCTGTGCCTGCTGCGGCATCTCCCACCCGCCCGAGGGGAACAGCAATTCGCTGTTCACCGCCACCTTGATCGCCCCCTGCAAACGGGTGATGCGCACCTGATCCGAAGCAATCTCCCCGGATAATTGCTGGCTGAGCTGGTTATAGTCGTTTTCCAGGGCGTCATATTTCTGTGCCGAGACGCAACCGGCTAAAATCACGCCGAGGATGGCGCAGCAGGCGATCGAGAGTCGGTTCATTCTGGTCTCTCCTCAAAATCACGGGTCCAGCGACGCGCCGCGGGACCCGTACCCGACTTGGAATGCATGTCTATGCGAAATCAGCAAAGGATTCGTTAACGGCACCGACCAGGTCGTGATGAATGGCGATCTGTCACCTTTTGGTACATGACAGGAATATCACACAGCCGCGGCCTGCACCGAATCTCAAGCAGGCAAGCCAAAAATATGCCGCCTGAAAAGACGTCGCATATCAGAGATGAAACCCACCCGTATTGACACGGCACGGAATCTAGCTCCACGCGTCGTTCCGCTGAAAAGCAACCCGTGCCGGCCGGCACGGATCGACGTTTTCATGAATGGGACCAACCTATGTTCAATGTCGCGAAGGGCCGGCTCACCGCCGTCCTGATGGTGTCCGCGCTCGGGCTCACCGGCTGCGTGTCCAAAAGCAAGTTTGACGATCTGCAGGCGCAGTACGGCCAGTTGCAGCAGCAGAACGCCTCGCTGACGCAGCAGCTCGATTCGGCGAACGCCGCGGTGGCGCGCCTGCAGGGCGCCATCAAGTACACGGTCAACAGCGACCTGCTGTTCGCCTCGGGCAGCTGGACCATGAGCGACCGCGGCAAGCAGATCATCGCCGGCTTTGCCAAGAAGCTGGCGCCGACCATGCAGCACCATCTGCTGGTGGCCGGCTACACCGACAATGTGCCGATCTCGCCGGCGCTGGCCGCCCAGGGCGTGACCTCCAATGAGATCCTGTCGCAGAAGCGCGCCGAAGCGGTACGCGATTTCATCGTCTCGCAGGGTGCGAACGCCGACCTCGTGGAGGCGAAGGGCTTCGGTGAGAAGGATCCGGTCGCGTCGAACAAGACCGCGGCTGGCCGCGCGAAGAACCGTCGCGTCGAACTGTCGATCATGAACTGATGCCGGTTGCCGGCGGGGCGCGGTGGCAGGCCGCCCGTCCCGCCGGTGGCGATCGGAGCGTGTCCGCGCAACCGGCGATCAGATAGGGTAACATTCTTCAAGGTGATCGTGCCGGGACAGTGCGGGGACGGCATGCACACGGCATGCAGGGGGAAATGGCCTGACACATCGCGGACCGCATAAACATCTGTCCGCGGCCCGGGCGCGCTTCCGCAGCTGGTCACTGACCGCGCTGCTGGCGGTTCAGGTTTTCCTCATTTTTGCCGTCGGCCCGATGCTGGAATTCGGGCTGCCGATCTCCACGACCGTTTCGGCAACCTTATTCGTGACGATCGTGGCCATCGTCATCCTGGCCGCACCCAGTCTGGGACCGGCGATCGCGGTCCTGGCGGCGTTGGCCTTCGACGGCGCTTCCATCGTCCTGGTGCGACTGCCGCACGTGACCGTCTCCACCTTCTGGGTGAATGCCCTGGGGTCGGTGCTGGCGATCGCCGGCCTCAGCTGGGTGGTGATCCGCCTGGTGTTCTCCCCAGGCCCGATCGATCGGCATCGGATCGTCGGCGCCGTGGTGCTGTATCTGAACATCGCCCTGCTGTTCACCGCGTTCTACCGGCTGATCTGGGAGCTCTGGCCGGGATCCTTCACCGGCATGCCGGCCGATTTCGGCGTGAAGAAGGCATCCGGCGATCTGATGTATTTCAGCATGGCGACGCTGACGACGGTGGGCTACGGCGACATCGCGCCGGTGCACCCGCTGGCGCGCAGCCTGGCCAATCTGGAGGGCCTGCTGGGCCAGCTCTATCCGGCGATCATCCTGGCACGCGTCGTAGGCTTGTATGTCGGTCGCCCGCCCCGCTGACCGGAAGGCCCTGGCCGGCACACGCAAGGTGCGCCGGGGCGCGGATGCCGCTACCCTGGCGCCCGGCATTGCTGTGGTGTTGATGGAGCGACGACATGCGAGCCATGGTCTTCGATGGTCACGAGGCGAGGCTGCGCCTGGACCCCGACAAGGCGCTGCCTCAGCCTTCCTCGCATCAGGTGCAGATCCGCGTCCATGCCTGCGGCGTCTGCCGCACCGACCTGCATGTGGTGGATCGTGACCTGACCGAACCGAAGCTGCCGCTGATCCCGGGCCATGAGATCGTCGGCACGGTCACGGCGCTGGGCGACGGCGTCACCGGCATCCGGATCGGCGACCGGGTCGGTGTCCCCTGGCTGGGCTGGACGTGCGGCGCCTGCGCCTTTTGCCAGTCGGGACGGGAGAATTTGTGCGACCGCGCACGCTTCACCGGTTATCAGATCGATGGCGGCTATGCCGAGTATACGGTTGCCGATGAGCGCTACTGCTTTCCGATTCCGCCGGGATTCGGCGATGTCCAGGCGGCGCCGCTGCTGTGTGCCGGACTGATCGGCTATCGCGCCCTGCGCATGGCGGGGGATGCGGAGCGCCTGGGCCTGTACGGCTTCGGCGCCGCCGCCCATATCGCCGCGCAGGTGGCGCGGTTTCGCGGCCAGAAGGTTTACGCCTTCACCAGGACCGGGGATACCGCCGGCCAGGATTTCGCGCGCGGACTGGGGGCCGTCTGGGCCGGTGGATCGGATGAGATGCCGCCGGATCGGCTGGATGCCGCGATCCTGTTCGCCCCGGTCGGTGCGCTGGTGCCGGCTTCCCTGCGCGCCTCCGCCAAGGGTGCGACCATTGTCTGCGCCGGCATCCACATGAGCGACATTCCGACGTTTCCCTATCGCATCCTGTGGGAGGAACGGGTCATACGCTCCGTGGCCAACCTGACCCGCCAGGATGGTGACGAATTCCTGGCGGTGGCGACACAGGTGCCGGTCCGCACCACGACAGAGACATTCCCGCTCGATCAGGCGAACACCGCGCTGGACCGGCTGCGCAACGGACAGATCGAGGGCGCGGCCGTTCTGGTACCGTGATCAGGCGCCAGGGTGCGATCCCCGCCTGTGACCGCCGCGGGGCACGATCGCCCGGGGAAGGACGGCCGGACGGTGAATGATTGTGATGACACAATGAATGGACCATGACAGGACCGGACCGACCCTGTCATGGTCCACATGACCATATTCTACTGTGTGCGCAGGCTCATGATATAGGCGGCGATCGCCTGGGTTTCCGCCGGCGGGCGGGGCAGGTTCACCATGTCCATGTGCGGCTGGCCGATGACTTTTTCCAGCGACTGCATGGTCGTGCCGGGCCGGTTGGCGAGCGACATGAAGGATGGGGCGTTGGTCCAGCCGGCCTTGCCGGATTGATCGATCACATGACAGCGGGTGCAGTATTGCTCTGCGAGTTTCTGTCCCCGGGGATCCCCGGCCGCGGCGGCGATGGATGTGCCGGCGGCGAGCATGCCCGCCACGCCAAGCAGCAGCGGCATGATGCCGGTGCGATTCGTCATATGATCCCCCTTTATTCCTGATCCGCTTATTCCCGGTCCGCGTTGCGACGATGGCCTGGCCGCCAATGCGGGGTCTTGAGTTGCCTCAATGCCGGTCGCAGCATCGGGCCCCATGCTACCGGTGAAAGGCCGTCCGTCAAAAGGGGTGTCTCCGTAAGGGAGTCGCGCTCGAAAGGGGTTTCGTCATGGATGACAGCGCCTTGCAGCACGCTGTGGCAGAGGAACTGGAATGGGCGCCACATCTCGACGCCGAGCGGATCACGGTGCAGGTGCATGACGGGGTGGTGCATCTGTCCGGCATCGTGCGGTCCCTGGCCGAGAAGAAGATCGCCAACCGCACGATCTGGCATTTGCGCGGCGTGGTCGGCGTGCGCGATTCCCTGGCCGTGCAGCCGCCGGCACAGCCATCGGATCTCGAACTGGCCAGCCGGGCGGCCCGGCTGCTGGCGTGGGATTCGCTGATCCCGGCCCATGCGATCGCCGCCAGTGCGGCGTCCGGCGTGATCACGCTGACCGGCACGGTGGACGGGCCGCATCTGCGGAGCGTGGCCGAAGAGCGGGTGCACCAGCTCGAAGGGGTGGTCGGCATCGAGAATCGGATCGAGGTGCGTGCGCGACCGGGCGTGGCCGCCGAACTGCGGGATCGCGTGCTGCGCGCGTTCGCCCGGCATTCGGAACTGGACGCCGGCGCCGTCGTGGTGGAGGTGGACGGCAACCGGGTCACGCTGTCCGGCACGGTGCCCAGCTTTGTGCAGCGCCGGATTGCCGAGACCGCTGCCTGGGCCGCGCCCGGTGTGGCGGATGTGGTGGACCATATGAAGGTGCATCGGCCGGCGGACCGACCGGCTGGTTCGTGATGGGGAGAGAGACGCCATGCCGGACGATACCTTGGCTTCCGCACGGCGGGTAGCGGACGCACTCGCCGGGAAGGGCCATGTCGCGCATGCCGCGCGGCTGCACGCCGTGCTGGCGGAAGCCGGCGACGGGCTGTTGGCGGCCCTGCGCGAAACCTGCCAGACCATCCTGACCGCGATCGAGGCAATCGATCCGGTCAGCGCCACCATGGTGGATGAGCTGAGAATGGAGGTCGATAGCCATCTGAGCCGCCATCATCCGCCGGCCGCGTCCTGATCCCGCGCGGCGAGCAGGGTCTTGCGCAGGAAGTAACGGCTCTGGCCGCCCGGATAGTTGTTCAGCGCGCCGAAGACTTCGTAGCCGAGGGTTTCGTAGAAACCGCGCGCCTGGAACGTGTCCAGCCAGACGCCGTGGCAGCCCTGCGCCGCGGCGTGGCGTTCCGCGGCGTTCATCAGCCGGCGGCCGGTGCCACGCCGGCGCTGGTCGGCGCGAACCCAGACCGCATCAATGAACAGCCATCCCCACGACATCAGGCCGCTGAGCCCGCCCGCGAGTTCGCCCGCGCCGTCGGTCAGGCGCAGGCCAAAGCGGCTGGAGGTGAACGGCACCGTCCGGGCATGGAAAGCATTGATCCGTTGACCCAGTTCCGCTCGGAATTCGGGCGGCGGATCATCCACATGCGTCAGGCGCAGACCGGCATTGGGCGTGTCGTTGGTCTTTTCCATTGAACCCCCTGGGTCGCGCGTGCTTGCTGCGCCGTATCGGCCATCATCGGCCTGGAATGGACGCTGTCTCATGGACGCTGTCTATGTGTAATGTCTGCGGCGGTCTGTCTCGGCGTCGTTTGGGTCAGAGGCTGCTCGCCGCCGGGCTGCTCACCGCCGCGGGCGTGTCTGGCTGCCTGCCAGGGGCCGGTTTCGGGAACGGGTTCGCGAACGGTTCCAGGAGCGGTCCGGGGAACAACCCGGACATCATCATCGATCCGCGCATGCGTCTGGCGATACCGCTCGGTGGCCCGCGCACCGTGGCGCTGACATTGGATGCCTGTGGCGGCGGTTCGGACATGCGGGTGATCCGGGTGCTGCTGGACCATGCGGTTCCGGCAACGATCTTCGTCACCGCGCTGTGGCTGCGCGGCAATGCGCCGGTGCTGGCGTCCCTGATGGCGCGGCCCGACCTGTTCAGCCTGCAGGATCACGGGGAACGCCACCTGCCGCCGATCCTGGGACAGCGGCATATCTACGGCCTGCCTGTCGCGGGAACGCTGGAGGTGATCCGGCATGAGGTGGAGGCGGGCGCTGCCGCGGTTGTCGCGCATGGCGCCCCGCGGCCAACCTGGTATCGGGGTGCGACTGCGCTGTATTCGTCGGATGCCATGCAGGCGATCGAGGCGCTGGGCTTTCGCGTGGCCGCCTATTCCCTGAACGCCGATCAGGGTGCTTCGCTTCCCGCCGCCGCGGTAATGCACCGCGTTCAGGCCGCGGTCAGCGGCGATGTCATCATCGGGCATGTCAACCAGCCGCACCGGCCCAGCGGCGAAGGCCTGGCGGCCGGGATCGCCGCCCTGCGCGAGGCCGGAACGCGCTTCGTGACCCTGGACGCCGTGCCGGTGTCGCCGCTGCTGTGTCACCCGTTCGGGCGTGCCGAGACGGTGGCATAGGTCGCGAGCGGTCAGGCCGGTTGGCCGGCCCCCGCGGTCAGGCCTTGACCGGCGGCAGCCCTTCCTGCGCACGGACTTCGTTAATGATCTGCAACACGCGTTCCGTGTAGGGCCGGTACTGAACGCCGAATTCCTCCACCAGCCGGCGGTTGTCGATCAGGTAGTTGCCGGAGCTTTCCTTGCCGCCGGTCTGCTTGTCGAAGCTGATCTGCGCGTCCGGCAGGTAGCCGCGGACGATATCCGCCAGCGCGCCCAGGCTGATCGGCTGGCCGCCCGAGTTGTAGATGCTGTGGGCTGGCTTGTCCTTCAGCAGCACCCGCACGAAGACCTCGGCGATATCGTCGACATGGATCGGGCAGCGCATCGCATCCGCGAAGGGGAAGGAGATCGGCTTGCCGCGCGCCGGCTGGGTGACGCAGTTCACATGGTCGACCGATCCGCGCACCTTGTCGGGGCCGGTGACGTTGGCCGGGCGGACGCCGGTGATAGTCATTCCGTATTTACGGTTGTAGTCCGCCGCCTGGAACTCGTTGAACCGCTTGTGCTGCGCGTACTGGTAATCGCCGTACTGGTAGTCCTCCTCGGTCACCGGGCGGTCCCCGAAATGCTTCTGCTGCCCGCTGACCGCGAGCGAACTGGCATAGACCACCCGGTTGACCCCGCACAGGCGTGCGGCCTCGAAGCAGTTGTCCATGCCGATGATGTTCAGCTTGGTGGCGACATGCGGCGGGTGGTCGCCCAGGTGGTATGACAGATTCAGCACGCGTGACGGTTTCGTTTCGGTGGTGACCGCCGCCACATCGTCGAACTGCGTCACGTCCCCGCGGATCACCCGGACCTGCTTGCCCAGGTCGTCGAACCGCGCCGCGGCGGGATTGATATCCATGCAGACGATCTCCTCGCCGCGCTCCGCCAGCAGGCGGATGACGCGCAACCCGATGAAGCCGGTGCCGCCGATGACCAGGATAGACATGCCCGTTTCCTCCGTCGTTTCGTTATGGGTTTATCGTCCAGCCTTGCAGCTCCGCCGCTTCCTCGCGACAGCGTTCGGGGCCGCCCAGGATCTGGCGGTTGAAGGCGATGCGCTTGAACCAGTGATGCAGCCCCAGCAGGTCGGTGAATCCCATCCCGCCATGGGCCTCGGTGGTGATGCGCGCGACATCGCGGGCGACGTCGCTGACATGGGCCTTGACGTGGCAGGCGGTCAGGCGCGCCTCGTCCGGCAGCGAGTCCTGCGCATAGGCGGCGTACCAGACCATCCCGCGGCAGGGCTCCAGCATGGTGACGCAATCCACCAGCATGTATTTCACGCCCTGGAAACTGCCGATGACGCGGCCGAACTGCACACGCTCCTTCGCATAGGCGACAGCCGCATCCAGCATGTGCTGCGCCGCGCCCACGGTGTCGGCGGCCAGGATCACGCGGCCGGCGTCCAGCACGCGCCGGGCGGCTGCCATGGGTGCGTTGGCGGCATCCAGCCGTTCAATGATGACGGCGTCGAACCGGACGTCGCTGATCGCGCGCGTGCGGTCCAGCGCCAGGCTCGTCGTCACCGAAACGCCGGGTGCGTCCACGGCGGTCAATGCGGCATGGCCATCCGGCAGGTAGACCAGCAGGTGCGTGGCGGCGGCGGCATCTGCGACGGCCGTGATGCTGCCCGACAGGCGTCCGTTATCCAGCCGGACCGAGTTGTCGCCGGTCTGCCCGGCGAAACCGGGCAGGGCGACGGCAAACCGCGCCTCGCCCCCGGCGATCAGCGGCAGATATTCATCCTGCTGCGCGGGAGATGCGCTATGCAGGAAGGCCTGGCTCGCCATCACCACGCTGCCCAGGAAGGGCAGCGGTGCCGCGGCATGGCCCAGTGCCTCGGCCGCGATCGCGGCATCCAGGATGCCCAGGCCGGCGCCGCCGAACCGTTCCGGAATCGGCAGGCTTTGCAGGCCCAGTTCCGCCGCCCCGCGCCATAAGGACTCATCGAAACCGGTGCCAGACGCCGCCAGCATCCGCAGCCGGTCCATCGGCAGATGGTCCGTCAGGAAGGCGCGCAGCGAATCATCGAACTGGCGTTGTTCCAGGCTGAGGCCGAAATCCATTGTCAGCGCCCCCCGATCACCGCGGCGTTCTGCACCTTGGGTTCGCGCGGCAGGTCCAGCCCGCGCTCGCCGATGATGTTCTTCTGGATGTTGTTCGACCCGCCACCGATCATCAGGCCGACATCATACATGTAGTCGATGTTCCAGGTGGTGGCGTCGTCCGCTTCCGCCTCCTCGGCCAGATCCGCGAAGGGAAGGCCGGCCGCGCCCAGCGCATCGACAGCCAGCGAGGACAGGCGGAAACCCAGCATGGTGCCGCCATATTTCACGATCATGCGCTTGATGCCGGAATCGATGTCCTGCGAGGCCTCGGTCAGCAGACGCAGGTTATGGGCCTTCCACGCCATCACCTCGCCTTGCAGGCGCAGCAGACGGTCGCGGAATTCCGGCATGGCGATCAACTTCACGCCGTCGATCTCCGTCGTCTGCAGCAAGGTGATCAGCTGTTCCAGCCGCGCCGACATCTTGCCGGCATCGCCGATCATCAGGCGTTCGTGCTTCAGCGTGACGTTGGCGACGTGCCAACCCTTGCCGCGGCCCAGCACGATCTGGTCCGCGGGAACCTTCACGTCGGTGAAGAACACTTCGTTGAATTCGCTGCGCCCGGTCATCGTTTTCAGCGGCCGGCGCTCCAGCCCCGGCGAATCCATCGACAGCAGCAGATAGGACAGCCCGTCATGCTTCTTTGCATCGGGTTCCGTCCGGCACAGCAAGAACATCATGTCAGCGTAATGAGCCGAGCTGGTCCAGATCTTCTGTCCGTTCACGACCCAATGGCCGTCGCGCAGTTCCGCCCTGGTCTGTGCGTTTGCCAGGTCGCTGCCGTTGCCGGGTTCGGAATAGCCCTGGCACCAGATCAGGTCGCCGCGAATGGTGCGCTCGATATAGGCACGCTTTTGTGCCTCCGTGCCGACTTCCAACAGCGTCGGCACCAGCATGGAGATGCCCTGGTTGGTCAGCCCGGCATAGACATTGGCGGCGGCGAACTCCTGCGCGATCACCGCCGCCGCCATCACGTCGGGCTTCGCGCCGAAGCCGCCGTACTCCTTCGGAATCGTGCGGCCGGCATAGCCGTGCTCGACCAGGCGCTTCTGCCAGTCCAGTGTCTTCCGGTCCGGCCGCTTTCGCCCGCCGCCGACTTTCGGTGACAGATGGCCCCACTCCCGGATGAATGCCCTGATCTCCGCCTGAAGTTCCCGGTAAGGCTCCGACAATGTCAGGTCCATGGCCCCCTCCCGTGTCTGTCGGGCCAGTGTAGGCGCGGTGCTGGAATTGGAAAGAGCGGCGCCGGGCCAGGACGCATCGGCCGGCCACCGACGCGATGCTGATGCCGGTGCCGTCGGCATGATCCGAGACCATTCCATTCCGACAGCGTCGCAGATCCGTTCCGGACCCAATTCCATCAGCAGCACCCCGGCGGCGCGCTGCACCGCGCCGATTGAGGGCCGGTTCCTGCAGGCCGACGTCATGCACGGCCTTGGCGGCCACCCGGGCCGCCGGGCGGGGGGACGTCCCGCCGGCGGCCCGCTCCCGAACCGTCAGGCCTTGAACGAGGCAACCGCCTTCTCGTTGAAGGCCAGCCCCAGGCCGGGCTTGTTCGGCAGGATCATCATGCCGTTCTCCACTGCCGGGGTTTCCTCGTACAGGCACAGCATCCAGGGCATGTACTCCACCGTCAGCCCGTTCGGGCAGGCGGCGATCAGATGCACCAGGATCTCCGGCATCACGTGGCTGACCACCGGCAGGTTGAACGCCTCGGCCATGCCGGCGATTTTCATCCATGGCGTCACGCCGCCGGCGCGGCAGATATCGATCATCGGAATGTCCACCGAGTGCATCTGGATCATCTGCCGGAACGGCTCGATGCCGTAGACATATTCCCCGCCGGCGACCGGCGTCTTCAGCGCGGCGGTGACGCGGGCGAGACCCTGGAAATCATCGGCTCGGGTGACATCCTCCAGCCAGAACAGGCCGACATCCTCGACCCGATGGCCGATATCGATCGCCTGTTCCGGCCGCCAGCGCTGATTGATGTCGCACATCAGCTTGATGTCCGGCCCGATCGCCTCCCGCACCACGCGGACGCGGCGGACCTCATCGGCGATCGTCGGGGTGCCGGGCAGGGCCATCTGGGTCTTCATCTCCCGGAAACCCTTCTGCACCAGGATCTGTGCTGCCCGCTGCGCCTGGTCGTCGGTCAGGCCGCGGCGCAGGGAGCCGGAGGCATAGGTTGGCACCCGATCGCGGTGGCCGCCGAGCAGCTTCCACAATGGCTGGTCCAGCGCCTTGCCCTTGATGTCCCACAGCGCCACGTCGATCGCCGACAGCGCCAGCGTAAACAGACCGGCCGGGCCGCACGAATCCCCGGTGCCGGCGTGAATCCTGCTGATGATATGGGCGATCCGCAGCGGGTCCTCGCCTATCGTCAGCGCCGCCAGCTCTTCCACCGCCTTGTGCAGCGCGCCGGTCATCGCGCCACCGTAGAAGGTGACGCCGATACCCTCGATCCCGTTATCGGTGCGCAGCCGCAGGGTGACGATGGGCCGCTTGCGGTTCGGGTCCTCGGGCATGTTGGCCAGCGGATCGTCTTCGGGAATGCGCAGGATGGTGGCTTCGTAGCTGCTGATCTTCATGGCGTTTCCTTCCGGGACGGCTCGTTGGGGGGCGGTTCCCCTCGGCGGCTCATCCTACGCCGATACCGCTGGCGCGCCAGCCGGCCGGGCGGCAGCCGGGCGGTGAGGCCGTTGCCGGGGGCGCCGCCGGTCCCGTAACGTGCCGCACCTCGACAGCGCGGGACCGTTGCTTTGAACGACACGACGACGAACGGCACCACGACGAACGGCACCACGACGAACGACGCCACGGCCTGGACCCTGGACCGTATCAGAGCCCATATCGAGCAGGGCCTGCCGCTGGTGCCGCTGTTCAACATCGATGTGGTCGAGGCCGTCCCCGAGCGCAGCGCGGTGCGCCTGCGTGAAGGCAACCACGTCACCCGGCCCGGCGGCAGCATCGCCGGCCCTGTGCAGTTCGCCCTGGTCGATGTCGCCGCGTACGCGTTGATCCTGGCGGATCGGCGGGATGAGCACGCGGTGACCGTCGATCTGACCATCAATTTCCTGCGCCCGGCGCTGGCACTGCCGCTGCTGGCGATGGCCACGCCGCTGCGGGCGGGGCGGCGGCTGTATACCACGGATATCCGCATCTCGGAGGAAACAGCCGGCCGGCTGGTGGCACAGGCGACGGCGACCTATGCGCTGAGCGGCGCCTGACGCCGGCGGCGGACCGGGACCGCGGACCCCCGATGGGCCAGGGCCGGATCGTCGCCGGCGAGACCCTATCGGCGGTCACGCTCCCGTATTAGGCTTCGCGGCACCGATCCATTTGGATGGAGGAAACACCCTATGAGCGATCTGCCGCGCCACGTCGAAATCCATGAGGAAGGCCCGCGCGAGGGGTTCCAGATCGAGCCTGGGCCGATTGCGACCGCCGACAAGATCAAGCTGATCGACGCGCTGTCGGAGACCGGGCTGAAGCACATCCAGGTCTGCTCCTTCGTCAACACCCGCCTGGTGCCCGGCTGGGCGGATGCCGAGGCCGTGGTTGCCGGTTTCACGGCGAGGCCGGGCATCGAGTACACGCCATTGTTCTTCAACGGCAACGGGTTGGAGCGGGCGCTGGCGTTCAAGGACAAGCTGACCATCAACGGCGCGATCTCGCTGACCGCGTCCGAGGGGTTTACGCAAAAAAACCTGCATCGCTCCCACGCCGAAAACCTGGAGGCGATGAGGAAGCACGCGCTGCTGCAGGCGTCCAAGGGCGTGCCGGTAACGCGGATCGGCGTGATGGCGGCGTTCGGCTGCAACTACCAGGGCGACATCACGCCGGCCCAGGTGATCGGCACGCTCAAGGACGGATTGGCGATCGCCGCGGAGACCGGTGCGAAAATCGAGCTGTTCTCTCTCGCCGATACCATGGGCTGGGCGACGCCCGCCAGAATCGAGCGGGTGATCGGCGCGGTGCGCAATCATTGGCCGGACATGAAGCTGTCGCTGCATCTGCACGACACGCGCGGCATGGCCGTTGCCAACGCGCATGCCGGCCTGAAGCTGGGTGTGACCCGCTATGATTCGACCGTCGGCGGCCTGGGCGGCTGCCCCTTCGCCGGTCAGCCCAAGGCGGCCGGCAATATCTGCACCGAGGAACTGGTGCTGCTGTGCGAGGAGATGGGCATTCAGACCGGCGTCGATCTGGACAAGCTGATCGAGGTCGGACGCCTGGCCGAGGAGATCGTCGGGCATCAACTGCCCAGCGAGCTGATCCATGCCGGCAGCCTGGATGCGTTCCGGCGCAAGGCCGCCTGAGAGCGGGGAATGTCGTCCCACCGTGGCCGAGCGGCCGATGCTACCGCGTCCCGCTCGGCCACAAAACTTCGCGCCCCGTGGGCCGAGCGGCCGATGCTACCGCGCGCCGCTCGGCCACAAAACTTCGCGCAAGGTCTGCATCAGAATGATGAAGTCGAACGCGATCGAGAAGTTCTTCACGTAATACAGGTCGTAGCTCAGCTTCGACCGCGCATCGTCGATCGAGGCGCCATAGGGATAGTTGATCTGCGCCCAGCCGGTCAGGCCGGCCTTCACCATATGGCGCTCGGTGTACAAAGGGATCTTGTCCGCCAGCTCGGCGACGAACATCGGACGTTCGGGGCGCGGGCCGACGAAGGACATGTCGCCGCGTAGGATGTTGATCAGTTGCGGCAGCTCGTCGATCCGGGTGCGCCGCAGGAAGCCGCCCGCCCGGGTAACGCGGCTGTCCTTCTTCATCGCCCAGACCGCGCCGGACGTCTCGGCATCCGGACGCATCGTCCGCAGCTTCAGGATGCGGAAGATCCGGCCATCCTTGGTCACGCGTTCCTGCTGATAGAAAATCCCGCCCGGCCCTTCCAGCCGGATGGCGACGATGGCGGCCAGCAGCAGCGGCGCCGTCAGCAGCAACACGACCGAGCTGACCGCCAGGTCGAAGACCCGCTTCAGGAAGCGGTCGATCAGGCTGAAGGTGAAGCCCTCGCTGAACACCAGCCAGCCCAGCTCCATGCGTTTCAGGTCGATGCGGCGGATTTCCTGCTCTATGAAGCTCAGGTATTGCAGCACCGGATAGCCGGCCTTCTTGCAGGCCAGCAGTTTCTCCAGATCCATGCCGCGCCGCTCGTCCGGCGCGACGATGATCAGGTCGGCATTCGTCGCCTGGGCGAGGTCGGCGACCTCGAAGTGTTCCAGCCGGTGCAGCGCGGTCGGCCGTTCCGTGACCAGCCGGTCATCGATCGGACCGAGCGAGGGGTGATGCAGCAGCGTGACGTCGTCATGCAGGCTGCTGCCCTCGCGGCCCAGCATCAGCAGCAGGTCCCAGGCGCGCTGGCCGGCGCCGACGATCAGCAGCCGCCGGCGCAGCACGTGGGAGCGCAGCAGCTGCCGCATGATCACGCGCGCGAGGAAGGCGCAGAAGGTGAAGGTGACGCTGGCGACGGCGAAGGCCATCACATGGTCGGCGCGGCTGAGCACCGGTTGCTCCACCGCCTGCGCCAGCAGGGCAACCGTCACGGCCGATGAGGCGGCGCCCATTCCCACCACCAGCGGCACCCGCGCCACGGATCGCCGCGCCTCGACGATGGCCTGGCGGCGGTACAGGCCCATCGCGAACAGCAGCAACAGGTTGAACGCGGCATATACGGTGCCGATCACGGCGGCCGTCGGCGCCCCTAGCGGGTGCAATGTCAGCCACGCGACAGGCGGCCACGCCGCGGCCAGCAAGGCCACGTCCAACCAGAACAGAACGGATCCGGTCGTCGGTTTCGACAAGATGGGCACCGCTGGCAGGGGAAGGCGGCCGCGCGGCCTGGGCGGCGCGCCGCGGACCGGAGGCAGACCCGTTTCCCTTTGCCGCTGGTGCGGGGTCAAAATCCGTTCCGATCCCGCTGTGTAGAGGGAGCTCCAGTCCGATGCAACACATGGTTGCAGGCTGGCGGAATTTTCTTGCCGAAAGGTTGACGGCGGCCGGTTTCGCGCGGCCGCGGCGATACGCCTCTCGACGCGGGACGGCGGGCACTCCATGTTTTGTTCTCCAAGGAGTGTGCTGATGTCCCAGACCCTGTTGCGGCCGCCTCCCGCCCTGTTCATGCCGCAGAAGCAGCCTGCTCGGCCGATGACGAGGCGGCTGACGGCGGTCTCTCCGTATGAGCCGAACGGCGATCAGCCGACCGCGATCGCCGAGCTGGCGCGCGGGGTGCGGGACGGGGAGCGTGACCAGGTGCTGCTGGGTGTCACCGGATCGGGCAAGACATTCACCATGGCGAAGGTGATCGAGGCGGTGCAGAAGCCCACGCTGATCCTGGCGCCGAACAAGACGCTGGCCGCCCAGTTGTATGGGGAGATGAAGGATTTCTTCCCCGACAACGCGGTGGAGTATTTCGTCAGCTACTACGATTACTACCAGCCGGAGGCCTATGTTCCGCGCACCGACACGTATATCGAGAAGGACGCCCAGATCAATGAACAGATCGACCGGATGCGCCATGCCGCGACGCAGTCGCTGCTGAACCGTAATGACGTCGTCGTGGTCGCCTCGGTGTCCTGCATCTACGGCATCGGGTCGGTGGAGACCTACGCCAAGATGGTGGCGAAGCTGGAGGTCGGCGGGCATGTGGATCGCGACGTGCTGGCGAAGGCGCTGGTGGACCTGCAATACCGTCGTAACGACACCGCGTTCCAGCGCGGCACGTTCCGCCTGCGCGGCGAAACGGTGGACATCTTCCCGAGCCATTACGAGGACCGGGCATGGCGCGTCACCCTGTTCGGCGATGAGATCGAGGCGGTGCACGAGTTCGACCCGCTGACCGGGGAGAAGACCGCCGAGCTGAAGGAAGTCACCGTCTACGCCAACAGCCACTATGTCACGCCGCGGCCGACGCTGACCCAGGCGGTCCGCGACATCAAGGTCGAGTTGAAGGAACGGCTGGCGGAGCTGAACGCGGAAGGCAAGCTGCTGGAGGCGCAACGGCTGGAGCAGCGCACCACGTTCGACATCGAAATGATGGAGACGACCGGCTCCTGCAAGGGGATCGAGAACTATTCGCGCTATCTCTCGGGCCGCAACCCCGGGGAGCCGCCGCCCACGCTGTTCGAATACCTGCCGGAGAACGCGCTGCTGATCGTCGATGAGAGCCATGTGACCGTGCCGCAGATCGGCGGCATGTATCGTGGCGACTTCAACCGCAAATCCGTGCTGTCGGAATTCGGCTTCCGCCTGCCGTCCTGCATCGATAACCGGCCGCTGAAATTCGAGGAATGGGACCGGTTTCGCCCGCAATCCCTGTTCGTGTCCGCCACGCCCGGCCCGTGGGAGATGGAGCGCACCGCCGGCGTCTTCGTCGAGCAGGTGATTCGTCCCACCGGCCTGATCGACCCGGTGACCGAGGTGCGGCCGGTGGAATTCCAGGTCGACGACCTGCTGGCCGAATGCAAGACGGTCGCGGCGCGCGGCGGACGGGTGCTGGTTACCACGCTGACCAAGCGTATGGCCGAGGAGCTGACCGAATACATGCTGGAACACAGCATCAAGGTCCGCTATCTCCATTCCGATATCGACACGCTGGAACGCATCGAGATCATCCGCGACCTGCGGCTGGGCGTGTTCGACGTGCTGGTCGGCATCAACCTGCTGCGCGAGGGGCTCGATATCCCCGAGTGCGAGCTGGTGGCGATCCTGGACGCCGACAAGGAAGGCTTCCTGCGCTCGCAGACCTCGTTGATCCAGACGATCGGACGAGCGGCGCGCAACGTGGACGGACGGGTCATCCTGTATGCCGACACGATGACCCGGTCGTTGCGGGTTGCAATCGAGGAAACCGAGCGGCGGCGCAACAAGCAGCGGGCCTGGAACGAAGCGCACGGGATTACCCCGACCTCGATCCGCAAGCAGATCGGCAAGGTGCTGGAGAGCGTCTACGAACAGGATTATGTGACCGTTGCGCCGGTAAAGGACACGTCCACGACCGAATTCGTCGGTAAGGATCTGAAATCGGCCATCGCGGCGTTGGAGAAGCAGATGCGCAACGCCGCCTCCAACCTGGAATTCGAGCAGGCCGCTCGGTTCCGCGACGAGATCAAGCGGCTGGAAGCGCTGGATCTCGGCTTGCCGCCGCCGCCGATGCCCAGCGCGGCGATGCGTCCCGTCCGTGGCCGCACGCCGGAACCGCTGGGGCCGGGCGGCGGGGGCTACGACCTGGACAAGCGGCGCGGCGGTGGCCGGGGACGCGGCATGGCCAGGCGGCGCAAGGGACCATAGACCGTCCGGACCACCGGGAATGACCCTTTGAACGTGGTGCCGCCGAGCCGCCGGTGACCGCCAGCGGTCTGCCCCGATGGATCTGCTCCAGCGGGTCCGCTCCAGCGGGTCTGTCAAAGGGAGGCCGCGCGGATGTTCGCCGACAGCGGTGGTAACGAAGCCGCTACAGTGACGGACAGCGGCCGATGAGGCCGGTATCCTGCGTCGAAAGATCGCTCCGCTTCAGGTAGTAGGTATCCTTGTCCTCGAAATGGACCACCCAGCGCAGCGGACGCCCCATCTCGTCTTTGCGGCTGCCGCCGTCCTGCAGGTCCAGCACCAGTTCGTTCGGTGCCGCGCTGACGACGGTGTAGTCGTACCTTTCGACCGTCTCCCCGGTCGACCCGATGGTCAGCGGCTGCTTGAACCGGATCGTCAGATGCCGCTTGTCATCCGACAGGGTAATCGTGTGCGGATTGGTCTTGCAGGACAACAGCGAGTTGTATTTCCATCCCCAGGTCCCGGTGATGGCCTGCAGCGCGTCGACCGGCGGAATAATGACGCCGGTGGCGCTCTCGCGGAAGCTGGGCGGCCGCTTCGGCGCATTGACGATGCGCCAGATGGCATTGGCACCGACCAGGACAACCAGCGCGGAGCAGGCGAGGATCAAGGTCCGCGAGTTGTCCCGCAGCTTCCGTCCCACCGCGGCCTTCGCCAGTGACAGTTCCTGTTCGGGGATGTTGGTCCGCTGCTCCGGCGACACGTGCGCGTTGACCACGCTCGTCAGATCGACGGGTTTCAACTGCTCGGCATCCGCGATGACGCTTGCGTGGCGCTGTAGCCGGATTCGCAGCAGGAACGACGCGACCACGAAGAGGCCGGCGAGCACGGCCAATCCGGCCAGGCCTGCCGTCAGGATCAGATGCATGAAGCCTCCCCCAGATCGTCATCGCGGCGACCTGGCAGGCCTATCACGGAATTGCGGACCAGTTCCAAAATTTGTCTCAACCGCAAGGAGGCGCGGCAACCTGAAGCTGCGTGTGGTTGCCAGCGTGCGATCGGTTCATGCGATCCGTCCCGGTCGCTCCGGTCGCTCCGGTCGCTCCGGTCGCTCCGGCCGGTCAGCCGGGCTTGCCGATCTCCGACCATACCTCGTCCAGCGCCAGTTTCGTGCGCGCGGCGATATCGTCGATATCGGCCTCGGTGACGATAAGCGGGGGTGAGAAGGCGATCCGGTCGCCGATGAACCTGGCGATCAGGCCGTGCCTGCGCGCCGCCTGCTCCACCCGCGCGCCGATTTTCAGGGCCGGGTCGAAAGCGGCGCCGGTTGTCTTGTCGCTGACCATCTCCAGCGCCGCCAGCATGCCGACGCCGCGCACATCGCCGACCAGCGGATGTGCGCCAAGGGCACCGATCGCCGCCTGCAGAGAGGGGCCGACGCGGCGGACATGGCCCAGCATGTCCATGTCCTCGTAGATGTTCAGCGTTTCCAATGCGACCGCCGTGGTCACCGGGTGTCCGGCATAGGTGAAGCCATGGGCGAAATTGCCCAGCTTCCGGCTTTCGTCCAGCATCGCCTGATATACGCGGTCATTCACCATCAGCGCCGAGATCGGCTGCATCCCGGCTGACAGGGCCTTGGCACAGGAGATCATGTCCGGCTTCAACCCGAAGGTCTCGCAGCCCCACATCGCGCCGGTGCGGCCGAAGCCGCAAATCACCTCATCGGCGATGAACAGCATGTCGTATTTGCGGATGACCGCCTGCATCTTCTCCCAATAGGTGCGGGGCGGCACGATCCCGCCACCGGCACCCATCACCGGTTCGGCGATGAAGGCGGCGCAGCTGTCCGGGCCCTCGGCCAGGATCAGCGCCTCCAGGGCATCGGCCATGCGCGTGGCAAACTGTTCCTCGGTCTCCCCCGGCTGGCGGTTGCGGTACCAGTGCGGGAATTCGGTGTGCCGGAACTCGGGAAAGGGCAAGCCGAAATCGGCGTGCATGTCCGGCTTCCCGGACGCGCTGATCGAGGCCGATGTGCTACCATGGTAGCCCATTTTGCGGCCGATGATCTTGCGCTTCTGTGGTTTGCCGATTGCCGCGTGGTAGTACCAGACCAGCTTGATCGCGGTGTCGTTGGCCTCGGAACCGGAGCACTGGAACAGCACCTTGCTCATCGGAACCGGTGCGATCTTCAGCAGGCGTTCCGCGAGTTCGACGCCGTTCCGATGCGTGTTGTGGCGGTACAGGTGATAGTAGCCCATGCGCCGCATCTGCTCATACGCCACCTTGGCCAGCCGCTCGCTGGCATAGCCCAGGGAGGCGCACCACAGCCCGGCGGCGGCATCGATGAAGCGGTTGCCGGCGTCGTCATAGACGGCGATACCCTCGCCGCGCTCCATGACCACCGGCCCGATGTCGCGATGCAACGCCAGGTTGGTCTGCGGATGCACCAGGCTGGCGATGTCGCGTGCCTGGATGGAGTTCGGAATATGGGTCATGGGCGGTTCCCGTGGATTCGCGGCGAAGCCAGACTCGCATTGTGATGCAGGATGCGATGGCAAGGAAGCGACGGTTGCACCCGGCGCATTGCTGATTTCGCGCATAAATCTTCTGTCCGCGCGGGGCATTATCCCCGCGCCGCAAAAGGTTCATCTCCCGGCCGTCAACGCCGCCTGGCGGTGCTGACATGTATTGGAGGACCTGATGAAGACTTTTGTTTTGGCTGCCCTGGCTGCCGTGACCCTGGGTATTGGCGTGGCGAATGCCGCCTCCTGGCGCAACCCACCCCCGCAGAGCGCGAACCAGTACAACTGGATGGCCGGCGGCGGCGGCTGATCGCCTTATTTCGCCAGACGGAATGCGTGAAGGCCGGGCAATGTCCCGGCCTTCTTGCTGTACGGCCGGTTGCGCCGATAGGGTCGGCCGCATGGGCAGACTGGCATGAGCAGAATCGCATGAGCAGAATCGCATGAGCAGACTGGCATGAGCAGACTGGCATGAGCAGATTGGGCATCGCCATTTCCGGCGGCCCCAACCCGGCCGAGATCGTCGATCTGGTCGTCCTGGCGGAAAGCCTGGGCTATGAGTCCGCCTGGGTGGCCGAAGGGCATGGCGGCGACCAGTTCGCCATCCTGGCCGCCTGCGCCATGCGGACCAGCCGGATCAGGCTCGGCACCAGCATCAGCAGCGTGTTCGTACGCAGCGCACCGACCATCGCCATGGCCGCATCGTCGGTGGCCGACCTGTCGAAGGGCCGCTTCATCCTGGGCCTGGGGTCCAGCCACAAGGCCCAGGTCGGTCCGGAGCATGGTGTGGAATACACCAAACCGCTGACCCGGACGCGGGAGACGGTGACATTCGTCCGCGCGCTGTTGCGCGACGGCAGCGCCGCCATCGATGGCGCCGCGATCCATATCGAGAATTTCGACCTCTGGTATGCGCCGCGATACCGGGACATCCCGCTCTACCTGTCGGCGGTGTTCGAAAAGGGGATCGCCCTGTGCGGCGAGCTGGCGGACGGCATCATCCTGACGCGCAGCACCCTGCGAACCGCGGCATCGGTGCGGGCGAGGCTCGACGCGGCGGCACGCGCGGCCGGGCGCGATCCTGCCGTAATCGAGATCACGTCGTTGCTGCCGACCTCGGTCGCCGATACGCACCAGGCGGCGATCGACGCGGTGCGGCCGGGGATCGCGTTCTATGCCGGGTTCTTCCCGCGCTATAACCGGATGATGGCGGAACACGGATTTCCGGCCGAGGCGGCTGCGGTGGCCGAGGCATGGCGGCGCGGCGACCGCGCGGCGGCGGAACGAGCCGTCAGCGATGCGATGATCGAGGCCACCAGCATCGCCGGCACGGCGGCCGAATGCCGCGCCAGGGTGGAAGCCTACCGCCATTCCGGCATGGACGTGCCGATCCTGTCGCCGTTCGCCCGCGGGCCCGGCGCGAAGGATCGCTTCGAAGCGGCGATCAGGGCCTGCGCGCCCGGGTGAACTGCGTCGAGACGTTCCGGTTCCCGCCGGCGGCGGTCCCGTCGCCCGCGGCCGTCAGGCCGAGCTGGTTGCGTTTGTGTGGATGATCGTCCCGACATGCTCACCCCGCAGCGCGGCGGTGATGCGCTCCGGCATCAGGCCATTCACGATCTGCACGCGCCGGATATGGCGGGCATTGGCCATGACCTCCGGCAGGACCCGATCGACTGGCAGCGTACCCGGCAGCTTGGCCAGGTCCGCCGCGTTGATCTCCGGCAGCAGCCGCGCCAGCGCGCAATCGGGGCCGTTCGGGTCGGTGGTGTAGATGCCGTCCACGTCTTCCACGATCGTCAGCCCTGCCGCGCCCAGCGCGTCGGCCAGCAGGAATGCGCCCGTGTCCGCCCTGTGCATCGGAATGCGGGAGTCCGGGAACTCATGGTGGTGATACGGCGGGAAGGCGCTTCCCACCACCGCCCGGGCCGCGGTGAGATGGATCGCAAGCTGGTTGGCGATCGTCGGATGCTCGACATACGACACCCCTTCGGATGCGAGCAGCGCTGCCAGGATGTGGCCGTTCTGGCCGGCCTCGCTGGCGGCCAGCGGGGCGAGCGATCCGGACGGCAGGCCCAGATCGAGGCCGACGCTGTACACATGCCGAGCGCGGATGCCGGCGCCGGTCAGGATCAGCAGCCGGTGTTCCGGCAACAGTTTCCGCAGTTCGGCCACGACCGGCAGAATCGCCTCCGGCCCGCGATCCATGATGGACCGTCCGCCGATCTTCACGACCTGCAGCCAGGGCAGGATGCGGATCGGCCGGTGACCGGCGACCGGGCGCGTGAGCGTCTTGTCCAGCAGCGTCTGGCGCGCGAGGGGGGACCCGAGGTGCTTGATCGTGTTGGTGGTTCCGGACATCGCGGTCACCCTTATCGCGCGGTGATGATGGTGCCGACATGCTCGCCGTTCAGCGCGCGTGTCAGGTTGCCGGGGACGAGGCCGTTGATGACCTGCACCTCCCGCACATGGCGGGCGGACCGCAGCAGGTCGAGCATCGGGAACTCCAGGACCGAGTCGTGCAGGCCCTTCGCCTTCATCTCATCGACGGTGATCCGGGGAATCAGGACGGCATTCTTCGATGCCTTCGGGTTGTCGGTATACAGCCCGGCTTCGTCCTTGACGAAGATCATCGCCTTGCAGCCGAACTGTTCGGCCACCAGGAAGCAGCCGGCATCGGTGCGGTAGGGCGGAATGACGCCCTCGGCCGCCGGGCGCATCCACAGCCCGTAGGGTGGCATGCCGCTGAACACGACCGCATTCACTTCCTCCAGATAGAGCGGCACGGCGGACAGGCCGGCGCCGTCGACCGCTGAAATGCCGTGCTTCGCCAGCAATGTACCCAGCATGACGGCGTTCTGGTTGGCGACCGACGCGCCCAACTGGGACAGCACGCCGGCCGGCAGGTTGAGGCGGGCGGCGATCGAGTACAGGTGCCGCGCACGGGTGCCGGCGCCGGTGCCGATCAGCATCTTGTGCTGCGCGCGGGCGGCGACGATTTCGTCGACCAGCGGATAGACGGCGGCGCGGCCGCGGTCGATCACGCTCTGCCCGCCGATCTTGAGCACCGTTGCATCCGGGAGGATGCGGAAGTCGGACGCTGTCTCGGCCGCCGCGAGAAGCTGCGGATCGGACAGCGAGCGCTGCATGAGCAACGCTTCGAACTCCGCCGTGGTATCAGCCATGGGATGATCCCCTTTCCGTTCCAGGCCGGCTCATGCCCTCCGCGGGAGCACGACCGTGCTTGGGAAGGCATCTCCGGCAATCATGACGCGCGCGACCGGTCCCGGCACGGACCCGTATCCGCGCGAAGCCCTGGCGGGCCGGTGTCGCGGCAATCACCACGTCCATCGATGCGGCGTCGTCGCACGACCCGGGGCGGGTGGCAAGATAATATTTCTCGATGTTTGAGCGGGCGTCATATGATAGAAGTATATAACAGTGTATTCAGAGAACTATCCCGAGTATTGATGGATCATTACTGCGTCGGTTTGGTGATTTGATCAAGCGCGTGCGTCAGGGCGGGTGCGCCGGAAGCCTGTCGCAGGATGACCTCGGCGTTGACCGCGGCGCGGGTGACGGCGACCACCTGGCAGTGGAACGCGTTGCGGGCGACGGCCTGACGGCCGCCATCCGTCACTCCCGCACATCCGTCACTCCCGCAGGATTTCGATCGATGTCGACTTGATCAGCGCCAGCACGGGCGTGCCGGGCCGCAGGGCAAGGCGGCCGACCGCGTCAGCCGTCACGCGGGACAGCAGGGCGCCGTCCGGCAGCGCCAGTTCCACCATCGCGGTCTGACCCGCCGGGTCCGGCGCCGTCTGGCGGACGCGGCAGGTGATGATGTTGTGCAGGCTGATGCCCTGCGGCGGCAGCGAGGCCAGGATGACCTCCCGCGCCGGAATCCGGATGCGGCAGGGGGCGCCGAGGGGGGCATCCATCAAGGGAACCAGGAAACTGGTCCCGCCGCCGTGCAGCGAGGTCAGCAGGCGCTGCGAGTCATGGGATTCCACGGTGCACGGCACGATCCCGCCGGCATCGTCGCGCTGGCCCAGCAGCAGGTCGGCGCGGGCCGCGACGTTCGGTGCCGGGCCATGGGCGGCGACCCGTCCCGCCTCGATCAGCACCAGGGAATCCGCCAGATGTGCCACCTCTTCCAGCGAATGCGTGACATACAGGATTGGCAGCTTCAGCGATGTCTTCAGCCGCGTCAGGAACGGCATGATCTCCGCCTTCCTCGCCGCATCCAGGCTGGCCAGCGGCTCATCCATCAGCAGCAGGCGCGGCTGTGCCAGCAGGGCTCTGCCGATTGCCACGCGCTGGCGTTCACCCCCCGACAGGGTATGCGGGCGGCGGCGCAGCAGGGCGCCGATCCCCAGCAGGTCGATCACGCTGTCGAACGGGATCGGTCCGCCGCCGCTGCGGCGCAAGCCGAAGCGCAGGTTGGTTTCCACCGACATGTGCGGGAACAGGCGGGAGTCCTGGAATACCAGCCCGACATGCCGCTTTTCGGGCGGCAGCCAGATGCCGGCATCGGTGTCCGCCAACACCTGGTCGTCGACCGCGATCCGGCACCGGTCGGGCCGCAACAGGCCGGCGGCGGCGTTGATCACGGTGGACTTGCCGGATCCGGACGGGCCGAACAGCACGGTGACGCCGGGCGAGGGCACCTCGAACGCCATGTCCACCGCCGTCGTCGGGAACTGGTGGCGCAGCGCGATGGCCAGCGTCATCGGCCCAGCATCCGGTTGAGGCGCTTGCCGAACCATTCCGACAGCAGCAGCCCGACCAGGGCGAGGCACAGCGAGACCAACGACAGCTGCGCCGCCTTGTCCTCGCCGCCCGGCACCTGCAGGGCGGCGTAGATCGCCAGCGGCAGGGTCTGCGTCTCGCCGGGAATATTGGCGGCAAAGGTGATGACGGCGCCGAACTCGCCCAGGCAGGTGGCATAGGCGACGATGGCGCCGACCAGGATGCCGGGCGAAGCCAGCGGCAGCGTCACGCTGAACAGCCGGTCCAGCCGCCCGGCGCCAAGCGTGCGGGCCGCCTGTTCCAGGCGCGGATCGACTGCTTCGAGCGACAGGCGGATGGAGCGGACCATGATGGGAAACGTCATCACCGCGCAGGCCAGGGCGGCGCCGGCGGTGGTGAAGACCAGACGGATGCCGAACCAATGCTGCAGCAGGGCGCCGAGTGGGCCACGCACGCCAAACAGCACCAGCAGCAGCCAGCCGGTGACGACCGGCGGCAGGACCAGCGGAAGATGCACCAGCGCGTTCAGGACCGGGCGTCCGGGAAAGCGCGTCCGGGTCAGGACCCAGGCAGTCAGGACGGCAAGCGGCAGGCCGAAGCCGACCGCTCTGGCCGCGACCTCCAAGGTGAGGCGGACGGCCGTCCATTCCTCGGGCGACAGGGAGAGGTTCATGTATCGACGATATAGTCGGAGCGATACAGCGGCGGAAGCGCCCGCCACGCGGACGGGTCCGTTCGCCTCACGCGGACGGGTGTGTCGGAGCGGAAGGAGCGGCGGATGGTCAGCCAAGGCCGTTCCGGGGCCGTTTCCGATCCGCATGATCCGATGATCCTATGATCGTCTGTTCGGGTAATCATTTCTCAACCAATCGGTGTCACGTTCGGCCACAGGGACCAGCGGGGCAGACCCATGTGGAACAGGTATCGAGCGGACCCCTTCTTCCTGATCCGCTATTCCGTCGGCAGCATCGTCCTGTGCGCGCTGATCATCCGCTTCCATGCGACGATCCCGGGCGTCGCTGCCATCCATTGGGGATGGTTTGCCGCCGCCGCCCTGCTGGTGCTGCCGAATTTCTACCTGCAAGCCGTGGCGGCACTGGGCTTCTCCGCCGTCTGTTTCGGTTTGGACACGCCGGCGAACCGGTTGCTGCTGCCGCCGCTGGCAGTGTCCGGCCTGTTCCTGGGCTGCTACGCCGCGGTGGCGATCCACACCGCGTCGCACCAGGCCTTCCGTCCGCGCTGGGTCAACCGGATCGTCGGTGAGGTCTGCGGCGTGCTGCTGCTGACCGGCTATGCAACGTTCCTGATCCCGCACCTCGCGCACCACCGGTACCCGGACGACCCGCTGCGCGATCCGCATCCACCGGGCCACCTGTCCTTCCCCGCCTATCTCAACGGCATGGTCCCGACATTGGTGGCCTGCATGAACCGCCTGTACGCTGATCTCTGGGCAGGCCGGGACGGGCGTTATCCCTGGTTGAGCCGGATCACCCGCACCCTGATCCCCCTGGCGTTTCTGATGCGGGTGCTGCTGCTGCTGGTTCTGTTGCGGCCGATGCTGTTCGCCTATTTGTTCGTGCCGCTATACATCGCCGAGCTGATGCTGTTCGCGCATGTCAACTACATGACCCATCGCCCCGATCCGGCGGGCGGATTCATGATCCTGGACCTGAAGGACGGCATCTTTCATCGCGTCATGAACGCCGTCTTCCTGGGGACCTATTGTCACCGGACCCACCATCTGCGGCCCTACCTGTTGAACCCGTCACGCGCGGCGCCGGACGATCGTCCCATGCGGACATACGGCCAGGTGATCACCAGCCGGTCCACCAACGGATGACCGGTCCTTCCCAGGCTCGTTCCCCGGGATCGCGAGTCTACCAGACTCCCGGGACCAGCCGATACCGGACCTTGCGCGTGTAATCCGGATAGCCCGGCAGATCCCGCGTCAGCAGCCGCTCCTCCTCCAGCAAGCGCCAGATCAGGGCGGGGATGATCAGCAGGAACGCCGCCAGGCCACGCCAGGATCCCAGCGCCAACGGGATGCCGGCCAGCATCAGCAGCGCGACGGCGTACATCGGATGGCGCACAACCGCGTAGGGGCCGGAGGAAATGACCGTCTGACCGGGCATCACCTCGACGGTCGCGGCGCCGAAGGAATTCTCCCGAAACACCAGCAGGATGCCGATCCAGCCCGCCGACAGCAGCAGATTGCCGGCGATCGGCAGCCAGGCTGAAGCATGCGACCATAGGAAGCGACGGTCCAGGCCCGGAAGCACCAGCAGCGCTCCGAAACCGATCGAGGCCAGGGTCATGATGATCTTCTGCCGGGGATCAGGCTCACGCAGCGGACCGCCGCGCATCCGCCGTTCAAACAGCGCGCGATCGTGGCGGAACAGCCACCGCGACGTCAGGGCGGTCCAGGCCAGGTAGACCGCCAGGAACAGCCAGGCCGGCCACCATGCCAGCGTGCCCGCCGAACCGAACAGCAGCACGGCCATGACGATCAACACGATCGCCACGTCCCGCGCGGCACGGGCCGGCAGCGAGGACTGCGAGAGGGCCATGGATCACATCTCCAGACCTGGGAACGCATGGCGGCGGGCTTCGGATGCACGGCGGCCGACCCCTGGTCGCCATGGTCCGAACCGGCAGAGGCGGCGCGGGCGGTCCCGGCGGACGCCCACCGATCGGACGACCCGGATCAAACTCTCATGAATCAAACGCCCATGGATCAGACGTCCTCGGTCAGGAAGCGGTCAACCAGGCGATAGGCTTCGTCCCGCTGTGCGCGCATCTGCACGGCCATGCGGTTGCGCGCGCCCGAGGTCAGATAGAACCGCTCATATTGCTCATTCCGGCTGCCCAGCGCGCTGGCGGCGAAATCCCAGGCCAGGCGGAACAGCCTGGCGCGCGTTTCGGCGGTGGTGTCCCCGGCGCCGCGCAGATATTTGTCGATCAGCGGCCGCAGCACCGGGTCTGCGAACTGCGCCGCCGTCGGCGTGCACAGCACGTTATGGGAACCGATCAGCCGGATGATCTCATTCACCCGCGGGAACCAGTAGGGCAGCACGGCGCGCAGCGCATCCAGCGGCTTGTGATCCAGGAACCAGGCGCCGTTGCCGTATTCGTAGGCGCCTTCCTCCCCGGAATGCACAGCGGCCTTGCAGAGTTCCGCATAGCTCCAGATCTCGCCCAGCATCTGTTGCGTAGCAGGATCGTTCGCGCCGATCGCATCGGCCATGCGGGTCGCCAGGCCCCAGGCGAACTCCAGCTTCGTCCACGCCCTGATCATCGTCTGGTGCATGGCGTTGCCGCGCCAGCTCGACGACATCACCGAGTTGTAGACGGGCAGGTTGCCGTCGATGAACACGCGGTTCCGCGGCACCTCCACATTGTCGAATATGACGAAAGCGTCCTGTTCGTCGAAGCGGCCGGACATCGGGTGGTCGAACCGGTTATCCGGCGCGGAGAAACTGTCGCGGCACAGGAATTTCAGGCCCGGCGTATCCATGCGGACGCAGAACGACAAGGCGTGGCGCCCGCTGGCATCCGGCATCGGCTGGCTGGGATATACCGCCAGCTCGTCCGCGAACGGCGCCAGGGTTGCCAGCACCCGCGCGCCGCGGACCAGGATGCCGTGCTCGGTGTCCTCGACCTTGTGCAACTGGGTGTCGTCGAATCCGACGGGAACGTGGCCCTTCGACTTGTCCACCGTCGCGTGGATCAGCGTATGTGTGAGGCTGAGATCCTGCCGTCGCAGCGCCTTCTGAAACGCGACCAGGTTGGCGGCGCCTTCCTCGTTTCCGTTGGCGCCCCATTCGTCGGAACGGCCGGCGAAGCCCGCATAGGTGACGTTCATGTAGTCCGGTGTGCGGCCCATCAGCCCGACGGAGAACGCGGCGACGCGGCGCAAGCCACGATGCCGTTGCTTCAGGTCGGCCTTGCCGCGCGGGATGATGTGGCTGACGGCGATCGGCTCCCCGGTTTCGGGGTCCGGCGTCAGGCAGTCGTCCGGACAGGTGTAGTGCAGGTCAAACGTTTTGGCGATCGCCAGGGCCGCGCCGCGTAGCGCCGGGTGGTCCAGCGGATCGGTGACCCGCTGGTCACCAAGCCACAGGGCGCGGCGATCGCGAAGGCCGGCCAGGAACTGGGCGCCGGTGCGGGCTGGCATGGTCGTCTCCCCGTCGAGATTCGTTTTTCTTGGCGTACGCGATCAGCGGAACCGATCCGCCACGCTTTTAGCGCGGCGGTGGACAGCGGGCCAGCCTGGTTTTCCCAGCCTGGTTTTCTTCCCAGCCTGGTTTCCCAGCCTGGTTTCATCGATCCTTGCGTGGCGCCTTCGCCTGCGGCTGCGGGAACGCAACCCGGCCAGGTACCGCGAGGGCGGGCGTCCAGGCGTCCGGATTCCTCACGCCACGATCGGCCGGGGCGGCGAGTTCGGTGGCGCTTCGATGCCGGGCGGCGGAATGGGTACCTCGGGCGGCATGTCAGGACCCGGTGTCGGGTTTTCCGGCGGCGTGCCTGGCGCCTGGTCAGGGCCGGGATCGGGTTCGGGGGTCACTGGTGGGATCGGGGTCGGCATTATCGCTCCTTGTCGTTCTGGACGGAAACGCGCGGCGCGACGCGGCGTTGCATCCGGGTGTGCTGGAGCGCGCCGTGGCGTGGCACGGCGTCCTCCGGCAAACCGCATCCCTTTGAATGGCTGCAATGCATGGCTATCTTCAGAGAAGAAGCAGGAGACAGCGCCATGGCCAGCAACACGCCGATCCACGACTTCCTTCGCCCGCGCATCAACGCCCTGGTGCGGGACATCGTGGCCCAGGGCCATCCGCGTGACGCGGCCGTGGCGGTGCTGATCGATATCGTAACGGCACCGGATTTCGATACCGCCGCGCCCGATCCGCTGACGGATACGGCGCCGCATCCGGATTACCAACGATCGCCGGATGTGGTGCTGGTCAACAACCAGGCCGTCTCACCGCCGCACCAGCCCGGCCAGCGTGATGAAGACGATTTCGTCCGGTCGATCGGCTGGCTGGACACCAATCCGTAGCCGGCTTCAGTCGCCGGCGGCCGCCGCCTGACGGCTGCTGTCTGACGGTCGTTCCGATGGCCGCGCCTGATGGCCGTGCCTTGTTGTTGCGGCTTGTGGTTGCTTCGGGGACTGTTCGGGATCATGCTTGTTGCACCGCATTAAAATCCGACAGCCATTGGGGGATTGACGCATGCCACCGACGCTGACCGACCCCGCGCTTGCCTATTTGCTGGCAGCGGCCGGGCTCGATTTGACGGATGCCGAGAAGGCCGATCTGGTCGGCATCCATGACTCGCTGGCGGCGATGAAGGCGCGGGTGCGGCAAAAGCGCGGCCATATGGCCGAACCGGCTCACACGTTCGGTTTCAACGAGGAGGATCTGGGATGACCATTCCCACCCTCGCCGAAGCCGCTCGGCTGATCGCCGGCAGGAAGCTCTCGCCGGTCGAGCTGACGACCGAGTGCCTGACACGCATCGAGGCACATGACGATACGCTGCACGCTTTCGTGGTGGTGACCGAGGAACGGGCGCTGGCCGATGCCAGGACGGCGGAGGCGGCGATCATGCGCGATGGCCCGATCAGCCCGTTGCACGGCATACCGATGGGATTGAAGGATATCGTCGATACGGCCGGCATCCCCACCACGTGCCAGTCGAAGATTTTGCAGGACAACATCCCGCAGAAGGACGCCACCTGCGCCGCCAGGCTGGCGGCGGCGGGAACGGTGCTGATGGGCAAGCTGACGACGCATGAATTCGCGGATGGCGGCCCGTCCTTCGATCTGCCGAAGCCGCCGGCGGCCAACCCCTGGAACCCGGCGCACTTCACCGCCGGGTCCTCCAGCGGCACCGCCGCGGCGGTTGCCAGCGGGATGATTCTATGCGGCATCGGCACGGATACCGGCGGCTCGATCCGTGGCCCCGCCGCGCTGTGCGGCATCGCCGGCATCAAGCCGACCTACGGCGTGGTATCGCGCGCCGGCGTGGCGCCGGCGGCGTTCAGCCTGGACCATATCGGTCCGATGGCCTGGACCGCCGAGGACTGCGCGATGATGCTGCAAGTCCTGGCCGGCCCCGATGCCGCCGATCCGGCCAGCGCAACGCAACCGGTGCCGGATTATACGGCGCTGATCGGCAACAGCCTGAAAGGCGTGCGCATCGGCGTCATCCGCCATTTCCATGAGCAGGACCTGAAGGTCGCGCCGTCGGTGCAAAAAGGCATCGACGACGCGGTCGCGCTGTTCCGCGACCAGGGCGCCGCGATCAGCGATGTCACCCTGTCGCCGCTGCAGGATTGGCACGCCTGCGGATCGCTGATTTCGATCACCGAGCGCGCCGCCGCGTATGAGGAGTGGGCGCGCACCCGGCTGAACGATTTCTCGGAGCGTGTGCAGCGCCGGCTGATGCTGGGCGCGTTGGTGTCGGGCGTCGACTACGTGCAGGCGGTGCGGCGTCGGCGTGAGCTGCGGACGGAACTGCGCGCGGCAATGGCCGAACTGGACGTGGTGATCACCGCCGGCGCGCCGAATGAGGCACCGAAGTTGGACGGTGTGCCCCGCTGGGACGTGTTCGCCGCCCCGAATTTCACCATCCCGTTCAATGTGGCCGGCTACCCGGCGATTGCGGTCTGCTCCGGCTTCGGGCCGGCCGGCTTGCCGGTGTCGATGCAGATCGTCGGCAAGCCGTTCCAGGAGGCGACGGTGTTTCAGGTCGCCGACGCGTTCGAGAAGGCAACAGACCACCGGTCGAAGCGGCCGCCTCTGGTGGGGTGAAAGGGCAACCCACAGCCGATCGGCGCACGCGGCCTCGGCGGGTTGGGCCGCTCGGTCACGGGGTGCCGGGACACGCCGGTCTGAAGGGTGTCATCCCGTCGGGGCGAAAATGGCATCGTATCGCACGCAATGCCTCCGCGCGTTTTTGCGGATGGTCTATATCCGGCTGACCGCGCCCTCGGCGTGCTCCACCGGTTCCTTGTGATGGTTTGCGGCAATCAGCATGTAGACCGACGGCAGCACGAACAGGGTGAACAGCGTGCCGATCGATAAGCCGCCGCCGATCACCAGGCCCATATTGAAGCGGGACGCCGCGCCGGCGCCGGTGGCCAGGATCAGCGGCACCACGCCCAGCACCATCGCCGCCGTCGTCATCAGGATCGGCCGCAGTCGCAGATGCGCGGCATGGATGATCGCATCCAGCTTCGACATGCCGGCGATCTGCGCCTCGTTCGCCACCTCCACGATCAGGATGCCGTGCTTGCTGATCAGCCCCATCAGGGTCACAAGACCGACATCCGTATAGATGTTCAGAGAGGCGCGGCCGAGTCCGAGGTTGATGAACAGCAACGCGCCGGCCACCGACATCGGGATCGACACCAGGATCACCAGCGGGTCGCGGAAGCTCTCGAACAGTGCCGCCAGCGCCAGGAAGATGATGATCAGCGCCAGGCCGAAGGTCGCGGCGAAATTGCTGCTCTCCTGCACGTATTGCCGCAGCGGGCCGGCATAGTCGATCAGCACGTCCGGCGGCAGCGTGCGCCTGGCGAGATCCTGCAGTGCCTCGAACGCCGTGGCCTGCGGCACGCCCAGCGACATCACGCCGGAGATCGTGGCCGCGTTCAGCTGTTGGAAATGCGGAATGGTCTGCGGCACCGTCTCGGCCCGCACACGCGCGATGGCGGAGACCGGGACCGGTGCGCCATTCACCGTGGCGATCGGGTACCGCATCACCTGGTCGACGGTGAGCCGATGCCGCTGCTGCACCTGGGAGATCACCTTGTAGGAGCGCGAGTCCAGGCTGAAGTAGTTGGTATAGGCGCCGCCCAGCAGCGCCCCCAATGCCTGTCCAACCTGCGACATCGACAGGCCAAGCTGCGCGGCCTTGTCGCGATCGATTTCGATGACCTGCTGCGGTGCGTCGATCTTCAGGTCGCTGTCGATGAACAGAAACAACCCGCTTGCCTGCGCGTCGGCCAGGAATTTCTGCGCGATCGGATAAAGTTGCGACAGCGGCATGGTCGACTTCAGCACGAACTGGATCGGGAAGCCCTGGGCCCCCGGCAGGGCCGGCGGCTCAAAGGCCGCGATCCTCTGGCCCGTCACCTTGTTCAGCTCACCCTGCAACTGCTGCTGGATCTCGCCCGCCGTGCGCGTGCGCTCATCCCACGGCTTCAGCGTGACACCCGCGATCGACAGGCTCGGGCTTTCCACCTGGAAGCTCTGATCGCGTTCCGGAACCTGTGACAGGATCGACTGCACCTGGTCGCCGAACAGCATCTTCTGCTGCAGCGTCGCATCGGGGGCCGAGGTCGGCATCAGGATGACGACGCCCTGATCCTCCTGCGGTGCCAGTTCGGCATCGGAGGTGGTGTACAGGAAATAGATGCTGCCGATGACGATGAGGCCGAAGGCCAGCATGACGGAACGGGTACGCAGGCTGCCACGAAGCGTCCGCTCGTAGCCACGCTCGATCACGCCGAAGCCGCGCTCGATGCGCAGGGTCAGCCGGTCTCCCCAGCCCAGCTTGCCGGTGTCGCGCGGCTTCAGCAGGCGGCTGCACATCATCGGCGACAGGGTCAATGCGATGATCGCCGACATGGTCACGGCGCCGACGACGGTGAACGCGAACTCGGTGAACAGCGCGCCGGTCAGGCCGCCCTGGAAGCCGATCGGCACGTACACCGCGATCAGCACCACGGTCATGGCGATGATCGGGTTGGCGAGGTCCCGCGCCGCCTTGATCGCGGCGTCCTTGGGACTCATTCCCTCCTCCAGGTGGCGGTTGACGCTTTCCACCACGATGATCGCGTCATCGACCACCAGCCCGATCGACAATACGAGCGCCAGCAGCGACAGCAGGTTGATGGAAAAACCGAAGACCAGCATGAAGGTCAGCGTGCCGATCAGCGACAGCGGGATGGTGATCACGGGGATCAGCACGGAGCGTGGCGAGCCCAGGAAGGCGAATACCACCAGTGTGACGATCACCACGGTTTCCAGCAGCGAGCGGGCGACTTCCCAGATCGCGCTATGCACGAAGACCGTCGAATCATAGATGACGTTGCCGCGCATGCCGCTGGGCAACTGTTCCTGGATCGATGGCAGGACCTGCTTCACCCGCCCGATCACATCCAGCAGGCTGGCCGACGGCACGATCTTGATGCCGATATAGACGCCCTTCTGCCCATTGTAGGATACGGCGGAGTCATAGTCGTCCGCACCCAGCGTCACGTGAGCGACATCGCGCAGGCGGATGATGCCGCCATTGGTCTGCTTCACCACTAGATTGCGGAATTCCTCGGCGGAATGCAGCGTGGTGGAGGCGGTCAGGTTGTACTGCACCATCAGACCCTTGGTGGTGCCGATACCGGCGATGACGTTGTTCGCCGCCAGCGCCGTGGTGACATCGGCGGCGGTCAGGCCGTAGGCGGCCAGCTTCTCGGGGTCCAGCCAGGCCCGCATGGCGAAATTCTGCCCGCCCAGCAGCTCCGCCGTCTGCACGCCGGGAATCGACTGCAGCCGCGGCTGCACGTTGCGGATCAGGTAGTCGGTGATCTGATTGGGGGCCAGGATGTCACTGGAAAAGCCGATGATCAGCGCGTCCAGCGATTGCCCGATCGCCACCGACAGCGTCGGCTGTTGCACCCCCGTCGGCAGCTGGTTCATCACCGAATTGATCTTGGCCGTGATCTCGGTGATCGCCTTGTTCGGATCGTAATTCAGGATCAGGTTCGCGGTGATCGTGCTGACCGCCGGGCTGCTGACCGAGGTCAGCGTATCGATCCCGTTGGCCTGGGCGATCGCGTTCTCCAGCGGCGTGGTGACGAAGCCGGCCACGGTTTCAGGATCGGCACCGTAATAGATCGTCTGGATGGTGATGACCGCGTTCTCGGTCTTCGGATATTCCAGGATCGACAGCGCATAGAACGACCGGACGCCCAGCACCAGCAGCATCAGGCTGACGACGCAGGCCAGGACCGGCCGGCGGATGAAGATATCGGTGAATTTCATCAGCCGATCCCTACTGATCCTGCGGAACGGGTGCGTCCGGGCCGGGTGGCTCGACGGCGTTGTTCACCTCGATGACGGAGCCGTTGTGGAGCTTGAGCTGGCCGGCCGTCACGATCACATCGCCGTCCTTCAGCCCCTTCAGGATGCTGACCCGATCACCGCGCGCATCACCGGTGGTGACGAATTGCTGGTGCGCGACCAGAACCTCCTTGCCCTGCTTGTCCTTTTCCGGCCGCACGACATAGACCAGGGTGCCATACGGGTTATAGGCCACCGCCATGTTGGGCACCGTGACCAGCTTGCGCGCCGCGCCTGATGCCACCGAGGCGGTGACGTACATGCCAGGCACCAGCGTGCCGTCCGGGTTCGGGACCGTTGCCCGCACCTGGATCATCCTGTTGTCCGGGTCGATGCGCGCGTTCAACGAGGTCAGCGTGCCGTTGAAGGTCCGGCCCGGCCACGCATCGGAGGTGACCTCGACCGGCTCGCCGGTCTTCAACGTGCTGAGCGCCTGCTGCGGCAGATAGAAGTCGACGAACATCGGATCGATCTGCTGCAAGGTCACGATCGCGGTGCCTGGCGACAGGTATTGTCCGACATCCACCTGCCGCAGGCCCAGCCGGCCGGTGAACGGGGCCTTGACGGTCTTCTCGGCGATCAGCGCCTGCTGCGCGGCGACCTGGGCGCGCGCCACCTTCAGGTTGGCGATGTCGGTATCGACGGTTGCCTGGGCGATCGCCTTGGCGGCCAGCTGCCGCTGATCGCGCGCCAGGGTGATGGCGGCCAGATCGGCGTTGGCCTGCAATTGCTGCAGCTTGGCCTCATCGTCGTTGGGCCGCAGCCGCAGCAGCACCGCGCCCGCCTGCACGACCTGGCCGGACTCGAAGTCGATCTCGTCGACGATCCCGCCGATTTCGGCCGACATGTCGGCCCCCTTCACCGCCCGGACCGAACCGGACGCGATCTGGCGCGGCTGCCAGTCCGCCAGCGTTGCCTTGCCGGTGGCGACCACCGGCACGCTGTTGCGGATCTGCTCGGTGATCTGGTTCAGAATCCCGGATTTGAACTGGTGAAAGAACACCAGCCCGGCGCCGAGCAGGCCGATCAGCACCAGCATGACCAGGTAGCGCAGCCATAGCCGTGGCTTGCGCACCCGCTGACCGGCTTGCGTGCGGGGCAGGGTGGTCATGTCGTTCATCGCTGCGCTCCGCTGGCATCGGCGAGTTGTGTGTCGGTGTCGGGAAGGTTCCACCAGCCGCCGCCCAATGCCTGGAACAGCGCGACCGTATCACTGAAGCGGGTGGCTCTCGCCTTGGTGACGGACAGCCTGGCGCTGAACGCGCTCTGCTGCGCGGTCAGCACGTTCAGATAGGTGCCGCCGCCGGCACGGTACTGCGTCTGGGCGACGGACAGGCTGGCATCGGCGGTCTTCTGGGCGGCGACGGCGGCTTGCAGTGCCTCGGCGTCGCGCTCGATCGCCACCAGGGCATCCGCTACGTTCTGGAACGCGACGTTGACCGTGCTGCTGTACTGGGCGGCGGCCACGTCCAGCGCATCCAGGGCCGCCCGCCGCTGGGCATTCAGCGTGCCACCCTTGAAGATCGGCTGGGTTATGGCGGAGGCGATGCTCCACGCGATCCCCTCCGGCGTGAACAGGTTGGAGAAATTGTCCGCCCCGCGGCCGTACGCGCCGCTGAGCGTCACCTGCGGCAGCATGTTCGCGATGGCCACGCCGACGCCGGCGCTGGCGGCGTGCAGCAGTGCGGCATAGGCCCGGATGTCCGGCCGCTGCTCCACCAGTTTCGATGGCAATGAGACGGGCAGGTCCTCCGGCAGCGTCAGCGCGTTCAGGTCCAGTGTCGCCATGGAATATCCGTCCGGCCGGCCACCCAGATAGACCGCGATCTGGTTCCGTTGCTGCTGCAACTGCTTCTGCAGGGCGGGCAGGGTGGCGACCTGCTGGTCCACCAGGGCCTGCTGCTGCAGCACGTCGGCCTGGCTGACCGCGCCGAGCGCAAAGCGCTGCTGCGTCAGCGACAGCGCTTCCTTGGCGATCCGGATGATATCCTCAGTCGTGGCGATCTGGGCCCGCAACGATGCCTCGGTCAGCGCCGCGTTCACCACGTTCGCGGCCAGCGTGAGGTCGGCGCCGACCAGCTCCCAGTGCTGATATTCGGCCTTGGCGTCCAACTGCTCGATCTGCCGGCGCACGCCGCCGAACAGGTCCAGCGTATAGGATACGTTCACGTTGTAGCTGTCGTACGTATAGGTCAGCGTGCGCCCGCCGGCCACGCCGTATTGTGCGGTCGGGGCGGCCTGCCGCTGCCATTGCGCGTCGAACCCGACCTGCGGGAACAAGCTTCCCTGGGCGGCACGCACATTCTCCTGCGCCTGCCGCAGGGTGGCTTGCGCAGCGGCCAGATCGGGATTCGATTTCAGGGCCAGCGTTACCAGGTCGGTGATCTGTTGCGAATGGAACAAGGCCCACCAGTCGGCCGGAATGTCGCGCCCCTGGTCGAAACGTTGTGCCGCGCCACCCGCCCCGCCCGTCGAAACGGTCTGGGTCGGCAGTTGCTGTTCGGTAAAGCGCTGGCTGCCTGGCGCCGCCGGGGCCTGGTAGTCCGGTCCCACCGCGCAGCCGCCGAGAAGCAGGCCGGCCGCGGTGGAGGCAAGCAGGCGCCGGCGCGGCAAGGCCGGGCGACAGGTGACAACCAGCATGCGAACCTTGTAATTCCTAAGCGTGTGAGTCCAGTATCTTTATACTGGACCGATCAGTCCAGTTAATTTCTTCGCGATCCAGCTCGAGGGACCCGCTTCCTGCCATCCTCGCTCTCCCCGCCCGCCCTCCGTCCAGGCCGGCCCAAGGACCTCGCCAAACGAGCCGCCATCATCGATGCCGCTCGGCGTCTGTTCGCCATGCGGGCGTATGAAGCCGTGACAATGGAAGCCGTCGCTGCCGAAGCCGGCGTATCCAAGATGACGGTCTACAGCCATTTCGGCGACAAGGAGACGCTGTTCGAACGGGTGGTGCTGGCGGTCTCTTCCGAGGTGCTGGCCCTATTCGCGGCTTCGGCCCCCGGCGATCTGCGGGCGCGCCTGGAAGCGTTCGGCCGCGGCCTGTTGACGGTGATGCTGCGCGAGGTCTGTACCACGGAACACATGATGCCGGCCATCGTCTGGTCGGATCGGCCGCTGGCGGAACGGTTCTACGCCGCCGGACCGGGCCGGGTGCGCGAAGCGCTCGCCGAGGAGATCGCCGCCGCCGCGGGGCGCGGTGAACTGGTGGTGGATGACCCGAACCAGGCGGCCGAGGAGCTGATCAGCCTGTGGCAAGGAAGCCTGCCGGTACGGCTGCTGTTCGGGCTGGCGGAAGGCGGCACGCTGGAGGATATCGAGCGGCGGGCGCGGCGCGGCGTCCGGGTATTTTTGCGCGCATACGGTGCCGAGGCGCCGCCGCGGCCGGATGATGACCGCGACCAGCCGGGTGGCGGAACCGACCATCCTTGAGCGCTTCAGCGCCGCGGTTCCTGGCCGCCGGCTCCCTCGCGGGCGCCCGGCGCCGCCGGCCGTCAGGTCTTTTCCATCACCATCCTGCAGCCACCCTGGTCCATCGGCCGGAACGCCTGGCTGGCCGGCACGGTGCGTTTCAGCCGGTAGTAGTCCCAGGCTTCCCGCGATTCCGCGGGCGACTTCACCTCGAACAAATACATGTCGTGGATCACGCGGCCGTCCGGCCTGATCGAGCCGTGCCCGAACAGCGGATCCTGGGTCGGCAGCGCCTTCATCTGGTCGATCGCCGCGCGTCCGCTGGCCTGTGCGTGCTGCGGACCCATCTTGAGCACCGCTTTCAGATAGTGGGTCACCGCCGAATACTGGCCGGCATGGACTGATCCGGGCATGCTCCCGCCCATGCGCTTGGCGAAACGGCGGCCGAAGTCGCGGGTGCCGTCATTCATGTTCCAGTAGAACGGTTCCGTCAGCAGCACGCCCTGGGCGGCATTCAGGCCGACGCCGTGCACGTCATGGATCAGGAACAGCAGGCCGGCGATCTTCTGGCCGCCTTTCTGGATGCCGAACTCCGCCGACTGCTTGATGCAGTTCACGGTGTCGTCGCCGCCATTGGCGAAGCCGATGACCTTGGCCCCGCTCGCCTTCGCCTGCACCAGATAGGACGAGAAATCGGTGGTACCGGGGAAGGGTGCCCGGGCGTGGCCCAGCACCCGCCCGCCGGCGCCTTCCACGAAGCCGGTGGCGTCCTTTTCCAGCGCATGGCCGAAGGCATAGTCGGCGGTGATGAAGAACCAGGTGCCGCCCCCTTCTTTCACCGTGGCATCCACCACGCCGTGCGGCATGGACCAGGTATCGTAGACCCAGTGCAGGTGGTTCGGCCCGCAATGCTCCCCGGTGATGGCCGCCGAGGCGCCGCCGGTGAAGATCGCCGCCTTGTCCTTTGCCTTGGCCATGTCGCCGATGGCGAAGGCGGCCGAGGACAGCGGCACATCGGTGATCAGGTCGACGCCTTCGGAGTCATACCACGTGGCCGCGATCTGCACGGCGACGTCCGGCTTCAACTGCAGGTCCGCGCTCACCAGCTCGACCTTGAGCTGTGGGTGCTGCCGCATGAAATCCTCGATCGCCATCTGGGCTCCGGTGATGGATCCCCGGCCGGTGTTCGCCGCATAGGCGCCTGTCATGTCGGTCAGCACGCCGATACGAACCGGTTTCGTCTGACCCCGAGCGATGGATGGAGCCGTCAATGCGGCAAGGCCGCCGGCGAGCACGTGCCGGCGGCGCAGCGTATGCGTCATGGATGTCCTCCCTGTTATCGTCCTTCGTTATGCTTCTTCGTTGTCAGTCATCGTCGTATGAATGACTGGCATCGGCAAGACGATTTGAGGACCTTGCAGGCCGGCGACACGGCAAGGTTCGGGAGCTTGCGACGGGGCGACGGGGCGACGGGGCGACGGGGCGACGGGCGACGGCTCAGTCGCCGTCGATCACGACGTGGCGCGCGCGTAGCGCGAGACTTTCCGGCGTCTCCTCCAATGCGCGGTCGTGATCCGTGCACAGGATGGCGATCGCCGACACGATGGCGACGGAGCCGATCACCAGCAGGCCGCCATCGAAGCTGCCCGTTGCGTCCTTGATCCAGCCCATGACGAACGGTCCCACGAAGCCGGCGATGTTGGCGATGGAGTTGATATAGGCAACGCCGGCCGCCGCCGCGGCGCCCGACAGGAACGCGGTTGGCATGGCCCAGAACACCGGCAATGTTGCCCAGGCGCCGAAGGCCGCCACGCACAGGGCAATGAGGCGCAGCACCGGCGAGGGCAGCAGGGCGGTCGCGACCAGGCCGATCGCGCACAGCATGAAGGCGATGGCGCAATGGCTGCGCCGCTCCAGCAGTCGATCGGAGCGCTTGCCGTACCAGATCATCCCGAAGGCCGCGACCAGGAACGGAATGGCGCTGACGAACCCAGTCTGCATCGTGGTCAGGCCGAACTGTTTCACGATTTGCGGCAGGAAGTAGACGATGCCGTAGATCGAATAGGCGATACCGAAGCCGCCGACACCCAGCAGCAGAACCCGCGGGTTGGTCAGAACCTGCAGCACGGACAGGTCATGCACCGCCTCCCGCGCCCGGCGCTCCGCGTCCTGACGCGCCACCAGCCAGTCCCGTTCATCCTGCGCCAGCCAGGTTGCCTGGGATGGTGTGTCCTTCAGCACGATCAGAACGATCACGGACAGGATCAGGGCGGGAATGGCTTCCACAATGAACACCCATTGCCAGCCGCGGAAACCCAGCCATCCATCCATCGAGGTCAGGATGATGCTGGAGACCGGCGCGCCGAACACCGCCGAGAACGCGCTTGCGGCCATGAACGTGCTGACCATGCGGCCGCGATAGGCGGCGGGGAAATAGAGTGACAGATAGAACAGCATGCCGGGGAAGAAGCCGGCCTCGGCGGCACCCAGCAGGAACCGGACGAGGTAGAAGGTGGTTTCGCTCTGCACGAAGGCCATGGCGCCCGACAGCAGGCCCCAGGTGAACATGATGCGGGCGATCCATTTGCGCGCGCCGACTTTTACCAGGATCAGGTTGGACGGCGTTTCCAGCAGGAAATAGGCAACGAAGAACACGCCGGCGCCGAATCCATAGGCGGTGGCGGAAAAACCCAGATCCTTGTTCATCTCCAGCGCGGCGAAGGACAGGTTCACCCGGTCCAGGTAGTTGACGAAATAGCAGGCGATGGCGATCGGAATCAGCCGATTCATCACCTTGCGCATGGTCCTGCCTTCAAGCTCCTCCACCGTCGCGTCCCCCTGTCGTTGTTATCCTCGGCCGCCGGAGGCCGTTGCATCAGCGAGGTTTGCGCAACCACGAATGGGTGGCAAGACCGCGCCGGCCGGCAATGAGCCGGGATGGCGCGGACAGGCGGACATTATTTGCGTGCTGAGGTCTCCGGCGTACTGGTATCCCGTGAAAGGATGCCGGTACGGCCGCGTCCAGACGGCTACGAGGCGGTGGTTTCCAGCCCCAGGTAGATTCGTTGCACGTCCCTATCATCGGCGAGTTGTGCGGCGGGGCCTTCCAGCACCGTGCGGCCGGTTTGCAGCACATAGGCATGATCGGCGACTTCCAGCGCCAGCTCGACAGCCTGTTCCGCCAGCAGAAGGGTCAGCCCGTCGCGGCGCAGCTGGCCCAACGTTTCGTACAGGGACTCGACGACCGCCGGCGCCAGCCCCAGGCTGGGCTCATCCAGCATCAGCAGCTTCGGATCGCTCATCAGCGCCCGGCCGGTGGCCAGCATCTGCCGTTCCCCGCCCGACAGCGTGCCGGCGCGCTGCCGCCGCCGCTCCGCCAGGCGCGGGAACAAGGAGAAGACGCGTTCCAGCAGCGCCGGCACGCGCTTCTTGTCGGCCAGCACCGTGGCGCCCAGGCGCAGGTTCTGCTCCACTGTCTGTTGGACGAACAGGCGCCAGCCTTCGGGTGCCAGCGCCAGGCCGCCGCCGACGATGGCATAGGCGGGCTTGCCGCCGATCGCCTGGCCCATCCAGGTGACCGATCCACCGGCCGGCGGCACCAGCCCGGCGATCGCATTCAGCGTCGTGGTCTTGCCGGCGCCGTTGGAACCCAGCAGCGCGACGACCTTGCCGGCGGGCACGGTCAGCGACACATCGGCGATGCCGATCAGGTCGCCGTAGCGCACCGCCAGGTTGCGGACCTCCAGCAACGCGTCGGTCACAGCCGCACCCGCTTCATGTGATGGCCGAGATAGGCGGCGACCACGGCCGGATCGTCCACCACCGCCCGCGGTGCGCCGGCGGCGATGACCTTGCCCTGGTGGAACACGATCGCCCGTCCAGTCAGCGAAAGGATGACCTCCATGATGTGCTCGACGATGACGATGGTGACGCCGCGCGCCTGGATGCGGCGCACCAGCTCGATCGCCAGCCGCACCTCGGCCGGCGTCAGCCCGGCCAATGCCTCATCCAGCAGCAGCAGCCTCGGCTCCGTCGCCAGGGCCCTGGCGATCTCCAGCCGCTTGCGGCCGGGCGTGCCCAGGGAACGGGCCGGCGCGTCGGCGAGCGCATCGAGACCGGTGAACGCCAGCACCTCTTCGGCGACGCGCCGGGCGGCGGTGCGGTGGCCGTGGCGCAGAAAGGCGCCCACCATGACGTTGTCGACCACCGTCATGTCCTCGAACGTCACCGGCACCTGGAAGGTGCGGGCCAGCCCCAGCCGGGCGTGCTCCTCGGGGGTGGCCCTGGTGACCTCGCGATCCAGGAACCGGATGGTTCCGGCGGTGGGCTGGGCATCGCCGGCCAGGCAGTTGAAGAACGTGCTCTTGCCGGCGCCGTTCGGTCCGATCAGGCCGATGATCTCACCCTCCGCCACCTCCAGCTCGGCGCCATCCACCGCTCGGAAGGCGCCGAACGCCTTGACGATGCCGCGCGCCTCAAGAAGCACGCGACTCACTCCCGGTGGCCTTGCGGGTGATCAGCGTCTGCCACAGCGCGGCCATGCCGCCGGGCTGGAAACGCGCGACCAGCAGGATGATGGCGCCGTAGACGATGAAGGTGATGCCGGTGCCGCCGCCGCCGAACGCCGCGTTGGTGGTTTCCTCCAGCGGGATCAGGACGACCGCGCCGGCCAGCGGGCCGAACAGGGTGCCGGCCCCGCCCAGGGCCGCGACGATCACCATCTTGACCGAGATCAGGATGCCGAGCGCGCTGTCCGGGTCGGCAAAGCCGACCATGACGGCGTACAGCGAGCCAGCCAGCGAGGTGAAGGCGGCCGACAGCAGCAGCGCATATAGTTTGTAGCGCAGCACCGGCACACCCAGGCTGCGGGCCGCCCGGTCGCCGCCGCGGATCGCCGCCAGGTAATAGCCCATGCGGCTGCGCGTCATCCACCAGGTCAGGCTCAGCAGCACGATCAGCACCGCCAGGAAGATGTAATGATACGGCAGCGGGCTGATGAACGAGAGATCCCACGCGCCGCGCGGTACCGGCGGACCCATCAGCCCGACCGCCGCGCCGACCAGCGGCCAGTTTGCCGCCAGGATGCGCACCAGCTCGGCCGCCGCGATCGTCGCCATGGAGAAGTAGTGGCCGCGCAGGCGGAACGTGGGTGTGCCGACGACCGCTCCCAGTGCCATGGAGATCACCACGCCGATCGGTGCCCCCGCGATCGGCGGCCAGCCCCATCGGTTGAACACCACCAGGGAGGAGTACGCACCGGCGCCGAAATATACCGCGTGCCCGATCGAGACCTGACCGGCATAGCCGCCCAGCAGGTTCCAGGCGCTGGCCGAGATCGCCGCCAGCAATACCAGCGCGCCGATGCGTTGCCAGAATACGTCCTGCATGACGAGCGGCCATGCCGCGATGACGATGAAGGCGGCGATCACCAGCGGCCAGGCGGGGAGAGCGGCGCGGCGCATCGGTCAGTTGGTTCCCATCAGGCCCTGCGGCCGCACCCACAGCACCAGCAGGAACAGGGCATAGACCACCACGTCCTGATACACCGCGCCGATCAGATAGGCCGACAGCGCCTGGATCACCCCGATCCCCAGGCCGGCGATCAAGGCGCCCGGCACGCTGCCGAAACCACCCAGGCAGACCACGACGAAGGCGATCAGCGCCAGCGATTCACCCACGGTGGGGGAGATGTAGAAGAACAGCGCGATCAGCGCGCCGGCGACGCCGGTGGAGGCGGCGCCGACTCCCCAGGCCAGCGCCTGCATCCGGTCCGGGCGAATGCCCATCAGCATGGCGGCACTGCGGTCCTCGGCCACCGCCAGCAGGCGGGAGCCCAGCGTGGTGCGTGTCAGCACGAGATGCATGCCGATCGTGATGATCAGTGCCAATACGCCGGCCAGCAGCCGCGACGCCTCGATGCGCAGCCCGCCGATGTCGAAGGTGCCGCCGACCAAGGTATCCGGCAGCGACACGAAATTGGCGGTGAAGGCCCAGAATGCGGCATAGCGCAGCACCAGCGCCAGGCCGAACGTGCCCAGGATCTGCGCCAGCATCGGTCCCCTGGCGACGTGGCGCACGAGACCCAGGTAGACGACGACCCCAAGGATGAACAGCAGCGCGGCGGCGCCGGGGACGAAGATGGCGGGGCCGAGTTTCAGCAGGGTGAAGGCGAGGAAGGATGCGTACATCGCCAGCATGACGAAGTCGCCATGGGCGAAATTCACGACGTTCATCATGCCCCAGATCAGCGTGAGGCCGGAGGAGAACAGGGCGTAGACGGATCCCATCAGCAGGCCGCTGACCACCACCTGCAACAGAATCACCCCACCTGTCTCCCCGCTTCTTTTGCGCGGTGCAACATGCCGGATCGGTCCGGGCTCCACAACCCCGCTTGCCGCCCGCTGACCGCGGTCGTATCGGTAGCCGGACCAATAAACAGGAGCGTCGCCGTGAAACTATTAAGCTTCCGCCGTCCGGACGGCACCGCGAGCTGGGGGATCGCCAAGGACGAGGGCGTGATCGACATGGGCGACAAGGCGCCGGGCCTGAAGCACGCGCTGTGGGCGACCACCTCGCTGGCCGAGGAGGCGACGCGGCACGCCGATTTCAAGCTGTCCGACATCAGCTTCCTGCCGCCGATCCCGGACCCGGAGAAGATCCTGTGCGTCGGGCTGAACTACCTGTCGCACATCAAGGAGGGCGGGCGGGAGCCGCCGCCGAAGCCGATCATCTTCACCCGCTATCCGAACGCGCAGGTCGGCCATGGCCAGGCGATGGTGCGGCCGAAGGCGTCGGAGACTTTCGATTATGAAGGCGAGCTGGCGGTGGTGATCGGCCGCCGCTGCCGGCATGTGAAGGCGGCGGACTGGCAGGGCGTGGTCGCCGGCTATGCGTGCTACAATGACGGTTCGATCCGTGAGTGGCAGCGGCACTCCACCCAGTTCATCCCCGGCAAGAACTTCTTCAGGTCGGGTGCCTTCGGGCCATGGATCGTGACGCCCGAGGAAGTGGGCGACATCACCAAGGCGCATCTCATGAGCCGGCTGAACGGCGTCGAACAGCAGCATGCGACGATCGACGATCTGTGCTTCGATATTCCGACCCTGATCGAATACTGCTCGACCTTCACGCAGCTGGAGCCTGGGGACGTGATCGCCACCGGCACGACGGGCGGCGTCGGCGCCTACCAGAACCCGCCTTTGTGGATGCGGCCGGGTGACACGATCGAGGTGGAGATTTCCGGCATCGGCGTGCTGCGCAATCCGATCGTCGCCGAGGATTAGGCGCAGGCCCTTCACCCCGCCGCCGGCACCATGCGGCGGGGGGATCGCGGCGCGGCGCGCGGCTTCTCGCAGGATGGTGGACAGCACGCGACGGTGGACAGCACGCGATGGTGGACAGCACGGGCAGGACCAGGTGGCCGCGGAGCCGCCGTCATGGCTTGCTCATACGGATCAAGTAACGAAAATGGCGGACTTCGCACAATGTCCCGCCACCGGCCCCGACGGGATGCCGGGGCGGATCATCGGCCTGCCCCTGATCCTGTAACAATCGGACGCGGCGGCCGGCCAAGCTGCAACGCTTGTGTCACGGTCCCGTTATGCTGCGGCGCACACAAAACAGCCATGTCTACAGTCCGGCATTACTGCCGGGGCTCAAGCATGCCAGGCCTGATTTCCTTTCGCCGAAGGAGTATTGACAACCGCGTGAATTTGGCGGAAGTGCTGGCGCGGACGTTTAACGCCTCGGTTGGCCTCTCGACCCGAAAAAAGAGGCGGCATGCCAGTTCAGGAGGGATGACCATGAAGAACGTCTGGACCCCGGTACCGGGTACGCGTTTTTTCACGCGCAATGGTGAGGGGCTGTATGAACGTCTGACCGACCAACTGTATCTGCGTGTCGATGAGCCCGACGAACAGGATGCCGCGGAGTTGTGCACCCGTTTCGCCGAGGCGTTCGAAGCTCGCGCGCCGATCCGCATGGTCGCCTGAATTCAAGTTTACGCTGAATCGTAACGACGCCCACGGATGCATTGACATTACGCTGATGCTGCGACGCGAAAGTTCCGATTGGTAACCGATAGCGGCACGGCGCCCGGAGACTTCGCTAGGCAGGAGACTTCGCGAGGCGGGGGGACTTCGCAAGGCGGGCGCCTTCCTCGCCAGTCGGCGCGCGCGGTGTTGCGATCGCCGGGGCGGCGGCTCGCATCCCAAGCCCCGGCTTTGCCCCTCTTCCATCCCATCATGCGCTATGACGCCGGCGGCAGGTCGACGATGAACTCGGTGCCGCCGTAATCCGCCTCGGCCGGGATGCGCAACAGGCGCCGGCCATCCTCCAGCTTCGTCGGGTGGGGCTGCACCGTGACGACGGCCGTGGCGCGGGCGGCGGCCAGCGCGTCGGCGACCGAATTCCAGCGTGACAGCTTCTCCAGGTTCTTGGCGGTCGCGAAGACCAGCTTGAAGCGGCCGGCCAACGTGTCGGCGAGGGCCCTGGCGGGGTTGATCCAGACCGAGTCCACGGCTTCCGACCCGTCATGCACCGCCAGGTGCTCAGGCGGGGCCGCGGCCAGGAAGAACTGCGTGTCATAGCGCTTGGGCTGGTTTGCCGGGGTGATCCAATGGGCGAAATGCACCAGCGTGTCCGTCGCAGGCTCCAGCTTCTCCTGCCGCAGGATCGCCTCGAAGCCGGTCGTGCCGGCATTCAGCGCCGAGCGATGCCGGGCGGAGACATTGCGCAGCGTGTCGGCGCCGACGAGGGACAATGCGCCGGCCGGGCGGGCGAGCAGGACGCCGCATTCCTCGAACGTCTCCCGGATCGCGGCGACGCGGAAGGCGTCGGCGTGGCCGGTCCGCGCATGCGTGCCCAGGCGGGACGCGAAATCGTGATCGGCGTCGTCCACGCGCCCGCCGGGGAACACCAGCGCGCCGGACGCGAAATCGATCGCGTGGTGGCGCACCACCATGAAGACCTCCAGCCCGCCGGGCCCGTCGCGCAGCAGAAGGATCGTGGCGGCGGGGCGGGGTGTGGCCGGCGTGGCCTCCCCCGACGTGGTTTCCTGGTTCATGACGGCGTCCTGTGATGTCGGCTGCGCGTCATAGGCCTATTCGGCGATGGCCGTCACCAGCTTGCCGCGTGGCGTGATGCGCATGACCAGCAGCGACGCCATCAGACAGGCGGCGCCGCTGGCGACGAACGCCATCATGTAGCTGCCGGACAGGCTGCGGATCGCGCCGCCGCCAAACGCCGCGATCGCCCCGCCGATCTGGTGCGCGGCGAAGATCCACGACACGATGACCGGTGCGTCGCGGCGGCCGAACACCTCATTGGTCAGGGCGAAGGTGGCCGGCCCGGTGGCGACCCAGTCCAGGCCGTAGAAGACCGAAAACACCGACAATGACACGGCGTCGAAATTGCTGAACGGTATCAGCACCAGCGACAGGCCGCGCAGGCTGTAGTACCAGAACAGCAGGATGCGCGGGCTGTAGCGGTCGCACAGCCAGCCCGACGCGGTGGAGCCGATCAGGCTGAACATGCCGATCACCGCCAGGATGGACGCGCCCTGGAGCTGCGGGATTCCCATGTCGCTGCAATAGGGGATCAGGTGTGTGTTGATCAGCCCGTTGGTGGACAGGCCGCAGATGCCGAAGGTCAGGCACAGCAGCCAGAAATCCATCGACCGCGACGCCCTGGCCAGGCAGGTGAACGCCACCGAGAAAGGGTTGCTGCCGGACGACATCTGCGGCGCCGCGACGGTGGTGGCGCCGTAGGCCGGAATGCCGATCGCAGCCGGCGATTCCGGCAGCAGGACCATGACCATCGGGATGACGGCCGCGATGGTGACCGTCAGGCCGAGGGAGACGCCCTGCCAGCCATAACGGTCCACCAGCAGCGCCAGGATCGGCAGGAAAATGAGCTGGCCGGCCGCGTTGGCCGATGTCAGCAATCCCATGGCCAGGCCGGCCCGCTGGGCGAACCAGCGGTTGGCGACGGCGCCGGCGAAGCCGACCGCGCCGGCGCCGCTGCCGATGCCGACCATGAAACCCCAGGTCAGGAACAGCTGCCACGGCGCGTGCATGAAATAGGACAGGCCGGTACCGGTCATCAGAATCACGAAACAGCCCAGCATGGTGCGCTTCAGGCCGATCACCTGCATCAGGCCGGTCAGGAACGGCCCGGTGGCCCCCAGCAGGATGATGTTGATGGAGATGGCGGCGGAAATCGTGGACACGTCCCAGCCGAACGCCTTTTCCAGCGGCGTGATCATCACCCCCGGCGCGGCGCGCACACCGACGCCGGCGAGCATGGCGCAGAAGACCACGACCAGGGTGATCCAGGCATAATGGAACCGGTGGGAGCAGGCTTTCGCCAGGCGGGGCCCGATCAAGAGACGTTCCTTTCGATGATGGGCCGATTAAATAGAATATTTTTGGCTGCGGCGAGGCCTCAGCGATGCGTGGCACACATATCTGACCGTCAAGCTGGGAGATTTCATCGCCTGCCTGGCGCAACGATCCTGCTGGCCGCCGTGAGGGCGCCCGTGACGGTGCCCGTGAGCGCCGCCTGTCGTGCCGCCGATGGGCCGCGCTCAGCCGACCATCGAGCCGTGCAGTTCGATATCCTGCTGCATGAACACGGCCAGCATGCGGTTGGACAGTGGCTGGATCGGCGCCGGGACGATGCCGACGCCGTCGGCGCCAGGATCGTTGTCGCCGCCCGCCGGACCGCCGCTGTCGTCCAGATGACCTCGCTCACGAGCGGCGTTGCCGGGCGTTGTCGCGGTGGCGCCGATGGTCACCGGCGTGGCGGGGAGGGCTGAGGCGATGGCTCCGATCGTGGTGGACATGGCACGTCTCGCTGAGGGCCAAGGTGATACCGTCAGGTGATACCGTCGGGCGATACCGCCGGGCAGATCGCAAGCGATGTGCCAGTACGTTGCCGGAGCTCGGCCGTCGCCGGCATCGCGTTGTGCGACATCGGCAACCATCCCCGCGCGGTCCGGATGCAATGGATTGATAAAGAATGATCTGAGTACGAATGTCCGTCTAGCGCCGCATCGGCCGGGCGGTGCTGGCGGCGACTGGGCATTCCTTGCCGATGGCTCCGGCGGCCTGGCATTTCCTGCCCGTCACCCGGCACGTTCTGCCGAGAGGCACAAACAACCCGGCAAATCATGCCGACCTGAGCGCTCGGCTCGAACACCCACCCCGGGACACCCACCCCGGGACACCCGGGACACCCACCCCCGGGACACCCGCGTCCGGACTGCCGGTCTGAACACCGGTCTGAACACCGGTCTGAACACCCGGCGGTCAGAACACCTTCAGGACCAGGAACCCGCCGACCACGCCGGCCGCGACGGCGCTGGTCACCAATGTCAGCCGCCGTTCGATGAAATCCCGCACCGGATCGCCGAGGTAATGCAGCAATGCCGCGACCAGGAAGAACCGGGTCCCGCGGGTGATCAGGCTGGCCAGCATGAAAGGCCAGAAGGCCATCTGCGCGGCACCGGCGGCGATCGTCACGATCTTGTATGGGATCGGCGTCAGGCCTTTGATCAACACGATCCAGACACCGTATTCCTGGAACTTCGCGGCGAACGCCGCATAGGCCGGTCCGTAGCCGTACAGCGCCAGGATCGGCCGGGCGATCTGCTCGAAGACGGCGTCACCGATCAGATACCCGCATGCGCCGCCAGCCACGCTGGCGGCGGTGCATATGGCCGCGAATACCCATGCGGCGCGCGGCCTCGCCAATGCCATCGGGATCAGCATCACGTCCGGCGGTATCGGAAAGAAGCTGGCCTCGGCAAAGGAGACCAGGGCGAGCCACCACGGTGCGGCCGGGGAAGCGGCCAGCCTGAGCAGCCGGTCGTAGAGGCGTCTGAGCATGCCGGGGCGTCTAGCACCGCCGCCCGCCTCTGGTCACGCAATCTTGCCGCGCCTAAGGTTTGCGCCACGCGAAAAATCGGGAGAACGAGCCAAGATGACGACCACCGTCGCCCGCCTGCTGGCGGACAGCCTGGAAGCACATGACGTCGACCAGATCTTCTGCGTGCCGGGTGAGAGCTATGTCGGCCTGACCAGCGTGCTGACGGAGCGGAATTCCATCCGCATGATCGTCTGCCGGCATGAAGGCGGCGCCGGGTTCATGGCCGCGGCGGACGGACGTCTGCGCAACCGGGCGGGGGTCTGCATCGTCTCGCGCGGGCCAGGGCTGGCAAACGCGATGGTGTCGCTGCACTCGGCCTACCACGATGCCACCCCGATGGTGATGATGATCGGCCAGGTGGAGCGCAAGGATTTCGGCCGGCTGGCGTTGCAGGAGCAGAATTATTCCAAGCTGCTGTCCGACATCACCAAGAGCGTGATCGAGGTGAATGAGCCGGAAATGGCCTCCGAGGCGATCGCGCGCGCCTTCCATGTCGCCGAGAGCGGCACGCCCGGCCCGGTGGCGGTGGTGCTGCCCGAGGATATCTTCGACGAGGCCACCGACGCGGAACTGAACCAGCCGCGGCCGCGCGTGGTGGCGGGCCCCCGGCCGCAGGACCTGCAGCAGCTTGCGGCGATGCTGGCGAAGGCGGAGCGGCCGTTGATCCTGTGCGGTGGCGCGCTGCTGGCCGACAGCCTGCACGACAAGGCTGTGTATGAGGACCTGCGCCGGTTCTCGGAGACCTGGGTGGTGCCGATCAACCCCACGCATCGCCGGCCGCAGCTGTTCGACACGCGGCATCCGAACTATGGCGGCTACATGGGCATCCGCGTGCCGCCGGCGCTGATTTCCGAAATGAGGAAGGCAGACTTGATCGTCGCGCTGGGGGAACGGCTGACCGATACGGTCAGCCAGTCCTACAGCTTCCCCGCCGCGCCGCAGCCGCAATTGCCGCTGGTGCATGTATGGCCCGACCCGAATGAGGTCGGGCGGGTATGGCGCGTCGACCTGGGCATGCCGTGCGACCCGCATGAGGTCCTGAAGGGGTTGTTGGCGCTGCCGGCGCCGGCCGATGCCGCGAAGCGCCGGGGCTGGGTGGACGGGCTGCACAAAATCCATCTGTCGCTGCTGGAGAAGACCTGGGAGCCGACCACCGACGGCATCAACTTCGCCGCCATCGTCTGTGAGATCGACAAGCACCTGGCCGACGACGCGGTGATCACCTCGGATGCCGGCAATTTCGGGTCCTACCTGCACCGCTACATCAATTTCCGTCCGGGCCAGGAATTTCTATCATCGGTGGTCGGCGCCATGGGGTCCGGCATGCCGATGGCCGTTGCCGGCTGCCTGCGCCGGCCGGGCCGGCAAGTGGTCGCCTTCATGGGCGACGGTGGCGCGCTGATGATGGGCAACGAGATCGCGACCGCCTGCCAGTATGGCGGCAATCCGATCGTCATCATCTCGGACAATTCCATGTACGGCACGATCGGCATGCACAGCTATGTGCGCTATCCGGAACGGAAATTCATGGACGCCACCCGGCTGACCAACCCGGACTTCGCCGCCTGGGGCCGGTCCTTCGGGGCGGAAGGGATTACGATCCGCGAGGAATCGGAGATTGCCGGCGGCATTGCGAAAGCCTTCGCGGTGAAGACGAAGCCCGTGGTGGTGCACTGCCTGACCTCGGCCCTGCAGATGAGCGCCTGGCGGCGATACCAGGGCGGCGGCGAACTGCCCTAAGAAGCATGGCAGGGTCGGGTTGACCCTGCCATGCTCTTTGATTCAGAAGCGTGATTCACGTTTTCTCACCGCCGGCTTCAGGCGATCGCGCGCTCGCATCCCCACCAGCCAGGCCGCCCTGCATCGGCTGCACAAGCCGGTTCCAGGGCGGTCGCGGCGGCCGCTCCACTCTCTGTGGCCGCTCCACTCTGCGGCCGCACTCTGGAGCCGCCGCACTCTGGAGCCGCTGCACTCTGGGGACCGGCACCGCAGGCGGCACCCGCCGTCGCGGCTGCGATGGCCCCCTGGGATGGGCATCAGCCACGCCAGGATCAGTAAAAATTCCTTTTCATGTTGCGTTATGGCATGAGATAGGATAATTATCTGTCGCCGCGGGATCACGGTTTCCCGCCATCCACGCGGTGTCCCAGGTTTCCCGGGTCGTCAACGCCGTTTGATCTTCACTGCCCGTTCCGCGGGTCTCGTTTCATCCGCCGCCATACCCGGCGACGCCCGGACATTTGACAGGTGCATTATGGACAAGACGGCACTGCGGGACGCCATCGATCGGTTGACGCAGGATATTTCAGTCGAATTGGCGGACACGGCCGCGGCGCTGCAAGAGGCATATCGGCTCCGCCACCAGGTCTACTGTCAGGATCACGCGTTCCTGCAAGGTGTCGGCGGCCTGGAGACGGATGAATTCGACTCCCATGCGCGGCATGCCCTGATCCGCTGGCGCCCCACTGGCCAGGCGATCGGCACCATCCGCCTGGTGCTGCCACAGACCGATGAGGGTGAGGACGATTTTCCGATCGAGCAGGCCTGTTCCGACTTGATCCTGGACGGATTTCCGCGGGTCCGTACCGGCGAGGTATCGCGCTTCGCCCTGTCCAAGCAGCATGTGGCGGCGATCCGGGAGACCGATCCCGACATGGCCGGCCTGCTGCGTCTTGCCTTGTTGCAGGGAGCGCTGTGGATGAGCGCCGAGGCCGGCCATACCCACTGGCTGGCGATCATGCAGCCGACCCTGCTGCGCCTGCTGCGCGGCGACGGGCTGCGGTTCCGGCCGCTGGGTCCGCTGGTCGAGTATCACGGAAAACGGCAGCCGGTGCTGGCGCACCTGGATACGATGCTGGCCGGCGCGGCAAACGAGCAGCCGGCGGTGTGGGCGTACCTGACGCGCGGCGGCACATTGTTCTCCGGCCGCGGCGGGTCCGACCTGCGCATGCCGGATGGCGCATTGGCGGCGCCCGGTCGGCGCTGGGTGGGGCTGGCGATGCAGGGCTTCGCCGGCTGACGCCGCCGCGGCTACAGCAGAACCGTCCCGCCATCGACGGCGATGGTCTGGCCGGTCACGAAGCGGCTGCCATCGCCGATCAGCCATAGAATGGTGCCCACCAGATCCGCCGGCTCCAGCGTGCGCTGGATCGACTGACCGGTGCGGATCACCTCCAGGCCGCGATCCAGCTTGTCGCCGAAGAACTCCGCCGTGCCCTCGGTGGTGACGGCGCTGGGGGCGACGGCATTGACGCGGATGTTGTCGCGGCCCAGCTCCCGCGCGAGGCCGCGGGTCAGGCCGATCACCGCGGCCTTCGACGTCGTGTAATGCAGCGCGAACGGCATGCCGTAGGTCGCCGCCAGCGAGGCGATATTGACGATCGAGCCCGCACCGCCCTGGCGCATCCCCTCCACCACCGCCTTGCAACAGTTCCAGATGCCCTTGACGTTCACCGCCATGGTCGCGTCCCAGTCCGCCTCGGCGATCTGGTTGAAGCGTCCGCCACGCAGCGAGCCATACAGCGCGGCATTGTTGATCAGCCCGTCGATGCGGCCGAAACGGTCCAGCGCCAGTGCCGCCATCGCCTGGCAGGACGCCATGTCGGTGACATCCAGCCTCACGCCGGTGGCGCCGTTGCCAGCCGCGGCGGCGGCGGCCGAACAATCCGCCAGGTCGCCGGCGATCACATGTGCCCCCGCGGCCCCCAGGCCGCGCGCATACTCCAATCCCAGGCCGCGGGCGGCGCCGGTGACCAAAACGACTTTACCGGACAGGCTCATGACGGCTTCCCCTTGGTGGATTTGCCCCGCGGTGGTGCGCGGGTTAAGGAGCCAACCCTAATCCTCGGAGGAAAGCCCGCCAATGGCGCCGAATACCAAGCGCGTATTCTACGTGAACAATGTCTCGGCTCCCGTCTATCTGGAGATCCTGGCGAAGCGTCCGGACATCCAGGTGGACAGGCTGGAGAATGACAGCCCCGAAGCCGCGGTGGAACCGGTCCTGGCGCAGGCGCACGCCTATCAGATCGGCAGCAGCCGACAGGAGCTGGCGATGCCATTCCAAGGCTATGCGCCACTGCTGGCACGTTGCCCGAACCTGCTGGTGCTGTCGACGAACGGGGCGGGGTTCGACACGGTCAGCCTGGCCGACGCGACCGCGGCGGGTGTCGCGGTGGTGAACCAGGCCGGCGGCAACAAGGAAGGCGTCGCCGAGCACGTGATGGCGCTGATGCTGACGCTGTCGAAGCGCATCCCCATGGCCGACAAGGCGATGCGTCGCAGCTCGGACTACAAGCGTCCGGACTTCATGGGCGACGATGTACAGGGACGTACCATCGGCATCGTCGGCATCGGCCATGTCGGCGGCCGGGTCGCGGAGCTGTGCTGCGGCCTGTTCGGCATGCGCGTGCTGGCCTTCGATCCCTATCTGACAGCGGAACAGATCGCCGCCAAGGGGGCCGAGAAGGTCGCGACGCTGGATGACCTGTTGCGTCAGGCCGACTACGTCTCCATCAACTGTCCGCATACCGCCGAGACGCGCGGCATGATCGGCGCGCCGCAGTTCGCGGCGATGCGGAGCCACGCCTATTTCATCAACACCGCGCGCGGCGGCATCCATGACGAGGCGGCGCTGGCGCAGGCGCTGACGGCGAAGCAACTCGCCGGCGCCGGACTGGATGTGTGGGAGGACGAGCCGCCACCGTCCGATCATCCGTTGCTGCGGTTCGATAACGTGGTCGCCAGCCCGCACAATGCCGGCATCACCCGCCAGTCGCGCCACAACATCGCCAGGATCGCGGCGGAGCAGATGCTGGACATCCTGGATGGCAGGAAGCCGCCCCGGCTGCTCAACCCCGAGGTCTGGCCGGTCTATCGCGACCGTTTCTCCCGCATCCTGGGGGTGACGCCGGAGGCATGACGGCGCTCATGCGGAAGGCGCCGGTGCCAGCCGCCGGCGCCTTCCGGCAGGCGGCGGAATGGCACCGGTCCGCTTTCACAGATCCGGTGGTTCCCCCGGGATCGGTTGCCTGCCGAAACTTTCGATCAGCCGGGTGATCTCGGCGATCGCCGCCTCGGCCGCCTTGGCGTCGGGGCCTTTCGCCACCAGTGCCACGCCGTTGCCGCTGGCGCGATAGAACGGGTAGCTGCCGATATCCAGATCGGGGAAGCGCTTCTGCACTTCACCCAGGCCTTCCGCGATGACGCCCTCGGGCAGGCCCAGCGCATGCACCGACCGCATCTCGATCTTCTGGCCGCCTTCCAGGCGCGGGGCGAGCCATTCGAACATCGACTGCATGATCTTCGGCACCCCGGCCATGACGTAGACGTTGCCGATCTGGAAGCCGGGCGCCACGCTCATGCTGTTCTCGATCAGCGTGGCGCCGCGCGGCATCGTCGCCATTCGTTGCCGAGCCGCATTGAAGTCACCGGGCTTGAACGCCGCCTCCATGCGCGGCCAGGCGATCGGATGTGGCTCCCACGCCACGCCGAACGCGGCGGCGACGCATTCGCTGGTGATGTCGTCATGCGTCGGCCCGATGCCGCCGGTGGTGAAGACATAGTCGAATTTCGGCCTGACCTCGTTCACCGTGCTGATGATCGTTTCGGCTACGTCGGGGATGACGCGGACTTCCCGCAGCGGGATGCCCAGATTGCCCAGGCCGGTGGCCAGGAACTGGATATTGGCGTCACGGGTGCGGCCCGACAGGACCTCATTGCCGATCACCAGCAGGCAAGCGGTCGGATTCTTCGCGGCCATGGATGTCTCAGCTCCCCTACAGGAAATCGCGCAGCAGCGGGATCAGCGGCTTGTCCGCGGGCGGCATCTCGTACTCCGTCAGCTTCGTCGCGCGCACCCAGGCCAGGGTCTGGTTTTCGCGCGGCCTCGGGACACCCTTCCAGCGGCGGCAGATGAACAGCGGCATCAGCAGATGAAACCCCTCGTAGGCGTGCGAGGCAAACGCGAACGGGGCAAGGCAGGCGGCCGCGACGTCGATGCCGATTTCCTCCTTCAACTCGCGGATCAGCGCGGCTTCGGGCGTCTCGCCGGCATTGACCTTGCCGCCGGGGAATTCCCACAGTCCCGCCATCGTCTTGCCCTCGGGGCGGCGCGCCAGCAGCACCCGACCATCGGTATCGACCAGCGCGCAGGCCACCACCAGCACCAGCGGTTTCTGCCCGTCCACGGCTGGCGGCGCAGTGGGGCGGCCGAACACATCGTCGCGCGTCGCCTCGAACACCAGCACCTCGTGATCGGAACCCGAGGTGGTGAAATGCCGCACGGCGGTGCCGGTCTGGCGGAAGCCGATGCGCCGCAGCACGGCGCATGACGCGAGGTTGGCCGGCGTCACCTCGGCCCTGATCCGATCCAGCGTCAGGTTGGCAAAACCCCAGCGGGTCAATCGTCCGGCAGCCTCGGTGGCGACGCCATGCCCCCAGAACGCCTTGCCGACCCAGTAGCCCAGGCGCCCGGTGCGCGCCGCCCGGTCCAGTGTCAGGCCGACGACGCCCACCAGCGTCTCCTTTTCCCCTTCGTGGCCGGTGATCGCCAGGTGGTAGGCATGGCCGTCATCGATCTGCTTGCGTGTCACGCCGATCCAGTCATCGGCGAGTTCGCGGGGATAGGGGTAGGGGAGCTCCGCCAGGGTGCGCGTCACTTCCCAGTCATTGACAAGCCTGTGCATGGCGGCGGCGTCGGATGCCAGCAAGGGGCGCAGCGTCAGCCGTTCCGTCTTCAGCGGGGCAAAGGCGGGCGCCGGGGTATCAGCCAGGCGCAAATCCGCCAGCGAAGAGTCCGCCAGCGAAGCGGCCATTTGCGGGGCGTCCGCCTGGGGAGCCTCCGCCAGGGTAGCCTCCGCCTGGGGAGCCTCCACCTGGGGAGCCTCCACCTGGGGAGCCTTCGGCTGGGGAACGTCCAGCAGCGGGGCCTCGGGCAAAGGGGCATCGCGGCGCGGGGTGGCGCCGGGCCGAGCCGGCGGGCGGGCCGGCTTCCGCTTGGGTCTCGCGTGCTCTGAGGTGGGAATCGGGGCGACTCTGTCTGGTGGCGGGGGGCGGAAGGTGACGCACAGATGGCGAGGCGTGCAAGGCCCGACCGGCTCGGATGCCGCTTTGGCTGGACGGCGTGGCACCGGCGCGTCAGGCTGCGGGGGATGCGCCGGGACCGATTCCGCGGTTCGCGGCGCCATCGTCGCCACCGTCCGTTGGGAGGACGCCGCACATGCAACTGGGCATTCACCTGCCGCATATCGGCCGCAAGGCGGGGCCGGAGTCGATCCGGCGTGCCGCGATCCAGGCCGAGCAGCTGGGCTTCGACGATGTCTGGGTCAGCGAGCACATCATCGTGCCGCAGAGCAGTCCCTATCCGCCGTCACCGAATTTCTGGGACCCGGTGGTGACGCTCACCTGGGCGGCGGCGGTGACAAGCCGGGTGCGGCTGGGCACGTCGGTCCTGGTCCTGCCGCTGCGCCACCCGCTGCCGCTGGCGAAGGAGCTGGCGACGCTGCAGAATCTGTCCCAGGGCCGCCTGATCCTGGGTGCCGGCGTCGGCTGGCTGGAGGCGGAGTTCGACGCTCTGGGCGTGCCGTTCCAGCAGCGCGGCCGGCGCATGGATGAGGGCATCGCGATGATGCGCGCGGTGTGGTCGGATGACCCGGTCACCTTCGAGGCCAGATGGATACCGGCCAGGATCGACACGATGCGCAGCCAGCCGCTTCCGGTCGTGCCGATCCCGATCTGGATCGGCGGCGGCTCCGACGCCGCCTTGCGCCGAGCCCTGCGGCAGGACGGATGGCACGGATCGCGGGTGCCGCCGGACAAGGCGGCCGCCCTGGTACGGCGGCTGCGGGCGGAGCGGCCGGAGCCTGGCTTCACGATCTCCCTGCGCGTGAGCTGCAACGCGGCCAATGTCGGCGGCATGCGCGACACGCTGGCGGCCTACCGCGATGCCGGCGTGCAGCACGTCATGGCCGCGCCGGAGGATCGCGGTCTGGAGGACTATCTGGCGACCGCCGAAGCGTTCCGCCGCGCCGGCGACAGGCTGTAGCCGGGTGACGAGCGTGCTGACCGAGGTGCTCGCCGATCGGTTCGCGGGCCTCGCCTTGGGGCATGTCACGCGGGAATATCCGAACAAGCTGGACCAGGTGCTGACGGGACCGGACGATCTGCGCGCGCCACGGGCCCTGCATCCGGTGTTCTACGGCAGCTTCGACTGGCACTCCTGCGTGCATGGCTACTGGATGCTGGCGCATCTGTACCGGCGGTTTCCGGCCATGCCGCGGGCTGCTGCGATCCGGGCGGTGCTGGACGCGCATTTGACGCCGGAGCGGGTGGCCGGCGAATGCGCCTTCCTGGCGCACCCGGGTGCCCGAGGCTTCGAACGTCCGTACGGGTGGGCCTGGCTGCTGCACCTGGCGGCCGAGCTGGTCCGGCATGGCTCGCCGGAAGGGCGGATGTGGACCGCGGCGCTGTGGCCCCTGGCCGTGATGTTCGCCGATCGCTATCGCGCCTTCCTGCCGCTGGCCACCTATCCGGTGCGCGGCGGCTCCCACGCGAACACCGCCTTCGCGGCGACGCTGGCGCTGGACTTCCCCGATCCGGCGCTACAGGCGCTGCTGCGGGCGACGGCGGTGCGCTGGTATGCGGGCGACGCGGACTGCCAGGCCTGGGAACCCGAGGGCGACGCTTTCCTCTCGCCGGCCCTGATGGAGGCCGTGTGCATGCGGAAGGTGCTGCCGGACGCGGATTTCCGGACCTGGTTCGCGCGCTTTCTGCCGCGGCTGGATGTGTGCCAGCCGGGGACGCTGTTCGCGCCGGCCCGGGTCAGCGACCGGACTGACGGGAAGATCGCGCATCTGGACGGGCTGAACCTGAGCCGGGCATGGTGCTGGCGCATCCTGGCGCCGTTCTGCCCCGATCCGGCGGCAATCGACCGCACGGCGTGGGCGCACATCGATGCCAGCCTGCCGCATCTGGGCGGCGACTACATGGGGGAGCACTGGCTGGCGAGCTTTGCCGTGCTGGCGCTGGGATAGGCGCGTCGGTCTGGCGGCTGCGGTCTGGGCATCACCATCGAGCGCATCAAGGCCGGGCCATCCGCGGCAGAACGGCTGCCATGAGCGCAGGTGCCCGACCCTGAGGAAGAAGACGGCGTGTCCGTCCGGCCAAAACGCTTTCGGCGACAGGCCCGCTCGTTGATTCCCGCGTTCGTCCGAGCACGGGACTCGGGCAGCGAATTGGACAACGAAAAGCGGGTTCCGGAAAACGGAACCCCCGGAAAAGTGGCGTCCCCGGCGGGATTCGAACCCACGGCCCCAGGATTAGGAATCCTGTGCTCTATCCTGCTGAGCTACGGAGACACGTCCCCATCATAGCCAGTCCGGCCAGGAAAACGAAGCCCCATCCGCGCCGCCGACCCGCGTGGCGGCTACCGTGCCACACGCCCCTCGATCGGATACGCCGGATCGTTGTACCCCGGCGTCGATGGGTGTCCGGGCGAGACCAGACGATCGACCAGCGCTTCATCCGCCGCGTCCAGCCGGACGGACAGGGCGCCGACATAGTCTTCCCACTGCGCCTCGGTCCGCGGGCCGCCGATCGCCGCCGTCACGAACCGGTTGTGCAGCACCCACGCAAAGGCGAACCGGCCCGGCGTCAGCCCTCTGGCCTCGGCGTGCGCCGCGATCTCACGGGCGATCCGCAGGCTCTCGGGCCGCCACTCCGACTCCAGCATCCGCCGGTCCTGCCGCCCGGCACGGGTCTCCGCGGGCGGCGGCACGTCCGGCTGGTATTTGCCGGTCAGCACCCCGCGCGCCAGCGGGCTGTATGGCACCACGCCCAGCCCGAAATAGCCACAGGCGGGCAGATGCTCCGTCTCCACCTCCCGGTTCAGCATGTTGTAGAGTGGCTGGCTGGCCACCGGCCGGTCGATCCCGGCCTGATCGCACAGCCGGCAGATCTCCGCGACCCGCCAGCTCCGATAATTCGACACTCCGAAATACCGGATCCTTCCCGCCCTGATCAGGTCGGCCAGGGCGTGCACGGTCTCCGCCAGCGGGGTCGCGTGATCCTCCTTGTGCAGGTACAGGATGTCGATCTCGGCCACGTTCAGCCGCCGCAGGCTGGCCTCCACGGCGTGCTGCACGTGGCGCCGCGACAGGCCCCTGGCATTCGGTCCCGTCCCGGTCGGATTGGCGATCTTCGTCGCCAATACCCACCAGGACCGGTGCTCGGCGATCGTCCGCCCGACCATCTCCTCGGACCGTCCGCCCGTGTAGCCGTCGGCGGTGTCGATGAAGTTCACCCCCTGCTCGCGGGCGCGGTCGACGATGCGGGTCGCCGTCGCCGCATCGGTCGGGCCGCCAAACATCATCGTGCCAAGACACAGCGGCGAGACCTTCAACCCGCTGGTCCCCAAGGATCGATATTGCATCCCGACGTCTCCTGATGCGGCTGCCCTGTCCAGTCTACGCGGGACGGGCTTGAATGTCCCGATGCAGCCCAGCCCTCCAGACCGACCAAGCCTCGGCGCCTTGTTCGTGAGCTTCATGAGCATCGGGATGATGAGTTTCGGCGGCGGCCTCGCCGCCTGGACGCGGCGCGAGGTGGTCCAGCGGCGCGGCTGGCTGGATGACCCGCAATTCCTGTCCGGCTACGCGCTGTCGCAACTCATTCCCGGCGCGACCAACGTGAACCTGGCGGTGTTCATCGGCACGCTGATGCGCGGCGCTTCCGGCGCGGTCGCCGCCTTCGCCGGGCTGACGGCGTTGCCGGTGGCCATCATCCTGGCGGCGGGCGCGCTGTACCTGCATGCGCAGTCGAACAGCGCGATGGCCTGGCTGAGCGGCATCCTCGGCGGCATGGGCGCGGTGGCGATCGGCCTCAGCCTCGGCACCGGCGTGCGCCTGGCGCGGCGTAATCTGCGCGGCGTGGTACCGTTCGCCATCACCGCCGTGGTGACGACCGCCATCGGCATTCTGGGCCTGCCCCTGATCCAGGTCCTGCTGGTGATGCTGCCGGTCAGCCTGTTCGCGGCCTGGGCGCTGCCCCGGCGATGATCGCCACGCTGCTTCGCCTGGCCGCATTGTTCGGCTTTCTGTCCATGCTCGCCGTCGGCGGCGGCGCCGGTATCATTCCAGACATGCAGCGTGCGGTCGTGGACAGATACCAGTGGATGTCGGCCACCCAGTTCCTGGACATGTTCGCCATCTCCCGCGCCGCGCCCGGCCCCGGCTCGTTGATCGTCGTGCTGATCGGGCTGAAGGTCGCCGGCCTGCTGGGGGCGGCGGTGTCCTTCCTGGCGATGTTCGCGCCGTCCTGCCTGGCCGTTCATGCCATCGCCCGCACCTGGCACAACGCCGCGCGGTCGCGCTGGCGGCCGGTGCTGGAACGCGCGCTGGGCCCGGTGGCCGTCGGCCTGACCTTCGCCAGCGGTCTGGCGCTGATGCGCGGCACGGAGCATGAATGGACCGCCTGGACCGTCACCGGCGTCAGCACGCTGCTGTTCAGCTTCACCGAGATCAATCCGGTCGTGCTTCTGATCGCCGGGGGGAGCATCATGCTGCTGATCGGCTGATCGGCCTGCGCGACGCCCGGACATCCCGGTCCCGGGAGTCCTCGCCTGGGAAGCATCGGTTGTATCACGCGATTCCAGCGCGCCCACTACGATCGGAGGTTGAAATGACATCGCCGTCCGGGCACAGTGCGTGCAGACGATGGTCCCGCATCGTCTTCCATCCATCCACGGCCTCTATTCCTCTCGGCGGAGCATGCGTGCCAGTCCCCTCGGTTCGACAGATGATGCCGGCTGAACGATGATCGGCGCCAGCAGCCGGCCCGGACAGCTGTCGGAAGCCGCCATTGCCAACCTGATGCACGCGCTGGTCGATTCCCCCTGGTACCAGCAGCGCTATCCGGACATCGTGGATGTCGGCATTCCGCCCGTTCTGCACTTCGTCCGCCACGGGCTGGAGGAAAGGCGTGACCCGAACGCTTTCTTCGACAGCGCCTGGTACCTGGACCATTACCCGGACGTGGCCGCTTCCGGCATCCACCCCCTGCTGCACTATCTGGCCGCCGGCATGCGGGAAATGCGCAACCCGCATCCGCGGTTCGATGCGACCTGGTATGTCGATCAGCACCCCGAGGCGCGTGACAACCCGCTGGTGTTCCACCTGACCATTGGACGGAAGCGCGGCTACCTGACCGAGAAGCCGATCGACATCGCGGACTATCTGCCGTCGCAGGCCGCGCCGCCCACCGCGCCGGCGCGCGTCTTCGTCGACGTGATCATTCCGGCCTATCGCGGGCTGGAGGAGACCAGGCGTTGCCTGGCGACCGTCCTGGCGGACCCCGACCGGCCGATGGGACGCATCATCGTCGTCGACGACTGCTCGCCGGAGCCGGCGTTGTCGGACTGGCTGCGGCATCTGGCGGATGACGGCCGTATCCACCTTGTGCGCCACACGCGGAACCGCGGCTTCGTGGTGTCGGTCAACCGGGGCATGCAGGAAGCCGGCGATCACGACGTGGTGCTGCTGAACAGCGACACGGAAGTACCGGCGGGCTGGCTGCGGCGCCTGATGGCACACGCCCATGCCGCGCCGGGGATCGCCAGCGTCTCCCCCATGTCGAACAACGCAACGATCTGCGGCTGGCCGAACGACACGGGCAGTCCGCTGCCGCCAGGCCGCTCGCTCGCCGAGATGGATGCGTTCTGCCGGCAGGTGAATGCCGGCCGTTCCGTGCCGGCACCGACTACCGTCGGCTTCTGCATGTACATTCCACGCGCGGCGTTGCGCGCGCTGGGTGAGTTCGACGCCGACGCCTTCGCGCTGGGCTATGGGGAGGAGAACGATTTCTGCCTGCGGGCCCGGGCCCAGGGCTGGACGCACCGGATCGCCTGCGACACGTTCGTGTATCACGCGGGATCCGTCAGCTTCTCGGACCGGGCCACGAAGCTGTCGGACCGGGCCATGAAGGTCCTGACCACGCGCTACCCCCACTATGCGAAGGACGTCGCCAGTCATATCTATCGCGACGCGATCGGACCCTATCGTTTCGCCCTGACGGCGGCGCTGTTCCGCACCGCCGGCCTGCCGGTGATCCTGCTGGTGTCACACGATCTGGGCGGCGGCATCCAGAAGCACCTGAAGGAGATCGTCGCGCGGCTGGCCGGGAGGGCGCAGTTCCTGCTGCTGGCCGGGACGCAGCGTGGCGCCACCCTGTCGGTGCCGGCGCTGGAGGGCCATCCCACCGTGTCGCTGCCCGATGACCGGATGGACGACCTGCTGGCCCTGCTGCGGACCTTCGCTGTCTCCCGCGTGCATATCCACCACCTGCTGGGCGTGGACATGGATGTGGCCCGCCTGATCCGGCAGCTGGACGTGACGTTCGACGTCACCGTTCACGACTATTATGCGATCTGCCCGCAGATCAATTTCCTGCCGTTCCGGTACAGCCATTATTGCGGCGAACCCGATATCGGCGACTGCAACCGCTGCATCGCCCATCGCGACACGTCGGGCGCGCGCGACATCGTGTCCTGGCGGGCGGACCGTGCCTGGCAGTTCCTGGAGGCCGACCGCGTGCTGTGTCCCAGCCGCGACGTGATGGACCGTCTGCGGCGTCATGGCCTGGGCGATCGCACCGTCCTGGCACCGCACGAGGCGGTCCCGGCCGGCCCCTGGCCGATCCGCCTGCCCAGGCCGGCGCGCACGCTGCGCGTCGCCGTCATCGGCACGCTGGTGGACCACAAGGGCGCGCGCGTCGTAGCCTCGCTGGCGGAAGCCGCCGATCCGTCGGCGATCGCGCTGCATCTGATCGGCCACATCGACGGCCCGTTCCCCGCCCCGGCGCTGGAGCGGATGACCGTCACCGGCGCCTATAAGGAAGCCGACCTGCCGGACCTGCTCCGCGCCGCCGATCCGCATATCATCTGGTTCCCGATGACCTGGCCCGAGACCTACAGCTTCACCTTGAGCGCGGCCATCGCGCAGGGCTGCGCCATCGTGGCGCCACGCCTCGGCGCGTTTCCCGAAAGGCTGGAGAACCGCCCCTTCACCTGGCTGCGGGATGTGCCGGCCCGCACCGCCGACTGGCTCGCCCTGTTCGAGGAGATCAGGACAGCCCTGCGCGCGGCGGGAACACGCCCCGCCGCGCCCCGCCGCGCCCCGGTCGCCGACTTCTACGCGACCGACTACCTCGATCCGTCCCCCGCTCGGCGGCGACCGCCGGCATCCGGGCCGGGCCGTCCGCGCATCATGGTCATTCCGGAGCTGTATGAGCGCGGCCATCCGACGCCGTGCGCCTATATCCGCCTGCTGCAACCGCTGCATCACCCGGCTATCGCCGGTGACGCACAGGTCCGTGTCACCACTGCCGACAGCGTGCTGAACCAGGAGGCCGACGTGATCATCACGCAACGATCCGCCCTGGCGGATCTGCGGACGGTCAAGGCGCTGGCCGCCCACGCCAGGCGGATCGGCGCCTCGCTGGTGGTCGATCTGGACGATGACCTGTTGAACGTGCCCGCGTCGCACCCGGACGCCGAGGCGTTGCGGCCGCGCGCCGCCGTGGTGAAGGCGTCGCTGGACGCGGCCGATATCATTTGGGTATCCACCCCGGCGCTCGCGGAAGCCATCGGCCGGCGGCGGCGGGAGGTGACGGTGATCGGCAACGCGCTGGACGAGCGTCTCTGGCGCCCGACGATCCCGGACGTGCCCCGGCATGACGAACCGGTCGGAATCCTGGTGATGGGCACCGCCAGCCACAAGGACGATTTCGACCTGGTCGCACCGGCCCTGACCCGCCTGAAGCGGGAATATGGCGCGATGGTGCGGATCGATGTGCTGGGCATGACCGGCCATGCCTTGCCCGAGGGCATCACGCGCGTCAGCCCGTCCGCGTTCGGCCACCGCTCCTATCCCGCTTTCGTCGATTGGCTGTGCGGCAGGCAGCCAGGCTGGCAGATCGGCCTGGCGCCGCTCCTGGATACGCCGTTCAACCGCTGCAAATCCGCGCTGAAGGCACTGGACTACACGGCGCTGGGCGTCGCGGTGCTGGCCTCGGCCGTCCCGGTCTACCAAGGATCGCTGGCCGATGGGCCCGCGGGGCGCCTGGTCGCGAATGATCCCGCCGCCTGGTATGCCGTGCTCGATCGCCTGATGCGCGATCAAACAGAGCGCCGGCATCTGGTCCGGGCGGCGCGGCCCGCCTTCCTGGCGGCCGGCACCCTGGGCGGGCAGGCCGGCCCGCGCCGGGCGGCGCTGCTGCGCGCCATCCGCGGGCCGCAGCGGACGGAAAGCGCCGCCTGACATGGCCGACGATCCACTGCCGATGATCCGAGACCTGATCGACGCCGCCTGGTATGCCGAGACCTATCCGGACGTGCCGGCATCCCGTGCGGCGGCGCGCGCCCATTTCCTGCGGGTCGGCCTGGACGCCCGCCGCGACCCCAACCCCTGGTTCGACAGCGCCTGGTATAACGACTGCCATCCCGACGTGGCGGATAGCGGCGCGGTGCCGCTGGCCCACTACGCCGATTTCGGGGCCGCCGAGCTGCGCAGCCCGCATCCGCGTTTCGATGCCGCGTTCTATGTTGAAACCCATCCGCAGGCGGTGGCGAATCCGCTTCTGTTCCATATCCGCACCGGCCTGGCGCGCGGCCACGCCACCGAATGGCGGCTGGCCGAAGCGGACTGGCGGCCATCCACCCAGGCGGCGCTGCCGGTGCCGGCGCGGCCGGTGGTCGACATCATCATCCCGGTCGGAACCGACCTGCCGGCGTTGCGCCGGTGCATCGCCGCCGCCCGCGCCGAGGACCCGCCCCTGCGCGGGCGCATCATCGTCGCCTCCGACCGTCCGCTGCCGCCGGACACGCTGCGCTGGTTGCAGACAGAGCAAGGGCGCCGCGACCTGGTGCTGCTGCGGACGCCGCGCGGCAATGGTGCCTCGCCGCTGATCAACCGCGCCATCGAGCTCGCGGGGAGCCGTGACATCGTGCTGCTGGACCCCCGCATGCGGCCGCCCCCGGGCTGGCTGCGCCGCCTGGCCGCGCAGGCCCATGCCGACCGCCAGATCGCCACCGTCTCCCCGTTTTCCGACACCGCGACCTGGACCGGTTTTCCCACGCGCGCCGGCGGCCCGCTGCCCCTGGGACGTTCCGCCGGGGAGATCGATACGCTGTGCGCCACGCTGAACCGCGGACGATCCGCCATCGTGCCGATCACCAACCGCATGTGTGTCTACATCCGCCACGATGCCCTGCGCGCGCTCGGCCCGCTTGGGCAGTCCGGCATCGATCCCGACGACTGGGACAGCGAATTCTGTCTGCGCGCGGCACGGGATGGCTGGCAGAACCGGCTCGCCTGCGACATGTTCGTCGCGTGCGGGGAACCGGGCCAGGGCCGGCAGGAACCGCGAGGCCTGGATCAGCTGCAGATGCTGTACCCGGACAGCGCGGCCCGGTTGGCCAGCCACCGGCGGTGGGACCGTGCCGGGCCGGCGCGCTTCGCGGTGATCGCGTCGCTGCTGGCACAAAGCGGCAAGCCGGTCATCGCCATGGTCACGCATTTCATGGGCGGCGGCGTGCGGCGCCAGATCGACATGATCGCCGAGAGGATCCGCGACAAGGCGCATGTCCTGCTGCTGGAAGGCTGGGTAACCGAGATCGGGCGCCGAGCGGTGACCGACATGCGGATCGCGCTGCCCGATGGTGCCGGCGGCCATGTCCTGTCCTTCGCCCCGGATCAGGTCGACGAGGCCGTGGCGATGCTGCGCGCCGCATCGGTCAGCCGGGTGCATGTCCACCACCTGCTATGGTTCGATTTCGACACCAGGACGATGATCCGCCGGCTGGGCGTGCCGTTCGACGCCACCATCCATGACACCTACGTGGTCTGCGCACAGCTCAACATGCTGCCCCAGGCCACCAGCTTCCATTGCGGCGAACCCGGCCTCGCGGCCTGCAATGCCTGCATCGCCGCCAGCCCCTCGGCCGACCTGGCACGCGACATCCTGTCGTGGCGGCTGCGCTATGCCTGGCAGTTCGCCGAGGCGGAGCGCGTGATCTGCCCCAGCCAGGACATGAAGGACAGGCTGGACCGATACGGGATCGGCGATCGGGCGATCGTCGTGCCGCATGAGCCGGTGCCGCGCTCCGCCTGGTCCGTGACGGCGCCGAAACACGGCCGCGGCCCGCTGCGGGTCGTGCTGCTGGGGACGCTGGCCAACCACAAGGGCGCCCGCATCGTCGCCTCGGTGATCGAGGCCGCGCCGCGCGGCCTGCTGGACGTGCATTGCATCGGCGCCGTGGAGGATGCGGTCCCGCGCGAAGCCGCGGCGTTGATCACCACCACCGGAGCCTATCGGGACAGCGAGCTGCAGGCATTGATCCGCCGGGTGAAACCGCATGTGATCTGGCTGCCCTCCACCGCGCCGGAGAGCTACAGCTTCACGCTGTCCGCCGCGATCGAGGCCGAACTGCCGATCCTCGCCACCCGGATCGGCGCGTTCCCGGAACGGCTGCGCGGCCGGCCGCTGACCTGGCTGGTCGATCCCACCAGCCAGGTCGAGACGTGGCTCGACACGTTCCGCACCATTCGCGACACGCTGAAGGCACCGCCGGCGCGGCTGCCGCGGGTGCCGCGCCAGCCGGTCGCGGATTTCTACGGACAGGCCTATCTGGCGGCGCCGGCGATCAAGCGGGGCAGCCGCCCGGTGGTGTCCGTCGTGCCGGAACGCTTCGCCTCGGGCCATTTGTCGCCCTGCGCCTTCATCCGCCTGTTGCAGCCGCTGACCCATCCCGACATCGCCGGCGGTGTCAGCCTGGTGGTGGACGATGCCGAAAGCGTGCTGACCCGGCGTGCCGACCTGTTCATCACCCAGCGCCACGCCCTGCCGGACCGTGCCGCCGCCGATGCCCTGATCCGCACGGTGCGCGCGAACCGGGCCCCGCTCGTCTACGACCTGGATGATGACCTGCTGAACATCCCGCCCTCCCACCCCGACGCGGCGGAGCTGCGTCCCAAGGCGCGCCTGGTGCGGCATCTGCTGACGGCGGCCGACACAGTGTGGGTCTCCTGCGACGGGCTTCGCGAGCGCGTCGCCGAGCTCCGGCCGGACGCGGCGGTCCTCGCCAATGCGTTGGATGAGCGCCTGTGGGCCTATGACCCGATCCCGACGCGCTTCCAGCCGCACCCGCTGCGCATCCTGTGCATGGGCAGCATGACGCATGCCGAGGACCTGGCGGTGATCCGGCCGGCACTGGAACGGCTGCTGGCGGAGTATCCGGACCAGGTGACGATCGACGTGCTGGGCATGACCCCGGAATGGCACTTGTCGGGCGGCCTGCGGCGGGCCGTGCCGCCGTTCCACGCCACCCAGTCCTATCCGGCCTTCGTGCACTGGCTCCATGCGGTCTCGCCGGCCTGGCATGTCGGGCTGGCGCCGCTGGCGGACACCCGTTTCAACCGCTGCAAATCGCCGATCAAGGCGATGGATTATGCCGCGCTCGGCCTGGCGGTGCTGGCGTCCGACGTGCCGGCCTATCGCGGGTCGCTGGCGGACGGCGTGGCGGGCCGGCTGGTTCCGAATGATCCCGTCGCGTGGCTGGACGCGCTGTCCTGGCTGCTGCGCGATCCCGACCAGTGGCGCGCCCATGCGGCCGCCGCGCGCCCCGGCTTTCTGGCCGGCGCCAGCCTGCGCGCCCGGGCCGGGGAGCGGCGGCGTGTCCTGGATGCCCTGCTCACGCGCGAACCGGCCCGCAGCGTCGCCTGACCGGCTTGCGGCCGGCGGTGTCGTCGCTACCTGTGCTGCATGACGAAGCTTGCTTATTTGCCCGACAGGGGCGTGATCCGCGTCACCGGCGAAGACCGCGTGGCATTCCTGCAGGGCCTGGTGTCCAACGATGTCACCGCCGTCGCCCCCGGCCATGCGGTCTGGGCGGCCTTCCTGACACCACAGGGCAAGTGGCTGGCGGATTTTTTCGTGGTCGCCGACGGCGATACGCTGCTGCTGGATTGCGAGCGTGCGCAGGTTCCGATGCTGCTGCCGCGCCTGTCGCGCTATCGCCTGCGGATGAAGGTGGTGCTGGGCGCCGAGGACGCGATGCGGGTCCATGTCGCCTGGGATGGCACGCCGCATGCCGACGCCGGCATCGTCGTGCCGGATCCGCGCCTTGCCGGGTTCGCCTGGCGGGTGCTGGCGACCGCCGTGCTGCCGGCCACCGCCACCGAAACGGACTGGCATCGCTACCGGCTGACACGGGGCGTACCGGACGGCTCACGTGACCTGGAAAGCGACAAGACGGTGCTGCTGGAGGCCGGGTTCGATGAGCTGAACGGGATTTCCTGGACCAAGGGCTGCTACATGGGCCAGGAACTGACCGCGCGCACCCGCTATCGCGGCCTGCTGAAGCGCCGGCTGGTGCCCGTATCGGTGGACGGCGTGCTGCCAGACCCGGGCACGCCCGTGCTGCGCAACGGGACCGAGGTGGGAACAATGCGTTCCGGCCAGGACCGGCAGGGCCTCGCGGTGCTGCGGCTGGACAGCCTGGACGGGCCGCTGGAGTGCGGCGGCGCGCGGCTGACACCGCGGATTCCCGACTGGATGGACCTGCCGGAGAAAGCGAAAGCCGGGTAGCGTCCGGGCCGCCGGGTCGCCGCCTGTCGGGGCCGCCGGGTTGGCGTTCACTGCCTGCCCCTGTTTCGCCCCACCTCTCATCGCGATCGCGGGCCAGGCGCCCGGCACGACCGGAGAGAGTGGCGGACCGGTCGGAAGCGACGCGACGCTGCCCGCTATCACCCCGGCCAGACCGGCTGGTGATAGCCCAGCGGCACGGAGGGCCGCGCCCAGAAGGGTGGGGTTTCCGAGAGCTTCACGACCGGCGCGAGATGGCGCAGCGGGCCGGATGGCGTTTCGCTGACCATCGACCAGCGGGCCAGCTCCTCCGGCATGAATTCCGCCGGCACATCCTTCAGCGCGGCTGCCGGTACCTCGCCCAGATCGACGATCCACTTGCCGACCTGCGCCAGGGAGATGCGGACCAGCCAGCTTCCACCCTCCCGCGCGCGGCGGTTCAGCGCGACTATGGCGCCGAATGCCATCAGGTAGCCGGTGCAATAGTCGATGGCGGAGACCGGGTAGAACTGCGGTCCCGGCGTCGGGCCGGGTACCAGCTCGGCCTGCCGCAAGGTTATGCCGCTGACGGTCTGCACCACGGTGTCGAAGCCGCGGCGCGACGCCCAGGGACCGGTGTGCCCAAAGGCGCACAGCGATACGTACACCAGGCCGGGACGCAATGCCGCCAGAGCCTCGGGGGACAGGCCGCGATCGTCCAGCGTGCCGGGGCGATAGCCTTGAGAGAACACGTCGGACTGGCGGACCAGGCCCTTCAGCGTCTCCAGCTGCGCGGGCTCACGCAGATCCAGCCGAGCCGACAGCTTGCCGTGGCCGGTGTCCCATTCCTGATAGCCCAGGTTCGGCAGATGTGCGGCGGTGATCTTCATCACCTCGGCGCCGTGCTCCGCCAGGGTGCGGGCGCCGGTCGGCCCTGCCAGCACGCGGGTCAGGTCCAGCACCCGGATGCCGGACAGCGGCCGATCCCCCTCCGGCAGCGGCTCGGCCGGGCTGTCGCCGATACGGATGATCTCCATCAGCGGCAGATCGGCGATCGCGGCGGCCTGCGGGTGATCACGCCATTCCGCCATCGAGCGCACCATGCCGCCGGCTCCGTTGGCGGCGATGATCGCTTCCTCCAGGTCGCGCGCATCCCAGGTCGCGACGGCGCGGGCGACCTCGGTCCGGTCCTCCGGCACGCCCAGCACCTTCAGCGCGGCGGCGCGGTGGTTGGGGAAATTGGCGTGGATGTAGCTCCACCGGCCGCCCTTGGCGGGATAGACACCCATGATGGCGTTGCGGGCGTGCGAGACCTGGCCATCGCCCAGCCGCATGTACTGGCCGCTGCGCAGTGAGGCGGTGGCCTGGCGCACGTCCACCGCGACGTCCTGGCGCCGGCCGGTGCGCGTCTCCCACAGATCGGCGGCCGCCAGGCCGGTGGCGGCCAGGGTTGCCGCGCCGGCCGCACCGATGCGGAACGGCGTGGGCAGGATGGGATCGGTGCCGCCGGTGAAGGCGACGCCGGCCGCGCGGTCGGCGGGCAGGCCGGCATGCGGCAAGATGTCGCGCAAGGCGTTGCTGGGCATGGACGATGCCTCCTCCCGTAGAGTGGGGTGTCGCGACCGGTCACGGCACCTGCCGAAGCGGGGACAAGCGGGAGGCGCAACGGGCGCCGCCCGCCGCATGACCCGGAAAACCGCCAGCCTGGAGCCCCACAGCCTGTAGCCGTGGATCGCGCTTCAGCGATGCGCCAGACTAGGCGCGCAGCTGACCGGTGTCGATCGGCAGCGATCGGACACGCTTGCCGGTCGCCGCGTACAGCGCGTTGCACAGCGCCGGAATGACCGGTGGCAGGGCCGGCTCGCCCAGGCCGGTCGGCGGGTGATCGGTGGTCAGGAAATGCACCTCCACCGGTGGCGCCTGGTGCATCCGCAACGGCCGCACGGTGTCGAAATTCGCCTGGACGACGCGGCCGCGCTCCAGGGTGATCGCCTGGCCGAGCGCCGCGCCGATCCCGTCGAGCACCGCGCCTTGCACCTGGCTGACGGCGCCGCTGGGGTTGATGATCTGGCGGCCGACATCGCCGACGACCCAGACATGATCCGCCCTGATCTCCCCCGTCGCCGTGACGCTGGCCTGAACGACCTCGGCGAAATAGCCCATGTGGCTGAAATAGAAGGCGATCCCCTTGCCGGTCCGTTTCGGCAGCGCGTGCCGGTCCGACCAGCCGGAGAGCTCCGCCACTTTCAGCAGCACATCCCGCATGCGGCCGGTGTCGACATTGCGCATCGGGTCGGGGCTGTTGCCCAGGACACGGCGCTCCCCCAGCAGCGCCAGGCGGAAGGCCAGCGGGTCCTGCTTCGCGGCGACTGCCAGCTCATCGATGAAGGACTGGAACACGAAGCCAAGTCCGTTCGACCGCGGTGCCCGCAACGGGCCGGTCGGGACGCCGAGCTCCATCAGCGACAGGCCGTATTCGAGGTTCGGCACCAGCTGGGCCGGAAACTCGCTGGCTTCCAGGTTTGCGGAATCGGCCACCTGGCCGTCCTGGCCAAAGGTGACGAAATGGTCGCTGAACGCGACCAACCGTCCCTGGCCATCCAGGCCGGCCTTGAAGAAATGAAATCCGGCCGGGCGGTAGAAGTCGTGCCGCATGTCGTCCTGCCGGGTCCATAGCAGCTTCACCGGCACGCCGGCCTGGCGGGCGATCCATGCCGCTTCCGGCATGAAGTCGTTGCGCAGCCGTCGGCCGAATCCGCCGCCGATGCGGGTCATGTGGACGATCACGTCGCGTTCCGGCACGCCCAGCGTCGCTGCCACCAGCCGCCGCCCGGGCCCGGGATTCTGCGTCGGCGCCCACAGCACGACCTTGCCGTCCTGGACATGCGCGGTGCAGTTCTGCGGTTCCAGCGGGATATGCGACAGGAACGGGTAGCTGTACGCGGCCTCGACGCGCGTCTCGGCCTTGGCCAGCGCGGCGGTGACGTCGCCATCCTTGCGCACCGTGTGCACAGGTTCGCTTTCGGCGAGTTGCCGGGCCCGGCTGGCGAACCCGTCGGAGCCCTGTGCCGCGACCGGTCCTTCATCCCAGACGATCCGCAAGGTCCGCCGCGCGTCGTTGGCGGTCCACCAGTTCCTCGCCAGGATGGCGACACCGTCCTGCAAGCGCTGAAAATCGCCGGTCGGCTTGCCGCGCACGATGAAGGCATCGTGGACCCCCGGCAGAGCCTTGACCTCCTCGATATTGGCGCTGACCAGCCTGCCGCCGAAGACCGGACACTTCTCGAACACCGCGCACAGCATGCCGGGCAATTTCGTATCGATGCCGAATAATTTTTGCCCGGTCACGATCCTGGCGTTGTCGACGCCCGGGATCGGCTGGCCGATGATCCGGAACGTCTTCGGATCCTTCAGCGGCAAGGCATGAAGATCCGGCACCGCGACGGATGCGGCCCGGTCGGCCAGCGCGCCATAGGTCATAGAACGGCCGCTGCCGGCGTGGCGCACGACGCCGCGATCGGTGCCGCATTCCGTCACCGGCACGTTCCAGGCGGCGGAGGCCGCTGCCAGCAACATATGGCGGCCGGCCGCGCCGACCCGCCGCAGCATCTCATAGTTCAGCGGCGTCGCCATGCTGCCGCCGGCGAACTGGCGGCCGAACACCGCCTCATCCAGCGGCGCCTGCTCGATCCGTACCTGCGACCAGTCCGCGTCCAGTTCCTCGGCGATCAGCATCGGCAGCGCCGTCTTGATGCCCTGGCCGATCTCGGGGTTCTTTGATTGGATCGTAATGGTATTGTCGGGCGCGATGCGGATATAGGCGTTCAGCACGCCGTCACCGCCGCTGCCATTGCGATTGCCATTGGCAACAGCCGCCGCGGCGCCGCCCGGCAGGCTGGCGCGCAGCAGCAGGCCGCCTCCCGCGGCCATGGCCGCCTGCAGGAAGAACCGCCGGGAAGACCGGAGTGCCGCCATGACTATGCCTCCGCCACGTGTCGGATCACCTGGCGGATGCGCAGATAGGTCGCGCAGCGACAGATATTGCCCGACATCGCCTCATCGATCTCGGCATCCGTGGGATGCGGCGTTCGCGCCAGCAGGGCCGCCGCCGACATGATCTGCCCGGCCTGACAGTAGCCGCATTGGGGAACATCCAGCGCCTGCCACGCCGCCTGCAGCCGGCGGCCGACCGCCTGGTCCGCCATGCCCTCGATCGTGGTGACCGCGGCATCGCCGACCGCCGAGACCGGCGTGACGCAGGCCCGCACCGGCGCGCCGTCCAGATGCACCGTGCAGGCCCCGCATAGCGCCGCGCCGCACCCGTACTTGCTCCCGGTCAGGTCGAGCTCATCGCGCAGCACCCAGAGCAGCGGCATTTCCGGCGCGACATCGACGCTGTGTGCAACCCCGTTGACCCGGATCGTGACAGCCATTGGTTCCCTCCTCCGATGCCCGGCGATCATCCGCGCGCCACCGGCGAATCCTCCGGCCTTGCGCACCCGCGCCGCGGACCGCCGAGGATGCCGGAAAACCGGCACGGGCCAGACCCTGGCGCGGGCCAGGTCCTAAGCCACGGCCGCCCTGAACGCCCGGCGGATCGGTGTCAGGTCTGCGCCCACCGCTCACCCCACACATTGCCATAGACGACGTCATCCAGGGGAACGCGGGCGACAGGGCCGAACTTGCCGAGCGGGTAGCCGATCGGAATGATCGCATAGCTGTGGACGTCGGGCGGCAAGCCAAGAGCCGCTTCGGCGTCCTTTTCAAACAAAAGGTAAAGAGTTGTGAGCGTCGCACCCAATCCCAGGGCACGCGCTGCCAGCAGCATGTTCTGCACCGCCGGATAGATCGACGCCCCCGAGCTGCGCGTGTGGGTACCGCCGACCAGGCAGGGGACGATCCAGACCGGCGCCTCGTGCAGGTGATCGGCCAGATGCTCCGCGGCGGCCAGCATGCGGTCGAAGCGGTCCCGTGAGGAGCCGGCGGGCGGCGCGCCGGCGCGATAGCGGGGGCCGACGATCTCATGCCAGCCCTTGCGGTACCATTCCGCCACCCGCGCCTTCACCGTCGGATCGGTGATCACCATGAAGCGCCAGGACTGCATGTTGCCGCCGCTGGGGGCGCAGGTCCCGGCTTCCAGGATGCGCCGGATCAGGCCGGCCGGCACCGCGTCCGGCTTCAGCCGGCGCATCGATCGCGTGGTACGGACGATCTCGAACAGGTCGGTGTCCATCAGCTCCAGCCCTTGAACGGCAGCGCCGGCGGGTGCATCGCCGCCTTCTCGGGCCAGACGGCGACGTAGTTCGCCCCGTCCAGCTGCACCAGCAACGTCGCCGCCAGGATATTCTGTCCCTGCGCGTTGTACTTGATGCCGTTATAGCCGATCATCAGCTGCTCCGGCTTCAGATCCTGCGTCCGCAGCGCTTCCTGAATCCTCGCCGGCTCGGTCGAGCCCGCGCGGTCGATCGCGTCCATCAGCGCCAGGAAGCCCTGCATGGCGCGCGCCGAGGTGTCGTCCAGCACGTGGCCGGCATGCTTCTGGTACAGCTCATTGACGACATAGGAGGATGAACCGGGCTTTCCGATGTCGTAGGAGCTACGGTTGATCACCCCCTGCATCGCGTCGCCGACCGTCCTGATGAAGGCGGTATCGGAAAAGCCGCTGTCGTCACCGATCAGGATCGGCGGCTTCCAGTTCAATGTGCGCATCGTCTTGGCAAACAGGATCGAGTCGGATGTGTAACTGACGAAGATCACGGCATCCGGATCGAGGCTCTTGAGCTGCAGCACCTGCGCGCTGACGTCGCTGGAATTGGCGTTGTAGGCGATCCGCGCGTCGATGTTCAGCCCCTTGTCCTTCAGCGCCTTGATGATGGCGTCACCGGTGGAGGTGCCGTACTCGGTGTTCTCATTCACCATGGCGATCTTGGCGACCTTGCGCCCGCCCGCCTTGGTATCCGCCAGGAACTGCGCATAGGCGGCGCCGAAATCGGTGCCGATCGGGGTGGGACGGAAGAACCATTTGAAGCCGCGCTCCGTCAGGCTGGGGGCGGATGATTCGCTCGCCATGAACGGAATGCCATACCGCTCGGCGATCGCGCTGGCGGTCAGCGTGCAGCTCGACTGGTAGCAGCCGACCAGGGCCGCGACCTTTTCCTGCGTGATCAGGCGCAGCGCCTCGCTCTGCGCGATCGCCGGATTGCCCTGGTGGTCGGCGAAGATCACCTGCACCTTGCGGCCGCCCAGGCCCGGCAGGCCGGCGGTCGGCCCCAGCGGCAGGTGCGGCAGATCCGGGTGGGCGTTGTTGATGATGTCCTCGGCGGTTTCCAGCGCGGCCTTGACAGCCATGCCGGCCGAGGCGGCGACGCCGGTCAGCGGATACGGGGCACCGATCTTCACCGCCGCGTCGGCCGCGCGCAGCCCACGCGGCAGAGCCAGCAATGCCGGAGCGGCCAGGGCGAGACGGGTGGCGGTGCGGCGCGTGGTCTTCGTCATGCTGGATCGGTCCTTATCTGTCGGTGCGGTCGACATAACCCGTGCGACGCCGTTACGCCATCAGTTCGGCGAGTTCTGTCATATCCTTCACGATCAGATCGGGCTGGTGCGGCCACCGCGCGAAGGGCCGGCGGCGGCGGTCGACGAAAGCGGTGCGCAGTCCGGCCGCCTTGGCGCCGACACAGTCGAACTCATGGTTGGCGACGAACAGAATCCGGTGCGGCGGGGTATCCATCCTGCGGGCCGCCATCAGATAGGTGGCACGGTGCGGCTTGAACGCGTTCGCCTCGTCGACCGAGATCACCGCATCGAACGGAATGCCATGGTATTTCTTCGCCGCCTCCAGCATGTCGGGGTCGCCGTTGGACAGCACCGCCAGCTTGTAGCGCGTGTGCAGCCGGGCCAGGGCGGCCGGCACCTCGGGGAAGCAGGTCAGGCGCTCGATCGCCGCCACCAGGGCACGCACCTCATCCTCGGTGTGGCGTATGCCCGCCCGGTCCATCACCTGTCGGACCGACAGGTGCCCGATCTCCCGGTACGGCGTGTGCGGATGATCCAGCAGCGCGTCGATCATCGAGTTCTCGAAATGCGTGCGCCGCCACCAGGTGACGAACGCGTTCGGATCGATGGTGGAACCCTTCGCCTTCAGGAACGGCGCCGCCACCGCGCGCAACCCGCCCTGCATGTCCACCACCGTGCCGTACTGGTCGAACATGCACAGCGTGATCTCGGCTTTCAGGGTGGCGATGTCGGTCATTTCCAGGGTCCTCCGCGCATCCATGCTGGCCGCGATCGGCCGCCTTGTCGAACACCCCTCCGTCCTCCCTGATCCCGCCACCGGGAAGGCCATCGATCTTGCGGCGGAGCGACGCGATGACGATCTGCCCTACCGGCGGGATCAGGAGGAACCGATGCGGGTTGGTGTGCCGAAGGAGATCAAGACGCACGAATACCGGGTCGGGCTGACACCGGCCGGCGCGCGCGAACTGGCGCGGCACGGGCACCAGGTGCTGGTGGAGACCGGCGCCGGGACCGGCAGCGGCTGGGCTGACGATGCCTATCGCGCGGCCGGCGCCGGCATCGCGGCGGGTGCCGGCGAGGTATTCGCCGAGGCCGACATGATCGTGAAGGTGAAGGAACCGCAGCCGGCCGAGATCGCGCGGCTGCGGCCGGGGCAGGTGTTGTTCACCTATCTGCACCTGGCCGCCGACCGGCACCAGACCGAGGGCCTGATGCGCGGCGGCGCCACCTGCATCGCCTATGAGACGGTGACGGACCGCGCCGGCGCACTGCCGCTGCTGGCGCCGATGAGCGAGGTGGCCGGCCGCATGGCGGTGCAGGTGGGCGCGCACTGCCTGGAGCGCGAGCAGGGCGGCGGTGGCATCCTGCTGGGCGGCGTTCCTGGCGTGCCGCCGGCGAAGGTGGTCGTGCTGGGCGGCGGCGTGGCCGGCACCAACGCCGCCCGCATGGCCGTGGGGCTGGAGGCGAGCGTGACGATCATCGACCGGTCGTTGCCCCGCCTGAAGGAGCTGGACCTGCAATTCGGCCCGCGCGCGACCACGCTGTTCGCCACCACCGAGGCCATCGAGCACGCCGTCCTGGCCGCCGACCTGGTGATCGGCGCCGTGCTGGTGCCCGGCGCGGCGGCGCCGAAACTGGTGACGCGAGAGATGGTGCGACGGATGCGGCCCGGCTCCGTGTTGGTGGACATTGCCATCGACCAGGGCGGCTGCTTCGAGACCAGCCGGCCGACAACCCACTCGGCGCCGACCTTCGTGGAGGATGGCGTGGTGCATTACTGCGTCACCAACATGCCGGGCGCGGTCCCCCGCACCTCCACCCTGGCGCTGACCAATGCGACGCTTCCCTTCATCCTGGCGCTGGCCGACAAGGGCTGGCGGCAGGCGATGCTGGACGATCCGCATCTGGCGGCCGGTCTCAACGTGCGGGACGGCGAGGTGACCTGCCTCGCCGTCGCCCAGGCGCTGGGTCTGCACCACAGGCCAGTCCACGACGCATTGGTGGTTCCGTCACCGGGCCCTTGATATCGCCGCCTGTTGCGGCCGGCCCGTCGTGACTGCCCGTCGTGGCTGCCCGTCGTGATCGCCACGGCGCGGCGTCCCGGTTGCCGGGCGGTTGACTCGCGCCCCGGCGATCATACCTTCGGCCCCATGGCTTTCCATTCCACCAGCCGCCGTCATCGCCTTCCCCTGCCGGGCCGCCGCGTATGAGCGACCTGTTCGCCCCGCGAGGCGGCTGGCGCGTCCGCATCCTGGACCTGTCCGGCGGCGCACAGGACAACATCACCGAGGAGGTCGGCGGCTTTCCCACGCTGATGCAGGCGAACGAATTCGCCCGCCGCTATGTCCGCGACTCCATCGAGCATTGCCGGATGCCCGGCATGTCGACCAAGGATGTGCTGGAAACCTGGTTCGCCTATGGCGAGGACGCCCTGGTCGTCGATGCCGGCGAGGAAGGCTGGAAAAGCGCGACGGAACTGGGCGATTTCGTGGATCGGCCGGCCGGGCCGGAGGACCGCGATTGGCGGGCCCTGGATCCGCGCCTGGACGATGACATGCCCGGCGATGGCAGCCCGCTGGACGACCTGTCAGGCGAGGACCTGTCGGACGGGGATCCGGATTGATCCGCGTCCGGTTCGCGCCGACACCCGGCGGCCCCCTGTTCGTCGGCGCCGCCCGGATCGCCGTGGCCAATGCCTTGTTCGCCCGCCGCCACGGCGGAGAAATGCTGCTGCGGCTCGACGACCTGAATCCGGCGCGCTGTCCCCCGGCCGCGGCGGAACAGATCATCCAGGACCTGCAATGGCTGGGCATCGGCTGGGACCGCTGCATCCGCCAGTCGGAGCGCGCCCCGTTGTATGAGGCTGCGATCGCTCTGCTGAAAGAGCAGGGCAGGCTGTATCCCTGCTTCGAATCCGATGAGGAGCTGCGGGCCAAGCAGGAGCAGCGCCGCAAGCGCGGGCAGCCGCCGCTCTATGACCGCGCCATGCTGTCTTTGACGCCGGCCCAGCGGGCCGCCGCCGAGGCTGGCGGCAAGCGCCCGTACTGGCGGTTGCGCCTGTCGTCCCGGGTGCTGAGCTGGCGCGACATGATCCTGGGCGACCGCCAGGCGAAGCTGCCGGCGATCTCCGATCCGGTGCTGGTGCGCGCCGACGGCATGCCGGTCGCCGCGCTGGCCAGCGTGGTGGACGATATCGACACCGGCATCACCCACATCATCCGCAGTGAGGACAACGCCGCCAGCACGGCGATCCAGATCGAGTTGTTCGAAATCCTGACCGGGCGGCCGCCGGGCGTGCGCTTCGCGCATATTCCGGCCCTGCCGGAAACGGCGGGAACGCGGCCCGGTCACCGCGTCGGCATCCAGCCCCTGCGGGCGCTACGTGCCGATGGGGTGGAACCCTGCGCCCTGCTCGCCTGCATCACCGGCACCGAGGTCGCGCCGGCGCCGGATAGTGTCGCACGGGACAGTGTCGCGCCGGATGCCGGCGCACGGGACACCGCCCACGTACTGGATATGCTGGCGCGATCGGTGGACCCGGCCCGCATCGCCGCCTCTCCGTTCGATGCCGCCCGGCTGCTGGCCGCCAACCGCCGCGCACTGGGTGGCTTGGACTTCGCCGCGGTCGCCGACCGGCTGCCGTCCGGGGCGACGGAGCGCTTCTGGCTGGCCGTGCGGGGCAGCCTGGACCTGCTGAAGGAGGCGCGCGGCTGGTGGGACGTGGTCGCCGGCACCATCGTCCCGCCGGTCATCGAGGGGGAGCACGCGCTGCTGACCGCCGCGGCGGCGCTGCTGCCGCCCGAACCCTGGGACGACACCATCTGGCCCCGCTGGGTCGCCAATGTGGGTGAGGCCGCCGGCCGCGCCGAGGCGGGGGTGGCCTTGCCGCTTCGCCTGGCCCTGACCGGTGAAGAAACCGGGCCCGACCTCGGCGCCCTGCTGCCGCTGATCGGCCGTGCCCGAGCCGGCGACCGCTTGCGCATCGCCGCGGCATAGACGGTTGTCTCCGATCCGCCCGGCGGGTCCCCCCCGGATAGGTCCATGGTCCAGATCTGCTGGGCCAACCCGCCGGGCTGGTCGCGGCTGCGCCGGCCCTCCGCCTTTGACCAGGCCGCGAACCCGTAAAAGCGGCGGCGGCCGATTTTTCCCGCCGTCCCGGTCTTCCCGCCAGCCTCTTGAACGCCAATCTCTCCCAGGCGCGGGCCACGGCCTCGCGGCCGGCCCTCGCCGATATAATGCTCGGACAAACATGATCGAGTACGGGAGAGGCCCAGGATGATCAGAACCCCACCTGGCTGGGGGGCGGAGATGCTCGCCCAAGCCTACCATTCCATGACCAGGACAGATGCGCGGCGGGGCGCGGCGCCAGCCGGCATCCCCGTCGTGCGGCGCATCGGCCTGAAGGACCTGCAAGACGCCCTGCGCCGCGGGTTCGAGGATTTTGCCGCATCCCGCACGGATATTCTGCTGCTGTGCCTGATCTACCCGCTGGTCGGGCTGTTGCTGGGCCGCGCCGCATCAGGCTATGGCATGCTGCCGCTGATCTTCCCGCTGGCATCCGGCTTCGCCCTGATCGGGCCGCTGGCCGCCGTCGGCTTGAACGAAATGAGCCGGCGGCGGGAGATGGGGGAGCCGGTGACCCTGGGTACCGCCTTCGCGGTGTTTCGCTCTCCGGCCATCGGCAGCATCCTGCTGCTGGGTGCCGTGTTCCTGACGATGTTCCTGTTCTGGCTGGTGATCTCGCAAGGCTTCTATGACGCGACGCTGGGTCCCCGGCCGCCCCAGTCGGCCGCCGCCTTCGTCCATGACGTTTTCCTCACCGGGCCAGGCTATGTGCTGATCGTGGCCGGTGTCGGCGTCGGGCTGCTGTTTGCCGTGGTGGCCCTGGCGATCGGCTGCGTGTCATTCCCGCTGCTGCTGGACCGCAATGCGGGGATCGAGGTCGCCGTCCGCACCTCGGTCCGCGTCGCCATCTATAATCCGGTGACGATCGCGGCCTGGGGCCTGATCGTGGCCGCGGGACTGGTGATCGGTTCCATCCCGCTGCTGCTGGGGCTGATCGTCGTCATGCCGGTGCTCGGTCATGCAACCTGGCATCTGTACCGCCACACGGTGGCATGGATGTGAGCACGCGGGCGTAATGACCCTGGTCGCAACGCAACGACTTTGGCTCGATTTCCCCTGGGTTCGATTTCCCCTGGGCTCGATTTCCCCTGGGCTCGATTTCCCTTGGGCTCGATTTCCCTTGGGCTCGATTTCCCCTGGGCTCGGATTTCCCCTGGGCTCGGATTTCCCCTGGGCTCGGATTTCCCCTGGGCTCGGATTTCCCCTGGGCTCCATCACCCCTGGGCTCCATCACCCCTGGGCGCGATTGCCGGAGGCTGAAAACCGGAAGCCGCGATCGCGCCCTTGGATGAGGGAAGACGGCCGCATGCCGGCCGGCGCGGCGTCTGCCGCATCGCGAGCCTCTTCGGCGCGACGGGAACGAAACGGCGGGCTGGTCCGCGTCAAAGCCGGGCAGAACCGGCTCAGCCGGGCACGCCCTTGCTGGTGGAATATTCGAAGTGCAGCGCCTCACCGGGATGCACGATCGGGAAGATCGCATGCGCGGCCACGGCGGCTTCGCTGAACCCCTGCAGGATCAGTTTCAGCTTGCCGGGATAGGCCGCCACGTCGCCGATCGCGAAGATGCCTGGAATGCTGGTCTGGCAGGTCGCCGGGTCGATGGTCACGTGGTGCATCGCCTGCTGCATCCCCCAGGCCGCGATCGGTCCCAGGTCCATCGACAGACCGAAGAACGGCAGCAGAGAATCGGCGGGCAGCGCCCTTGTTTCGCCGTCCAAGGTCGCCACCACCACGGCGGACAGGACACCGTCCGAGCCCTGCAGGGCGTGAAGCTGATAAGGGATCACCATCTCGATCTCGCCGCGCCGAGCGGCTTCGTCCAGCTGCGCCGCGCTTTCGGGTGCCGCGCGGAATTTGGGCCGCCGGTGCACCACGGATACGCGGGCGATGTCCTTCAGGGCCAGCGCCCAGTCCACCGCGGAATCGCCGCCGCCGGCGATCACCACGCGCTTGTTGCGAAAATCCTCACGCCGGCGGACATAGTATTGCACCGCACCCGTGGCCTCGTACGCCGGCAGGTCATCCAGGGGCGGCCGGTTCGGCCCGAATGCCCCGGCGCCGGCGGCCACCACCACGGCCTTCGCCTTGATCGTGTCGTCCTGGTCCGTGGTCAGCATGAAATCCCCCGCCTGGCCGGACAGGCCGTTCACCTGCCGCCCGAGCAGACGCGGTGTGGCGAAGGGAGCGATCTGCTCCTCCAGCCTCGTGATCAGCGCGCCGGCCTCGATCGCCGGGTGCGCCGGAATGTCGTAGATCGGCTTTTCCGGATACAGCGCGGTGCACTGGCCGCCAACCTCGGCCAGCGCATCGATCAGCACGCTGGACAGTTTCAGCATCCCAAGCTCGAACACGGCGAACAGGCCGGTGGGACCGGCGCCGACGATGGCCACATCGGTTTCAAGGTGCTGGGGCATGCGGCGCGTATAGCCCGGATTTCGTCGCGAGCAAGCGGATATGGGCGCGGCGGGGGCGCGAGACGCAGGTCACGCACCCGTAACCGTTCCGGCCGTTAACACCTGGGTGAGCCGCATTTCATCCGAATTCCACCGTCGCCAGATGCACGGCTTGTCTCCAGCGGGGTTCAGCCGTGCGTCATCCGTGTCCCGTTCCGCCGTTCCGCACGAAGGTCGCGGTCGCGATCCCCGCCCGTGACGAGGAGGAGCGGATCGCCGCCTGCCTGAACGCGCTGGACCGCCAGACCGTGCCGCCGGACACCGTGGTCGTGCTGTTGAACAACTGCACCGACAGCAGCGAGCGGCTGATCCGCGGCCTGGATCTCCGCTACGACTGTCACGTGGTGGTTGCCCACCTGCCGCCACGCCGGGCGGGCGCCGGCCCGGCGCGGCGGCTGGCGTTGGATCATGCGGCGCGGCGGATCGGGGCTGGCGGCGTCCTGATGACGACGGACGCCGATGCGATGGTGCCATCGACCTGGGTGGAACGGAACCTGGCCGCGCTGGCGGCCGGCGCCGATGCCGTCTGCGGCCGCGCGGTGCTGAGCGCGGAGGACGCCGCCCGAATCCCGTGCCATCTGCACGCCGACGACGCGCGCGAGCGCCAGCTCATTGCGCTGCTGGACATGATGGCATGGCTGATCGACCCCGACCCGGCCGATCTGCCGCCGCGCCACACCGAGGCCTCCGGCGCCAGCATCGCCGTCCGCACCGCGTCGTGGCGCCAGGCCGGCGGCATCCCCCCGATTCCGATCGGGGAGGATCGTGGTTTCATCGCCGCCCTGCACCGGATCGACGCCCGGATTCGCCACGACCCGACCATCGAGGTCCTGGTATCGGGCCGGACCATCGGGCGGGCGGCGGGCGGCATGGCCGAAACGATCCGGCGCCGCATGGTCGCCCAGGACGAGTTCAGCGATGACGCGGTCGAGCCGGCCGAGGACGCGTTCCGGCGGCTGCGGCTGCGGGCCCGGCTGCGCGCCGCCTGGGCCAGTGGGGGCGGCGATATTGGGGGCGTCGATGCCGGGCGAGGCGACGCCGACCTGGCGCAGGACCTCGGCCTGCCCGTCGCGCGGCTGCGGCGCCTGCTGGGGCAACGTTTCTTCGGGGCGGTGTGGCAGCAGGCCAGCCGGATGGGTCCGCTGGCTGTACGGCGGCGGGTCCGCTTCGCCGAGCTGTCGCGCGAGATTGCGGATGCGGAACGGATTCTGGCGCGCCTGGCGCCGCCGGACAGCCTGGCGGCGGACTAGTCATGCCGGTCTCTGAACGCGTCGCCGCCCTGGTTCCGCTGATGCGGGACCGCGCCGCCGGCCTGGATCGGGTTGCCGATTTTCCGGCCGAGGACATGGCCGATCTGCGTCGCATCGGGGCGCTGACGCTGGCCCTGCCGGTGACCAACGCCGACCCGCCGTCTGTCCGCGCATTGCATGTCCGTGAGCTGGAAGCCGTGCTGACCCTGACCGGCAGCGGCAACCTGGCCACCGGCCGCATCCTGGAAGCGCATCTCAATGCCCGGCACCTGATCGGGCGCTATGGCACGGCACCGCAACGTCGCCTGGGCGATGAGGCGCCGCTGCTCGCCCTTTGGGTGACGGACCCGCCCTCCGGTGGCCTGCGCATGCGCCGCGACGGCGCCGCGATCGTCCTGTCGGGCGGCAAGCAATTCTGTTCCGCCGCCGGTCATGCCAGCCACGCACTGGTGACCGCCGAGGACGAAGGCGGCCGCGCGCGCATGCTGCTGGTGCCATTGCGGTGCGGGGAGCGCGTGACGCCCCTGCCGGCGCCATTGGCCGGGATGCGGGCATCGGTGACGGGTGCCGTCGACTTCTCCGGTTGCCGCGTGGCCGAGGACGCGGTGCTGGGCGGTCCCGGCGACTATCTGCGGGAACCGGATTTTTCCGCCGGCGCGTGGCGGGGATCGGCCGTCGCGCTGGGTGGGCTGACGGCACTGGTCGAACTGGCCGTGGCGCATCTGCGCGGTGGGACCCGCCTGGATCACCCGCAGATGCTCGCCCGCTTCGGCCACATCTTCATCGCGCGGGACACCGCCGCCCTGTGGGTCCGGCGCGCGGGCGAGGCGGCGGAGGATCCCACGCGGGCTTGCCAGGACCGGGTTGCCACCGTTGGCCTTGGCCGGCTGGCGGTGGAGGCCGCCTGCCTGGAGGCCATGACATTGATCCAGCAATCCATCGGCCTGGCGGCGTTCCGGCAGGGTGATCCGATCGAGCGGATCGGCCGCGACCTGCAAACCTATCTGCGGCAACCCGCCCGCGACGCCGTGCTGGCCGATGCCGCCGCATGGTTCGCGCGATGACCATCCGCATGATGACCATGCCAGCGACGACCATCCCCGGGATGACCATTCCGCCAATGACCATTCCGCCAATGACCATCCGCGCCGGGGCCTGCCAGACCACGTGGCGCGGCCTGCCGCTGGCGTCGCTGGATCAGGTCACCGGGCCCGGAACCTGCCTCATCCTGGCGCCGCATCCCGATGACGAAAGCCTGGGCTGTGGCGGCCTGATCGCGGCGTGCTGCGCCGCCTTGCGGCCACCACTGGTCGCCATCCTCACGGATGGCGCGGCATCGCATCCCGGTTCCCGCCAGTTCCCGCCGGAGCGCCTGGCGCGCGTGAGGGCGGCAGAGGTTCGGTGTGCCACCGGACGGCTTGGCCTGCCGCCTGCAAGGCTGTTCTTCTGCGGCTGCCCGGATTCCAGGGCGCCGGCGGCGGGGGCCGCGTTCGACGACGTCGTGACGAGGCTGAGCCACCTGGCCGCGGCCGATCGGTCCATTTCCACGATCCTGTCGACCTGGCGGCACGATCCGCACTGCGATCATGCGGCCGCGGCGACGATCGCCGACGCGGTGGCGGCGCGCGCCGGCCTTCGCCATCTGGCCTATCCGGTGTGGGGATGGACGCTGCCCGCCGATACGGTCCTTCCGGGCGGCGCACCTTCGGGCTGGCGGCTGGACATTACGCCATTCCGCAGCCGGAAACGGCAGGCCATCCGCGCCCACGTGTCCCAGTATGGAGACCTGATCACGGATGACCCCACCGGCTTCCGGCTGCCGGCAGATCTGCTGTCGGTGTTCGATAGCTGCTTCGAAACGTTCCTGACCCCATGAGCGGCTCTCGCCAGCCGGAGCATTTCGAGCACCTGTACCGGGCGGACCCCGACCCTTGGGCCTATCGCTCCAGCGCCTATGAGCGGCGCAAGTATCGGCATACGATCGACGCCCTGGGCGGCAGGCGATTTGTCCATGGCCTGGAAGTCGGCTGCTCGATCGGGGAATTGACACGGCTGCTGGCGGATTGGTGCGAGTCACTGCTGGGGATCGACGTGGTCGACGCCGCGCTGGCGGAAGCCGCCGCGCGCTGCGCCGGCCGTCCGCATGTCCGCTTCGCCAGGATGCAGGTGCCGATCGCGTGGCCGGCCGGGGAGTACGACCTGATTGTGCTGTCGGAGGTGCTGTACTTCCTGTGCGCCGAGGATATCGACCGGCTTGCCCGGCATGTCCGGCACGGCATCGTGGCCGGCGGCCTCGTTCTGCTGGTGAACTGGCTGGGTGACGGTGGCGATCCGCTGTCGGGCGATGCCGCGGCGGAGCGCTTCATGCGGGCTGTGTCGGATGACCTGTGCCCGCGGCGGCGGGAGCGGCGGCCGGAGTACCGGCTGGACCTGCTGGAGCGACCCTGGCCGGAGGCCATCCGCTCCGCCGGCATTGCCCGCGGGCGATGACATCCGGAGGCCGGTCAAAACCCCAGACTCTCCGGATCATGACGGTATGATCGGACGTAACGATACCGCCATCAATGCCCGCCGCGCGCGGGACGCATCGCCTGCGAGGCCGAGCAGCGCCGGTATCTGGCCCGGCCGCCGCAGCAAAGATCCGAGCACCCGCGCCGCACCGATCGCGCCCTTCGGATCGAGCGCGGCAAGCGCCGCCGGCGGCAGGTCGCGCTCCACCGGGTCGCAGATTGCGCGTACGACGGCAAACGGCAGGCCATGTTGCCGCGCCACGCGCGCTACCGCGCCGCTTTCCAGGTCCACGGCCTGTGCGGCATTGCTCCTGGCGGCGTCGCGCTTGGCGGATGCGGAGGCCAGCACGCTGCCGGCCACCAGGAGGCGGTGCGGTGTCGGCCCGCCGAAGCGGGCGGACAAGGCCGGATCGGTCGCGAATACCGCGCCGCCTTCGATCACGTCCGTCGGCACGACCAATGCGCCGGGCCGCAGCGCCGGGTCCAGCCCGCCGGCCAGGCCGAAACTCACCAGAGCCTGAACGCCATCCGCCACCAGCGCCCGCGCCGCCGCCTCGGCTCCCGCCGGCGTGCCACCGCCCGCGCGCACCGGGGCGGTCAGTGCGCCGTCCCGCCACGCAGGAGCCGGCTTTGCATCCGGCTCGCCATCGGCGATGAGCGTGGGCGACGGCCGCCCTCGATCGGCAATGCCTGCCGATGCCGGCCCGGCCAGCCGCCGGGCAATGCGGGCCTCCGCGGCCAATCCGGTGACGAAACCGATGATCATCGCCGGCTCATCGTCGTGGCCTGCCCGCGATGACGCCCCCCATGCGTCGGATCAGAACCCGACCGAAACGCGGCGCGTATTCCCTCGCGACAGGTTGCGGTACCGCGCCAGCGCCAGCAGCGGAAAATACAGCCGATAGCCGTGGTAGCGCAGATAGAACACGCGCGGGAACCCGACCGCGGTGTACGGCAGCTCCGTCCACTCGCCGTCCGATCGCTGGGTCCGCGCCAGATAGGCGATCCCGCGTGCGACGGCCGGGTGCGTCACCGCCCCCGCCGCCATCAGCCCCAGCACCGCCCAGGCGGTCTGGCTCGGCGTGCTTTCCGTGTAGCGGCCATGCGGAGCGTCGCCGTAGCTTTCCTCGTCCTCTCCCCACCCGCCATCCGCGCGCTGGACCGAGGCCAGCCAGTCCACCGCCTTGGTCACCGCCGGATCGTCGCCGGGCACGCCGGCCGCGTTCAGGGCGCACAGCACCGACCAGGTGCCATAGATGTAGTTGGTGCCCCAGCGGCCGAACCAGCTCCCATCGGCTTCCTGCTCCCGCCGCAGATAGGCCAGGGCCTTCGCCATCACCGGATCGTCCGGCGTCATGCCGATCTGCGCCAGGAACGACACGCAGCGGGCGCTGACATCCGCCGTCGGCGGATCCAGCAGGGCACCATGGTCGGCGAAGGGGATGTGGTTCAGATAGTGGTGGGTGTTCTCGGGCTCGAACGCGCCCCAGCCGCCGTCCGAGGACTGCATGCCGATGATCCAGTCCCGCGCGCGCTGGATCGCATTGGTGTATTTCGGGTCGCCGTTCCGGTGCAGCAGCATTCCCACCACGGCGGTGTCGTCGACATCGGGATAATGCGGGTTGGCATACTGAAACGCCCAGCCGCCGGGCGCCAGACCGGGCCGGCGCACCGCCCAGTCGCCCACCACATCGTTGATCTGGTTCGGAAGCAGCCACTCGCAGGCGGCGTCGGTGGGGACCCCCGCCTCGATCAGCGCATGGCCGGCCAGGCCGGTATCCCAGACGGGCGACAGGCAGGGCTGGCAGTAGGCCCGATCCTGCCGCACCACCAGCAGCTTGCGCACGCTGGCCCAGGCGATCGCCGCTTGCGGATGGTCGGGCGGATAGCCCAGCGCGTGGTACATCATCACGCTGTTGGCCATGGCCGGATAGATCGCGCCCAGCCCGTCCTCCCCGTTCAGCCGTTCGCCCACGAAGGCCACGGCCTTGTCGAGCGCCCGCTGCCGCAAGCGTGCCGGAAACAGCGGCTCCGCCGCGCGCAGCACGACATCGACGCCCTTGAAGAAGCGGCCCCAGGCAGAGCGGTAGGGACCGCGGATATAGTCGCGCACCTGCGCCGGCGGCGTGCGGAACAACTCGCCGATCGTGACGTTGCGCGGGTTGGCCGCCTTTGGCTTCAGCGCCATCAGGACCAGCAACGGCACGATCACCGTCCGCGACCAGTACGACACCTTCGACAGGTGGAACGGAAACCACAGCGGCAGGTGCATGATCTCCAACGGCATCACCGGCACCGCCCGCCATGGCACCGCGCCGAACAGCGCCAGTTGCGCGCGGGTGAAGACATTGGTCCGCTCCGCTCCGCCGGCCGCCAGGATCGCCTCCCGCGCGCGGCGCATGTGCGGCGCGTCCGGATCGTCGCCGATCGCCTTCAGCGCGAAATAGGCCTTCACGCTGCAGGAGATGTTGAACGCGCCGGCATGGAACAGCGGCCAACCGCCATGCTCGCCCTGGATCGAGCGCAGGTAGACGCCGATCTTGTGTTCCAAATCGTCGTCGATGCGGTCGAGGAAGTGCTCCAGCAGGACGTATTCGGCCGGGATGGTGGCATCGGCCTCCAGCTCGAACACGAAATGCCCGTCCGGCTTCTGCAGGCGCATGAGCGCGGCGGCGGCCCGGTCCACCGCATCCGCCACCGCCATGTCAGCCAGCGGGAAATCGCCTGATGGAAAACCGTCCGATGGGAAATCTCCCGCCGGGGTATCCCCGAGCGGGACCTTCCCAGATGGGGCCGCCGAACCGCCACGCGGATCGGGGAGGATCGCATCCAAAGCCATCACACCGTCTGTTCAGGATTTCAAAAGTGCCTCGGCGGCCAACCTGCCGGACCTTATCGCCCCCTCGATCGTGGCGGGCAACCCGGTATCGGTCCAGTCGCCGGCCACCGCGAGATTGGCTGCCTGGGTCACCCGCCCCGGATCGGGACGCAGCGCGTCCTGCCGGGCGGTGGCCGCGAAGGTGGCGCGTCTTTCCTTCACCACGCGCCAGGGCGGCATGTCGTCCTCCGCATGGTAGGCCGACAGGGTCTGGCCCATCGCCAGCTTGACATTGGGCCAGACCGCGGCGGCGATCACGCCGGCCTCGTCGTCCACCATGTGGTTGGCCGCGCTGATGGTCACCGAGACGTGATCGCGCTTGGCGAACACCCATTCCGCGACGCCCGAGGTCAAGCCGATGAAGCCGACATCCATGAGGGGGGCGTCGGGTTCCGGCACCGTGGCGAAGTGGATGTTCAAGATCGCTTCGTATGCGTCGGGGGTCTGCAGTCCTGGCACAAGGTCGGCGGCGACCCAGGGCGGCACGGCCAGCAGCACCGCGTCGTCCGGCGCCAGCGCGATGGGGCCGCCGGGTCCGCGCAGGGCGGCGATCCGGCCCGCTTCCATCCGCAGCTCCGCGATGCGGTGATTGCAGCGCAGGGTGGCCCCTCGCTGGGTCAGCGTGGCCACGGCGGGATCGATCAGCGCCTCGGACAGGCCGGTTTTCGGCAGCCATGGGATACAGGCATTGCCGCCCCGCAACAGCGTCTCCCGCATGACCGCGCCCAGCAGCCGCGCCAGGCCCATCTGCGGACGCGTGTTCAAGGCAGCGACCGCCAGGGGCTCGACCAGCCGCCAGTACAGCCAGCCGCGCCGCATGGCGTCCGCCACGGTCGTGTCGCCGCGCGCGCCGACCAGGCCGCGCAGACGCAGGTAGTCCAGCAGTCGTGTCCGCGGCACCCGCCGGCCCGGGATCAGCACCCACCACGGGATTCGCCCGCGGTTCGGGCGGAGCACCCATCCTTCCCGCGTCTTCACATCCAGGAACGGAAAGGCCGGACGGGCCGGGACGGTGAACCGGTCCGCCGCCCCGGTCTCCCGGATATACGACATGGCCGCGTCGTTGCCGGACAACAGCAGGTGGTTGCCGTTGTCGATCCGCAGCCCGAGCTCCTTGTCGAGATAGGAGCGGCACCGGCCTCCTGCCGCGGGGCCGGCCTCATGCACCGTCACCGCTCGTCCGGCGGCGGTCAGCGTCAGTGCCGCCGCAAGGCCGGCCATGCCGGCCCCGATGACATGAGTATGGCTCATCGTCGGGAGTTCTGCCCTGCCGGCCGGCGGGGCGCAACCAAAGTCGCGTTAACGATAATGTTGGTTGTCAGAGCAGGCAGAGTGCCCGCAGCTCGCGGCGCAGCGCCGCCGGCAGGACGTCGAGGCCGCTGACCTCGCCGGGTCCCTTCTGGTCCGCCGGCGCGTCGTCCGCATCCAGGTAGCGCCATCCCTGGAACGCCCGGACCGGGCGGCCTTCCAGCGGCACCAGGCCGGGATCCAGCACCAGGGCGGCGCACGCCGTGCCGTCGTCGCGGGTGTCCTCGATGATGTCCAGGATGCGCTGGCGCACCAGCATGGACCCGTTGATCACCCAATAGATCGAGCCGCCGTCCAGCACCTCCTCCCGCCGCCTGGGCGCCATGCGGGTGCGATGGCGCAGCGGCGGATGGGTCAGAGCGCGCTCGGCCTGCCAGGCGCGAAGATCCTCGATGTCGCGAACGCCGACGGCAAGTTTCATGATGTGCAGCATGATCGGGCGACTCGGTCCGGCGCGATGGGATGCCGATCACTGTATGCGGCGGCGGACCGTCAGGCCATATCAACGCTCGCGATCGGGTTTTCAAGGAGACGGCGTGGGCGACATTTAGTAGAATTAGCGAACGTCATTCGACTATCTTCGCCAAGTGATACGGCTCTTTGAAGGCCGAACCGCGATCCTGGGGGGACGTGAACGATGCGCGACCGTTCATACTTGGCGATGCAGAGCTGGGCGATGCAGAGCTGGGCGATGCAGGGCTGGGCGATGCAGGGCTGGGCGATGCTGGGCTGGGCGATCTTGGCCATCGCCGCCGTGACGGGCAGCGGGGCCGCTTCGGCGCAGACTCCGGCGGCCGGCCGCATCTGCCGCGGGGTTCTGTCGGTGAACGCGGATAACAGGCAGTTCGGCTTCATCTGGGTCCGCGTCAATGCCGACGATAGCGGGGACGCCTGGAGCGCCCCGGGACGGGACATCGCCCCCGACGCCATTCCGCCGGCGCCGCCGGCGGACGCGAAGCATACGTTCAGCAAGACGATCAGCCATTTCCCGAACGGCTATGTCGGGATCGGCCTGCAGCTGCCGCGCGGCTCCACCGTGACGATGATGGTGAACGAGGACGCCAAGACCTTGTCCACGCCACGGCAGCACACGGCGCTCGCCTGCTCTCCCTAGGCGGCGCGGCCAGGTCCTTGGCGCCACCCCTCTGGCGCCACTCCTCTGGTGCCACTCCTCTGGTGCCACCCCTCTGGACGAGGACGTCAACCCGTTGCCTACTCCCTGACAACGAGGGAGGGAAACGCAAGACGATGGATGCCGTCGCCGAACCGGGTCCGATCGGCCCGCTGGAACAGGAATACCGCCGCTCACCCGCCTTCCGCGCGGTGGCGGACGGGGACACGGTCACCCGCACGCACTGGCACATCGCCGTTGCCAATGGCCTGGGCTGGGGCTTCGACGGGATGGACGGGGTGATCTTCGCCCTGGCCTCACCGCTGATCATCAAGGATTTCGGGCTGACCGTGCCGGAATACCGGACCGGTCTGCAGATCGCGCTGCTGATCGGCATCGCCGGCATGTATGTGTGGCCATGGCTGGCCGACCGCTACGGACGCCGCACACTGCTGGCGCTGAACATCGCCATGTTCTCGCTGATGATGCCGCTGCTGTCGGTGACCTATTCCTGGCCGCTGTTCGTGGCCCTTCGCTCCGGCGTCAATTTCGCGCTGAACGGGGAGTGGTCGCTGGGCTCCATGCTGGTCGCCGAGACCTGGCCGGCGCGGCTGCGCGGGCGGGTGATCGGCATCAATCGCGGCACCTGGTGTTTCGGCGCCGCCCTGGCCGGGGTGATCGCCACCTGGGTGATCGCCACCTATGGCTGGCGGATTGCGTTCGCGGTCCCGGCCGTGGTCGCGCTGATCGGTGTCTATGTGCGGGCGAAATGCCCGGAATCGCCGTACTGGGTGCGCTTGCAGGACCGCAAGCACCGGATCGGCCAGGCCCAGGCGCGCGGCCAGCTGCTGTCCGCCGAGGACCGGGACTGGGTGGCGAAGACCCGCAACCGCCAGCTCACGCAGCTGTTCCTGCCGGACATGCGGCGGAAGACCGCCATCGCCACCTTCATCGCCTGCTGCTCCACCACGATCTACGGCACGGTGGGCGGCTGGATGCCGCTGTACCTGGCGCAGGAACGCCACTGGGCCACCGCGACATACGGGAAATTCTATATCGCCTGGGGCCTGGTCGGCTTCCTCGGCCTGTTGCTGTCCGGCTGGATCTCGGACCGGTTCGGGCGCCGCCCCGCCTTCTATGTCATGCTGGCGCAGGGAGCGGTGTTCATCACGCTGTGGGTGTTCGCCACGACGGACCTGGAGCTGTGGGTTTACGGGCTGCTGTGGAGCATCGGGTTCCTGGGCTTCTGGGGACCCAGCATGGTGCTGACGGCGGAGATCTTCCCGACGCGGATTCGTGGCGCCGGCAACGGGTTCGCCTGGTCGGTCGCCTGGCTGTTCGGCTTCGTCCTCTGGCCGTTCGTCGCCGTCGGCCTGCAGCAATCCACCGGATCCTTCGCCGCCGCGTTCCTGCTGATCCCGGTGGCGATGGCATTCATGGCGGCCGGCGTATGGTGGTTCACCCCGGAATATGCCGGGAAGGAACTGGATCAGATCAGCCTGTAGGGAGCGAACGATGGCCAAGGGACTTCTGCTGGTGGCATTCGACTTCACCAACGCCCACGAGGACGAATTCCACGACTGGTACGATCTTGAACATGTTCCGGAACGCCAGCGCGTCGCCGGTTTCGGCCTGTGCGAGCGCTGGATCAGCACCCAGAACCCGAAGCAGGCGGTGGCCAGCTACGACCTGGACAGCCTGTCGGTGCTGGACAGTCCGGCCTACCGCGCGATCGCCGGCGACAACCTGTCGGTCTGGTCGAAGCGGATGACGAAGATCTGCCGCCGGCTGCTGCGCTTCGACGGGGAACAGACGCTGCCCGGCAACGCCGACAGCCCGAGGGGCGCCGGTGGCCTGCTGGTCAACGCCATGAATGTCCTACCGGAGCATGAGGCCGAGTTCAACGAGTGGTATGACCAGGAACATATCCCGGCGCTGGCCGCCGTGCCCGGCGTCCTGGCGGCCCGCCGCTTCCGCGATCCGAAGGGCACGCACCGCTATCTGGCGCTGTATCACCTGCAATCGGCCGATATCCCCAATGGGCCGGCCTGGCAGAAGGCCGCGAACTCACCCTGGACCGACAAGCTGCGGCCGTATTTCCGCGATCATGTGCGGCTGCTGACGAAGCGGTACACACGCTCGGCCTGACGCTCGGCCTGAGCGCAGGATTGCCTGGGCCGGCGGTCCGAGGCCGCGGGTCTATCCTGATGAATCAATGCATTGTCGGAACCTGACGGGATCAACCTGATCCGATCGGGTTCCACCCCGCTCCTTTGACAATTGACGGGCCGCTCGCCCCTTTCGAGGCAAGCGGCCCATTGCGTTTGCGGGGCGGTTCGGTCAAACTGCATCACATGTTAATCAATGGGAGGCTATAATGTCTGGACCAGTGACCCCGGTGGGCGTCAACCACATCGTCCTGAATGTGCGGGACCTGGACGAATCCCACGCCTTCTGGACGGATGTCGTCGGGTTGAAGCAGGTCGGCGAGCTGAAGAAGACGCCGCAGCGGCCGAACCCGCCGCGCATGCGGTTCTACAGTTGCGACCACGACGGCAAGATGAACCATCACGACATCGCACTGGTCGAGAACCGGGAGCTGCCGGCGCCGCCGAAGGAATGGGGCATGTTCGGCATGCCGGTGGCGGTCAATCACATCGCCATCACCCTGCCGAACCGGGAGGCCTGGCTGCAGCACCTGGAATACCTGCAGGGCAAGGGCGTCAAGTTCAATCGCCGGGTTGAGCATGGCATGACCCACAGCCTGTACATCAACGACCCGAACGGGTACGGCGTCGAGCTGCTGTATGAGTTGCCGCGGGAGGTCTGGGAAGGCGACATCGACGCGGCGCTGAACTATGCCACCGCGCGTCCGACCGAAGGCAAGGAAGCGCTGGAGGATGAGCACGAGAATGTCCCCGTGTTCCGCGCGGCCGAATAAGGGGACAGTCCGGTGGCGAAACGTCAAAGCATCAACGCGCCGCGCGCTCGGCACGAGAATCCGATCCCGAATGCCAGCCGGATCGGCAATATCGTCATGTCGAGCGTGATCGGCGGCGCCAATCCCGGCACCCGGGACCTGCCGCCGACGCTGGATGAGCAACTGGCGAATGTCTTCGCCTATATCCGCTCCGACATCGAAGCGGCGGGCGGCACGGTGGAGGACATCCTGAAGATCACCTTCTACGTGAAGGATCCGATCAAGGACCGTCCCGTCATCAACACGCATTGGGTGAAGATGTTCCCGGACGCGGAGGCGCGGCCGGCCCGTCACTCACAGACCCTGCCACCGGACAGCAAGGCGCTGGTGCAGGCCGATTTCTTCGCCGTCGTCTCCTGACGGCGAAGACCGTGCTGGATTCGGCAACGATCGACGCGCTGGCGCGCGCCTATCACCGGGCGGAGCAGGACAAGGTCCAGGTCCGGCCGCCGAGCGCGCGGCATGCGGGGTTCCCGGTCGAGGATGCCTGCGCGGTGCAGCGCCGCTGGGTGGAGATCAAGGTCGCCGCGGCGGTCCTGAACCATCCGGCAAACGGCGTCGCCTGGCTGGCCAGCAAGCTGGCGCCGTTCGACACCGCGCTGGAGCCCGGCCAGTTCGTCCTGGAGGGCCCCTTCACCGGCATGGTGGACGCGCGCGCCGGCGACAGCTTCCATACCGATCACGGACCATTCGGATCGGTCTCCGCCCGGTTTGCGTGAAGAAGCCGGCGAGAATCCGTACCCCTGAGTTGCCGACCCTGGGTCGCCGACCCCCAGTTACCGACCCCAGGGTTCCCGAGTCCGGCCTGACAGCGTTGAGGCAAGAGGATATGAACCAGCACCCGCTCCGCCCCATCCCTGACGCCGCCGCCGGGTGTGCTTCACCACGGCGGTTCGGGCGCTCGCCGTCTCCGAGCGGCGCCCGGCGCGGGTGCCGCCAGCGAAAGGCAGTCTGATGGACGATGTCACCGCGCCGATCAAGTTCGGCGTCGGCCAGCCTGTCCGCCGCTGGGAAGACCTGCGGCTTCTGACCGGCCGCGGCCGGTACCAGGATGACTGGGTGCTGCCGAGGCAGAGCTGGTGCGTGTTCGTGCGCTCACCGCACGCCCATGCCCTCATAAGGTCGATCGATACGGCAGCGGCGGAAGCGGCGCCGGGCGTGCTCGCGGTCTATACCGCCGCGGATTACGAGGCCGACGGGCTGAGCATGCCGAAGGCCAACATGCCGCGGAAGAAGCGTGACGGCTCGCCGATGTTCGCGCCGCAGCGGCCGGCCCTGGTGAGGGACAGGGTGCGGTATGTCGGCGATGCGGTGGCGATGGTGATCGCCGAGACGCTGGCCCAGGCGAAGGACGCGGCGGAGCTGGTCGAGGTCGACTACGACCCGCTGCCGTCGGTCACCAATGTCGCGGCGGCGGCGGAGCCGGACGCGGCGCGGGTATGGGACGAAAACCCCGACAACATCTCCCATACCCTGGAGCGCGGCGACAAGGCGGCCACCGACGCGGCCTTTGCCAGGGCGGCGCATGTGGTGAGGCGGCGCTACGTCGTGACACGCGTCCATGCGCAGTACATGGAGCCGCGCGGCGCCCTGGGTTCCTACGACGATTTCGAGGATCGCTACACGCTGTACGCGGACGTGAACTATCCGCACCGCGTGCGCAACATGCTGGCCAACAACGTGTTCCGCGTGCCCGAAAGCAAGGTGCGCGTGGTGGTGAACGATGTCGGCGGCGGGTTCGGCGCCAAGGGCTGGCAGTATGTCGATCATCGGCTGACCCTGTGGGCGGCGCGCAAGCTGGGCCGGCCGGTGAAATGGCGCTGCGAGCGATCCGAAGTGATCATGGCCGACGAGCATGGCCGCGACAATATCGGTGAGATCGAGCTGGCGCTGGACGCCAGCGGCAAATTCCTTGCCGTGCGGCTGCACATGCTGGCCAGCATCGGCGCCTATATCGCGTCCGACCGGCAATTGCTGACGCCGTTCGGGCAGATCATCACCCTGACCGGCGTCTACGACATCCCGGCCGCGCATGTGACCATCGATGCGGTGCTGTCGAACACCAACCCCACCGCGCCTTATCGCGGTGCCGGCCGGCCCGAGGCGATCTATCTGATCGAACGCATCATCGAGGCCGCGGCCGAGGCGACGGGCATCGATCCCATCGCGTTGCGCCGCCGCAACGTCGTCCACCCGCAAGCCTTGCCCTACAAGGCGCCGCTGGGTCCCGTGTACGATTCGGGGGACTTTGCCAGGAACATGGACCTGGCGCTGGATGCGTCCGACTACGCCGGCTTCCCCGCGCGCCAGGCCGAGTCCGCATCGCGCGGCAAGCTGCGCGGCATCGGCTTCGTCAATGCCATCGAGCAGGCCGCCGGGCCGGTGCCGGACTACGCTGAAATCCGCTTCCAGCCCAGCGGCTCCGCGATGATGCTGATGGGCACGAAGTCGCACGGCCAGGGGCATGAGACGGCGTACAAGCAGATCCTGTTCGACAAGCTGGGCATCGATCCAAGGGAGGTCCAATTCATCGACAGCGACACCGATCGTGTCGCCTTCGGCATGGGTTCCAACGGCTCCCGCTCCATGGTCGTCGGCGGCAGTGCGCTGGTGCTGGCGGCGGATAAGATCATCGCCAAGGGCAAGCAGCTCGCCGCGCATATGCTGGAGGCGGCCGAGGCGGATATCGATTTCGCCGACAATACATTCTCGGTGGCGGGCACCGATCGGGCGGTGACCTTGAAGCAGGTGGCGATGGCGTCCTTCCAGCCGGCGAAACTGCCCAAGGGCATGCCGCCCGGCCTGATCGAAAGCGCCACCTACGCGCCGGAGCAGGCCACGTATCCGAACGGCACGCATGTCTGTGAGGTGGAGGTCGATCCGGAAACCGGCACGGTGCAGATGCTGAACTATGTCGTGGTCGACGATGTCGGAACGATCGTCAATCCGCTGACCCTGGCGGGACAAATCCATGGCGGCGTGGCGCAGGGCGCCGGGCAGATCCTGATGGAGGAGGTTGTCTACGACCGCGAGTCCGGCCAGCTGGTGACCGCCAGTTTCATGGACTACGCCATGCCCCGCGCCGATACGATGTGCGGCGTCACGATCAAGAGCAATCCGCACCCCACGCCCAGCAACCTGCTGGGGGTGAAGGGGGCGGGAGAGGCCGGATGCGTCGGCGCTCTTCCGGCGGTGATGATCGCCATCGTCAACGCCCTGAAGCCGCTGGGCGTGAAGGAGCTGGACATGCCCGCCACACCGTTGCGGGTCTGGCAGGCGATCCAGGCAGCGAAGGCCGCCGGGTCATGAGGACGGGCGCCGCCTATCGCGATGCCCTGCGCGACGGACGGCGCGTCTGGGTGCTGGGTGAAGGTCGTGTCGAAGACGTGACGAGTCATCCGGCCACGAGCCCGATGGTGCGGGAGTATGTCACCTGGTACGACCGGCTGGCCGACCCGGAATGGCGCGACACGGCCTGGACAGCGGATGGCACGCCGGTTGCCTATCTGGTGCCGCGCACCGCCGACGACCTCGTGCGCATGGGCCGCTTCTTCTCGGCGACGACCTTCCTCGGTGCCGGCAATGTCACCCACACGCCAGCCTATGGCCACCTGATCGCCCTGGGGATTCAGCACGCCGTGACATTGCGGCGAGCATCCGAGGAGCAGGTGCGCAATGCCGGGACGTATCGCGCGCAGATCGCGGCGACCGGACGCTTCATCACCTTTGCCGCCGGGCAGGCGCCGATCGGCCATCGCATGCGTCCCGATCCGGCCGACAGGTCGGCGCTGCGCATCGTGCGGGAGACCGATGCCGGCCTGGTGATCACCGGCAAGATCGGCATGCACACCAGTCCCGCCTTCGCCGAGGACGTCTATATCGGCGCCGGCAACAATGTCGACTACCAGGGCCATCGCGCCACCTTCGCCGTCGCGGTGAATGCGCCCGGCGTCACCGTGATCTGCCGCAAGCGGGTGGCCCGCGAGCCGAGTCCGTTCAGCGCGCCGCTCAGCAACCGTTTCGACGAGCTGGACGGGCAGATGTGGCTGGACGATGTGCTGGTGCCGTGGGACCGCGTGTTCCTCACCGAACCCTCGGCCGAACCGATCGCCCGCTGGCTGTTCTGGCACCAGCTCTATTGCTGGCTCGCCAAGGCGGAGTTCTCGCTGGGCCTGGCGCTGGCCTGCACCCATGCCATGGGACTGATGGAGCACGCGGTGACGCAGGATTACCTGATGGACCTGCTGACCGACGTGCAGACCGTGCGCAGCTGCCTGACGGCCTGCGAGCGGGACCCGTGCTTCACCGATGACGGGATCGCCGCCCCGAACCACACCCACCTGTCCGCCGGCTCCCTGGCGATGCTGCGCGGCCGGCCGCGGATGGAGGATATCCTGCGGTCCTTGCCCGGCTCTTCGATGATCAACGCGCCGTCCGAGCGGGATCTCGCCGACCCGGAGCTGGCGGCCGGGCTGGAGGCCTCGTTCGGTGGCGGCGGCTATACGGCGGCGCAACGATCGGCGCTGCTGAACATGGCCTGGGATCATGTCGGCTCCGCGTTGGATCAGCGTGAATCCGTCTATGAACTGCACGCCAATGGCGGCGCCACGATGTGGCGGCACCGGCTGCGGCGCAGCTTCGACGACTATGATCGGCTGGCCGGCGGTGTCCTGCGCCAGATGGGGATTCCGATGCCGGCGACGGATCTCGGCCCGATCCGCGATGCGCCCATGATCGCGCGCCGGCCGGTCTCGCCGCCGGCCGCCGATGCCAAACCCAGACCCAGACCCTGACCGGCCGGACCATAGGGGGCCGGACCATAGCGGGCAGACCCTGGCGGGCAGACCCTGACAGGCCAGACTATAACGGGAGAGACCGATGGCAGACTTGAAACCGGCAACGCGCGAGGCGCTGCTGACCGTACAGACCTCCACCCTGACCGGCGCGCTGTATCGGCGCGGCTTTCGCAACATGTTCCTGCAGGATGTGAACCCGCTGCGCGTCGACCAGCCGCGCATGGTCGGCCTCGCCTTCACCATGCGCTTCATCCCCTCCCGCGAGGACAAGAACGGTCCCGGCGTGAAGGACCTGACGCGCATTCAGCCGAAGGCGATGGAGGAATGTCCGCCGGGCCATGTGCTGGTGGTGGATTCGCGTGGCGATGCCAGGGCCGCATCGGCCGGTGACCTGTATATCGGCCGGCTGAAGGCGCGCGGCTGTGCCGGCATCGTCACCGATGGCGGGCTGCGGGATTCCGAGGGAATCCTGCGCACCGGCCTGCCCGCGTACCACAAGCGCCCGACCTCGCCGCCGAGCCCGATCATTCATCACCCGATCGATCTGAACCTGCCGATCGCCTGCGGCGGGGTCGCGGTCTATCCCGGTGACGTCATCGTCGGCGATTGCGACGGCGTGGTGGTCATCCCGCCTGACATCGTCGATGAGATCGCCGCCGAATGCGCCGCCACCACGCTGTATGACGAGTTCGCCGAGGAGGAGGTCGCGCGGGGCCGTCCGCTCGCCGGTCTGTTCCCGGTTGTCAACGACCAGGCGAGGGCCGATTTCGAGGCATGGAAGAAAAAGCACAACCGCGGCTGAGGCGGAACGCGCCACGCCGCGGCGAGGCATCGGACGGGCATGGCGCCGGCATCGCGTATTTGTGAATGCCCGCCACGCGTGGAAATCGGCCGAAGGACCGGATTACCTGAGCGAACTGGCCGGCAGCCGATTTCCAATCGACGCGTTGCCGCCTAGTTTGTGACCGTGCAACACCGTGTCGGGCGTTGCACGCCCATGACATGGTTCGCAAGATGCCCAGCGATATCCGACTGAATGCCCGGCTGCGCATCTTTTCGGCGACAATAGCACTGATCGTGCTGGTCGCCGGCGTCACCGTCGAGCGGACCTTCAGTGCCGCGCGGGCTCGGCGCTGGACCACCCATACGTTCGAGGTGATGGCAACGATCCAGAAACTGCGGATCGCGATCCTCGACGCCGAAGGCGGACAGCGCGGCTTCCTTCTGACAATGAATCCAGTCTACCTGGCGCCATACCACAATTCGCTGGGCGAGATCGGCTATCTGCAAGGGGCGCTGCAGCGTCTCACCGCCGACAACCCGAATCAGCAGGACCGCCTGCGGGTGCTGGCACCGGTCGTGCAGAAGAAGCTGGAGGAACTGGCCCGCTCCATCCAGGTCCGCACCGATTCGGGCCTTGACGCCGCGGCGTCGTTTGTGGGCACGGATGTCGGGCAGCAGCTCGGCAAGGAAATCGATGCCGTGCTGGCCGCGATGACGGCCGAGGAACAGCGCCTGCTGGACGACCGCCTGAATGAGCAGCAGACCCAGGCCCTGGTCGTGCAGGCGCTTTTCGCGGCCGGAATGCTGCTGGCCGTCGGCGCCCTGGTCTGGGCGGTGAACGCCATGCGCAAGGCCTCCTCGGCCGCGCTGCGGCTGGAGCAGGAACACCGGGCGGTGGCACACCGCCTGCGCGTCTCGCTGGATAGCATCAGCCAGGGTGTGGCGGTGTTCGATTCCGACTTCGTCCTGACCAACTGGAACTTCTGCTTCCAGGAACTGCTCGACCTGCCGCGGGCACTGCTGCGAGAGGGCACGCCTTATGCCGCGATCGCGGAGCATGTCGACGACGCCACCCGGGACGGCATGGAGACCGAAGACCAGATCCGGCACAGCTCTGCCACGCGGGGACCGGTAACCTATGAGCTGAAGACGCGGGACATGCGTCAGCTTGAGGTGCGCCGGACGGAGATGCCGGACGGCGGGTTCGTCCTGACGATCAGCGACATGACCAAGCGCGCCCAGGCCGAGAACGTGTTGCGGGAAGCACAGAAGATGCAGGCGATCGGCCAGTTGACCGGTGGGATCGCCCATGACTTCAACAATCTGCTGACCGTCATCCTTGGCAACCTCCAGCTTGTGGTGACGCGGTCGGACCCCGACAACCCGCATCTGTCGCGGCTTGAACGCGCCATCTGGGCGGCGCAGCGCGGGGCAACGCTGACCAGCCAGTTGCTCGCCTTCGCCCGGAAACAGCCGCTGGCCCCGAAACCCTTCGACATGTCGGCCGTCGTCGCCGGCATCGTGCCGCTGCTGCGCCGCACCCTGGGGGAGAATATCGAGATCCGGCTGGTGGAGCATGCCAGCCTGTGGCCGGCCCTGGCGGATGCCACACAGCTGGAGAACGCGCTGCTGAACCTGGCGCTGAACGCACGCGATGCCATGCCGGACGGCGGCCGGTTGACGCTGGAGCTGGCGAACAAGGTGCTGGACGAGGAGTATGCCAGCCGCCACATCGAATTGCGGCCGGGCGACTATGCGATGCTCGCGGTCTCGGATACCGGCCACGGCATGTCGCAGGATGTGCTGGTCCGGGTGTTCGAGCCATTCTTCACCACCAAGCCGGACGGCAAGGGCAATGGCCTCGGCCTCGCCATGGTGTTCGGGTTCGTGAAGCAGTCGGACGGTCACATCAACATCTATTCCGAACCGGGCGAAGGCACGACGGTGCGCCTGTACCTGCCGCGCGCCCGGCAGCCGGCGGTGGCCGCCACGCAGATGCAGGCCCCGGTCAACCTGCCGCAGGGTACCGCCACCATCCTGGTCGTCGAGGATGAGGCGATGGTGCGCGAGATCACCACCGTGATGTTGCAGGAACTCGGCTATCAGGTGCTGCAGGCGGCGGATGGCGAGGAAGCGCTGCGGGTGTTCGGGGAACACGCCTCCACCGTCGACCTGCTGCTGACCGATGTGGTGCTGCCCGGGCAGATGCGCGGACGGGAGCTGGCGGACCGGATCAAGGCGGTGCGCCCGTCGATCCGGACCCTGTTCATGTCGGGCTATACGCAGAACTCCATCGTCCATCACGGCCGGCTGGATGATGGCGTGGCGCTGCTGGGCAAGCCGTTCAAGCGCGAGGACCTCGCGCAGAAGGTGGCCGAGGTCTTGCAGCAGCCGAATGGGGATTCGCCGGCGACGCCGACCTGACGCCGCCGCCACACTGACGCCGCCGCGCGCCGGGAAGATGACCGGTGAGCAAGGAAACCGGGGAGCATGGCGGGGCCAGGCCGACCCCATCATGCCCTTTTTGAGTCAACGGCGCATTTTGAGTCCGGTAGTGGCTAAGACAAGATACTGATTTTTATGATAAAATCAAGCTAGTTTGTGTTTATGTGCTAATTTATGTGCTAAGTTAAGCTTTCCGGGCACCGCTTTCCACCCTGCGCATAAGCCATTGTCTAGCCATAACGCGTCTGGCCAGATAGGGCAACAGAGACAATCAGCCCCGGATAGCTGAATGACGGCGCACGGGGGCACGTCTCCTGCTGCGTCCACGTCCATGACGCCCTTTCCAACCTTCATCCTTGCATCGGTTCGACTGGTGGCGGCGCAAGCCCTCGCGGGCTCCTTCTCTGCGTTGCGGCCCTTTGGGTGCGCGCCGTCGATACGCGCTGCGCGGGTCTTTCGGCATGGAAGGTCGCGGATGGTCGCGGCCTGCAAATGAAGGAAGACACCCCATGACGACGCTCATCACAAAATCCGAACTGGCCGATAACACCGATATCGAACTGCGTTCCAAGTTTTGCTGCCTGCTCAACGAACTGCACCGCCTCGAAGGGCAAGCCGTGCAAGCCTATCACGTCAGGGCCTCCGTCGAAGCCGTGCGTGAGGAACTTGCCGACCGCCGTATCAAGAAACTGGCCCTGAAACCTCCCGGTTTCTAACAACAAAACGGGCCGTCAGCGCTTCCGCTGACGGCCCCTCTCTTTGACTGGCTACGCCTACATTCTCGGCCCCTTCGGCGCGTTGAAGGTCGGTTTCAGGCGCGGCGGCTCCGCTGGCGGTGGCGGCTTCGGCACGTCCACGGGCGGCGTTACGAATTTCGAGCGCTTCTCATGTCGTCGTCGGCGCTTCCTCCGCGCAAAGCGCGAGAGCGCGCCCCCGACCCACCGCGATATGAGAACGGGCAAGCGCCACGCCGGAGCGAAGAACCGCGACGCGTCGCCCCCGTCGTGTTCGCCCGCTGCGTCCGCGTCAGTCTCCGCAACCTGTTCCTCTGTGCGGCCCGGTTCCGGTTGCAGGAAGCGCGAGCCGCTTACTTTCCTCGTCGTGGCGGCGGAAGGTCAGGCCACGGGCCGCGCTCGCGTTCCTCCTGCCGTTCGGCGCGTTTCTCCCGCAATTCCTGCCAAAGCTGTTTCGCCGCTTCCCGGTCGCGCAAATACCGCTCAAGCTCGGACTCGAACTTCCGCTGCAATTCCTCCAACTGCTGCGCCTGCCGTTCGCGCAGCGCGTCCATTTCCATCTGCTTGGTCTGTAGCTGAAGCGCAAAATAATCCCGGCGCTCCTGCGCCTGCCTGCGGAACAGGGCTTCGCGCTCCTGCTGGCGCTGCTGGTTCTTCTCCGCGACGGCGGCGGGATTGATGACGCGCTGGATGCGCTCCCAAATGTCGTCGCGCTGCTGTTGGTGGTCGCGCTTCTGCATCTCGCTGGCCGCCGTCTGCATCGCGTCGAAATGCTCCATCTTCTCCCGTAGCTCGCCCTCAAGGATGCGGTCGGTGCGTTTGGTTTCCGCACCCCAACGCTTGCGCCACTTCCAAAGCTCGTCCTCCTGCCGCCGCGCCACGGCCTTGCGCAGCCTGTCTTCGTAGGTTTCCTTGGCGGGTGGCTCGGGCGCTTCCGCTTCTGCCGTTGCGGGCGATTCGGGGTTTTCCGCCACGGGCGGCGGCGGGGAATCTGGCGCGGGCTGCTGCGCGGGTTCAGGTGTTACCGTTTCCCGCCGCGCCCGCTGCATGGCCTTCGCCTCGGCGGCGGTCGGCAGCGCGGCATGGTCAACGTCGGCCATGAAGGCACGCAGGTCGTCGGCCTTCATTTTGAGTTCGCGGCCAAGGCTCAATACGGAACCTTGCGCCGTCACCAGCACAAAATCCCTACCATCGCCCTGCGCCAGCACATAGCCCGCTTCCTCGATGGCGGCTTTGAAGGATGAGCCGTTGTCGCTGGCTGCTTTCAGGACGCGGTTTTGGGCGCGGCGCTGTTCGATGGAAACCTTGCTGCGCTCGGCCTGCTGCCATTCGGCATGGTTGATGTCGGAACGGGGGAACTCCGGCTGTTTCACGCGGTCGCGTTTGGCGTGCTTGCCCGGCACCTGTTCATGGCCGAACTCACGTTCCAGCTTCAAGCTGGCGCGTTCGTGGGCCAGATAGTTGAACCCGTCATCGCGCAGCGTCATGGTGTCGAGGTCGGTGCGGCACCACACGACATGGATATGCTGGCGGCCCTTCTTCTCGTGCATGACGACGGCGCGGGGCTGGCCCTCCAAGCCCAATTCCTTTTCCAGCACGTCCACGCACCGCGCCCATTGGGCCTCGGTCATGTCATAGCGGGCATCGGGGTCGATATTGACGTGGTACAGGCCCTTGGTGCCGCGCGTCCCTTCGGAAAGGGTCTGCCAGTCGCGGAACGTCGCGGCGAGATCGCCAAGGCCGGAGTGCAGGTCGAGGACGCGGATGCGCTCGTTCGTGTCGGTGCGCTGCAAATGGGCGGCAAGCTGGCCGGGGCCTCCCCGTGAGCCGCCCTTGATAATCATGGGCGTGGCCGCTGGGTGAAGCGGGAGCCGGGCTTGGCGGCTTTCCGTGGGGTTGCGGGGGCCTCTGCCGGGGCGGGCGATGCGTGCGGAGCCGGAGCGGCGGGCGGGTCTGACGCGCTGCTGGCGGGCGGCGCGGCAGAATCATTGAACGCCGCCGATACGGGCGGCACCGACGATGGGGATATGACGGCGGGCGGGGCGCGGTCGGGGTCTTTGCCGAGCGCGTCATAGAGCATGTCGCGCATATGGGCGTAGTCAGCCAAGGCGGCTAGCAGGGCCTCGTCCATGTCGTCCGGTCGGCCCCGGTTCAGGTGGCGGGCAATCTGGTTGAGGTTGTTGCCGACTCGGCCAAGGTGCCCGAGAACCTGACGCAGCATCTGCGCATTGACCGGCGCGCGGCGCTGGGCGCGTGGGCCTGCGTCGCCCGCAAGGGCGGCGCGGGCGAAGGCGGCGGACGCCATGCCCGCCTTGTCGGCACGGTCGAGGAAAGCGGCCTTTTCCTCGGGCGTGAGGCGGACGAATAGCTGCGCGGTACGCTGGCGCTTTTCGGACTTGCGCCGTCCGGGTGGGGGCTTGGCATCGGTCAAGCGGCGCACCTCCTCTCTGCCGGGCCTACCCGGCGGGGTCGTAGGGGGGCGCACCCCCTCGTCAGGGTGCAGGGGCAGGAACGCCGCCTGCTCGTCGTCCAGAGCGCGAAAGCTCTGGTCATGGGTTCCAAGGGAGCGCGAAGGCTCCTTTGGTCTGGTGGTTCCACAGGGGGGCACGAAGGCCCGCCTTGGTCGTGGGGATGCAACGGGGTAGAATAACCCCTTGCCAAGCCAGCGTCCCCTTCGGGGCGCGGGGACGGACGGTCAGTCCGTCCATGGCTTGCACACCCCTCCAAGCTCCACTTTACCATAAAAAGTGGGGTGTGAATATCCTGCCCTTTCCGCCCGTTACGTCGTTGCCTACGGGGATATGACCGTGCCGCTCGGCTGCGGGTGTCTATGCGCGGCGGTACGGGTTGGGGTCATACGTGAGGTGCAAAAACACCTCGCCCAACTCCTTCGGGCGGTGCTTGCGCGTCCATTTGAAAGCGTCATGAAGCTGCCAGTAATCGACGGGGCGAAGGTAAAAGGGTCGCCCCTCGGGATTGGTCACAAGGGCCACGTCACGGCCAAGGGTCATGATTTCATCGGGCATGAGAAGCGGTCGGCCCGTCTCGCCGACGCTCTCGGACTCCTTCCCGTCCGTCCCCATACTGGTGCTCTTGGTCTTCACGGTCTTCTGGCCCAGCGTGTCGGAGAGGTACTTGGCGCTCTCCAAGTCCGAGACGTTGCAATACCATTTGTAGGCGCAGTTCCCGAGGATGGCCCCCGCCGCATCCTTGTACACGTCCTTGAGCTGGTCGATGCCCTGCACGGCCAGCGCATAGTCCACCCCGTATCCGGCCATGGTCGCAATGTCGCGGGGCATGTCCGGCATGCGGCCCAAGGCGGGGAACTCGTCAATGAGGAACAGGGTGCGGTGAACACCCCTGTGTTCAGCCTTGGCGCGTTTGAAGGTGTGCGTTGCCGCCGTCACCATGAGCCGCAGCCATGTCCGCTGCGTGTCCATCCTGTCCGGTGGAATGATGAGATAAACCGTCGTCGGGTAGGCCGCCAACTGCCGCATGTCGAAGCTGCTTTCCGACGTGGCGGCCTTCAACTGCGGGTCGGAGATAAATTTGGTGGCCTCCGTCAGATTGGACATGATGCCGCTATACGTCTCATGCGCCAGGTCGAGGTACTGGCTGACCATTTCGCGGATGGCTCCGCCAAACGCGGACGACGCGGCCATGGGAACCAAGAACCGCTCGGTGAAGTCCTTGTGGCTAAGGCTGACGATTTCACGGGCGCGGGCGAGGGTTTTTACCTCGCCCGGCTGGTCGGTAATCCAGAGGAACACCGCCGCAAGGATATTGGCGGCGCTGCCCTGCCAGAACCTGTCCTTCTCGGACGTGGCGGGGCAGACCGTGGCCGCGAGCGCCTGCGCGACGGCCACGGCGTTCGGGTCGTCCCGCTCGATCACGTCGAGCGGGTTATAGGCCGCTGGCTGAAACCCAAGCCCGTTGAACGTGTCCGCCAGTTCGTCCCACGGATTGACGATAAACACCTCCGCGTCCGGCAATCCCGGCAGCGCAGCGCGGGCGCGCGCCGTGATGGCGGCGTTCTCGCCCTTCGGGTCGATGGCCAAGACCGAGCCATGATAGGACAACAGCGTCGGCACCAAAATTCTCGTGCCCTTGCCCGTGCGGGTCGGGGCGACAATCAAGACATGGTGTTCGGGCCGCGAGCAGACGGGTGCGCCGGGATGCTCCACGGTCGGCACGTCGTCGGCGTCGGGGTCGCTGGATTTGCCCAAGAACACGCCCCGATGATGATAGGCGGCGCTCGGCATGACATAGCGGATGGGGGCATAGCTGGCCGTGCCGTACACGTCCGAGGGTGGTTCCTCGGCTTTGTCGCGAAAAAGCTTGGGGAGAAGTTTCCAGAGGCCGAATAGCAGCCCGGCGCCGATGACGGCGGCGATGACTTTGCCGATAACGTCCGCCATGCGGAGTTGGCGCGATTGATAGGCGTCGCTGTATTTTGCTGGGAAATGCAGATGGTCGGGCGTAATCGAGGGGGCAAGGGCCGGGTCGGCCTTGGCGGCGTCCGCGACGATGCGGTCGCCCCACTGCCGTTTGAGCGCCGCCATCTTGGCGCGGTCGCTCTCCCATTGGTTGAGGTAGTCGTATGGCCGTAGCCTGCCCGCATTGGCCGTGGCCTGTGCTTGGGCAATATCCCGCTCGGCGGCGAGGTAGGCTTGCACCGCGTCGCGGTAGCTGCCCGGCTGCTGCGCGGCGGCGGACAGTGGCGCAAAGCACGCCACGGCAAGAAACAGGCGGGCAAGGAAGGCTTGCACCGCCCGCCGCATCAGAACGGCCCGTCGCCGTTGTCGTCGTCGTCCTCCGCCCTACCGCCACGCTCCTTGAACGCGGGCTGGCCGTGGCTGTCGCAATGGCGGTTCCAGTCCTCCCGCACGGCGACGAACATGAGGGGCGACGTGGCGATGTCGTCGATGACGCGGCGCAGAAAGGCGACGGGGACGGTCACGGTGTCCGCGCCCGTCTCAAGCTGTCGCCGCGCAGCGGCGACAAAATCCTCCCAATCGGACATTTCCGGGGTATTCAGAAACGCATCCATGAGCGTTTCATAGGGTGTAGACTCCATCGGCGCGCGCTCCCCTCCTGATGCCGGATACTATGTTCTGCACAATAATACGGCGAATAGGTAGGCTTTAGCGCCGCCATTGGCCGGACGGCGGCCCCCGTTGCCGCCTTTTCCGATGATTTTACGTCGCGCCCCCAAGGGGCTGCGACGCCCTCACAGGGGCGGGTCGGGCGGGATAAGGGAGTGCCGCCGTCAACATGACGGCGGCTCAACCCTGCGCTTTCGGGCGCATTGCCGGAGGGTTTCCCCTCCGGCGCTGCCCTGTCAGGCGGCTTCCTTCACGGCGGCGGGCTGCGGCTGCAAGCTATGGAGATAATCGGCGGCCCGCTGCGCATGGGCGGCGGCGCTGAATATCGCCCGCTTGTCCTCGTTCAGCACCTTGAGCCAGTTGCCGATATAGGCGGCGTGCTCGTCGCGGGGTTCGGGCGACAAGGACAGGTCGGCGCACAGGAAGGCCGCGCCAAGCTCGGCCACAAGTTCCTCCATCGCGTAACCTTCGTCACCCCACCGCTTGCGGCCAAAATCCCGCTCCAAGCGCTTCGCGCCTTTCGTCCAATGGGTCAGTTCATGGGCGAGCGTGGCGTAATAGGCTTCCGCTTCGCGGAAGGCTTCAAACGGCGGCATCTGCACAAAGTCATGGGCGGGGCTGTAATAGGCGCGGCTCCCGCCGTGGCGGATATCCGCACCTGTCGCGGCAAAGAAATCCTCCGCATGGGCGATGCGCCGCACGGTGTCGGCGGGGCGCTCGGCCAGCGCGTAGAAATGCGCAGGCAAGCCCTCCACCTGTTCCACGTTGAAGACGGTATAGCCCTTCATAAAGGGAATATCGCGCTCCTGCTCGTCGCCGTTCTCGTCGGCTTCGGTCTTGGTGATGGTATTGGCGTAAACGACAAGGTTGCCTTTCTCGCCCTTGCGGACATGGCCCCCTAGTTCCTGCGCCTGTTTGTAGGTCATCCAGATAGGCGCGTGATAACCGCGCTCACAGGCGGCACCCCACAGCATCAATACATTGATGCCGCGATAGGGCTGGCCGTTCGCCCGCAAGGGGCGGGTGATGCGTCCTGCAGCATGGGCCACGTTCCACGGCTGGAACCACGGGCGGACGCCGTTTTCCAGTGCGGTCACGATGTGGGCGGTTACACGTTCATAAACATCTTGTTTCATTGCCTTTTCTTCCTTGGCTAATGGGTTGCACATGCAACCGACTAGCCACGCGGCAATGAGCAGGGATTCCGCTGTCCAGACCGGAAAACGTCCGGTGGTGCGGGCCGGAGCGCAGCGACTACACGGCGGGCGTTTTCCGCCCCCTTGGGCTTGGTCTTGACGGCGAAGGGGCGCAGCCCCCGAAACAAAAAGGGGCGGCAGCCCCCAAACAGACAGGCGGCACAGCCGCCGGAACCAACGGGCGGCGCAGCCGCCGACACCAATGCGCGGCACAGCCGCACGATTCATGCGTGCGCGGTCGTCACCGGATGGCGGAAACACGGTGCGCGGTTCCGTGAGCGTCAGCGAGTAGGACGCAGGCCAACGGCAACGCCCGTATCCTCGTGACACGGACAGTTTTCCCGCAAGGTTCATTCAGACAGGCGATAGGCTAACGGGGTCTGGTTCCCGCTGCACGGCCACTACCATCTCGTCCTTTTCATCATGCACCCTGCCATCCGTCTTTGCCTGATGGGCGCAAGCCCTGAAGGGCTCCTCCTCTGCGTTCCGGCCCTGCGGGTGCGCCCGTCAAATCCAGATGGCTTTTCGGGGGCATGAAAGGCCGTGATGGTTGCGGCCTCCAAAGCATCGGGAGACACGCCATGAGCATCTTCATCGCCCAAGCCGACCTGAACACCCTGCAAGAAGCCGCGCTGCACTCCAAGTTCTACAGCGTCAGCCAAGCACTGGCGGCAACCAAGCCCGGCACCACCGAACGCGCTGCCGCGCTGGCATCTCTCGATACCATCAAACGCACTATCGCAACCCGCCGCTTCAAAATCGGTCGCGCTGGCGCTCGTGGGCCGGGGTTCTAAACCCCGCCTGCGGTGGGCGCGGAAGCTCTACCGTCGTTATTGCGGCGCGGTGGTAAAATTCTTATGCTGCCCGCGCCCTCACGGAGACGCGGGGGTGGGGCGTGGAAACCCCTGAAACGAGAGCCGGAGCCAGATTGGCGACCGGGTGGCGGACGCGCATGTCCAGAGCCACCCGGCTTAAAGGCGTTCGCGCCTGTCTCGTTTCAGGTTTCCAACACCCGGTTTTCAGTGGCGTGCGCCCCCGGACAAGGGGGTGTCGCCGGCTGATTCCACCCGCCGAACGTGTTGTGCACACCTGATATGAGGATCTGCGATGGAATGTCCGAAATGCCACTCCCATAACGCCCACCTCTGCTCGATGGCCCACGAGCAAGGAACCACGACCACGGTAACGTACGGGGGAGCGGGCCGGGGAAGCTTCGATTCAACCAGCCAGACCACGACGGCCCTCGGCAAACGCGCCGCGCCTCCAAAATCCGGGATGCCTGTCAGGGTGGCGTTCACGGCAATCACGGGCTTCCTTTTTCTGTCAGCCCTTATTGCGGGGCATGGAGACAGCGGCGCGTATGGCGGGGTGGCGTTCTTATTTCTACTGTTCGCCGCGGCGGCTTATCTCCTTTATCGCAAGGTCAAGTCGCTGCCGCAGTATAACCTTGAACGGGAGCGCTGGGAAAAGTCATGGATATGCGCGGCGTGCGGCAATATTTTTGCGCCCGAAACCGCCGCTGAATAACGATGCGGCGCAATACGCGCGTCAAATATTGATGCAAGGACGGCGCGGATTTAGGAACGGCGCTCAACCAAAGACGGGGGATATATGACGATGAAGAAAACGACCCTTGCGGCATTGGCTGCGTTGGCGGTGGGCGGGATGGCGTCTCACGCCATGGCGGCGGGCGGCGCGGTGGCCGTCACGGTAGAAGCCAAGCCGACCCCGGCGGAACTGGCCGCCGTGAAGCTGGCGCTCGGCAAGGACGACCTCAAGGCCCTGCCTGTTCAGCTCGGCCACGCCGACCTGAACGGCGACCATAGGCCCGACCTCATTTTCCGCTCCTACAGCGAGGGCTATTGCTGGCAAATCAGCACGAGCGCCTGCGCCACCTGGGCGCTTCTCGCCACGCCTGCGGGTTATGCCCGGCAATTGATTGTTCTGGCCCAAAGCGACGGCAAGGTCTTCGTGCTGCCGACCGTGCATCACGGGATGCACGATTTGCGCTATGAGGGCGGCAGCAAGACCTTCGCATGGAACGGCAAGACATATCAGTGATGCGCTTGCCGCAAGCGCCGGATTAACAAGGAGCAAGCCCGCCCTATCCTGCGTCAAGGATCGCTACCCGCATTGGGCGGAGACGGCTCGCCGGTTCCGTCGCGCGAGCGCGATAGAGCCTGACCGGAGGGGACGCCAGATGATCGGGCTTGTAATAGAGCGTTTGTTCTCCCAATGTTCTTTCCTATTGCCTTACGCCTCAGAGTGATGCACAATGATGCAAAATGGAAAGGGGGCCATGGTGATGGCTGCTAAGCATCGCATCACGGTCAATTTGGATGATGCCGAATATGAAGCTCTTCAACGTATAGCTACGCGCACAGAGCGCTCGCTGGCATGGCTCGGTCGTCGTGCGATTTGCGACTTCATTGAACAGCGCGAGCGCGCCGATGCCCCCCTGCTCGCTGGACTCATGGCTGAAGAGACATCGGCAAGGCAGTCTGCGAAATGAAATATTTGGGTGGGGATATTTATAAAGGTGATTGTTTGGAGGTCATGAAGAAGCTGAAAGACGCTTCTGTCGATATGATTCTCTGCGATCTTCCCTACGGCACCACGCAAAACAAATGGGATAGTGTGATCCCGCTAGAAGAGTTGTGGGAACAATATCAGCGTATCATCAAGCCGAAGGGTGTTATCGCTCTGACCTCGCAAGGCATCTTCACGGCTCGGCTCATTCTTAGCAATGAGGATTGGTTCCGCTACAAATTCGTGTGGGTTAAGAGTAAGCCGACAAACTTCCTGAACGCACGGCGTCAGCCGCTGCGGCAGCACGAGGATATTTGCATCTTCTACGGGAGCCAGCCGAACTACCGGCCTGTTATGTCGAAGGGCGAGCCTTACAATAAAGGCACGCGCAAGGCCCAATATACGGGAAGCTACGGCGATTTCCGGCCAGTACAGGTTAAAAGCGACGGCGAGCGTTTTCCGACCGATACGCTGTATTGCAAGACAGCGGAAAGCGAGGCTGGCGGTCGGGTCTGGCATCCCACGCAAAAACCCGTTGCGCTGGGGCGCTATCTCATTCGGATGTTCACGGGCGAAGGCGATGTTGTTCTCGATAACGCCTTTGGCAGCGGCAGCTTTCTGGTGGCGGCGGCCTTGGAGGGGCGTCGTTTCATCGGTATCGAGAAAAACGAGGAGGTCCACCTCTTCAAGGAAAAACGCATTGATTACATCAAAGTCGCCAAGGAGCGCCTTGCGGAAGTCGAAGTTGCCATGAAGGCGAAGGAGCCGCCGCCTCCCTTATTCTCGGCACTCCAACCGGCGGCGCGGGCGGGTCAACCAAACAGGCGTGGCATGGTCGATGTCGATGTGGTGCTTCTTGAGAGTGAAAGGCACGCCGTATGAACGGTGGAGCTGCGACTTATAATGAGCGATCATGGGCAATCGACCTGATCGGCCATCTCAAGCATCTTGCCACTCGGGACAATCGCTCCATCAAGGATGCTGGCGGAGAACAGACCGTCAAGGCCGAAGGCGGCAGCCTGTTCCCTGACGTATTACTATTCGGCGATCGGGCGACAGCGCGGATATTGCAGGGCTGGGAATTAAAAATGCCCGACACGGGCATTGACGATGCCGAGTTCCGCGAGAACGCGGAGACGAAGGCCCGCGCGCTCGGCCTCGACAGCTTCCTGCTTTGGAATGTGTCTCACGCACATCTCTACGTCCGCAATGCCGACACGGACGCTTTTGTGCGCAGCCATGCGTGGGGCGATCTGGCAGACATCACGACTCGGACTGCGGTGGTGCGCAACCGCACCCGATGGGAGGCGCTGGCCGAAACGATATTCGGCTATCTCAATGATCTTTTCGACCGGGGAACGCTGCAAGGGCGGCAGTTCATTGATGCCTATCGCAGCGGCGGGGTCACTGCGCTCATCATGGAGAATGCGGGCCAGGTCGCGGAAGCTCTCGTTGAAGCGTCCAAACGTAACGGCACGCTCCGCGCCGAAATGACCCTGTGGTGGAATCGCTATCAGGCCGAATACGCGGGCGGCACGATGGAGCAGGTTCTGGCGCAGGCCGTGATCTCCAACTGGATCGGCAAAATCCTCTTCGGCCATATCCTGCGGGAAAAGGACACCCGCGCTCAGCGCGTCGCCACAATCGGCGATGAAACCACACCTGCCGAAGCGCTGACCCTGTTCCGGCAACTCTCAGAAGATTGCAATTTCTGGACGATCTTTTCGGATAGCATCGGACTTGGGGCGATTCCCAACAGCGTTTGGGAGCAACTCAAGCAGTTCAACAGACTGCTTTCCGACTTACGAGTCGGTTCGGTAGATCAGGGCCAACTCTCCAACGTGTTGGAAGCCACGGTGGAAGTGGCCGTGCGCAAGTTGCGCGGACAATATCCTACACCTATCGAACTGGCGCGCCTTCTCGTGAATCTGTGCGTTAGGAACACAATTGATGACAGGGTTCTCGATCCTTGTTGCGGTAGCGGCACGATTGCGCGCGCAGCGATGGAACAAAAGCTTGCTGTGAATATTTCGCCAGACCGCGTGGCGGCAACGGTGTTCGCAGGCGATCAAGACCCGCAAGCCGTCCAGATAGCGACATTTGCGCTCGCAAAGCCGAGCTTGATGAACATCCCATTGCGCATATACCAGCGCGATGCTTTCGCACTAGAGCCTGACACTGCGATTGACTTTCGTAATCCTACCAACGGCACGGTCTTTACCGAGGCGCTTGGACAGTTTCAGGCGATCACAAGCAACCTCCCTTTCGTGGCCCAAGAGGGCCGCAAGCAGTATGGCAATGCCCTCGACCGAGTGGTGGCGACAATGGGGGAGGAAGGGCAGCGCTTCACGCGGCGCGCCGATGTTGCGGCCTATCTGCCATTTTCGCTTCACCCCCTGCTTGCCGATGGCGGTCGTCTCGGCATCATCATCACCAATGCGTGGTTGGGCACGGATTGGGGCGATGCGTTCTACAATCTCCTAGGACGCTACTACGACCTGAAATGCGTAGTCACGTCCGGCGCGGGCCGCTGGTTCCAAAACAGCGAAGTGGTGACGAATATTCTCATCATGGAAAAGAAGGCTGACCCCGCCCAGCCAAGCGGCGACATTAAGTTTGTCGTCCTGACAAGGCCGCTCGAAGAACTGGCGGAGGATGACGCGGTGCAAATCGCCGCCGCGCAGATTGAATTGGGGCAGACGCAAAACGACACCATGACCATCCGAGCGGTCAGCACGGCAGACCTCGCCCAGTTCAGGCCGCTCGGCCTTGGCGGCAATGCGCAATTTGTCGATTGCGACTGGGTTCTGTCCTTGCCGCTAGTACCACTCAAGAACCTCTTCACATTGCGCCGTGGTGAGCGACGCGGCATGAACAAGCTGTTTTATCCAGCCGCCGGACACGGAATTGAGCCTGACTACATCAAGCCGCTCGCAAAAAGCCCCACGGATTTCACTCGCCTTCGGTGTCCGGCGGCGAAAGAGGCCTTTTCCTGCTCGCGCACAAAGGATGAACTCACGGCTCTTGGCCACACAGGAGCTTTGAACTGGATCGGGCGTTTCGAGACGCCTGAGACCATCGCCAAACTACAAACCAGCGGCCTCATGTGGTATGAGATGAAGGCCGACACGCTCACCGACCTTGTTATGTTCATCAACTATGGCGACCGTCTTTTTGTCGGCCGCGTCGATCCGCCAGCCTTTGCCGACCAACGGCTTGTCCGACTTGAACCTATCGGTGCGGTCGATATTGACCTTGTCCATGCTCTGCTGAACAGCACGATTGCGATGTTTATTATTGAGGGCATGGGATTTGGGCGCGGTCTTGGCGCGCTGGACCTCAACAAGGACCGGATTGAGGATTTCATGCACGTTCTCGATCCGGCACGCCTCAACAAGGCGGGAATCGATTCTATCAAGGCTGCCTTCGCGCCCTTGCTACAACGGGATATTCTCGATGTGGCCGATGAACTGGAACAAGCCGACCGTCAGGCGTTCGATGACGCCGTGATCGCCGGGTTCGGACTGGATATCGACCGGCAGCGCATCTATGACGCGCTGCTCTCGCTCGTAGAAATCCGGCAGACTGCATTGGCGTGACGCTCGAATCGGGCGTAGGACTTTATCGCGGCTGACGTTATCCGCTGGAAGGAAGGCGTCTTTCACAACCGCCGCAAAGGCAAGGCGTTCCGCATAGGCGAGCGCCAAGTTGCCCTGCAACGTGGCGAGGACGGTTGGGTGAAACTGCTCGTGCGGGGCTGCGCGATCACGAAAGATGAAGCTGCCGGAAAGTCGGTTCAGGAGCTCAAGGCTGGCGAACAGATACGGCGTGCCGCCAAGACTCTCTTGCGGGGCAAGGTCGAGCGATTGCTATGGGGCGATGAAACCGCGCGGAGGCGGTGCTGGCGAGCAAGCCTGCCGAGTCGCGCTTCGCAGATTTGTCGACAGAGGAATAAGAGTGCGATGGGCGGTTCCCGTTCGGGAACCTCATGCCCAACGGTTCAACCTGTTCAGTCTGAACCTTCGCAAAGGCCGTCGCCGTGGTTTCGGCTTTGGGCCAAAGGGCAAGCGCCGTTCGGCGCTATTGCAAGGAACAAAGAAGATGGTGCCGGTGGTCGGACTCGAACCGACACTCCTTGCGGAACTGGATTTTGAATCCAGCGCGTCTACCAATTTCACCACACCGGCTAAGGGTTCGGGCATATGCGGCGAAAGACTCGCTGCGTCAACCGAAGGCGATCCCCATTTGACAAAAAAATAGAATATTCGTCAATAACCTACTTAGCGTTTCTTCCTTGTGTTGATCGCTGCCGCGTCGATCATGTCTTTGATGTGAGAAGCATAGAATTTCTCGATCATTTCAACGCTGGTGCGGCAGTTTTTAGCTACTTGATAAATGTCGGCTCCTTCCATGAGCCGAAAGCTGATGTAGGTGTGGCGCAGACTGTAGGCCGTGCGCGGGTTGCCTTCCCTGTCCTGTTTCATCCCTAGTTCGTCCAGAATCGTGTTGAACAGTTCACGTTGGATTTTCGGGAAAATGAGGTCTTTGGCTCCTAGCTTGTGGCGCTTCTGCATCCGTTGGAACGGCAGCACGGCACCGGGCATCGTTTTGCAGTAGCCGACACCCCGCTTGCCGCGCACCGTGATAACCAAGATGCGTTCTTTGTTCTCGGTGACAACCTCCACGTCGCGCACCTCAATGCGCTTGGCCTCGTCGGGTCGCAGGCCGCTGTTCACCATGAACAGCACATAGTCATGCAAATCCTCACAGGCTGACCGCCACCGCTCTTTCTTGGGGTTCTTCGCTCTCTCTCCCGTCGCCTTGTAAAGCTGCTTGTATTCCTCCGGCGAAAACCAAGCGCGGTGCGCGATCTTGCCCGAAGCCTTATATGGCGCGGAAATGTCCGGCAGGTAGGGAAGCCAGTTATGGCGCTGCGCGGTTTTCAGGACGTGGCGTAGGGTGATGATTTCGGAGTGAAGCGTTGACCGCGAAGGGCGCATTGGGTTGCCCTCCTTGTCCTTGCGCGAGGTCATGCGGTGGACGCGGTATTCCTGCACAAGTCCGGGGGTGATTTCCTCGACCATCTTGTCGCCAAAGAACGGCAGCAGATGGACGCGAAGCCGGATGCCGTGGCCTTCAACGTATTTGGCGTTGCGCTCCCCCTCGGTGATGATGGTGTATTCGGAAAGGAAGTGCTGCGCGGCCTTCTTGAAGGGCGTGCCTTCCTTGATCTCTCCGGCGCGGTATTTGCCCATGAGACCGAGATACCAGTCGCGCGCAACGTCTTTAGCGCGGGCTAGGCTCTCTTCCTTGGTGCTGGTTCGCATCTGCTTCCCTGCGATGGAGCAGGAGCATTGCCAATGCGGACTCTTGGCCCGCATGTAGAGTTGGACTTTGCCATCTAGAAACTTGTGGCGTGCGGTCGGGGTCATGTCTGTCATGGCTGCACCTTTGGTAGCGTTTTTGTGCTAGATGTGCGCTAGGCGTCCATCTTTTTATTTTGCCATTAACAGACTGTTTTTGCTACATTTTTTGTATAAGTAGCTGATATAAATATGCTTTTGAGTCAACGGCGCAATCGACGCCTTCCGACCCGCCGGTCGACCCGCCGGCCTCAGGCGATCACGCTCAGCCGGCGACGCCGAAATCGATCAGGTTGCGCACCGGTGCGCCCGATTTCAGCTTGGCGAAGCCTTCGTTGATCTCATTCAGCTTGATCTTGCCCGAGATCAGGTGGTCCAGCTTCAGCCGCCCCTGCCGCCACAGCTCCAGCAGGCGCGGCATGTCGACGCGGAAGCGGTTGCCGCCCATGCTGGTGCCCTGGATCTTGCGGTCGCGCAGGAAGTCGGCGCCGTGCAGCTCGATCTTCTCGCCGAACGGGATCATGCCGATGATGGTGGCGACGCCGCCCGGCCGCAGCATCGCGAAGCTCTGCTCCGCCGTGACCTTCAGGCCGATCGCCTCGAACGAATAGGGTACCCCCTTGCCGTCGGTCATGTCCTTCACCGCGGCGACGGGATCGACGTTGGAGGCGTTGATGGTGTGGGTCGCCCCCATCTCCTTCGCCTTTTCCAGCTTCGAGGAGTTCGTATCGATTGCGATGATCCGTTCCGCCCCGGCGATCGCCGCGCCGTTCACCGCCGACAGGCCGATGCCCCCGCAGCCGATGACCGCGACGGTGCTGCCCGGCTCCACCTTCGCCGCGTTGAACACGGCGCCGACGCCGGTCATGACGCCGCAGCCGACCAGCGCGGCGCGATCCAGCGGAATCTCCTTGTTGATCTTCACGATGGCGTGCTCATGGACGAGCATCTGCTCGGCGAAGACCGACAGGTTGAAGGCCTGGTTCAACACCTGGCCTTTCCAGGTCATGCGGCGGGCGGCGCCCGGCAGCAGCTTCACCTCGGTATTGTCGCACAGGTTGGTATGGCCGGTGGTGCAATATTCGCACTCGCCGCAGAAGACCGACAGGCAGGTGATGACGTGATCGCCGGGCTTCACATAGGTGACGTCCTCACCCACCGCTTCCACCACCGCCGCCCCCTCATGGCCCAGCACCGCGGGCGCCGGATAGGGGTAGAGCCCTTCCATGAAATGCAGGTCGGAGTGGCACAGGCCCGCGAAGGCGGTGCGCAGCAGCACCTCCCGCCGTTTCGGCTTCATGATCTCCACGTCCTCGATGGTCAGCGGCTGGTGCGGGGCGTGAAACACGGCGGCTTTCATGATTTTGTTTCCTCCGGATATCGGATGGGTGGCAGGGTAGGGGGCCGGATGTTGTTAGGGAAGCGTGCGGCATCGCACGACGTTAGGGAAGCGTGCGGTATCGCACGACGTTAGGGAAGCGTGCGGTATCGCACGACGGATCGAGGCGGGTCGGCTCGCGCCTGCCGGCGGACGGCGCTCATGCCAGACGCTCGAAGAACGCGGCACGCTGACCGGCGCCGCTGATGATGTAGCTGTGGTCGGAGCCGCTGAGCAGGAAGCGTGCGCCCATCCTGACGTAGCGGGCGGCGTTCTCCTCGTCATAGACGCCGCCCATGCCCAGCACCTTGCCATGCTTGCGGCAGGCGTCGCCGACGGCCTGGTATGCCTCGATCACCCTCGGGTGGCCCATCTGGCCGGAAATGCCCAGTTCCGCCGTCAGGTCGGAGGTGCCGATGAACAGCACGTCCACCCCCGGCACGGCGGCGATGGCATCGGCGTTGGCGACGGCTTCCGGGCTCTCCAGCATGACGATGGTCAGAATCTCGGCGTTGATCGCCGCCTGCGCCTCGGCGGTCGCGGGTGCCTGGTAGCCGTAGACGGCGGGCGGCCCGCCCCAGGAGCGGTGGCCCATCGGCGGGTAATGCAGCGCGTCGGCGATGCGCCTGGCCTGCGCCGCCGTATCGACATGCGGCATGACGATGCCCATGGCGCCGTTGTCCAGCGCCCGCGTCGCCTCGTCGATCGCGTTGGCGCAGACGCGGACGATCGGCGTCACGCCGGTGGGCAATGCGGCGATGCAAAGCTGGGTCATTTCCTGGATGGTGAACGCCCCATGCTCACCGTCGATGAACATCCAGTCATGGCCGGTGGCGCGCGCCAGCACTGGCGCGGCGACGGTGCGCAGGTGATGGACACCGAAGCCCAGGGCGGTCTTGCCGGCCTGCAGGCGCTGACGGGTGGTGCTGACGGTCAGTGGCATGGCGTTCTCCCCTCGGTCTGGTCCGGGAGGCGAGCATGCCCGTGGTGTCCGGTCAATCAGGCCGGCACCGTCGTTCCGTCCGCCGGCATCCCGTCCGCCGGCATCCCGTCCGCCGCCACCTTGTCCTCCACCAGCGCCATCAGCGTTTCCAGCCGGTCGGCCTCGGCGGCCGGCTTGTCGGTGCGGATGCGGGCAATGCGCGGGAACCGCATCGCCACGCCGGATTTGTGCCGCGTCGAGCGCTGCACGGCATCGAAGGCCACTTCCAGGACCAGGGCCTTCTCCACTTCCCGCACCGGTCCGAACCGAGCGGTGGTGTGGTCGCGGATCCATTTGTCGAGGAAGACGAGCTCCTGGTCGGTGAAGCCGAAATAAGCCTTGCCGACCGGCACCAGCTCATCGTCACGCCAGACCCCGAACGTGTAGTCCGAATAGAAGCTGCTGCGCTTGCCGTGGCCGCGCTGGGCATACATCAGCACAGCGTCAACGGTCAGCGGGTCGCGCTTCCACTTCCACCACTGGCCCTTGACCCGCCCGGCCATGTAGGGGCTGTCGCCGCGTTTCAGCATCAGGCCCTCGATCGACGCGGCCCGCGCGCCGTCGCGCAGCACCGCCAGCTCGGCCAGGGACCCGAAGCGGATCAGCGGCGACAGGTCCATGCGGGCGGGCCGCTGCCGCGCCAGCCATGCCTCCAGGCGCTGCCGCCGGGTGTCGAAGGGAAGATGACGCAGGTCCTCGGTGCCTTCGAACAACAGGTCGTACAGCCGCACGCCGACTGGATAGTGCTGCATCAGCTTTCCGGTGACGCTCTTGCGGTTCAGACGTTGCTGCAGGTCGGCGAACGGCGCGACCACGCCGTCCCGCAGCACCAGCAATTCGCCATCCAGCACGGCATGGAAGTCCATCGCCTCCACCACCTCGGGGAAGCCCATCGAAATGTCGTCGGCGCCGCGGGAGAACAGGCGCCGGCCGCCAGCCGTCGCGACGAGCTGCACACGGATGCCGTCCCATTTCCATTCCGCCCGCCAATCCTCGGGCCGCAGCGCCGCCAGGTCGGCGGCTTCCAGCGGATGGGCCAGCATCGGCGGCCGGAACACGGGCTGGTCGCGCGGATCGGGTTTCGGGGCGCGCCCTTCCAGCCATTCAAACAACGGACGATAGGGCGGTGAGAGGCCGTGCCATACTTCTTCCACCTCGTCGGGCGGGACATCCCCCAGTTCCGCCAGCGCGATCTTGGCCAGCCGCGCCGAGACCCCCACGCGAAGGCCGCCGGTGATCAACTTCAGCAGGGCGAGCCGCGATGATGCGTCGATGCTGTCCAGCCATCCCGCGACGATACGCGGCAGGTCCGCCCTGGCGGCGGTCTCCAGTACTTCCACCACCTCGGCCAGGCCGGGCGGGTCCGCATGCCGCGCCGCGGCGGGCCAGATCAGCGCCACGGTCTCCGCCAGGTCGCCGACATAGTCATAGGACCAGTCGAACAGCACGGGATCGACGCGGCTGGCGGCCAGGTCCCGGATCAGGCTGGGCTTGGCGGCGGTGAAGCGCAACTCGCCGGTGATCGCGGCCAGGCCGAAGCCGCGGTCCGGATCCGGCTGAGCGGCGAAATAGCGCCGCAGCAGGGCGATCTTGGCATTGCGGGATGGTGTGAAGACCAGCCGTTCCAGCAGGTCGGCGAAAGCGATCATGCGGAGGAATGTGGGCAAACCGGGGTGAAACGCCAACGGGTGGCACGTCCGCATTGCGATGCGGGCCGTGGGCTGCTACAGGGACGCTCCCCACCGGTCGGAGCGTAGCGCAGTCTGGTAGCGCATCAGTCTGGGGGACTGGGGGTCGTGGGTTCGAATCCCGCCGCTCCGACCATTCTCACACTGTCCGGCCCCGAGATACAGGCAACCCCGTCTTGCTTGTCGTGCAGCGGATCGCCGCGCTCCGACCCGTCTGCCGTGGGCGGTCCGGCCACATGGCGGCGATGCCGGTCCGTTGACACCCTTGCTGGCGGGCCAAATCTCGATATATATGGAGATATGGAAAAGACAGCCGCCCTGGCCGCGCTCGCCGCGCTCGCCCAAGAAACCCGCCTCGATATCTACCGCCTGCTGGTCGAGGCCGGTACGGATGGCCTCCCGGCCGGTCAGATCGGCGAACAGCTCGGCCTGCCGTCCGCCACGCTCGCGTTCCATCTCAAGGAACTGAAGCACGCAGGACTTGCCAGTTGCACACGTAACGGCCGGTCGCTGATCTACGTGGCCGAATATCCAACCATGCGTGCGCTGCTCGGCTTCCTGACCGAGAATTGTTGCCAAGGCAATCCTGCTGCCTGCGGCCTGCCGGCCGGCTTGTCCCAGGGCGGCTGCAAAACCGCACCGGCGAAGAAAAGGAGTGCATGAGCCGTGGATAGTGCGGAGATCAAGGAAATGGTGCGTACCCGTTATGGCGGCATCGCCGCGGGCACTCTCTCTGATTGCTGTGCGCCCGCGGCGCCGGGCTGCCGCGGCACGCCGGTCGGCGCCGAGGTCGATGGCAAGGCGCGCGTCATGGGCTACTCCGCCGAGGAGCTGGCGGCCGTGCCCGACGGCGCAAACCTCGGCCTGGGTTGCGGGAATCCACAGGCGATCGCCGATATGAAGCCGGGCGAGGTCGTCGTCGATCTGGGCAGTGGCGCCGGCTTCGATTGCCTGCTGGCCGCGCGCCAGGTGGGACCGGGCGGGCATGTCATCGGCGTGGATATGACGCACGAAATGCTGGCCAAGGCGCGGGAGAACGCCGCCAAGGCCGGTGCCGCGAACGTCGAGTTTCGCCTCGGTGAGATCGAGCATCTGCCGGTCGCCGACAACACGGCCGACGTGATCCTCTCGAACTGCGTCATCAATCTCGTGCCCGATAAGGCACAGGTGTTTCGTGATGCATTTCGCGTGCTGAAACCGGGTGGCCGTCTGGCGATTTCCGATGTGATCAACATCAGGCCGCTGACGCCGGAGCTGGCAACCAACCGAGCGCTTGTCTGTGGTTGCGTCGCGGGCGCGGCGCAATCCGCGCAAGTCGAGACATGGCTGCAAGCCGCCGGTTTTCTCGATGTGCGCGTGACGGCCAAGGACGAAAGCCGCCAGTTGATCGCCAGTTGGGCACCCGGCCGCGGCATCGAGGACTACGTGGTCTCGGCCATCATCGAAGCGCGCAAGCCGGTGGAGAGCGAGGCACCTGCCTGCTGCTCCACGAGCTGCTGCGGATAGGCGGCAATATGGACCGCCAGCCCTTCAACGCCCTGTTTCTCTGCACGGGCAACTCGGCGCGGAGCATCCTTGCCGAGTGCCTGCTGCGGGAGCTGGGCAAAGGCCATTTCAACGCCTACAGCGCCGGCAGCTTTCCGAAGGGTGTGGTTCATCCTCAAGCGCTGCACCTGCTGACGGAACAAGGCTACTCGACCGGTAGGCTGCGCTCGAAATCCTGGGATGAGTTTGCCGTTCCCGGTGCGCCCGTCATGGACTTTGTCGTTACTGTCTGCGACCAGGCCGCCGGCGAGATATGCCCGGTCTGGCCTGGGCATCCGGTCACGGCGCACTGGGGCATTCCCGATCCAGCGGCCGTCACCGACGACGGCGCGGGTGCACAGATGCTTGCCTTCCGGGATGCGTTCCGCATGCTGGAGCGGCGTATCACGCTGTTCCTTGCCTTGCCGCTCGCCTCGCTCGACCGGATCGCGCTCAAACGCGAGGTCGATGCGATCGGCCGTGTTCGTCCGGACACCGCCGAGCATTGCGCGTCATGAGCGGGACAACCGTCAGTGCCGGAACCGCGTCGGCGAAGAAGCCGGCCATGGGCCTGTTCGAGCGGTTCCTGACTCTGTGGGTGGCACTGTGCATCATCGCCGGCATCAGTCTGGGCCAGCTGGTGCCGGGTGTGTTCCATGCTCTCGGCAACGCGACCGTGGCGCAGGTCAACCTGCCGGTCGCGGTGCTGGTCTGGCTGATGATCGTGCCGATGCTGCTGAAGATCGATCCGGCGGCGCTGCGCGAAGTCGGGCGGCACTGGCGCGGCATCGCCACGACCGTCGGCGTCAACTGGCTGGTCAAGCCGTTCTCCATGGCGTTGCTGGCCTGGATCTTCATCGCGCATTTGTTCCGTCTCTGGCTGCCGGCCGATCAAATCGCCAGCTACACGGCGGGCCTGATCCTGCTTGCCGCCGCCCCCTGCACCGCCATGGTGTTCGTCTGGTCGAACCTGGTGGATGGCGAACCGCATTTCACACTGAGTCAGGTGGCGCTGAACGACACCATCATGGTGATTGCCTTCGCGCCGATCGTCGGACTGCTGCTGGGCCTGTCCTCGATCACCGTGCCCTGGGACACGCTGTTCCTGTCCGTCGCGCTCTACATCCTCGTGCCGGTTACCGTCGCCCAGCTCTGGCGGCGAACATTGCTGCGGCACGGCGGTCCGGCCGCGCTCGCCTGGATGCTGCGCAAGCTGGCCCCGCTGTCGCTGTCTGCGCTGCTGCTGACATTGGTGCTGCTGTTCGGCCTGCAGGGCGAACAGATCATGCGCCAGCCGTTGGTGATCGTCCTGCTTGCGGTGCCCATCCTCATCCAGGTCTATGCGAATGCCGGCCTGGCCTACTGGCTCAATCGCGCGCTCGGGGTCGAATGGTGCATCGCCGGGCCGTCGGCCCTGATTGGCGCGAGCAATTTTTTCGAGCTGGCCGTGGCGACCGCAATCGTGCTGTTCGGCTTTCAATCAGGTGCGGCGCTGGCGACGGTGGTCGGGGTTCTGGTCGAGGTGCCGGTGATGCTGTCGGTCGTGCACATCGTACGGCGGTCACGGTCATGGTATGATCGCCGTGATATGATCGCGCGCGAGTGACGCCGGAACGAGTGACGCCGGAAAAGGGCGGGCCCTGTCCAACCGGGCACCCTGTATGCGGTTCGCATCCAAGCGGACTCCCAATCTGTGTCGGGAAATTTTACATTCTACGTTTTTTTATAAATGCTGAAACGCGGTAACCCGCTGATATCGAGCGGCGTTTTCCATTTTAAGAGATTTGGCGCGTTTTTTGCTCGCAAGCGCTCGTCAATCGCATGACGGGGAATCAAATGGCAAAACTGCGCTCGCTCGGCTTTGCGGTGGTCGCGGCGGCCGCATCGGCGGCCGCGCCGGCTCATGCAAGCTTGATCGCGGACGGACTCACTTACACGCTGACCGAGTCGGTCCTGAGTTCGCTGACAGCCCAGTTCACGCTCTCGATCACCGGCATCAACGGTGCTTCAGATACCGAAAAGGGCCGCTCGGGCGTGAATGCGATCGCCTTTACCCAGCCCAGCAACTTCTTGAGCGCGGTGATGATCACACCGCCTTCGGGATATAGCTTCATCAACGGTGGACTGAACTCTTCCGGGTGCAACGGCAACGGTAATTTCTTTTGCTTCGACAACACTTCCATACCGCCCACCCCTTCCACCGCGTATGCTGCGGATTCGACCCTGACATTCGTCTTCGACGTGACCCTCTCGTCAGGTAGCTTCGCGGGCTACGCCCCCGATCTGAAGATCGATTGGGTTGGCTCGAAGAACAACTACGACCTTGTGTCGAAGACGATCACGCCGACCCCCGCCCCGGAACCCGCCAGCCTGGCGGTGCTGGGCGTCGGCATGGCCGGCCTTGGTGTGATCCGGAAGCGTCGGCAGCGCGCTGCCGCCTGAAAGCCACACCTGACGGGATGCGCCCGCCGAGAGGAGCAATCGTTCCTCTCGGCGTCTCCCATTTCAGCCGCCAGCGCCGTTCAGGCCGCCTCGGCCGGCCGGGCGGGCACGCCGCAGGCTGTGTTTGAGCCTCGCGTGATGGCTCCATGACCTCACGAGGAGCGGGCGCTGCCCGGTCTCACCAAGCCGCGACGGCCACGTCATGCCGGACCTCGCCGACGGGGCGCGTGTCTACCGTTGCCGCTCACTTCGCCAGTCAGCTCGCGAAGCCGCTCGCGGGCTACCGCGAGGCCTCGCCGCCCCTGGTCCGTTGCGGTGTAGACCTTCCGGCGACGGCCACGCCGACCATCCGCATCGCCGCGCGACACGAGATAGCCGCGTTCCTCCATGGCCTGCAGCATGGGATACAGCGTGCCCGGGCTGAGGCGGTAGCCATGTCGTCCGAGCTCATCGATAAGCCATTGACCGTAGACGTCGCCTTCGGCTGCATGGTGCAGGATGTGAATACGGACGAACCCTGACAGGAGGTCGTGAAATTCCATGGTATCGGTTGTCGTCATCGGAACCCGATAATATCCTGACCTGATGCCCGGGTCGGTATCCTGTCAGCGCGCCCGATCTCCGTCGATGGTGACCGATGCGCAGGTGCCGGCGACAAGCTCGCCGCTTGAGATCCTGCTGGTCTTCCTACGTCTCGGCTGCTCCTGTTTCGGTGGGCCGATCGCACATCTCGGGTATTTCCGCAGCGAATTCGTCGAGCGGCGCCAGTGGTTGACCGAGCGGGCCTATGTTGAGCTCGTCGCTCTCGCGCAGTTCTTGCCGGGGCCGGCCTCGAGCCAGACCGGTTTTGGGATCGGGCTGGTGCGTGGCGGCTGGCGCGGCGGCCTGGCCGCTTGGGCCGGTTTCACCTTGCCTTCGGCGGTGTTGCTGATCCTGTTCGCCTATGGCGCGGGGACCATTGCCGACACCCGGACGGGGGCCGGCCTTCTGCACGGTCTCAAGCTGGCGGCCGTGGCGATCGTTGCACAGGCCGTGCTCGCCATGGCGCGCAGCTTGTGTCCGGATCGCGTGAGAGCATCGATTGCAACGGTGGCACTGATCGTCATGCTGGTCGGCTCATGGCCGCTCTTCCAAATGGGAGCGATTGCGTTGGGGGGCCTCGCTGGCTGGCTGCTGTGCCGTGGCGAGGCGGGCACAACGCCGGACGACGTCGTGATCCCGGTCTCCCGCCGCGCGGGCGGCATCTTCCTCGCCATCTTCGTCTTGCTGTTGGCGATCGCGTTCGTGCCGGCGCATGACGGCATGTTGGCAGAGTTCAACGCCTTCTATCGGTCGGGCGCCCTCGTCTTCGGCGGCGGTCACGTGGTGCTGCCGTTGTTGCACGGTGCGGTCGTGACTCCAGGCTGGGTATCGGATAGCGCTTTCCTCGCCGGCTATGGCGCCGCGCAAGCCGTGCCAGGACCGCTTTTCACGTTCGCGGCCTATCTTGGGGCCGTTGCCGGTACCCCTCCGGGCGGCGTGACAGGGGCGATCATCGCGCTTGTCGGCATCTTCATTCCGGGCATGTTGTGCCTGCTGGGAACGCTGCCCTTCTGGCATGCGCTGCGGGGCTTTCCTGCCGCGCAGGCCGCCATGCGGGGGACCAACGCCGCCGTGGTCGGCCTTTTGGGGGCGGCTCTCTACGACCCGGTCTGGACGAGCGCGGTGCTGGCGGCCCGGGATCTTGCGGTGGCGGCAACAGGGTTCGTGCTCCTGACCGTCTGGCGCGCGCCGCCGCTGCTTATCGTTGCGCTCTCGGCGATCGCCGGGGCCGGGTTGCGTCTGATTGGCTGACAGGCGGGTTTCATGGGCCCGATCACGGCCAGGGCGGCACGGCGCAGGCTTCCGGCGATCTCTCCGACCGGGACTCCGTTCCGATAGCGTGATCAAGAACGCCGGACGCCCCGCCGCAGATTGACGGCGACCATCCCCCGACGAGGCCCGGAGACCAGGTCGAAACTGACTCGCTGGCCTTCCTGCAGGTCGGTCTGAGCGGCTCGCCGGACGGCGGTGATATGGATGGGGACATCGTTGTCGCCATTGTCAGGCGTGATGAAGCCGATCCCCTTGGCAGCGTCGAGCTTCTTCACGATACCGGTCGCCATCGCCGCTGCATCCAATCGAATCCATGATCTTTCGCCCCGCCACTGGTCGCTCAGCCTTGGCGGCGCATGACCCATGGTGGGAACGCGTTGTATTCAGTGCTGACGCACATGGCACGATACCGCTTCCTAAAAATTGCACATAACACGATAATGTGAACTAAGGGTTGTCAATCATTTCGTTTCATATCTCCCCGCGAGCAATTGCCGATGCTTTAACGGAGAAATCGTAACAGAAGGCTATGGGAATGGCAGACACCCCGGATGCGCTTCGTGCAAGAGTTGGCCAGGCTCGGCAAACTTCGCAAAAATACCAGCAATATTACCCGAACATCGCGAAGGAGCTGCTCGATCTGGCGGACAAGCTCGAAGCCGAGGCCAGGAGGCTGGAGAGCGAGATGGTTTCCGCCGCACCGAAAAAAGTCGGGGGCGGCGCGGTGACAGTAAGCCGCCCCCAATATAGTAGGAGGACCGACCCCGGCGGATAAGCCAGGGATCATCCTCCCGAACTGTGACCTGTGCTGCGCCAAATCACAAGTTATGATTGCAAGACTGCCGAGCTGCGCTCGCATCCCACTCAACCGCGACGCTTCCGTCCTGGCCCGCTTCGCCGCCACGGGGCGGCGCGATGATCGTCGTTCCGTGCATCGTGCGGTCAGGCGGCGCGCGGTCAGGCGGTCGGTATTCCGGACCGCGTGGCCGGGGCACGGCAATGACGAGCGGCGGACCAAGCGGCAAACGTGGACATCCTTCGCGGCTGGTGGCCGGCAACGATCGTCAGTCCGGTTCAGGCGGCCGCAGCTTCAGGGGGATTGGGGCGCCGCGCCGAGCCGCGTGCACAAGGCGGTCAAGGGCGTTGAGGAAACAGGCGCGATCCCGCTGCGTCAGGGCGGAGGGGCCGCCTTGGTTGATGCCGGATTCTCGCAGGTGCTGATTGAGGATTCGGCCGGCCAGGGCCCCGCCAATGTTGCCGCTGGTCCATTCCTGCCCATTGAAGGCCAGGGCGCGGGCGCCTCGTGCCAGGCAGCGGGCGGCGAGCGGTATGTCCGCGGTCGCACAGATATCGGCGGCGGTGATCCGTTCGGCTATCCAGTCGTCCGCCGCGTCGGGGCCGGCTGACACAACGATCATTTGGACATTTGGCAATCCCGGCCCGCGGATCGGACGAGATCCGTTGGATACGATACGAACCGCAACATGCAGCCGGCCTGCGACACGATAGACCTCTTCGCGCACCGGACATGCGTCAGCATCGACGTAGATCGTTGTCATCCGAAGGGCCACTAGGCCTTCCTGGCTGGACCGGCAACCCATATGCGCAGCCGCCGGCCCGGTGCATCGGCGGACGGCGCCGATCTTCGCGCATCACGCGTTCATGATGTCACGCCCCCGAACCATCCTGTCCGTCCGGCGTTGCAACAGTGCACCTGCGCCGGCTTTGAGGGCGGGAGGCATCATACCGATCCTGGAGGGAAATCATGGGGCGTGGAATTCTGCTTTGGCTGCTGGGCGTGCCAATCCCGATCATCATCCTGCTCGCGCTGGTCTGGCATTGAGCATGGACACCGTTTCAGTGACCGCCGCCGCGCCATCCGTGGCGGTGGCGAACGAATCGCGCGTCTCGGCGGTCAGTTGGGCAGCGATCATCGCGGGTACCGCGGCGGCGCTGGCCCTGGGCATCGTCCTGACCGCGCTGGCCGCCGGCCTGGGCCTGACCACGATTTCCGCCTGGCCGACCATGGGCGCGTCGGCGACGACGTTCGCCATCTCCACCGGCATCGGCCTGATCGTCGTGCAATGGCTGTGCTCCGCGCTGGGCGGCTTCATCACCGGCCGGTTGCGGACCAAATGGGTCGGGCTGCACAGCCACGAGGTATTCTTCCGGGATACCGCGCACGGCTTCCTGTCCTGGACGGTGACGACCATCATCGGTGCCGCCTTCCTGGCCTCGGCCACCGGCGCGCTGGTCAGCGGCGGCGCCCATGCGGTGTCCAGCGTCGCCGGCGGAGCCGCCCAGGCCGCGGCGTCCAGCGCCTCGTCCGGGTCGTCCGGCGGCGTGTCCAGCTACACCGTTGACACGCTGTTCCGGTCCGATCGTACCGACGCGAACCAGAACAGCCAGGAAGCGGCCGCGCAGGCCACGCGCATCCTGGCCAATGGCGTGGTGACCGGACAGGTGCCGCAGGATGACCGGGCCTATCTGGCGCAGCTGGTGGCGGCGCGCACGGGGCTGTCTCAGGCTGATGCCCAGAAGCGGGTCGATGATGCGATCGCGGCCACCTCTCAGGCGGCGACCAAGGCCAGGGCGGCGGCCGACGCGGCCAGGAAGGCGGCGGCCAACCTGGCGATCTTCACCGCGCTGTCGTTGATGATCGGTGCCTTCATCGCCTCGGTCGCGGCGGCCTATGGCGGCCGCATCCGCGACGAATACTGACCGTTCGGGCACGATCGCCCCGAGGCCGGCGCCCGAGCCCAGCGCCCGAAGCCGGGGCCGGCGGCCGCGCGCGTGCGGCCGCCGCGGCGTCACATCGCCAGCACGGCACGCCGGCGGGCGCGCCAGTCACTGGCCAGCGCCATCACCGCGGTCAGTGCCATGAACAGCACCGAGGAGAAGAACACCCAGCGTGGCAGGCCATGGTCCATGATCCAGCCGCCGATCAGCGGGCCCAGCGTGCCGCCGATGTTGAAGCCGGTGGTGACGATCCCGAACACCCGGCCGAACGCGCCGGGCGGGGAGGCCGCCTTCACCAGCATGTCGCGTGATGGGGAGATCATGCCGGACAGGAACCCCGCCGCCGTCATCGCCAGCACCAGCAGCACCGGCCCCAGGTTGACGCTGCCCACCGCCAGGATCAGGACGCCCGACAGGCCGAAGCCCAGCGCGGCGACGTCGCCGTGGCGCCTGGTCCGGTCGGCAATCACCCCGCCGGCCAGCACGCCGATGGCGGTGGCGAACAGGAAGCCGGACAGGGCGATGTTCGCCGCCGACAGGGTTACGTCATACAGCGACACCAGCGCGACCACGGAGTAGTTCGTCAGCGCTCCGCTGCTCAGGCTCAGCAGCATGAAGAAGATGATCAGGCTGATGACGGTCGGCGTCACCAGCTGCCGCATCGGAATGTGCTGATGCGTCCCCTGCGGCACGCGCGCGGCCACCGCGCGATCCAGCCAGCCGGCGAAGCACAGCGCGGCCGCCACCACCAGGCCAGCCGCCCCGGCGGCCAGGATCGCCGTCTGGAAACCCCAGGCCCGGGCCCCCAGCAGCATCAGGATCGGCGCGATCGCCCCGCCCAGGAACCCGGAAAACGTGTGCACCGAAAACGCGCGGCCCAGCCGGGACGGCTCGATCACCGCGCCCAGGATCGAGTAGTTGGCCGGATGATAGACGGCGTTGGCGACGCCCAGCAGCGCCGAGGCGCACAGGATCCACCAATAGGCCGGATACATCCCGATCGAGACATAGGCTGCGCCGCCCAGGGCCAGGCCGCCGATCAGCACGAGGCGCGCGCCGTACCGGTCCACGGCATAGCCCATCGGCGTCTGCACCACGCCGGAGACGACGTTGAACACCGTCATGGCGAGGCCGAGTTCCACGAAACTCAGCCCGAGATTGTCGCGCAGCATCGGGAACAGCGGCACCAGCACCAGGTAGTAGAAATGGCTGACCAGATGCGCGGCACAGATCAGGCTGAGCGCCTTCAGTTCCCGCCGTATCTCGGTTCTGGCGTCTGTCATGCCTCGCTCATTCATCTCGCTCATTCATCATGCGTCGCTCTGCGCTCGGCGCGGCCGGGGGATGGTGCCGATGACACCGCTATCGGCCAGGCGCTGGATTTCGGCCGTGCTCAACCCCAGCCGGCCGCCCAGGATCGCCTCATTGTCCTGTCCCAGGGTCGGGGCGACCCGGCGAACCTTATAGGCGTCGCGTCCCTCGCGGAACGGCGCCGAGGAATGCCAGTGCGGCCCGGTGAACGGCCGGTCGTGCCGATGCCAGAAGCCACGCGCGGTCAGATGGGCATCCTGGTCCAGCTCCATCGGGCGGCGCACCACGCCGGCGGCGATGCCGGCCCGCTGCAGCCGCGTCATGGCCTCCTCGGCGTCCAGCGTCGCGGTCCAGCCGGCCAGCACCGCTTCCAGCTCCGCCTGGCTGGCGCGGCGGTCCGAGGCGGTCAGGTCCGCCAGGTCGGGTCGGTGCAGCAGGGCGCAACAGGCACGCCAGGCGGCGTCACCGGTCACGGCAATGGTCACCCAGCGGTCGTCGCCGGCGCACGGAAAGCAGCCATGTGGCACATGCACCGGATGGCGGTTGCCCAGGCGTGGCGGCGTTTCGCCCAGCGCCGATTGCGCGATGAGCTCGGGGGCGACGAACGGGATCATGCACTCGACCTGCGACAGGTCGATATTCTGTCCCTGTCCGGTCGCCTGCCGGTGCAGCAGGGCCGCCATCAGCGCCGCGGCCGCATTGAACCCGCCCACCGGATCGCCATAGGCGGTCTGGTTCATCGTCGGCGGATCTTCGGGGAAGCCGGTTACCGTCGGCAGGCCGGATGCCTGCTCCAGCGTCGAGCCATAGCCGCGACAGGCGCTCCAGGCATTGTTGCTGCCGAACGCGGGCATCGACAGCATGATGAGGTTCGGATTGACCCGTGACAACACGGAATAGTCGAGGCCGAGCTTGGGCAGGACCTCGCTGGAATAGTTTTCGATGACGATGTCGGCTTCCGCCACCAGGCGCTTCAGCAGGGCGGCGCCGTCGGGATGGGTCAGGTCCAGGGTGACGTCCAGCTTGTTCCGGTTCATCAACTGGAACCACAGGATCTTTTCGTATTTCTGCGCCGCGATGAATTCCGCCCGCAGGTCGGTGCCGCGCCACCAGTCCGGGTACTGGCAGGCTTCCACCTTCAGGACCTCGGCGCCCAGGTCGCCGAGGTGGCGCGCGGCGGTGGGGCCGGCCCAGCCCATCGTCAGGTCGACGATGCGCACGCCCTCCAGCGGCCGGCGGTCCGGCGGCGCCGGCCTGTCCGGCCAGGCGTTGGGGGAGACGTGCCACTGTGCCTCATCCTCCCCCGCCAGCGGCGCGGTGCCGCCGGATTTCGGCGGTGTGCGGGTCAGGTGCTGCGGCAGGACCGGTGCCTCGAACGCCGCGCCGCCGATGCGCACCGGGCCGAAGGCGCCGCGCTCGCGATGCACCGGCAGTTCCAGCAGCTCAGCCATGGTGGGCACCATGACGATGGGCAGCTTGTATTCCAGCGCCAGGCTGAACCATTCCTCGGCCGTTCTGGTGTCCCACACCGGCTGGAACAGGGCGTCGATCTCCAGTGCGTGAGCCAGGCGGTCGACATTGATGGCGTAGCGGGGGTTCCTGGCGAGGTCCGGCATGCCCATCATGGCGCACAGGCCGCGCCACTGGCCGGGCGTGACGATGGTGACGCCGACCAGCCCGCGCTTCGTCGGATAGATGCCGACCGGATAGTTGCGCCCGAAACGGTTTACCCCGGGGCGGCGGCGGGATTCGCCGGCGTCCCAGGCCACCGCTGCCTCATACTCCGCGATGTTCACCGCGGTTTCATGCGTGCTGACGGAAAACCGCCTGGTGCCGTTGCTGCGGTCGAACAACCCGGCGGCGCTGGCGATGAAGGCGGCGACGCCAGCGATGATGCTGGACTGGTGGTCGGTGGCCAATGTCGGCGGCCCCTCCGCCCGTCCGGTCAGCGCCACCAGCCCGCCCAGCGCCCGCACGACGGCGTCGGTGCCGGCGAAGGCGGCATAGGGCCCGTGCTCTCCGAACCAGGACAGGCGCGTGACCGATACATGCGGCGGCACCGATGCCTGAAACCCGCGCCCGTCCAGCAGCACATCGGCGCCTGGCAGCAACGCCGCCAGCGTCTCCGGCGTTTCGGTGACGCTGCGCTTGTTGGTGTTCAGCCAGGCGAAATACCCGCTCTCCCCGTTCTCCAGCAGCGGCGGCTCCGTCCGCAACGGGTCGCCGCCCGCCGGTTCCAGCTTGATCACGTCGGCGCCGAAATCGGCGAACAGCTTGCCGCAATAGTCCAGCGCCACGCCGGAGCCGACCTGCAGGATGCGGAAACGCGACAGCGGCATCGCTCAGGGCCTCATGGTGAAGAAGGACTGGCCGGGCGTGCGCAGTGGCGCCGCCATGTTGGCCCATTGGCATAGCAGCGGCCTGGTATCGCGCGGATCGATGATCTCATCGATGATGAAGGCCTCGGCGGAGCGGAACGGGCTGCGCATGCGTTCCAGCCGCTCCTCGATCTCCCGCAGTTTCGCCGGCGGATCGTCCGCGGCATCGATCTCCGCGCGGTAGGCGGCTTCGACGCCGCCTTCCAGCGGCAGCGATCCCCAGTTGCCCGACGGCCAGGCATAGCGCACCGGCGTCTGCGTGTGCGGCACGTGCGCGCCACCGCCGACGCCGAAGACGTTGCGGATGATGATCGCGGCCCAGGGCACGGTGGATTGATGGATCGCGCTGATCGCGGTGACGGCGTGGCGCATCGTCGCCGTCGATTCCGCCTCCAGCCCGACGGCGAAGCCGAAGCAGTCCACCAGGTGGACGACCGGCAGGTGAAACGTCTGCGCCAGGTCCACGAAGCGGGTGATTTTCCGCGATGCCGCCGCGCCCCACGCCCCGCCGTTGAACAACGGGTCGCCAGCCAGCACCGCGACCGGCCACCCGTCCAGCCGGGCGAAGCCGGTGATGATCTGGCGGCCGAAATGCCGGCCCATTTCGAAGAAGCTGCCCCGGTCCATCACGGCTTCGATGATCCGCCGCATGCTGTAGGCCTTGCGCCGATCCTTTGGCACGATGGAGATCAGCTGCGGATCGCGCCGCTCGGGGCTGTCCAGCGACCGTTGCCGGGGCGGCAGGTCCCACACCGAGGACGGCAGATAGGACAGGAAGCGCCGGGCCCGATCGAAGGCTTCCTCTTCCGTGTCCACCGCGTCGTCCACCGTGCCGGCCGGGACCTGCACATGGTGGCCGCCCAGCTGCTGCTTGGTGCGCTTTTCGCCCAGCCGTTCCACCACCGGCGGGCCGGCGACGAAGATAGCCGAGGTGTCCTTCACCATCAGCGAATAGTGGCTGGCGGCCAGCCGCGCGGCGCCCAGGCCGGCGACCGATCCCAGGCCCATGGTGACGACGGGGATGCGGCCCATGTTCTGTGCGCACAGCCACAGGCCGGAGCTCTGGCCGATGCCGCCGGGCAGGTTGGCGTGGCCGCGCGTCTCGATGGTCTTGACCGAGCCGCCGCCGCCGGACCCCTCGATCATGCGGATCAGCGGGATGCGGAATTCCCCGGCCATCTTCTCGGGGACGAAATACTTGTTCTTGATCGAGGCATCCGCCGATCCGCCGCGGACGGTGAAATCGTCGCCGTAGATCACCACCGGCCGGCCATCCACGGTGCCGCGGCCGAACACGCCGTTGGCCGGCAGGAACTCCGTCATGGTACCCTGGGCGTCGTAGCTGCCCTTGCCGGCGATGGAGCCGATTTCCAGGAACGAGCCGTGGTCCAGCATCCGGTCGATGCGTTCGCGCACCGTCAGCCGGCCGCCGGCATGCTGGCGCGCCACCCGCTCCGCACCGCCCATCCGGCGGACGATGCTCTGGCGCTCGGCGAGTTCCTCCAGCTCCGGTCGCCAATCGGCGGCCGGCGCGGCGTGGGGTCTGGTCATGGCGGCGTGGTTCCTGGACGTCACCGCCAATGTTTCCACCACTGTCCCGCGGGGTCAAACGACCCGCCTCGGTGCAGGCGCGCGCGGCGTGTCCGGCCCGGCCGCGGTTTGCGGCGTGTCCGGCCCGGCCGCGGTTCGGCGTGTCTGGCCCGGCCGCGGGTTCAGGTCACCGCGCCGCCATAATGGATCATGCCGTCGAGCTGCGAGGCGCTGGTCAGGTTGGAGAAGGTGATGGAGGTGTTGTCGCTGAGCGTCAGCGTGACCCCGCCGGACCCGACGATCGCGTCATCCTGAAGCTGCGAGGCGGAGCCGGTGGCGGCATAGCCCTCGATGAACACCCGGTCGGCGCCGGTGAAGTTGGCGATCACGTCCGATCCGCCGCCGGTCGCCTGCTTGAAGAAAACGAAACGGTCGGCGCCGCTGCCGCCGACCATGGTGGCGGAGCCGCCGGCCATGCCGGCGATCAGCGTGTCGTTGCCCGACCCGGCGATCATCAGCGTGCTGTTGTCGTCCTGCGATTGCGACATCCAGACCGCGCCGCTGGACCCCGCGGCGTTCAGCGTCTCCGCCCCGCCGCTGGTGACCAGGGCGTTCGGCTGATCGGCCGTGCCGCTGGTGCCGACCAGGAAGATGTTCTGGCCGCCCGCGCCGAAGACCGTCGCGGTGCCGGCCGAGGCATTGACGGTCGCGTTGTCGTCCGTGTTGACGCTGAAGACCACGCCGCCGGCGCCGGCTGTCACCGAGGTGGCGCCGGTGCCGCCCAGGATGGTGGAGGTCCCGGCGCCGCCGACGAACAGCATCGATCCGGAGCCGCCGAACACGGTGGAATTGCCGGAGGCATTGATGGTGTCATTGCCATAGGAGACGATCAGGTCGTCGCCGGTCAGGTTCATCAGGTTGGCGCCGGTGCTGCCGGTGATGGTGCCAGAGCCTTCGGCGGTGATCACGTTCAGGCCGCCGCCGTCGATGGCGATCTGGACCGTGCCGGCGCCGGTCTGGGAGACGACGTTGTCGCCGCCCGAGGCGGCGATGGTCGCATTGCCGGCCAGCTGGAACAGGCCGCCGCCGGTGGACACGATCAGGCTGGTGTCCGGCCCGGCCATGACCGTCGTGGCCGTGCCGGCGACGTCGGCGATGAAGCCGTAGCCCGCGGGCACGGACCCCGACGGCGAACCGGTCAGGACAAGGTGCTGGGCGCCGCCGCCGGGCGCCGGAATGCTGCCACCACCGCCGACCGAGGTGACGGTCAGCGGGCTGGCCGCGTACAGCGCGTCCGAGATCTGCTGGGCGATCGAGCGGGCAAGGCTGTTGTTGAAGGTATAGGTGACCGATTCCGTCTTGTCGGACGAAGTCGGGATCATGACGGAGACGGTCGATTGCACCATTTAGGCGGTTCCCCGGGACGGCTTGTTTCCTGGTAAGGCGATCACGATTGCCATGGGCGGGTGATATTATACTTAAGGATGTTATACAATAGAAAATACAACTTTAGATAGAGGTCATCGCCGAACCGTTGCGGCCGCGGGGTTTCAGTCCCCGGCAAAACTGGTCTAGGCAGGGGGCATGCAGCACGATCCCGTTTCCGGCCTGGATTTCCCGTTCACGCAGCCGCCCGCGCCCGGCGAGCTGATCGTGGTCGCGGATGGCCTGCGCTGGATGCGCCTGCCGCTGCCGTACCGCCTGGACCATGTGAACATCTACCTGATCCGGGCGGATCGGGGCTGGGTGGCGCTGGATACCGGCCTGGGCACCGATGACTGCCGGCGCGGCTGGGACACCGCCTTCGCCGGCCCGCTGAAGCAGGACGGCCTGTCATCCCTGATCGTGTCGCACTTCCATCCCGATCATGTCGGACTGGCCAACTGGCTGGTGGAGCGCTGCGGGATCGAGCTGACCATGCCACGTCCGGAATACCTGCACAGCCTGGTGCTGCAGCACGCGCCCGCGGATTTCGGCAACGACGTGTTCCGCCCGTTCTACCGCCGTCACGGCCTGGCGCCGGACGTGACCGAGATCGTGCTGAGCCGCGGCCACGAATATCTGCGCCGCACCACCGGGGTGCCGCCATCCTATCACCGGATCAAGCACAACGACGCGGTCACCATCGGCGGCCGGACCTTCCAGGTGCGGACAGGCGGCGGCCACGCGCTGGAGCAGGCCATGCTGTACCGGCCCGAGGACCGGCTGTTCCTGGCAGCCGACCAGGTGATCGCCCGGATCTCCCCCAATGTCAGCGTGCATCCGATGGAGCCGACGCTGGATGCGCTGGGCATCTATCTGGCCTCGCTGCGGGACATCAGGGCCACGGTGAACGAGGATGTGCTGGTCCTGCCCGGGCATGGGCTGCCGTTCTACGGGCTGCACCGGCGGATCGACGCGCTGATCGAGCATCACGGGCTGCGCTGCGGAGAGATCGAGGCCGCATGCCGGACCGCTCCGCTATCGGTGGCCGAGATCCTGCCTTTCGTCTTCACGCGGGAACTGGATGCGCACCAGACCGGCTTCGCGTTCGGCGAGGTGCTGGCGCACGTGAACCACATGCTGGCGGAGGGACGGCTGCGGCTGGAGGCCGATGCCGCGGGCGTGGATCGTTACCGGACCGTCTGACCCCGGACCGTCTGACCCCGGACCGTTCCCGACACCCGCCCCGGCGCTGCGGGAGATCGTCGCCGCCCGCGCCGTGCAGTGCAAGGCGAGTAGCGCCATGGCCGCGCGGATTCAGGTCCGCATCGAACGTGTCCCCGCTCCGGAGCGCGATCGCCGGGATCGACAACCGGCAGGCGTGGACCGCGCAATGCCCGGCTGCGGCGGCGCCGGCCGGACTCCGTCGCTGTTTCTTCCCTTTGTCGCTGTTTCTTCCCTTTGTCATTGTTTCTTCACATGTCGTGACGGTGCGGGCGGGGTAGCCGGTGTCCGGAGACCGCTTTACGGAGTCGCCTTTCGATGCGCCGCCTGCTTGCCGCCACCTGCTTGCTGCCCTTCCTGCTCTCAGCCGCCCAGGCCGCGGACCCGGCCCAGCCGCACACGCCGCATAACGTCATCCTGTTCGTCGCCGACGGGCTGCGGCCGGGCATGGTGACTGAGCAGACCGCCCCGGCGATGACGGCGCTGATGAAGCGCGGCGTGCGGTTCGCCAACACGCATTCGGTGTTCCCCACCTTCACCACGCCGAACGCCTCGGCCATGGCGACCGGCCACTACCTGGGTGACACTGGCGACTTCTCCAACACCATTTATACGGGCTTCCCGGTGCCGGGCGCCGGGGAAAGCCTGACCCCGTTCCTGGAAAGCGACCCCGTGCTGGGCGATATCGATGAGCACTTCGCCGGCAATTACCTGAACGAAACCACGATCCTGCGCGCCGCCGCCGAGGCCGGGCTGTCCACCGCCACCATCGGCAAGCTCGGGCCGGCGCTGATCTTCGACCACACCGGCGGCGCGGCCACGCAGACCGTCATCGCCGATGACCAGACCGGGCACGCGGGCGGCGTTCCGCTATCGGCCGAGGTGCAGGCTGCGTTGCGGAAGGCCGGCCTGGCCACCCAGGCCCCCTCGCGCGGGGAGAACGGCAAGGCGGGCACCGCCACCACGCCCGGCACGCATGTCGCGAATGTGGAGCAGCAGAAATGGTTCGCCGATCTCGCGGCGAAGGTCGTGCTGCCGATGTTCAGGGACCGGCACAAACCGTTCGTGATGGTGTTCTGGTCGCGCGATCCGGACGGCACGCAGCACAACCAGGGCGACTCGCTGATGCGGCTGCTGCCGGGGATCGATGGACCGACCTCGCTCGCCTCGATCCGCAACGCCGATGACAACCTGGCGGAGCTTCTCGCCGCGCTGAAGGCGCTGGGCCTGGAAGGCTCGACCGATGTCGTCCTGACCTCCGATCACGGCTTCTCCACCATCTCCAAGGAGAGCGCGACGAGCCACGCCGCGCGGCAGGGCTATCCGGGCGTGCCGGCCGGCCTGCTGCCGCCGGGCTTCGTGGCCATCGATCTCGCGCACGGGCTGGGGCTGAAGCTGTTCGATCCGGACGCGAAGGGCGACGCCAGGAACACGGCCCTGGCACCGGGCGCGGCGCCGGCCCGGGCGAACGGCCTGATCGGGGACGACGCGGCCAACCCCGCCGTCGTGGTGGCCGCGAACGGTGGCTCCGACCTCGTGTATCTGCCGAAGCCGGACAGGACGCTGGCCGAACGGGTGGTGAAGATCCTGGCGGCGCAGGACTATGTCAGCGGCCTGTTCGTCGATTCCCGCCTGGGGCCGATCCCGGGAACGCTGCCGCTGTCGGCGATCGCGCTGGAGGGCACGGCGATCACGCCGATGCCGGCGATCGCGGTGAATTTCCGCAGCTTCTCGACCGGCTGCGCCGATCAGACGACCTGCGGCGTGGAGGTCGCCGATACCGGCCTGCAGCAGGGCCAGGGCATGCATGGCAGCTTCAGCCGAGCGGATACGCGCAACATCATGGGGGCGGCGGGACCGGGGTTTCGCGCCGGGTATGTGGACCCGGCCCCGGCCAGCACTCCCGATATCGGCATGACCATCGCCCATGTTCTGGATCTGCATATCCCGCCGAAGGGCAGGCTGATCGGCCGCGTGCTGACCGAGGCGATGCCGAACGGTGCCCAGGCGGGATCGCGTCCGCTGGTGATGCGGTCCGAACCGGATGAGGCCGGCCGCGTGACGGTGCTGAAATACCAGGTGGTCGGCGCGACGCGGTATTTCGACGCCGCCGGCTATCCCGGCCGGACGCTCGGCCTGGGGGAATGACGCCAGCCGGCGTGCGGCCTCGCCCCCGGCGGGCTCCTCGTCATGGCGTGGCGGGCGCAGGCAGGCCTGGCAGCCGCCGGCCCACGGGTGGCGCCGTCCCGGAATTGTGGCATGCTCCTCCCCGACGTCCTGGGGAGAAACCGACATGGCCGGCGCGCTCGATCATCTTCTGGTGCTGGACCTGACCAGCCACCTGTCCGGCCCATACTGCGCCATGATGCTGGCCGACCATGGCGCCGACGTGATCAAGGTGGAACCGCCGGCCGGGGATTCGGCACGCAAGATGCCGCCCTTCGTCAACGGCGAGAGCGCCCCGTTCATGACGTGGAACCGGAACAAGCGCTCCGTGGTGCTGGACCTGAAACAACCGGCCGACAGGCAGGCGCTGCTGGACCTGGTCGACCGCGCCGACGTGCTGATCGAGAATTACCGGCCGGGCGTGCTGGACCGCCTGGGCCTGGGCTGGGACGTGCTGCATGCCCGCAATCCGCGGCTGATCCTGGCCTCGATATCCGGTTTCGGGCAGACCGGCCCCTATGCCTCGCGCGGCGGCTTCGACCTGATCACCCAGGCGATGTCGGGGCTCATGAGCACCAACGGCCCGGCCGACGGCCCGCCCCACCGGCTGCCGATCGCCATCTCCGACGTCACCGCCGGCATGTTCCTGGCCTTCGGCGTCCTGGCGGCGGTGGAGGCGCGCCACCGCACCGGCCTCGGCCAGCGTGTGGAGACCTCCCTGCTGGAGGCGGCGACGTCGCTGGCGGTGTATGAATCGGCCCATTATTTCGCCACCGGCACGCGGCCGGCCCGCATCGGCCAGCAGCATCGCGGCAGCTCGCCCTACCAGTGCTTCGAGACGGCGGACGGCTACATCACCCTGGGTGCCTCGCAGCAGCATTTCTTCCAGGGGCTGTGCAATCTTGTCGGCCTGCCGGAGCTGCTGACCGATCCCCGCTTCAAGACCAATGCCGACCGGGTGGCGAACAATGAGGCGCTGGTGGCGCTGCTGGCCGACCAGTTGCGCCGGAAACCGTCTTCGTTCTGGCTGGCGGAGCTGGAGAAGCTGGGCATCCCCGCCGGGCCGGTCCTGCATTACGATGAGGTCTACACCGATCCGCAGATCCTGGCGCGGGAGATGGTGGTGGAGACGCGGCACCCCGTCACCGGTCCGTTCAAGACCATGGGCGTGACGGTGAAACTGTCCGATACCCCCGGTGCCGTGCGCGCCCCGGCGCCTCGGCTGGGCGAGCATACCGATCAGATCATCCCCCGGCGCAAGGCGGCCGAGTGATGCCCGGCCAGGCCGAAAAGGCGGCAACGTTCCGCGCTCTGCATGAGGCGCCGGAGAGCTTCGTCATCGCCAATGCCTGGGATGGCGGCTCCGCCCGGATGCTGGCGGCGATCGGGTTCAAGGCGATCGCCACGTCCAGCGGTGCCTCGGCCGGGGTGCTGGGCCGCCGCGACGGGATGGTGACGCGGGAGGAGGCGCTGGCGCATTGCCGGCTGATCGTCGACGCCACCGACCTGCCGGTCTCGGCCGATCTGGAGAAGGGGTTCGGCGATTCGCCCGGGGCGGCCGCCGAAACGATCCGGCTGGCGGCGGGGATCGGCCTGGTCGGGGCCTCGATCGAGGACGCCACCGGCTACCCGGACCAACCCCTGTTCCCGCCGGACGCCGCGCGGGCACGCATCGCCGCCGCCGTGCAGGCGGCGCGGTCGCTGGACTTTCCCTTCACCCTGACCGCGCGCACGGAAAACTACCTGCACGGCAACCCGGACCTGTCCGATACCATCGCGCGGCTGCAGGCGTTCGAGGCGGCCGGCGCCGACGTGCTGATGGCACCCGGCCTGCCGGATCTGGACGCGGTGCGCGCTGTCTGCGCGGCGCTGTCGAAGCCGGTGAACTTCATGGCCGGCATCAAGGGCCGCTCCTTCACCGTCGCCGCGCTGGCCCAGGCCGGGGTGAAACGCATCAGCCTGGCGACCTCGCTGTATCGGGCGGCGATGACCGGCTTGCTGTCGGCGGCGAAGGAGGTGGCGGAGCACGGCACCTTCGGCTACCTGGATACGGCCCTGGCGACTCCGGACCTGAACCGGTTTATGACGGGCTGACCGATCGCCCCCTTGGAACACTTCCCGCGGAACACCCCCTTGGAACACTTCCCTGGGAACACCTCCCTGGGAACGCCCTCTTTGGAACGCTCCCGTTGGGCCTCGCCCTTGAATCTTCTGACCCCGGAACCATCCCTGGAATCGCCATGCGCCTGCTTCTGATCACCGTCTGCCTGCTGGGCCTTGCCGGGTGCGGAACGGATCCCCAGGCCCTGGGCATCACCGGCCCAGGCCAGCAGACACCGCTCGGGGGCACGGCGACATTCGATCAGGACCGGATGCCGGGCGTATCGACGATGGGCACCTTCTATGGTCCGACGAATGCCGGGCCGCAGACCGGATCGAGCGGGTTCTGGGGCTACAACTGACCGAAGTGACCGGACGCCGCGGCCGCGCGGGCTGAAACCGTCCGGCGCGCGGCGGCAAGCGGCCACACCGGCCCGCCCCGCCGGCGGCTTCGTTGCCAGCCCCCCGTCTCTGGCCGTCCTGACCCCGTAGCGATTACCCGTAGCGATTAAACGTAACGATCAGGCCGGCCGGCGTTCCACGCAATCCGCCCCGCGCCAGCGACGCGGGGCCACCGACGGGGGCGGAGATGCGGGGGCGGAGATGCGGATCAGGCCGACAGCGCCACCGGCTCCGTCCGCTCCCGCTTCACCAGCAGCTTGTTCAGCGCATGGACATAGGCGCGGGCGGCGGACACGATCGTGTCGGCATCGGCGCCCTGGCCGTCGACCATCTTGCCGTTCTCCTCCAGCCGCACCGTGGTCTTCGCCTGCGCGTCCGTTCCCTCGGTCACCGCGCCGACCGAGAACAGCTGCAGGGTGGCGTTGTGCGGGAAGATCTGCTGGATCGCGTTGAACGTCGCGTCCACCGGCCCGTTGCCGGTCGCGGTCGCCGCCTTCACGGCGCCGTCGATCTCCAGCTCCAGCGCCGCCTTCGCCGGACCCTTGGAGCCGGCATGCAGGTCCAGCGACACGAAGCGGATGCGTTCGTGGTCGCGCATCACCTCGTCATCGACCAGGGCGACGATGTCCTCGTCGAACACCACCTTCTTGCGGTCGGCCAGGTCCTTGAAGCGGCGGAACGCGTCGTTCAGCTGGTTCTGGCCGATCTTGTAGCCCAGCTGGTCCAGCCGGTCGCGGAACGCGGCGCGGCCCGAGTGCTTGCCCAGCACCAGGCTGTTCTTCGCCCAGCCGATGCTTTCCGGCGTCATGATCTCATACGTCGCGGCCATCTTCAGCACGCCGTCCTGGTGGATGCCGGATTCGTGCGCGAAGGCGTTGCGGCCGACGATCGCCTTGTTCGGCTGCACGTCGAAGCCGGTGATGGTCGCCAGCAGCTTGGATGTGCGCAGGATGTTGGTGGTGGTGATCCGGTTGTCGAACGGGATCGCGTCGTGGCGGGTGCGCACCGCCATCACGACCTCTTCCAGCGAGGCGTTGCCCGCCCGCTCCCCGATGCCGTTCATCGTGCACTCGATCTGCTGCACGCCGACGCGGATCGCGGCGATCGCATTGGCCACCGCCATGCCCAGATCGTTGTGGTTGTGGGTCGACAGGATCGCCTTGTCGATGTTCGGCACCCGGTTGCGGATGTTCTGGAACATCGCGGTGATGTCTTCCGGCAGCGCATAGCCGACCGTGTCCGGCAGGTTGATCGTGTTGGCGCCGGCGGTGATCGCCGCCTCCACCACCCGGCACAGGAAATCGGGGTCCGACCGCGTCGCGTCCTCGGCCGACCACTCCACGTCCTCGGCGTGCTGGCGGGCCAAGGTCACGCTGTCGATCGTCGCCTGCACCACCTCGTCCGGCGTCATGCGCAGCTTGTGCTTCATGTGCAGGTCGGAAGTGGCGATCACGATATGGATGCGCTTGCGCTTCGCCGGCTTCAGCGCTTCGGCGGAGCGCAGGATGTCCATCTGCCCGGCGCGCGACAGGCTGGCCAGCACCGGCGAATCGTCGCGCTGGCCGATCGTTTCGGCGATCGTCTTCACCGACTCGAAATCGCCCTGCGAGGCGATGGCGAACCCGGCCTCGATCACATCCACGCCCAGCTCGGTCAGCGCCTCCGCCATGCGGATCTTCTCCTGCAGGTTCATGGAGAAGCCGGGCGACTGCTCGCCGTCGCGCAGCGTGGTGTCGAAGATGATGATGCGGTTGTCGTCCAGCTTGCCGAAGCTGGGATGGTTGATGCTCATGCGATGGTTTCCCTCGATTTGGACGCGATACATGCCTCAGGGGTTCCCCTGAGCGAGACCGGCGTTCAGCAACCCGGCGAGACGCTCAGGGGCGCGTAAGTCGAAGGAGGAGAATCAGGCCGGACGGACGCGCGGCGGCCGACGCGGGGGCGTCGGCGGACAAGCTCGCGAAAGGCGCGCCGTGGAACATGGCAAGCGTCATAGCGGAGGTGGCGGCGGCGCGCAACAGACGGATCGGAGAGGTCGCGGCGCCGGTGGCCGATCGGACGCCGCGCGGCGGCGGGGTCCGGGCACCGGCGCTTTGGTCTTTTGCGGTGCAGCGTGTAGAAGGGGCGGATGTCTCGACCCCCTCGTGCGGCCTTTCCGGCGCCGCGATTGATCACCGCGACCGACGACCTCGCCGCCTTCTGTCAGCGCATGCACCAGGAGCGGTTCGTCACGGTCGACACCGAATTCATGCGGGAGCGGACATACTGGCCGGAACTGTGCGTCGTGCAGGTCGCCGGTGACCATGAGGTGGCGGTGATCGACGCGCTGGCCGAGGGCATCGACCTGGCCCCGCTGCGCGCGCTGTTCGCCGATGAGGCCGTCACCAAGGTGTTCCACGCCGCGCGCCAGGACATCGAGATCTTCGTGCTGCGTTTCGGTGACGTGCCGAAGCCGCTGTTCGATACCCAGGTGGCGGCGATGGTGGCAGGGTTCGGCGACCAGGTCGGCTATGACGCGCTGGTCTCGGCGCTGACCGGCGGAACCATCGACAAGGCGCACCGTTTCAGCGACTGGTCGGCCCGCCCGCTGTCGCCGGCGCAGATTTCCTATGCCGCCGCCGACGTCACCCATCTGCGGGAGGTCTATACGAGGTTGCGCCAGCGGCTGGAGAAGGACGGCCGCCTGGGCTGGGTGGCCGAGGAAATGGCGATCCTGGGCAATCCCGCCACCTACCGTCCCGATCCGGAAACCGCCTGGGAACGGCTGCGCCCGCGGTCCAACAACCGCCGCCTGCTGCAATTGCTGCAGGTCGCCGCCGCGTGGCGGGAACGGGAGGCACAGCGGATCAACATCCCCCGCCAGCGGCTGGTCAAGGACGAAGCGCTGCTGGAGATCGCCGCCACGGCCCCGGCCAATGCCGATGCCCTGGCGCGCGTGCGCGGCATCACCAAGGGCTTTGCCGAGGGTAGATCGGGCACCTCGCTGCTGGAGGCGCTCGCCGCCGCCAGGTCCGTCCCCGACGCCGCCTTGCCGGTGCTGGCCCAGCCGCGCGACTCCGCCCGCCCGTCCGCCGCGCTGGTGTCCCTGCTGAAAGTGATGCTGGCGGCGAAGTGCGAGCAGCACCACGTCGCCCCGCGCCTGGTCGCCAGTTCCGAGGATATCGACCGGCTGGCGCTGGAGGATGAGCCGGATGTGCCGCCGATGCACGGCTGGCGCCGGGACGTGTTCGGCGAGGACGCGTTGCGCCTGAAGCAGGGCAAGGTGGCGCTGTGCGTCGATGGCCGGAAGCTGCGCTTCATCCCGATCAATGACTGATCCGGGGCTGATCCGGGGGCCGATCGGGGCCGCCATCCCTACACCACGCCCCGCGCGGCCAGGCCCAGCAGCGCCGCACCCAGCAGCAGCCGGTAGACGGCGAACACCACGTAGCGGTGCGTCTGGATGTAGCGCAGCAGCCAGGACACCGCGACAAACGCCGTGACCCCCGCCACCACGAACGCCACGCCCAGCTCGGCCCAGTCTTCGTGCGCCTCGCCGTGGTGCAGGCCGCTGTACAGCTCATAGGCGCTGGCGGCATACATGGTGGGGATTCCGACCAGGAAGGAGAATTCGGTGGCTGCCGCGCGGTTGCTGGTACCCAGCAGCATCGCCGTGAAGATGGTGGCGCCCGAGCGGGACGTGCCGGGAAGGAGTCCGGCGACGATCTGGGCGATGCCGACGCCGACCGCCGCCACCCAGGATATCGCCGCCCGGTCGGGGCGCAGAGCGGCGAGCCATTCCGCGAGCAGAATCCAGACGCCGCCGGCGATCAGCGCCCAGGCCACCGGCCCCACCGTGTCGGGCAGCCGGAAGCCGAACCTCTTCGCGGCCAGCCCCAGCACGCAGGTGATCAGGAAGGCCAGCGCCAGCTTGCCGACATGGGCGCGCGTCTCCGGCTGCCGCCAGCCCAGCGCGAAGGCCATCAGTCGCCGCCAGTAGATCACCGTCACCGCCAGCATTGCGCCGGACTGGATCACCACGTTGAAGACCTCGGACCGGCGGCCGAACCATTGCTCCGCGATCAGCAGGTGGCCGGTGCTGGAGATCGGCAGGAACTCGGTGACTCCCTCGATGACGCCGAGGGCGATCGTGCTGGGCAAATCCATCGGCTGCCGGTCGGCTCCCTGCTGGTCGGAATCCCTGGTTGATGAAACCCGGGGCTGACGAAACCCCAGGGCTGACGAAACCCCAGGGCTGATGAAAGCCCGGGCTGACGAAAGCCCAGGGCTGACGAAAGCCGGCCGGTCCGGCCAGGGCCGCCGGATGCCGCGCCGACCGGGCCGGGCGGCGGAGAAGCCGCCATCACGCGGCGCTGCCTGTGCCGTGTCGAGCCCCGGGCCGGCGGCGCGGAACCCGAGGTCCCCCACCTCCGACCCCGGTACCTCCGGTGCCTCTGGCTCCAGCCCCCGATACGCCGGAGCCGGCGACCCTGGCGATCCATGCCGCCAGCGGTTGCCACAATGCCGTTTCCGCCCGGCTGCCGGCCGCCATGCCGATATGCCCCGCCGCCGGCTCATGCAGCTCCGCCCGTGGGATCAGGCGCGCCAGCGGCCGCGCGGCGCCGGGTGGCACGATGCGGTCCTGGGCCGGCACCGCCACGAAGGCCGGCATTGTCACCGCGCGCGGCTCCACCGCCAGCCCAGCGATCCGCCAGTCGCCGCGGAATGGGGTGTTCGCGCCATACCAGTCGCGCAGGCAGGCCCGGGTGACCTCCGCCGCCAGGGGGATGCCATCGTTCAGCCAGTCCTCCAACGCCACGAACAGCCGCGCGCGCCGCCCGTCCTGCGGCAGCCGCGCGAAGGATCGATACTTGCCGGCAACGCCCCAGGGATCCAGCAGCGCGAACAGCGATTGCAGCAGGTCCACCGGCAGCGCGTTGCCCAGTGCCATCGCCGGCTCCAGCAGCGGCAGCATCGCCGCCACCTGGGCTGCCTGCTCCGCGTCGCCGGCATGAAAGTCCCACGGCGCCGCCAGCAATCCCAGGCCGCGTACCAGGTCCGGCCGGCGCTGGGCCGCCGCCACCGCCAGGGTGCCGCCCATGCAGTAACCCACCAGGACTGTCGGGCCGCCGGTGAACGACGCGGCGTAGCCCAGCGCGCGTTCCAGCCGGCCGGCGACGTAATCGGTCAGGGTGAACCGCCGCTCCGCCTCCCCCGGCCAGCCCCAGTCCAGCAGCAGCGGCCGCACGCCGTGCTGCGCCAGCCAGCGCAGCATCGATCCTCCTTCCATCAGGTCCAGGACATAGGCGCGGTTCACCAGGCTGGGCACGAACACCGCCGGGACGCCCCCGGCCTTGCCTCCCCCAGGCTTGCCTCCCCCCGCCTTGCCGCCGCCGGCCATGCCGCCCCCGGTCATGTCGCCGCCGGTCATGCCGCCGCCGGCCATGCCGTAGTCCAGCAGCCGTGACCCGCCCTCGGCCCACACGGCTGGCGGGTCCGCCAGCGTCCGCCGATACGGATGCCGCCGATACGCCGCGATTCCCTCGATCAGCAGCGCGTCCTGGCGCAGCGTCTCGGCCACCACCTCGGCGCTGAACGCGGCGTCACCCGGTCGATCGCGGTTTCCGTCCGCGGCGGCGCGGCGCAGCGCGTCCACCACCGCCGCCGCGCTCGATGTCGGCGAGACGGCGTTCCAATGCATCGATGTGGCGCGAGAGACGGTCGATCTCAGCGTCGCGAGCGTCAGGTGCAGCAGCAGCGGGCGCGGCCCGCGCCGCATCAGCGGGCCCGGCGCCTCGGGCCGGTTGCTGCTGCTCCCGCTGCTGCCTTGGGCGCTGATGAACGGGGTGCTCATGATCCGGCGGCGTGGGGGCAGGGGAGGCACCGGCGGGCCACCAGGGCTCCGACCCGCGCGGCATCGCCCGCAGGGCGGCCGTCAAGGCGCCTGCCCATACGGATGCTATCGCCTGCCATGCCTCCCGCATTTCCGGATCGGCCGCCAGCGCCGACAGCTCGCTTTCCCACAGCGTGATCCAATCCTGCGCCAGGCGTCGCAAGTCCGGTTCCGGCGCCGGGCCGGCGGAGTCCGAGCGGTGGTCGGTCGAGTCCGTCCGTGCGTCGCCTGCCTTGGGATCGTCCTGACCGGACTCCAGGCTCATGCCCCATCAACCCTCCTCGCGGCGGACCATAGGCGTGGTCCGGCGGCGGTGAAACGTCAAACCTATAACCGCACTGGAATTTGCGCCTTTCGCACCTGCGAAATAAACGATATGGTCGGCGCATAGGGTGAGGATCGCATGGCAGACACCGTCCAGATTTTGCCGGATAACAAGAACGCGGATAAGGCGCCCGTCGTCGTCAAGAAATACGCCAATCGGCGCTTGTACAACACTGAAAGCTCCAGCTACATCACGCTGGAAAATCTGGGCGACATGGTGCGTGCCGGCCGGGATTTCGTCGTTTACGACGCCAAGAGCGGCGATGACATCACCCGCAGCGTCCTGACCCAGATCATCGTCGAGGAAGAAGGCAAGAGCGGGCAGAACCTGCTGCCGACCACGTTCCTGCGCCAGCTGATCGGCTTCTATGGCGGCTCGATGCAGGGCCTGGTGCCGAAATACCTGGAACACGCCATGGCCAATTTCGCGCAGCAGCAGGAGCAGATGCGCAGCGCGATGCAGAAGACGATGGGCAACCTGTTCCCGTTCGGCAGCATGGAGGAAGTCAGCCGCCAGAACATGGCGATGATGGAACGGGCGTTCAGCCTGTTCACTCCGTTCTATCGCGGTCAGGACAGTTCCGGGTCCCCCCCTGCCGCCGAGGACACCAAGGACGAGGTCGCCATGCTGAAGGCCGAGGTGGATCGGCTGAAGAAGGAACTCGTCGAGGCGAAGAAGGGCTGTACCAGCCAGCATTGATGCCGGCCGTCGCGCCGTCGCTTCCCGCCACGACGGGAACGAACGGCGGCAACGGGCCACCATCCCGGGCCCCCGCCGCCCGGCATGAAGCGTGCCGCCGAATGGCAGGACGCGGGTGCCTCAGCCGGTCGCCGCGGCTTTCGCCCGGCGGATGAACGCCCGGATCAAGGCCGGGTCCTTGCGGCCCTTTTCCTGTTCCACCCCCGAGGATACGTCCACCGCCGGCGCACCGGTGACCCGGATCGCCTCGGCAACGTTGCCGGCGGTCAGCCCGCCGGCCAGCAGCCACGGTCCCGGCGCGGTCCAGCCGCGCAGGATCGTCCAGTCGAAGGCCACTGCATTTCCGCCAGGGCGGGTGGCGTCGGCCGGCGGTTTCGCTTCCAGCAGCAGCGCATCCGCGCCCAGCCCGCCGCGCGGCAGGTCGGCCGGACCGCTGATGCCGACGGGGCGCCACACCGGCAGCCCGAACCGATCGCGCAGCCGGCCTGGATCGACGCCGCCGCCATAGACCTGCAGCACCTGCAGCGGGACGGCATCCAGGACCGACGCGATCAGCGCATCGGTCGGATCGACGAACAGTCCGACGCGCGCCGGGCCGCCGTCCAGGCGCCCCGACAGCGCGGCCGCCTGTGCCGGCGTCACCGCCCGCGGGGACGGGGGAAAGAAGTTGAAGCCAACCCAATCCGCCCCGGCCTCCACAGCGGTATCGAATGCCACGGGATCGGTGATCCCGCAGATCTTGACCCGGACGGTCATGCGATGCCCGCGGCGATCGCGCCGGCGGCGGCACCCGGATCGGCGGCCTGGGTGATCGGGCGACCGACGACGATCCAGTCGGCGCCGGCGGCCACGGCCTCCGGCGGCGTCATCACCCGGGCCTGGTCGCCGGCGGCGGCGCCCGCCGGGCGGATACCCGGTACGACAAGCCGCACGGCCGGCCCCAGCGCCTGCCGCAGCATGGCGACCTCATGCGGGCTGCACACCAGCCCGTCGGCGCCGGACTCGACGGCCAGGCGGCCCAGGCGCAGGACCTGATCGGCCGGTGATCCCGCCACCCCGGTGGCCGACAGCGCCGCGGCATCCAGGCTGGTCAGCACCGTGACCGCCAGGATGATCGGCCGAGCCGTCCCGCCCGCGTCGGCGGCCTGACGGGCGGCTTGCACCATCGCGGCGCCGCCGGCCGCGTGGATGGACAGCATGCGAGGGCGCAGCGGCAGCACGGCGCGGACCGCGCCGGCCACCGTGTTGGGAATATCGTGCAGCTTCAGGTCCAGGAAGACCGGCGCCCCGCCAACCTGGCGCACGCCGGCCGGGCCGTTGGCCGCGAAGAACTCCAGGCCCAGCTTCAGCAGGCCCGCATGCGGGCCGACCGCCTGGGACCAGGCCTGGGCCTGGCCGACATCGATCGTGTCCAGCGCGACGATCAGCCGGCGGGCCGGTGCGTCCATCACGGCGGCGGCAAGGACAGGTGGGTCGGACCGAGCCGTGCCTGCAGCGCTTCGATCTGCGCCTGCAACTGGCGGGAGGTGCGCTCGGCCCGGCGCGCCCGGCGGCGCTGCGCGATCTCGGCGACCCAGACCAGGGCGCCGCCCAGCAGCAGGCCCACCGCCATGCCGACCAGGATCGCCAGCGACACCGGCACTTCGATGGAATAGTCGAACGGCCACAGCCCGAGCTGCACATGCTGCATGTTGGAGAGCGCGAACACCGCGAAAGGCACGCTGACGATGATGGCGATCACCAGCAGGATCATGATTGCGCCTTGGCCTGCCGCTCGGTCTTCTCGGCCCGCGGGATCTTGCCGGCGTTGACGCGGAGCCGCAGCTCCTTGCCGGCCTTGAAGAACGGCACCGACTTCTCGCTGACCGCGACGGAGGCGCCGGTGCGGGGGTTGCGGCCGGTCCGCGCGTCCCGGTGCTTCACCGTGAATGCCCCGAAGCCGCGCAGCTCCACCCGCTCCCCGCGGGCGAGGGCGTAGGTGATCTCCTCGAAGATCGTTGCCACGATGGTTTCCACGTCGTGGCCTCGGAGATGCGGATTCGCCGCGGCCAATTCTGCGATCAGCTCAGACTTCGTCACAGCGCTTCCCCGGACAGTCAGTGGCCCGGACGCTGCCAGATCGCCCAGGGTGCGTCAAGACTAACACTTTGGGAAACCAGGGTTTTCCAAAACTCATCGAACAAGGGACCGAATTGACCGGCGATCGACCACCGGCTTTTGTCGTCCGGCGTCACGTCGTCCACCGGCAGGCTGACCGGAACGCCCCTTTCGGTGCTCAGCCAGGCCCGGGCCTCCGGCTCGCCGCCGATTTCGTCGACGAGCCCCAGCTTGAGCGCCTGCCGCCCCGTGTAGGGACGGCCATCGGCGATCTCCCGCACCTTGGCGGGATCCATGTGGCGCCCGGTGGCGACGATGGTGACGAACTGGTCGTACATGTCGTCGATCAGGCCCTGCAGCATGGTTTTGGCCGCCGGCGTCAGCGGCTCGAAATAGTTCGGCTCGTCCTTCAGCGGCCCGGACTTGATGGTCGTGGCGCTGATCCCGACCTTGCTCAGCAGGCCCGACATCTCCCCGGTCTGCAGCAGCACGCCGATCGAGCCGGTCAGGGTGGAATCGCGCGCGAAGATCCGCGTCGTGGGGGCCGAGATCATGTAGCCGGCCGAAGCCGCCAGCCCGCCCATGACGGTGACGACCGGCTTCTTGCCGGCCACGCGCCTGATCGCGGAATACAGGCCTTCACCGCCGGCGACGCTGCCGCCGGGGCTGTCGACCGACAGGATCACCGCCTTCACGCTGTCATCCTCCGCCAGCTTGGCGATGGCCTCGGTCACCTTGCGGTCGTCGGTGATGATGCCCTTCACGGTGACGCGCGCCACATGCGCGCTGCCGAACCGCCAGCCGCCGGCATGCAGGCCGGCGCCGACCGCGATGATGAGCGCGATCACCGCCGCCAGCCGCCAAAAGATAAGGCGGCGCTTGAGGCGCCGCCTATCCAATAGCAAGTCGACTTCCAGCGACATCGCCGGAATTAGCCGTCCTGGGTCATCTGGTTCCGGCGACGGATCGCCGCACCCAGGATGTCGCCCAGCGAGGCACCCGAGTCGGAGGAGCCGTATTCGGCCATGGCCTGCTTCTCTTCCTCGATTTCCTTGCCCTTGATGGTCAGGGTCAGCTTGCGGGCCGCGCGATCGACGGCGGTGATCCGGGCATCCACCTTCTCACCCACCGCGAACCGCTCCGGCCGCTGATCGGCCTTGTCGCGGGCCAGCTCGGCGCGGCGGATGAAGCCGGTCAGCACATCGTTGACCTTCACCTCGATGCCGTTGGCCTGCACCGCGGACACCACGCAGGTCACCACGTCGCCCTTGTGCACGTTGCCCAGGACGGTGGCGGCCGGATCGTCGCGCAGCTGCTTGATGCCCAGGCTGATCCGCTCCTTCTCGACATCGACGTCGAGCACCTTCGCCTTGACGACCTGGCCCTTCTCATAGCCGGCCATCGCCGCTTCACCCGACTCGTCCCAGGACAGGTCGGACATGTGGATCATGCCGTCGATATCCGGCGACAGGCCGATGAACAGCCCGAACTCGGTGATGTTGCGGATCTCGCCCTCGACCTCGGAGCCGATCGGATGGTCGTCCACGAACTGCTCCCACGGGTTGCGCTGCACCTGCTTCAGGCCCAGCGAAATCCGGCGCTTGGAGCTGTCGACGTCCAGCACCATCACGTCCACCTCCTGCGAGGTGGAGACGATCTTGCCCGGATGGACGTTCTTCTTGGTCCAGGACATCTCGGACACGTGCACCAGGCCCTCGACCCCCGGCTCCAGCTCCACGAAGGCGCCGTAATCGGTGATGTTGGTGACGCGGCCCGAGAACTTGGCGCCCGGCGGATACTTCGCCGCCACGCCTTCCCACGGATCGGTCTCCAGCTGCTTCATGCCCAGGCTGATGCGCTGGGTGTCGGAGTTGAAGCGGATCACCTGCACCTTGACCTGCTGGCCGATGGTCAGGGCCTCGGACGGATGGTTGATGCGCCGCCAGGCGATGTCGGTCACGTGCAGCAGCCCGTCGACGCCGCCCAGGTCGACGAAGGCACCGTAATCGGTGATGTTCTTCACCACGCCGTCCAGGATCATGCCTTCCTTCAGGCCCTGGATCAGCTCGCTGCGCTGCTCGGCGCGAGTCTCCTCCAGCACGGCGCGGCGGGAGACGACGATGTTGCCGCGGGCGCGGTCCATCTTCAGGATCTGGAACGGCTGCGGGGTCCCCATCAGCGGGGCGACGTCGCGCACCGGACGGATGTCCACCTGGCTGCCGGGCAGGAATGCCACGGCGCCGCCCAGGTCCACCGTGAAGCCGCCCTTGACGCGGCCATAGATGGTGCCGTCCACGCGCTTCTGCGCCTCGAACGCCTTTTCCAGGTTGGTCCAGGCTTCCTCGCGCCGCGCCTTCTCACGCGACAGGATGATGGAGCCGTCCCGATCCTCATACCGTTCGACATACAGCTCGACGAAGTCGCCGGGCTTCACCTCCGGCTTGGCGCCGGGCGGCCCGAATTCCTTCAGCGCGACGCGCCCCTCGGACTTCAGGCCGACATCGACGATCGCGAACTCATCGGTCAGGCGGACGACGCGGCCGGTGACGACGGAGCCGTCGAAGCCGGTGTCTGTGCCGAGGGTTTCATCGAGAAGGGCGGCGAAATCTTCGCCACGAAAATGGTCTTGCGCAGGCTCTTGCGCGCGCGCGGCGGCTTGTAATGCCATGTGGCTGGTGGTTTCCGTTACGGGATGCGCCGAGCACGCCGGCTCGGCTGGTTGCCGTGGTATGCGCGTTTCCTGGTCCGGAAATACGACTTGCCCGCGCCATCATGAGCGCGGGCCCGATTGCACTGTGGCGCCCGTCATGCGTGGCGTCCACAGCGGAGATAGAGGATTCGGACGCCGAGTCAAGGACTCCGCGTCGGATGATCGGCCCAGCCGCGTATCCATCTCGATTCAGCCTCCTACCGGCCGGCGCGCTCTGGCCGGAGAGCCGCGAGCGCCGGCCCGCCGAACCCGGTCCCGCCGAACCCGGTCCCGCCGAACCCAGGCCCGCCGAACCCAGGCCCATCGGGTCCAGGCCCATCGGGTCCAGGCCCTGCCGTGTCGCGGCGGCGATGCCGCGAGACCTCATCGCGCCGCCCTCCGGCGGCTGCCCGCGGGCCCCTTGCGCGTCGCCCCCTTGCGTGCCGCGTCTGCCGGCAGGGGCGCTTCCGCCTGTCGAAACGAACCCCAAGGGTCGTCCGCGCGATGCGCCAGAAACGCGGGCGCGTTGCTGACGGTGAACGTGTTCGCCGCGGTCAGCGTGGCCAGGTCGTCCCACGCCACCGGCATGGACACCGGCGCGCCGGCGCGGGCGCGCGTCGAATACGGCGCCACCGCGGTGGCGCCGCGGGCATTGCGCAGATAGTCCACCAGGATGCGCCCGCGTCGTTTCGCCTTGGTGATCGTGGACACGAACCGCTCCGGGCTGTCCGCCGCCATCGCATCGGCGATCGCCTTGCAGAACCGCTTCGCCGCCTCCCAGTCCGCCTCGGGACGCAGCGGTGCCACCACGTGCAGCCCCTTGCCGCCGGAACTCTTCACGAACGATGCCAGCCCCGCCTGAAGCAGGCGGTCCCGGACTTCCAGCGCCGCCTCGGGCAGGCGCGGCCAAGGGACGTCCTCACCGGGATCAAGGTCGAAGATCAGCATATCCGGCTGCTCCAGCGCGGCCAGCGTGCTGCCCCAGGGGTGGATCTCCAGCACTCCCGACTGCACCAGCGCGATCAAGCCGTCCAGGTCGTCGATCGTCAGGATCGGCTCGTCCTCGGCCGGATCGGGGCGCGGATGGATATACGGATTCAGGCCCTTCCAGGCATGCTTCTGAAAGAAGCACTGGCCGCCGACACCGTCCGGACAGCGCAGCAGCGCCAGCGGCCGGCCGACGATGAAGGGGGCGATGCAGCGCCACACATCGGCATAGTAGTCGGCCAGGCCCTGCTTGGTGATGCCGGCCTCGGGCCAGTACAGCCGATCCGGATGGGTCAGCGCCACGCGCGGCTTCGGCGCCGTCTCGGGCGCATCCATCGGCTCCTCCCACACCACCTGCTCGGCCGGCTTGTCCTCCCGCAGGCCCCGGAACGCCGCATGCCGCAGGTTGCGGTCGGCGGTCCAGCCGCGAAATTCCACTTCGGCGACCAGGTCCGGCGCCACATAGCGGACCTGGCGGGCGGCGTCGGCGCTCAGCGGCGCGGCAAACGGGCTGGCCTTGATCCGCAGCGGTGCCAGCCGGCGATACAGCGCCGCCGCCATGGGGGCGGTGAAGCCGGTGCCGACGCGCCCGACATGCACCAGGCGGCCGTCATCGAAATAGCCCAGCACCAGCGACCCGATCGCCTTGTCGGAGACCGAGGACGGCACGAAACCGGCAATCACGAATTCCTGCCGGGCCTGGCATTTCGATTTCCGCCAATCCTTGCCGCGCCCGGAACGGTAGGGTGCGTCCTGGCGCTTGGAGACGATGCCCTCCAGCCCCAGCCGGCAGGCATGCCGCCGGATCAGGTCGCCGTCCTGCAGGAAATGCGCGGAGAACCGCAGCACCGGCGGCGCGCCGGTCAACAATGCCTCCAGCGCCGCCTTCCGATCGACCAGGCGGGCGCCGCGCAGGTCGGCGCCATCCAGGTACAGCAGGTCGAACGCATAGAAGATGAGGCGGTCCGTGCGCCCCTCACTGAGATCGGCCTGCAACGCGGAGAAATCCGACGCGCCGCTCGCCGCTTCCACCACCACCTCGCCGTCGATCAGCGCCGACCGGGCAGGCAGCGACCGGAGCGCCTCGGCGATCGCGCGGCCGAACTTCCGCGTCCAGTCCAGCCCGCCGCGGGTCAGCAGCGAGACCGTTCCGTTCTCGATGCGGGCCTGCAGCCGGTATCCGTCGAACTTGATCTCGTGCAGCCACGCCTTGCCCGCTGGCGGCTTCGCGGTCAGCGTCGCCAGCTCGGGCGCCACGAAATCCGGCAATCCCGCCTTTCGGGCACCCTTCACCACCGCCGGCGCGGTCTTCCCGGCGTCGGGCTTGTCGATCTTGCCGGTCCTCGACGACCAGCCCGGCGCTTCCCCCGCGACGTCGTCGATGCCGCGCCCGGTCTTCACCGAATTGGGACTGGCATCCAGAATATCGGGGCCGTCGCGCCGAGCGGCGTCGTCGTCACCCTTGATCAGCAGCCAGTTGTCACGCCTGTCACGCGGCTTGCGCGCCATGCGGACCAGATGCCAGCGCCCGCGCAGCTTCTCGCCCAGCAGCTCGAAGTCGAGATGTCCCTTGGCAAGGCCCCTGTGCGCATCGCCGATCGGCTGCCACGTGCCGCGGTCCCAGACGATCACCGTGCCGCCGCCATATTCTCCCTGCGGAATGGTGCCCTCGAAATCACCGTATTCCAGGGGGTGATCCTCGACCTCCACCGCCAGCCGCCGTTCCCCCGGCACCAGGCTCGGTCCCTTGGCGACGGCCCAGCTTTTCAGCACGCCGTCCAGCTCCAGGCGGAAATCGTAGTGCAGCCGGCGGGCGTCATGCTTCTGCACGACAAAGCTGCGACCCGGCGCTGTCGCCTTGCGCCCGCCGGCTTCGCCCCGAGGCTCGGGCGTCGCGCGGAAATCGCGCTTCTTCCGATAGGTGTCCAGCGCCACCGCTCAGCCCGCCTTGCGCTTCCGCGGCGCCGCGGATGCCGAGGCGGCCGGTTTCCGCGCGGCCGGCTTGGGCGCCGGCCGGGAGGCGGCTTTGCCGATGCCCGCTTTGCCAATGCCCGCCTTGCCAATGCCCGCCTTGCCGGTGCTCGTTGCGGCGTGGCCCGCCTTGGCGGCCGTTTTGGCTCGGCGCTTCGCTCCGGCGGCCTCCGTTCCGGCAGCGGCATGGTCGTCGCCCCGGTCGGCGGCACCGCCGGCGGTACCGCTGGTGGTACCACTGGCGGCCGCGCTCTGGCGCAGCGCCGCCATCAGGTCGATCACCTTCCCCGGCCGCGCCGGCGCGCGCCTGGGCAGCGGCTTGCCCTGCTGCTTCGCCTTCACCAGCTCGGCCAGCGCGGCCTCATACCGGTCATGCACGGCGGCGGCGTCGAACCGGCCGCGTTTCGTTTCGATGATGTGGCGGGCGAGGTCCAGCATCTCCCCCTGCACCGGGATGTCGGGGATATCGGCAAACGCTTCCCGGGCGGAACGGACCTCGTAGTCGAACTGCAGGGTGGTGGCGATCAGGCCGGCATCGTGCGCCCGGATCAGCACCGTGCGCACCCGGCGGAACAGCACGGTGCGCGCCAGGGCGACCACGTTGCTCTTGCGCATCCCGTCGCGGATCAGCCCGTACGCCTCCCGGCCCACCGGGTCGGAGGGTGTCAGGTAATAGGGGCGGTCGAGATAGACGTCGTCGACCTCGGCGCAGGGGATGAAGGCTTCCACCGTCAGCGTCTTGTCGCTGTCCGGCACGGCGGCGGCGATCTCGGACGGCTCCAGCGTGATGAACTCGTCGGGGCCCGTCTGGTAACCCTTCACCTGATCGGCGGCGTCAACGGGTTCGCCGGTTTCCTCATCGACGAAGCGGCGCTGGACGCGGTGGCCGGTGGCGCGGTTCAGCGTGCGGAAGGTGATGGTGTCGGCGCTGGAGACCGCGGCGTACAGCGCCACCGGGCAGCGCAGGTCCACCAGCTTGAGGAACCCCTTCCAGCTCGCCCGAGCCGCCACCGGTCCGCTCCGTCGTTATGGTTGCCAGCGTTATGGTTGCCAGCCGCTATGCCATTCCCCGCCGTCGCGGCGGTCACCCTCCACCGTCCCGCCGGCGCGGCGGTCAGCGTCCATCGTCAAGGCGGCGTCCCGCCACGGGTCGACTCTCCCCGCCGGCACGACGGATGGGGCCGCCATGCCGGCCGGCACGACATGTACACTTCGGGAGGGAAGGCCGCGACGGCAAGATCACGGCTTGGTCTCTGTCGGTGATTCAGGCGGCTCCGGCGTTTCAGGCACCTCGTCCTCCCAGTAATGCGCGGTTTCGGCGGCATGGCGATCCGAGGTCGGATGGCCGGTCGGCCGCGCCTCGACCTCGCGGACATGGGAGGGCCGGTCCGGCCCCTCGCTGGCCTGGCGCTGGGATAGCGGCTTGTCGTCGGCTTTCGTGTCGGATGCCTTGGACACCGATGCTCTCCGATCCGTGGCGGCCCCCGGGGCGGCCCCCGGGGCGGCCCCCGTGGCGGCTGGTGTGCCGGCTTTCGCGTCCTGGGGCCGGGCGGGGGCCTGGGGCGTGCGCCGCGGCGGCGTATTGAGCAGGGTCATCTGATTGCTCCGTCTGGTCGCGGGTTAGGCAACGGCAAGCAGAACAGGCGGCCCCCGGGATCGGTTCCGGCGCGGCGGCATCACTGTTGATGGAGGCGTTGATGGAGGCGGCTCCGCGCGGAGGGGCGGGGCCGGGAAACGCAAATGGCCGGCGTGCGGCCGGCCATTGGGTCAGGTGTTCCACTCGATCGGGCAATCCCGGCCGGTACCCGGGTGGCCCAGACACCGCGTCGACCGGTCATTGGCCTCGACCGGACGCCGCGGCGGCCGGTCACGCGCGGCCGCCGCGTTCGGGTTACTTCGCCGGCAGCGGCTCCGGGTTCGGGGACAGCGACCGCAGATAGGCAATGACATCCGCGCGCTGCTTGGCGTTCGACATGCCGACGAAGGTCATGCGGGTGCCCGGCGCGTAGGACGCCGGCTTCGTCAGCCACTTGTCCAGCTCCTCGTAGGTCCATTTGCCCTGGTGCGCCTTCAACGCCGTGGAGAAGCTGAAGTCCTTGCCCTGGGCGATCGGCTCACCGACGACACCATACAGGTTCGGGCCGATGCCGTTCTTGCCGCCCTGGTTGAAGGTATGGCAGGCGTTGCAGCCCTGCTTCTTGACCATCGCCTCACCGGCCGCCGGGTCCGCGGTGGCCAGCAGGGTATCGATCGATTCGGCCGCCGCCGGGGCCGCGGCGGATTTCTCACCGGCCGGCGGGGTGGCGGGCGCCGCCTTCGGCGGGTTCAGCTCCTCGGCGGTCGGGGTCGGGCGCGGTTCCGGGGTCTTCGCCAGGGTGCGCAGGTAGTCGATGATATCGGCCCGCTCCTGCTCGTTCTTCACGCCGACGAAGGTCATCTTGGTGCCCTGGGCGAACGCGGCCGGCTTGGTCAGCCAGTGGTTCAGCGCATCGAACGTCCAGTTGCCGCCCTTGCTGGCCAGCGCGTTGGAGAAGGTGAAGTCCTTGCCCTTGCCGATCGGCTCGCCCACGACGCCATACAGGTTCGGACCGATGCCGTTCTTCCCGCCGTCATTGAAGGTGTGGCAGGCGACGCAGCCTTCCTTCTTCACCGCCGCCTCGCCGCGCGCCGGATCGGCCTTGGCCAGCAGCACGGCGATCGGTGTTTCCGGCGCGGCGGGGGCACCGCCGGCTGGCGCTTCCTGCGGCGTCTCGATGGCGATGGCGACCTTCTCAGGATACAGGTTGCGCACGAGGTTGGTGCCGATGAAGCCGCTGAGAAAGAAGACGATGCCGGCGACGAGCACCGCCGCGACTGTCTTGTTCAGTTCCAATGAATCCATGCCGCCGAGACTCCGGTCCTTTGGGACGTGGTTCTACGGACATCCCCGGAGTGAGCGCCTTGACATTCGCTTCTTCGGGGACGCACCCGTCCTTGCCGGGTGGGATACTTGATAGCGGCCGGTTCGGCTAGTGTCCCAGGCCGGATTTTTCGTCGGATCGATGCCGATCCGCAGCGGGTGACGGAGCCGCAAGGACGCCCGCCAGGACACTGATTCCATGGCTTGTTTATCCGGCCCCGCCACCGCGTCGCCACGCCGCGGCGGAAACCGTCCCCCGGTCCGCCGGCTCGCCGGTGTTTCGCTGGCCGGTGTTGTCACCGCGCGACACCTCGCCATGCAGGTCGCACATGGCCGGCCGGCGCGGCCCCGCCGGAACCGTGCCGGGCGGGCGCCGGCAGGTGGTCGCGCCACGGCAGGTTCAGCCGTGCGGCGCCGGTGGACGCTCAGGTGGACGCTCAGGCCTGCAGCACCCGCTCGGTCGCCACGGCGCGGCAGTCCATCTCGTATTCCAAGCCCAGCACCGGCGGGCGGCAATAGTGCCAGGTGATGCCGTGGCGGGCGGCGCCGCGCGCGGCGATTTCCGTGGCCAGGAAGGGATGGATGTCGTGCACCGTGTAGACCTGCACGCCGGTCGCGGTGTCCCAGCCGCCCCCCAGGTCGGTCATCCGCCGTTCCATCGCGCCGAGGACGAAGCGCGCCTTTTCGGCCATCGCGTCCGCCGAGGTCTCGCCATGACGCACCGTCTTCTCGCTGTCGGGCCGGTGCTTTCGCGCGCCTCTCCGCTGCCGGCGCAGACGAAGCTGCGTGGTGCCGCGTCCGCCGGCCGCACCAGGCAGAAGGCATGGAAGCTGGGCACCGCCGGCGCGCCGAGCTCCGGGCAGACATTGCTGCGGGCGACCGGGTTGCGGTCGTTTTCAACGATGCCCCAGCGTTCCAGGGTGCCGACATAGTGCCGGTTGAACGCGACGAACCCGGCATCGGTGAACTGCCCCGGCGAGCGCAGCTCGCAGGCGCAGAACGCCGTCAGCGGCAGCCCTTCCGCCGCCAGGTATGCCTCGATCCGGCGGAACCCGTCGGCCAGCGGCACCGGGTCGGTGAAGCGCACCCGCTCGATCGCATGGCCGGGCAGCGCGGCCACACCGGCGGAATATTGGAACGGGCCCGGGATGTATCGGTAGCCCTGCCGCTCGATCGTGTTGCTCATGTGCCGGTTTCTCCGTAAGGATTCCGTTCATTATCAATCCAGACGCGGAGCCGTCCTGCCAAGGGGCCATCCGCCGGAAGGCAGCAAGATGAACCGTTCCGCGATCCGGCGCGCCAGCGCAGCCGGCCTGCTGGTCCTGCTGGGTGCCTGCACGTCGGGGCCGCCGAACAGCGTGGACATGCTGAATCTGCGGCTGCAGACGACAATGAGCACCGAAATCGCCGGGAACATCGCCACGCTGCAGCCGCTGCCGGATGGCGCGGTGGTGACGCTGGCGGACGGCGCGGTGCTGCCCGGGCATGAGGCGGCGATGGACAACCGGGTGCGCGATCCCCGCGCCAGCGTCGTCATGGGCCTGCTGGACCCGTCGCTGATGCGCCTGTCGGTCAGCGATACCGGCTCCGGCACGCAGTACGACCGGCAGCAGCGGGTGGCGAATTTCATCAGCTACCTGGAGGAATACCGGCTGGGTCCGACGTTGACGACGCCGGACGGCACGCCGGTGACGTCGGCCATGGCAATGAGCCAGGACATGACGGCCGGCACGGCGCCGGTGGCGACGCCGCCCGGCCTGTCGGTGACCATCCGGGTGGTGTGCCCGGAGCGGACCAGCTGGCCGGGATATGGCCAGGGACAGTCGCTGCCCGCCTGCCGGTGAGCCGCCGGCCCCGCCCGGCGTGACCGGCTACGCTTCGCGATAGAGGCGGCGCAGCGCCCATGGCATCGACAGGCCCTGGGCGAAGACGGTGAACAGCACGACCGCGAGGCAGATCGCCAGCAGCTCGCCGCGCCAGGGCGTCGCGGGTGTTGCCAGCACCATCGCGATGGAGACGCCGCCCCGCATGCCCGCCCAGGTCAGCACCGCGACCCGGCGGGCGCGCACCGTCCAGCCGCCGCCCAGGAAGGCGACCGGGATGGCGGTGCTGACCAGGCGTGCCAGCACGGCCAGCGGGATGGCGCACAGCACCGGCAGCCAGGCGATCTGGCGGAACGCGATCTCCACCGCCTGCAACCCGATCAGCAGGAACAGCAGCGCGTTCAGCAGTTCATGCAGCAGCAGCCAGAAGGTGACGACGTGCGGGTGGCCGTGCCGGTGGGGATCCTGCGTCCGGCCCTGGTCGTTCCGCGCGCCGCCGCCGAAGGCCAGGCCGGCGGCGACAACGGCGATCGGGCCGGACACCTCGATCAAGTCCGCCACGCGGTAGCTGACCAGCACGACCGCCAGGGTCACGATCAGCACCAGCCCGTCATCCCTGACCGCGCGCACCGCGCGGCGCGCGAGCAGGCCCAGCGCCAGGCCCAGCAAGGCGCCCCCGCCGCCCGCCTTGGCGATCGCCAGGACGACCCGGCCATGGCCGAACAGGCCGCGCTCGCCGGCCGCGAGGTGCAGCATGATGACGAACATCACGATGCCGGCGCCGTCGTTCAGCAGGCTTTCCCCGGCGATGGCGCCGCGCAGGGAGGCCGGCATGCGGACCCGCCGCAGCAGGTCGTCCACCACCACCGCGTCGGTGGGCGCCAGGATGGCGCCGATCACCAGGCACCAGCGCAGCGGCATCTCGTAGCCCACCAGCAGGCAGGCGCCGTACAGGCCGACACCGAACAGGACGGTGGAGAGTATGACGCTGGCGGTCGCCAGCAGGAAGATGATCCGCTTGTTCTCCGCCAGCTCCGACAGGCTGACCTGGAAGGTCGCGGCGAACAGCAGCAGGCCCAGGATGCCTTCCAGGAACAGGTCCGGCAGGTCGAACCGGGCGAAGGCGCCGCGGAGCCAGTCCGCGGCGGCGCCCCCGGTCAGCGGATCGGCGGCGAGGACGGCGGCGGCGAGCAGCAATGAGCCGCCGAGCAGGCCGATCGCCGGGGGCAGGCGGACGAACAGGCGGTTCAGCCAGCCGATGGCCGCCACGGCGACCAGCATCATGGCCAGGAAGTCGAACGGACTCACGCCGGCGGCCCCGGCGATCGACCGGCGGCCGATGCCACCGCCGGCATGGTCAGCGGCGCGGCCCCGGCGATCGACCGGCGGCGGGCCGCCGCCTCATGCCCCCGCCGCCGGCTGCCGGGTTCCCTGCACGGCGGCGGCATAGTTCTGGTTACGGAACCAGGTCATGTATTCGGGATAGGTGATCGGATCGTATTTCGGCTTTTCGTCCGTCCCGAGGCAGGTGGGCACGCACGCCATCCGCCAGTCATAGCTGCAATCCATGAAGAACGGGATGGCGTAGCGTTCGCGGCCGGATCGGTTGATGACCCGGTGCGGCGTCGCCAGGAACCGGTCATTGGTCCAGCGCCGCAGCAGGTCGCCGCCGTTCACCAGGATGCTGCCGGGCAGCGCCGGCGCGTCGATCCACCGCCCGTTCGGCAACCGGATCGACAGCCCGGGCACGTCGTTCTGCGCCAGCATCGTCATGAAGCTGGTGTCCGAATGCGGCGCCAGGCCGAACTCGTTGTCCTCCACGACGTCCTGCCTTGGATAGTGCGACAGCCGCAGCGTGTACATCGGCTGGGCGAAGGCGGCGTCGAACCAGTCCGGCGCCAGGCCCAGCGCGCTGGCATAGAGCGGCAGCAGCGACTTCCCCAATGCCTCCATCGCGTCGCAATACGCGAGCGTCGCGGCGCGGAAGCCCGGCACGTTCTCCGGCCAGCGGTTGGGCGCCCTGAACGGTGCCAGCGGCGCCGAGGCGGTGATTTCGCGCTTGATGAAGAACGCCTCCACCAGGTTCGGCCGATTATTGGCATTGAGCTGGGAGTGGCGGGTGACGGAGCCGCGGAAGGGCAGGTAGCCGATATTGTGCTCGTTGATCCGCAGCGCGAGCTTGGCCTCCTCGGGCTGCGCGTGGAAATCCGCGGCAGCCTGGAAGGTGGCGGCGATCAGCGAGGCGGGGACGCCGTGGTTGACGACGAAGTAGAAGCCGACATCCTCCAGCGCGTGGCGGAACGCACCGGTGAGCGCGGCCAGGGCGCCCGGGTCGCCGGCGCGGAGGCGGCCGATGTCGAGAACCGGGATCTCCTCCGGCGCATCATGGCGGATCGGCGCGAGTGACGGTGCATAGACGGTCATGGCGGGTCCTGATGCTGACGCGTGGAATCGGGACCCGATCCGGGGGCGGAGTCAAGCGCGGCGTGGCGGCGCGAGCGCGTCAGGTGGTTGCCGGTGTGTCATGATCGCGGCGACGGCGGCCGCTGGCGGCCGGTGCGGCGGGCCTGCCGCCGGCTTCGGCTCCCCACCCGGATGGTACCGGTGGCGGAACGCAGCACCGCGGCGCGGCCGGCGCGTGGCAGGGGCGCAAAAAACCGCCACATCCGATGCGGGATGTGGCGGGCCGCCTCTGCCGGCTCATGGCCAGGCCCGCCCCATGGAAGGCCGTCCCAAAGGCCGCCAAGGAACAGGCGTCCGGCCTGGCGCAAGACCGCCAGGCCGTTCGTTCATCAGTAGCGCGGCGGCGTGGTCACGGCACCGCCGACGGCGCCGACGCCGCCGCCGATCAGGGCACCGGCCGCCGCGCCGCGGCCACCACCGGCCAGGCCGCCGATCGCGGCGCCGGTGCCGGCACCGATCAGGCCGCCGCCGAGGGCACGCTGGCCAGGATCATAGGGATCGGTGCAGGCAGCCAGGCCGGCCATCAAACCGGTCAGCAGAACAACGCGCGTCACGAACTTACCCATAATCGGAACCCTTCTCCTTCCGCGAAAGCGAAACTCACATAAGCATCTCGTGCGATGTGCTTATGTTATTTCGATGGCAGCATTATGGTATCCGCCGCCGCTTCACAATCGGGCGAGGCAACCGCCCATGGCCCGTAGCCCATAGCCCGCTGACCGCTGCCCACCGCCGATGCCCGTTCGGACCGTGATGAAGCCTGGCGGCTGCAACGTCGTGGCGGGCGGATCGGGACAGGCGGCCGCGGGACCGATGCGCGCCAGACGGCGCGCCAGACGCGGGCGGCGAATCGCGGTGCGTTTGAAACCTTTCTCCCGCATCCGGTCACCGCATCCGGCGGCGCCGTCAGGCAACACCGGATCATCGGCCAGGCTCAGCCCGCCGCCAGGGTGCGCATGGCCGCCGTGCGCTCGAACAGGCGCAACAGCCAACGGACCGCCTGGCCGCGCTCGCTCTCCAGCCTCGGGTCGCGCGACAGCAGGACGGCGGCATCGCGATGCGCCATGTGCAGGAGGTGCTCGTGTTCCATCGGATCGGCCAGGCGATAGCCCGGCAGCCCCGCCTGCCGCGTGCCCAGCGCGTCGCCGGCGCCGCGCAGGCGGAAATCCTCATCGGCAATCACGAAGCCGTCATCGGTGTCGCGCAGCAGGGTCAGCCGCCGCCGCGCGGTGTCATTCACGAAATCTTCATGCAGCAACAGGCAGAAACTGGCCTCGGTGCCGCGTCCGACCCGGCCGCGCAACTGGTGCAGCTGCGCGAGGCCAAAACGTTCCGCATGTTCGATGACCATCACCGTGGCCCGCGGCACGTCCACGCCGACCTCCACTACCGTCGTCGCCACCAGCAGCCGCGTATCGCCGCGCGCGAAGCCGGCCAGGGCGGCGTCGCGAAGCTCGGCCGCCTGCTGGCCATGCGCCAGGCCGACACGGTCGCCGAACCGGCGGCGCAGATCGGCATAGCGGTCCTCGGCGGCGGCGACATCCAGCGCCTCGCTCTCCGCCACCAGCGGACACACCCAATAGACCTGCGCGCCTTCGTCCAGCTTGCGGGCGATCCCGTCCAGCACCGTCGCCATGCTGCCCAGCGCGTGCAGCGTGGTGCGGATCGGCTGGCGGCCGGCCGGCTTGTCGGTCAGGCGGCTGACCTCCATCTCGCCCCACTGCGTCAGCAGCAGGGTGCGCGGGATCGGCGTGGCGGTCATCACCAGCACGTCCGTGTGCTCGCCCTTGGTGCCCAGGGTCAGGCGCTGATTGACGCCGAACCGGTGCTGCTCGTCGATGACGGCCAGCGCGAGGTCCCGGTATTCCACGGCATCCTGGAACAGCGCATGGGTGCCGACGACCAGCTGGATCGTCCCGTCCCTGATGCCGCGCAGCAGGCGGGCGCGCTCCTTGCCCTTGATGGAGCCGGTCAGCAGCGCGACCGGACGCGGGCACAGGCGGGACAGGGTGCGGTGGTGCTGCTTGGCCAGCACTTCGGTGGGTGCCATCAGTGCCGCCTGCTTGCCGGCCTCCACCGCCCGCAGCATCGCCAGCGCCGCCACCAGCGTCTTGCCGGACCCGACATCCCCCTGCAGCAGCCGCAGCATCCGCCGGTCGGAGGACAGGTCGGCGTCGATCTCCCGCAACGCCGCCTCCTGCGAGCGGGTCAGGCGGTGGCCGAAACGGCGCAGCGCCTCCGCCCGCAGCACGGCACGGTCCGCCAGCGCATGGCCCTGGCGCTGGCGCACCCGGCCGCGGATCAGGCCCAGCGCCACCTGGCCGGCCAGCAGTTCGTCATAGGCCAGGCGCGCGCGGGGGGCCGGGCCGGGCGCCTTGTCGGGGGGTGCCTGCACGGCGCGCAGGGCATCGGCGAAGGGCGGCCAATGCTCCCGCCGCAGCAGCGCGGCGTCGTGCCACTCCGGGAGGCCGGGCACCAGGGCGAGTGCCTGCGCCAGGCCGGCCGCGATCTGCCGCGGCCACAGCCCGGCGGTCATGGGCCAGACCGGCTCCACCAGCGGAATCCGCTCCGCCTGGTCGGCCGGCACCAGGTGGTCCGGGTGCGGCATGGTCAGCCGGCCGTTGAACAGGTCGAGCTTGCCGGACACCAGCAGGCGGGTGCCGGGCGGCGTCTGCGCCTCCCGCGTGAACCGGAAGAACACCAGCTCGGCCGTCCCGGTGTCGTCCCGCACGACGATGCGCCAGGGCTGGCGGGACGTGGCCGGGCGTTCGTGCCGCACCACCTCCACCGCCAGGGTCGCGACCGATCCGGGCCGGGCGGCGCGGATGGTCGGACGGGCGGAGCGGTCCAGGTAGGATTCGGGCAGATGGAACAGCAGGTCGATCACCCGTTCGCCGCCCGCCACCTTGGCGATCAGGCCGGCGACGGCCGGTCCTATGCCACGCAGGCTGGTCAGGGGCGCGAAAAGCGGCGCAAGCAGGTCGGTGGGCGGTGCTGACAGCATGATACCGCGCCGCTATATGACCTTTATCGATGCCTGAACCAGATCAAGCTCAGCCGGACACGCGCCGCCGGCGTATTTTGTTTCGCGCGACGCATCGGGGGACGTACGAGAACGACCTGATGATCGGGGGATTCGTGCGCGCCAACCTGGGCGCCTTCACGGAAGCCGACCTCGACGCGATGGAAGCGGTGCTGGAACTGCCGGACGCGCCGCTGGCCGACTGGCTGACCGGCCGCGCGCCGATCCCGCCCGAGGAAGACACGCCGATGCTGCGCCGTATCCGGGATTCGCTGGTTCATGAGTGAACCGGTCAAGGTTTGGGGCGCCCCGGAAGGCTGGGACGCGTTCCTGCTGGCGCGGCGGCGGCGCGAGCATGCCGGCAGCGTGCTGCACGTCACCCGTGACGACGCCCGCATGGCGCGCCTGGCCGAGGCGCTGTCCTTCGTGATGCCGGAAGCCGAGGTGCTGCGCTTCCCCGCCTGGGACTGCCTGCCCTACGACCGCGTGTCGCCGAACCCGGCGATCCTCTCGGAGCGAATCGCCACGCTGGCCCGGCTGCTGGAGCCATCCCGGAAGCCGCGCATCGTGCTGACCACGGTGAACGCGCTGGTGCAGCGTATCCCGCCGCGTGCCGCCTTCGCCGGCGCCAGCACGACCCTGACGGTGAACGGCACCGTGCAGCCCGAGACCCTGGCGGCGTTCCTGGAGGCCAATGGCTACGGCCGGGCCGGGACGGTGATGGAGCCGGGCGAGTATGCGATGCGCGGCGGGATCATCGATATTTTCCCCGCCGGCGAATCGGAGCCGGTGCGGCTGGACCTGTTCGGCGACACGATCGAATCGATCCGCGCCTTCGACCCGTCCAGCCAGCGCAGCGCCGGAAGGCGGTCGGCGCTGTCGCTGCGGCCGGTCTCGGAAGTGCCGCTGGGCAAGGAGTCGATCGCCCGCTTCCGCTCCGGATGGCGGGAGCTGTTCGGTCAGGACGCGGCCAAGGACCCGATCTACCTGTCGGTCTCGGACGGCCGGCGCCATCCGGGCATGGAGCACTGGGTGCCGCTGTTCCATCCGACGATGGAAAACCTGCTGGACTATCTGCCCGACGCCGCCGTCTCCCTCGACCACCAGGCCGATGAGGTCCTGGAGGCTCGGCTGGAGATGATCGCCGACCATTTCCAGGCGCGGAAGGGCGTGCCCCGCGATGGCGAGGTGCCGTATCGGCCGCTGCCGCCGTCGATGCTGTACCTGGACCGCGCCGGCTGGGATGAGATGCTGTCCTTCGGCCCGCTGCTGGCCTTCACGCCCTTCGTCCGCCCGGATGGAGCGGGCGGCGTCGACGGTGGCGGCCGGCCGGGTCCGGTCTTCGCCCAATCCGGCGGGCTAGGTTCGGCCGGCGGCCCCGGCATCACCGTGTTCGACCAGCTGCGCGCCCAGGCGGAGCGGTGGGCCGCCGAGGGCCGGCGGCTGGTGATTGCCGCCTGGACCCGCGGCTCCCGAGCCCGGCTGGCCAACCTGCTGGGCGAGCACGGGTTCCAGGACGTGGCGCAGGAGGATGACTGGGCCACGATCCGCCGCAAGCCGGCGGGCGCGATCTCCCTGATCGTGCTGGGGGTGGAACGCGGCTTCGTCGCGGAGCGTCTGGCGCTGGTGGGTGAGCAGGACCTGCTGGGCGAGCGCATCTCCCGCCCGCCGCGCCGGCGCAAGCGGGCCGACCAGTTCATCGCCGAGGCGACCGAGATCGCCGAGGGCGACCTGGTGGTGCACCAGGAATACGGCATCGGCCGCTATGACGGGCTGGCGACGTTGCAGGTGTCCGGCGCGCCGCATGACTGCCTGCGGCTGATCTACGACGGCGACGAGAAGCTGTTCCTGCCGGTGGAGAATATCGAGGTGCTGTCGCGCTACGGCAGCGAGCACCAGGGCACCGCGCTGGACAAGCTGGGCGGCACCGCCTGGCAGAACCGCAAGGCGCGGATGAAGCAGCGCATCCGCGACATGGCCGGCGCGCTGATCCGCATCGCCGCCGAACGCAAGGTGCGCGACGCCGAAATGATGACGCCGGCGGAAGGCAGCTGGGACGAGTTCTGCGCCCGCTTCCCGTTCGCCGAGACCGACGACCAGGCCCGCGCCATCGCGGACGTGCTGGAAGACCTGGCTTCCGGCCGGCCGATGGACCGGCTGATCTGCGGCGATGTCGGCTTCGGCAAGACCGAGGTCGCGCTGCGCGCCGCCTTCGTCGCCGCCATGTCGGGATCCCAGGTGGCGGTCGTGGTGCCGACCACGCTGTTGTCGCGGCAGCATTTCCGCACCTTCTCGGCCCGCTTCGCCGGGCTGCCGGTCAAGGTGGCGCAGCTGTCCCGCATGGTGACCGCCAAGGAAGCCGCCGAGGTGAAGCGCGGCATCGCCTCCGGCGAGGTCAACATCGTCGTCGGCACCCATGCGCTGCTGGCCAAGGGCGTGGAGTTCGCCGATCTGGGCCTGCTGGTGATCGATGAGGAGCAGCATTTCGGCGTATCGCACAAGGAACGGCTGAAGGCGCTGAAGGCCGATGTGCACGTGCTGACGCTGACCGCGACGCCGATCCCGCGCACCCTGCAGCTCGCGCTGACCGGCGTGCGGGAGATGTCGATCATCTCCACCCCGCCGGTGGACCGGCTGGCGGTGCGCACCTTCATCATGCCGTTCGACCACGTGGTGATCCGCGAGGCGCTGCAGCGGGAGCGGTTCCGCGGCGGCCAGGTGTTCTGCGTGGTGCCGCGGATCGAGGACCTGGCCCGCATGGCCGACCGGCTGCGGGAAATCGTCCCCGAGGCGCGCACGGTGCAGGCGCATGGCAGGCTGGCGCCGACGGAGCTGGAACGGGTGATGACCGAGTTCAGCGACGGCAAGCACGACATCCTGCTGTCGACCAACATCGTCGAATCCGGCCTGGACATGCCGGCGGTCAATACGCTGGTGATCCATCGCGCCGACATGTTCGGCCTCGGCCAGCTGTATCAGCTGCGGGGCCGGGTCGGCCGCGGCAAGCAGCGCGGCTATGCCTACCTGACCTGGCCGCCGAGCCACCGGCTGTCCGCTGCGGCCGAGAAACGGCTGACCGTGATGCAGACGCTGGACGCGCTGGGCGCCGGATTCACGCTGGCCTCGCACGACCTGGACATCCGCGGCGCCGGCAACCTGCTGGGCGACGAGCAGTCCGGCCACATCAAGGAAGTCGGGATCGAGCTGTACCAGCAGATGCTGGAGGACGCGGTGGCGGACCTGCGCGTCGGCCAGGGCAAGCGCGCCGGGCAGGAGCGGGACTGGACGCCGAACATCTCCCTGGGCCTGCCGGTGCTGATCCCGGAAACCTATGTCGCCGACCTGCCGGTGCGGCTGGGCCTGTATCGCCGCATCGGCGCGCTGGCCTCGGATGCCGAGACCGATGCCATGGCGGCGGAGCTGGTGGACCGGTTCGGTCCGCTGCCCGAGGAGGTCGACAACCTGCTGGGCGTGGTGGCGCTGAAGCGCGCCTGCCGGGAGGCCGGGGTGGAGAAACTGGAGGCCGGGCCGAAAGGCATGGTGGTCAGCTTCCGCGGCAACGCCTTCAGCAACCCGGCCGGGCTGGTGCGCTGGCTGTCCAGCAAGGGCGGCATGGTGCGGCTGCGGCCCGATCACAAGCTGGCGATCTCCCGCGACATGGATGTCAAGGCGCGGCTGAAATTCGCCCGCGACACGCTGGGCGCGCTGGACCACATCGCGCGGCAGGCCAAGGCCGCATGAGGCGGCGGACGCTGCTGGGCGGCGCCCCGGTCGGCTTATCGGTCGGCTTATCGGTCGGCTTATCCATCGGCGGCGCGCCGATCACCGCGATCCTCGGCCTGACGCCACGGCCCGCCCGGGCGGAGCGCCGCTTGCTCAATCTGGTCCTGGACGGCGACCTGGCCGGAATGGAGCCGCTGCCCAGGGAAGGCCGCGGCCTCGCCGAGGCGATCCGGCTGGCGGTCGACATGCCGGTCCGCTGGAACAATACCGGTGGCACCGGGCGGCAGATGCTGCAATGCCTGCTGACGTTCCGGCAAAGCGTGGCGCCGCTGGTGGATGCGGGCGCCAGGGCCAACATCGTCCTGCTGCACGCCGGAGCCGCCGACATCCAGCAAGGCCGCGACCCGCGGCATGTCTATGCCGCCTTCAGCGACTACGCCGACGCCGCGCATAGGGGAGGCTGGAAGGTCATTGCGATCACCGCGCCGCCGTTGCCGGGGATGTCGGCCGGCGTACGCGCCGGGCTGACCGCGTATAACCGGCGCCTGCGCGCCAATGCGGCGCGCGCGGACGCGGTGGTGGACCTGGCCGGCACATCCCGGCCCACGGCGGAGGAGGACGATCCCGCCGGCCGGTTCGACCCGGATGGCCCGTCGCCGGATGGGGCAGGCGAGGCATATGCCGACGGCGCGCCGTCCGAGGACGCCGGTCCGGCACCGCTGGCGCCGCTGCTGATCCCGGCCATCCGCCGCCTCGGTTCGACAGGCTGACGGTGCGGCGATAGGCTGGCCGGGCCAAGGAGGAAACCGGCCATGACAAGCAACGCACAGACCGTGATCGACCTGGACCGCCAGCGCATGGCGGCGATGGGCGCGAAGGATATCGCCACGCTCAACCGGCTGATCGGCGACGACCTGATCTATGTGCACTCCTCGGCGCGCCTGGATACCAAGCAGAGCCTGATCGGCGCAATGGAGTCGGGCGCGACGGTCTATTCCGCCGTCGAGCCATCCGGCGTGGTGGCGCAGGATCTTGGAAGCACCGTCGTGCTGACGGGCGAGGCGGCGATCAGCGTGACCTCGCGCGGCAATGCGATGTCGTTCCGGGTCCGTTTCGTCGATGTCTGGACGCGGCGCAACGGCGCCTGGCAGATGGTGACCTGGCAGAGCACGAAGCTGGGCTGACCGCCCGGCGGAGCCGGGCCGGGCCGTCGACCCGGCGCGCGGGCTTGACCGGGTGGCGGCAGGCGGCAAGGTGGCGGACCAACGAACAGGAGGTCCGTCATGGCACCGGCGCCGCGACCATTCCAGCTATCGGTCCCCGATGCGCAGATCGCCGATCTGAAGGAAAGACTGGCCCGGACACGCTTTCCCGACCAGGCCCCGGACGGGCCCTGGGCCTACGGCACCGACCTGGATTACATGAAGGAGCTGGTGCCGTATTGGCGCGGCAAGTTCAATTGGCGGCTGCAGGAAGCGGCGCTGAACGCGTTCCCGCAATTCAAGGTGCCGCTGCACGGCATCGACGTGCATTTCCTGCACGTCCCCGGCAAGGGTCCGGCGCCGAAGCCGCTGTTGCTGATGCATGGCTGGCCCGGATCGGTATTCGAGTTCCTGGACATCATTCCGCGCCTGACCGATCCGGCCAGCTTCGGCGGTGATCCGGCCGATGCGTTCACCGTGGTGGCGCCCTCGCTGCCCGGCTTCGGCCTGTCTTTCTCGCCGAACCAGAAACGATTCAATATCGAGCAGATGGCGGACTGCCTGGCCGCGCTGATGACCGACGTGCTGGGCTACGACCGGTTCTGTGCCCAGGGCGGCGATTACGGCGCTTTCGTCTCCTCCCGCCTCGGCTACGCGCATGCGCAACGGATGATCGGCATCCATGTCAACCTGCTGACCATCCAGCGCGACCGCCCGCCGCCGGCCACGCCGACCGAGGAGGAGGCCCGCTATTTCCAGGAGCTGAGCGCCTGGCTGAAGGAGGAGACGGGCTATCAGTGGATCCAGGGCACGCGGCCGCAGACGCTGGCTTACGGGCTGACCGACTCGCCGGCCGGACTGGCCGCCTGGATCGCGGAAAAGTTCCGCGTGTGGACCGATCCGCGCTCCATCGTCAACCGCGACCATATGCTGGCGAATATTTCCCTCTACTGGTTCATCGGCGCCATCAACTCATCCTTCTGGCCCTATTATGCTCGGATGCACGCCGGCTGGCCGATCCCGGCCGAGGCGACGATCGACGTGCCGATGGGCTATTGCGCCTTCCCGCACGAGATCATCCGTCCGCCGCGATCGATCGCGCAGAAGACCTATACGAACATCCAGCGCTGGACGTCGATGGCCCAGGGCGGCCACTTCGCGGCGATGGAACAGCCGGACGCGCTGGCGGAGGAGGTACGGGTGTTCTTCCGCCCGCTGCGGTGAATGGGTGGTGCATCTGGCGGACCGTATGGACGGTATGCCATGCGGTGCGTGGGTGCCGGGCCTTCGCCCGGCATGACGAGATTGGCCCTACGCGCCCAACCCCGCCGCTGCCCGAGCTCTCGGTGTCCCGCGGGTCAACGCGGTCCGCCGGTGAATGAGGCCCCGCCGGTCCGTGGGGCCCGCCGGTCCGTGAGTCAGTGCACGCGTTCGAAGATCGCGGCGATGCCCTGGCCGCCGCCGATGCACATCGTCACTAGTGCGTAACGGCCATCGATCCGCGCCAGCTCATACAGCGCCTTCACCGTCAGCATCGCCCCGGTGGCACCCACCGGATGGCCCAGCGAGATGCCGGAGCCGTTCGGGTTCACCTTCCCGGGGTCGAAGCCCAGATCCTTGGCCACCGCACAGGCCTGGGCGGCGAAGGCCTCGTTCGATTCGATGACGTCCATGTCAGCCAGGCTCAGCCCGGCGCGTTGCAGCGCCTTGCGGCTGGCCGGCACCGGGCCGATGCCCATCACCTTGGGATCGACGCCGGCATGGGCATAGGCGACCAGCCGGCCCATCGGCTTCACGCCGCGCTTCGCCACCGTGTCGCCGTCCATCAGCACCACCGACGCGGCGCCGTCATTGATCCCCGAGGCATTGCCGGCGGTCACCGTGCCGTCCTTGCGGAATACCGGACGCAGCTTGGCCAGGTCGGCGGCGTTGACGTCGGGGCGGACATGCTCATCGGTGTCGAATACCACCTCGCCCTTCCGGGTCTTCTGCACGATCGGCAGGATCTGTGTCTTGAAGCGGCCTTCCTTGATCGCGCGGGCGGCGCGCTGGTGGGAGGTGATGGCCAGTTCATCCTGCTGCTGGCGGGTGATCTGGTGGCTTTCGGCCAGGTTCTCGGCCGTCTCGCCCATATGGATGTTGTGGAACGGGTCGTGCAGCGCCGCCGTCATCATGTCGATCATGGCGCTGTCGCCCATCCGGACGCCCCAGCGCATGCCCTGGGCGAGGTAGGCGGCGCGGCTCATGCTTTCCGCCCCGCCGGCGACGGCGATATCGGCGTCGCCCAGCGTGACCGCCTGCGCGGCCGACACCACCGCCTGCAGGCCCGACCCGCACAGCCGGTTCAGGGTCAGCGCAGGCGCGTCCTGCGACACGCCCGCGTTCACGGCGGCAACGCGGGACAGGTACATGTCCTTCGCCTCGGTATGGATGACATTGCCGAACACCACGTGGCCGACCTCGGCGCCGTCGACCTGGGCCCGGGACAGCGCCTCCTTCACCACGCGGGCGCCAAGCTCGGTGGGCGGAACGTCCTTCAGGCTGCCGCCGAAATCGCCGATCGCGGTGCGGACGCCGGAGACGATGTAGACCTCGCGTTGCATGGCCGTGCCCTCTTGATCTGAATTGCGCGGCAACGGATGGCACGCGGTCGGGGCGGACGCAAGCGCGCCATCGGCTGACCCGGGCGCGACGGGCCGTGCCCAACAGCAAGGCCGGCAAGCGCCAGGCGAGCCGGATTCAGCTTTCCGTCAGGCAGCTTGTCCGTCAGGCAGCTTGATTGACGCCCTGGCGCTCGAGGAGCCATCGAAGGGTGCGGTTCAACGGCTCTGCATACAGTCGCGTGAGGGCCGCGCTCAATGCCGCTGACAGCGTCAGGAACGCGATCAAAAGCAGCAATTTCTCATCTCCGATGACGACGTTTGGCGGGAAGATGGTGCGTGCCGCCCCGAGTACTATGAGATGAAACAGGTAAAGTTCATAACTCAGCCTGCCGAACCAGACCACGATACTCAAGATGCGACTGTGTTCGAGGATAGAGCCCGCCGGGCGATTATGTGCCCCCCACAACAGCACCGCGGTGGCAAGGGCCATCGCCGACACGCCGAGCACGTTTGTTTGCGCAATCGGCCGCCAGAGATAGATAAACGCCATAGCGACAATGACGCACGCTTGGAGGATTGTTGCTGCAATCCCTCGCAGGTGAAGGCGTGGTGCGAGCAACGCTGTGCAGCAACCAATGGCAATGCCATCGAAGCACGCGAAATAAGCGTAGAGGAAGCCGCCTTCATCTCCCTGATGGGTGAAGCGGTATAGAGGGCCGACGATGATAATCACGGCCCAGAAAGCCAGCAGGCGTGCCTCCCTCTGGAGGACGAGGCAGAGAATTGGAAAAGACAGATAAAAAACTTCCTCGACTGATAAAGACCACAGTACGCCGAGGGGATAGTTGACCCAACCATGCGCGCTGATCAGCACATTCATCCAGAAGGCCAGCGACGCCAGATTAACGACCCAAAATGAAACCACCGTTCCAGTCGGCGCGTGATTCTGGAAGATCGGCACGCCTGCCACCGCGAGTAAATTGACAATGAGGAGCAGCAACAGCAGGCATGGCAGGATGCGCGCGATGCGTAATCCATAAAAGGACCGCGCGTTGATGCGGGCGAGTCCGACCCAGCGGCGATCGGCGTTCGACGTGATCAAATAACCCGAGATGACGAAAAACATCGTCACCCCATAGTTGCCATTGCGCGCCAGCGCGCGGACCGCATCCCAGCCAAATACCATAGAAAGGGTGGTGTCATTCATATGATACGCGATGTTGAAATGATGGAACAACACAAGAAGGATCGACACGCCCCGGATCAAATCGATCCGCGGGTTGCGAAGGCCAATGCTCATAGTGGGATCAGCCCGCGGCCCAGCTGGCGAACACAGCGCCGACCTCACGAATGACCGCTTCACGGTCCGCCGTGCTCGTCTTCGGCGCATCGTAATATGTTGCTACAAGCAGGGGAGCACGATCCGGCGGCCGGACGATCGCATAGTCGTTCGATTCCTCATAGACGTTTTCCCCTGGCCGATCCCCGACCGCCCATCCCTCCGGCAGGGTTGCCCGAATGCGTCGCGCACCCGGCTTGCACGCTGCCATCCCGGCTTCAAGCCGTGCCCGTGATTCAGGCTTCAGGATGTTGCCCAGGAGTATCTTGCGCGCTGACCCGACGATCGCACGCGGCGACGTGGTGTCGCGTGAGCCATCATACTGATTTGAGCCGGGTTCGTAGCGATCCGAACGAGTCACCATGTCTCCCATGCCGCGCAGGAACGCCGTGAGGCCGGCTGGCCCGCCCGCGCTTCGCATCAACAAAATCGCGGCGGTGTTGTCACTGTATTCGAGGGTCGCCCGGGCCAAATCGCCCACCGACATCATCCCTTTTCCGACATTCGCTTTCGTGATGGGGGACGTGAAGATCAAGTCGGCCGCGGCATAGGAAATCATTCGAGACATATCTTCCTGGCCTGCATCCACCCTGGCGTAGATCAGGGCGGCGAGAAGCCCCTTGAAGGTGCTGCACATCAGGAAGCGCTCATCGGCGCGATGAGCGAGGGTTCGGTCCGACCCGGTATCAACCGCGAAGACGCCAAGGCGCCCCCCGTGGCGCCGCTCGATGTCCGCCATGCGGGAGTCTGATGCGGCGAGGAGCGGCGTCGGGCCGCCGATGCCAAATACGATGGGCAGTGCGACGGTGAGGCTACGACGCGATAGATGAGGGGGCATGGAAGCTTCCCACCAGGTTGAATTTGCCCGATTATCTTATTGGAAAAGCGGCCAAAAGATGGTTTGCGACCACGGGAGAGCGTTCCGACGTACAGCCACGTCGACATAGCAACAGAGCGCGCGGCTTGCGCGTGCCGTTTGCCTCTTTGGCCATTGCACCCCGATATGCCACACTGCTACCGGTGAGTAGCTGCACAAGGGAGGAAGGTATGAACGAAATCCCCATCAACGCCCCGAATCTGTGGCGGCTGGAGACCCCCGGCCATTCCGGCTGGGAACGCACGGCGCATGCCGGCGACCCGAAAAAATACTTCATGGTCTCGACCGACAGCCACGCCAATGAGCCGCCGGACCTGTGGGAAACCCGCATCGAGGCGAAATACCGTGAGCGCGTGCCGCGCATCATCACCGACGAGAAGGGCGTGCAATGGCGCTATTGCGAGGGCTATCGCCCCGACCGCGTCCGGGTGATGAGCTTCGAGGGTGAGGACTGGGTCCGCTCCAAGGCCGGTGCCGACGTGCAGGACCGCATCCGCGACAACCGCGCCGACGGGATAGACGTGGAGATCATCTTCCCGAACAAGGGCCTGGCGATGTGGGCCACGCCGGACCCGGTGTTCGCCAACGCGCAGTGCCGGGTGTGGAACGACTGGGCGTGGGAGCAGTTCGGCGGCTATCCGGACTCCATGCTGCCGGTCGCCTCGATCGCCACCGGCGACCTGGACAGCGCGATGGCGGAGATCGAGCGGGTGGCGAAGATCGGCTTCCGCGCCTTGTCCCTGCCGTGCAAGCCGGTCTGGGGCGCGCATGACGTGGATCACGTGAACTACAACCTGCCGCATTTCGATCCGATGTGGCGGCTGATCGAGGAGGCGGACCTGCCGATCACCTTCCACGTCTCGACCGGGCGCGACCCGCGGGCGGCCCGCGGCAATGGCGGGGCGGTGATCAATTACGTGACGCATTCGTTGTCGCCGACGATCGAGCCGGTGGCGAATCTGTGCGCCTCGGGCGTGCTGGAGCGGTTCAAGGGGCTGCGCTTCGCGACGATCGAGGCCGGGATCGGCTGGGTCGCCTGGCTGCTGGAGGCGATGGATGAGGCGTATCGGAAGCACCACATGTGGGTGCGGCCGAAGCTGCAGGGCCTGCCGAGCGATTATTACAAGGCGCACGGGCTGTCGACGTTCCAGGAGGATCCGGTGGGGCTGCACCACGCGGAACGGTTCGGGCTGATGGATAATTTTGCCTGGGCGAATGACTATCCGCATCATGAGGGGACGTGGCCGCACTCGGCCGAGGCGATCGAGCGGACGATGCCGGAACTGAACGACGTGCAGCGGGCGAAGGTGCTGGGTCTGAATGCCGCCCGGTTCTTCAGGCTGACGGTGCCGGCGCATCAGCAGATCGCGGCGTAAGGGGGTGGAGGCGGTCACGTGGGACGTGGCCGCCTCTCCGCCGCCTGTCTTCGGTGGCGGTTGTGGTTGCGAACCGGCGTGGCCGTCATCATCCTCACGCAGCGCGTGCGCATGCTGTGCGCGGCAGATGCTCGGCGACGGAAGCGCGTCGGGCCCGCCGGCGGAACGGCGGCCATGTCCGGGCGTTGAACCAATACTGTTTTAGTACTTTCTGAAAACGGACGGCGGCGTTCCCGCTGCTCCGGAGGCATGACGGGATCGCCCGCGCAACGGCAGGGGATCCACCCCCGCCGCCGCGGCCGGCCGCACCTCAGCTCTTCACCAGCGGACAGCCCCCTTCGTTCAACGGCCGGAACGCTTCCTCGGCCGGCGTTACCGCGATGATGTTCGCCACATCCCAGGACTGCTTGCTCTCCGACGGTTTCTTCGCCTGCAGCAGATACACCGGATGCAGCGCTCGGCCGTCCTCGCGGATGCGGCCGGGACCGAAACAGTCATCGTCCGTCGGCATCGCCTTCATCCGGTCCACCACGGCCTTGCCGTCGGCCTTGGCCGCCGCCACGCCCATGTCGTTCACCGCCTTCAGATAGTGCAGCGTCACCGCGTAGTCGCCCGCCTGGGTCATGTTCGGCCACACCCCGTTCGGCGTCTTGGTGCGGACACGCTCATTCCAGGCCCGCGTGCGATCGTTCGCGTTCCAGTAGTACGACTCGCTCCACCGTAGCCCCTGCGCCGTGTCCAGCCCCAGCGCGCGCACGCCGCGCACCTGGATCAGCAGCGCGGCGATCTGCATGTTCTGCGCCACGCCGAATTCGTGCGCCTGCTTGATGCAGTTCTCGGTATCCGCGCCGGCCATGCACAGGCCCAGCACCTTCGCACCCGAGGCCTGCGCGCGCACCAGCATGCTGGAGAAATCGGTGGTCTCGGGGAACGGATAGGCGATGCTGCCCAGCACCTTGCCGCCGGCCTTGGTGATCACCTCGGTCGTGTCGCGCTGCAGGGTCTGGCCGAACACGTAGTCGGCGGTGATGAAGAACCAGCTGTCGCCGCCGCTTTTCACGGTCGCCCCGCCGGTCGATCTGCCCAGCATGTAGGTGTCGTACGTCCAGTGCACCGTGTTCGGGCTGCACTGCTTGCCGGTCAGGTCGGAGGATCCGGTGCCGGAATTCAGATAGACCTTGTTCTTCTCCCGGCACACCGTGTTCACCGCCAGCCCGACCGAGGAGGTCGGCACATCGACGATCGCGTCCACCCCGTCGCGGTCGAGCCATTGCCGGGCGATGGACACGCCGACATCCGGCTTGTTCTGGTGGTCGGCCGAAATGATCTCGACGTTCCAGCCCTTGCCGGAGATGCCGAAATCCTCCAGCGCCTGCTTCGCGCAAACCACGCCGGTGGGGCCGCCATCGTCGCGATAGGGGCCGGACTGGTCGTTCAGCACGCCGATCTTGATGGTGGGGGTCTGCGCATGGCCGAAGCGCGGCAGCGCCGTGGCCGCGCCGGCAACGAGGAGGGAGCGCCGTCTCAGAAGCATCTGTTCATCCTTGGAATTGAAGCGGCGCCGGTCAGGGTTT
>NZ_DASZUV010000027.1:0-152527 GCF_035548095.1 Rhodopila sp. | reverse complement strand
CAGGCGAAGGCCGAGCTGACGGCGCCAGAGCCGGTGCCGAAGCTGTCCGGGCCAGAGCCGTTGGGGTTGGAGCTGTTGGGGCCGGAGCCGATCGGGCCAAAGCCGTTGGGATTGGAGTTGTTGGGGCCAGAGCCGATCGGGCCAGAGCCGATGGGGTTAAAGCCGATCGGGCCGGAGCCGATGAGGTTGGAGCCGATGGGATCAGAGGAGACGGGGTTGCAGCCGGCGGGACCGGGACTGGTGAAGGCCGCATTGGCGGAACGGCCGGGCGCGGGACCAGCAGAGGCGGAACAGACCAGGGCGCGGCTGGCCAAGCCGCGGCCTGCCCCGGCCATGGCGGCGCCCGCACCGCCCGGGGTGCCGCCCGCCGCCGCCGCGGTTGCGCCGGCCCGCGGTCCCGCGTCGGTGGCCGCCGCCGATGCCAATCCGGCTGGACCCGCCCAGACCGCCGCCGCGCCGGTTGCCGATCAGACCGCCACGCAGACCGGGTCGGTCACGGCGCGCTCCGCCGTTCCAGCCGCCGCGGCCGCGGCAATCGCCAAAGCGGTTCCGGCTCGCAGACCGCCGGACCGCTTCGTCTGGGCCAACGGGATCGCCGCGGTGATGGAGGAACTGACGCAGGGCCTGCCGCAGCTGTCGACCGCGGAACAGCGCAAGCAACTGCAGCACATCAACGCGCTGCGGGCCGCGACGGAGAATCTGATCGTCAGTGGGACGATCACCGGTGAGACGCAGGGCACGGTGCCGAGCGGCGTCTCGGATGCCGTGTCGGCGATGGCCTTGCTGTCACTGCCGACGCCGCCGGGTGTGGTCCCACCGGGTGTGGTCCCGCCGGGCGTAATCCCACCGGGCATAGTCCCGGCGGGCATGGTCGCATCGGGTGTGGTCCCATCCGGCGCAGTCCCGCCGGGCGTGATCCCACCGGGTGTGGTCCCGCCGGGCGTGGTCCCATCCGGCGGCCAGCATGACGGGCCGGCCATGCCGCACGCGCGGCGCCCGCCGGCATAACGCCGGCCGGGCTCGCCGCACCGAACGCCAGCCGGAGCCGGAAGGAGCGCGGCGGCACCGACGCTCCGGCACCGACGCTCCGGCACCGACGTTCCGGCACCGGCGCTCCGGCGCCGCCATCCGGCAAGGCCCGGCGGCGCGATCTCCACGGCCCTCCGCCGGTTCGGGGCGAAGCCGGGGCAACGGAGACACCCGCCGCGCCATCCGTTACGGAAACGCCGCCAGCATCAGGAACACCCCGAACAGCACCAGGTGAACGCCGCCCTGCAAGACGGTGGTGCGTCCGGTGCTGAGCGCCTGGCTGGTCATGAACAGGCCCAGCACCAGCAGCACCATGTTGCCCTCGTCCAGGCCCAGCGCGAGCTGGCGCCCTCCCCACAGCAAGGACGCCGTCGCAACGGTCGGGATCGTCAGCCCGATGCTGGCAATGGCCGATCCCAGCGCCAGGTTCAGGGCGTTCTGCAACCGGTTCCCCATGGCCGCCCGGACCGAGGCCATGCCCTCGGGCAGCATCACGATCACCGCGATCACCACCCCGACCACGGCCCGCGGCAGTCCGGCCGCGGCGACCGCATCCTCCAGCGGATGCGACAGGATTTTCGCCAGGAACACGATGGAGGCCAGGGCGATCGGCAGGAACAGCGCGCTGACGGCCACCACCCAGGCCGGCGATACCGCCTCGGCCTCCTCATCGGCCCAGTCGTCGCTGATCGCGTCGAGGAAATAATCCCGATGCCGCACGGTCTGCACGAACACGAACAGCCCGTACAGCACCAGCGAACTGACGGCGACGAATTCGAGCTGGAGCCCCGAGTAATACGGACCGTGCACGGTGAAGGTGAAGTTCGGCAGCACCAGCGAGAACATGGCCAGCGGCGCCAGCACGTTCAGGGCCGCCGACGCGCCCTGCAGCTGGAACTGCTGCACCCGGTGCCTGCCGGCGCCGAGCACCAGACACAGGCCGACGATCCCGCCCAGCACGATCATCACCGCCGCGTATACGGTATCGCGCGCCACCGTCTCACTGCCCGGCGCACCGGACAGGAACACGGCGACGATCAGCCCGACCTCGATCACCGTGACGGCCACCGCCAGCAGGATCGATCCGAACGGCTCCCCCAGCTTCAGCGCCAGCACCTCGGCGTGATGGACGGCGGCGAACACCGACCCGCCGAGCAGCAGCCCGGCCAGCAATTGCACCGATACCCAGTCCTGGGGCGCGACACCGACGGTTTTCAGGATCAGCAGCAGACCGGCAAGGCAAGGCAGGAGCCAGGTCCAGACGGGGACCCGGTCGGGCGCGGAGTGAGCCATTGAGGTATCCGAAGCAGGTGTCGGGGCAGATTACACGGATCGGCGGGGCGCCGCTTCCCCCTATCCGCGACCGTCATGACGCGCCGCCCCATTGCCTCGGCGGAGTCGGACCGGTAGCGTTCCCCGGCACAGCGGTCCGCGCAGCGCGAAAGGACCGTGGGAGGAGAGGTCTTGCGTGATGCCCGCCGCCGGCGATCCGCCATGAGCGCGGACCGGCCGGATTGATGTCCCGACTCGAACTGCTCAGCGTCACCAAGCGGTACGGCACCCACGCCGCGGTCGACGCCCTCGATCTGGCGGTGGAGAGCGGCCACCTCGTCTCCCTTCTGGGCCCGTCGGGTTGCGGCAAGACCACGACGCTGCGCCTGGTATCCGGCTTTGCCGTCCCCGATGGCGGCAGCATCAGCGTCGCCGGCCAGCTGGTATCCTCGGCGCGCGGCGTCGTCCCGCCGGAGCGGCGCGAGATGTCGATGATTTTCCAGAGCTATGCGCTGTGGCCGCACCTGACGGTGGCGGAGAACGTCGCCTATGGCCTTAAGCTGCGGCGCCTGCCGAGGGAGGACGTGGCGCGGCGGGTGCGGGCGATGCTGGAGACGATGCAGCTGACGCGGTTCGAACAGCGCTACCCCGCCGAGCTGTCCGGCGGGCAGCAGCAGCGGGTGGGCCTGGCGCGCGCGCTGGTCGTCGAGCCGAAGATCCTGCTGCTGGATGAGCCGCTGTCCAACCTGGACGCCAGCCTGCGGGAGGAGATGCGGCATGAGATCCGCCGGCTGCACGACCGTTTCCACTACACGACGATCTACGTGACCCACGACCAGGCCGAGGCGATGACGACCTCCGACCTGATCGCGGTGATGCGCGACGGCCGGATCGAGCAGGCCGGCGGGCCCGAGGATATCTATGAGCGCCCGGAAACCGAGTTCGTCGCCCGCTTCATCGGCAGCACCAACATCCTGCGCGGCCGCCGCACCGGCGAGTGGGAGGCCAGTTGCGACGGCCTGAGCCTGACCTGCGGCGGCGGCGCCTTCCCGGCGGATGGCGGCGCGATCGTGTCGATCCGCCCGCACCATGTCATCCTGGGTCCGCCGGACGGCGACGGCGCCGCCGGCTGCGTGGAACGCGCGGTCTATCTGGGGGCGCAACGGCATTACATCGTCGCGCTGGACGCCGGCCCCAGGTTGCAGGTGCTGGCGCCAGCGGCCGTCAAGGCCCAGGCGGGTGAGCGGGTCAATGTCATCCTGCGCGCGGAGCATTGCCGCGCGCTGACCGGGTGAGGCGACAGGGAGAGGGAGGGAACCATGGGCATGAAACGACGCAGCCTGCTGGCCGCAGCCGCCGGGCTGGCCTTCGCCGGCGCGGCCCGCGCGGCGCGCCCGGAGCCGCAGGCGCTGACGCCTGCTCTGGTCGACGCGGCGAAGAAGGAAGGCAAGGTCGCCTGGTACACCGCCGACGACCTTGTGCTGGCCACGCGCGTGTCCAAGGCGTTCGAGGCGAAATACGGCCTGACCGTGCAGCTTGAACGGTCGGGCGCCGAACGGATCTATCAGCGCATCGCACAGGAGTATGCGTCCAATATCAGCGCCGTCGACGTGGCGACGACATCCGATGTCGGCCACACCGTGTCCTGGAACGCCAATGACTGGCTGCAACCCTTCATCCCGGCCGAGGTCGCGCAATGGCCGGACCACGCGATCGGATCCGACGGGCTGTACATCGTCGACAAGTTCACGATGGTGACCCCCGGCTACAACAGCCGGCTGGTCAAGGCCGACGACGCGCCGAAATCCTGGAACGACCTGCTGGACCCGAAATGGAAGGGCAAGCTGGTGAAGGCCCACCCCGGCTATTCCGGCGCCATCACGAACGCGACGCTGGCCTTGAGCCGGACGCTGGGCTGGGAGTTCTTCGAGAAACTCGCGAAACAGGGCGTCCTGCAGGTGCAGTCCGCCACCGATCCGCCGATGCGCACGGCCCAGGGCGAACGCGCCGTCATGGCGGACGGCGCCGAAAACACCTCACTGCGGCTGGTCGGCGAGGGCGCGCCGCTGGTGCTGATCTATCCGCCCGAGGGCGTGCCCGCCGTCGCCGTCGGCAGCGTGCTGATGAAGAAGGCCCCCAACCCGAACGCCGCCCGGCTGTTCATGCACTACCTGGTGTCGCAGGAATGCCAGGACCTCAACGTCGCCAATGGCGCGCGCAGCTTCAACCCCGGCGTGAAGGAGCCGGCGAACTGGGTGCCGCTGGGCAGGATCAAGCTGCTGTTCAATGAACCGGGCGACCTGGCAAGGCAGGCCGAGGCGGTCAAGCAGCAGTATTCGAAGATCTTCGGGGTGTGAGGCCGGATCATCCATGAGCCTGGCCTTGTCCTCCGGCACGCGGATACGCCGTTTCGATCCGTCACTGGTGCCGCTGGCCCTGGCCGGCCTCTTCCTCGCCATGCTGGTGCTGCTGCCGCTGGGCTGGCTGCTGGCCTATACGCTGTCCGATGAAGCCGGCCGGCCAAGCTGGACGAACCTGATGCAGCTGGCCGACCCGTCGCTGTTCTGGGAACCCTTCGTCACCACCTTCGGGATCGCGCTGGGCGTGGCGGCGCTGGCCTGCGCGATCGCGGTGCCGCTGGCCTGGCTGGTGGCGCGGACCGATGTGCCGGGCCGGCGCCTGCTGCGGGGACTGGTGATGGTGTCCTTCATCACCCCGCCCTTCATCGGCGCGGTCGCCTGGGTGCTGCTGGCGGCGCCGAACAGCGGCCTGCTGAACCAGTATTACCGCTGGATCACCGGCGCCGGCGCGTTCGACTCCCTGTTCAACATCTTCTCGACCACCGGCATCATCTTCGTCATGGGTTCCTATGCGTTTCCATACGTGTTCGTGCTGGTCGCCAACACGCTGGACCGGCTGCCGTACGACCTGGAGGAAGCCAGCGCGATCCTTGGCGGCGGCCGCTGGCACACGTTCCGGCGGGTGACCCTGCCGATGGTGCTGCCGGCCTTGCTGGCCGGGTTCCTGATCGCCTTCCTGCAGGCTATGACCCAGTTCGGCACGCCGGCCATCCTGGCGCTGCCGGCCGGTTTCCACGTGCTGACCACGAAGATATGGAGCCTGTTTCAGTTTCCGCCGAAAACCCACCTGGCCGCCGCCTGCGCGATGCCGCTGCTGCTGGTCACCATCCTGCTGCTGCGGGCCGAGAAGCTGCTGCTGGGCCGCCGCGGCTACACCATGGTGGGCGGCAAGTCCGGCACGCCACGGCTGACTCCGCTGGGGCTCTGGCGCTGGCCGGCACTGCTGCTGGCGCTGTTCATCCTGTTCTCCACCGTCCTGCTGCCGAACCTGGTGCTGATCCGGTCCAGCATGCTGCGGAGCATCGCCGATCCGTGGACTTGGCAGACGATCACCTGGGCCAACGTGCCGCTGGTGTTCGGCCTGACCAACACGCTGGACGCGCTGCGCAATACCCTGGTGACCGGCGTCGCCGCGGCCACTCTGGGCAGCGTCTTCGCGGTGCTGATCGCCTACCTGACCGCGCGCAAGGCGGTGCCCGGACACCAGGTGCTGGGCTTCCTGGCCACCGCGCCGGTCGCGATTCCCGGCATCGTGCTGGGCGTGGCGCTGTTCATCGCCTACACGCGGCCACCGTTTCAACTGTATGGCACGTTGTGGATACTCCTGCTGGCCTTCCTGACGATCGAGATGCCGCCGGCCTATCAGCAGATGCAGGCCGCCTTCCGTGGCCTGAACCCGGAGCTGGAGGAAGCGTCCCGCATCCTGGGCGCGGGCCGGCTGACATCCCTGGCGAAGGTGGTGGCGCCGCTGCTGAAGACATCCGTCGCGGCGACCTGGTGCTTCATCTTCATCGGCGCCATCCGCGAGCTGTCGGCGACGATCCTGCTGACCACATCGCAGACCAAGTTGGTGTCGGTGCTGATCTACGACCTGAACGAAAGCGGCGCGCTGGGCGGGATCGCGGTGCTGGGCCTCGTGCTGATGGCGGTGACGGCGGTGGTGGTGGTCATCGCCAACCGCGTGGCCAATGTCGGCGTGGTCACGCAGGGACGATAGCGCGTCAGATCACCCCGGCGCGCGACAGCTCCTCCAGCTCGGCATCAGAACGGCCAAGCCATGTCCCGAACACCGCCTCGTTGTCGGCACCCAGCGCCACGCTGGGTTGCAGCGGCACGCGTGGCGATCCTTCGAACACCATCGGTGAGTGCGGCAGCACCACGCGCCCCAGCCCCGGATGGTCGACCCATTGCAGGCTGCCACGCTCGTGCATGTTCCGGTCCCGCACGACCTCGGACAGCTCCCGCACCGGCGCACAGGGCACCGACACCGCCAGCAGCCGGTCCGCCACATCCTGTTTCGTGTGCAGCGACGTCCAGGCTTCCAGCAGCGCATCTACCTCCTGCATATGCGCCACGCGGGCGGCGCGCGTGTTGAAGCGGGGATCATCCTTCAGGTCGGCGCGGCCGATGACATCCAGGATGGCACGGAAATGCGCGTCGCCCGGCGCGTTGATCACCACATGGCCGTCGCGGGTGGCATACGCGTTATAGGGAGAGATCCCCAGGCCGCCATGCCGGTTGCCGGTGCGCGGCGGGACCGCGCCGCCGCGCGCATGCAGCATCCCCAGGTTGGAGGCCAGCGAGGCATAGACGGAATCCTGCATCGTCACCTCGACGACGCATCCCTCGCCGGTGCGCTCGCGCTGGAACAGCGCCGTCATGACGGCGCCATAGAGATGCACGCCGGCGCTGAAATCGCACAGGGCCGGGCCGGCCTTCACCGGCGGCTGGTCCGGCTGGCCGGTCACGCTGATGACGCCGCACATCGCCTGCATCACCAGGTCCATCGCCGGGTAGTCGCGATACGGGCCGGACTTGCCGTAGCCGGAGCTGGACCCGTAGATCAGCCGCGGGTTCAGCGTCCGCAAATCCGCAGCGCCGAGGCCCAGGCGATCCATCACGCCGGGGGCGAAGTTCTCCACCAGCACATCGGCCCTCGCGACCATCTCCCGCAGCAGCGCCTTGCCGCGTTCCGCTTTCAGGTTCAGCGTCACGCAGCGCTTGTTGCTGTTCAGCATCGCGAAGGGCAGCGCCGCGCCGCCCATGTCACCACGGCTGCGCAGATGCTCGCCGCCATGCGGTTCCACCTTGATCACCGTCGCGCCGGCCATCGCCATCAGGAAGGTGGCGTAGGGACCATTATAGACATGCGACAGGTCGATGACGGTGATCCCGGAGAGTGGAGCGGCGGGCACGCTCGGCATGGCGGTCAGGTCGCCGTCATGCCGCCATCGACGACCAGCCCGGCGCCGTTCATGTAGCCGGCATCATCGGAAGCCAGGTAGACGATGCCCTTGGCGATATCCTCCGGCGTGCCCAGCCGGCCCCACGGCACTGTCGCCAGCACGGTGCTGCGCGCCGCCGAGGTATCGTTGGTGCCCGTCCGTTGGGCTCTTGATACGAAAGTCTGCTCCCCCATATCCGTCTCGATGACGCCGGGATGGATGGAGTTGACGCGGATCCGATAGCCCTTGCGCGCGAACTCCAATGCCGCCGACTTGGTGAACAGCGTGACGCCACCCTTGGTCATCGAATACAGCGGATCCAGCTGCGATCCGACAATCCCGGCGATCGAGGCCAGGTTCACGATCGCGCTGCCATGCTCATTGTGCTTCGCGGCATCGCGCAGCGCCGGCGCGGCCAGCCTGGTGCCAAGGAAAACGCCGGTCATGTTCACATCGACCAGGCGCTGCCATTCCGCCATGGTGATGTCCTCGATGCTTTTGCCGATGAACACGCCGGCATTGTTCACCAGGACATCCAGCTTGCCGAACCTGCCGACCGCGAGGTCGATCGCGGCCGTCCATCCGGCCTCCCTGGTCACGTCCAGATGGACGTAGTCCGCCTGCCCGCCGGCCGCGTTGATCGCGGCCACCGTCTGTTGGCCGCGCTCATCCAGCACATCGCCGACCACCACCTTGGCGCCAGCCCGCGCCATGTGCCGCGCGGTCTCTCCGCCGATGCCGCGCGCGGCGCCGGAGATCAGGGCGACCTTGCCATCGAGACGACTCATGCTGCGTTCCTTGCCTGTCCTGGACGATGGTTGCCAATGGGGTTGCCAATGGGGTTGCCCCATGAGGTTGCCCATGGGGAGTTGCCAGTGACCCGCATCGGCGGCGGCCTGTCAATCCGCCGGCGGCGCGCGGCGCAACCCGCCATCCCCGGGCCCGCCGTTGACAGGACCGGCGCACCGCCGGAGCATTCGGACCGCCATGGAAACCTATGACTACATCATCGTCGGCGCGGGATCGGCCGGTGCCGTCGTTGCCAACCGGCTTTCCGCCGACCCCGCCAACAAGGTGCTGCTGCTGGAGGCCGGGCCGCCCGGCAACCCGTGGTCGCGCATCCCGGTGGGCTATGCGCGCCTGCTGACCAATCCGGCGGCGAACTGGCTGTATAGTTCCGAACCCGAACCGGCCACCCATGGGCGCCGCCTGCCCGTGCCGCGCGGCAAACTGCTGGGCGGCTCCTCCTCCATCAACGGGCAGGCCTTCGTCCGCGGCCAGGCACAGGACTTCGACACCTGGGCGCAGATGGGCAATTACGGCTGGAGCTACGCCGACGTGCTGCCGTTGTTCAAGCGCATGGAAACCTGGCGCGGCCGTGGCGACGACCAGTTCCGCGGCCGGTCCGGTCCGATCATCGTCAACGACCCGCCGCCGAACGATGAGGTCTTTGCCCGCATCATCCAGGCCGCCGGCCAGGTCGGTATCCGCCATAATCCCGACTACAACGGCGCCCGGCAGGACGGCATCGCCATGAGCCAGGCGAACATCGCCCGCGGCCGGCGTCAGAGCACCGCGGTCTGCTACCTCGACCCCGCGCGCGGACGGCCGAACCTGCGGATCGTCACCGACGCGATGACCCACCATGTCACGCTGGACGGCACGCGCTGCACCGGCGTCCGCTACAGCGCCGGCGGCGGCGTCCATGACGCGGCGGCGGGCCGTGAGGTGGTGATCTGCGCCGGCTCGGTGAACTCCCCGAAAATCCTGGAACTGTCCGGCATCGGCCAGGCCGCCCGGCTGCAGGCGCTGGGCATCGACGTGCGGTGCGACCTGCCGGGTGTCGGTGAGAACCTGCGCGACCACTACGCGCCGCGCACGCGCTGGCTGGTCGGACGCAAGGGCATCACCTTCAACGATCGCGCGCGCGGGCTGGGCATGGTCGGCCAGGCGCTGCGCTACATCCTTCAGCAGCCCAGCCTGCTGAGCATGGTCGGCGCCCCGATGCGGGCCTTCGTCAAGTCGCGCGAGGGCTTGGAGGCGCCCGACCTGCTGCTGGGCTGGGTGCCGATGCTGACCGAGCCCGGACCGAAAGGACCGCGGCTGTCGAAACAATCCGGCGTCACCTGCTACGCCCATCCGATGCGCCCAGAGAGCAGGGGGCGGATTCACATCACCGCCGCCGACCCGCGCCAGCCGCCCGCGATCACCTTCAACTTCCTGTCCGCCGCGATCGACGCCGAGCTGACGGTGAAGGCGATCCGGATCGCCCGCGCCATCATGACCGCGCCGGCCTTGCAGGACTGGCGGATCACCGAGATCGGTCCGGGTCCGGACCGGCAGACCGACGATGAGATCATCGACTGGGTGAAGCAGGTCGGTGAGACGACCTATCACCCGGTCGGCACCTGCAAGATGGGAAGCGACAAGATGGCGGTGGTCGATCCGGAGCTGCGGGTGCACGGCATCGCCGGGCTGCGCGTCGCCGACGCGTCGATCATGCCGACGCTGACCTCCGGCAACACCAACGCGCCCTCGATCATGATCGGGGAAAAGGCGGCGGACCTGATCCTGCGGAGCGCGGCGTAGCCCCGGCGGCACGGGCCGGTCGGGAGAGGCCTGTCATTTCGCCTCATTTCGCCCGCTCAGACATATCCCGGCGCCTCCCGCCCGGTGACCCGGGTATATGCCGCCTTCACATCCGCCGGGACACTCTGCGTGTCCTCCTTCAGGTTGCGCGGCGTGATCGCGATGAATGCGATCTCCCAATCATCCGGAACCGGCTTGCCCACCTTCGGCAGGAACGCATGCGGCGCATCCGGTGCGTTATGGAAATGAGAGCCGCCCTCCACCGGGGTCAGCACCGGCTGGCCGTCCGCATCCAGGGAGAACGCATCCGCTTCGCCGCGCACATATATCGCGAACTGGTCGGTCCGGCTGCGCGCATGGCGGTGCAGTTCGACACGCGGCAGGAACACCGCCGTGACGTTGCGTCCATGCCGGTTCCGGCCGCCGCGCCACGGTCCCGGCCCGGTCAGGTCCATCGGCGCCGGAAGCCGGTGCCGCGGCTGCGCCAGCACGTGACGCAGCACTTCCTTGGGGTCGGCGGCGTCCGAGCGGGCGGCGGCGAAATCGTCGTATACTGCTTGCATCCAGGCGATTTCATCAGCCGCCAGCTCATGATCCAGCAATGCCAGGTCCCGGTCCTCGCTCATCAATACCTCCTCACCACGCCATCAATAGCTCGGTATCGTTGCATACGGTGTCAGTTGCAGCTCATGCGTCCAGCAGGAGCGGTCCTGCGTGTGCAGGTACCAGAATGCCTCGGCGATCTTCACCGGATTCATGATCAGCTCCGGCCGGTTGCGCAGCCTGGGCAGCGCCCTGGTCCCCGGCGAATCGATGGTGCCGTCGACCACGATATTCGCCACATGCACGCCATGCCCGGAATATTCCTCGGTCAGCACCTGGGACAGCGCGCGCATCATGACGCGCGGATAGTACAGCGACTCGCCGGTCTGCCTCTTGCGTCCACGCAACGATTTCGCGTTGTTGGTGAAGAACAGCGATCCGCGCGCGCGCTGGCGCATCGCCGGCAGCACCTCCCTGGCCACCAGGAACGGCCCGCGGCTGGCGATATGGTGCGCGGTGTCGAACATCTCGACCGGGATGTACTCCAGCAGCTCCTGCCCGGCCGGCAGGTCGCGGCCTTCCAGGTAGCCGGCATTGTAGATCACCGCCTCGGGCTCCCCGGCCTGCCGCCGGATCGTGGCAAAGGCCGCCGCGATGCTGTCCTGGGAGGAGACGTCCAGCTCGACCACCAGACAGTCTCCGCCCTGGTCGCGGATCGCCGCCGCCAGGCCCGCGGCATTGCCGGCGGCCCGCGTCGTCAGCACGGTGAAGCAGCCTTCGGCGGCGAATTTCTGCGCAATGGCCCCGCCAATTCCCCAGCGGACCCCGACCGGCAGGCCGCTGTCATCCACCACCGAACCGTGCGCGAGCCTGGTGTTGCGTCCGTCCGACTGCCATTTCGAGGTCGCGCCGATCACCACCGCGACCGGCTTGCCCCGCGCGTTCTTCCCCGCCGCGGATGTTCCCGTCGCGGATGTCCCCTGCGCGGATGTCCCCTGCGCTGATGTCCCCTGCGCTGATGTCCCCTGCGCGGATGTTTCCTGTGTGGCCGTCATCGTGCCGTCCCCCGGTCCCAACCCCACCAGGCGCACAGCGCCTCACCCATCACCAGGCGCTGGTCCGGCCCGGACAGCCAGGGCAGCGCCTCGGTAAACATCGTCACGCATTGCTTCCAGGAACATGGCATCTTCGAAATATCCGTGCCCCAGAACATCCGATGCGGCCCGAACGCGTCGAAGATCCGCTTCAGGTGGCCGTGCATCGGCCGGAACGGATAGGCTTCGCTGGAATAGCCCGGCGCGCCGGTCGCCTTCACTGCCACGTTGGGGAATTTCGCCAATGCCAGCAGGCGCGGCATGTGTTCCATCGCCGCGTCATCCTTCAGCGTGGTGAGCCCGCCGCGCCCGCCCAGATGATCGATGGTCAGCCGCAGCCCGGGATGGCGTTCCGCGATGCCGGCGATCGTCTCCAGCGAATCCGTCGCCAGCATGGCGATCGGCACGCCGGCCTTCTCCGCCTCGGCCCACAGCCAGTCGATCGTGCCATCGGCGATCCAGGACCGGGCGGGATCGTGCAGGAAGGTGTAGCGGAGGCCCAGCATGCCGGGTTGCTGGCGCCAGGCGGCGATCCTGCCGCGGGAGGCCGGATCGTCCAGCGGCAGCGAGCCCATGATGGCGAAACGGTTGGGATGGTCGCGCACCGCGTCGAAGGCCATTTGCGTCGAGTGGGGGTCCCAGCCCGGCGGGTGGATCACCGCGGCATCGACGCCGCCCTCATCCATCAGCCGGACTGCCTCGGCCGGCGTGAAATGCGTCACCTGCCAGTGCGACATGTTGCTGGGCAGGCCGGTGCCCCAGGTATGGATCTGGGCGTCGACGATCTGCATTCCGTTCTCTCCCGTGCCGGTCTTGGTGGTTGATCCGGGATGCTACGGCAAGGTTTGGCGGTCGCCAAAACCGCCCCGGCGACCGCGCATGGCGGGCGACCGTCCCCCCCCCCCGGGGTCCCGCCGAACCCGTCCCTCTGAACCCGTCGGCGGACCCGCCCGGCGGAGCCGGCCGACAGGAATTGGCCCAGCCGGACGGGCCGGTGACGAGGTTGCCTCGTGAAACCGGATGTCGGCGGCCCGGACCGCATCGCGCGCATCGTCGTCGGGCTGGCGCTGGTCCCCGTCGGTCCAAGCGGAGCCAGTCCAAGCGGGGCCAGTCCAAGCGGGGCCAATTTGAGCCGGATCATTGGCCGGTGGGGCTGGATCGGTATCATGGCCTTGATGAATCGTGGCCCCGACAACCGGCATCATCCGATGGCGCCCCGCCTATGTACTGTTCGGCTGCAAGACCTGTTCGGCGCGGCGGGCCGTCGCTGATGGGCGCGGCGAATGCCATTGGCGCGTGGAACGAATACACTGCCGGCCCGGCCGGCCGGGCCGTTTCGCGGGGTGATCCGGGGCTGGGGCCGGGATGAAAAGGCAGAGTCACGCATGAGCAACGTTGCTACGGCGCGGAAGACCAAGGTCCAGCTGGATATCGATGATCCGGGCAAGTTCTACGCCAATCGCGTGCGCGTCTATCCGAAGGCGGTGCATGGCCCGGTCCGCACCGTCAAATACCTGATCCTGGTCGCCTGCCTGGCCGTCTATTACATCCTGCCCTGGCTGCGCTGGGACCGCGGCCCGAACCATCCGTCGCAGATGGTGCTGCTGGACCTGCCCAACCGGCGCTTCTACTTCGCCTGGATCGAGTTGTGGCCGCAGGACATCTATCTGCTGGCCGGGGCGCTGATCATGGGGGCGGTCGGGCTGTTCCTGATCACCTCGCTGGTTGGCCGGGTCTGGTGCGGCTACACCTGTCCGCAGACCGTCTGGACCGATCTGTTCATGTGGGTGGAACGGCGGATCGAGGGCGACCGCAACGAACGCATGCGGCGGGATCAGGGGCCGTGGACCCTCGACAAGGTCTGGCGAAAACTCGCCAAGCACGCCGTCTGGCTGGTGGTCGCGTTCTGGACCGGCGGCGCCTGGATCATGTACTACGTCGACGCGCCGACCGCGGTGCGCCAGTTCTGGACCGGCCAGGCCTCGCTGGCCGTCTATTTCTTCATCGGACTGTTCACCCTCACCACCTACCTGCTGGCCGGCTGGGCTCGGGAACAGGTCTGCACCTATATGTGCCCCTGGCCGCGCTTCCAGTCGGCGATGCTGGATGAGGAAAGCCTGACCGTCACCTATGAGGCGTGGCGCGGCGAGCCGCGCGGCCACGGCAAGCGCGACGCGGCGCATCGGAATGCGCAGGGACAGGTGCTGGGCGACTGTGTCGACTGCAACGCCTGCGTCCATGCCTGCCCGACCGGCATCGACATCCGCGACGGCATCCAGCTGGAATGTATCAACTGCGGCCTGTGCGTCGACGCCTGTAATGAGATCATGCACAAGGTCGGCGGAAAGCCGGACCTGATCACCTGGGACACGCTGGGCCGGCTGAACGCGCGGCGCGAGGGCCGGCCGGTGCCGGACCTGAAGGTCATCCGCCCGCGCACCATGATCTATTTGGGCGTGATGCTGGTCGCCACGCTGGTCGTCGCCGCCGCCTTCTTCACGCGGTCGCAACAGATCCTGTTCGTCGGACATGACCGGGCCCCGCTGTTCGTGCTGCAGCCAGACGGCGCGGCGCGCAACGCCTACAGCGTTTCCATCTCCAACAAGACGTTGCAGGATCAGACCTATACCATCCGCGTCGATGGCGTGCCGGGCGCCCGGATGCGGCTGGCCGACCGGCAGGACCCCCCGGCCGACCAGCTGACGCTGACGATCCCGCCCGACTCGGTCGGCATGTTCCGCATCCTGGTGGCCGGGCGCCTGCCGCGCGGCGGCGACACCGCCCCCCGGCTCGATTTCACCCTGACCAACACGGCGACCGGGGCGACATCGGTCTACCAGTCGGTCTTCATGGGACCCCCCACCTGACGATCCGCGGGCAACGCCCTATCCTGGCCGCATCCCTTGCAGGAGAGCCGCCAGGATGACCGATCTCACCGACCTGACCGTCACCGCCCTGTCCGCCGGCCTGGCGCGGAAGCGCTTCTCATCGCGCGATGTCGTCGATGCCTGCCTCGCCCGCATCGATGCGCTGGAACCGAAACTATCGGCCTTCGTCGACGTCTACGCACAGGATGCCAGGCTCGCCGCCGAGGCCGCCGACAAGGCTCGGCAATCCGGTCACGGCCTGGGAGCGCTGCACGGCATCCCCATCGCGCTGAAGGACCTGGTGGAGATCGAGGGCCGCATCGCCACCGGCGGCTCCGCCGTCTGGCGCGACCGTCTCTGCACGCGCACCGCGACCCTGGCGCGCAAGCTGACCGGCGCCGGCATGATCACCATCGGCAAGACCCATACGGTCGAGTTCGCCTATGGCGGCTGGGGCACCAACCAGCACCTGGGCACGCCCTGGAACCCATGGGACGCGACGACGCACCGCACCCCCGGCGGCTCCTCCTCCGGCTCCGGCGTCGCCGTGGCGGCGCGGATGGTGCCCTGCGCGATCGGCACCGATACCGGCGGGTCGGTCCGCCTGCCCGCATCCTGGTGCGGCATCACCGGCCTGAAGGTGACGCTTGGCCGCATCTCCACCCATGGCGTGCTGCCGCTCAGCGGCTCGCTGGACACGCCCGGCCCGATGGCCCGCGGCGTCGAGGACTGCGCGGTGCTGCTGCGCGTCCTGCAAGGCGCCGATCCGGCCGATCCGCATACGTTGGTATTGCAGGACACCGACCCGATGCCGAACCTGCGGCGTGGCGTGCAGGGATTGCGGCTGGCCCGCCTGCCGGACAGCGAACGAGCCGACGTCGACGCCGAGGTGCTGGCCGCCTATGACCGGTCGCTGGCACAGCTGGCCGACCTGGGTGCCGAGATCGTCGATATCACGCTGCCCTTCGGCCTGCGCGACATCGGCAACCGCGTGGCCGAGATCATCTCCTCGGAGGCGTACGCCCTGGTGGGCGACATCGCCGACAACAATGCCCTGCCGGTGGATGAGGCGATCCGTCCCCGCGTACGCGCGGGCGTCGCCGTCTCGGCCGCCACCTACCTGCGCGCACTGGCGGAGAAGGAGCGGACGGCCGCCGCCACGCACGCCTTGATGGCGGATATCGACGCCATGCTGCTGCCGACGACGCTGACGCCGGCAATCCCGGTCGCCGCGGTGGACCAGTCCACCACGCCTGCCTTCCTGACCCGCTGGGTCAATTACGTCGGCATGTGCGGCGTGGCGCTGCCGAACGGCCTGACCCGGGACGGGCTGCCGACCTCCTTGCAGATCGTCTGCCCCGGCGGGGCCGAGGCCATGGCGCTGCGCATCGCCTGGACCTGGGAACAGGCAACCGACTGGCACCGGACGGTGCCGCCGATGGTCCGCCAGGCGGCCGGCGGGTAACGCCACGCCTGCGCGGCATCGGAACGGGTGGAAACGGCGAGGCGCCTGGGGCGTTTACGGTGATACGCTGCGCCCGGCGGCGTCCGTCCCGCCGTGTCCGTCCCGCCGTTTGTCCCGCCATTCGTCTGTTGGCCCAATGTCGGTGGCTCGCATGTTCATTGATCCCACGCCGATCCAGGCAGCCATTTTCGACGTCGACGGCGTGCTGGTCGCCTCCCCGCATGAACAGGCATGGCGCGCGGCCCTGCGCGGCCTTGCCGATCCGGCCCGTTTCACGACCGCGTTCTATCAGGCCCATGTCGCCGGCCGTCCCCGCCTGGAGGGCGCCCGCGCCGCCCTGGAGCAGCTGGGCGTCCCCAACGCGGAACGCCAGGCCGCGGACTATGCCGATCGCAAGCAGGCCCTGATCGAGCAATTGATCAAGGGCCGGCAGTTCAAGGCGTTTCCGGACGCGGTCCGCTTCGCCGCCTCCCTGCATGATGCCGGGCTGCGCCTGGCGCTGGCTTCCTCCTCGAAGAACGCCGCCGCCATGCTGCGGCAGCTGTCGATCCCGGACGGACGCGCCCTGATGCCCATCTTCGACGCCGACCTCAGCGGCGCCAATGTCCCGCATGGCAAGCCCGCGCCCGACCTGTTCCTGGCGGCCGCGTGCAAGCTGGCGATGGCGCCGGCGCTATGCGTGGTGATCGAGGACGCGCCGGCCGGCATCAAGGCGGCCAAGGCCGGCGGCATGCGGGGGCTCGGCATCGCCCGGCTGCACGACGAGGCACTGCTGCGCGCGGCCGGCGCCGACCTCGTCGTCAGCAGCCTGGACAGCGTCGATACCGCCGCCCTGCCGGCGGGCGTGCTGCGCGCCCTGCCCGCGGCCAGGGCCTGACCCCAGATGGCGCAGCCTTCCGGTCCGCGGTCCGACGACGAGCCGCGCGACCCGCCCGCCGGCGATCCCTTCGCCGCGACGCCGCATCCGGGTTGGACCGTCGAGCAGATGGGCTACAACATCCTGACGGAGACCGCGGCCGAGTCCCGGCTGGCGATCAGCAACGGTTTCCTGGGCATGCGCGCCTCCCGCTCCACCAGCCGCGGTCCCACCTGGGTCAGCTGGCTCGGCTATATCCGCTGGGCGTCCTGGCCGCGCACCTATGTCGCCGGGCTGTTCGACATCCCCAACACGGACCCGCCCGTCCCCGCGCTGGTGCCGGTCGCCGACTGGTCCCGCGTGCGCATCCTGCTGGACGGCCAGCCGCTGGTCGTCCGCGAGGGCCGGGTGGTGGACATAGCGCGCACCCTGGATATGCGCCGAGCGGTGCTGAGCTCCACCTGGACCCAGCACACCAGGTCGGGGATCACCGGCACCGGGCGGGAGATCAAGCTGCTGTCGCAGGCCGACCGGGCGATCGGGCTGCAGGTGATCCGGATGTCGCTGGACCGCAGCGGCGTCGATGTCCGGGTGGAGGCCAGCTTCGCCATGGCCGGCCAGGGCATGGAGCCGACCCGCCTGGAACGGGACCTGGGGGCATGGCGGACCGAGGGCGGCAGCAAGGCCGTGGCCATGGCCGGGACCGCGTCCCTGTATCTCGACGGCGAGGCGGTCCCGGCGGAGCACCCGTTTCCACTGCGCTGGGCCTGGCGCACCACCTCGGTCGCCGGTCAATGCGCGGAGTTCGTCCGGCTGGTCGGCGTCGCCCGGTCCGACATGCCGGAGGAGGATCCCTCCCCGCGCGCCACCGCCGCCCTTGTCAGGGCCACCCGGATCGGCTGGCGCGCCGTGCTGGCGGACCATGAAGCGGCCTGGGTCCGCCGTTGGGACGCGGCGGACGTGGTGGTGGACGGGGATGACGACCTGCAGCGCGCGCTCCGCTTCGCCGTCTACCATCTGACCAGCGCCGCCAACCCCGATGATGAGCGTGTGTCGATCGGGGCCAGGGCGCTGACCGGCGACGCATATTTCGGCCACGTCTTCTGGGACACCGAGATCTACCTGCTGCCGTTCTATACCGCCGTGTGGCCGGCGGCGGCGCGGGCGATGCTGATGTATCGCTTCCATACCTTGCCGGGCGCGCGGGCCAAGGCGGCCGCGCTGGGCTGCAAGGGTGCCCTGTATGCCTGGGAATCCGCCGATACCGGCGAGGAAACCACGCCCGACCATGTCATCGGCCCGACCGGCGAGCAGGTCGAGGTGCGGACCGGCACGATGGAGCAGCACATCGCCGCCGACGTCGCCTATGCCGTGTGGCGCTACTGGCGCATCACCGGCGACGTCGACTTCCTGCTGTCCGCGGGGGCGGAGATCATCCTGGAGACCGGCCGTTTCTGGGCGTCTCGCGCCAGGCTCGAAGCCGACGGCAAGCGCCATATCCGCCATGTCATCGGCCCGGACGAGTATCATGAGGACGTCGACGACAACGCCTTCACCAATGTGATGGCGCGCTGGACCATCGAGCGGGCCCTGGACGTGCTGCACCTGCTGCAGGCGCGCTGGCCGGCGCGTGCCGCCTCGCTGTGGGAGGCGCTGGGCCTGTCGGAAGCCGAATGCGCCGACTGGCGGGACGCGGCCGCGCGCCTCGTCACCGGTTTTGATCCCGCCACGGGCCTGTATGAGGAATTCGCCGGCTTTCACGATCTGGAACCCGTCGACCTCACGGCCTACGCCGACCGCAGGCTGCCGATCGACGTGGTCCTGGGCCGCGACCGCACGCAGCGGTCCCAGATCGTCAAGCAGGCCGACGTCGTCGCCCTGATCGCCCTGCTGCCCGAGGCATTTCCGGGTGATACCGCCGCGGCCAATTTCCGCTACTACGAGTCGCGCTGCGCCCATGGCAGCTCCCTGAGCGCCGGCATGCACGCCCTGGTCGCCGCGCGGCTGGGCATGACCGAGCTGGCGCTCCGCTATCTTCGGATCGCCGCCGACGCGGATCTGGACGACAACCCGAACAGTGCCGGCGGCGTCCGGATCGCCGGGCTGGGGGCGGTGTGGCAGGCGGTGGTGCGGGGCTTCGCCGGCCTGGACCTTGCCCTGGACGTTCCCGAGCTGGCACCGAGGCTGCCGCCCCATTGGCGCGTGCTGTCGTTCGCCGCGCACTGGCGCGGGCGGGTGATCGCCATCCGGCTGGCCGCCGGCCGCGCCCGCGTCAGGCTGACGGCGGGAGAGGCGATGACGCTGCGGATCGGCGGCACCGACCATGCGCTGGCGCCGGACAGCGGCCTGGACGTGCCATATGCGGCGCCGGACGGCGCCCCGGACGATACGCCGGCGGGTGGCGCCGCGTGAGGACGGCCCACGGCACCCGGTCGGGAAGCCGGCCGCTATCCCGGGTTGCCGGCGCGGCCGCGGACCGCCGGCCGTTGCCGGACCGTGACGTTGCCTTGCCGGACATCCGTCCCCGCGCGGCCGGGCTCAGTACGGCCAGACCCATTCCGTGATCTCCGGCCTGTCCATGCCGTAGGTGCGGGCATAGTTCAGGTTCTCGATGATCGCGTTCTTCATCTCCTCCTTCAGATGCGCGGCGCGGACCGCCAGGCCGGGGACGCGGTCGATCACGTCGATCACCAGGTCGAAACGGTCGATCTGGTTCAGGATCGCCAGTTCCAGCGGTGTGTTGATGTTGCCCTTCTCCTTGTAGCCGCGGACATGCAGGTTCTCGTGATTGGTGAACCGGTAGGCCAGCTTGTGGATCAGCCACGGATAGCCGTGGAAATTGAAGATGATCGGCTTGTTCCGGGTGAACAGGCTGTCGAAGTCCCGCTCATTCAGCCCGTGCGGATGTTCCGTCGATGGCTGCATCTTGTACAGATCCACCACGTTGACGAAGCGGATCTTCAGGTCGGGCAGCCGCTCGCGCAGGATCGCCACCGCCGCCAGCGATTCCTGCGTCGGCACGTCGCCGCAGGACGCCATCACCACATCCGGCTCCGCGCCCTGGTCGTTACTGGCGCGCGGCCAGATACCGACGCCCTTGGTGCAGTGCACGACCGCTTCCTCGATCGTCAGGAACTGGATATGCGCCTGCTTGTCGGCGACGATGACATTCACATAATCCGTGGACCGCAGGCAGTGATCCGCCACCGACAGCAGGCAGTTGGCGTCGGGCGGCAGGTAGATGCGCACCACCGACGCGTTCTTGTTCGTCGCCACGTCGATGAAGCCGGGGTCCTGGTGGGAGAATCCGTTATGGTCCTGCCGCCAGACGGTCGAGGACAGCAGGATGTTTTCAGACGAAACCGGTGCCCGCCAGGCGACGTGGTTCTTCGAGATATCCAGCCACTTGGCAAACTGGTTGAACATCGAATCGATGATGTGGGCGAAGGCTTCGTATGTGGCGAAGAAGCCGTGCCGCCCGGTCAGCAGGTAGCCTTCCAGCCAGCCCAGCAGCGTGTGCTCCGACAGCATCTCCATCACCCGGCCGTCGCGGGCCAGTTCGCCGCCATCGTCGTCCTCGGGCAGCATCTCGGCCATCCAGACCTTCTTGCTGGCCTCGTACACCGCCTGCAACCGGTTCGATGCCGTTTCATCCGGGCCGAGCACGCGGAAGGAGCTCATGTTGTGGCGCATGACGTCGCGGAGAAACTCGCCCAGCGGCCTGGTGTTTTCGTGCCGGATCGTGCCCTTGGCCGGCACGGTCACGGCGTAGTCGCGGAAATCGGGCAGCTTCAGATCCTTGCGCAGCAGCCCCCCGTTCGCGTGCGGATTGGCGCTCATGCGGCGCGCGCCCGCGGGCGGCAGGTCGCGCAGCTCCTCGATCAGCGCGCCGTCCTCATTGAACAGGTCCTCGGGCCGGTAGCTTTTCATCCAGCTTTCCAGCAGCGCCAGGCTTTCCTTGTTCTCCCGCACATCGGCGATCGGCACCTGGTGTGCCCGCCAGGAGCCTTCGGTCTTGTGGCCATTCACCGTCTTGGGACCGGTCCAGCCTTTCGGGGTCCGCAGCACGATCATCGGCCAGCGCGGCCGCTCGGCCTCGCCCGAGGACCGTGCCTCCGCCTGGATCGCCCTGATCCGGGCGATCGCCGCGTCCAGGGTCGCCGCCATCACCTGGTGCATGGTCTCGGGATCCGACCCCTCGACGAAATACGGCGTGTAGCCATAGCCGCGGAGCAGCTCGGCCAGCTCCTCATGGCCGATGCGGGCCAGGACCGTGGGATTGGCGATCTTGTAGCCGTTCAGGTTCAGGATCGGCAGCACGGCGCCGTCGCGGATCGGATTCAGGAATTTGTTGGAATGCCACGCCGTGGCCAACGGTCCCGTCTCGGCCTCGCCGTCACCGATCACGCAGGCGACGATCAGGTCCGGGTTGTCCAGCGCCGCGCCATAGGCGTGCGACAGGCTGTAGCCCAGCTCCCCGCCCTCATGGATCGAGCCCGGCGTCTCCGGCGTCACATGCGAACCGATATGGCCGGGAAACGAGAACTGCTTGAAGAATTTCCGCAGCCCCTCGGTGTCCTGGCTCTTGTCCGGATAGACCTCGGAATAGGTGCCTTCCAGATAGCACGGCCCCAGCACGCCGGGCGCGCCGTGGCCGGGCCCGGCGATGAAGATCATGTCCAGGTCGTCGCGCTTGATCACGCGGTTGAGATGGGTCCAGCAGAAGGCCAGAGTCGGGCTGGTGCCCCAGTGCCCCAGCAGCCGGTGCTTGATGTGGTCCGGCTTCAACGGCTCCCGCAGCAGCGGGTTGTCCAGCAGATAGATCATACCGACGGCCAGGTAGCAGCAGGCGTGCCACCAGGCGTTCATCCGCCGCAGTTCGTCGGGGCCCAGCGGCGTGGCGGTGCCCATATCGGCCGACCCCCGGGTGGCCGAACCCGGGGTGGCCGAACCCGGGCTGGCCGAGCCTGGGGTGGCCGAGCCTGGGGTGGCTGACTCCGATTTGGCTGAACCGGGGCCGGCTGACCCTGGGGTGGCTGGCTTCGTCCCGGTTGGGGTCGCGTGGGTCGACATGGCCTCTCCTCCGCGGCTGGCGGAGACGCACCGGCGTCCCGGTCCAGCCGGCCGGTCTTCTGTAGCCCGCCCGGCCGGGCCCGGCACGATCACGAATCGATGACGACCAGCAGATCCCCGGCCAGTTTCGACGGCGCGCGGGTGGCCGGCAGCAGCGCGGCATAGCGCGGGTCGTAGGTGGCCGCCGCCTCATAATCGACGTCCAGCACGCCATGGATGTCCATGAACCGGTTGACCGTCGCCGGCACCCGCACACAGCCTTTCGACGCCGCCCGGCCGATGCGCTTTTCCAGGTTCGCCGGGTCCGTCGCATGGATCAGCAACCGGATCACGGTGCCGCCGCCGGTCGCCGTCCAGCCCGCCTGCGCGGTCTGCCAGCCGAAATCCCACACACGGCTGCCCTTCAGCCCCAGCCCGCGGATGTGGTTTTCATTGAACGTGCCCTCCGCCCGGTAGTCCAGGATGTCGGTCGAGTGGCGGAACACGCCCACCGGCGTGATGTAGTAGCCATGCCGCCCCTCCTGGCCGGTGGAGACCTTGCTGGCGCCGATCACATACCAGGGCAGATCGCCCGGCTGGGCGGCGATGATGCGCAGTTCCTGGGCGGGGCCACGATTGACCACCACGATCATCTGCGCGCGGTCGATCCGATAGGGCGACGCCGCGATCGCCTGCTGGGCCTTGGCGATCCATGCCGCGTCGCTCTGCGGCGGAGGTGTCAGGTGCTGCGGCACCTCCCGCGCGAAGGCGGCCCGCAAACGCGCCACTTCGGCATCGACCTCGGGCGGCGACAGGGCGGGCAGCGTCACCAGGGGCACGCTGACGCCGTCCGGCGGTATCGGCGCCGCATCGGCCGGCGGGGCCGCCGGCACCTGGTCCGGATCGGCGGCGCGGCTCGGCGCCGGGAACCCGAACGGAAGCAGCACCAGGGCAGCCGCCAGCAGAACGTCGAAGCGCAACAAAAACTCCTCCCCGCGGCGGGCGCGGCTGTGGCACGAACCACGGGTCGCGGGCTGGCCCCCCCGGGCTGAACCCCCCCGGGCTGAACCCCCACGGGCTGAACCCCCACGGGCTGAACAAACTCGATAAACCGCACCATAAACCGCGATCGCCTGTGACCGAATGTGAAAACGTGTCAATGACAGACCGAAACCGAAGTGTTCCGTCGCCAAACGACCCCGCCGCCACGACCTCTGGGAGACGTTCCTGATGCAGCCCTGGTTCCTGCCCTTCACCCCCCGCTATATCTGCCTGACCCTGGCGACAGCCCTGCTGGTGCTGTGCGCGGTCGGCGATCTGGTGCACCCCAGCTTTTGGTGGGTCGCCGGCGTCGTGCTGTTCGGCGCACTGACGGGGCTGGGTTTCTATGACCTGATGCAGACCCGCCACGCCGTCCTGCGGTCCTACCCGATCTCGGCGCATCTGCGCTTCATCCTGGAGACCATCCGGCCGGAGATGCGGCAGTACTTCTTTGAGGACGAGAAGCACGGCACCCCGTTCAGCCGCGACCGCCGCGCCGTGGTCTACCAGCGCGCCAAGGCGGAGCTGGACAAGCGACCGTTCGGTACCCAGTACGAGACCTACGAAGCCGGCTTCGAATGGCTGCACCATTCGATCGCTCCCAGGCCGCTCGCCGATCCCGATTTCCGCGTCGGCATCGGCGGCCCGGATTGCACCCGGCCTTATGCCGCTTCCATCTTCAACATCTCCGCCATGAGCTTCGGCGCGCTGAGCCGGAACGCCATCCTGGCGCTGAACCAGGGCGCCGCGATGGGCCGCTTCGCCCATGACACCGGGGAAGGCGGGCTGAGCCCGTACCACCTGCGGAATGGCGGCGACATCATCTGGGAGATCGGATCAGGCTATTTCGGCGCCCGCACGCCGGAGGGCGCGTTCTCGGCGGAGCGTTTCGCCGAGAATGCCACCCTGCCCCAGGTGAAGATGGTGGAACTGAAGCTCAGCCAGGGCGCCAAGCCCGGCCATGGCGGCGTGCTGCCGGCGGCGAAGGTCAGCCCGGAGGTCGCGCGGATTCGCGGCGTGCCGATGGGACGCGACTGCATTTCGCCATCCGGCCATAGCGGCTTCTCCACGCCGATCGGCCTGCTGCAGTTCGTCGCCGAGATGCGCCGCCTGTCCGGCGGCAAGCCGGCCGGTTTCAAGCTGTGCATCGGGCACCGGTGGGAATTCCTGGCGATTTGCAAGGCCATGGTGGAGACCGGCCTGTATCCCGACTTCATCGTGGTCGACGGCAAGGAAGGCGGCACCGGCGCGGCGCCGCTGGAGTTCATGGACCATATCGGCGCGCCGATGCGGGACGGGCTGAACTTCGTGCACAATGCACTGATCGGCATCAACGCGCGCGACCGGATCCGGATCGGCGCCGCCGGCAAGATCGTCACCAGCTTCGACATCGCGCGCGCCCTGGCGCTGGGCGCCGACTGGTGCAACGCGGCGCGCGGCTTCATGTTCGCCGTTGGCTGCATCCAGTCGCAGAGCTGCCACACCGATCGCTGCCCGACCGGCGTCGCCACCCAGGATCCGACGCGCCAGCGCGCCCTGGTGGTCGCCGACAAGGCGCCGCGCGTGCGGAATTTCCACGACCACACGCTGGAGGCGCTGGCGGAACTGATCGCCGCCGCCGGCCTGTCGCACCCGTCCGAGATCCGGCCGGAGCACGTGTTCCGCCGTATCAGCGCCCACGAAGTCGCCAGCTTCGCGACGCTGTATCCAACGCTGCATCCCGGCGAATTGCTGGACGGGACCACCGATGCCCGGTTCCGCGAGGCCTGGGCGCTCGCCCGCCCCGACAGCTTCGCCCCGGCCGCCGAGGTGTCGGCACCCCTGGCGGCCTGACCGCCCCCACCCGGATCACGCCGACCGGATCACGCCGACCGGATCACGCCGCCCCGATCACGCCGCCCGGCATCACGCCGGGTCCTCCGCCTCGATCGCGTCGGCGATGGCCGCCATCCAGATGGCGACCGCCATGGCCCCGCCATCCGGCACGCCCAGAACGCGCTCCCCCAGATACGCCGCTCGGCCTACACGCGGATGCATGTCGGCCGTCCTGTCGGCCCCCTCCTGCGCCGCCACCGCGGCCTCGCGCCAGGCCATGACGCCGGATTGGCCGCTGTTGCGCGCGGCCACCCAGGCGTCCAGCGCCGGCGCCAGCGCATCCACCATCGTGCGGTCGCCGGCCTGCGCCCCGCCGATCTCGCTGATCGACGCAACCGCCATCCGGAACGCGTCGCCCCAGGCATCGGCGTGCGGCCGGGGATGATCGCCCAGCGCGCGGGCGGCCCGCAGCAGGGCCGTCGCATAGAACGGACCGGAGCTGCCGGCGATGGCGCGGCGGAAAGCGTGCCCGGTGGCGTGCAGCGCGGCCGCCGGCGTGGCCCAGGCCTGATCCGGCAATTGCCGCAATGCCGCGGCGCCGCGTGCCATGCTGGCTCCCAGGTCGCCGTCGCCGGCATGCGCGTCCAGGCGGGTCAGTTCCGCTTCCGCCTGTTCCAGCGCCTCGGCGATCGCCAGGGCCACCCGCCGCGCCGCCCCCGCGAGCGGACCCGCCTCGCCCCGAACCGATGCCTCGGGGGGCGCCGAACGCGGCAGATGCGCGCGGACCGCGGGAATCCGGCCGGAGCCCGGCCAGCCGGGTGCCGCGGCGGCCCGGTCGAGCAGGTCCAGCAGCGTGTCATCCAACACCAGCACCGACAAGGAGCAGCCCGGCATTTCCAGCGCCGTCATCAGATTGCCGCACCAGGCACGGTTCACCTCGATCCCGCGCTGGCGCAGCCAGCCGAGTGCGTGGCGCGCGACGATCGACAGCTCCATGGCCGGCGTGCCGCCCAGGCCGTTGACCAGCAGCGCCACGTGCTGGCCCGCCGCAAGGTCGAGGTCGCGGGAAACCGATGTCAGGATGGTCTCCACCAGGCTGTCGGCGGTCCGCATATGCGAGCGTTCCACGCCCTTCTCGCCGTGGATGCCAAGGCCGAGCTCGATCTCGTTTTCGGCGAGTTCGAAGCCGGGCCTGCCGGCGGCGGGGACGGTGCAGGCCCCCAGGCCGACGCCCATGGTGCCGAGGCGCGAGGCGGCGCGCCGCGCCAGGTGCGCGACCTCCTGCACCGGCGCGCCCGCCTCGGCGGCGGCGCCGGCCACCTTGTGCACCAGGACCGTGCCGGCGATGCCGCGGCGCCGTTCCGGCGGCACGACGTCGCGCAGGGAGACGTCATCCGCCACCACGACGATCTCGACCGGGATCCCTTCGGCCTGGGCCAGCTCCGCCGCGAGGGCGAAGTTCAGCCGATCGCCGGTATAGTTCTTCACGATCAGCACCGCGCCGGCGGGTCCGGCGGTGGCCTGGATCGCGGCCAGCACGGCGTCGACGCTGGGAGAGGTGAAGACGTCGCCGCAGACCGCCGCGCTGAGCAGGCCCGGGCCGACGAAACCGGCATGGGCCGGTTCGTGTCCGCTGCCGCCGCCGCTGATCACCGCGACTTTCCGATCCGGGGCCGGCGGCAGGCCGGCGCGCAGGACGACGTTCTCCCCATCCATCAAAGCCAGGCCGGGGGACAGGTCGGTCAGGCCTTCCAGCATCTCCCGCACCACGTTGCGCGGGTCGTTGATCAGCTTCTTCATGGGCTCGGCCTCCTCCGCTCTGCGTTCCTGCTGACGTGATGCAGGTTATCATGCCAGCCGGCGCGAGGTTTGACTCACCGTATGCTCGTCCGGGGCATGATCGTCCGGGGCATGATCGGGGCGTGATCGGCCGGGGCCGCGGCGGGTCTTCGCCGGTCGCGGTGGCGGCAGACTCCATCGGCTGTCCCGACCGGCGCTGGGGCGGGAAGGAGGGCGGCGGCTTACGACAGGCCGAAATAGGCCTTGTGCAGGCTGTCATCCGCCTCCAGCGCCGCGACCGTCCCCTCGAAGCGTATCCGGCCGCCTTCCAGGGTGAACACGCGGTCCGCCAGGTCCAGGAAGGCAACATTCTGTTCCGCGATCAGCATCGCCAGCCCTTGTTCGCGGAATTTTCCCAGTACCTCGATCACCTGCCCGACGAACAAGGGGGACAACCCGGCCGAGGGCTCATCCATCACCAGCAGCCGCGGCGATGAGGCCAGGGCCTTGGCGATGCCCAGCATCTTGCGCTGCCCGCCCGACAGCGCGCCGGCCAGGGTGGAGCGCCGAGCGGCGAGGTCTGGAAAATAGCTGAACAGCTCGTCCATGCGGGTGCGCAAGGCGGATCTGTCGATGAACTGGCCGCCGACACGCAGGTTCTCCTCGATCGACAGGCCGGGGAACACGCCCAGCTCGGACATATAGGCCATGCCGCGGCGCACCCGGCGGTCGGTGCGCCAGGACGTGACGTCATCGGGATCGAGGACGACATGCCCTTTCCAGGCCGGCAACAGGCCGACGATGACCTTCAGCAGCGTGGTCTTGCCGGCGCCGTTCGCACCCAGCAGGACCACCGATTCCTGCGGCCGCACGGTCAGGCCGGCGCCCCACAGCACCTGGACGCGGCCGTATCCCGCCTCGATCGCCTCGGCACGCAGGACGGTGCCGCCCGTTGGCGCCATGCCGGCGCCAATGGAAGGGCCGGTGGGAGGCCCATTGTCAACCATGATGCCCTCCGCCGAGGAAGACGCGGATGACCTCGGGGTCGCGGGTGGCGTCCGCCAGCGTGCCCTCGAAGAACTCCTTGCCGGCCGCCATCACCACCACGCGGTCGGTCACCTTGTCGATGAAGCCCATCAGGTGTTCGACCACCAGCAGCGCCATCCCCTGCTCGGCCAGGCTGCGCAGGCGGACCGCCATCTGGTTCAGCTCCGCGGGATTGAGGCCGGCGGCCAGCTCATCGACCAGCAGCAGCCTGGGTTCCGTCGCCATGGCGCGCGCCAGGTCCAACGCCTTCTGCTGCGCGCTGTTCAGCTCCGCCGCCGGCCGCGCGGCATAGCGGTCGAGCTGCAGGTCCGCCAGCAGGGCATCGACGTCGAAGCCCGGGTTCGGGTCGCCGTAATGCGCCGCGAGCTCAACATTCTCCCGCACCGTCAGCGACAGGAACGGCCTGGGCGACTGGAAGGTGCGGTTGATGCCGGATTTCGCCAGGCGGTGGGACGCCTGGCCGCCGATCGCCTTGCCCTGATACAGGACGCTGCCGCCGTCCGGCGCGTACAGCCCGCAGATCACGTTGATGCAGGTCGTCTTGCCGGAGCCGTTCGGCCCGACCAGCCCCAGGACCTCGCCCGGCGCAAGATGGAAGGTGACGCCATTCAGCGCGATGAAGCCGCCGAAGCGTTTGACCAGGCCGTCGACCTGCAACAAGGGCTCAGGGGACACGGATGCCTCGGCTGGTCAGGAGGGAGACGAGGCCGTTGGGCAGGAACAGCACCAGCAGCACGATCAGCGCGCCGTAGGTGAACTGGAAATACTGCGGCACGGCGATGCCGATGACGTTATAGACGCCATACAGGATGAACACGCCCAGCAGCGGGCCGAGCAGCGTCGTGGCGCCGCCGAACAGCAGGAACACGGTGGAGAAGATCGAGATCGACAGGTCGAACGCGGTATCCGGGTAGAAGACGGAGATGTGCCAGGCGAAGACCCCGCCGACCAGTCCCGCGATCAGCGCCGACAGCATCCAGGCGACGGTCCTGCCATGCACCACGCCGATCCCCGCCATCGCGGCGCTGACCGAGTCATCCCGTATCGCCTGCAACGACATGCCGAAGCGGGAATTGCGCAGCCATACCACCAGCAGCAGCGTCACCGCCAGGACCGCCAGCGCGAAGTAGTACGACAGGGCCGGGGCGAACACGTTCGAGAGCGAAACGCCGTAGGGGCCCTTCGTCACATCCTCCAGGTCCGGGTTGGCGATCACCTCGTACAAGGCCTGCGCGGCGGCCATGGAGGCGATCGCGAAATAGGCGCCGGACAGGCGCAGCAGCGGCAGCAGGATCACCGCCAGGACCAGCGCGGCCAGCGCGGCGCATCCCATCGCGGCGATGGCCGGCAGGTGCAGGTGGATCACCGCCAGGGCGAAGCCATAGGCGCCGGCACCGAAAAACCCGACATAGCCGAACGGCAGGTAGCCGGTGAAGCCGTAGATGATGTTGAGTCCCTGCGACAAGGTCAGGAACATGATGAAGTTGAACAGCATCAGCTCATTCGAGTAGACGCCCCGCGCCAACCCCATGCCGGCGACCACCAGGGCGGCGATCGCGGCGTCCAGCACCGCCCTGCGGGTACGCGCATTACGCACGGCGTGTCTTCCGGCCCAGTATCCCCTCCGGCCGGACCAGCAGCACGGCGATCAGCAGCAGGTTGGGCAGCAGGTTCGCCCATGAACTGAGATAGGTCTGCATCAGCATCACCGAGACGCCATAGATGATCCCGCCGAGGATCGTTCCGACCGGATTCCCCAGCGTGCCGACGACGATGACGGCAAAGGCGGTGATATTGAGGGCCACGCCCATGTTCGGCGTGATGCTGCCCATGATGAACGGCGCGAACACGCCGGCGATCCCGGCCAGGGCCAGGCTGATGCCGAAGGCGATGGCGGAGACCAGATTGACATCGATGCCGGTCGCCAGGGCCTCGTCGCGGGAGACCATCACGGCGCGGGTCAATGTCCCAAGGCGGGTGCGATACAGGTAGAAATACACGGCGAGGACGGCGACCGCCGACACGGCGGCGGAATAGAACCATGCCTTCGGCAACCGTGTTCCCAGCAGGATGATCGGCCCGACGCCCATCAGCCGCGGCGGCAGCGACCGTTCCGTGGCCCCGATGGCGATCGTCGTGACCGCCTCGATCATCTGGGAGATGCCGAAAAACAGGATCAGCGACAGCATCTCGGCATCGCGGGAGCGCAGCAGTCTTGGCACGACGGCGTAATAGACGGGCAGGCCGGCCAGCAGAAAGACGGCCAGCACCAGAAATGCGGTGACGACCGGGTGCAGGCCGAAGGCGGAGAACAGGGCCCAGGCCGCGATGCCGCCCAGCATCAGCACATCGCCATGCGCCAGGTTGACGATGCGCATGACGCCGAACACGAGGTTCAGGCCGAGGCCGACCAGCGTGAAATACAGGCCGAAGATGACCCCGGCGATCAGCGCCCCGGTCAGCATGGAAGGCTCCGCGCAGAGCGGCGCGGCCGTGCCGGGGAAGGCACGGCCTGTCCATCGGGCCGGGCGGTCACTTCCCCAGGATCGCCTTGCCGTGCGCCAGGTCCGGCGGATAGACGGCGATCAGATCCAGCTTGTCCTTGCCGGCTTCCTGGAGCTGGCCCAGCGGAGTCACCTCCCCGATCTGCGCGCCGTCCTTGCGGAGCTCAAACGTTCCATCCAGCGTCTTCAGCTTGCCCGACAGCCCGAACACCGCGTCATGAATATCCATCTGCCGCAGGCTCCTGGTGGTTTCCAGCGTCTTCTGCACCACCACGCCCGTCATGTAGCCGTAGATCGCGTTCGCGCCGAACGCGACGCCGGACCCCGGCGGATACTTCTTCTCCCACGCCGCCTTGAACTCCTTCTGGCTCATGCCCTCTTCCGCCTTGTACTCGTAGTTGGAGGCGGGGACATAGCTGAAGATGTTCTTCATCGCCGAGACGCCGACATTCTTCTCGATCTCCTCCATCTCGGTGCCGGCATAGATGGAGAAGACGAAGCGGAACTGGTTGCCGCTGTCCTGCAGGTTCCGCAGGAAGGCGATATCGTTGCCGACGTAACCAAGCTCCAGCACCGCGTCCGGGTTCTGGGCGGCGATGTTGTTGATCAGCACCGTATAGTTGGACGTGCTGGTCGGCACGCCCTGGTAGTAGATGACCTTCACCTTCTTGTCGCGTTCGAAGAAACCCTTCAGCGCCGCGGCCTGCGTCCCGGTGAAATCATTGGTCGAATACAGGATGGCGACCGTGCGGATGCCTTCCTTGTACCCCTCGTCATTCAGGAAGTCCGAGATATAGTGCGGCCAGATGGTGGACACCGGGTCGGCCATCAGCGCGATGTACGGGTTGTCCTCGCTGAAGAAGGCGGCGCCGGTGCCCGACACATCGAACAGGAACTGCTTGTGCTCCTTGGCGATGGGGACACCGACCGAGGTCAGCACCGATCCGGAATCGGCGACCAGCAGATCGACATGATCCTGGGTGATCAACTGATTGTACAGCGTCGCGGCCGTCGCCGTGCTGGACTGGTCATCATAGGAGATCAGCTTGATCGGGATGCGCTTGCCGCCAAAGGCCTGCATGGCGACGCCACCCTTGGCATTGACTTCATCCACCCACAACTTGAACGCGTCATAGACCGGCATGGAGATCGAGGCATAGGGACCGGAACTCGCGTAGAGCTGCCCGATCCTGATTTCCGACGGCGCCTGTTGCGCCCGGGCCGGGGCGATCGCGACGGCAGCCAGCATCAAGAGCGCGAGTAGCTTGGACTTCATCCCTATTCCCTCGATCCTGTGATCAGCCGATCCCGTGATCAGCGGACTCTTCTCAATGCCTGCCTTGTGATACAGGGCATTACGATGTGTCAATCCACTTCTTGAAACACGGCGCCGCCGTGGTTGCGATTCGGTTTGCCTTGGCACGCGCGTTGCGAATCGCGGCAAATCCGCCCCCTGGCGGTGACACGTGCGCATATACATCCGTCTGACACCAGGCGCCGAACGCCGTCGCGGGCGCGCGCGTCCGCCATGATGTAACTTAAAGTAACGACGCGCGTATCCGGCAGGGCACGTATCCGGCAGGGCGCGAGCCTGCCCGGCACGCGTTTGGCGCGATCGGCTTCGCGTCACGGTTTATATCAAGGATGACCGGACAACCCATCCGCCGCGATCGCCAGCACCGCGACCGGGAGATGGGCCAGGGCAACCGATACCGGCAGAGAGTGGTCCGTTACCGTAACGGTCCTGTCGCCCAGCACATCATCATACCGGCCATTCGCTTCGTCCGGCGTCATGATGGCCGTCTCCCGCCACCGCTCGGCCGGCACATGCGGAACCGGGTGATCGCCCAGCAGCGCCGCCGGCCGGATCAACGCGACGACGATGACGGTCGTCCCGCCACCCTGGCGGCTGAACGCGACCACCCTGTCCGCGTGCGGGCCCTCGATCGCCAGCGGCCGATACGACCCCGCGGCAAACACATCCGGCCGCCGCGCGCGCAGGGCCAGGACCCGGGCCATCACCGCCTGCTTGATCTCGCCAGCTTCCCAGGTTTGCAGAAGGTCCGAGGGCCGCCGCCGCGCCGCCAGCATGGCTTGCCGCCGCGCATAATCCACCGGCGCGCGGTTGTCCGGGTCCACCATGCTGCCATCCCACAGCTCCGTGCCCTGATAGAGATCGGGAATCCCCGGCGTCGTCATCCGCAACACCGTCTGCGCCAATCCCTTGACGGCGCCCGCCGGGCCCAGCCGCGCCGCGAACGCCGCCATGTCGTCCACCACGCGCGACGGCCGCGCGCCGTCCAGCATCTGGAACAGAAAATCGCGGCAGGCGCCTTCATAGGCGTCGTTCGGCGCGATCCAGGCAGTATGGCGCTTCGCCTCCCGCAGCGCCTTCAGCTGCCAGGCGGCCAGCCGCTCCGCCAGGGCGCCGGTGTCGGCGATATCCGGCAGCCAGGCGCCGATCAGCATCTGATAGAGCATGACCTCATCGGCCATGTCCGGCGCCGGCGCTCCGTCCACGTCCCGCTTGAGCGGCGCGTTGAGCCGGGTCCAGCGGCGCAGGCATGCCGCCCATTCCTCGGGAATCTCGCTAAGCACCGACAGCCGCGCGCGCACGTCCTCGCCGCGCTTATGGTCATGCGTCGCGATGGCCAGAAGCGCATGCGGAAACTGCCGGGCACGCTCCAGGCAGGCGGCATGAAACGCGGCCGGCGGCATCGCGAAGCGGCCGGGATTCGATCCGACCTCGTTGCGGGAGAGCAACCGGCCATAACGGTAGAACGCGGTGTCCTCCACGGACTTCGCGGCAACCGGGGAGGATAGTTGCTCGAACCGAACGATGGCGCGCAGGCGTTCCCGCCGCAGCGGGCCCGGCGGCAGTTCGCGCGGCGCTTCCCCACCAAGCCAGAGTCCGATCAGGTCGAGCAAGGGCCGGTCGGCGGCTCGCATGCTGCGACGCGCGCCGGCAAGGGCCCGCGCGATTGCCCTGTCGTCCGTACCGCGCCGGCCCGTCAGCCCCGCGTAAAGCCGATAGACCGGAAAATGAACCAGGATCTCCACCAGCGCTCGGCGGATCCCCGTCAACGTGTAGTCCCGCGTCGCCAGGTCGCGCCTGGCGACGCGGTGCAGCGCCGCCGCCGTGGCGTTGAGTTCGCTTGCCAGTGCGTCGCGCAAGGTCAATCGCCGCGCGGCGTGCTCGACGTCCTCGAAGCTGTCGGCGGAACCCGCCAGTTCCGTCCACAGCGCGGTCAGCGGGGCCTCGCCGGCGGGATCGTGCAGCAGCGCGCCGACCTGGTCCATGAAGTCATAGCCGGTGGTGCCATCGGTCCGCCAATCGGCCGGCAGGCGTTCCTGGGATGCAAGGATTTTCTCCACAACGATGAAGGCAGGACCGGCGGGCGCATCCTGCGGCCGCGTCGCGGCAGCGGCGTCCATGCGGCGACGCAACTTCCGGCAATAGGCCCTGGGGTCCGCGAGGCCGTCGATGTGATCGACCCGCACGCCGTCGATCAGGCCCGCGCCATAAAGGCGCAGCAGGGTCGCATGGGTGGCGTCGAACACCTGCGGCAGTTCCACGCGCAGCCCGGCCAGCGAGGTGATATCGAAAAAGCGGCGCCAGTTGATCTCATCGGCGGCGGCCTGCCACCACACCAGCCGATAATGCTGACGTTCCAGCAGGTGATGCAGCCGGTCACGCCCGTCCGGGCTGGCCGGCGCGTAGCGGTCCAGCGCCTGCGCCAGGGCCGCCGCGCCGGAGTCGGTGGCGGCGAAGCGGCGCACCGCGGATTTCATCGCGGCGCCGGAGGCACGCGCGGCGGCCCGCGTCGCCGGTGCCCGGGACAAATCGGGCAGGTCCGCGATCCGCGAGGCGATCGGCGCCAGGATGACCGGATAGTGCCGCAACGCGATCGGAAAGACATGGTCCGCATAGACGGCGGCGATGCGCCCCTCGTCACAGCGCAACGCGATGTCGCCACCGGCCAGGCAGACCCCGTACGGATTTCCCAGGAAGGGAACCAGCACCTTGCCGCGCAGCGCGGGGTCCGGCGGCTCCCAGTCGATATCGAAGAAATCCGCATAGGGGCTGGCGCGGCCCCATTCCAGCACGTCCAGCCACCACGCATTGTCACTGCCACCGACCGCCATGTGGTTGGGGACGATATCGACGATCAATCCCATGCCGCGCCGGCGCAACGCCGCGACCAGCCGCCGCAGCCCGGGTTCGCCCCCCAGCTCCGGGTTGACCGTGCCGTGGTCGACGATGTCGTAGCCATGCACGGAGCCTTGCCGGGCGCGCAGGATCGGCGAGATATAAAGATGCGTGATCCCCAGGTCGGCCAGGTAGGGCACGCAGGCGGCGGCATCATCGAAGGTGAAGTGCCGGTGCAGTTGCAGCCTTGCCGTGGCACCGGGCCTGGTACCGGCCGTTTCCGTTCGGGCGCCCTCGTTCATCCCGCCCTGCCCAGCGTCGCGACGCAGGACCGGGGAGGCAGGTTCGTCGCCGTCGCCCCGGGCGTCGCAAACAGGATTTCCCCGGGAAGGGAGGATTCCACCGCTTCGGCTGCAAAATTTGCCGCGATGGAAAGGATCGTTCCGTTTGAAAGGGACCAGGCGGCCTGCACGCTGGCTGGACCGAGCGGGGAGGCGGAGATCGCGCGCGCATTCGCCATATGGGGCAGGATATGTTGCGCTCGTAACGACAGCAGCTGGCGATGCAGCGCAAGCCAGGCGGCATGCTCTCCCTGCTGCGCCTCTGTGGGGTCCGGCCGGCTCGCCGCAAATGTGGCGGGATCGTTCGGATCGGGAATCCGCTGGCGCCGGTCCGGATCGGTGAAGGCCGAGAACCTGGAAAATTCCTGGCGCCGGCCGTCGCGGACCTTCTCGGCGAGATCGTCATGATGGTCGGTAAAGTACAGGAACGGCGTTCTGCTGCCCCATTCCTGTCCCATGAACAGCAGCGGGATCTGCGGCATCAGCAACAGCAGCACGGTCGCCGCACGCAAGCCGTCAGGCTCCGCCAGCACGGTCAGCCGTTCGCCAAACGCTCGGTTGCCGATCTGGTCATGGTTCTGCAGGCACACGACAAAGGCCGTGGGCGGCAGGTGGCCGCTTGGTTCCCCGCGAGGCTGGCCGGTATGGGGTGAGACCTGCCCTTGATAGGCGAAACCTTCGGCAAGGCAGCGCGCAAGCAGGGTGGCCGTATCCTTGGCGAAATCGCCGTAATAGGATTCGTGTTCGCCGGTCAGCAGGACGTGCAGGCAGTGGTGAAAGTCATCCGCCCATTGCGCATCGAAACCGGCGGCGCCCGGGTCCGCTCGCAGCAGGTGGGCTGCGTTTCCTTCATGCTCCATGATCAAGTGGACGTGGCGTCCGGGCCGGACGCCGGCGCGAATCGCGCGCGCCAGGGTTGACACGACGTCCTGTGGCACGATCGCATGGAGCGCGTCCAGGCGAAGGCCATCGAAACGGAACTCCTCCAGCCAGTACAGCGCATTCTCGATGAAGAAGTGCTGTACTTCCTCGCGCCGGAAATCGATGGCGTCGCCCCAGGGGGTGGACACGTCCTGTCGCCAGAATTCCGAGGCATAGCTGCCCAGATAGTTTCCATCCGGCCCGAAATGGTTATAGACGACATCCAGCAGGACCATGAGTCCCAGGCCGTGTGCCGTGTCCACCAGGGCCTTCAGATCGTCCGGCGTGCCATAGGCGGCGTCGGGGGCGTAGGGCAGGACGCCGTCATATCCCCAGTTGCGCGCGCCAGGAAACTCGGCGACGGGCATGAGCTCGATCGCCGTGACACCCAGGCTGGCGAGATCGGCAAGCCGAGCCGTAACGCCAACGAATCCATCACAGAGTCCGACGTGCAGCTCGTAGATGACGGCTTCGTGCCATGGCCGGCCGTGCCATTCCGAATGGCGCCATACATAGGATGCCGGATCCACCACGATGCTTGGTTCGTGGACGTCCCCCGCCTGTGCGCGTGCCGCCGGATCCGGCACGGCAAGCCCGGGGCGGACACGATAGCGATATCGCGCGCCGGCGCCGCTATCCGCGATCACCTCGTGCCATCCTGCATCCCGGGCCCGCATGGTCATGGGGGAGCGGCCTTCGATCTCCAGCGTCACGCGCGGCCGGTCCGGCGCCCAGAGGCGAAAATGCGTGCGGTTGCCGCCCACCAGCGTGGCGCCAAACGTGGTGTGGGATGCGCCGACCGTCTGGCCGACGGCCAGCAGCACGACGGAAGCATGGCGGCCGACCTTGATCGTTTCGCCCTCCACCACGCGCTCCGGCGCCTCGGGATTGGCGCTGTCGATCAGCAGGCGCCATTGCATTGCCGGTCGCGGCAGGACGAAGTCGCGGTCTTCCGGCGTGGCATTCATCAGCAGCAAGGATATCTCGACGCCATCGTCTGATTCGTTCGCACGGCGGACCGCCAGCAGCCGCGCCTCGGCGTCGTTCCACGCGTCCGGCATCAGGGCACGGGCCTGCTCATCGAACCAGGCGATGTCCAGGACATCGGGAAGAACCTCTGTCGTGCCGTGCAGGAACTTGTCGCAGCGCAAGACCGGGTAGGCGAGCCGTGTGCGAACAAGGCGCGTCACGAAGCGCTGAAGCGCCTGGTTGCGTGGTTCGTCGGCCAGCTTCCAGTCGAACCAGGAGGTTTCGTTGTCCTGGCAATAGGCATTGTTGTTGCCGCCTTGCGTGCGGCCCATCTCGTCACCGCCCAGAAGCATCGGCGTGCCCTGCGACATCATCAGCATCGTCAGCATGAAGCGCTTCACACGCTCTCGCAGCTCGATGATCGTTTCGTCGTCCGTCGGTCCTTCGGTGCCCCAGTTGCCGGAGAGATTGTCGCTATGGCCGTCCCGGTTGTCTTCGCCATTCGCCTCATTGTGGCGTTCCGCGTAGCTGACCAGATCGTGCAGGGTGAAACCGTCGTGGCTGGCCAGGAAGTTGATGGAGGCCCACGGCCTGCGCCGGCGATGGTCGAAAATATCGCCGGACCCGCTCAGCCTGGCGGCGATTTCGGGGCGCTTTCCGGAATCGCCACGCACATAGGAGCGTATCGAGTCCCGGAAGCGGTCATTCCATTCTCCGAAACCGGGCGGGTGGTTGCCAAGCTGATAGCCGCCGGGGCCGATATCCCAGGGTTCCGAGATCAGTTTCAGGCGGGAGAGCACGGGGTCCTGCAGGATGGCATCGAAGAAGCCCGCGTTGGGATCGAATCCATCCGGCTCACGTCCCAGGGTGGATCCGAGGTCGAAGCGGAACCCGTCGACGCCGAAACATGTCGCCCAATACCGCAGGCTGTCCAGGACCATCTGCAGCACGCGCGGATGGGATGTGTTCAGCGTGTTGCCCGTGCCCGTATCGTTGATGGTATGCCGTTGGTTGTCCGCAACGAGCCGGTAATAGCTGGCATTGTCGAGCCCGCGCCAGGACAGCGTCGTGCCAAGTTCACTGCCTTCGCAGGTGTGGTTGTAAACGACGTCCAGAATGACTTCGATGCCGGCGGCATGCAGCCGGCGCACGGCAAACCGGATATCGTCCAGGCCGCCGCCGGCGATATAGCCAGGTTCGGGGGCAAAGAAGGAAAGTGTACTGTATCCCCAGTAGTTGTGCAGCCCCTTCTCGACCAGAAAGCGATCCTGCAGGAAAGCGTGCACCGGCAGAAGCTCGACGGCCGTGACGCCAAGCCGCACCAGATGGTCGATCATCCGCGGGTCCGCCAGCGCGGCGAAGGTGCCGCGATCACGCGCGGGGATATCCTCACGCCGGATGCTGAACCCGCGCACATGCGTTTCGTAGATCACCGTGTCGCGCCACGCCGTGCCCGGCGTTCTCTGTGCCGTTGCGATGGAATCCATGGGCGGTACCACGGCCTTCGGCATCGCCGAGGCCGAATCGCGCCGGTCAAAGCTGCGGTCCCCACGGGCTGCGCCAAGCCGATAGCCATGCAGGGCGTCGGACCAGCGCACCGTCCCCGACAGCTGCCGGGCATAGGGGTCCAGGAGCAGCTTGTTGGGGTTGAAACGATGTCCGTGGTCAGGCTGATACGGCCCATGGGCGCGATAGCCGTAGAGTTGCCCGGCCCGCGCGTTCGGCAGATAGCCGTGAAACACCTCATTGGTGCATTCCGGCAGATCGAAGCGGGCGATTTCCCGCCGTCCCGAGGGGTCGAACAGGCAAAGCTCGATCCGTTCGGCGTGCGCCGAGAAGACGGCGAAGTTCACCCCCCCGATATCGGCCGTCGCACCCAGCGAAAAGGGCCGGCCCGGATCAAGACGATCCGGCCACGGCGAACCGGTCACGTTGCCACCGTCAGCATCAGCGTCGCCAGCGGCGGCAGCGTCAGGACAAGGGAATCCGGCAATCCATGCGCCGCTTCGCCGGTGGTGAATGCCTGCCCGCTGTTGCCCATGCCCGCCCCCCCGTAGCTCGTCGCATCCGAATTGATGCATTCGCGCCACCTGCCGGCGTGGGGGACGCCGATCCGATAGTTGTATCGCGGCACCGGGGTGAAATTGCTTACCACCAGCACCGGGGCGGCGCCGGCCGCGAAGCGCAGGAAGGCAAACACGCTCTGTTCGGCATCATCGCCCACCACCCACCGGAATCCGGACGGAACGGTATCCTGGGCGTAGAGGGCCGGATGCGACGCATAAATCCGGTTCAGATCGCGCAACAGGCGCTGGACGCCGCGATGACGTTCATTGTCCAGCAGGTGCCAGTCCAGCGAGCTGTCATGGTCCCACTCGCGCTGCTGCGCGAACTCACCGCCCATGAACAGAAGCTGCTTACCGGGATGCCCCCACATGAAACCAAAATAGGCACGCAGATTGGCGCATTTCCGCCATTCGTCCCCGGGCATCCGGCGATAGAGCGAGCCTTTTCCATGCACGACCTCGTCATGCGAGAGCGGCAGCATGAATTTTTCCGAATAGGCGTAGATCATCCCGAATGTCATCTCATGATGATGATGACGCCGGTGGATCGGATCGTGCTTGAGGTAGTCCAGGGTGTCGTGCATCCACCCCATGTTCCATTTGAAACTGAAGCCCAGGCCGCCGGCCGCGGCGGGCGCCGTGACACCCGGCCACGCGGTGCTTTCCTCGGCGATCATGAGCGTCCCCGGGCAGCGCTCCGCCACGATGGTGTTCAGCTCCTGCAGGAATGAAATGGCTTCCAGGTTTTCCCGCCCGCCATACATGTTCGGGATCCATTCCCCTTCCCGGCGGCTGTAGTCGCGATACAGCATCGATGCGACGGCATCCACGCGCAGCCCGTCGACATGGTAGTGTTCCAGCCAGAACAGGGCGCTGGCGATCAGGAAGCCGCGTACTTCATGACGGCCATGGTTGTAGATCAACGTGTTCCAGTCGTGATGGAATCCTTCCCGCGGGTCGGCATGCTCATAAAGCGGCGTGCCGTCGAAACGGGCGAGGCCGTACGCGTCGGTGGGAAAATGCGCTGGCACCCAGTCGAGAATCACGCCGAGATTCGCTTCATGGCATCGATCGACAAACCGAGCGAAGGCGCGTGGCGGGCCCAGGGACCCTTGTGGCGCGAACTGGCCCAGCGGCTGATAGCCCCAGGATCCGCCAAACGGATGTGACATGATGGGCAGGAATTCGATATGCGTGAATCCCATATCGACGACGTACGGAATCAGGCGTTCCGCCAGATCCTCCCAGTCGGGCTGACGCCCATCGACACGAATCCACGAGCTGGCATGGACCTCGTACACCGCGATCGGCGAAGCCGGGCTTTGCCGTTCCGAACGATGTTCCAGCCAGGCTTCATCCGTCCAGACGAATGGCGTGGGATCGGGGACCACCGATGCGGTGGCCGGGGCCGGTTCGGCTTGCAAGCCGACCGGATCCGCTTTCAACGGCAACGGCCGCCAGTCCCGGTCCAACAGTTCGAATTTATAGCGCTCACCGGCACGCAGTCTGGGAATGAACAGCTCCCACACGCCGAACGGCGGACGATTGCGCATCGGATGGCGCCGCCCGTCCCAGGCGTTGAAGTCGCCGACGACGGAGACCCGCGCGGCATTCGGCGCCCACACGGCGAACCTGACCCCGTCGACGTCGCCGACGCTGGTGACATGAGCGCCAAGGCACCGCGCAAGGTCGCGGTGCCGCCCCTCGGCGATCAGATGCAGGTCGAGATCGCCCAGCAGAAGGCCGAAGCTGTAAGGGTCCTCGGTCTCCTGGATCACGCCTGCCCAGTCGATGCGAAGCCGGTACGGCACCGGATGGGCGATTTCGGCCATGAAGAGGCCGCCCTGGCCCACCGGATGCAGGGTCGCGATCGGGCTGCCATCAGCCGCGCTGACGGCCTCCACGCCACGCGCCCCGTTGGCCAGCACCAGCAGCCGCTTGTCATGAAGCCCAAGAAGGGCGAACGGATCACCGTGGCGGCCGGCTTCCAGGGCTGTCAGCGCATCGAAATCGTCGGCAACGTCAAGCAAGCGTCGGTTCCTTTGCAATGACCCGCTCCGCCAAGGCGGCCAGGCCGCGCAGCGGAATAGGAAGCCAGGCAAGCCGGTTGGCCGCCTCATAAGCGACTTCATAAGCGGCTTTCTGCAGCAGAAACAGATCGAGCAGGTCGGCCTCTTGCGCCGCCTCGACCCATCTCCGCGGCGCGGCGGCATGCGTCCGCCGATATGCGTCCAGAAACGCGCCTGTCGCGGCAGCGCGGAACCGATCGAGAATTGCCTCGCGGCGCTCATCGGCCCGTTGGCTGGCCGCGGCTCGGCCCATGGCGGAGGAGGCGGCGGCATAGTCGAAGGAGCGGATCAGACCCGCCACATCCCGCAACGGACAGCTCTTGGCCCGCCGCTCCGCAAGCGGCCGGGACGGCTCGCCTTCGAAATCGATCAGATAGGCGTCACCCTGCGCGACCAATACCTGGCCCAAGTGAAAATCCCCATGGATTCGTGTCATCAGGGTGCCGATCGCGGACTGCGACAGGCGGCCGATCGTACCCGGCAGCTCATCCCTTGCCCCGACCACGGTGCGCGCATCGGACTCGGCGCGCGGATCATCCCAGCTCTGGACATGACCGATCGCATCGAGCGCTTTCTGCAGCTGGCGCCGGACATCGTTCGCCCAGTCTTCCGCGGTCGGCCGGTCGACGGGTTCAGGGGCAAAGGCGGATTGGTCGGTATCCCGGCTCAGGACCGTGTGAAGCTCCGCCAGGCGGCTGCCCATGCAGGAGGCGAAGCCGAGATAGGCCGACAAGGAATCGTCGACCTGCTCCGGCGTGGCATCGATGACCGTCAGGTCCTCCAGCATCCGGCTGAGATAATCCAGCGTCCAGGTCCAGGCATCGCCCTGGTTGCGCACAAAGCCCTGCAGCAGCAGCAGCGTGTGCGGCGTCCCGTCTTGGTCGATCCGCACGACCTCGCCAAGCAAAGGCGGCGTATTGCCGTAGCCGGCGTCGGTCAGGAAGCGCGACATCTCGGCTTCCGGATGAACGCCCGCCGTCACGCGGCGCAGTATCTTGAGCATCGCCTTGTCGCCGACAAACAATGAGGTGTTGGACTGCTCCGCGGAGAGCCGTTGAATCGGGGCATCGGGAGGGATCTCGACCTCGGCGAGTTGGGAGGTCGGCACGAACCGCAATTCGCCTTCGTGCAGCCGCAGCTTGGCCTTGGCGCGCAGGCCGCGAATGATCGCGGGCGGCAGCGCGTCGGCGGCGAAGGCGTCGGTGAGGTACCCGACACGCCTGCCACGCCGGACACGGGCCAGGGCGAGCTGCTGTGCCAACGGCCCGACGATCTCATCCTCCCAGATGATGCCGACGGGCACGTGATAGAGATCGGATCCCGAATCCGTGTCCACCTCAAGCTCGAACAGCAGGAATTCTCCCCGGCGGGCGGTGATGGCTTCGGCACGCGCGATGCGGACGTGCTGAAGCTTGCGGTCCTTGGCCGAGAACCACCGGCGCAAGGCCAGATAGGATGGCAGAACATCCGTCTCCAGCATCGTGCGGATGGCATCCTGGCGGACTTCATCCAATCCCTTCCGCAGCACGACCGTACGATATTCCGGCAACGGCTCCGGTGCCGGCTGATGCCAGCTCGGCAGCGCGTTCTCACTGGCGAGCATGAACCAGTAGAAGGCATAAGGCGGCATTGTCAGCAGGTAGGAAAGCTGCCCGATCGGCGGAAACACGGACCCACCGATCATGTCCACCGGCGTCCGGCCGGCCAGGGTGGAAAGATCCAGCTCCACGGCTTGCGCCGTACGGGACAGGTTGCTGACGCAAAGAATGGTCTCACCGTCGTACTCCCGCAGAAATGCCAGGACTTTCCGGTTCGTCGGATACAGGAACCGTAACGTTCCCCGTCCGAACGCCCGGTTTCTCCGCCGGACGCTCAGCATGCGCCGCGTCCAGTTCAGCAGGGAGTGCTGGTCGCGCTCCTGCGCCTCCACGTTCACGGCTTCGTAGCCAAAGAGCGGATCGCGGATCGATGGCAGAACGAGGCTCTCCGGGCTGGCCCTGGAAAAGCCGCCATTGCGGTCGGGGGACCATTGCATCGGCGTCCGGACGCCGTCCCGGTCGCCCAGATGGATATTGTCACCCATGCCGATCTCGTCGCCATAATAGATGATCGGGGTCCCGGGCATCGAGAACAGCAGGCCGTTCATCAGCTCCATGCGCCGGCGGTCATGCTCCAGCAAGGGGGCAAGGCGGCGGCGAATGCCCAGATTGAAGCGGGCGCGCCGATCGGCGGCATAGGTGGTCCAGAGATAGTCGCGCTCCTTGTCCGTCACCATTTCAAGCGTCAGCTCGTCATGATTGCGCAGGAACACGGCCCACTGACAGTTCTCCGGGATGTCGGGGGTCTGGCGCAACACGTCGGTGATGGGAAACCGGTCCTCCTGCGCGATGGCCATGTACATGCGCGGCATCAGCGGGAAGTGGAACGCCATCTGGCATTCATCGCCGGTGCCGAAATATTGCTGCGCGTCCTCGGGCCACATGTTCGCTTCGGCCAGCAGCACATGCCCCGGACTATGTGCATCCATCGCCGCCCTGATCGTGCGCAGAATGGCATGGGTTTCCGGAAGGTTTTCGTTGTCCGTGCCCTCACGTTCCACAAGATAGGGCACCGCATCGAGCCGCAGCCCATCGACGCCGACGTCGAGCCAGTACCGCATCACCGACAGGACTTCACGCAATACATGCGGATTATCGAAGTTCAGGTCCGGCTGGTGCGAATAGAACCGGTGCCAGAAATAGGCCCCCGCAACCGAATCCCAGGTCCAGTTGGACTTTTCGGTATCCAGGAAGATGATGCGCGTCCCGGCGTATTTCTGATCGGTATCGGACCAGACATAGTAGTTGCGCGCCACGCTGCCGGGCTTGGCGCTTCGCGCCCGCTGGAACCAGGGATGCTGGTCGGAGGTATGGTTTATCACCAGCTCCGTAATGATCTTCATGCCGCGCGAATGGGCCGCATCGATGAAGGCCCGCAGATCAGCCATGGTGCCATAGTCAGGGTGGACACCACGGTAATCCGCGATGTCATACCCGTCGTCGCGGCGTGGCGAAGGGTAGAACGGCAACAGCCAGATGACGTCGACGCCTAGATTGGCGATGTAGTCGATCTTTCCCAGCGCACCGCGAAAGTCACCGATGCCGTCGCCGTTCGAGTCGACGAATGACTTGACGTGCAGCTGATAAATGATCGCGTCCTTGTACCACAGCGGATCGAGGGTTTGCGCCGGAACATGCCTCCGCTTCATCATCAAGCCTCATTTGCGGGACGCAGACGCCAGATCAGAAACGGCAGATGACCGGGATCAAGGCCGATTCGACTGCGCCCCGTTCGCCAGGGGAATTCATGGCCGGCCATCAGGTCGACACCGGTCAACTCCGCTTCGTCCCGCAGATCCCACAGGGACGGCGGAATCAGGATGTCCGTTTCGCGTGCAGCGTGGGGATCGAAGCTGACCGCCGTGATGATCACATTGCCCGGCACGGCCTTGGCGAACACCAGAACGTCGGGATCGCTGCTCTCCAGAAAGGTCAGGCCCAGATGTGAGTGCAGGGCGGGATTCGCGTGGCGGATCGCGTTCAGCCGCCTGATTTCATCCGTTATATTCCCCGGTCTATCCCAGTCCCATGCTCGGATTTCATATTTTTCAGAGCTGGCATATTCCTCGCGGCCGGGTAGGGCGGCGGACTCGCATAATTCGAAACCGTTATAGACACCCCACAGTCCGGACAGCGTGGCGGCCAGGGCGGCACGCATCAGGAAGCCGGCACGGCCTGATCGTTGCAAAAAAAACGGATTGATGTCAGGCGTATTGACAAAGAAATGCGGGCGGAAAAACTCGCTCACCGGCGGTGCCGACAGCTCCAGCAGGTATTCCTTCAGCTCGGCCGCCGAATTGCGCCAGGTAAAATAGGTATAGGATTGGGTGAACCCGATCTTGGCAAGCCGGTACATCATCTTCGGCCGGGTGAATGCCTCGGACAGGAAGATGGTGTCGGGATGGCGGGAGCGGATGTCGCCGATGAGCCATTGCCAGAACGGCAGCGGCTTGGTGTGCGGATTGTCGACGCGGAAAATGCGTACCCCGCGATCGACCCAGAATTGCACGACGTCGCGCAGCGCCACCCACAGCCGCGGCACGGCGGCGGGCGCATAGAAATCGACATTGACGATGTCTTCGTATTTCTTCGGCGGGTTCTCGGCATACCGGATAGACCCGTCGGCACGCCAGGCGAACCAGTCGGGATGCTGCCGCAGCCAGGGATGATCGGGGGAACACTGGATGGCGAAGTCCAGCGCCACTTCCATGCCATGCTTCGCCGCGGCCTGGATCAGGCGCCGGAAATCATCGAAGCTGCCCAGCTCGGGATGAATGGCGTCATGGCCGCCGGCCGCGCCGCCAATCGCATAGGGACTGCCCGGATCATCCAGCGCCGCGGCCAGGGCGTTGTCGCGGCCCTTCCGGTTCGTCCGGCCAATGGGATGGATGGGCGGCATGTACAGGACGTCGAATCCCATCTCCCGGATCGCGGGAAGCCTGCGGATGACGTCATCGAATGTCCCATGCCGGCCGGGATCCCCGCTTTGCGAACGGGGGAACAATTCGTACCAACTCCCGAAACATTCTGCCGGCCGGCCGGCATCGACGCAGAGTGCCGGTTCATGCCTCACAAGGAAGGGACGATAGCCGGACGCCGCGACAGCGGCCGAGGATGCGTCGTCGAGAAGAATCGCAAGCGGATCGTCCGTCACCGCCGCGGCGCGTTCCGGCGCATGGCGCGCCAGCAACGCGAGCCCGTCCGCGATATCCGCCGTCACGTCGACCTTGGCCGCCTGCTTCTTCTTCAGGTCCTCCTGCAGCGTGCCGAACTCGTCACGCCAGGCCTCGATCGTAAAAAGATGCCGGCCCAGACGGGTCAATCTGAAACGCGCGGCCCAGCGGTCGTTGGCCACCAGCTGAAGCGGCACGGTCTGCCAGACATCGGCATCGGCCGGCCGCCACAGCACGTTTCCGGCCAGTTTCTCATGCCCGTCGGTGACCAGGTCGGCTTCGACCTCAACCCAGTCGCCAAGGATCCGCTTGACCGGAAACCGGCCGTTATCGACGGCCGGGCTGATCGCCTCGATGGCGATGCGAGGCGCGGCGGCGGCGGTATCGGCATCCTTGAGCAAGGCTGGCAGCAAGGCTGGCGCGACGATCGCGGGCTCCGGCTTGGACGCGATGATCGCGACCTCGCCGGGTGGCAGCTCCCACGCTCCGTCCTGGACGGGAGCGGGACGATCGAGCGTCGCATTGACGGCGATGACGACCGCCGGGCCACGGCTGAGGATGGCGACGGGCGACCCCGGCGCCGAACTCATTTCCGCAGGCGGACAATCAAGCAGGTCCTGATGCTGGCGGTTCGCCATGATCACCGCCTCCACCCGCGCATCCGTCTCGGCGATCCGGGTCGGCCGCGATGGATCGAGCGGTTCGGTGGCCGCGTGCTCGAAGCCCATGGGCATAAGCCAAGCCGACCCCAAGGCCGATGCAAGCGACAGGCTTCGCCGCGCCGCCAGCGGGTGCTCGATCCGCTTGCCAAACGGAAGCTCCGGCATGGCCAGCACGTCGGCCACGTTGGCGGCCCTTCTTAGATCCTCTGCCAGCCACTCGGCCCGAAAGTCCCAGGCCCAGGACGCGCAGGCCGCGAGATCGAAGCCGCAATCCGCGAGCCGTGCCGCCGGCTGCCAGGTGATGAACGCGGTGTCAGGGGCCGCGCGGCGGGCGGCGGCGACGACCCGCCGCCACACCGCCGGCGGTACCCGATCCGTGGCATCGCAGCGGAAGCCATCAATACCGGCATCGATCCATGTCGAGATCAGGCCCTGCCACAAGGTAAGGCTGTCGGCCGACAGGTCGGTCACGGCGCCGCCCCTCAAACCCGGTGGGCGCCGCGGATCCGGCAGCGGATCATATGGTTTCGATGGAAGATCGGATTCATCGGCGACGCGGTCGATGACGAGGTCCAGCAGCAGCCGCAGGCCCAGGCTGCGTGCCTGGCGCGACAACGCCGCCAACGCCTCGGCCGCGTCCTGGGCGCCGAGCATCGGATGCAGGCGCTGGTGGTCGCGCGTCAGAAAGATGTTGCCGGTTCGGCCGGGCTGGAACGGCGGGGCCAGCAGGACATGCGTGAAGCCAAGCCGCGCGGCGTGGGCAAGATGGCTGTCCCATGTCCGGATGGGGCCGGCCGAAAGCGGATGTAGATAGTAGATCCGCATGGCTGCCCGGGAGACCGGCCGTTGGGAGAGCGCAGCGCTGTTCGATGGCCGCCTTTGCTCAGTCCGGTCCCTGGTTAGCTGCATACTTTCTTAAGCGATGATGGCAGCCCCGCAGTTCCTTCACGGCTCTGTGAGCCGCTCAACCACAGGATGTTCAACCGCCACGACGCGCTTAATGGTTGTATTAACTCCCAGACCACACTTATTTATCGCGAGGCGTCCAGAGACCGGGAGCCGCCCTCAACCCGGGAAGCGTGTCACCGCGATGACGGCATTGGTGCCGCCGAAAGCGAACGCGTTGCTGATTGCGGCACGGATCGGTCGTTCGCGTGCATGCCCCGGGGTGACGTCCAGGTCGCATTCGGGATCGAGTTCCACGATATTCACCGTCGGCGGAACGATGCCGTGGCGCATGGCTTCGATGACCGCCACCAGCTCGAGCGAGCCGCTTGCCCCAAGCGCGTGCCCATGCATCGATTTCGTGGAGGAAATCGACAGACGCCTGGCATCGGCCCCGAACACCGACTTCAGGACGTTGATCTCCGTGATGTCGTTCGCGACGGTCCCGGTGCCATGTGCGTTGACATAATCGATGCCATCCGGGGCCAGCCTGGCATCCTCCAGACAGGCTCGGATGGCCGCCGCCGGGCCTTCCAGCGTGGGTGCCACGAGGTCGGCGGCATCCGCGCTCATCCCGACGCCGGCGATTTGCGCGAGGATCTCCGCGCCGCGCGCCCTGGCGTGGCCGGCCCGTTCCAAGACGAACATGCCCGCCCCTTCCGCGAGCACGAGGCCCTTGCGATGACGGTCGAACGGCCGGCACGTATCCGGCGCCAGTACCCGCAGAGCCTCCCACGCCTTCAGGATGCCGTAGGTCAGCGGGGCTTCCGTGCCGCCAACCACCGCCGCGTCGATGACCCTGTTGCGCAGCAGCCACACGGCCGTCGCAACCGCGTGGTTTGACGATGCGCAGGCCGAGGATACGGTAAGGACCGGGCCGCGGATACCGTGCATCATGCTGATCTGGCTGGCGGGCGCGCTGGGCATCACCCGCGGCACCGTGAAGACGTTCGCCCGCTTGGCGCCGTCCAGGAACATCCTACGGTACAGCTCATCGATCGTCTCGGCGCCCGCGGTGCCGACACCGACGATGCAGCCCGTTCTGGGCCCGCAGGCTTCCAGCGGCAGGCCCGATTGCGCGATGGCCTGCCCGGCCGCCACGGTGGCCAGCACGCTGAAGCGGTCCAGCATCGGCAGGCGCCGGGCGTCCAGGCTCTCCCTTGGGTCGGGGGCGGGAATGGTCCCTCCGACCGTGACCTTCAGGTCGGACGGCGCGGGTATATCGAGCGTGCCGAGACCGCAGACGCCTTCCTGAAGCGCCGACCAGAAGGCTTCGACGGAATGACCCAGTGCCGAGACACAGCCCATGCCGGTGACGACGACGGGCTCATGATCCACAGTTGCGTCCCTCGAGACCGAGGGAACGGCCCAATCCGACGAGATCCGCGACGGTCTTGTAATTGTTCCAGGCCTCGACGGCGTTCACCGGAATGGTGACATCGTATTCATCCTCGATGGTCATGATGATCTCGACCAGGTCGAGCGAGGTCACGCCCAGGTCGGACAAGGTCGCCTCCGCCACCACCAGCGACGGATCGACATTGGCCTGGGTCGCAATGACCTTGGCGAGGGTGGTTTCTATCGTTTCCTGCATGACCTCACGCCGCTGGGTGCCTATGTCTCTGTCAATCGTGCCAGCAGGCGCCGGAGGCGCCGCATCACCCTCAAGTTTTCCAGCGCCTCGGCATGCGGCACCGCCGGGTATCCGGCATAGACCGCGCCAGCAGGCACATTCGTCCCAACGCACGCCGCGGCGGCAATGACCGCGCGGTCGCCGATCCTGATATGGTCGGCGACGCCGACACGCCCGCCCAATACCACACTGTTGCCAATGGTCACACTGCCCGCGAGGCCAACCTGTCCACACAGCAGGCAGTCCGTCCCGATTTCGACGTTATGGCCGATCAGCACGAGATCGTCGATCTTGGTACCGGCGCCGATCCGGGTCGGCTTCAGGGTGCCGCGGTCGATGGCGGTCAACGCGCCGATGTCCACGTCGTCGCCGATTTCCACGACCGACAGGGAGTGGATCTTCTGTTGCTCGTTTCGCTGCGCCCCGTTTTGGCATGCACCGGGCTGCCGAGCCGCTTCATGCGCGGCGGTCCGGGCGGCGACGAAGCTGAAGCCGTCGGCGCCGATCGATACATTATGAGCCAGGATGACACGATCCCCGATCCGGCATCCCCAGCCGATGCGGACGCCCGGGTGGATCAGGCAACCGGACCCGATGACCGCGTCGGCCTCGACCGTGGCCTGGGACAGGATCGCGGACCCGGGTCCGATGGCGGCTCCGGGACCGATGACCGCCAGCGGTCCGACCATCGCGCCGTCGCCGATCCGGGCATCCGGCGCGACGACCGCGCTTGGATGGATGCCTGGACTGATCGGCGGGTGATGACGAAAGACGCGCGTGATCGCCGGCATGTTGGAACGCGAGCGGCGAATGGCGATCACGGTCTGAAAGGGCCGCGGCAGTTCCGTCCCCTCCAGCACCAGGACGGCACGGGCCGGGCACGCGTCGAGAAGCCGGACCGCATCCGGCGATATCGCGATGGCGATATCGCGCTCGTCCGAGGCTTCGGCCGGGTGCACCGCGCGAACGATATCCGCGTCGGCATCACCGGCCACATGCCCTGCCAAGGTCTCTGCCAACGCACGTGCCTTCATTCTTGTTGTACCCCGGTGGTTGTGCACGAAGTGCGGCTGGCGGCCCGCCGGTGTCAGACGGCGGCGCGTGAGGGCGCGGACCTTAGCCTGACACCCAGCACATGGGCTATGGCACAGGTCAGGTCGGCGCGGTTGAGCGTGTAGAAATGGAACTCGTCGACGCCGTTGGCCTGCAGGATCCGGACCTGTTCGGCGGCCACGATGCTGGCGACGATCCGCCGCTGGTCCGGATCGTTCTCGGTCCCCTCGAACATGTGCCCAAGCCAGGCGGGCACCGACGCCCCGCACATCGCCGAGAACCGGACCGCCTGTTCGTAGTTGGACACCGGCATGATGCCCGGGACGATCGGCGCGGTGATCCCGGCGGCGAGGCAGCGGTCGAGGAAACGAAGATAGGTCGCGGTATCAAAGAAATACTGGGTGATCGCCCGCGTCGCGCCGGAGTCGAGCTTGCGCTTCAGGTTGTCCAGGTCGTCCTCGGCGCTGCGGGCGGCCGGATGGGTTTCGGGATAGGCGGCGACCGATATCTCGAAATCGGCGATCCGCCGCAGGCCGGCGACGAGATCGCTGGCATAGGCGTAGCCGCCCGGATGCGGTGCATAGCTGGTATTGGGCGGTGCATCGCCCCGAAGCGCCACGATATGACGGATGCCGGCCTCCCAATAGCTCCGCGCCACGGCGTCGACCTCCTCGCGGGAAGCGCCGACACATGTCAGGTGCGCGGCTGGTGTCAAATCGGTTTCCTTGACGATTCGTGTCACCGTTGCATGGGTGCGGGCATGCGTCGAACCGCCGGCCCCGTAGGTCACCGACACGAAGCGCGGCCGAAGCGGCGCCAGGCGCTGAATGCACGTCCACAATTGCCGTTCGAGCGCCTCGGTCCGGGGCGGAAAAAATTCGAACGACAGGGCCGGCGGGGCCTGGTCGGCACCGCGTGGCGGCAGCGGGGCGAATCGTTCGCCGGCAAGCCAGCGCCGCAAGGTCGGATGCGTTTCAGCCAGGTGTCCATTCATGCGCGTATCCGTCTCGCCCAAAGGGTTCTAAAGGGTACAGTGTCGGGTGCGGTGTCGGGGTGCGATGCCGCCGGCGCCGCTGGCGGCAAGGACGGAAGCGTGAGGCCATCCCACGGCTCCCGCCCCGGTGTCGTCAGGCGCAGGCGCGGGCCGCCTGCGCCGCCGCGACCATGTTCTCGATGGCCAGCCGCACCTCGGGCCATTTGCGCGTCTTCAGGCCGCAATCCGGATTGACCCAGAGCTGATCGGCCGGCAGGCGGCGCGCCGCGGCCTTCAGCAGCGCGCTCATTTCATCGGCCGCCGGGACGCGGGGCGAGTGGATGTCGTAGACGCCGGGCCCGATCTCCGCCGGATAGCGGTAGCCGGCGAACGCATCCAGCAATTCCATCTGCGAGCGGGCCGTCTCGATGGAGATGACATCGGCGTCCATCGCCCCGATCGAGGCGATGATGTCGTTGAACTCCGAGTAGCACATATGGGTGTGGATCTGCGTCGCATCGCCGACACCCGAGGAGGCGATCCGGAAACATGCGACGGCCCAGTCGAGATAGGCCTGCCACTCGCCGTGCCGCAGCGGCAGGCCTTCCCGCAGCGCCGCCTCATCGATCTGGATGATCGCCGCGCCGGCGTTTTCCAGGTCGGTGACCTCATCGCGGATCGCGAAGGCGAGCTGGCGGCAGGTGACGCTGCGTGGCTGGTCATCGCGGACGAAGGACCAGTTCAGGATCGTCACCGGGCCGGTGAGCATCCCCTTCATCGGCCGCTTCGTCAGCGACTGCGCGTAGCGCCACCATTCAACCGTCATCGGCCTGGGACGCGCGACATCGCCGTAGATGATGGGCGGCCGCACGCAACGGGAACCGTAGGACTGCACCCAGGCATGGCTGGTGAAGGCGAAGCCGGACAGTTGCTCTCCGAAATACTGGACCATGTCGTTGCGCTCGAACTCGCCGTGAACGAGCACGTCCAGACCGGCCTCTTCCTGCCAGCGCACGGCTCGGGCGGTCTCGTCGCGCAGGAAGCCTTCATACGTCGCCAGGTCGATGGCGTGCTTGCCATAGTCAGCCCGAGCCTTGCGGATCTCGGCGGTTTGCGGGAAGGACCCGATCGTGGTGGTCGGATAGGGCGGCAGCTTCAGCTTGGCACGCTGGATCGATCGCCGGACCTCGAAGGGTGATGTGCGGCGGGACAATGACGGATCGTCGGCGGTGATCCGCGCCTGAACCGCCGGATTATGGATCTTCGGGGAGATCCGGCGCGACGCCGCCGCCGCCGCCGCGACGTCCAGCTCCGCGCGCACGGCGTCGCGGCCCTCATTCAGTGCCCGCGCGAGCACCGCCAGCTCCGCCACTTTCTGCACGGCGAACGAAAGCCAGCGCCGCACCTCGGGATCCAGATCGGTTTCCCGTTCCAGGTCGATCGGGGTGTGCAGCAACGAGCAGGACGGCGCGAGAACGACGGTGCGGCCGGCGGCGACCGCCGGCTGGATGCGATCGAGGATGGCGTTCAGGTCGGCCGCCCAGATGTTGCGCCCGTCGATGACGCCCAGCGACAGGACAAGGTCGGGCCGCGCGCCGGCCAGGATGGCGCCGAGCTGGTCCGGCGCGCGGACCAGATCGACGTGCAGGCCGGCGACCGGCAAGGCCAGGACGGTCGCCAGGTTGTCGCCCAGGGCCCCGAAATAGGTCGTCAGCATGATGCGGGGGATGGAAGCGTCCCCAGTCGAGGCATCTCCGGTCGAGGCATCTCCGGTCGAGGCACCCCCGGTGGGGGTGCCTCCGGTCAGCGCCGCGTAGGCGTCCCGATAGGCGGCGCGGGCGGTGTCGGTCAGGTCCATCACCAGGTAGGGCTCATCCATCTGCACCCAGGCCGCGCCGGCCTCCGCCAGCCGCCGCAGGACCTCGGCGTAGATCGGCAGCAGGCGGGGCAGCAGCGACAGGGGCTCAAAATCCGCGCCGCGGGTCTTGCCCAGCAGCAGGTAGCTGACCGGACCCAGCAGGACCGGCCGGGTTTCGATGCCCTGGGCCTTGGCCTCCCGATACTCCCGCAGCGCCTTGGTGGAAGCGAGCCGGAAGCTCTGGCCGGCGGTGAGTTCCGGCACGAGATAGTGGTAGTTGGTGTCGAACCACTTGGTCATCTCGGCCGCCGGCGCGCCTTCGCCGTCATGCGCATGCCCATGGGCGCAGCCTTCGTGTCCGGGCTGGCCTTGCGCGCCGCGCGCCATCGCGAAATAGGTATCCAGGCCGACCTCGCCGCCTGTCCAGCCATAGATCGCCGGGATGGCACCCACCATGGCGGTGGTATCGAGCACCTGGTCGTATAGCGAAAAATCGTTCGAGGGGATGATGGTGGCACCCAGGTCCCGCTGACGTGCCCAGGCCTTGCGCCGCAGCTCCGCCGCGGTGGCCAGCAGCGCGGCCTGGTCGGACTTGCCGGCCCAGTAGCTTTCCAGCGCGGTTTTCAGTTCGCGCCGCGGGCCGATGCGAGGAAAGCCCAGGGTTGCGACATTGACGGTCATGGCGACGGCCTCCAGCCGATGATTGGCAAGGGCAGACGGCTGCACGAACGCCCGCGCGGACAAGGTCCGCGACGTCGAACAGGCGACCGACCGGGCACCCCGCCGGGGACGTTATGTGTCGAGGCAGGTCTCCTGGCTCACGGGTCGGTGCGACTGTCCGGCCTTCCCAGGCGAGCCCGACGGGCAAGCCCAGTGACACAGATGGACGATCGCTCGCCGCTTACAGTTGCGGGGGCAGCGCCGGCATCGCACCGGCTTCCCTCTTCGCTCCGCGCCGGAACACGACGCGGAGAACCTCGGCTGCTCACCTACGCTTGCCGCGCCGAGGCTGTCAAGTCGGATATAAGGATATATTTATATGAGGATTGCTCCATTTGACCCGCACCCGCACCTCATCGCCGCCTGGCGCTCGCAAACATTTCCGCGATCCGAAGGGGTGGCCAGTTGGGGGCGGCCAGTTGGGGCGGCCATTGGGGGCGGCCAGTTGGGGCCCGGCCGTTATCAGGCCAATGTCGATGCCGGCCGGCTCGCTCCTCCGTTCCCCCATCAAGCCCTGCGCCCGCCATGCCGGTGGGACTCGCGATGAACCGGACGCCGCCGGCTGGTGCTATCCGTGGAAGCGCGTCGCCAAGGCCCGGAGCGACTCGACGATCTCCTGGCGCCGCGCCACGGCCTCCCGCGCCGGCAGGCCGAGGGTCAGCGACAGCAGCGGCTGACCGGCCACGCGCGGCATCAGGACGGATGTCAGCTCCGTGCTCGGCGTCGCGCCGCCGGGACTGCGGGCCCACCCGTTCCGCCTGATCCCGGCGATGTCCTTCATCAGGTCCGCGATCATCGTCTGGGCCTGGTCCGGCTGCTCCGCGTTGGCGCGCCGCGCCAGCAGGCCGATCTGCTCATCCGTCTCCTCGGCCACCAGGATCGTTCCGGGCGCCACCTGGAAGACCGGGCGTGTCGCGCCGGTGCTGAAGCTCTCGGCGGTGGAATTGTCGCCGCGCAGCACCACGATGTAGCGGACCAGGATGCCCTGGCGCATGGCCAGGATGACGCTGCCCCGCGTCCGGTGGCGCATCTCCTCCATGCCGCGGATCAGGCCGCCCAGCACGGCGATATCGTCCTGCACGAATGACCCCAGCAGCCTGACGCGCACGGTTGCCGCAAATGCCCGCGTGCCCGGGACCTGCTGCAGATAGCCCAGGGTGGCAAGGCTGCTCAGCAGCATCGACGTGCTCGATTGAGGCATGCGCAGCCGCTTCGCCACCTCACCGACCGTGGCCACCCGGCTCTCCTGGGCGAAGAATTCCAGAAGCTCGATGCACCGCGTGACCGACTTGACCGGCTGCCGCTGCCGCGCCGCCATGAAACGGACCTTCCTATCAGCCGCCCATCACATATGTGATGAATTGGTGCCGCGCCGGAACCCCTCTTTTGGTCCACGCCGCCAATGATCATCATCCGGGATGAGGACATGCTTGCCCGAGGGGAGATGAGACATGGCTGACCATTCAGGCATCCAGGAAGCTGCCACGCTGGAACAGAGGACGGCCGCGGTCGAGCTGGTTCTGCGGCGGCACGGGGTGCTGACGGACGACTTCATCCATGACTTCACGGAACACGCCGATGATGCCTGGGTGACGGCCAACGGCGCCCGGATGGTCGCGCGTGCCTGGACGGATCCCGCGTTCAAGGCACGCATGCTGGCCGACGGGACCGGCGCGGCGCGGGAGATGGGCTTCGACTTCCCGGAGCATCATCGGCACTTCGTGGTGCTGGAGAACACGCCGGACATCCACAACGTGATCGTCTGCACCCTGTGCTCATGCACCGCCTATACGATCATCGGCGCGGCGCCGGGCTGGTACAAGGACCTCGACTACCGCGCGCGCGTGGTGCGCGAATCGCGGACGGTGCTGCGGGAGATGGGGCTCGACCTGCCGGAGAGCACGGAAATCCGCGTCTGGGATACGACGGCGGACACCCGCTACATGGTACTGCCGGTGCAGCCGCCGGCGACCCGGGGCTGGCCGGCGGAGAGACTCGCCGGGATCGTCACGCAGGATTCGCTGATCGGCGCGTCGCGCCTCGATGAGGTGAAGGGGTAAAGCCGATGGACGGGCTTCACGACCTGGGCGGCAAGCAGGGTTTTGGCCGGGTGATCCACCCCTGGCCGCCGCATGACGAGACCTGGGAACCGACCGTGCGCGCGATGACCGCCTGCGCGATGCGCAACCACATCTATAATATGGATGAGCAACGCCACGCCATCGAGCGGATGGAGCCGCGGCACTACGTGGCCGCGGCGTATTTTGAACGTCACCTGACGGCGCTGGCCTCGCTGCTGGTGGAGAAGGGGCTGACCACGCGCGAGGAGCTGGAGGCGCTGGCTGGCGGACGGTTTCAGCTTTCCGGGCCGATCGGTCCCGGCCGCGAGGCAGCGCCGCCGCAGCGTTTCGAGATCGGCGAGACGGTGCGCGTGAAGGACGACTATGTGGCGGGCCATGTGCGTGCGCCGGCCTATATTCGCGGCAAGACCGGCGTGGTCGTCGCCGTCTCCCCACCGTATCCGTTTCCCGATGCCGCCGGCCACGGCATGCAGGCGCCGATGGAGCCGACATACGACGTTCGCTTCCGCGCGCGCGATCTGTGGCCGGACTCCTGCGATGACGCGCTGAACCATGTCGGTGTCTTCCAGAGCTATCTGGAACGCGTCAGCGCGACCTGAGGCAGGAGCGGTTGCCGTTCCCGCGCGTCATGGCGGGGGGCGGGAGACCCGCCATGACGAAAGGGGGGGCGGCGAGGCAACGCCGCCCAACGCCGCCTCGTATCAGGACACCGCCTACCAAGATTCCGCGAGGGGCGGCGTGACGGATTGACGGCGGATCAGCTTGCGAGCGGGCAGCCGCCATCGGCCAGCGAACGCCACGCCTGGTCCGGCGGGATGACGGCGCGGATGTGGTAGTAGTCCCACGGGTACTTGCTTTCTTCCGGTTTTTTCACCTCGCAAAGGAACGCCTGGCTCATCACGCGCCCATCGGCGCGGATGGACGCGCCTTGCAGCACGTCGTCATCCAGCTTGTGCGCCTTCATCCATTTGACGGCGGCGGCGCCGGATTTCTTCGCCTCCGCCGGGCCGAGCGCCTTTACCGCCTTCATATAGTGCAGCGTCGCCGAATAGTTCGATGCCTGGCTCATGTTCGGCGGCGCGTTGCCCATCGCCGTCCAGACGCGCTTGGCAAAGGCGCGGCTGCGGTCGTCACGGTCCCAGTAATACACGTTGGTGAGTTGCAGCCCCCGCGCGACGCGCAGGCCAAGGCCATGCACATCGTTGATGAACATCACGAACGCCGCGAGCTTCTGGCCGCGTTCCACGACGCCGAACTCGGCGGCCTGCTTGATGACGTTGATGAGGTCGGCGCCGGCTTCGGCCAGTCCGATGACCTTGGCGCCCGAAGCCTGTGCCTGCACCAGCATGGACGAGAAATCGGTATTGGGAAAAGGCACGGCGAGGCTGCCGAGGACCTTGCCGCCATGGCGGGTCACGACGGTCGTCAGATCCTCCTTCATCTGCTTGCCGAACGCATAGTCGGCGAACAGGATGAACCAGCTATCGCCCCCCTGCTTCACGACCGCCGAGCCGGTGACGTTGGCCGTCATATACGTATCGTAGCCGAAATGCAGCGTGTTCGGCGAGCAGGACTTCCCCGTCAGTTCCGAGGTCGCGACGTTGCACGCCAGCATCACCTTGTCGCGTTCGCGCGCGAGCTTGGCAAGCGCGAGGGCGACTCCGGAACCCTGAACATCGGTGATGACGTCCACGCCCTGGTCGAACCATTCTCGGGCAATGGCAAGGCCGATATCCGGCTTGTTCTGATGGTCGGCCGCGAGCACCTCGACATTGAGGCCATTTTGCGTGGCGAAGTCGGCAACGGCCTGCTTGACGCAGACGACGGATCCAAGGCCGCCGACGTCGCGGTATACGCCCGACTGGTCGTTGATCACGCCGATGCGGATGACGGGACCGGATTGAGCGCGGACACGGCGCGTTCCGGCGACGGTCGCGAGCGTGGCCGTGGCGCCGAGCGCGGCGCGGCGGGTAAGCATGGACGGTTCCCTCCAAATGTTATTACCGATTCTACAAATTGGTCCGCGGCCCGCGCAAGCTCGATCTTCCCCCATGCCATTTCGGACGTGACCATTCCTGTCAGTCCGGGATCGTATCGGGATTCTCCCGGCCGGCGTGGCGTTTCACGCGTTGCGGGTCTTTCCCGACGCCATCGCGTCCACCGGACGCACGCGCCGGGCGATCATCGTCGCCGCCACGATGTGCCGCTCGCTCCGGCCGGTGTGGCGCATCACCTCCAGTTCCATGCCCGCCTGGCGCAGCAGCGCGCCAAGGTCGCGGCCGAAGTCGGTGTAGACGAGTGACAAACCGCCGCCGCCGGAGCCGTGATAGACGGGCGGCAGCAGATACCGGTCCTCGGGCCCCGACGTATCGACCCGAGCGCGCGTGACCTCGGGCACCGGGATCAGGAAAGGGATGGAGAATATATGCGCCCCGCCCGGCCGCAGAATCCTGGCGATCTCCTGAAACGCCGCCATCGGCTTGCGGACGTGCTCCATGATGTCCGATGTGACAACGAGGTCGAAGCTGGCATCCGCGAACGACGTTGCCATCAGGTCCTGGCAGACCAGGCCGTCGCGCTCCGTGCCGCTGGGCAGGCCGGGGATGTACTGGGAGCGGCAATAGGTGCCGGACTGTGACAGATAACGCCGCAGCGGACCGGTCTTGCCCGGTTCGAAGATCGCCAGTGGTTTCAGCGCACCACGCGCGGCAAGGTCCGCCAAGGTTGGATACTGCCCGCCTCCGACGACGTACAGCAGCGCATCGGCCTGACCACGATACCGCAGGACCGCTCGGCATCGTCCGCACGCCAATGTCTCACGCTCCGACGCCACGGTGCGCCGGAACAGGCCCGACCAGCCACAGAGGCTGCAGATACCCGGAACCTGGTATCGGTCGAACCCTTCCTCCGACGCCGTGCCGATCAGGGCGGCAATCATCGGGTTGGGCAAAGACGGGGGGACAGCGTCGTCAGGCGGGGTGGCCGGCGCATCCCCTTTCAGGATGGCCGTGCCGGAATCGCGGCCATCCGTCACCGTAACGGGATCCATATCGTCGCCGTGCAGGGTCAGCACGCAGTCACGCGCGCCATAGGCGCCCTGAAGGCGCAGGACCGGAGAGGTCGGCGCGCCGTTGACGAAAACCTCGAATTTGAGCGCATGCACATTGGTCAGCATGACGCCGTACTCGGCGCTGCCGGCAACCCACACACTGCCTGACAGGCCGGTCAACGGTTGCTCGCGCTGCCCGATCACGGTCAAGCCGCGCAGGCAGTCCCTGGCATGGACGCGCAGCTCGCCCCGCTGCGCCGCCCGCTCGTTGCCACGAATTGTAACAGCGCTGCCGGAGGTGTCCGCGACATCGACCCGAAGCAAAAAATCGTTGCAATCTTCCACGATCACGGCGGATGCCCGATGGGCCCGGCCGATGCCCCGGCAGACGGCACCGATCCGGACGCCGGCGCAGCTTCGGATGACGACGGCCTCGGCACCCAGTTCCGCGGCGGCGACACCTTCAAGTAACAGATCGCGGCAATCCTCGGCCTGCATGCCCCGGCCCTGGCTGTTCAACAGGGCCAGATTCGTCACGCGCAGACCGGCGGCGTCCCTGGCATGAAGAAGCGGCGCGCCGCGATGGCGCTGCGAGCCCAGTATCAGGTTGTCAAGTGAGCAATCGTCGGCCTGAACCCTCAGGCCGGCATTCGGCCCGATGAAAATCAGGCAGGCGGGATTGTCGGCCGCCCCCTGAAGCGATACCGAACAATCCAGAACCAGGCTTTGTTCCAGATAAAAAACGCCCCCTCCGATCGGGATTGTACTGCCCAGCGCGGCATGTTTCACCGCATCAAGGAGAATCTCGGAATTTTCGACAATATCCGGCGCAGGCGGCATCGTTCAGTAAAGCCTGCGGTAGGCTCGCCGGTGCTCGCGGCCACGGTATCCGAGTGGCACACGCTCAAAATGCGGATCATCATCCAGCAGCAGGCTGCAGATCATCTCCACATGCGAAAGTTCGATTTGTTCCTCTGTATAGTGTTGCCGGATGGTCGGATTGACCGATGGACGCATGGTCGGTGATACGGCGATGGTCCAGTCATAATCGTCCATCAGCAGAAAGCCGCCCGGTTTCAACAGGGCCTTGGCGCAAACGGTCGCCAGCGCATCGTGATGCCAGACATGCGCGCCATCCAGGTAGATGAAATCAAAAAGCGCCGCCGGACCGGATGCGCGCCGGCGCCGCAACAGCATCGCGAGGGTCCATCCGTAACTATCATGGGTCGCCCGGGAATTGCCGAAGGTCCGTATATTGGTATAACCGGCGGCGGCGAGATCCGCGGCAAGCTCGGTGACCCTGTCCTCGAAATCGAAGAACCAGGCCTCTCCCCGATGATCCAGCAGGGAGCACAGCGCCATGGATGTCGCGCCAATGCCAATGCCGATCTCGGCGATGACCGGGGCGGGTTCCCGTTCCAGGATCTGCGTCGTCAGCGCGACCGCCTGCGCACTGGGTTGGGAGATCGCCTTGAAGCGAGGATCAGTCAAACGTTCCAGCATCGCCCCGACCGTATGGTACCGTCATCGGCACTCGACGTGCCACCGACCGGGCGCGGTGGCAAGCAATCATGGGCCGCCGGCGCCAGCACCGCGCCGCGGCATCCGCGAACACCGTTCCGGACACGGCGGCGGCAAGCCCGTCCGGTGGCACGGAACAAGAATAAACGGCCTGACTGACATGGTGGTGTTTTCAACTGAATGTTTTCTCCCGTAAGGTAATCGCGATGCCGAACCATGAAGCGGGGCGCCCGCCGCGCGACCGCCAAATCCTTCGATCATGAGCGAGAGCGTCGCATCCGCGCCGGTGCGGCCGCGAATCGCGCTCTATGGCACATTTGATGTGCTGAACTACGGCGATCTGCTGTTCCCGCACCTGGTTGCGAATGCGCTGGACCCGGCGCTGCACGACTGTATCGCGGTTTCTCCCACGCGCGCGGAGCTGCCCTGGCGGGACACGGTGCCGACACGCGCCGTCGCCGACGCGCTCCGGCTCGATGCGCGGCTGCATCTGATCGGTGGCGGCAACATCGTCCATGTTCGGGAAACGCCGCTGCCCGCTTATGACAACGCGCAATTCGGTCGCGCCGGAGCCTATCCGTCGCTATGGCTGGGAGCGGCATTGATCGCGGCACAGGGCGGCGCGCGCCTGGCCTGGAATGCGCCCGGCGTGCCGGCGCCGATCGACGACCCGATCGTCGGGGGCCTGCGCGATCTGGTCCTGGCGGCGAGCGACTATGTCAGCCTGCGGGACTCGGCCAGCATCAGATTTCTCGGTGCGGCATCGCCACAAACCGGCGCGGAGCCGGCGGTTGTACCCGATCCGGCCCTGGACATCGCGCGTGTTTGGCCCGCCCCCGCCCTGCGCGCGCACGCGCGTCATGCCTTCGAGCGTCATGGGATGGACATGCCCTCGGCCTGGCTGGTGTTCCATTTGAACGATCGCTACTGGGACGGCGAGCCAGCCCAGGCCGCACATATCGTCTCGGCAATCACCAGGGCCTTGAACGCGACACCGGTTCTGGTGGCGATCGGACCCTGCCACGGCGATGACGCCTTCGCTCGGCGCGTCGGCGAGACGATGCCGGCGGGCGCGATGGTCGTCGACGACCCGGTCGGACTGAAGGAAATCGCGGCTCTGATCGCGTACGCGGAAGGCTATGTCGGCTCCTCGCTGCATGGGCTGATCACCGCCCTCTCCTACGGCCGGCCCGGCGTCGCGGTGGCGCGGCCGCATATGGTGAAATTCGCCGGATTCCTCTCGCAACTTGGGATGTCGGAACGATTTGTGACCAGGTGGGAAGATGCCCGCACGGCCGCACCCCGCCTGTTGCAACCGCTTACCCCAGTCGAAATCTCCGCCATCACGCGGGCACAGGATCGGATCGCCGGGCATTGGCGCCGGTTGCGCGGGTTGATGACCGGCAGTCCGGGCCCCGCTGGGCAACAGGGCCGAGCCCGTCTGGCGCAATGGATGGCGGATGCCGAAGCCGGCGCGGGCGCCAGGGACTGGCGCGCGTTCACAAGGGTCCTGGCTGGACAACCGGCGTCGGCGGACACCGGAAGCGCGGCCGTGCCCTGCAACATCTGCGGCGGGGCCGGCCTGCGGCCCGGACCCGTTTCGCTGCCGGACATCGTCGGCGGCGGGGCTGTTTGCGCCGGATGCGGAGCCTCGGCGCGGCACCGCGCCATGCGCGTGCTGTTCGATGTGCTTCGCAAGCGGGGTGAGCCGAAACAGAGCTGTATCCGTTTCTGTGAGGACCGGGTCCTCGCCGGCGGCTGGTTCGCCGACATACGGGACTGCGACGCGACGGTCGCGGCGCCGGAGCAGGAGCTGCCCATCGGGTCCGCCGACATCGTCGCGTGCATCGACATGCTGGAACGGGCTCCCGACGCCAAACGCCTGCTGAGCGCGATGTTTCGCGCCACGCGCGCCGACGGGTTCCTGTTCCTCGCGCTGCGCAATGTCCCCGGCTATGCGCGAACCCTCGACTGGGGCTTTCCGCGCGGCGACCGCATGAATGAGTTCCGGAAGTTCGGTGCCGACGTGGAAGAAATCATCCACGCCGCCGTGCCCGACGCGCGGATCGTCGTGGCTGAGCCCGCGGACCCGGTCACCGGCGTCCGCACGCGCGCCTTTCTGCTGGCGCACACGCCGCGGACGCTGTCGCCACTGGACCAGACGGACACCCCGTTGCGCGCCATCGCGATCCCGGTGCCGACTCCATGAGCGCCGTCGTCACCAGCACCGCCATCACTACAAATGCATTGGCTTGGGAGACGCTGGCGCCCGGGCGGACCCACGGTCCGGCCGCCGAGGCCGCGGCGCTGCGCGCGCTGCTGGCCGCGCCCGATGCGCCGGACCTGACCGACCGCATCGCCATCGCGCGCCAGCGTTGGCCGGACGACCTGGGGATTCAACTGGCTCAAGGCGGCTGGCTGGAGCGGATCGGTCAGCCGGATGCCGCCGAAGCCTGCTACCGCGCCGCCTTGGATCGGCATCCCGCCAATCCCTGGCCAGACGTCCGTCTGGCCGAACTGTTCCTGCGGCAGCGTCGGGGCATGGAGGCCGCGGCGCTGGTGGCAACCCGTATCTGGTCCGGAACCGCGCCGGAGGCGACGCGGATCAGCCTGCTGTCTCGCGCCCTGCTGGCGCATCGTGAAACCGCCGCGCGCCGGGACTTCCTGTCGAGCCTGCTGCGGGGCGTGCCGGATGACCGGTTCGTGCTGTTGAAGCTGGCCGCGTTGCGTTTCCGCGCGCGTGACCGGCAGGAGGCGGAAAGACTGTTCGCCGCCGCGCGGGAACTGGGACCGCTGCCGATGGAAAGCCAGTTGCTGGAGCTGGAACTGCATCTGGTCGCCGCGCGGTTCGAGGAGGCGTATCGGCTGGCGTGCGCGCTGCACGCTCGGTCACCGGAACGGCCGGACTTCGCGCGGCGGGCGATCCAGGCGGCGCATTTCAGCGGCCGCGTGCCGGAGATGGTTGCCCTGCTGGAATCGGCCTTGCGACGCTGGCCGCGCGACTGGCTGCTGGTGTTTCGGTACAACCGCTGCACGATCCCCTTCACGGCGGATCGGGAGCTGTACGATATCCTGGCCGAACAAGCCGCCGCGACGGCGGGCGATGAACGCTGGCAGTTCCAGTTCGCCGTCGCCGGCCTGCGGCATGGCGACGTCGCGCGGGCAACGGCCATCATCGATGCCGTGTCCCCGGCCGGGCCGGTCGCCGGGATGGCGATGCCGTTGCGGGCGACGCTGAATGCCTATCCGCCCGGGACGTGGAACAACCCGCGCGGGGTCAGCAACGATCCGGCGAAAGACATGCAGGTCGTCGGCACGCCGAACGCCATCGCCACGGTCATCGTTCTGGCGGGGGTCCAAGGCGGTCTGGGTTATCTGCCGTTCAGCCTGACCGACGGGCTGCTGATGCGGCGCCCGATCAATGTCATCTATCTGCGCGACCTGAACAGCCGCGCCTTCACCAGCGGGGTGCGGCGGTTCGGGCCCGACCAGGCGGCCATGATCACCGGTCTTCAGACCCTCTGCGGCTCGCTGGGCGTCCCCGTTGTCACCATGGGGGCTTCCGTCGGCGGTGTCGCCGCGATCCGGACCGCGGCCTTGATGCGGGCCCATGCGGCGATCTCGTTCGCGGGGGATATCCGATACGGCGCGGATGCCGGCGACGACGGTTTGGCCCCCGCCTCCGCCGGCGCGCGGACCGCAATGTTCTCGACCTTCACCGAGGCGGAATTCGACATTGTCGCGCTGATCAGGTCGGCCCCCCGCACGCGCGTCCATCAATGCTTCGGCGCGGATTATGCGCCCGACAGGGAAGCCGCGGCCCTGCTGCGCGACGTGCCGAACGCGGTGCTGCATCCCGTGCCCGGCTGCGCCGACCATTTCGCCATCGAGCATATGATCGCCAATGGCAGGTTCTTCACGGTGCTGGACCAGGCGATCGCCACGCCGGCGCCGCCGTGACCGCGCCCGCGCCCATCCTGGTCACCGGCATGTTCGACATGGACAATTTCGGTGACCTGCTGTTCCCCCTGCTGGCAAGCCGGCGGCTGGCGCTTGCCGGGCTGGAGGCGGTGGCCGTGGCGCCCAGCAACAGCCGGCCCGGTTTCGCGGATGCCATGGAACCGCGCGCGGCGGCCGACATGCTGACCGGTGCCTGCCCGGCCGCTGGCATCCTGATCGGCGGCGGGTACATGATTCACACCAGCCCGCTGAGTTTCCTCGATCGCTACCGCGGCGCGGAGGCCGCGTCCTGGGGCGGGCCCGGCCTGTGGATCGGCGCGACGCTGGCGGCGGCGCTGCATGACGTGCCGATCGCCTGGAACGCGCCTGGCGTGCCACACCCTTTCTCCGCCCGGCAGCGCCCCGTCGTTCATGCCGCCTTGCGCGCCGCGTCCCATGTGGCGGTGCGGGATCATGCCAGCCGCCGGCTGCTGGGGGCCTCCGATGTGCCGGTTTCCGTCGTGCCCGATCCGGTGGCGGACCTGCCGCTGCTATGGCCGCGTCGCATGCTGACGGATGTGTTTCACGGGCTGCTGCGGCGCAAGCGGATGGCGGGCGACACGCGGCTGCTGGCGATCCATGTGCGCAACCGCTCGATCGCGGGAGAGAGCCCGGCCAGGATCGCCGCCGCGCTGGAGACATTCGCGGCGGAGCGGGGCCTGGTTCCGATGCTGCTCGCGGTGGGGGAAAGCCATGACGATCCCGCGGTCGCGAGGCTGCTGGCCGGTTCGTTCACCGCGCCGCACCTGCTGCTGGACGATCCCATGGAGCTGCGGGAGGTCGCCGCCGCCCTGGCCCATAGTGCCTTGTATGTCGGTGCCTCCCTGCACGGCTACATGGTGGCGGCGGCCTATGGCGTACCGGGAATTCTCGTCGGCCGGCCCGCCTACCACAAGTTCGCTGGCTTCCTGGATCACATCGGCCGGCCGCAGGACCTGGCGCCGGACTGGTGGAAAGCCCTCACGGCCGCGGCGACCCGTCGGAACGGCACCGGGTTTCCCGCCTCCGTCGCGGTCGCCCTGGACCGGCATTGGCATGCCGTCATCGCGGCGTTCCGCGCCCCGGCTCAGCGGCGTGCCGAGCGCGCCGCCTTCATGCGGGATCTGCTTCGGGCGGGAGTGCTGCGCGACGGTCCCGGCTGGGCCATGCAACCCGTGGTCAGCCGCCTTGGAGCCAGTAGCCCTGGGGTCAGTAGCCCTGGGGTCAGTAGCCCTGGGGTCAGCCGTCATGCCGCGCTGGACGGGTTGCCACGCGATCAAGGAGGACAACTGGATGGCCGAACGCCTGCCGTGTGACCAAGCCGTGCTGCGGAACTGGATGGTGGACTATATCGGGTCCGTCCTCTCGCCACCGGATGGCGTGCCGACCGACAGCACGTTCGATACCTATGGCTTCGATTCGGTCGAAGCCGTGGTCATGGCCGGTGTCATGGAGGAGGAGTTCGGCGTCCCGGTCGATCCGATCCAGCTCTTCGAATATCCCAGCATCGATGCCTTCTCGGCGGCCTTCGCGCGGGATGGCACTCCCCTGCCAGCGGCGGAGCAACCGGCCCCGTGACGGATCCCGCCGTATCCCTGGTGGTGGTCTGCCATGAGATGGCGCGTGAGCTGCCGCGCACCATCCGGTCGCTGACGGCGCCATACCAGAACCGGCGGGTCCCCGGCGAACGCGAGATCATCATCGTCGACAACGGCTCCGCCTGTCCGCCAACGGCGGAACAGTTCGCGGCGCTGGACGCGGAACCGCGCATCCTGTGCTTGCCGGACGCGACCGTTTCACCGGTCGCCGCGGTGAACGCCGGGCTGGCCGCGGCGCGCGGATCGCTGATCGGCGTCTGGATCGATGGGGCGCGCCTGGCATCGCCCGGCCTTGTCGATGCGTGCCTGGCCGCCGCGGCGCTGCATCCGCGACCGGTCATCGCCACGCTGAACTATCAGCTTGGCCCGGCCCTGCAATTCGACAGCGCGCGCCGCGGGTACGACCAGGCCGCCGAGGACAGGCTGCTGGCCAGCATCGGCTGGCCGACGGACGGATACCGGCTGTTCGATGTCGCGGTGTCGGAACTGCGGGGCGGTCCCGCTGGCCCGATCCTGGAATCCAACGCGCTGTTCCTGCCGCGTGCCCTATGGGATGAGCTGGGCGGATACGATCCGGCCTTCATCGAACCGGGGGGCGGGTTGGGCAACGCCGACGCCTTCCTGCGCGCCTGCGCGCTGCCGGACGTGCAACTGATCCGTATCCTGGGGGAAGGCACGTTCCACCAGTTCCACGGGGGCCTCTCCACCAGTGCGCCGGAGCGCGCGATGCAGACGCTGCAACAGGGGACCCGCGCCTATCTCCGCCGGCGCGGCCGGCCCCCCAACCCGTTGCGCACCCAGGGCTGGCTGTTCGACGCCCGCGCCAGCCGCGTGATTGACCGGCCATGAGCGGCCCGTCGCCGACGTCGGATGGACCTGGGAGGTTGAACGACGCGGCGCGCGCCCGCTATGCGCGCGATGGTTTCCTGTCGCCGTTACCCGTGATGAGCGAGGTCGAGATGGCACGGCGCCTCGACTGGTTGACAGACATCGAGGCCCGCGGTGCCGGACGGCTTCCGCCGGTCCAGAACATCAAGGCGCATCTCCTGATCCCGTTCCTGTGGGACCTCGTGCACGATCCGCGCATCCTCGATCCCGTAGAGGATCTCCTCGGCCCGGACCTGCTGTGCTGGGCGGCCGGCTTCTTCGACAAGCGCCCTGGCGAGCCGCAGCATGTGCCATGGCACCAGGACGCGACCTATTGGGGCCTTTCCGCCCCCGAGGCCGTGACCGCCTGGGTCGCCTTCACGCCATCCGTGCCCGAAAACGGCTGCATGCGGGTCAGCCCGGGCACGCACCACACGATCCTGCCCCATGCGGACACCGGCGACCGGACGGCGATGCTGCCGGGGCGGGAGACCGTGCTGGCCAAGGTGGATGAGGCGACGGCGGTGGATGTCGTGCTGCGTCCGGGGCAGATGTCACTGCATCACGTCCTGCTGGTGCACGGTTCGTCGCCGAACCATTCAGGCCAGCGGCGGTGCGGCCTGGCCATCCGCTACATCCCCGCCCACCTGACATCGCGGGCCGGATGGCGCGCCACCGCGACGCTGGTGCGGGGACGCGATCATGGTCATTTCGATCTGGAACAGCGGCCCGACGCGCCATTCGACCCGGCGGCGACCCGCCGCTATGGCGGGATCGTGCGCAGCTGGATGCGCGGTGTCTTCGACGGCATGGCCCATGCCGAACGGGCCAACGGGAGTGGCGGCCGGTGACTCGGGCGGTTTCCGTCCCGGCCGCGCCGTTGCTGCTGGACGCCGTCGCCACCCATGCGCGGGAGCGCCCGGACGCGGTGGCGATCCGTTTCCTGGAACGCGGCGAGGATGTCACGTCCGAGGCGACGTATGCGGACCTCGTCACCCAGGCCGAGGCCGTGGCGTCGGTCCTGCTGGATCGCGGCTGTGCCGGCCGGCCTGTCATCCTGGCGCTACGGCCCGGCATCGGTTTCGTCGCCACCCTCCTCGGCTGTCTGCGCGCCGGCGTGATCGCGGTGCCGGTGCCGTTTCCGCCGGCGGGCGAAGGTCGCCAGCGTCTGGTGACAGTGCTGAATGAGCTGCGCGGCGCAGCCGCCGTCACCGATGACGCCGCGGCGATCGGTGCCCTATCCGATGAATCGCGGTTGATCCTGTCCCTGACGGCGATGCCGCGGCGGAACACCACGGACCTGCCGGCGATGCCCGCGGCGGACGCGCCGGCGGTCATCCAGTATAGCTCGGGCTCCACCCGAGCGCCGCGCGGCATCGTGCTCAGCCACGGCAATATCGCCAGCAATCTCGCGATGGTGCGGGAGGTCTTCGGCACGGATACGGGGACGGTCGGCGTCAACTGGTTGCCGCCGCATCACGACATGGGCCTGTTCGGGGCGATCCTGCAACCGCTATACGCGGGCGGCCTCGGCGTCCTGATGCCTCCCTTCGCCTTCATTCAGAAGCCGGTGCGCTGGCTACGCGCGATCGACCGGCATCGTGGCGATATCGGTGGCGGCCCGAATTTCGGCTATGAGCTGTGCGTGCGCCGCGTCAGGCCACAGGACGCGCCTGGCCTGGACCTGTCGAGCTGGACAATCGCCTTTTGCGGCGCCGAACCGATCCGCGCCGCCAGCTTGCAAGGCTTTGCCGATCATTTCGCGCCGGCGCGGTTCGACCCCAGGGCGATCCTGCCGTGCTACGGACTCGCGGAGGCCACGCTGCTGGCGACCTCGGCCCGTCCCGGCACCGGACTGCGACAGGTGCCCGTGGCGTCCCGCCCGACGCATGGGCCGCGTCCACGGGTGTCCTGCGGCGAACCGCCTATGGGTTGCCATGTCAGCATCCATGATCCCGAGACCGGGGTGGCACTGCCCCTCGGCGCGGCCGGCGAGATTTGCGTCGCGGGTCCGCATGTCGCGGTCGGTGAATGGTGCGCCGAGACCGGGCGGATCACCGCGCTGTCGGCCGCCCTGCCCGACAACGGTCGCCGCCTGCTCCGCACCGGCGATATCGGCGCCCTGACCGCGGCGGGCCTCGTGGTGATCGACCGCATGAAGGACATCCTGTTCCTGCACGGGCGCAACCTCCACGCCGCGGATATCGAGCAGGCCGCGATCGCCGCGACGGGTCAGGCGTTGATGGCCGTGGCGGCCTTCGCGGCCGGCGAGCCGGACCAGGAGATCCTGGTGCTGCTGGGGGAGATCGCCACCGCCGATCGCCAGGGCCGCGACCTGGCCAGGCTGTCGCGCGACATCGCCGCGGCGGTCGGACAGGAATGCGGTGTCGTGCCGCGCACCGGCTTTCTGCCCCATGGCGCGCTGCCCCGCACCACCAGTGGCAAGATCCGGCGCCAGGCCGCCCGGCGAGCCTATGCGGCCGGCACATTGCATCTCCTGGCCACGGTGGAGGCCTGAATGGGCAAGCGGCTGAGCGAGACGGAGATCACCGCTTTCCACCGCGATGGCATGCTCTTTCCGTTGCGGGTCCTGACCCCCGAAGCCGCGGCGGAACGCCGACAATGGCTTGAGGCGATGGAGGCAGAACGCGCCGGCCGGATTCCGCCCTCGCTCAACGCCAAGATCCACCTGCTGGTCCCATGGCTGTGGGAGCTGGTGCATCACCCGGCGATCCTGGACCCGGTGGAGGACCTGCTGGGGCCCGACCTGCTGTGCTGGGGAACGAGCTTCATCATCAAGAATGCCCGTGACCCGCGCTATGTCACCTGGCACCAGGATCAGACGCATTGGAGCCTGACGGAGCCGCGCGCCGTGACGGCCTGGCTCGCCCTCTCATCCAGTGGCCCGGCGAACGGCGGCATGCGGATGATACCGGGCAGCAACCACCAGGTGCTGGCGCATCGCGATAATGGCGACCGGCTCAATATGCTTGGCCGCCGCGAGGAGGTCATCGTCCAGGTGGATGAGCGTGCGGCGGTGGACGTGACACTGGGGCCCGGCGAAATGTCGTTGCACGATCCGCTGATCGTGCATGGTTCGCCGGCCAATCCCTCGGATGAGCGGCGGATCGGTTTCGCGATCCGTTACATTCCGGCGCATGTCGCGCAGCGGAACGGCCAGGTGAACACGGCGACCTGGGTCCGCGGGCGTGATCACGGTCATTTCATCGCGGAACACCGGCCGGAAGCGCCCTTCCATCCGGACGCGCTGCGCCGGCACGCCCAGGCCCTGCGCCAGGGCATGGCCGTGATCTTCGGCAAGCGGAGCGAGAGGTGACGCGCGTGCCGGAGTCTTCCCCGGAATGTACCGACCTGGAGAATCCGGATGCCGCGATCGCCGCGCCGGCGCCGCCGTCCTGGTGCGGGTTCGAACGGGGCTGGATCATCAGCCGCTATGCCGACATCGTCAGCGTGCTGCGTACGCGCGCGGTGCGTAGCGCCGATCCGGGCATCGAACTGTCCCGGTTCGCGCTGCGGGCCGGCCGGCGCCATGACGATTTGCAAGCGGTGCTGGCGGGCACCCAGTTGTTCCAGGATGGCGACCGGCACCGGCGCACGCGCATGATGGTCCGCCGCTTCGTCGCGGAATTGCGGGCCAGGTGGACCCCTGATCGCATGCGTGAAACGATGGCGCTGGCGCTGTCCGACGTGCCCCTCGGCTCTGTCGTTGATATCGTGCCGGCGCTGGCGGACCGCCTGTCCGGCACCATCATCGCCGACGCCCTGGGACTGGAGTTCGAGCATGTCAGGCGGCTGCGCCATGACGGTCATGCCGTCATGGCCCTATGGCGACCGGCGCCGCCGGCTCGGGACTATGCGCGGCTCGACACGCTGTGCCGGCACATGCATGACGGGCTTGCCGCCCACGCGGCGCCCGGCGGCAGCCTGTCGTGCCTGCATACCGGCGACGATGCCGACACGGTGTCCGATCTTGCCTTCTGGCTTGCGACATCCGGCGGTGATTCCGTAACCGGCACGTTCGCGGCGGCGCTGGACATAGTGGCCCGGGACCAGGCGATGCAGGAACGGCTGCGCCGCGCGCCAGGGCTGATCAGCGGGTTCGTCAGGGAGGTCCTGCGCCTTGCCGGCCCGCTGCGCCGGTTGACCCGGCGAATCGCAACCGCGCCGATCCGGCTTGGCGAGACGACGGTGCGACCTGGCGAGGGCATGATCCTGCATATCGAGCGTGCCCATCGTGACCCCGGCGCTTTTGTTGCACCCGACTGCCTGGACCCGACCCGGACGGCGCCGCCTTTGCTGGCGTTTGGCGGCGGCGCGCATGCCTGCCAAGGCTCAGAGCTGGGCGTGCTGCAGGCTGAGATGATGATCGAGGCGGTGCTGGCGCACGTCTCGGTGCATGGTACCGAGACGCGCGGGCGGCTGCTTCCGCAACGCGATCTTCGTCAATTCGCGTCCCTGCCGCTTCGCCTGCTACCATTGGACCACAGAAATCGATCCGGTCCCGCTTGAAGGGTCTGCCATGCCCGATACGCCATCAATTCTTGTTGGACGTCAAACGATCCAGGTGATGTCCCGGAGCGATGGCGAACACCGCATGCGGACCTTCGCCACGTTGCTTGAGAAACATATCCGGCCAAGGAAGAGGACGCTGGCCGACCTCGGCGCGGGACACTGCAAGTTCGGCATGCTGGCTGCCCGTCTGGGTTATGACGTGACAGCGGTGGATGGCCGCACCGAGCGGGTCCCGGCCGATCTGGGCGCGGTGCGGTTCATTCATTCTGATATCCGTCAATTCGATCCGTCTGGTTTCGGGGTCGTGGCAATTCTAGGTCTGCTCTATCATCTGGAGATTTCTGACCAGGAACGGCTATTGGACCGCTGCGCCGACGGGGCCGCGGTGATCGTCGAGACGCAGGTGCACGTACCGGAGATGGTGCCTGTCGATTCGCCGCGGCCCTGGCACGCGGTGGTCGAGCGCGAAGGCTATGACGGCGTGGAATTTCCGGAGAACGATAATCCGATGGCGGCGATCGGCAATACGAAATCGTTCTGGCACACCGAGGACTCGCTCATCCGGTTGTTCGCGCGGAGTGGCTTTCGCCACGTGCAACTGATCGACCCGCTTTTCTCTTCAGCCTATGGCGCGCGCCGCTTCTATCTGCTGGCGACATAGCGACATCAGGCGGCATGGAGGCTGGCTGTTCGGCCGTTCGTTCCCGTCCTGAGGGATGCAGGGGCCACCAGGACGAAGGGCGCGTGACGGGTTCAGACCTCGTGCGGGCAATATTGCAGAGACTCTCAAAAAAAGTCTTTGTATCGGATCCGGCATGTCATGCGGGGATGCATTTGCCTGCCGTGACTTTTGGCTTATTGTCCGGGAATGAAAAGGCATTGGCGCGGACGGGCGGCAGTAGAGCCCTGCTTTCCTGACGCCGGCCCTGACATTTCGGGTGAGGAGCTGTCGCGTGAGTCAGCCTGGGCACATCGATTCCTTTACAGTCGACCTGGTGACCGGCTGGGCCTGGGACCCGAGCCGGCCAGATGAGCCGGTCGATGTCGCCGTGATGGATGGAACGGACGCGGTTCTGATGTTCAGGGCGGACCGGTACCGTCCCGACCTGGCGGAGGCAGGTGTTGGCAATGGGCGGCATGCTTTTTTACTTGAATCAATTCACTCCCGTGTTCCCTGGTCACGCCGCAATCTTTCCGTGGTCCGGGCGCGCGATGGCGCGATGATAAGTTCCAGGCGGCAATCATTGATCGCGACCGGAAGCCCGCATCTGTATCTATCGGCCGAGGGTGGAATGCCGTGCGTAGCATTGGGTGATTCGCTTTACCAGCTTGCTGGGGACATGCCCTTTTCCGAGTTGGCGGCATGGCTGCCGATCACCCTGCCGGAAGTGTCGGATGACGAGCTGCCGGTTAAGGGACAGGTCCGCCTCGTCACGGATGATGAGTTCCCGCTTCTTGTATTCGAGCCGGTCCATGAAGAGCCCATGAGCATCCGGATTCAAGAGGATGCGCTGGCCGGTCCTCATGTCCGTCTGTGCAAGGGGCGCGCGCGGGACGGCGGCTGGGTGCGCAACGAGCTGGTCCTGGAGGTCGAGAACGCGATCGGCCTGGAATTGGAATGCATGCTTCCGGCGCGAGGTAATCTGGGCCCTAAGCTGCTTTCGGTCCTGGAGGCGGATGGCGAGAAGCAGGTCTTTGAATTGCCTCGTGACAGCCGGACCACGATCGCCGTGCGGGTATCCGGCCGGCACCGGCACCGCATGACGCTGTCGACAGAGCTGGAGCCGAGCGGCAGCAGCAGCTTCCTGTTGTGCGGCCTCGATGTGATCTCACGCGATATCGATCTGCCGGGAGACTGATGCAGGCCGCGGACCGCAGCATGAAACAAGGGATGGCCAACGCCGTTCGCGAAGAGCGCCTGAAGCGGAACCTGGAGTATCTCGGCTCCCATCTGATGGCGAAGGCCGATCCGGCTGCCATGCCCGGTCCGCCACGCACAACGCGCGGCAAGGCCGCGGTCGTGTGCTGGGATCTGTCGCATAATCCGGCCGGCCGCGCGTATGTGCTTGCGAAGCTGCTGGCGACGCACTGGAATACGGAGCTTGTGGGTCCGATCTGGCCTCGTTTCGGCAAGACCCTTTGGGAACCGCTGCTGGACAGCGGGATTGCGTGGCATCCGCTGCACGTTTCCAATCTGGAGGAGCTGATCGTGGCGGCCAGCGCGCTGGCGTTGGCAAAGCGCTACGACCTGGTCGTGGTGTCGAAGCCGCGACTGCCGGGACTGCTTCTGGGCCTGTTCCTGGCGGAGCAGAGTCGGTGTCCCCTGGTCCTGGATTTCGATGAGGATGAGCGGGCATTTCTGCAGCATCATGTCGAGGACCCGGGCGATGCGAGCGCCAAGCTTCTAGCGGAACCCTTCGGCACATCCGGCACGCTGCTCGCGGCACAATACTGGACGGTGGCGGATGCAACGACTGTCGCCAGCCCGGCCCTGCGCCGGATCTTCGGCGGGCACCTCGTACGTCACTCACGGGATGAAACCGCGGCCGTCGCCGATCGCGCCGCGGCGCGGCGACGCCTGGGTTATGGTGCCGACGACATCGTGATGGCATTCATCGGTACGGTCCGGGCCCATAAAGGGTTGGACCGCGTGTTGACGGCGATGGAGGCCATCGGCGATCCGCGCCTGCGACTGCTGGTCGTTGGTTCGATCGATGAACCCGCCCTGCGGACCCGATTGATGGGCATGCCGAAATCGGTGCGTGTGTTTCCGCCTTGTCCGCTGAAAGAGCTGACCAATTACCTGGCGGCGGCCGATCTGGTGCCGCTGCTGCAGAACCCGGCAGCGGCCATCGCCCAGAGCCAGTTTCCCGCCAAGCTGACCGACGCCTTGCAGCATGGCGTGCCCATCGTTGCCATCGCCACGCCACCGTTATCGGAAGGGGGCTTGAACGATGCCGTGGATTGGATCGAGCCGTATGATCTGAAACGATATCTCGACGCGCGCTTGCTGGATGGCAACAAGCCCGACGCCCGGCGTGCCCGGATCAGAGCCATCTTCGAGGATGAGTTCAGCGACGGCATCAACCGCGTCCGTCTTGACGCGGCTGTCCGGTCCGCGATGCGCGTGGCCAATCCGTTCGGACGGACTCGCACCGAGGCTCTGCGGGGAATCATGGATACGGTACGCCGAGCCCGTGCCGATCTTCAACGCGGCTGGCTTTCAAAGCCCTCGGTCCGCCGGGACCGCGCGCGATACGATGTTGCCTTTTTCTGGAAGCAGAATGACAGCGGCCTGTTCGGTCGCAGAGCCGATCTGGTAACCGAGTATCTCCCACGAACGGGCCTGGTCCGGCGGATCGTGCATTTTGATCATTCCCTGCACGGCTCCACCTTCGCGCGCATGGGACGCGACTACGTGGCGCACCGCCCGACCAGCTTCGCGATGCAATTCCGCAACCAGGCACTGCGCGCGCTACGCCTGCTCGACAGGCCGGACATGCTGCGGCGCCTGCTGCTGACGGAAGCGCCGAATGCGCCGCCTGGTTTCGGCGGTGAGCCATATTACGCGGAGGCTCTTGTGCCAGAGCGGGTCGCCGCCGTGCTGCGGGAGGAGAATTGTGATCCCGACCGGACGATTGCCTGGGTTTGTCCCATCGTATGGAATTTTCCCGCTATCGCCGAACATGTGGCGTTCCATCGCATTGTCGTCGACCTGATCGACGATCAGCGCAGCTGGGCAAGAAATCAGGATGAGCTGCAGCGTGTGCAGACCACCTATGAGCGGACGCTGCGCCACGCCGACCTCGTCCTGACCAATGCCGAGGGCAATCGGGCCGGCTTCGAGGCCCTGCGCGACGATATCCATGTCATCCCGAATGGAGCGGAGCTGGATTTCCCGTCCGACAGCAGCCCGTTGCCGGGGTTCATGCGTGACTCGACCCGGCCGGTCGTCGGGTATTGCGGCAATCTGAGTGAGCGGATCGACTGGCCATTGATCGAGGCCCTGGCGACGCGGCATCCGGACTGGCGTTTCGTGCTGATCGGCCCACACGGCGAAGGTGGCGTGCGGGACACGGTTCTGCAACTTCCCAACGTGACCTTGCCAGGCCCGCTGCCATACGACGAAGCGCGCCGCTGCATGGTCGCATTCGACTGCGCCATTGTGCCACACATACCGAATGCAATCACCGACGCGATGAACCCGTTGAAGGTGTACAACTACCTGAGCGTTGGCATACCGGTCGTCACAACGCCGGTGGCAAATCTGGAGGCGCTCCATGGCCTGATCCGCATCGGTGACGGACCGGACGCGTTTGCCAATGCGATCGCCGAAGCATTGGCAACACCACGGAACTTTGAATTGTCCGATGATATTCGGGAACGGATTGGCTGGGAGAGTCGCATGGCGAAGATTACATCGCTGCTTGAGTCACTTGATTAAAGAATGATAGGGTCAAGTCTTTGATTCAGGAGCGCGATTCGCGCTTTCTAACCAAAGGCTTCAGACGATCCCACTCCAGCATCCGACATGCGCGGGCCAGTGGCTTGGCCGGACTTCCCATTTTGAGTTTCGCTTTATGGTTTCTGGCGTCGATAAATATGGAAACGGATTGATATCATGCCGAGACATTTACATGCCGTAGCGCTGATAACCGCACTGCTTGCCGGCGGACTGGCGGCACACGATGCGCATTCGCAGACGACACCGTTTCCACCCGGGCAAGTCGTCATCGGTCCGATCGGCAATACCGACGGACCGACACTACCCGCCTTGACCACCGGTGCCGACGCCAATCTATACACCGGATCTGTCGAGGGGGGCTTCGTTCCAAACGCACCGGCGCAAGTCGTACGGACGTCCGTGCCGACGCAGTTCGTTCGCTTCTACAAACAGAATAACGATCTTACACTTGGTCCGGCCGTGGGATCGTGGATCGCCACCAGCAATTCAGTGCGCGGCCTGACCGCGGCGCAAGTCAAGAACATCCTTGCGCTGCCCGATCTTCCAACCTCGGTGGCCATCGTGCGCGTCCCCGCCGGGACCTGCATCCTGGGTGGACCCGGCAACCCCGCGCTGGGAAATTTCCCGGCAGACCCGCCGGCAGTGCCCACACCCGGACCGTGGGGCGCCGCGGGTGCACCACAATACTACATCGTGGGACAGACCACGACGCCTGACTGCGTCAACCCGCAGTATATCGACACCTCCAACTACATCCCCCAATCGAACATGGGCACCTATGCCCTTGCCTATGTCCCCAATGCCCGAAGCGGCAACACCGCCGCGGTTGCAGCGGCCCTGGACCATGCGATCTTCCCCGCGCCCTTCACGCCAATGGATGGTGTTTACAACAGTCTGGATTTTTTGAATTTTACCGACCCCGTCGCGTTCCGCAATGCGCTGAGCCAGCTGAGTGGTGAGATCAATGCCGACCTTCCCTCGGTCACGCTTGAAGCCGCGCGATCGTTCCTCGGTATCCTGCAACAGCATTTGCAGGCTGACACCTCACCCGCCGTTCAGGAGAGCGGTGGCCTGCGTCTCTGGCTTGGCACCGGCGGCGGTGACACCAATGTGGCAGGTGACGGCAATACCCACGATTTTGGCATGTCGATGGTCGGCGTTGTCGGCGGCGTGGAAGCCGCGCTCAGCCCACAAGTCCTGGTAGGTGGGGCCTTGGGTTATGCACACACGTCACTCTCATTGGACGGGCTCGCCAGCGGTGGCAGCGCCGATAGCTATTCGATGGCCGTCTACGGCAGATATTCGAATGGGCCATTCTACACCCAAGGCATTATCGGCTACGGATTCAACAATTTCGCTGTCGGGCGCAGCCTGGCGTTCGCAGACCAGGTCGGATCAACCACGACCGACACCAATAGCCGCGCCTTCATGTCCAGCATCGATATCGGCTACCGCTTTCCGGTGTGGGCAGGAGGCAGCATCGCCCCCGTGGCTGGCCTTCAGGTCATCAGCCAGTGGCAGAACGCCTTCTCGGAATACGGGGCGGGCGCACTCGACCTGAACGCCGACAGCAAGAGCCTGACGTCGGTGCGCGGCCTGTTGGGCATTGATGTGCGCCATCATGTCACCGTGAATTCGAGTTTGGGGTTGACAGCCGATCTCAGACTCTCCTGGGCTCATGACTTTGCCGGAACGGCACGCGATCTCGACCAGAGCTTTCAGGAATTATCCAGCGCGGCTTTTCAGGTCCATGGCGCCGGCTTCTCACGAGACGCCGCCGTGATCGGGCTTGGCGTTACGACGACCGGGCCCGTTCGCATGTTTATTCGGTATGACGGCGAATATAGCGGCGCGCAGTTGAGCAACGGGGGCATGATCGGCGTCAGCACGATTTTTTAGCGCCCCATGCGCTGCGGCAAGGGACGGTAATCCTCTCTCGGATCCTTGATCCCGCTCATCCGGCGTTTTTCGGCAGGGCCGTCGCGATCAACAGGCGGGACGCGACGGACCAGGCACAGATTGTCGCCGCCGGTTGCGGCGACATTGCCGCCGTGCTGTTATCTGCGATATATCCAATAGGGAATATCGTCACCCAAAGGCGCCCGGCCCGATCGAAAACGTCGCAGCGGCAGACCCTGCCATTTTACCGGTTGTCTGCCTGGGAATATCGTGGCAGCCCCATCAAAGGAGTCAGCAATGAAATACACCAAACTGGGCCGCACCGGCCTCGATGTCTCCCGACTCTGCCTTGGTTGCATGAGCTATGGCGGCGGCAACAGCGGCTTTCACCAATGGTCGCTCAACGAGGAAGAGAGCCGCCCGTTCATCCGGAAAGCGCTTGAGGCCGGCGTCAACTTCTTCGATACCGCCAACCGCTACTCGGTCGGCAAGAGCGAGGAGGTCCTGGGCCGGGCGCTGAGGGATTTCGCGCGGCGCGAGGAAGTGGTCATTGCCACCAAGGTCTTCAACCGCATGCGCCCCGGCCCGAACGGCGCTGGCTTGTCCCGCAAGAACATCCTGTTCGAGATCGATGAGAGCCTGCGCCGGCTCGGCACCGATTATGTCGATCTCTACCAAATCCATCGATTCGATCATGAAACGCCGATCGAAGAGACGATGGAGGCGCTGCATGATGTCGTAAAATCCGGCAAGGCCCGCTATATCGGCGCTTCGTCGATGTATGCCTGGGAGTTCCACAAGGCCCTCGCGGTGGCAGAGCGCAACGGCTGGACCCGCTTCGTCAGCATGCAGAACCTGGTCAATCTGATGTATCGTGAGGAGGAGCGTGAGATGCTGCCGCTCTGTGCCGATCAAGGTATCGGCGTCATCCCCTGGAGCCCGCAGGCACGCGGCCGTTTGACCCGCGACTGGGACTACAAAAGCGTCCGGACGGAGACAGACGAAGCCTATGGCCGGATGTTCAGGCGCGCGACCGAGGAAGCGGACAGACGGGTCGTCGAACGCGTCGCCGAGGTGGCGAAAGCGCGCGGCGTGACCCGGGCGCAGATCGCGCTGGCCTGGCTGCTGCACAAGCCGGTCATCACGGCGCCCATCGTCGGCGCAACGAAACTGGCGCATCTCGACGATGCGCTTGGTTCACTCGAGGTCACATTGTCGGCCGAGGAGATCGCTGCGCTGGAGGAACCCTATGCCCCGCATCCCGTGATCGGGTTTGCCTGACGGAACACTGTTGGAACAAGCTATACCTGGGAGGCCTCGAAATGGCGCACATCAATATAGAATTCACTTTGTTCTCTGCTTTCTACTCGCCCCTGATTTCAGTGATGTCAGGTGGCTTCCTGAAGGCTGAGGGGCTGGAGGCCGATTGGACCGTCTCGCCGCCTGGGGTTTCCGCGGTCAAGGCACTGGAGGAAGGGCGTGCCGACGTCATCCAGTCCGCTCCGAGCCAGGCCTTCGCAAGCCTCGCCAAGGGGGAAACGCCAACGGCTGTTCATTTTGCCCAGATCAACGAGATGGACGGGTTCTTCATCACCGGCCGGACGCCCGATCCGGCGTTTGACTGGAAGAAGCTGGAAGGGTCGGAAGTGATTTTGTTCGGCGGCGGCCAGCCTTTGGCCATGTTCCAATATGCCTGCTACAAGGCGGGGATTGACTTTGCCAAGCTGAAAGTCATCAGCCCTGGCGGTGCCGAGGACATGGACAAGGCGTTTCGGGACGGCAAAGGGCAGTATGTCCAGCAGCAAGGACCTTTCCCGCAGCAGCTCGAGGCTGATGGCGTTGGCCACATCGTTGCGCAATGCGGACCAAAGATCGGGCCTGTCGCCTTTTCAAGCCTGGCGGCGCGGCGGGAGTGGCTGCAATCCGATGTCGCCAAGGCTTTCATGCGGGCTTACAGGAAGACACGGGCCTATATGCTGGCGACGCCGGCGATCGAGATCGCCAGGGCGGAAAAGCCGTTCTTTCCGACGATCGGGCTTGATGTTCTGGCGAAGTGTATTGCCAGCTATCAACGACTGGGCTGCTGGGCGCCCCATGTGGAGATCACACGGCCGGCGTTCGAGGTGGCGCTTGATGTATTCGAGCATTTCGGTTCGCTCAAGCAGCGCTATGCGTATGAGCAGGTTTGCGCGTCGCCGCCAGCCGGAGGGTGACGTGGTGCGCACGCTTCGTCGGATCGGCCACGCAGGCCTAGCGTCTATGGAGCGGGCTTCAAAAGGCCTTGAATCACCTTGTGCAGCTCCTCATAGGGAACCGGCTTCCGTAATGTTCGAAACTCTTTCGGGGTTGGTGCGTCGTTGTAGCCTGACATCAGGACAATCGGAAGGCCCGCATGGAGGCGGCGAACGACGTGAGCCAAATCGAGCCCGCTCATGTCTGGCATGATGATGTCCGTTAATAGCAGGTCGAATCGCGCACCCCCGGCGGCAAGCCGCTCCAGTGCTTCGGCGGCACTAGCGGCCGTCTCCACCTCGAGGCCCATTGCGGATATCATTGCCTGTGTGACAGTCGTCACTTCTTCGTTGTCATCAACCAGGAGGATACGGCCCGATAGCCGGCGCAGCGCGCTATCGTCCTCAACCGCGGATGTTTCGAGACTCTGTTCGTCCGTCATCGGCAGAAAAATCGTGACCCGCGTCCCTTCCCCAGGCCGGCTTTCGATATGGGCAGTACCGCCTGAACTTTTTGCAAAGCCAAATACCTGGCTCAGGCCCAGTCCGGTTCCCGCCCCAAGCATCTTCGTCGTGAAGAACGGCTCGAATGCACGAGAAACCACCTCCGCCGGCATACCCGTTCCGGTGTCCCGAGCGGAAATGGCCACATAGCCCATGTGTGCAGATGGCAGAGACACCGGCGCCTGTCCGATGCCAACCTTTCGAACATCGATGACAAATTGGCCACCTGCTGGCATCGCGTCACGCGCATTCACGGCCAGGTTCAGGATTGCGATTTCCAGTTCACCAACGTCGACCTCGGCCGCAACGATCTCAGCGCCGGTGGCGATGTGCAGATTGATATCGCCCCGCAACGAGGAACGGAGCATCTCCGCCATCTTCGGGATGTGAGCGGTCAAATCGACAACCTGGCGCGCAAGGGGACGATTCCGCGCCAGGGACAGCAACTTCCGCGTGAGCGTACCACCTCGTTCGCCTGCAAGAAGGATATTGTCGAGGAGCTTTGCCGGGTCCTTGCTCGCTCCCTTCTTGAGAAGAGTGGCATTGCCAAGTATGATTGTGAGAAGGTTATTGAAATCATGCGCGACGCCGCCGGTCAGCTGCCCGATCGCATCCATCTTCTGGGCGTGCCGAAGTTGCGTTTCCAACCGTTCGCGTTCAGTAAGATCACGGGCGAATGTCAAAAGGAAACGGTCCTCCCCATCAAAGGAATCCGGGATCAACGCCGATATCACATCGATGAAGCGCGTGGACCCGGCCATCGTGCGATTGGTCACGTAGCGCTGGGGTTTGCCGGTCCTGACACACTCCTTGAAGTGCGCGAGCGTGATCTGTGCGCCTTCCTCCCCAAGGATTTCCTCGACCCGCCGCCCGATGACCTGAGAGCGGGACAGGCCATAGCCCTTTTCACATGCAGGATTGATATCCACGTAAATAAACCGTCCGTCCGCCGTGCACCGCTGCAACGTCAGCCAATCGGGCGAGTTGTCGAAAAATGCCTGCAACTGGGCACGACTGGATGCAAGCTGGCGAGCTCGTTCCTCGCTGAGCCTCTCCAGGTTCGCATTGAGATCACGGAGCCGCTGTTCACTCTCCTTCAACGCCAGTTCAGAGGCGCGCAGGGCTTCCTCGGCCTCCTTCATCCGTGTGATGTCGATATGCACGCCGATCATCCGGAGCGGCGCACCGGCGTCGTCGCGGTCGATCTCGGCAATCGCTGAAATCCATCGGACGCCCTCGCCCGGGAGGACGATGCGGTACTCAGAGGAATAGTGGCGTGCATCGCCAGCCACGCAATTCTTGAAATGCGTCTCGGCCCGCTCACGATCATCGGGATGCAGGCGTCCCACCCAGGCTTCATGGGCCTCGCGGGCAGCGTCGACCGTCAGGCCATGGACCGACAGATACTCGGGTGACCGATGGTTGAGGAATTCGCCCCCGCGAAGATCGATCTCGAAACCACCGACCCGCCCGATACGTTGGACGCGTGAAAGCTCGGCGACACGCTGGCGCAAAGCCGCTTCGCTAGGTGACACGTCGAGACCGCCTCCTGGCTTCATGGCTTTTCCATGCCTGCCGTCAAGGATACTGATTTACGGCCGGTAACCACGGTCGTTGAGTTTTGTCAATCTTCCCGTGGCGCGGCTGAATGCCGGTTCCCGAGATCACGCTGCACGACTTGTCGGAAGGCCCCTGCTCCACGGCATTATTCGGAAACCATAAAGCGATCCACGAACAAGGAGAAGGCTTGGACCGCTTCATCATGTTCATCTGTAACCAAACTGCCCATAACGCGAGGAACCAAACGCTAAACCGAGGCGACGCACGCGGATGTTCCCGGACATGCTGGCGAAGACAAGGCGGCAGGCTTTGCCTTGCCCGCAGGGCCTGACGCCGCACACGCCGTGCGCTATGGCGTACGCGCCCTTTTCCGGCATAATGGCGAACCGCTTGAAGCACCGCCAGCCAGGATGGCGGATCGGGTCAAACGTTCAAGAGAACCCGGAGGCTTTACCAAGGGATTACCAAGGGAGAGGTGAGCATGAACGACCGAGTGGGAGCCGCCCGCGAGACATCCGCGGGGCTGGCGACCGATTTCGACGCGATCGTCATCGGCGCCGGGGTATCCGGCCTCTACCAACTCTACCGCCTGCGGGAGCTCGGCCTGACGACGCGGGTTTTCGAATCCGGCTCCAATGTCGGCGGCACCTGGTACTGGAACCGCTACCCCGGCGCCCGGTTTGACTCCGAAAGCTGGACCTACGGCTACTCCTTTTCCCAGGAACTGCTCGACGAATGGGATTGGGAGGAGCATTTCGCCGGCCAACCGGAAACCGAACGCTATCTGAACCACGTCGCCGACAAGTTCGACCTCCGGCGCGACATCCGGTTCAAGACCACGGTCACCGCGGCGCATTACCAGGAAGACAGCCGAAGCTGGAAGGTCACGCTCGATGACGGCACATCCTGCACCGCGCGATTCCTGGTCACCGCGGTCGGTGTGCTGTCGGCCTCCGTGCTGCCGCGCATCCCCGGCATCGAGAGCTTCAAGGGCCAGTCCTGTCACACGCATAACTGGCCGAAGCAGCCGGTCAGCTTCGAAGGCAAGCGGGTCGCGGTGATCGGCACCGGCGCCACCGGCATCCAGGCCATCACCGAAATCGCCAAGACCGCGGGGCACCTGACCGTGTTCCAGCGCACCGCGCAGTGGTCGGCGCCGTTGCACAACTCCAAGGTCACGCCGCAGGAGATGGCCGAAATTCGCAAGAACTACGCCGATATCTTCGCTCGCTGCCAGGAAACCGTCGGCTGCTTCATCCACGCCGCCGACCCGCGCTCCGTGTTCGACGTCACGGCGGAAGAACGCGAGGCGTTCTGGGAAAAGCGCTACGGCGAACCCGGCTTCGGCATCTGGATGGGCAATTTCCGTGACGTGCTGACCGATCGCGCGGCCAACAAGCTGATGTCCGACTGGCTGGCGGGAAAGATCCGCCAGCGGGTCAAGGATCCGGCGGTCGCGGAAAGGCTGGTCCCCAAGACGCATGGCTTCGGCACGCGGCGGGTGCCGCTGGAAAGCGGCTATTTCGAGGTCTACAACCAGCCGAACGTGACACTCGTCGACCTGACCGAAACGCCGATCGAGCGCATCACGCCGGATGGCATCCGCACCTCGGACGCCGATTACGGGTTCGACATGATCGTCTACGCCACCGGCTTCGATGCCATCACCGGGGCGTTCGACCAGATCGACATCCGCGGCGTGGGCGGCCTCTCGCTGAAGGACAAATGGGCCGACGGACCGGTGACGCTGCTGGGCATTCTTGTAGACGGGTTCCCGAACTTCATGATGGTGATGGGTCCGCACGCCGGCCTCGGCAACTTCCCGCGGGCGGTGGAATACACCTCCGACTGGGTCACCGCGCTGATCCGCCACGCGCGCGATAACGGCCTGACGCGTGTGGACGCGACGCCCGAGGCCGCGAAGGCCTGGACCGATCACGTCATCGAAACCAACGAGGGATTGCTGTTCAACGAGGTCGATTCCTGGATGACCGGCATCAACCGCAACGTGGAAGGCAAACAGGTCCGCCGGGTCATGCGCTACAGCGGCGGCCATCCGGCGTTCCGCCAGCACTGCGACGCGGTGTCGACCGGCGGCTACAGGGAACTGTCGATGGCGTAGGAAAGCCACCGTCAGCACACGGGGTATCGGGTGGAGAGGCTGCGGAGACAGCCGAGGGTTCCCGATGCCGCGCGCAAGGCACGCAATACCGGTGCTATGAAGCGAGGCCGTTATTGAATTGGCACGGGGATTTGCCCCGTCCTCCTCTCTGCGCTAGCCTCTCCCGGTACCTATAGAAACAAGCAGCCACGGCGCACCCGCTGAACCAGGGAGAATGATCGCCCATGCACCTGATGTATTTCACAGAGCAGCCGATGTCGGCGTACGACGCCAAGGCCGGGCTGGATTTCGGCGCCACCGCATTGATGTTTTCCAACAGTCATTTCGATCCCGTCGCAGGCAGCCGGTTGTACAACGAATATCTGGAACACTACATTCTGGCCGATGAGCTGGGCATAGACGGGATCATGCTGAACGAGCACCACAACGCTCCGTTCTGCATGCAGGCACGCGCCAACATGTTTGCAGCGGCCCTGGCTGCCGCCACCAAGAATTGCAAGATCGTCATGCTCGGCAATCCACTGCCAGCCTGGGACAACCCGGTGCAGCTGGCCGAGGAGCTGGCGATGATCGATATGATGTCGAAAGGGCGTCTGGTATCGGGCTTCGTCCGCGGCGGCGGACAGGAGCAGTTGGCCGGTGGTATCAATCCCGCCTTCAACCGCGAGCGGTTCGAGGAAGCGCACGATCTGATCGTAAAGATCTGGACCGAACCCGGACCATTCCGGTGGGAAGGCATGCACTATCAACAGCGCGTGGTGAACCCCTGGGCGCTGCCGCTGCAGAAGCCGCATCCGCGTATCTGGATTCCCGGTGTCATCAGCAAGGAAACGATCGTGTGGGCGGCGCAGCACGGCTATCCCTATATCGCCTTGAACACGCCGGTGGAGCGGACACGGCAGATCTGGGACATTTATGACAAAGCGGCGGCCGAAGCCGGCTTCCAGGCTGGCCCGGAGTACCACGGCCTGCTGAAGCAGATTCACGTCGCCGAAACCGAGGAAAAAGCGCTGGAGAACGCACGCCAGTTCATGTGGATGCAGGGCGAGTTCACCGGCCTGGCCCATCCGGTCTGGAGCACACCCGCGGGTTATGGCAGCCCGGAAAACCGCCGCGCCTTCGTGGAATTCGCCACCGGACGCTCGAAGAGTCCCCGCTACCGTCCGGCGGTGGAGAAGCAGATGGAAGAGTTGATGATCATCGCCGGTACGCCGAAGCAGGTGATCGCCAAGCTGCGCATCCTGTTGGAGGAGACGCGTCCCGGCATCCTGTCATTCTGGGGCAATGACGGAACGGTCTCCCATGAGGACGCGAAAACATGTGTCCGGCTGCTGGGGACCGAGGTGTTCCCGGCGGTGCGCGAAATGGCGAAGGAACTGGACCTGAAGAGCCCGTTCGAGACGAATCAGCCGGTGAGCCTGCGCTATATGCAAGGTACCCGAGATCAGAAAGCGGCTGCGGCGTAAACCGGCGGCGCGGCGGTGATGAAAGGATCGCCACCGCGCGAGTGCTGTGTTTCACCGAATCGCAAGATGGCCGGCTGATAAGGCCGAAAGAGGAATTCAGGAACGATCCCGACACGGACCGCCAATCCGTTGCATACCCGTCCTATGCCTTGCTCACGTTCCAGAACACCGGCGCGGGTCCCCGCAGCTGGCCGGTGATATTGCTGCGCCAGGCGCCCGCCGGCAGGTACTGCCCCAGCGGAATGTACGGAACATAGTTGAAGCATTCGAGCTGGATCTGTGCGGCCAGCCGCTTCTGCTCAGCCGGGTCGGGGCTATCGATCCAGGCGCTCCGTAATGCCTCGATGCGCGCGTTCTCCGGCCAGCCCACCCAGGCGTCCTTGCCGTTGGTGCGCAGTCCGCCGGCCAGGACCGGATTGGCATAGTCCACCGGCGGGAACCCCGACGGAAAGATCGACCAGCCGCCTTTTTCCAGCGGCTCCTTGCTGACGCGGCGGGCGGTGACGGTGCCCCAGTCGGTGGTTTGCACATCGATGTCGAGGCCGACGCGGCGGAACGCGCCCTCCGCGACGCTGCACAGCACGTCATAGGCCGGCGGGTCGGTCGGATGCATGAACACGATCCGCTCCCCGTTGTAGCCGCCCTCCTTCAGCATCCTCTGGATCGCCGCGACGCCTGGCGGGTTGCGCAGCAGGTCCATCCCGGCGTCGCTGGCGGCTTCGCTCTCCGGAATGAAGAAGCCGATGGGCGCGCGGTAGCCGTCCCGATCCTCGCCCATCAGCGCCGTCATCTCATCGACCTGGTTGATCGCCGCCAGCATCGCCCGGCGCACCGCGACATTGGCGGTCGGGCCATGGATGAAATTCGGCCGCAGCACCGGGAACACGCCGTGCGTGTCGATCCGCCGCACCACCACATCGGGTGTCTTGCGCAGCATCGGCAGCAGGTCCGGCAGTGGCAGCTCCACCCAGTCCACCTCACCGGTCGCCAGCGCGCCTGCCGCGGTGGCCGGATCGGGAATGATGCGCCACTCGACCCGGTCGACCTTCACATGATAGCCGCCCCAGCCATACTCGACCTTTTCCGGCCGCGGCACATAGTTTTCGAACTTCGCCATCACCGCCCGACTGCCGGTGACGAACTCGCTGGCGACCCAGCGGAACGGTCCGCTGCCGATGCATTCCGGCGCCTGCTTCCAGGGATCGGCGCACAGCCGTTCCGGCATGATCGCGGGAGTCGGCTGCGTCTTGGCCAGCGCGTTCGGCAGGAACGGGAATGGCTGGCGCAGACGCCAGACCAGCGTGCGGTCGTTGGGCGCCTCCAGCGCGTCCATCCGCTCATTGATGAAGCCGCCAACCGGATCGCGTGCCATCCAGCGCTTGATCGAGGCAACACAATCGCGCGCCCGCACCGGCGTGCCATCGTGGAACCACAGCCCCTCGCGCAGAGTCATCGTCCAGCGCTTGCCGCCATCCTCGACCAGGTGTCCCTCCACCATGTGCGGGTGCGGATTGAGGTGCATGTCGCGGGTGTAGAGCGTCTCGTAGATCATCAGGCCCAGCGTCCGCGTCGCCTGCGCGGGGTTGAAGGCCGGGTCGTAGCTGGGCGGATTGGTGGTGGGCACAAAGGACAGAACCTTGCTGGCGCCGCCGATGGCGGGCTGAGCAAGCACCGGGCGCGCTGCCAGGGCGGCGGCACCGGCCAGGACCTGGCGGCGCTTCATGGATGTCTCCCAGGCGTTATGAGTGATTGTTGCTCCACCATAGCATGGCCGCGCGGCGGTGTCTGCGGGGCGACGGTCTCACCCGCAACCCGCTAAGGCATGACAGGGTCGGGTTGACCCGATCAATGCTTTGTCACTCTTTGATTCAAGAGCGCGATTCACGCCCTCTTACCGCCGGCTTCCGGCGATCGCGCTCTGGTGGGGTATCCGGAACGATTCTCATGCGAAGACCGATGCCAGGAAGCTGTCCAGCAGTGCATTCGTGCGCGCCGGCTCTTCAAGCTGTGGGAAATGCCCGGTCTCCTCGATGATTTCGATGCGGACCGCGGGAATGACGTCGCGCAGCATCGACAGGTACGGCGTGGCCTGCCCGATCTGCAACGATTTCCGTTCGCGTTTTTCGTTCGCATAGGTGGTCTGGATTGCCATGACCGGGACACGAAGGCAGCCGAGGGAGGCGGGCAGCCGCCAGACGTCGTATCGCAGCAGATCCAGCAACATCTTCTCGCCCACCTCTTGCGGCAGGCGTCGCACGCGGGCGGCGACGGCGGCGGCGACCGCCGGGTCGGCCTTGGCGTGGAACATGTCACGGAACATGTCCTGCACCATGGTCTCGTACCCCTTCGGCCGTCCGAATGCCGCTTGCAGCGTCGCTTCCATCGCCGGGGCGAACTGGCTGCCATCCACCAGCACCACGCCGGCGGCGTGGACGGGTGCCTGCAGGGCCGCTTCCATCACCACCCGGCAGCCCAGGCTGTGCCCGACCAGCACGGCCGGCGGCAGCGCCAGGGCGCGCATCAGTTCGGCCACATCCGCGCCGTACCGTTCGATCGAGCACGCGGCCGCAGGGCCCGGGCTGCTGCCATGCCCGCGGAGATCAACGGCGACCGCTTGGAAGCGTGAAGACAGGTGCGCGACCTGGCTGTCCCAGTCGGTCAGACCGCAGCCGAAACCGTGCACGAAAACGACTGGCCGCGTGGCAGAGCCGGTGACGACATGGTGGATCAGGGTCATGGGACGGTCCTGTTCGTTGCCTTTCCACCTACTCCGATCCTGTTTCGCAACGCGGTCAAGCCACCGCCGGTCCACCGTCCGTCACGGCCGGCGGCACAGTGGCGGATCGGCGCCTGCTCGCGTAGCCTCCCTGGAGCCGCTGGGAGGGAACGGGTCATGACGATCATTATCGGCGAGGGCGACTACCGCTACGACGTCACCGAAAACTGGGGCACGCTGCCGGATGGCTGGCGGTATGGCGAAGTCGCCGCCGTGGGTGTCGACAGCAAGGACAATGTCTACGTTTTCAATCGCGGCAAGCATCCGATGATCGTCTTCGACCGCGCCGGCAACGTCCTGCGGTCCTGGGGCGAAAACATTTTTGCCCGGCCGCATGGCATCCATGTTGCTCCGGACGATACGCTGTGGTGCACGGATGATGGCGACCACACCGTTCGCCACATGACCGCGGATGGCAGAATGTTGCTGGAAATCGGCGTGCCCGGGGAACCCGCCCCGTATATGAGCGGCGATCCGTTCCACCGCTGTACGCACACGGCGCTGTCGCCCACCGGCGATCTGTACGTCGCTGACGGCTACGGCAATGCGCGTGTTCATAAATACGCCCCCGACGGCAAGCTGCAATTCTCCTGGGGCGAGCCCGGCACGGAGCCGGGCGAATTCAACATCGTCCACAACATCTGCTGCGACGAGGATGGCTGGGTTTACGTGGCTGACCGGGAGAACCACCGCATCCAGGTGTTCGATGGCAACGGTCGCTTCGAAACGCAGTGGAACAACATGCACCGGCCCTGTGGCCTGTGCATGACGCGGGGCAGGAATCCGATCGCGTATATTGGTGAAACCGGCCCGAGCATGGCGGTGAACGCGAACCATCCGGGTATCGGTCCGCGCATCAGTCTGTGGACGCTGGACGGCCGACGCATCGCGCGTGCCGGCGACGCGACCCGCCAGAAGCCGAGCCAGTTCATTGCGCCGCACGGGCTCGCGGTGGATTCCCGCGGTGACATCTATGTCGGCGAGGTATCGCGAACGGCGATGAAGAACAAAGGCTCACCGATCCCGGACGAGCAGGATATACGGTGCATGCAGAAACTGGTGCGCATCACGTAACGACGCCAACGCTTTATATGGACGCTGTCATGACCGTTGCCCGAAGGCTTTCCGACTTCCTGACCGGAATCGCCACGACTGATGTGCCGGAGCAAGCCTTGCGGCACGCGGCGATGATCATTGCCAGCACGCTCGCCAGCGCGGCCTGTGGCACCGGCATCCGCTCTGCCCAAATCATACGGGACCTGGCAAGGGCGCAGGGTGGTCGTCCCGATGCGTCGCTTTGGTTCGATGCGGGGCCCAGGCTGCCGGTGGCGGAGGCCGCGCGCGTCAACGCCATGCTCAGCGATGCCGCCGCCTCCGACGACAGCGACCTGCGTAACATCGTCCATGCCGGAACGCCGCTGACAGCGGTGTCGCTGGCGTTGGCCGAGCGCGCCGATGCGACGGGCGAAGAGGTGCTGACCGCCATGGTGGTCGGCTATGAGGCGGCAGGCCGGATCAGCGAGGCCATCACGCCCGGCTTCCGCCGCCGGGGTTTCCATGGTTGCCTGGGCGCCGTATTCGCCGCCGCCGTCGCGACGGCGCGTCTCTTGCGGCTCGATGCGGCGGCAATGGCGCAATCCATCGCTATTGCGGCGACGTCGATCGGCGGGTTGGCCACCGCGGCCGACACCAGCACCGCCCGTGAATATCACGCCGGCCTGGCGGTGCTGCTCGGCTGCAACGCCGCGCTGGCGGCACAGCGCGGCTTCCAGGCCGAGGAACGCATTCTGGAAGCCTCGAACGGATTCTTCGAGGCATTCGGCGGGGTGAATGGGTCGGCCGCGGCCGAAACCGCCACCGCCGGCCTGGGTGAGAGCTGGGATATCGTTACGGACATGGCAATCAAGCTGATGCCCGGCGGCCATCCCTACCACGCCATCGCGGAGGCGGCCGCCCACGCGGCGCGAGACGGCAACGTCACGGCGGAGCGGATCGCAGCGATCATCGTGTCCCGTCCAGGGCTGACAGACCTGACCGGGCCGCTTCACCCGGCCGACCTGATCGATATGGCGCACAGCCCTGCCTACTTCGCCGCCGCCGGTGCCGCCGATCGTGACTTTTCCTGGACGCATGCCAGTCCGGAGAAAATCGCCGACCCGGTGATTCACCGCCTGATCGACAAGGTCGCGGTCGGCCCTCAACCGATCCAGGACGTGGATCGCTACCGGCAGGGCGCTACCGTCACGATCAGGACCGCCGACGGCGCGGAATTTGCCAGTACCGTTTACGTCCCGAAAGGCGCCGGCCAGCTTGGGATTGCCTGGAGCGACATCGAGGCAAAATATCGCGCGTTAGTACCGGCCGCGGGCCTGGACGCGGCAAGGATCGAGGCGAGCCTTGCGGCGATACGCGGGCTTCGGGAGACACGGTCGGTCAAGCCGCTCATTGAATTGATCCGGGCGCCATAGCTCGGCTTTTCGAGCCGGCGCCGCGGCACCGAGAGATTTGGCTCCGTGCATCTGATGGATATGGGGTGGTTGTTGCCAGTCCGGACGGAGGCTTCGGCGCCGTCAGGGCGAAGACGTCGCCGCCGCCAAGGCGAAGACGTCGCCCATGATATTAATCCACTTCCTCCTCGGTCAACGAGATATCCAGCGCACTCTCAATGGCGAGTATATATTGGATCGCCATGATTGAATCGAATCCGGCAATGGCCCGGAATACGATATTCTCATCGGTGGACGACATTGCTCCTTGCCTGACGCGGTTCAGAGGAACGGCGACTGGCAGCACGACGTGTGCGTACTCGCCGCCATTATGGACGGGATCGACGCCCGCTACCGCGGGCGGCGTGGTAAGCCTAGCCCTTCGTCTGGCTCGCCTGTGCCATTTGCAGATGTTGGCGCAGAACGGGCAGATATTTCTGCGCAAACGCCTTTAGCTCTGGATCCCTTCCGGTCTGCGCCTCCTTCTGAAAAGCAGCGACCGTCTTCTCATGATCCTGAACCATTTGTTTCATATACGCGGTATCGAACGCGTTGCCGGTCAGGCCGCTCAGGCGCTCCATATCGCTCTTCTGCCTGGCGTCCGGTTCCGCCGGCAGGCTTAGCTTTTCAGTTTTTGCCACTCCAGCCAGTTCCTGATTGGCAGTCGTATGGTCGGTAACCATCCGGTTCGCAAACTCTTTAACCTGCGGGGATGCGGCCTTCTGCAAAGCAAGCTGCCCCAGCTGAATTTCAGCCACGCCTCCCTGAGCAGCCTCCGCTGCAAAAGTCCGATCCGAACCGGACACAGCTGCCAGCGCAGGCGTGGCGCTCAGCAGAGTCGCGGCGGCGAGCGTCGTGATGAGTGTCCTCATGGCTTTGTCCTTCTCTATGGCTTTGTCCTTCTCTGATCCTCTCGTCGGATCGCATGTCGATGGCCTGACTTGGCGCGCGCACAAGACCACACGAGCCACAGTTCAGGTGATGAACGCCAGGCAGAGCAGTCTAGTTCGCGCAACTTTTCGGCAGTGGGATTACGGAATGGCTCGGAAACGCCGGCGCCGGTCCCTGCTGCACGCATGTCGGACCGTTGTCCGAGAAAATCCGGGTGACACGCCTGTGAAGCGGTTTCAGGAAACCCGATGCAGCCTGGGCGGTTTCCCGGCCGCTCATTCCAGCAACACGGAAGGCTCGCCGTCATGTTCATGCACAACAAGCGCCTGATGTACACTGTACGGGTCGCGGCTCCCGATCCGAAACTCGCTGATCTTATCCTTGAACAGTTCGGCGGGCCCGACGGCGAACTCGCCGCCGCGATGAGATACTTCACCCAAGGCCTCGCCGAGATCGATCCGGGCCGCAAGGATTTGCTGTTGGATATCGCGACGGAAGAGATCAGCCATCTTGAGGTCGTCGGTAGCATCGTGACGATGCTCAACCAGGGCGTCAAAGGGCAGATGGCGGAGGGTTTGGAGGCCGCCCAGCTGCTTGCGAACATATCTGGCGGCACTGACAGCCATACGACCGCCTTGCTCTATGGCGGTGGGGTCGCCCTGACCAATTCCGCAGGAGTTCCCTGGTCTGCCGCCTATGTGGATTCCCGCACAGAACCTACAGCCGATCTCCGGTCGAATATCGCAGCTGAGGCGCGTGCCAAGATCATCTACGAGCGCCTTATCAATCTTTGTGACGATCCCGACGTCAAGGACGCCCTGGGCTTCCTGATGACGCGGGAAATCGCGCATCAGAAATCATTCGAGAAGGCCCTTTATGCCATCGAGACGAACTTCCCCCCTGGGAAGCTGCCGGGACAGGCGGAGTTCACCAATACCTACTTCAACATGTCGCAGGGCGAAGGCGATATGCGCGGCCCGTGGAACCAGGGCGAGCAATGGGACTTCGTCGAGGAACGCGAGCGGCAAGCCGCAGTCGATGGCGGCGATGGCTCCGCCAGCGTAAAGCTCAGCCGCGCGGACGCAGCGATCGCCAAGAAGGTCGCCGCTCGCACGATGTCCGATCCAAGCAGCGATCCCATCACTGGCGCGGAGCTTGGACAGGGCGCCCAGCCGTCGTAAAATGTTCGTTCGATTGAATAGGGACGGCAAATAGTCGGTGGGCTGTCTGGAGGGCAATCATGGGCACCAATCCTGCAGCCCCTGGCTATTCGTCCATTTTGGCGGTCAAGAGGTGGAGGCCCTTGCCATGAACGGCTCTCTCGGGACAGCCGGCAGGCCGTCGAGAAACGATCTCGCACATCGGCAACTACGTCACCGAGCGCCATGTCGGTCTCTGAGTTTTGGACCGGCATAAAGGCTCGTCAGCAACCAATCTGACAACCTGACCCGGGAGCATGGGCGGCGCTGGGCGCCAATGCAGGTGGGATGAGCCGATGCCGCGGTGGCTGCAGCGCGAGACTGCCGACGCTCGCGGTGCTGGGCGAACGCAAATCGCACGGCACGAGCCATTCTTAATGGTTACAAATGAATCTCGAAAATCTATTCCGCGAGCTGTCCGGCGTCCAGACCGCCTCTCCAGAACGCCACTATAATGGTGATCTGCAATTCCCGTAATAGTAGCGTTGACGATCCATAGCGGGGCGGGTAAGTCTGGCGGATTGGTGGCGTAGCATGCGACCGGCGGGCCAGTAACGCCTTCGTATCAACGGCACGAATAACGAATTCGGTCCTGCCTAGACTGTCGGGAGGTTGTCAAATGCGCGTTGCGGAATCCCCGGAAAAACGGAGGACGCCAATAATAATGCACCGCCGCAGGACACCGCGACACAGTCAACGGGTGAGTGGAGCTCGTCGTATTGGATGGCTGGGTCTGATCGCCGGCGCCTGCTGCATCGCAACACTGGCCATGGCGTCTCCGGCCGCGGCACAGAAGAAAAAGCCTTCTCCTAAGGAAATCGCCGAGGTCACTGGACTGGTTGTGATGACGCCGAACGGACCAGCAACCTGCTCGACATGGATCGAATGGCGCCAACCCTCCGCTGATCCGGTTGACACCGCCGCCATCGAATATTGGGCGGAGGGCTATCTGTCCGGCCTCGCCGCCGGCGCCCGCCGCGATGTCATCGGTTCGTTTCGTCACGCGGACCTGGCGGCGTGGCTGACCCAATACTGCACAAACAACCCGACGACCCCGCTGCCGGAAGCCATCGTGGCTCTCGGGCTGGCGATGCTCGCGCATCCGGATGGTAAGCTGTAATGGATATCAAGGTCCTTCCCCTTAGCCACTTGTACGTGCTTGGCACGGCATTCGTTCTGGCACTGCTAACGGCTGGATGTGCCGGCAAGGCAACACCCACGCCGCGGGCACCCCTATCCAGCCATGGGGCGGCGAAGATCCATACGTTCTACCAAGCGGGATCGCCAATGGCCGGAGGAGGTGGCTGAGCATAGCCTGCAGCCACTCCGGGCACGAACATAGCTTGTGGAAGCGGCCTGTCGACGTCCCGCACCGGCGTCACGGTTGTGACGGAGGCGGCTTTGGAGGAGCGGCGAAACCATCACGTACCCAACCATAGATCGCAGTATCGGTGCGCACGCGGCCAAGTCGACTGGAACTCAGGTCAAGTACATCCACGATAACGAGAGTCCACATCGCCATGAGCGCGGTCGAGAGGATACGCAAGGTCTGGCCACGCAGACCAAGCTGGTAGCCCAGTCCCCCCATCGTGCATAGCGATGAGCCGATGAGCAGCCAGAGCACTTGCGGTGGAATTCGGGTCGCGTAGCTGAAACGTACTCTCGCCGCCGCGGCGAAGGCTTGATCCACGCTGTTGACGAGTCCGACCGTCACCGGATTGGGGCGCTCGCGCATCATTGTCCCGAGGTGGGTCCAGATTTCATTCTCCAGGACCGCCGAGCGCCGGATGAGATCGTCGATCTGCGCCGCGCCGTGCGGCGCTTCCACAAAGGCTTGTCGAACGTTGAGATAGTCCTCCAACAGATGCGCAATCGCGACGCTATCGGGGTCGCCCATCGCCATCGCACGCGTATGGGCGCCCCCGATGGCGTCCCCCTCTTGGAACACCGCGGAGCGCCGCTCCTCGAACCGGCCGTTGGCGAAAGAGAGCGTCAGCGCCAAGACGAAGGCAAGCAATCCCATCATGCCACCGACGACGACACCCACGCCTTCGAGTTGTACTTTGTTCCGCCGTTGCCGCCGACCCAACCACAATCCAAATTCCTTTGTGGCGAGTTGGGTGAGGAACAGCAGCGCCATGAACGCGGGCACGCTGACGGAGGCAATCGTGGCGAGCAGATTCATTCGTCTTTCCCGCAGGCGGCGCGGATGCCCTGCTCGGGCGCGCATTACTCCGCCACAACGGATTTCGCAAGATCACAAGGTTGGGCAGCCGGAGACACGGTGAAATATCCGCCAGATATACCGTATGAATTGTTCAGCTCACGACACCGTCAGGGTCGAGGGCTTCATGCGGACTTCAAGGGCCGAGTCGCGATATCTGACGGCTTACGAAATCGTAAAGGACATCACCGCTGATTTTCCGCACGTCATTGACGTGACGGCATCAAAAGATCGCTTTTGGCGCTTGTGATGCGTGCTTTCTGCCACCCGTCGCGAATTCCTGTCCAACCGTCCGACTTTCCGGCACCAACTCCATGCCTGCGAATCCAGCCGGCAACGCATCGGGAACCGGTCGACGCGCGCCTGGGCGCCGGGTTGACCGGCTTCGCGGGTAGGCGGCACTGTCCTGTAGCAGCGTTCCCGCAGCAGCGTTGGGTCGTGGAACGCACTCCTGGTCGACCGCCTCAGCGCAGGGTCTTGTGACTGGATGTTTTTGGGCTTCGTAGAACGCAGCGCCATTCGAACGCTGTTCCTCCGCGGCGAAGGGGCTTCAAGCCAGGGCTCCAGTGGCCGAAACTCGCATCGATGCGATCCCGGGAGCATCAGGAGACGTTGGCAGTGGAAGCGAGCGGCGTAGTCCTTGCCATCCGCGGGGCGGTAATCGACATTGTCTTTCAAAATACTGCGTTGCCGGACATCAACGACGCCGTCTCGGTCTTCGATCAAGAAGCCGGCACGGTCATCGCGGAGGTACAGGCGCATCTTGACCCGACGACCGTCAGAACGATCGCTCTGCAGGGAACCGCAGGGCTCAGGCGAGGCGATCCCGTCAAGAAATTGGGGGGACCAATCGCGGTGCCGGTCGGCAGCGCGGTGCTCGGACGTCTTCTCGACGTTACCGGTCGGACTGGCGACGGCCTGGGCGAGCTTCCCCACGACGTTCCGCTCAGGCCGATCCACCGTGCCGCCCCATCTCTCGCCCGCCAGACCGGCACGTCGGACCTGTTTGCCACCGGCATCAAGGTACTCGATCTTCTGACCCCGCTCGCGCAAGGCGGCAAGGCCGCGATGTTCGGTGGCGCAGGCGTCGGCAAGACCGTCCTGGTGATGGAGCTGATCCACGCCATGGTGGCGACCTACCAAGGCATCTCGGTGTTTGCGGGCGTCGGAGAGCGCTCCCGCGAAGGCCACGAGATGCTGCTTGATATGACTCATTCGAAAGTCCTCGACCGGACCGTCCTCGTCTATGGTCAGATGAACGAGCCTCCAGGAGCGCGCTGGCGCGTGCCAATGACAGCTATCACCATCGCTGAGTATTTCCGTGATGAAGACCATCGGAATGTGCTTCTGCTGATGGATAACATCTTCCGCTTCGTTCAAGCGGGGGCCGAGGTATCCGGGCTCCTGGGCCGGCTGCCCTCGCGGGTTGGCTACCAGCCCACGCTTGCCACTGAAGTCGCAGCACTTCAGGAGCGTATCGCCTCTGTGGGCGGTGCTGCCGTGACTGCCATTGAAGCTGTCTATGTCCCCGCCGACGATTTCACTGATCCGGCGGTGACGGCAATCGCCAGCCATGTCGACAGCATGGTCGTGCTCTCGCGCGCCATGGCCGCCGAGGGGATCTATCCGGCGGTCGATCCGATCGCCTCGTCCTCGATCCTGCTCGACCCGCTGATCGTCGGGCAGCAACATGTCGATGTGGCTGATCGTGTGCGGCAAACCATCGAGCATTATCGCGAGCTTCAGGATGTCATCTCGCTACTCGGCGTCGAAGAACTTGGCGCTGATGACCGGCGTATCGTCCAGCGGGCTCGACGCCTTCAGCGCTTTCTCACCCAGCCGTTCACTGTAACGGAGGCCTTTACCGGTGTGGCGGGCCGTTCCGTCGCAATCGCCGACACTATCGCCGGGTGCCAGGCGATCCTCGATGGTGATTGCGACGATTGGCAGGAAAGCTCGCTCTACATGGTTGGTACTCTCGACGAAGCTCGGCAGAAGGAGGCCGCCGCACGCCGGGCCGACTCGGCCCCAACTCCGTCCCCGCCAGCCCACCCTGCATGAGTGCGGCGTTGCACCTTGCCATCACCACACCCTCGGCGGTGCTGATGGATCAGGCCGGGGTCCTGTCGGTACGGGCCGAGGACGAAAGCGGCGGCTTCGGTATCCTGCCTGGCCATGCCGATCTTCTGACGGTCCTGCCGCCTTCGGTGGTGCGATGGCGCACGCAAGACCGCGTCGAACACTACTGCGTGGTGGGAGGCGGGGTTCTCACGGTCACCGCCGGGCGGAACGTCTCTATTGCCTGCCGGCAGGCCACGCTGGGCGACAATCTCGATGAACTCGAAGCCGATGTCGCCACCATGCGCTCGGCGGAAGAAGATACCGACCGCCGCGCCCGCGTGGCGCAGACGCGCATGCACGCGCAGGCTGTACGCCAGCTGATGCGGTATCTCAGCCCGGGCAACGCGACCGCCCTGCAGACCACAGGCGCATCGCCGGACAGCATTTTCGGCGGAAACGCCACATGAACGCCCCGCAGCCGACGTCCGGTTCGGACCACATGACAAAGGCTGCACGGCAAGCAGCCGAGCGTGCCACCGAGGGCGCGCAGGTTCCAGAACCGTCCCTTGGCGCGCGGCTCGGACAGATCGGTGTGCTCGGCTGGGCCATCGTCATTCCGACTTTGCTCGCGTTGCTGCTCGGGCATTGGCTTGACCGCATTTTCGGAACCCGCGTGTTCTTCTCCGCGCCGCTGATCATGATTGGTGCCGGCATCGGGCTGTGGTCAGCATGGAAATGGATGCGTCACCGATGACGGCCATCCTTGACGGCATCGGTATGGCGACAGCAGCGCACATCGCTCTTGGCATCGCTGCCGGCGTACTCGTGGGTCTGCTGCACTTCGCCACGCTGCGCTGGGCCACCGCGCTTTACCTTGGCCGGCATTTCGCGCTCGGGCTCAGTCTACAGCTGGCACGCCTCGCGGTTCTGGGTCTCGTGTTGTCGCTGCTGGCGCATCTCGGCGCCAGTGCATTGCTGGCCGGCGCGCTCGGCCTGCTCGCTGTTCGCCGCCCATTCCTCCGCCGGGCTGGAGGTTGGTCATGAGCTCGCCGCTGAAACTTGAACCGTTGTTCCATATCGGCCCGGCGGCCATCACATCACCGGTGCTGGTGACCTGGGCGATCATGATCGCCCTGGGCTTTTTTGCGTATTTTGCAACCCGCCGACTGTCTCTCGAGCCGTCTCGGGCTCAGGCCGCGCTCGAAGCCGTAGTGGGCGCCATCGACACCCAAATCGCGGACACGATGCAGGCCGACCCCGCGCCCTATCGGGCGCTGATCGGTACGATCCTCATTTTCGTGCTGATTGCCAACTGGTCTTCTCTCATCCCTGGCGTTGAGCCTCCCACCGCTCACGTCGAAACCGATGCTGCGCTTGCGCTCATTGTACTCTGCGCAACCATCGCCTACGGTGTGCGCGCTCAAGGGATCATCGGGTACCTCAGGACTTTCGCCGAACCAAGCTGGGTGATGATTCCACTCAACCTTGTGGAGCAGCTCACCCGCACATTCTCCCTGATCGTTCGCCTGTTCGGCAACATCATGAGCGGCGTCTTTGTCATCGGGATCATCCTGTCGCTAGCCGGATTCCTCGTGCCGATCCCGCTCATGGCCCTCGATCTGCTCACGGGCGCCGTTCAGGCCTACATCTTCGCGATACTCGCTTGCGTCTTCATCGGCGCGGCAATCGGCGAGCGCAAAGCCTCAAGCAAAGCCCCTACGATGGAGCACGATACCCCATGAGCAATGCAATCGAGATCGTCAGCATATTTGCCGCGGCGCTCGCAGTGTCTTTCGGCGCGATCGGTCCGGCGCTGGCCGAAGGCCGTGCGGTCGCTGCCGCAATGGATGCCATTGCCCGGCAGCCGGAGGCGGCGGGAACGCTGTCGCGTACGCTGTTCGTCGGTCTCGCGATGATCGAAACGATGGCTATCTACTGCCTCGTCATCGCGCTTCTCGTGCTCTTCGCCAACCCTTTCGTGAAGTGAGTCTCCGCACGCGATGCAGATCGACTGGTGGACGCTCGGGTTGCAAGCGGTCAATGTCGTTATACTCATCTGGATCCTGGGCCGATTCCTGTTCCAGCCGGTCGCTGCCATGATCGAGCAGCGGCGCGTTGAGGCGGCGAAGCTGATCGATGAAGCCCGCGCCACACGCGAAGAGGCGGCCGCCGAACGACAAAAGGCCGTACAGCAAACCGCGGGCCTCGCGCTTGCGCGCAGCGAAGCGCTGAAAAAAATCACCGAAGAGGCCGACGCCGAAAGGCAGGCCATCCTCGCTGCCGCACGCGCAGAGGCCGATCGGCTGCGCGCCGCAGCCGATTCCGATATTGCGCGCGCCAACGAGAACGCGATCGAAGCCCACGCCGCCCGCGCTCGTCAACTCGCCATCGACATAGCAGCAAAGCTGCTTGCCCGCCTTCCCGATGCCGCGCGCATTGCCGGTTTCATCGACGGCCTTGCCGAGGGCGTTGCCACCCTGCCTGCCGCTATCCGTGCCGGCCTTGGTACTGGCGGCACGCCAATACGGCTGAAGGCCGCCCGTGCCCTGACCGTCGATGAGATGAAAATGTGTCGGGAACGACTGTCGCGGATACTCGGTGGCCGCCCGATCGAGATCGCGCTTGAGGTCGATCCGACATTGCTCGCCGGCCTGGAGATGGACATGCCGCACGCCAGCGTGCGCAACAGCTTTCGCGCAGACCTCGACCGGATCGAAGCAGCCTTGACGCAACCGGCTTCCACTCAAACCGGACGACAGGCTCCGCGACCATGACCGATCCCCGTCCTGCAAACGATGAGGCTGCCGAGCGCTGGCTGACCGAGAGCCGGCAGCGGTTGTTGCACACGGCTCTCGCGCCGGAGGCGGTGTCCATCGGCCGCGTGGAGCGGGTCGCTGACACGATCGTCCGGGTCTCCGGGCTGCCCGAGGCACGCCTCAACGAGATCCTGCATTTCGATGGCGGACAGACCGGATTCGTGCTGTCCCTCGACGCACATGCAATCAGCGCCGTCGTCCTCGATGGGGCGACCACTATCCAGGCCGGCTCGCGCGTGTCACGGACCGGTGCGGTGGCGCAGATGCCGGTTGGGCCGGGTATGCTAGGGCGCGTCGTCGATCCGCTTGGCCGGCCGCTCGATGGCGGCCAACCGGTCGTCGCGGAGGCATGGCAACCTCTCGAGCGGCCCGCGCCGGCAATCATCCAGCGTGACATGGTCTCGCAGCAGGTGGACACCGGCATCCTGGTGATCGACACCCTCTTCACCCTCGGCCGCGGGCAGCGTGAACTTATCATCGGCGATCGCGCCACCGGCAAGACGTCGGTCGCTGTCGACACCATCATCGCCCAAAAGACGTCGGACATAACCTGCGTTTATGTCGCGATCGGCCAACGTGCGACCGCGGTCGAGCGGGTCATCGAAGCTGTCCACCAGCACGGCGCGCCAGAGCGCTGTATTTTCGTTGTCGCCTCAGCGGCCGCTTCTCCGGGCCTGCAGTGGATCGCGCCATTCGCCGGAATGTCGATCGCCGAATATTTCCGCGATCGCGGCCAGCACGCCTTGATTGTGATCGATGATCTGACCAAGCATGCGGCGACCCATCGGGAGCTCGCACTGCTGACCCGGGAACCTGCGGGGCGCGAAGCCTATCCGGGCGACATTTTTTATCTGCATGCGCGGCTGCTCGAGCGCGCCGCGAAGCTGTCGGACAAATTAGGGGGCGGATCGCTCACCGCGCTACCGATTGCCGAGACGGATGCCGGCAACCTCTCAGCCTATATTCCGACCAATCTGATCTCGATCACCGATGGGCAGATCGTCCTCAACAGCCAGCTCTTCGCTGCGAACCAGCGTCCGGCGGTCGATGTCGGCCTCAGCGTCAGCCGCGTGGGCGGCAAGGCGCAGCGTCCAGCACTCAGGCACGTCTCGGGGAAGATCCGACTCGATTATGCCCAGTTCCTGGAACTGGAGATGTTCACCCGTTTCGGCGGTATCGCCGATACCCGGGTCAAGGCGCAGGTAACCCGCGGCGAGCGGATACGCAGACTGCTCCAGCAACCGCGTTTTGTAACGCTCCGTCCTGTCGATCAAATCGCGTTGCTGGCGGCGCTTAATGCTGGGGTGCTCGACGCGTTGTCGGCGACATCAATCGCTGAACTCCGCGCTCGTCTGCCGGGTCATCTCGACGCGACGATGCCCGACGCGGTCAAAGCTCTCGCCTCAGACGCGGTACTCCACGATGCCGTCCGCGAACAACTTGCAGATGCGGTGCGCGGATTGGCAGGAACTTTGCGGGAGAACCGGTCGTGACCGAGCGCCTCAGCGATGTCTCTGTCCGTATCGGATCGGTACGGCAGCTCTCTGCCGTCATCACTGCCATGCGCGGCATAGCAGCGGCGCGTTCGCGCGAAGCGCGCAGTCAGCTCGAAGGCGTGCGTGCCTACGCGGCAACGATCGCAGGGGCAATCGGCCAGGCTCTGGCCCATGTCCCAGCCGCACCACCTGCAGTAGCCGGCGCCCCGCAAGGCCGCCGCGGCGTCGTGGCATTCTGCGCCGAGCAGGGATTCGTGGGCAGCTTCAACGAACGCGTCCTGGATGCTGCTCAGCACATGCTGACGCAGGAGCCGGACCGGTCTTCAACATTGATGCTCATTGGAGATCGCGGCCTCATGTCGGCGGCAGAGCGCGGTATCGCCGTCGCATGGTCCGCACCGATGATTGCTCACCCGGCCCAGGCGGCGTCCCTTGCCAACCGGATCGTCGAAGAGATTTATCGCCAGCTTGTTGCCGGTCAAATGACCCAGATCACTATAGTCCATGCCGGGCCGGGACCGTCTGCCGTCATCGAAGTGCAAGAGAAGGAGATCATCCCATTCGACTTTGGCCGGTTCCCACCCGCAAAACGATCGCAACAACCGCTGTTCACTTTGCCGGCTGAGATCCTGCTAGCGCGTCTTGCGGAAGAATACATCTTCGCCGAGATGTGTGAGGCGGTCATGCTGTCCTTCGCCTCTGAGAATGAGGCACGCATGCGGGCCATGATCGCTGCCAAAAGCAACGTCACCAAAACGCTTGACGAACTGATCGCGCGATCGCGTCAGTTGCGGCAAGAGGAGATTACTAGCGAGCTCCTTGAGCTTGGAAGCGGAGCAGGTGAAATCACTTGAGAGCAATACGCCTGGTGCTTCTCGTACGCCTTCCGTGATCTGCTGATGGGAATGTTCGTCGCGAAAAGGAGATAGCGATTTGTGCACAATCCGCGAGCTGTGTCGCTCGATATTGCCGCAAGGATGGTTTCCAGGCAGGTGAATGCCACAAAATGTAAGGCGGTCGGCGAGCTAGCTCCGCAGCACCAAGCCATATCTTCGTGCGACCTCCCCTTCGCCTTTCTTGTTTCGATTCACCATGGCGGGAGAGGTGATGCACGCTCCAGATGTGTTTCGGCGCCGAAAAAGGACCCCTATTGGTTCAAACGCTTCGGGGGGCGGGTCGAGCGGGTCATGACCGATAACGGCTCCGCTTATCAAAGCTTCGCCTTCCGCCATCTGCTGACGGAACGGGCCATCCGCCACAAGCGAACCCGACCCTACACCCGCGCACCCAACGGCAAGGCCGAACGCTTCATCCAGACCAGCCTGCGCGACTGGACCTATGCCAGCGCTTTTGAAAGCTCCGCCCAACGAACACAGGCCCCCTGGCCCTGGATCACAGCCTGCAACACCAGCCGTACCCATAGCGGCATCAACCACCCAACCCATTCGATCGGATGAACAACCTGCTTGGATTCGACAGCTAGGCAGTCCACGGCTCCATTGTGGAACGGGGCAGTCAGCAATATTATTATATTTTATAGTCATATTTTGAGACGGCCGGTCGGTCAAATCGAAGGCAAACGGCAAGCCGTCCGACCGGCAACAGCGCCTTTGCCAGCCGATATGAACTATTATTGATATTAATATTATTATAGATACTGGACAATTTGTCGCCCCCACCATATTTCCCATCCAAGACGCCGGTGCGGCAGAACGCCCGCTTCGGTAGCGGCCAGGGCAAGCGCATGCGGCGTGCCGGCGGGTTGGGGGGATCGGGTTTCCGTCCATTTCTCCGCCCGCGGTAACACCCGCTCCATCAGTCCCGGCAAAACCCTATTGTAGCGAGTGAATGCCGTGACATCCTTGTTCAAGCGCTGCTTGCCTGCAGCCCAGTTCCTTGCGCCTGCTCTTGTCGTGGTTGGCCTTGGTGCCACTCCCGCCAAGGCGGACGTGATCTACGACCTGTCCTTCGGCGGCGGCGGGACCGGGCAACTGGTCCTGAACCTGGATTCCTTGAGCGCGGTGCAGAACATCTCCTACACCAGTATTGCGCCCTACTTCGTCAGTCTGACCGCCAATAACGTGAATGGTGAGAATTTCCTGATCGATACCAGCAATCTCGCTTCCGGCTACCTGTCCAGCGGTGCGGCGGGTCAACTGTATACCTTGACCGTCCAGCAGATGCCGCCGACCGGCGTTCCAGCGGGGACGGACTATCTGGATGTCTACACCAACACCTGGCAGATCCACGCGACGCCGTATGACAGCACGGTGGCATCCGACAGCCTGACGATCTCGGCGCCGCGGCTTGCCACTGCTGCCGTGCCGGAGCCATCGGCCGTGGCCGTGATGCTGGCCGCCGTTGGGGGGCTTGGGTTCCTGGGTTATCGCAAGCGGAACGGCGCGCCACGCGTCGCCTGCGCCTAATCATCACGCCCGGCTCGCCCGCCGGCCATGCCGGTCCGTGGCGGAGCCCCAGTTACCCAGGGTCCAGTTCAGGGCGTAACGCCCGGGCGCGGCGCCTCCGCCCGCAACCCATCGTCACGCGCCGCCGGCGGCAGGGTCGGTGCCCCCGCCGGCCGCGGCTTCGGTGGTGGTGGCACCCAGGGACGGTCGCCCCGCTCCGCCCGATCCGTCAGCACGCGCGCGCCCGTGGGTCCCAGCCAAATGGCGGCACTGCCATCGCGCCAGACAGTGAAGCGGTCGACCAGCATGGGCCATGGCTTCGGACAAAGCCCACGAGCCGGCTCCGCGGACACCACCACGGCAGCGTCGCGGCAGAACGGCGGATGCGGATCGCCGCGCGCCAGCAATGCGCCGCGCCGCCGGGCATCCGGGCGCAGCAGACAGGCGCCATCATCGCAGCGGATCGCCCCGTCCGCCGCATCGCCCCGCGTCGGCATGGGCACGACCGCCGTGGCCGACCAGTATTGCGCCCAGGCGTCGCGCGTGAAGCGTGAGCCCGACTGAACCTGCTGCAGATACAGCGTGGAGCCGACCCGCACGCCGATCAACCGCGCATCGGCGGAAACCAGAAGGTCAGGCAACCGGGTGAATAACGGAGAGACCAGGCCAGCGGCCATGATCGGCACACCCAGCAGTCGCATGCGCGTACGCCACAACCCGGTCCAGGCCAACCCGACCGAGAAGACGCACAACCCCCACAGCGGCATGTGCGGCACCGCGAATGTGGCCGCCGGCAGCGCGGCCGTCGCCCTCGCCACCCACAAGATCAGCTCGGTGCCCCAGCCCATCGGCACCAGAGCGACCGCTTCCAGGTGCACCGGCATCAGCGTCAGCGCGATCAGCCCGGCCGGCATCACCCAGAACGCGGCCAGCGGGACCGCCACCATGTTGGCCAGAATGAAGTACAGCTGCCCGTGGCCGAAATGGTAGGCGCCATACGGGGCGGAGGCAGTGCCGGCCAACGCGCTGGTCAAGCCCAGGGCGACAAGGTGGCCGGCAAACCGCCGCGCCCGGCTACCATGCAGACGGCATAGCCAAGGCCGCAACGCTTCATAGCCGGCGATCAGCGCCAGCACGGCGGAAAAACTCATTTGAAAGGATACGCCCGGCACCTCGTAGGGCGTGACCAGCATCAGCACGACCGCAGCCAACGCCAGCCCACGCACCGAGACGGGATTGCGGTCCGCCAGAATGGCCAAAGTCACCAGAGTGGCCATGAGGAAGCTGCGCCGGATCGGCACATGCATGCCGGTGAGGACCATATAGGCGCCGCCAGCCACCAGCGCCACGCAGGCGGCGATCCGACGCGTCGGCCAGAACAGGCTGGCATACTCGCTGCAGGCCAGGCCTTGCCGGGTCACCAGCAGCACCCAGCCCATGACGATGCCGATATGCAGCCCGGCCACCGCCAGCAGATGCGCCAGCCCGGAATCCCGGAAAGCTGCGCGGTCTGCGTCAGGAATACCCAGCGCATAGCCGGTCAGCAATGTGACGTCCACGGCACCGGCCGGGCCCGGCACGGCGGCGGTGATGCGTGCTGCGATGGCTTCGCGCAGCCACTGCACCCGGCGCGTCACGCCGCCGGATACGGCCGGGTCGACCCGCCGCACCGGTTCCAGCGCGTATCCCGACGCGCCCAGGCCGGCATAGAACGCGTCGCGCTGTAGGTCCCAGGCGCCGGGGTAGGACGGCGGCGCCGGTGGGCGGACCAGTGCCCGCACCCGCACCGTGTCACCGGTTTCCAGGCTTGCCGGATCGCTGTCGCGCAACCGGATGCGCACTGATCGGGCCAACGGCTCCGCCGCGCCGTCGAGACACGCGGGCTGAATCACGATGCGCCGCCCGTCGGGAAACACGTCGACCGCGACAATCGGTCCGGACAGCCACACGCCGCGCGACGGCAGATCGGCGTCGGTTGGCGGCGCCCGAGCGGTGGCGATCTGGCCGGATGCGAAGCCCAGCGCGCAGGCGGCGGCGGGTGCCAGCAGCAGGCGCAGTGACCGGAACCGGATCGCTGCCGCCACCGCCAGAATGGACAACACCGGGCCGATCCACCCCGCCGGTTCAAACCGCAACGCGTAATAGAGGGCGACACCGGCGCCCATGAACACCGGCAGCCACAGCGGCAGGCGGTCGCGTTCGCCATCGAGCCAATCCGCCAGCCGATCCGCCAGCCAGGTCTCCAGCCGGGGAACCGGCGCCTGAATTCGCCACCGGATCCGCCTCCAGGTCCGCTCGGGAGATCGCCACAGGATTGAGCTGAACCGCATGCACGGCAGCCTAGAGACGCAACCGTCTACAAAGAGTGAATCAGCGTGCTAGATGCTGAGCCATGACCGTCCGGACCCGTTTCGCCCCCAGCCCCACCGGCCCGCTGCATATCGGCGGCGTGCGTACCGCCCTGTTCAACTATCTGTACAGCCGTCATTATGGCGGCGAGTTCCTGCTGCGGATCGAGGATACCGACCGCGAACGCTCAACCCGGGAAGCCACACAAGGCATCATCGAAAGCCTGGACTGGCTCGGGCTCGACCGCGACGGCCAGACCGTCTTCCAGTCCACCCGCGTACGGCGCCACGCCGAAGTCGCGCATCAGCTGCTGGCCGCCGGCGCCGCCTATTACTGCTACTGCACGCCCGAGGAACTGGCGCGGGAGCGGGAGCAGGCGCGCGCCGAGGGCAAGGTCTGGCGCTATGACGGCCGCTGGCGCGACCGCGATAAGTCCGAGGCCCCGCCCGGCGTGAAGCCCGTCATCCGCCTGAAGGCTCGGCGCGACGGGGAGACGGTGCTGGAGGACCTGGTGCAGGGTGCCGTCCGCGTCGCCAATGCGGAGCTGGATGACATGATCATCCTGCGCAGCGACGGGACGCCGATGTACAACCACTCGGTTGTGGTGGACGATCATGACATGGCGATCACCCACGTGATCCGCGGTGACGACCACCTGACCAACACGTTCCGGCAGCTGCAGATCTATGAAGCGCTGGGCTGGGACAAGCCGCATTTCGCGCATATCCCGCTGATCCACGGGCCGGATGGGTCGAAGCTGTCGAAGCGGCACGGCGCGCAGTTCGTCCTGGAATTCCGCGAGCAGGGCTACCTGCCGGAGGCGCTGTGCAATTACCTGCTGCGTCTGGGGTGGTCGCATGGCGACCTGGAGGTCATCGGCCGGGAGCAGGCGATCGCACTGTTCGACGTTGCCGACATCAATCGCGGCCCGTCGCGGATGGACTACGTCAAACTCACCAACCTCAATGGCGTGTATATCCGCCAGGCTGATGACGGACACTTGACCGAGGAGGTGATGCGGCGCCTGCACGACACGCAAGGGGTGACCCTGGATGACGCGGCACGCGCGCGCATCCAGACCCTGATGCCGGCGCTGAAGGATCGGGCGAAGACCCTGGTCGACCTGGCGAAATCGGCCGCTTTCCTGGCCCGGCGGGCGCCGGTGCCGATGGATGCCAAGGCGGCGGCGCTGCTGACGCCGGAGGCGAAAACGCTGCTGCGGGATGTGGCGGGCAGCCTGGCACGGAGCGACTTTTCGATCGCTGGCGTGGATGCGGCGCTGCGCGCCTTCGCGGAACGCGGCGGCATAAAGCTGGGCCAGGTCGCCCAGCCGTTGCGGGCGGCGCTGACCGGCTCCACCGTCAGCCCCGGCATCGATGCGACCCTGGCCGCGCTGGGGCGGGAAGAAGCGCTGGCCCGCATCGCCGCCGCCGCGGATTAACCGTTCCGCAACCTTCGTGCTTTACGTCCATGACCGTCGGCAAAGGAGCTTGCTGTGCGGCATGGGCGGAGAACGAGCCGGGATATCCTGGCCTTGGCGGCCGGAATCGCAACCGGAACGGCCGCGGTGATGGCGTCGGTCTGGCAGCCTTGGCAGGGCCACGCGGCGAATCCGCGTGTCGGTGACATCATCGCTTTTCGCGGTCCGTCTGCCTTCCGCACGGTCGACGATCCGCGGATGCTGGTGCGTCGTCGGGGCGGCTTCGCCTGCGTGCTGGACCTGAACGCGATGGCCGCAAGCCACGGCAGCCTGGTGATCGAGGGGCTGGAGCATCAGCGGACCAGCGCCGTGCATGTCCATTGGGCCGGCACCAGGACCAGCGCGGATGCCGGTGACTGCGGAAGGACCGCCGATCTTCTGCTGGATCGTACCGACCTGGACCGGCTGCGCATGGCCGCGCGCCGGTGATGCAGCTCAGGTCTCTTCGCCCACCGCCTTCCGCTTCAGCTCTTTCAGCTTGGTCTCGCCACCGGGGGTCTTCGGATCCAGTTCCAGCAATTTCTGCCAGGCGGCATAGGCGCTTTTCCAATCCTGCCGCGCCGTCGCAATCGCCGACAAGGTACGGAACGCGGCAAAATTGCGCGGATCCAGCTTCAACGTCTCCTGAAGGTCATGCACCGCGCCCGCCGAATCGCCCGAACGATACCGGGCGATCGCCCGTTGCCGGTAGGCCTCGGCCATGTCCGGCGCCAGCGTGATCGCAGCGGTGAAGGAAGCCACTGCGTTGTCGTTCTGCCCCGCGTTCAGCAGCCGCAGCCCCTGGCTCATGAGCAGTGTCACCGACGGCGTAGCGGCCTGCAGCCAGGCTTGTTCCACCTGTTCTTCCAACAAAGCGGCGGCGCGTTCATCGGGTGCCGCCTTCAGCGCGTCCAGCATCTGATCGAGCTTGCCAGACTTGTCCGTCGCCGGCTGTGCCTGCGCCGCCATGACCAGTGCCAGGAAGAGTGCCAGCACGAACATCGCGAACAGGGCCGGTCGGTACGATCGCATCGATCAGACTTCCGGCGGCCGGGGACCCCCCGCCATCCAGTCGAGCAGTTCCACGGTATGGACCACCGGCACCCCGCCGCCTGATAATTGCGTGATGCAACCGATATTGCCTGCGGCGATCAGGTCCGGCCGCGTGGCCTTCAGGTTGCCCAGCTTGCGGTCCCGCAGACGGCCGGCAATATCCGGCTGCAGCATGTTATAGGTGCCGGCGGAGCCGCAGCAGATATGCGGCTCACGCGGTTCGACCAGGCGGAACCCGGCACGTTTCAGCAACGTCTTCGGCTCCGCCGTGATCTTCTGCCCATGCTGCAGGCTGCAGGCTGCATGGTAGGCCACGGTCAGGTCCGGCGCCGGCTGCGACGGCGCGTAACCGATGCGGGATAGGAACTCCGTGATATCCTGCGCCAGGGCGGAAATCCGCGCCGCGCGGGCGGCCAAGGGTTCCGGTTCGGTGCGCAGCATGAAGCCGTAATCCTTCACCGTCGTGCCGCAGCCCGAGGTGTTGATGATGATGGCGTCCACCCGATCGGCATCGATCTCTCCGCCCCAGGCCTGGACATTGGCGCGGACCAGCGCCATCGCCCGCTCATGCTGGCCCATGTGGTGGTTCAGCGCCCCGCAGCAGCCACTGTCGCGGGGAATGACGACCTCCACCCCCAGCCGGGTCAGCAGCCGGATCGTGGCCTCATTGATGCGCGGCATCAGCACCTGCTGCGCACACCCGGTCAGCAGCAGCACGCGCGCCCTGCGCTCCCCCTGCGCGCGATGCACTTGCGGCGCCTGCATCGGACTGGCCGGCGGCAGGCTCGCGGGCGACAGGGCCAGCATCGCGCGCAATCGTTTCGCCAGCATCGACTGGCCGGGGATCAGGCTGGCCAGCGGGCGCCCGAGCCGCGCGCCCAACAGTGCCGCCTTGAACAGCGTCGGACGCGGCAGCAGGTAGCCGATCAGGGACCGCAGCGCCCGCTCCGCCGGCGGGCGGCGGTAGGTCGTTTCGATATATGATCGGGCATGATCGACCAAGTGCATGTAATTGACGCCGGAGGGGCAGGTCGTCATGCAGGACAGGCAGGACAGGCAGCGATCGACGTGGCGCACGACGTCCGGCGTCGCCGGACGTCCGGTCTCCAGCATGTCCTTGATCAGATAGATGCGGCCGCGCGGGCTGTCGAGCTCATCGCCCAGCAGCAGGAAAGTCGGGCAGGTCGCGGTGCAGAAGCCGCAATGGACGCAGGTGCGCAGTTCGTGGTTGCAGACGGCGATGGCCGGGTCACGCAACTGTTCCGCGGTGAAATTGGTCTGCATGGCCGTTCGTCAGTCGTATCGTCGTTTCGGGGGCAGATAGCGCCATTGTCGCCACGTATAGGCCAGGCAGCCGAGCGCGACGATCAGGAAGGCAATGGACAGCCAAGGGTCGCGATGATTGTTGAACGTCACCACCAGGACCATCGCCGCGCAGAAAATCGCCAGGAAAAGCTGTGTGTTCAGCGGCTTCTTCACGAACCGGAAGCGGACGTGCTCGATCAGGCACAGATAGAAGGCAACCAGAAACACGATATTCGTGAGCCAGCGCGGAATGAAGATCATCGCTTAAAGCCCCGCGTAGATGCGGCCCGGATTCAGGATGCCGGCCGGGTCCAGCGACGCCTTCACCGCCCGCGTGATTCGCGCCAGGGCCGGCGGTTCGTCCGGCACCACCCGCACCGCGCCGCGCAGCGTGTCGGGCGCGCGCAGCAGCATCCAGGTGCCCCGCTGTGCCGACGCCGCCGCTTCCACTGCCGCGTGGGTGGCGGCATCGGCCGGCCCGGTCAGCCAGACCAAGCCGCCGCCCCAGTCCAGAAAACCGGTGACGCCGGCCGGCGCGACCGCCGCGAGCACGGACGGCCCCGCCGAGGGCCGCACCGAGACCCGCCAGACCGCATCATCCTGACCGGGCGCCAGCGGCGCCGCGTCGCGTACCGCTTTCCACACGGCGCGGGACGGATCGGTGTCCAGCAGCCGCGTGCCGGCGACGGCAAGCTGCTCCCACAGCCGCCCAAGCCGATATTCGACCGATGTCGGAATCTCTTCGATCCGCACCAGCGCCACGCCGCCCGGTAAGCCGTCCAGGCCAGGAACCCGGCCCACCCTGCCCGGCGGCACCCAGGCAGCGCCGGTAACGCTGAACGGGGAGCCCAGCGCGGCCGACAGCGCGCGCACGCCGGCCTCGGCGTCCAGGCCGGGCAGCGCCAGCGTGCCGGTCGCCGGCGGGGCGGGCAGTACCTTCAGCGTGATTTCGGTGATGACTCCCAGCGTGCCGTGACTGCCGGTCAGCAGCTTGCACAGATCCAGGCCGGTAACGTTCTTCAACACCCGTCCGCCGGAACGGATCACTTCGGCCCGGCCGGTCACCGCACGAATGCCCAATACATGATCCCGCATCGCGCCCCAGGCGATCCGCCGAGACCCAGACAGGTTGCTGGCGACGACCCCGCCGAGGGTCTGCGGCTTGTCGTTGCCCAACAGGCCGGACAGGTCGGGCGGCTCGGCGATCAGGTGCTGGCCGCCTTCGGCCAGCGCGGTTTCGATGTCCCGCAGCGGGGTGCCGGCCCGAGCCTGCAGGACCAGCTCTTTCGGTGCGTAGAGCGTGATGCCGGACAGTCCCTCGGTGGAGAGTGTCCGCGCCGCCTGCACCGGGCGCAGCATGCCGGATTTGGTGCCATGACCCTCGATCAGCAGCGGTTCCTTCGCGGCGGCGGCGGCGCGGATGGTGCCGGCAATCGCCTCTTCGGCTTCGGTGGCAGCCGGATGGATCATGCCGCGCGCTTCAAGCCGGCCTGTGTCGCCGTCTCCGCCTGCAGCGGGAACACCTTGCTCGGGTTCAGCAGCCAGTCGGGATCGAAGGCGGACTTGATGCGTCGCTGCTGCTCCAGCTCATGCGGGGCGAACTGGACTTGCATCAGGTCGCGCTTCTCCACGCCCACGCCATGCTCGCCGGTCAGGCAGCCGCCGACTTCCACGCACAAGGTCAGGATATCGGCGCCGAACTGCTCCGCCTTGTGGAAGCTGGCCGGATCATTGGCGTCGAACATGATCAGCGGGTGCAGGTTGCCGTCGCCGGCATGGAAGATGTTGGCCACCTTCAGGCCATAGCTGTCCGACATCTCCTGGATGCGCCGCAGCACCTCCGGCAGGCGGCTGGTCGGGATGGTGCCGTCCATGCACAGATAGTCGGGGCTGATACGGCCGACGGCGCCGAACGCCCCCTTGCGGCCCTTCCAGATCGCCAGCGATTCTTCCTCGGACTGGCTGACCTTCAGGCTGATCGGATCGAACCGGTCGCAGATCGCGGCGATCTCTCTCAGCAGGTGGTCCTGCTCCGCCTGGCAGCCCTCGACCTCGATGATCAGCATCGCCTCGGCGTCCAGCGGGTAGCCAGCATGGGCGAAGGCCTCGCAGGCATGGATGGCCGGGCGATCCATGAACTCCAACGCCACCGGAATGATGCCGGAGGAGATGATGGCATCGACGCAGGCGCCAGCGATCTCATTCGACTTGAACGCGGCCAGCATGGCGCGGGCGCCTTCCGGCGCGCGCAGGATGCGGACGGTCACCTCCGTGACCACGGCAAGCTGGCCTTCGGCGCCGGTCAGCAGGCCCAGCCAGTCATAGCCGGCGGCGTCGAGATGGTCGCCACCGATATCGAGAACCTCGCCGTCGATGGTGACGATCGTCAGGCCCAGCAGGTTGTTGGCAGTGACCCCGTATTTCAGGCAGTGGGCACCGCCGGAGTTCATCCCGACATTGCCGCCGATCATGCAGGCGAGCTGGCTGGACGGGTCGGGGGCGTAGAAGAACCCGTCGGCGGCGACGGCATTGGTGATGCCGATATTGGTGACGCCGGCCTGCACGGTGGCGCAGCGATCGGCATAGTTGATGTCCAGAATGCGGTTCATCCGCATCATGCCCAGCACCACCGCGTCCTCCAGCGGCAGCGCGCCACCGGACAGAGAGGTGCCGGCGCCGCGCGGAATCACCCGCACCCCGTTGCGGTGGCAGAAGGCCAGGATGGCGGCGACCTGTTCCGTGGTGTCCGGCAGCGCAACCGCCAGCGGCACCTGCCGATAGGCGGACAGACCATCGGTTTCATAGGGTTTCAGCAGCCGCGCCTCGGCGATCACCGCATCCTCGGGCAGCAAGGCGCGCAGCCCGGCGACGATCGTGTCGCGGCGGGCGAGCACATCCGGCTTCGGATCGGGCTGGCGGATCATGGGCATGTCCCCATTATGAAATCGGCCGATATCATGCCTGATCGTCCGGCATTTGGGGAGGGCCCGCGATCAGCGGTCCGGATGCCCGCCAACAGCCCGCCTGTCTGCGGCCCGGCAAACCCTGTATAGGGGCACCCCATGGCCCCACCCCTGCTCTCGCTTCAGAACATCTCGCTCATGTTCGGCACCACGCCGCTGCTGGCGGGCGCCGAGCTGGCCGTGTCGGCCGGCGACCGGATCTGCCTGGTCGGGCGCAACGGCTCCGGCAAGTCCACGCTGCTGAAGATTGCCGCCGGCCTGGTGCAGCCGGATGCCGGCCGTCGCTTCACCCAGCCCGGCGCCACCATCCAATATCTGCCGCAGGAGCCGGATTTCAGCGGATTCCCCACCACCCTCGCCTATGTCGAGGCCGGCCTGGGGGACACCGCCGCCAACCGCTACCGCGCCACCTACCTGCTCGAACAGCTCGGCCTTACCGGCGCCGAGGACCCGGCGCTGCTCTCTGGCGGAGAGGCGCGCCGCGCCGCGCTGGCCCGCGTCCTGGCGCCGGAGCCCGACATCCTGCTGCTGGACGAACCCACCAACCATCTCGACCTGCCTGGCATCGAGTGGCTGGAAAGCGAGCTCGCCCGCCTGAAATCCGGCCTCGTGCTGATCAGCCACGACCGCCGCCTGCTGGAACGGCTGTCCCGCGCCACGCTGTGGCTGGACCGCGGCGTCACCCGCCAGCTCGACCAGGGGTTTGCCCATTTCGAGGCCTGGCGCGACCAGGTACTGGGGCAGGAGGAGACCGAGCGCCACAAGCTGGGCCGCAAGATCGTCGCCGAGGAAGACTGGCTGCGCTACGGCGTCACCGCCAGGCGCAAGCGGAACCAGAAGCGGCTGGCCGACCTGCATGCGCTGCGCAAGCGGCACAAGGAACAGCGCGCGGCGGTCGGCAAGGTGAGGCTGGAGGCGGCCGAGGCGGACCTGTCCGGGCGCCTGGTCATCGTCGCCGAACACGCCACCAAGGCGTTCGGGGAGCGGGTGGTGGTGCGCGACTTCTCCGCCCGCGTCATCCGCGGCGACCGGATCGGCATCGTCGGCCGCAACGGGGCCGGCAAGACCACGCTGCTGAACCTGCTGACCGGTGAGCTGCCGCCCGACAGCGGCGAGGTGACGCTGGGCACCAACCTCGCCCGCGTCACCCTGGACCAGGGCCGCGCCACGCTGGACCCGGATGAAACACTCATCCGGACGTTGACCGGCGGGAAAGGTGATACGGTTACCGTCGGCGGTCAGAACCGCCATGTGATCGGCTACATGAAGGACTTCTTGTTCGGCCCGGAACAGGCGAATACCCCGGTCGGCGTGCTGTCGGGCGGGGAGCGCGGGCGGCTGACGCTGGCGCTGGCCTTCGCGACGCCGTCCAACCTGCTGGTCCTGGACGAACCGACCAACGACCTCGACCTGGAGACCCTCGAGCTGCTGCAGGAACGCCTGTCCGACTATGCCGGCACGGTGCTGCTGGTCAGCCATGACCGCGATTTCCTGGACCGGGTGGTGACCTCGGTGATCGCAACCGACGGCGACGGCGTCTGGACGGAATACGCCGGCGGCTATTCCGACATGCTGGCGCAGCGCGGCGGTGCCAGCTCCGAACCACGCAAAGACAGGCCTCGCCCGGCCGGTTTGGCCGCCACGCCCTCTCCCGCATCAGCGCCAGTAAGGACGCCAAACCCGACACCGGCGCGGAAACTCAGCTTCAAGGACAAGCACGCGCTGGAAACGTTGCCGAAGCGCATGGCGGACCTGGAAGCCGAGATCGGTCGGTTGAACGCCGAACTGGCCGATGCGGACCTGTATGCCCGCAAGCCGGACCGCTTCATCGCCGCGACCAAGGCGCTGGAGACCGCGCAGGCAGCCCTGGGCGCGGCCGAGGAACAGTGGCTGGAATTGGAGATGCTGCGCGAAGCACTGGAACAGGCGTAGAGCATGAAAGGACCGGATCGACCCGCCACGCTCCAGCAATCTTCGGTTTAAAAGCCCAATCCAGGCCTTTTGATCCCCAGCCCCGGGCGATCACGCTCCGACGGCGCCTATCCACGGCGCCATATTCAATGCCCGCCTTCCCTCAATCCTCCGCGATCAGCTCAGGCCCGCACCCCCGTCTGCAGGCCGGGACGCACGCGCGCGATCGCGGAAGGAGCGATCTCGACGGAGCGGGCGAGCAGCGATTGCCGCACCCGATGCAGCAGCGCCGAATGATCCTGCTCCGAGACATTGTCACTCCGCATGACCAGCTTGATCAGCGGGTCCTGCAGCATCGTGTTCAAGGTCAGGGTGCTGATCGTCGTCACGCACATCGGTCTCACCTTTCCCCGTCACAATCCCCGAACCCGGGTGTCCGGCTGCGCTCTCCTGCTCAGCCGCGGCACCCCGGCCCGAGGACAGATGTGCCGGCCAATTGTGTCCTAATCTGGCCGCTAACCGGTTAATTTTGTGAGAGATTGAATCGGCCTGTGAAGCCGCGCCGCAAATCCGACAACGAAATCAACAGCCCGCGGGCGGGCCACGGCGTGTCGCGCGGCACGCATTTTTTTGCCGGCCAGCAAGATTCATGGTGCTGCCGGTGCCCCAAACGGCGTATCCTCCAGCCGTCGGCGAAAAAACGCGCTCGGCCCCAGAGCGCGAAGTCGATGCCCATCCTGAACTGGAATGCAGGCACCTCCGGTGTCTGGGACAACGCCGTCTGGGACAACGCCGGCAACCGGTCGTCCGCCCAGGTGCCCGCCGCCGATGACCTGGTGCTTTTCATCCCGCCTGGCTCCCTGGCGGTAGAGATCGCAAACAGCGTAACCGCCGGCGGTCTGCTGCTGGCGGGCGGCGACATCGTCGTCGACGCGACCGCCGACCTCACCATCAGCAACACAGTGTCCGTCGTCGCCGGCACCGTGACCAACGCCGGCGTGCTGACCGTGGGCGCGGTGGAGAATGCCGGAATCATCGAGAATACCGGCCTGCTGGCCGTTACCGACGGCTCGGTGTTTAACACCGGCTCGATCGACGATGCAGGCCAGGTGAACTTCACCGGCAGCGTGAAAACCGCAGTCCTGCATCAGATCGGCGGCAGCGGCGCCATCCTGGTGATCGGCACCCTGGACAACACCGGCCAACTGGCCGGCACCGGCGGCCCGGCATTGAGCGTCCTGGGCACCATCCAGGGAGGCACGATCGACAATTCGCTCGGGCTTTCGCCAGACGTGGCGCTTGATGGCGTTACCCTGTCCGGCCGCGTCTCCGCCTGTCAACCGGTGACCATTCTGGATGGGCTGACCTCGGTCGACGGCATCGGTGTGCTGGACACGCCAATGGGCGGCAGTCTGCGCTTCGGCAACGACCAGACGATCGATGGCGTGAGCCTGGTGGTGGACGGGACAGCGACGGTGGCCGGCACCCTGACGCTGGGGCAAAGCGCCGTGTGGGCCGTGCCGACGGGCTCGCCGCTCGTCCAGGGCCTGGCGATCAACGGCACGGGTCTGCTGGTGAACGCCGGTACCATCCTCACCTTGTCGAGCACAGCGCGCTTCGGCGACGGCGACAATGCCCTGACCATCAGCACGGCATTCCGCAATCGCGGCCTGCTATCGGCGTTCGACACGTCCCCCGCGCCGAGCGTGACGCCGCCGGCCGGTGAGCGGGCCGGCCTCAGCGTCATGCGGATCCAGGGCTTGTCCTTCGTCAACGAGGCCGCTGGAACCGTCGACACCGGCCAAGGCGCCGGATCGGGGGTGATCGTCTTCGCCGCTGCCACCTCGCTGGTGAATGATGGCCTGCTATCCGTGATGGATCCGGGGGCCCGGATGGGCGGCACCATCGACATCGGCTCTGACCTGCTGGGCAGCGGCACCATCGCCATCGCCGGCGATGGCCAGGTGACGCTGGAGGCGGGCGGCGCTGCCGGCCAGACCATCACCTTTCTGGGACCGGGCACGCTGACGCTGGACGCGCCGCGATCGGTGGCATCCGGCATTCAGGGGTTCGGCGCTGGCGACACCATCACCCTGGCCGGCAGCGGCATCATACCCATCGACTGCGACAACGGGGTTCTGCTGATGGGCTCCGGCGACGGCGCGTTCGCCCTGGCCCTTGCCGGCACCTACACGCTTGACGATCTGCTGTTCAGCAACCTCGGCACCGCCACCACGATTGCCCTGGCCAAGGCCCCGGTGGCTGCTCCAACGGCCGCTCCGGTAGCCTGCTTCGCCGCCGGCACACGCATTGAGGTCGAGGGCGGCGCGCGGCCCGTGGAAGAGCTGGCGATCGGTACCCTGGTCCGAACAGCCAGCGGTGCGTTGCGGCCTGTTCGTTGGATCGGCTATCGCACCGTGGCGTGCGACCGACATCCGAGGCCGGAGCGCGTGTGGCCGATCCGCGTCGCGGCACATGCCTTCGGTCCAGGCTGCCCGCGCCGGGCCGTGAAGCTGTCGCCGGACCATGCTGTGTTCGCGGAAGGTACGCTGATCCCGGTGCGGCTGCTGGTGAACGGCACGACCGTGGCGCAGCGGAAGACGCGGCGGATAACCTATTTTCATGTCGAGCTGGATCGGCACGACATCCTGCTGGCAGAGGGACTGCCGGCGGAAAGCTATCTGGACACCGGCGACCGCCAGGCCTTCGCGAATGGCGGCACGCTGCTGCGGTTGTTCCCCGAGTTCGGCCAGGGCGGCGGCACCGATATCGATCTGGTGCGGGAGGCCCGAGCCTGCGCGCCGCTGCTGGTCACCGGTCCCATCCTGGCCGCGATCCGGGCCAGCCTGGACCGGCAGGCGGTTCGGTTAGCGCACGATCGTTCGCGGCCGGCGGTCAGAAAGCGTCCATCGCGGCTTTGAATCAAGAAGGGGGTGCTACTCTGCTGCCTTGGCGGCCTTGCGCGCGGCCCATTCCTCGACGCTGATGCGCGGCATCTCGAAACGGTCGGTGACACGGGAATACCAGCCGGCGCCGTGCATGCGGCCGATCAGGTCCAGCTTCGGCGTATCGATATAGCAGCGCTCCTTGTCCAGCACGCAATCGTCGCGCACGTAGATCGCCAGCACCTTGCCCAGGATCACTGCGCGGTCGACCCCGACATCGACAATCACCAGCCGCTCACACTCCATCGCTACCGGCGCCTCGGCGATACGCGGTGGCTTGACGTGCAGGGACGGCGCGGTGGTCAGGCCGGCTTCCTTCAGCTCATCCACCTCCTTGGGGAAGTCGATGGCAGTAACGTTCATCGGCTCCGCCAGCTCATGGCTGACGAGGTTGACGACGAACTGGCCGGTGCGCCGGATATTGCCGCCGGTGTCCTTATAGTCGCCGGGTGCCCGCCCGCCGATGCCGATCGCCACCACCGGCGGCTCACCGGACATGGCGTTGAAGAATGAGAACGGAGCCGCATTGACCGAACCGTCCAGATCTTGCGTCGTCACCCAGGCGATGGGACGAGGGCCGATCGTCGCGACCAGCAGCTTGTACATGTCGCGTGATTTGGCGGCGGAGAAATCGAACAGCATGGCGTGCCTCGGGATTTGGTGGACCAGCGTCCCATACCGGCGTGCATCCTGTCCAGGTGACCGCCGGGAAATGGTCCCAGGGGATGGTCCCAAGGGGGATGGTTCCAAGGGGGATGGTCCTGGGGGATGGTCCTGGGGGATGATCCTGAAGGGATCACCCCGAGGCGGCAGTATTGCTCGAATCGGCGTTCGGCGAGAGTGGCGCTCACCGGCGGGCGCGAGTGCGAGCCGAAGCGGCCCTGTGCCTATCGGCGGAAACGTAGATCGATGCCACGCGCGGCCCAACCGGCCTCGATCACGTCCAGGTCGATGAAGCCGGAAGGATTGGCCTTGGACGGCGTCATGCCGACGCGCGGCGCCCCCTGGTCGCGCCAAAGCACCAGCAGACGGCGCAGTTCCACCAAGGGATCGGGATGGTCGTCGACACGCAGATCCAGGTCGGGGAAATCCTCGGTGGTGACCATCACCATCGCAGCGGATTGCCGGCCGCGCCGATCCCCGCCAGCCGCCTGGCCGGCATCCATTGCCAACATCAGCCGCTCCGGCATTGGCAGGCCGGTATCCCGTTTCCAGGCGGCCAGGGTTTCCGCAACAACCGCCTCACCCACCAACATGTTCCCCGCCACGGACACGCCGCCCGCCGACACGCCGCCGCACCATTCGACGCAGTTCCCGCCGGTCCAGGCGGCGGTGCGGCCGAACCGGTCCACCGCGTGTACCTGGCGGACACCCCGCCCCTCGTCACCGGCCAGGGCTCCCTCGACCGCCGCCGCGGGCGCCAGGCCGCGGGCCATCCCATCCAGCACCGCGGGCCCCAGATAGCGGTTGGTCATGGACTGGGTGGACACGGCGCCGACACCGGACCGCACGAAGGGGCAGAACGCCCCCACCGCGAAGGCCTTGGTGGAGACCGCTACGGCAAACGCGCCGGTGTCCGGATCATGCGCGACGATCGACCATGTCATGGGCGGCGGTGTCCTTCAAACAGTCATCCTGTATGGTGCCTCGATCATGCCAGGCTGGACGGGAGACGAGGAGTCAGCATGCTGATCGCCGGGGATATCGGGGGCACCAACACGCGGCTGGCGCTGGTCTCACCACAGGCGGGGCCACGCCAGCTCCTGGCTGAGAAAATCTATCCCAGCGGACAGTATGCCGGCCTCGCGCCGATCGTGCGACAATTCATGACCGACACCGGCACCCAGGCCATTGCCGCCTGCTTCGACGTCGCCGGCCCGGTGATCGCCGGCAAGGCGCATCTGACCAACCTGCCCTGGACCTTGTCGGAAACCGACCTGGCCCGGGAGCTGGGGCTGCGGCGGGTCAGTCTGATGAACGACCTGCACGCGATCGCCCATGCCGTCCCGCACCTGGCCGCGGATGAGACACAGGTCATCAACCGGGGCTCCACCCAGCCGCGGGCGCCAATGGCGATCCTGGCCCCGGGCACCGGCCTGGGCGAAGCGTTCCTGATCTGGGGAGGGACCGACTACATTGCCTGCGCGTCCGAGGGTGGCCATGCCGATTTCGCCCCGGTGAACCAGGAACAGTTGGACTTGCTGGCATTCATGAGGGCGCGCTTCGGTCATGTGGCGTATGAGCGCGTGTGCGCCGGATCGGGCCTGCCGAATATCTACGATTTCCTGCGCGCCTGCACCCCATCGGCGGAATTGCCCGATTTCGCGGCCGAGCTGGCGCGGGCGCAGGACCGGACGCCGGCGATCCTGCGGGCTGGCACCGCCGGCACCGGTGATAACCGGCTGGCCGTCGACGCCGTGCGCATCATGGTCGAGATCTGGGGCGCCGAGGCCGGCAATCTGGCGCTGAAGGTCATGGCCACCGGCGGGGTCTACCTGGCCGGCGGCATGCCACCGCGTGTCCTGCCGCAGCTCCGCCCAGGAGGTACCAACAAGGATGCCAGCGGTGATACCGTGGGCGGATTCATGCGCGCCTTCACCGATAAGGGGCGGTTCGAGACATTGCTGCGGGACGTCCCCGTTCACGTCGTCACGATCAACGCCGCCTTGCTGGGGGCGGCCATTCACGGGTTGGCGCAGCTGGACCCGTCCTGACGACCCCTTGGCACTGTTCGCCACCGGGGCGATATGATTCCCCAGACTTCTCCGTCGACAGACTTCTCCATCGACACACTGTCACTCGTCATCAGCAAAGGAACCGCCCCATGGCCTCCGACGCACCGAAAGCGCTCAACCATCTCGGTCAGAGCCTCTGGCTGGACAACATTACGCGCGACCTGCTCGATCGCGGGACATTGAAGCAATATATAGATGAGCTGTCGGTCACCGGCCTGACCTCGAATCCGACGATCTTCAACAATGCGATCTCGCGCGGCGGCTGGTATGATGCCGAGATCCGCAAGCAGCTCGATGCCGGGAAGAAGGGGGAGGAACTGTTCTTCATCCTGGCGCTCCAGGACCTGACCCGCGCGGCCGACCTGTTCGCGGATGTGCATAAGAAGACCGGCACGGTGGACGGCTTCGTCTCGTTGGAGGTGTCGCCGGTCCTGGCCTATGACACCCAGGCGACGGCGCGGCAGGCGAAAATGCTGCATGACGCGGCGCAGCGTCCCAACCTGTTCATCAAAATCCCCGGCACGAAAGAGGGTCTGCCGGCGATCGAAGAGTCGATCTTCCAGGGCGTCGCGATAAACGTGACCCTGCTATTCTCCACGGATCAATATCTTGCCGCGGCCGATGCCTACCTGAAGGGGTTGGAGCGGCGGGTCGACGCCGGACTGTCACCGGATGTACGCTCCGTCGCGTCCCTGTTCGTCAGCCGCTGGGACAGGGCGGTGACCGAGAAGGTACCGGCCGAGATGCGCAACACGCTGGGGATCGCGGTGGGAAAGCAGGCTTACAAGGCTTATCGCGACCTGCTGGAAAGCGACCGCTTCCAGCGCCTGGAAAACCTGGGCGCCCGTCCGCAGCGGCTGCTGTTCGCCAGCACCGGCACCAAGGACAAGAACGCGTCTGACGTACTGTATATCGACGCGCTGGCGGCGCCGAACACGGTGAATACGATGCCGGAAGAGACGCTGCTGGCCTATAGCGATCATGGCAAGGTCCCCGGCAGCCTGCCTCGCGATGGCGGCGACGCCGAGGCGGTGCTCGCCGCTCACGCCAAGGCCGGCATCGACCTGACGGCGCTGGCGGACAAGCTGCAATCGGACGGTGCGAAGAGTTTCGTCGATAGCTGGAACGAGTTGCTTGGCGGGATCGAGGCCAAGAGCAAGGTCCTGGCCTGACCGCGGAGCCATATCGGAACCGTTCGCGTCATGATGACGGGGCGGCGTTGAGACGTTGCCCTTTCGTGGCGGGCGCGGTCCCAGGATCCAAGGCTTGGGGCGGAAACCCTCTGGGGCGGAAACCCTCTGGGGCGAAAACCCTCTGGGGCGGAAACCCTCTGGGGTGGAAACCCTCTGGGGTGGAAACCCTCTGGGGCGAAAACCCCGTCCGGTCCGGATGCAGCATGCCCGGCGAAGGATGGGGCGGCGCCCGGACCAGCGGTGACGGTGATCGGCACCCGCGACCGACACCCGGGCCAAGTCGGCTGCTGATCCGGCCACCTGACCATTTCAAATGAGTCCATGTTCATGAGCATCCTGAAACAACAAGCTGGCGAAGCCGCCGCCGCCCTGGTGCAGCCCGGCATGATCGTAGGCCTGGGTACCGGTTCGACCGCCATCTTCGCCACCCGCCGTATCGCCGAGCGGCTGCGGACCGCCGACCTGACGGACATCGTGGCCATCGCGACGTCGAAGGCGACGGAAGCGGCGGCGCGTGAATTGGGAATTCCCCTGATGGCGGATGACCTGCCGCGCACTGTCGACCTCACCATCGACGGCGCCGACGAGGTCGATCCGGACCTGAACCTGATCAAGGGCGCTGGCGGGGCCCTGCTGCGCGAGAAGATCGTTGCGCAAGCCTCGACACGCGAAATCATCGTCGTCGACGACAGCAAGCTGTCGCCGCGGCTGGGCACGAATTCGGCCCTGCCGATCGAGGTCATTGAATTCGGCCTGTCGTCGCATATCCGCTTCCTGGAAGCCCTCGGCGCCAGGGTGGTGCCGCGCAAGGCCGGCGATGCGCTGTTCCGCACCGATTCCGGCAATATCATCCTGGACAGCCATTTTGGCCCGATCGCCGACGTCCATGCGCTGTCACAACAACTTGGCGCGCGGTCCGGCATCGTCGAGCACGGGCTGTTCCTGGGCATCGCCCAGGACGTGTTCGTCGCCGGCAGGGACGGCGTGCGGCATTTGCGGCGGCCCTGACCAGGCCGTCCCTTGCCGAAGCCGCCTCCTGGGACGCCATTTCGTGACACCGTTTCCCGGCCGGCGACGTTGGCGTAGGCTGGTCCGGCGTTCAGGAGGGACGGATCATGATCATTGAAATGCGCACCTATACGCTGAAGCCCGGCACGCTCGCCGAGGTCGAAAAGCGCTTCGGCGACAAGCTGCCGGAACGGGAAAAACACTCCAAGCTGGCGGCATTCTGGCACTCCGAGGTCGGGCCGCTGAACCAGATCATTCATGTCTGGACCTATGACAGTTTCGAGCAGCGCAGTGCGATACGCGCCGCCGCGGTGAAGGACGGCAGCTGGCCGCCGCCGATCCAGGAATTCGTCACCGACATGCAGAGCGAGGTGTTCCTGCCGGCGCCGTTCTCCCCGCCGCTGACGCCGCGCCAGGTCGGACCGCTGTTCGAGATCCGGCAATACACGCTGACGCCGGGCTCCATTCCGGGGCTGATCGAGCGCTGGTCGGACAAGATCGAGGGCCGTACGAAGTTCTCGCCCCTGGTCGGCGGCTGGTACTCGGAATTCGGTGCGCTGAACAAATGGGTTCATATCTGGGCGTACAAGGACGCGAATGAGCGGTTCAGCGTCCGCGCCGCCGCCGCGGCCGGAGGACAGTGGCCGGCACGCAACCCGCCGGGCGTGGTGGTGAAGCAGGAAAATGCGTTCGTGATGCCATCGGCCTTCTCGCCGATCCGTTGATCCCGCTCCGGTCGGGGGGGATGGCAGGGTTGCCAATCCCGCCCGCCGGCAGGACACTACGCCAGGAAGCACACGAGGGTCGGTTGACCGGGTGACATTCCATCATTCCTTGATCCGGGAGCGCGCTTCAGCCTTCTCACCGTCGGTCTCAGCGAACGCGCTCTCGTCAACAAAAACGGGGCGGCCATGATCACCAAATTCGACAGCCTGTTCGCCGGTCACACCGATGTGGAGAACATTGGTTACGGCGGCACGCCGATCAACGACCGGCTGTATGACAACAAGCACCTGTCCAGCGCATTGTGGAAGGCGCAGGCGATCGCGCAGAAGATGGATGACCTGGGCTACACGACGTTCTGGATGGCGGAGCACCATTTCCAGCGCGAAGGGACCGAGTGCATCCCGAACGTGCTGATGATGGCGCTGCATCTGACGCATATGACGAAGAATCTGAAGATAGGCTGCGGCTTCAACATTACCCCGATGTGGCACCCGCTGCGCCTGGCCGAGGATTATGCCATGGCCGATATCCTATCCGGTGGCCGCGTGGTGTTCGGGGTCGGCCGCGGCTATCACACGCGCGAGGTGGAAACGTTCGGGGCACCGCTGATCGACCAGGACGCCAATCGCGAATTGTTCGAGGAACAGGTCGACATCATCTTCAAGGCCTTCAACAACGAACGCTTCAGCCACAAGGGCAAGCACTATACGCTGCCGCCCGAAGTGCCATATCGCGGCTATATGCTGCAGGACCTGACATTGGTGCCGCGCCCGGAACGGCTGCCGGTGGAATGCTGGCAGCCGATCCAGGGCGGATCGGAGCGCGCCATCGCCTTCATGGCGAAGCATGGCATCCAAGGCATGGTCGGCGGCGGGTCGGCGGAGGGCGGCGCCATGCACAATGTCGTGCTGCGCTGGCAGGCAGAGCACGCGAAGCTCGGCAAGCAGCTGGAACTGGGTGAGCGCCTGTGCTTCGGCTTCCATTTCTACATGGGCAAGGACAAGCAGACCTGCATCAAGGAGGCCGCCGGCTATTACGAGGAAAACATGAAAATGTTCGGTGAGCTGCGGCTGAACCGAGCCCTGTCCGATGAGCAGATCGAGATCATGCGCGACCCGAAGCGCGCGCCCTCGGCGAAGCTGCCGCGGATCGAGGATGCGGTGGCGTCGGGCGGCTTCCTGACCGGCTCGGCCGACGAGATCATCGAACATCTGATGAAATTGGAAAAAGCCTATCCCGGCCTCGATCGCATCTCCATCAGCCCGTCGCTCGGCGTGCCGAAGGCGGTCATCCTGGAGCAGGTCGAACGTTTCGCCAAGGAAGTCATGCCAGCCTTCAAGGGCCGAGTCGGCGTGAAGGAACCGGAACTGGCAAAGTAGGACGGCCGGGCGGGCGGATCGCGCCCGCCCCTGTCGTTACGCCGCCTTCGCCATCGCGAGCGCCCGCCATACCCGCTCCGGCGTCGCCGGCATGTCGATATGGGTCACGCCGTCATCGCGCAGTGCGTCGATGATGGCGTTGATCACGGCTGGGGGACTGCCCACCGCGCCGGCTTCGCCCGCGCCCTTGACGCCCAGCGGGTTGGTGGCACAGGGGATTTCCAGAAGCTCGACCTCGATATCCGGGAACTGGTCGGCGCGCGGCAGGGCGTAGTCCATCAAGGTGCCGGACAGCAACTGCCCGGAGTCCGGATCGAAGACGGTATGTTCCAGCACCGCCTGGCCATAGCCCTGCGCGACTCCGCCGGCCACCTGTCCCCGCACGATCAGCGGGTTGATGGTCTTTCCGAAGTCGTCGCAGACCAGGTATCGCACCAGGGTCACCACGCCGGTATCCGGATCGATCTCCACCTCGGCCATATGGCAGCCGTTGGGGAAGGTATGCGCCTTGATCGGCGCCACCTCGGCCGCATCCAGGATCACCGCCTTCTGCCCGGCCGCCGCCTTCTTTCGTTGCGACGCCGCCAGGGCCAGGACGTCGATCCGCCGGTCGGTGCCGACGATGGAGAAACTGCCATCCGCAAAGGCGATGTCGGCGATGGCGGCCTCCAGCTCATCCGCCGCGGCCTGCTTGCCCTTATTGATCACGGAGTCCGCGGTGGTCAGGATCGCCTGCCCTTCCGAGTACAGGCTGCGCGCCCCACCGGTGCCGCCACCGACCGGGATCGTATCGGTATCACCCTGCCGAATGCGGATACGATCTCCATCGATGCCAAGCTGCGCGGCGGTCAACTGGACATAGGCGGTCTCATGCCCCTGCCCCGTCGACTGCGTTCCAACATAAACATCCACATACCCGTCATCCGCGAACCGGATCTCTGCCCGCTCGGAATCGTCGCCGCCGGTCGCCTCCAGGTAATACGCCAAGCCGAGGCCCAGCTTCCTGCCGCGCGCGGCAGCCGCGGCCTTGCGGGCGGCGAAGCCGGCATAGCTGATCTTCTCGACCGCCGCCTCCAGCACGGTGCGGAAATCGCCGCTGTCGTAGTTCTTGCCGACTGGCGTTTCATGCGGCATCGCCGAGGGGGGCACCATGTTGCGACGCCGCAGTTCCACACGGTCGACCTTCAGCTCGCGTGCGGCGGCATCGACCAGGCGTTCAACCAGGTAGTTGCTTTCGGGACGGCCGGCGCCGCGATAGGCATCCACCGGCACGGTATTGGTGAAGACACCCAGTACATTGGAGTAGATGGCCTTGAAGCCGTACACGCTGGACAGCACGCCAGTGCCGGCATAGGTCGGGATATAGGGCGCGAAGGTGGACAGATAGGCGCCCATATTGGCAACGTTTCGGATCCGCAGCGCCGTGAACAGGCCGTCCGCGTCGATCGCCAGCTCACCCGTGGTGATATTGTCCCGGCCTTGCGTGTCTGCCAGGAACGCCTCGGTCCGGTCGGAAGCCCATTTCACCGGTCGTCCCAGCTTGCGCGCGGCATAGCAGGTCAGGACATGTTCGGCGTACAGGAACAGCTTCATCCCGAAGCCACCGCCCACGTCGGGCGTGATGACGCGGAATTTTTCGGGATCGGTGCCGAAGACCGGACCGATCAGGTTCTTCACCAGCCAGCCGCCCTGGGTGTTCGCGTACAGCGTCCAGCGACCCGTACCGGAATCGTAATCGGCGATCGCGGCCCGCGCTTCCATCGAGTTCACCACGATCCGGTTGTTCACGATGGTCAGCCTGGTCACGTGCGCCGCCTTGGCGAAGGCCGCATCCGTGGCGGCCTTGTCCCCGATTTCCCAATCGAAGGCGATATTCCTCGCCGCCTCCGGCCACACGGCCGGGACACCCGCGTCCATGGCGGTGGCGAGATCGGTCGCGCTGGGCAGGGTCTCATAGTCCACCAGGATCGCCTCGGCGGCGTCACGTGCCTGGCGCGGCGTGTCGGCCACCACGAAGGCGACCGGATCGCCGACATGGCGCACCGCGTCCCTGGCCAGGACCGGATGTGGCGGCGCGGCCTGCGGCGAGCCGTCACGGTTGTTCACCAGCGCCGCGCAGGGTAGCGGCCCGATCTTGTCGGCATCCAGATCGGCGCCGGTGTAGACGCCGCGGACGCCCGGCACCGCCTTCGCCGCCGCCGTGTCGATGCCGGTGATCTTCGCCGCCGCGTGCGGGCTACGCAGCACGACGCCGAACAGCATGCCCGGCAGGACGATGTCATCGGTATACCGACCGCTGCCTTTCAACAGGCGCGGATCCTCCACACGGCGGACAGGTTGAGCGAGGCCGAATTTGGTGGTCATGGACGTGGCTCTCCGCGCGGATCGAGTGAAGGTAATAGCCAAAGATGTACAGTCTTCGGAGGCAAGGCCAAGAGGTCAGGCTCCTGAACCCTGTTCCCAGGGATCGTAATGCCGGACGCCCGATCCGGTGAAGCCGCGTGTATTGCACATGACGGACGTCATTTCATGATGCGAGGCGACCGCCGCGATGATGGGATCGGACCGCCCGTCAGCGTGGCCGGGCTTGATGCCTCTCCCCGATCAGCCGGCGCCATCGGAAGCGCTGCCGTTTTCAGCCAGGCCAGCGTGGCCGCGGCCTCATGCGGCAGGCTCATGTAGCGGACTGGCGCCATGGATATCGGAAATGCTCTCGGGAGACGTTGCCGGCATGGGCCGGCGTCGCGCCGTCACAGCGCGGCCACCGGGAACGGCTGTGCCACCTCGATCGCGCGCGCGGCGCGCAGCACCAGATCGTCGCGGAACTGGGCGGCGGCGATCTGCACAGAATTGGGCAGGCCATCGCCGCGCGGCCCCATCGGCACGGTGATGGTTGGCTGGCGGGTCAGGTTGAAGGCGAAGGTCCAAGGCGCCCAATCGGTCCAAAGCGATCGGACCGGATCGATGATCGGAGCATCCGCCAAAGGCGGCCCGCCCGGCACCGTGGGGCACAGCACCAGGTCGTACCGCTGATGCAGTCGCGCCATCGCATGGGCGGCGGCGGCGCGGGTCGCCTCGGCATCCATGAACTCGATCGCCGACATCCCGCCCACCGTCTGCGCCACCTGGCGGATGCCGGGGTCCAGCATGGCCGCCTTGTCCGTCGACATGCCGGCGACCAGCCGCGCCAGCGCCGCGCCCCAGACCCGGCCGAACACGCTGGACGTGTCGGGCAAGCCTGGGTCGACCTGCTCGACGATCGCCCCGGCTTCCGACAGCAGCTGCGCGGCGCGTTCCACCGCAGCGATCCCATCGGCGTCACACGGCGCGTCGAAGCCGGGGTTGGACAGCACGCCGATCACCGTGCCTTCGACCCCATCCTCGATGTCTTCGAGCCAGTTCCGAGGATCGTCAGGCAGGCAGAACGGGTCGCGCAGATCCCAGCGCGCCATGGCCGAAAACATTACCGCCGTGTCCCGGACGGTGCGGGTCATTGGCCCGGCGCAGGATACGCTGGCGAAGGCGCTGGCCGGCCATTGCGGAATGCGGCCATAGGTTGGCTTCAGTCCCACCAGCCCGCACCAGGCGGCCGGAATGCGCACCGATCCGCCAGCATCGGTGCCGACATGCAGCGGGCCAAACCCGGCGGCCCCGGCCGCCCCGGCACCCGAGGACGAGCCGCCGGTGGTATAGGCCGGGTTCCACGGGTTGCGCGTGATGCCGTGCAGCGGACAGTCGCCGGGCGACTTCCAGCCGAACTCGGTCGTCGTCGTCTTGCCGATCACCACCGCGCCGGCCGCCTTCAGGCTCATGACCATCGGCGCGTCATCCGGCACCGGGTCGGCGCTGGTGGTGCGGCTGCCGCGCCGGGTCGGGAAGCCGCCCAGATCGACCAGGTCCTTTACCGTCACCGGCACACCGTCCAGCGGACCGATCGGCCGGCCGGACCGCCAGCGCGATTCGCTCTCTCCCGCCGCCTGCAGCGCGTTCGGGTTCATCACCGCGAAGGCATTCAGGCCGGGATTCAACCGAGCGATGCGTTCCGTGACGGCCTGCAGGACCTCGACCGGGCTGACCTGGCAGCGGGCGTAGCCGGCCAGCATGTCCTCGGCGCTGAGCGTGGCGAGATCGGTATCGGGCATCGTATCTTTCCCTCAAGCTTGCGCGGGTGCAGCATGATCCGCCGCAAGGTCGGAGGGAACCCCGCATGAGCATGGACAAGCCGGAGCCCTGGCAGTGGCCGGAGGAAACCTGGCGCCGCATCACCGGCCGCGCCAGGGCCGGACGCAGCCTGCGGCCCGCTTCCTGGCCGAACGGTGCGCGCTGCGCGGTGGCAATCAGCTTCGACGCGGACCATGAGACGATCCCGCTGCGCGACGGAGACGAAAGCCCGATGCGCATCAGCCAGGGCCAGTACGGCAATCGGCAGGCGATCCCCCGTATCCGCCGGCTGCTGGAGCGAGAGTCGGTGCCGGCGTCCTTCTTCTATCCGGCGGTGTCCGCCCTGCTGTATCCTGATGAAGTCCGGGCGATCGCCGGCGACGGGCATGAGATCGGCATCCACTCCTGGATTCATGAGGTCAACACGTCCCTGCCGCGTGCGGCGGAACGGGATCTGACCTTCCTAGCCCGCGATACGCTGGCGCGGATCAGCGGGACGGAACCGGTGGGCATCCGGACCGCAAGCTGGGATTTTTCCGTCAATACGCTTGACATCATCCGGGAGATGAAGCTGCTGTACGACAGCAGCTTGATGGCGGATGACGACCCTTACGAGCTGGAGGATCAGGGCGAGCCGACCGGCATCGTGGAGCTGCCCCCGGAATGGATCCGCGACGATGCGGTCTACTTCAACATGCTGCGGTTCTCCGGGCTGCGGCCCTACACGCCGCCCTCGGCGGTGGAGGAGATCTTCACCGCGGAGTTCGACGGCGCCTGGGAGGAAGGCGGGCTGTATCTGCTGACGATGCATCCGCACATCATCGGCCACCGCTCCCGCCTGCCGCTGCTGGCACGGTTGATCGCGCACATGAAGGCCAAGGGCGGGTGCTGGTTTGCCACGCATGCCCAGGTGGCGGCGTATTGCAAGAGGTAGCGCGGCCATGGGAATCCGTGCCCATGCCTGCCCAGCCAGCCGCTCTGAAATTCCGACACCGGGCCGAACCGACCTGACCTTTGAACCGACCTGACCTTTATGGTCGTATCCGATACCAGGGACGGTGCTCCGCCGATTATTTCGCAACCCGGCACACCACTACGCGCGCCGCGCCATACGTCCGCTCCGCCAGCACGCCGTTCGGCCGCCAGTCTTCCTCACGCCCGGTCTCGGCCACCAGCAGTGCATCCGCCGCCAACCTGCCCACATGCAGCAAATGAGTCACTGCTCGGGGCACAAGCCCCTGGCCGTAAGGCGGATCCAGGAACGCCAGCGTCGCCGCCTCCCCACGCCCGACCGACAACACGTCACCGGCCACCACGACGCCGCGGTCCCCAGCCCGACACAGGGCGATATTCGAGCGCAGCACCCGCAACGCCGCCGGATCGGATTCAATAAAGTAACATCTGGCCGCGCCGCGCGACAGCGCCTCCAGCCCCATCGCGCCGGTTCCCGCGAACGCATCCACCACGATCGCGCCATCGATCACGGCGCGGCCGCCCCAGGGCGCATGCAACAGCATATCGAACAGCGCCTGTCGCAGCCGGTCGGCGGTCGGCCGCGTGGTCTGGCCCCGTGGCGCCGCCAGGGTTCTTCCCCGCCACGCGCCAGCGACGATTCGCATCTATGCACCTGGCCGCATCTATGCCTGGCGCCGTCCGCCACGGCCGGGCCGAACCGGAGCGGGTGGGGCGACCTCGGCCGGCAATTGCTGGCGCAGGATGCGCTGCGGCACTTCCTCGATCCCGCCGCGTTCCAGCGTGCCAAGCTGGAAGGGTCCATAGGCGACGCGGATCAGGCGGGACACGGGCAGGCCCAGATACGCCATGACCCGTCGGACCTCGCGATTGCGGCCTTCCTTCAGGCTGACCGTCAGCCAGGCGTTGTCACCCTTGCGCGCATCCACCGCGGCCTCGATCGCACCGTAGCGCACGCCCTCCACGGTGACGCCGCGCGCCAGGGCCGCGAGGGCCGCGGGATCGGGATGGCCGTAAATGCGCACACGGTAGCGCCGGACCCAGCCGGTCGCCGGCAATTCCAGCCGGCGCGCCAGCGCGCCATCATTGGTCAGCAGCAACAGCCCTTCGCTGTTCAGATCCAGCCGTCCGACGCTGATCACGCGCGGCAATTGCTGCCGCAGCTTGTCGAACACGGTCGGCCGCCCCTCCGGGTCCCGGTGCGTCGTCACCAGCCCCTCCGGCTTGTGGTAGCGCCACACCCGCGTCCGTTCCGGCGGGTCCACCACCTTGCCGTGTACCTGGATGATATCGGCCGGCGTGACGAAGGTTGCCGGATGGGCCACGAGCTTGCCGTTCACCTTCACCGCGCCCTCGGCCAGCAGCTTCTCCGCGTCCCGCCGTGATGCCACCCCGGCACGCGCCAGATACTTGGCGATCCGATCCCCGCGCGCGGCGTTCCCGTCAGCTTCGTCCGGCTGGGTCACAGTGCCCGCTTTCCGATATCGCGTCGGCAGAACCCCTCGGGCCAGACCAGCTTGCCGATGGCGGCATAGGCGGCATCATGCGCTTCCCGCAGGGTCGCGCCGGAGCCGCACACGGTCAGCACGCGGCCGCCCGCCGCCTGGATCGACCCGTCGGCGCCGACCGCCGTGCCGGCATGAAAGATCTGCACGCCCGGCTGCGCCGCCGCCGCGTCCAGGCCGCCGATCACCGTCCCTCGTTCCGGTGCTTCCGGATAGCCGCGCGCCGCCATCACCACCGCCAGCGCCGCCTGGTCATGCCAACGCAGGTCGAAATTCTTCAGCTCATGGTCGCAGGCGGCTTGAATCGCGGCCAGCAGGTCGGACTTCAACCGCAGCATCAGCACCTGGCACTCGGGATCACCGAAGCGGACATTGAACTCGATCAGCTTCGCGCCCTGCTCCGTCAGCATCAGCCCGGCGAACAGCACGCCCCGGAATGGCGTACCGCGCCGCGCCATCTCGGCCAGCGCCGGTCGCACGATCTGGTCCACACAGGCTTGTTCCAGCGCCGGCGGAAAGTCCGGCACCGGACTGTAGGCCCCCATCCCACCGGTATTCGGCCCGGTGTCACCATCGCCCACCCGCTTATGATCCTGGGCGGATCCGATCAGCAGCGCATCCTCCCCATCACACAGCGCGAACAGCGACACCTCCGGACCAACCAGGCACTCCTCAATCACGACCGCCCGACCGGACTCGCCGAACACGCCTTCGTCCATCATCGCGGTCACGGCATCGATCGCCTCGGCCTCGGTCTGCGCCACCACCACGCCCTTGCCGGCCGCCAAGCCGTCCGCCTTCACCACCACCGGGGCACCCCGTCGCTCGATGAAGTCACAGGCCGCGGCCGAGTTGTCGAACCGCTCCCACAACGCCGTGGGAATACCCGCTGCGTCAGCGATTTCCTTGGTGAAACTCTTGCTGCCCTCCAACCGCGCTGCCGCCTTGGTGGGGCCGAAACACGTGATGCCGGCAACCTCCATCGCGTCGGTAATCCCCTCCACCAGCGGCGCCTCCGGCCCCGGGATCACCAGATCGATCTCATTCTCTTGCGCGAATGCCACCAGTTGGGGAATCTGCAGCGCCCCGATCGGCACACACGTCGCCACCTGCGCGATTCCTGGATTGCCCGGCGCACACCACAGCTTCGTCAACAACGGACTCGCCGCCAACGCCCAGCACAGCGCATGCTCCCGGCCACCGGAGCCGAGGACCAGGACGTTCATGGGGAGTCTCCTTCGGGTTGGGTGAAAGTGCCGGGGGCGCTGCCCCCAAACCCCCGCAAGGGGCCGTGGCCCCTTTGGATCCCACCTAATAAGGGTTTTTCCGATCAGGGGGCAACGCAGCGGTTTCGGGTGACAGGTTGCCCGCCGATCGCAGAAACCCCTAATGAACAGGTTCCAGGGGCCTCAGCCCTTAGCCGGGTCCGGGGCAAAGCCCCTGGCCTTCACCCCACCCCGAAAGCGCCCGCATGAACGATCTGGCCACCGCGTCCAACGTGCCCGAATACAGCGTGTCGGAGATTTCCGGCGCGGTGAAGCGTACGCTGGAGACGACGTTCGGCCGTATCCGCGTGCGCGGGGAACTGACCGAGGTGAAGCGGTATCCTTCAGGCCACATCTACCTGTCGTTGAAGGATGAGGGCGCGAAGATCGCCGGCGTCGTGTGGAAAAGTGCCGTAGCCCGCCTGGGCATGGTGCCGGAGAACGGGGTGGAGGTGATCGCGACCGGCCGCATCTCGGCCTATGGCGAACGGTCCTCGTATCAGCTGATCATCGAGCGGATGGAATACGCCGGTGCCGGTGCCCTGCTGGCGCGCATCGAGATGATCCGTCAGCGCCTGGCGGCCGAAGGCCTGTTCGATGCCGCACGCAAGCGGGCGCTGCCGGTTTTGCCGCGCGTGATCGGCGTGGTCAGTAGTGAGCGGGGTGCGGTCATCCAGGACATCCGCACCACCATCTCCCGTCGCTTTCCGCGCCATCTCCTCCTGTGGCCCGTGCCGGTGCAGGGTGAGGGCGCGGCGGAGCGGATTGCCGCAGCCATCGCCGGCTTCGATGCCATGGCGGCGGATGGAACGCTGCCACGGCCGGACGTGCTGATCGTCGCGCGCGGTGGCGGCAGCCTCGAAGACCTGATGGCCTTCAATGAGGAAATCGTGGTCCGCGCGGTGGCGGCCTGCCGGATTCCGGTGATTTCGGCGGTCGGACATGAGACGGACACGACGCTGATCGACTTTGTCTCCGACCGCCGCGCACCGACCCCCACCGCCGCGGCCGAGATGGCGATCCCCGCTCGGTCCGACATCGTCGCCGATCTGGAGCACAAGGGCTCGCGGCTGATCAGTGCCGTGCGCCGAGCACTGCATGAGCAGCATCTGGCCTTGACCAAGGCGGAACGGGGGTTGCCGGACCTGCCGGCACTGCTGGGAGCGGCTCGGCAGCGGCTGGACGACCGGTCGGACCGTATTCTGCTGGCCCTGCCGGCGCTGGTCTCGCGCAAGCGCATGGCATTGACCGCGATCGAGCGACGGTTGCCCGATCCGCATCGGTTGCTGGAGATCAGGCGGGGCGCGCTGGACCTGCTGTCGCATCGGTTGAACGCGGGCCTGCGCCGGACGCTGGACACAGCACGCCACGCCGCCGCACGGGTGACCGGACGGGTGACCGACGCCCCGCTGCGCGCCCGTCTGCGCGAGGCCCGCGTCTACCTCACCGGTGCCGGCGCCAGGCTGGAGTCAGCCTCCCCGCTGGCAATCCTGCAGCGGGGCTATGTCCTGGTGACGGACCCGGCGGATCGCCCGATCACCTCCGCCGCCGCGGTGAAGCCGCATGCACGGCTGCGGCTGCATTTCGGCGACGGGAAGGTGGATGCGGTGGCGCAGGGAGGTGCTGCACCCACGGCGCCAGGCCGCGCTCGCCCGCAGGGCAAACAGGAGGCATTGGATCTTTAGAGAGCATATCGCGCAAGTTGACGGCCGGGGCATGAATGCGGCCCCGGGATCAATGCGTTGCGGACCATAAAATCGGCCGACCCCCGATGTCGACCTGCCTCAAGGCGTTGAAGCCATGCTTGCCGCGGAGCTGCCTGGTTCAGGCGGCGCGCTTCCCCCGACATCCCACATTTGTATCACCGGCCGCGCGGTCAGCCGGCACCACGGTCGGAAGGAAGCAACGTATCAGGCGCGACGCGAGCTGCGGACCGCAGTTTCCACCAGCCGAGCGGCTCGCGCATCAGCCGCATGAGAGGATACTCGACCAGCCGCGACAGAACGATGCCGCCGGCTATCGCCAATGCCGCGAATACGGCAACGCCGATGGCGGGTGAGGTCGCGCCCAATCCTGCCGCCAGCCAGAATTTCCATAACAGCCCTATCAGCAGGAAATGAAACAGGTACAGCGAATAGGAGGCTGTCCCCAATGTCCGAAGCAGGCGGGGTATCCGGATGTTGCTCCGCCGGCTCGCTTCGACACCTCCCAACAGGATCAGGACACTCGGCAGGCCATAAGCCAGCCTGGCGAACGGCGTATAGCCATCCATCCATCCCAGATCCTCGGCCACAGCCGCGGCGACGAACAACACAATGCCGATCCCCAATACAACTCTGTATTGGGGCAGGCTGCCCCGGCGCAACCGGTAGGCCACAGCCATGCCAGCGAAAAATTCGATATTGAAGATGCCCAAATATGTTGGCGGCAATCCGGGATGCCAACCCGTTGCCGCCGCCAAAGCCACGCCAGCCAGCCAGGCCACCATCAATATCAAGCCCGCTGTCCGATTGATGATCAGGACCGCAAAGGCCGCATAGAAAACAAACTCGTATTGCAGCGTCCAGGCGACATCCAACACGGGTTCGCTGAATGTTGGCACCGGCAGAGCAGCCCAGGCCACATCGCTCCAATCCGTCACATGACCGCTAAGCTGCGACACCGCAATCGTCAGGGCAACCGCCACCCAATAGGCTGGCAGAAGGCGGGTCAAACGGCGACCCAGGTAATGTCTGACCCGACCGGGCTGGCCGATATCATCGAAGTGGACAAAGAGAATAATAAACCCGCTGATAACAAAGAACAAATCGACACCTGCGTGTCCGAACTGAAACACGCTCTCCAATCTCGGGGTGTCGTAGTTCTTATCGAAGTGCCGTGCCGTATGATAAAGGATCACAGCAGTCGCCGCGATGCCTCGATATGCCTCGACCCAGCCAAGTTTCGTGGGGGGGACGACTGCCACGCTTTGCACTCCGGAGACGGCACTGATCAGCAGATTGCAAAGACAAGGTACCAATCGACGCAAAACACAAGGATTTAGTCATTTCGTTAAGGGTCCGCATGTCCGCCGCTCGGCAAACATGACCCGCCGCGCGCGTTGGTATCGAAGATCCGGGGAGCACTGAACCGGATGCTTGATCCTCGCCCCATCCGGCGCAACCTACCCAAGATGACTGATCCCTTTGTCCAGCCTGCCGAACCCACCGCCGCCGACGCTATTGCTGCGATCACCGATGAGCTGGAGCTGTTCGACGACTGGATGGACCGCTATGAGTTCATCATCGAGATGGGGCGGAAGCTGCCCGCGTTCCCGGACATCTGGGCCGACGATGCGCACCGGGTGCCGGGCTGTCAGAGCCGGGTGTGGATGGAAGCGACCTTGCGCGATGGCAAGATTTTCTTTGCGGGCGTCTCGGATGCCGCCATCGTGTCCGGTCTGATCGCGTTGCTGCTGCGCGTCTATTCCGGGCGCACGCCGGCCGAGATCACCGCCACCGACCCGGTGTTCCTGAAGGAGCTGGGGCTGCTAGAAGCACTGTCGACCAATCGCGGCAACGGCATCGCCGCCATGGCCCGCAAGGTGCGCGAGGTGGCGGCGCACCTGTCTGCATCCGCATGAGAAGGAAAATGGTGGGCGCGACAGGGATTGAACCTGTGACCCCTCGCGTGTGAAGCGAATGCTCTACCGCTGAGCTACGCGCCCATCCCCAAGATCGGGGACCCCGACCAGGAGGCGCGTTCACTACAACCTGGGGCCGGCCGGCGCAAGCGTCCAAATCGCGTTTCCCGCGCCACCCCGCCGCACTGGCCGTGGCGTCCTGGCGAGTGGCATAAACCGCCGCACTGGCTGGCCGACCCCGCCCCCGCGGAGCCATCCCCGCAGGCCCATTCAAGGATCCCCGTCTCATGGCTGAATACATCCTGACGCTGTTCTGCCCCAATCGACCCGGCATCGTCGCCGCTGTCGCCAATGCCATCTTCGAGCACGGGGGAAACATCCGCGAATCGCAGCAGTTCGACGACAAGGAGAGCGACAGCTTCTTCGCTCGCATCGTCCTGGACCACCCCGAGGACAGGCTGGACGTCACCGCCCTGCGCCATGCGCTGGACCGCATCGCCGGCTGGTTCGGCATGACACTGTCGCTGCGTGATGCGGCGTTGCGCCAGAAGGTAATGATCCTGGCCTCCCGGTCCGACCATTGTCTGGCCGACATCCTGTATCGGTGGCGGATGGGCGAGTTGCCGATGGAGATCGTCGGCATCATCTCCAACCACCCGCGCGAGACGTTTCGAAATGTGGTGCTGGACGATATCCCGTTCCACCACCTGCCGGTCAGCAAGGCGACGAAAGCGGAGCAGGAGGCGCGGATCTGGACCCTGGTGCAGGAGACGCACGCCGATTTCGTCATCCTGGCGCGCTACATGCAGGTGCTGTCGGATGACCTGGCCGGCAAGCTGGCGGGGCGCTGCGTGAACATCCACCATTCCTTCCTGCCGGGGTTCAAGGGTGCCAAGCCGTATCACCAGGCGTATCAGCGCGGGGTGAAGATCATCGGCGCCACCGCCCATTTCGTCACCGCCGACCTGGATGAAGGGCCGATCATCGAACAGGACGTGGAGCGGATCAGCCACGCCGACACGCCGGACGACCTGGTGCGCGTCGGCCGCGATATCGAACGGCGGGTGCTGTCCCGCGCTCTGCGCTGGCTGCTGCAGGGCCGCGTGTTGCTGGCCGGCTCGCGTACCGTCGTGTTCCGGGATTGAGGGATGCGGCGGGGGATGCGGCGGGGCGCCCCATCATACCCGGCGGGCGGGAACCGGCTTCCGTCATGATGAACGGGCAGGAGCCGGCTTTCATTATAGTGAGCAGACAGGAGGCGGCCTCCGTCATGGTCGGTGAGGATCGGCCGTGCATGGCTTTGGCCAGCAAGCACCGTCATTGCCTGGGATTCTCCATCGCAAGGCGTGGATGGTCCGCCTTCGCCGACCATGACGAAGCAGCCGGCTTCACCGGCCAACGCCGGGATGCCGACCCGCATCGGCCCCAGCTGTGCCACCAGCCCCGGCACCACCAGCCCCGGCGGCAACGCTCTCACTGGCCCCAGCCTCAGTGGCCCCAATCGCGGTGGCCCCAGTTGCGGCGGCCCCAATTGCGGTGGCGCCGGCCTCAGTGCCGCTGGTCATGACACGGCCGCCGACCCTCCTATCGCCGGAAACCCTTCCCCCCGTCACCAGGGACCGGCTGGACCGTTTCGCCGCGTTGCTGCTGCGCTGGAACGCCAGGCTCAACCTGATCGCCCCGCGAGACGCGCCGATGCTATGGCAGCGCCATATCGCCGATTCCCTGCAGCTCCTACCCCTGCTGCCGGCCGACGCGGATCGCGGCATCGACCTGGGTTCAGGCGGTGGATTCCCCGGCCTGGTACTGGCGATCGCCGGCCCCATTCCGTTCGACCTGATCGAGTCCGATCAGCGCAAAGCCGCTTTTCTCCGCGGCGCCATCCTGGAAACCGGTGCCAGAGCCACGGTCCATGCCAGTCGGATCGAGGCGGCGGAGCTGCCCCCCGCCAGGCTGATCACCGCCCGGGCGCTCGCCCCGTTGCCGCGCCTGCTGCCGTTGGCTTACCGTCTTCTGGCACCCGGTGGCACTTGCCTGTTCCTGAAAGGCGTCCGCGCCGCCGCCGAGATCGACGACGCCGCCACCGCCTGGACGATGTCGGCGGCGACGACGCCCAGCCGGACGAATCCGGATGGTGTCATCCTGCGGATCACGGATTTGCAGCCGAAGACTGCCTGACCCTTACCGGGTCGGCGGAATGAACGGCTGCACGACGGCCTGGAACGCCGGCAGCGCCTCGCACCGCGCAGCATGCGCCGCCAGAGCCGGCCATTGTCCCGGCGCGTGGATGTCGGGGTGTGCGTCCGCCAGAAACCGCATCGCGCAGCCGACCGCGATATCGGCATGTCCGGGAGAGTTCCCGAACCAGAACGGCGTTGCCTGCTGGGCGCGATCCGCCTGCAACGCATCCAGCACGTCGCCGATCTGCGACCGGCAGCGCGCGATCCACATGTCGGAGGTGGCTGCATGCAGCAGTTGCTCATAGACGAGGCTGACCATCTTGTCGCACAGGCCGGTTGCCAGGCCGCAGACCTTGAGTGCCGCCCTGCGTTGCTGCCCCGCCGCCGCGATCAGGCGATGATCGCCGGCACGCTCATCCAGATAGTCCAAAATGGCAGCGCTTTCGATCAGCACCTCGCCGTCATCCAGCAGGAGGGTCGGCACGCGCCGCAGCGGGTTGTAGACTGCCAGCTTGTCCGCATCGCCGAAGGTGGACCAGGGCCAATGTTCGTAATGGACGTGATACAGCCGCAGGGCGATGGCGACCCGTCGGACGAAGGGCGAGTCATATTGGCCGATCAGGATCATGGGGTCCTCCGATACGCGCCAGGCAAGGACTCCATGGGTACGAGCCACGGTCCATGTCGCGCCAGCCATGATAGACCGGACACCCCGGTGCGCGGGAAGAGCGGATGTACGGCTCCGTCCCGTCTCTCATCCCACTCTCTCATTCCACCTGCCCCGCCGCCGTGCGATCGCCTATCGTGCGCACACCATTGAAGGCCGGGAGCGAAGCGTCATGAAATCGCCGATCTGCGACATGCTGGGCATCGAATTTCCGCTGCTCGCCTTCAGCCATTGCCGCGATGTGGTGGCGGCGGTCAGCCGAGCGGGCGGGTTCGGGGTATTCGGGGCGACAGCGCACTCGCCGGAGACGGTGGAACAGGAGTTGCGCTGGATCGACGAGCATGTCGGTGGCAAGCCCTATGGCATCGATGTGCTGGTGCCGGAGAACATGGCGACGGCGGGCGAACACCCGACCTGGCAGGAGCTGGCCGCCCGGGTGCCGCAGCAGCACCGCGACTTCACCGCCGAGGTGCTGGCCGAGGCCGGCGTGGAGCTGATCGTGGAACCCAGGCCGGCGGACGAGCCGCAGCCCTTTGATCCGGACAACGCGCTGCGCGTGCTGGACGTCGCGTTCCGCCATCCGATCAAGCTGATCGCCAACGCGCTGGGCGTACCGCCGCCGGAAATGATCGAGATGGGGCGCTCGCACAGTGTCCCCGTTGCCGCGCTGGTCGGTGCGAAGGAGCATGCCATCCGCCAGGTGAAGGCCGGCATCGACATTCTGGTGGCGCAAGGTACCGAGGCCGGGGGCCACTGCGGGGAAGTCTCGACGCTGGTGCTGGTGCCCGAGGTGCTGCAGGCCATCAAGCCGATCCGCGAGGTGCCGGTGCTGGCCGCCGGCGGCATCATGAACGGCAGGCAGATGGCGGCCTGCATGGCGCTGGGCGCGGCCGGCGCCTGGACCGGATCGGTCTGGCTGGCCACCGTCGAAAGCGAAACGAGCGAAATCTTCCGAGAGAAGATGATCGAAGCATCCAGCCGTGACGCGGTGCGCGTGCGCAGCCGCACCGGCAAGCCGGCCCGCCAGTTGCGCTCGACCTGGACCGAGGCGTGGGAGCGCAGCCCGAACAGCCCGCGCGCCCTGCCGATGCCATTGATGAGCCTGATCAGCCGTGACGCCTTCAAATCGATCGAACGCTCCGCCGCGGCCGGCAACCCGAAGGCACGCGACATGGTCAGCTACTTCGTCGGGCAGGGTGTCGGACTGATCGAGAACATCCGCTCCGCCGGGCAGGTCGTGCAGGAGTTCAAGCAGGATTTTCTGGAAGCGGCGGAGCGGCTGAACGGATTGCTGGAGGAATGATCGACCCAGTGGTGGGCGGGCGATCTAACAGGCTGCGGAAAACCCTTTCGCCGGCGTGTCGGGCGTGATTCGGTTATTGCGGAGAGCTCTGGGGTATGCTCATGGCAGGAAAACTCACGGACGTCCGGCGGCGGGCTTGCGAGCGGCGACGCTCAATACGATGTAGCCCGCAAGACCGGCGATAAGCGATCCAGCGAGAATGCCGAATTTGACGCGATCCTGCATTGCGGGATCATTGAATGCCAACGGACCGATGAACAGGCTCATGGTAAAGCCGATTCCACATAGGAGAGCGACGCCGAGGATCTGCCGCCAACTTGCTGCAGCCGGCAGATCGGCAAGGCCCGCGCGCACCAGAAGCCAGACCGTGCCGAATACGCCGACCAGTTTGCCGGCCACCAATCCAGCAGCGACGCCAAACGTCAGGGGTTCGACCAGCACGACAGGCGTCACGCCCGCGAACGAAACCGGCTGACCCATTGGCGACGCCTCCGCAACGAGGTGTCACCAGCACAGCAGCGCAAATGCGGCACGCTACGGGCCGCCGACCATCTCCGACACCATCGTCGCGGCGTGCGTAGCTGCCAGCCACAGCATCGCGCGTTGCGGGACCATGAGCACATTGCCACCCAAAGCGGCTTCCCACGCCTCACCCGGAGCCTGTAAAGAAACGCGCCGCCGGAACGAACCGGAGCCTCCGCACGGCCGCGGCTGGCCTGCGCCAGCGTGTCTTGCCCGAGCGGCCGCTTTGAGTGACTCGCGGCCCTGGCGTGCGCCAGTCGCTGAGCGATGCCAACCGCGTATCGCGCGATGCCCGGAGGCACCGCGACCAATATAGTAGCGGCAAGGGCGATGAACGGCCGCGAATAAAGGGGCTCCGGCTGCTGGGGGCACTCGCGCAGAGAAATACCGTGACTAGCCGGGATGAAGCAGTCTGTCACCGCGCAGTCATGACTGCCCGTGCCGTGCAGCCCGACGCTGTGCCACGTGTCGATGATGCTGCACCCCGTGGTGCATCCGGCGGACGTCCAGGATCGGGGTGTTGGTGCTGGCGACGCTGCTTCGATTGTTCCCATTCCTGAAGCACATTTTCGCCGACGGCGGATATCAGGGACGGCAATTCCGCGAGCAGGCCAACAAGGCACTGCCCGGTGTGATCGTGGAGATCGCCAAGCGTTGTGATACCGCCGAAGGCTTCAAGGTGCTGCCGAATGTGGCATCCCCAGTTCTTCGATCGGCATCAAGGTTGATTTGGCGATATAGCGGATGCTCGCCTCGTATTCGGACCGCAGATTGCCAAACGTCTTGCGGCACTCGTCCTTGTTGGCTTTCAGCAGCAGACCTTGCTCGAGCAACTGGTCGTAGAGCTGGTCGAAGGCTGCATTCATATTGGCGTCCAGGTGACTGTTGGCCGGAGATTCGATTGGGACATCTCCATGCAGCCCGCTTGCGATAAGCCGCACTGTCGTTACGCCAGTCTCCCGGCAGATGCGTGCGGCATTGGTTTGCTTGTGATCGAGAGCGGCCACCAGCAGCGACGTGGCGTCGAGCACGGCCGCGGACACGACGACCCAGGTCGTGCCACGATAGATCGATGGCACACAAGCCAGGATCGGCGCGATCGAGTGTGTTTCATGCACGCCGCGAAACCAGGTTTCCCAGTCTTCCCAGGCTTCGGGATCGTTAAGTTGACCTGAATTCTTGAGCGCTTCTAGCAGGCTCACGACATTTGGATGCCGGCCCGTGCGGGCACAAAGCCATCCGACCTTGCGTTCGCGCACCTGAATGGCGGCTTGATAGCCGGGCACGAAGGTGAACAGCAGGATGACGATAGCAAGACCGACCGCAGCCTCGAAGATCGCCAGATATTCGCCGAGCAAAGTCGAGGGCGTCCGAAAACCCAGTGTGCTAAGCGCCGAACCGCTTGAAATGAATGCGCGCACCCAACTCGGTTCCGCGCGCAGCGCCCACAGTACGAGGGTGAAGGAGAACTGCACAAGCAGGAACCATGTTGTCACCGAGAAGAAGATGAACAGCGGCAGCGCCCACGCCTGAATCCGTTGTACGTATTGATAGCTGCGCCCGCTGCCGGCGAGGCCGTGGATGATTGTCATGGCGCCAAATCGGGCTCCCCGCTCGACGAAATCCCGCTCGCGGCGGTTCAAGAGCGTGACCCGTACAATCGACTGGAAATACAGGACCAGCCCAAGGAGGCCGATCGCCATGCTCGATACGCGAAGGGCGGAATCCATCATGCTCCTTCCGCCGGGCCCGGAGGAGTCCTGGTCAGGACGCCATCCTTGATCGGCGCGTGTGGGTGCGGTTGCAGTTTCGCTTTCGGAAGAAGGAACAGCCAGGTCACGAAGACGAATGGCGCGGTAAAGGTCGGAATCCCGAACGGTGCGATCGCCGCATCCATGGCGCCCTGGACGATCACAGTGAACATCGTACCGAGCAGGGCGAACAGGGCGACGCGCCAGGATGGTTCATAAAACACGCAGCCTAATCCGACAGCGGTGAGGACCGGGCTAAAGCCATAAAGCCCTGCCGTCACATCGGCGAGGCTGGCGCCAAGGCCGAGCGACAAGGCGAGCGCTACCGCGGAGCCGATAAGGGCGAACAGCACGGCCCAGGCCGAATTGACGAGTAGCCCGAGCACGACAAGGACGCCGCTGACGGCATTGTTGATGAGGAACACCTGAGCGGGGCCCTTCAGCCAGGCTTCCAGCAACGGCAGGGGCGCAGGCTGTGGACCGCCCGCGAGTTCGCCGACCGGATGCGGCAATTCCGGCGGCCCCATCGAGGCGATCGATAGATGGCCGAAGGAGTAGGCGGCAAGCACCAGAAACCAAGTGGTCAGGACGAAGGGGAAGGTGAGCGCCGGCACGCCCCACGTCTTCATGACATTGGAGACGGCGAGCATCACGATGGTCGAGACGGCGGCGCCGATGACGAGGATCAGCCACATCGCCGGGTCGACGGAGAAAGAGGTCGGCACTGCGGCGCCCACCAGCACACCGTTGAAGCCGAACAGCCCCTGTCTGAGCGAGCTGTGATCGACGTCGAGCAGCATTGCCGTGATCGTTGCGATGACGAGGGCAGTCAACGCACCGTAGGCGATTGCGATCTGGTCGTCGGAGATGGCGCCCCATGCGATCGCCGCCAGAAAGAAGAGACCGGTCAACGGATTGTTCTGGAAGATGACCTGACCAGCGCCGCGAAGATTGATGTCGACAAAACGAACGATGGCATTGCGTTCCACCATCGTCGTCCAGGCGGAGGGCGTGTCCGGCATCGCCGGCTCCTAGGCCCAGAGGAAATTATCAGGGATGCGCGCGCCAGTGACCTCCTGTCGGGCAAGCGACCAAAACGCGCGGATCGCCGCGCTGACCGGCGCGGTCTCAAAGCCAAGTACCTTGAAGACGAGGCCGGCGTCGTAGGGTAGGCGGCTAACGCCAGAGGCAAGGCCCGTCTCCTTATCGAATGCGGGGTCGATCGCTCCGAACAGCCGATCCGAATACTTCTTCGGCGTGAGCAGGATGACGTTGCCGAAGACCTGAAATGAGCCCATTGCGCCAAGACGCGAGACGCCGAAACGGTGTGGCTCGATGATGAATTTCTCGGTGAAGAGCGTTTTACCGTCAGGGCGCGCAGCATGAATCGACGACGAAAATAGATCGTACTGAAACAATTCACCTGCTCCGTAGTATTTGCGCCCCGGCATAAGAGTTTCAGAATAGATCAGAGTAGCGGCCGGATCGATCGAAACTGTCGTGTGCTGAACGAACCGGGAGTGTTTGTGGGGAATGACGGGGTGGGGAATGTATTCGAGGTAGGAGTCTGAACCGAGAGTCAGATTCTGTGTCTGGGTCGCAAAATTGCAATCCATTTCGTGAATTCTTGTCGCTGCCTGGGTGGTCACGTGGGCTTGAGCATCTGGCGCGACATCGATCTCGATCAGGTTGCGGTCGCCCTGGAGGATGCCGCCCGCATTGGAGATGATGGATACGCAGGGCAGTCCCGGCATCTGCTCGTCCCAGTAAAGTGCTTGCTGCGCCAGGAGCGGCGCGCGCCGGTGCAGTGTGGCCAAAACCGACCGGCCCAGGCGTGGCTCGAAGCCGAGCCGGAGGTAGGCGTTTTTTCCGAATGAGCCGCTCGGGAGCTGCTTCGGCTCGGCCTGATAGCCAGCCAGCTCCCGTGCATTGCCGAGCATTACGCAGGTTCCTTCCGGATCCTGATGTCGAACAGCAGGTTTTCGCGAATCAGCTCGACCAGTTTAGGAATGCCCTCCTTGAGCTTGCAGTTCGTGAAGACGTAAGGCTTTTTGCCGCGCATCATGCGTGTGTCATCATCCATGACCTTGAGGCTGGCCCCGACATAAGGCGCGAGATCGGTCTTGTTGATGACAAGGATGTCGGACTGCGTGATACCGGGCCCGTTCTTGCGCGGTATCTTGTCGCCAGCACCCACGTCGATCACGTAGATGAAGAAGTCGATCAGCGCCGGGCTGAAGGTCAGCGTCAGATTATCGCCGCCGCTCTCGATCAGAACGAGGTCGGAATCGGGGAATTTTGCTTCCATCTCCTCGACCGCGGCGAGATTCATGCTGGGATCCTCGCGCACGGCCGTATGTGGGCAGCCACCGGTTTCGACGCCAATGATGCGCTCTTCGATCAGGACACCGCGCAGGGTGCGCTGGACATGCTTGGCATCCTCCGTCGTGACCACGTCGTTGGTGATGACCAGAATGCGGAAACCGAGATCGATCAGGATCGGCGTGATCCCCTCGATGATCGCAGTCTTGCCGGAGCCGACCGGGCCGCCGATGCCGATGCGAGGAATTTTTTTCATATCACCTTCCGAGTTAGTTCATGAACATGCGTACGTGGCCCTTCACATGTACCGCGGCGAGTATGTCGGTCATGGGTGCGAAGCACGCCATGTCGTTAATGGTCGCGTCGGCGGCTTCCTCGTAGGCCGGTGCAACCGTCGCGGTCGCATCAAGAAGAATCTTCTGGGTGTCCACGAACGACATTCGCATCAAGCGCAACGCAGCCCCCAATATGGTCGTGGCCACCCCGTATTGCTGGACGGCAAAGGCGTCCCTGCGTTCGACGCCCAGCGCGGCCGTTGCCGTTGCCAGACTGACCGGGTGCGTTCCAGCGGTCTCCGCCCGCTTGATCCTGCCGAGCCAGACGCGGTTGAGTTCGTCGCCGATGATAGCGTCAGACAATTCGCAGAGCTTGCGGCCCATGCGCACCGTCATGAGCCGTGTCTCCTCATTGAGCTTGCGTTCGAAAGTCGTGCGGTCGATTGCCGTCAGGGCGACAAGGTCCCCAGCCATGGCGGCGCGGTGTGCGCACAGGAGCGCGACTCCGTCGCATGTCGCCGCCTGGCGCATGGCCGTCAACACGAATTCCCGCAGGCTGTCCGCGTCGTGGACGATGTTCTGTTGGACCGCCGACTCGAGTCCGTTTGAGAAGGAGAAGCCTCCGACCGGCAAGGCAGAATCGCCGAACTGCAACAGATGCAGCAGCACCGGCAGACGGCGACAGGAGCCGGCCGGCTCAGTGATCGTGGCCGTGTTGGTGACGATGTTCATGGTCGTCTTGGTGCTCGCGCTCTTGCTGATGGGCGTGCGAATGAGACGTCGCGCTCGCGCCTCCGAAGAGCCGGCGCGCTTCGTGCGGCGCCATGTAGGGGATGACTTCGGCGCCAGGCGTGAAGTCGTAACGCACGCCAGGTAGGGCATGGGTTTTCATGACAGACGCCATGACCTTGCGATCGATCGTAAGCGGAACGAAAACGCGCGTGTCCTTGACCACCGCCGGCCAGTGCTGGTTGCCGAGCGCGTGACCGAGTTCGAACATCGTGCGGACCATGGTCTCGACGTCCTCGCGGATCACGTCCGCAAGATCGATGACCATGACTTCCTTGAGCTGGATGCGTGCCACGATGGCCCGTCGGTCGGCATCGTTCCAGAATAGTATGTCACCGTCATGCAGATGGGTGTTGCGGTCGAGTGACAAAGCGAGCTCGACATCCTGCGCGGTCGATTTGCGCAGACGGCTCTTCTGGGCTTCCCACTGGTCCAGCATCAACCAGTCAATGTCTGCGCCTTCGAGACGGTCGCGCCATTGCGGCTGGTTCGCGTTCCCGATGACGCTCTCGACTATAATCATCAAATCCTCCGTTGTTGCCGCATCGGCAGAACCGTCCTGTGCGCGCGCTCCTCTGATCAACTGAAAAAATAGAGTTGGTTGAGGGCGATCGTTCTCGGCGGTTTCACGGTGGCGTGCACCCCGTCGACCGTGACGGCAAAGGTCTGCGGATTTACTTCGATATTTGGCAGGTAGCCGTTGCGCACCATATCGGCCTTGCCGAGCACACGCGTGCTCGACACAGGGCTGATCATGCGCTGGAGGCCATAGCGTTCGCCGATCTTGTTGTCATATGCGGCGCGCGAGACAAAGGTGATGGAAGTCTTTGGCAGCGTTGAACCGAAAGCGGCGAACATCGGCCGATAGTACATCGGTTGTGGCGTCGGCAGCGAGGCGTTGGGATCGCCCATATTGGCCCAGGCGACGAAGCCGCCCTTGAGAACCATTTTGGGCTTGGCGCCGAAAAAGGCCGGTTCCCACAAGACGAGATCGGCGATTTTGCCGGGCTCGATCGATCCCACCACATCGGCGATGCCAGCCGTCAGGCACGGATTGATGGTCACCTTGGCGAGATAGCGCAACACCCGGAAGTTGTCGTTGCCGGAGGCGTCTTCCGGCAGGGGACCGCGGCCCTTCTTCATGGCGTCGGCGGTCTGAATCGCTCGCAGGAACGACTCGCCGATGCGGCCCATGGCCTGGGAGTCGCTGCCGATCATCGAGATCGCGCCCATGTCATGCAGCACGCTTTCGGCGACAATGGTTTCAGCCCGAACCCGGCTTTCGGCGAAGGCGACGTCCGAGGGGATCCTGGGGTTGAGATTATGGCAGACCATGATCATGTCGAACAACTCGGCGACGGAGTTCGACCCGCACGGGAGCGTCGGGTTCGTCGAGCTCGGCAGGACATTGCTCTGGCCGACCACCTTGAGCAGATCGGGAGCGTGACCGCCGCCGGCGCCCTCGCTGTGGTAGGTATGGATCGAGCGGCCGTCGAACGCGGCAATGGTATCTTCAACGTAGCCGGACTCGTTGAGCGTGTCGGTGTGAACCGCGACGGACACGTCGTACTCGTCGGCAACAGTCAAGCAGGTGCGGATCGCCGCCGGGGTTGCACCGTAGTCCTCATGCACCTTGAAACCTGCGGCGCCAGCCAGAAGCTGCTCAACGAGCGGCGCCTTGCCAGTGGAATTGCCCTTGCCGCACACGCCGAAATTAATCGGCAGACCCTCGATCGAACGCAGCATCATTTCGAGGTTCCATGGCCCGTTGGCCGTGGTGACGCCATTCGTTCCGTCCACCGGACCAATGCCGCCGCCCCAAAGCGTGGTGATCCCGTTCGACAGTGCGGCGTAGACTTGCTGCGGCGAGATGTAATGCACATGGGTGTCCATGGCGCCCGCAGTGAGGATCAGGTGCTCGCCAGAAATCGCATCGGTCGCCGCTCCGGTGACGAGACCCCGCGTCACGCCTTGCATGGTCGAGGGATTGCCCGCCTTGCCGAGCCCGACGATCCGGCCATTACGAATGCCGACGTCAGCCTTGACCACACCCAGCATCGGATCGATGACGGTGACGTTGGTTATGACGAGATCGAGACAGCCGGCTTCCTGCGTCAGTTGGTTTTCTGATCCCATGCCGTCGCGCAATGTCTTGCCGCCGCCATACTGCAGTTCATCGCCGTAGCTGGCGCGCAGATCCTGCTCGATCTCGACGTAGAGGTCCGAATTGCCGAGGCGAATCTTGTCACCGACGGTCGGCCCATAAAGGTCCGCATATTGCTGGCGAGAAATCTGAGTCATGGTACCGCGCCTCGATTGGTGCCCGGGTGGCAGGATGCATTACTTGCTCGACTTGCCCGATGTCCGCGACTTGAAGCCAAGCCTGGCAGCGCGCGCGATGGCTGCATCCCGGTTGGGGCAGTAGTCTGGGGGTGGCCCGCCACCGGTCCAGCCGTCGACCAGACCGTTGAACCCGTAGACGAAGCGCTTGCCGGCGTAAGGCACGAGCGTCACTTCCTTTTCGTCGCCGGGCTCGAAACGCACGGCGGTGTTGGCCGGAATATCGAGGCGCTTGCCGAATGCGGCCGCGCGGTCAAATTCGAGATAGCGATTGGTTTCGAAGAAGTGGAAATGCGAGCCGACCTGGATCGGCCGATCACCGGTGTTGCGCACCGTCACTTTCGTACGCGGCCGGCCGACATTGATCTCGATGGGGTCCTTTGCGAGGACATAGCCGCCCACGGGCCTGACGAACTTGTGTGAAATATTCGTGTGTTCAGGCCGGGGATGGGTGGTTTGCTGGGCAGTCTTGGCCACAGAACTCTCCTTTGGTGCGCGCTAAATACGCCGCGTCCAGTAGCGACTTGAATTCAGGTGATCGGATTGTGCAGGCTCACCAGTCGGCTGCCGTCGGTAAAGACCGCTTCGACCTGAATGAGTGGCACGAGATCCGATACGCCCTCCATCACATCCTCCATCTTGAGGACATTGCGGGCGCCATCCATGACCTCTTCGACGGTTTTTCCCTCGCGGGCACCTTCGAGGACGTAGGCACAGAGTACGGCGACGGCCTCGGGATGGTTGAGTTTCAAGCCCTTGGCTTTGCGCTTGAGCGCCACATCGGAAAGCATATGGATGAGAAGCTTGTCGAACTCCCGCGGTGTCAGGTGCATGCCAATCTCTCTTCGACGCAACGACCAATAAGAGCCGTTGCCGCCTCGATGGAATCTACAGGCCGAGCCCACTAACGCCGCGATACTGCTCTTACTTGCGTTGCCTTTCAAGTTGGAGTTGCTTCACAATATTTGTCTACCGGTAATTTCTATGAGTGTCGTTGATATGCGTCGATACTCCGCCATGCCTGTTTAGAGCCCGTCTCAAAAGTCGTTAAGGAAGGTATGATTCACTGGGTCATCTGCAATTTTGCGGATGATTCGGGATGTGGACGGACGCTGATCGGAGCCGGTATCGCCGAGCCGGGATTGCCTGCCGAGCAAAGAAGGTGAAGGGGCGCAAGGCCCACGTTCTGGTCGATACCGAAGGCTTACCCTTGTGCGCAGCGGTTCACTCCGCCGCCATTCAGGACCGGGAAAGCGCCGCCTTGGTGTTTGACCGCATCCGCCAGCGCTTCAATTGGCTCGAACTCGTCTGGCCCGATGGCGGTTACAACGCCCGCGAGGTCCGAACACGCCGTCGCCGCGCAGCCTCCTCTGCGGGTGGAGATTGTCAAGCGCCCCGACGACAGTTCAGGATTTGTCGTCCTGCCGTGTCGCTGGGCTGTCGAAGGGACCTTTTCGTGGTTCGGCCGAAACCGCCGCCTGGCTAAAGACTACGACAGCCTCGCTTACACCCTCGCGGCCTTCATTACACCGCCTGCGTCCAGCTCGCCGTCAGGCGGCTCGCCAGGTCGTAGACTTTTGAATCAGGTTCTCAGAAGACCTGACTGGTCGCTGCCCGCATGACCGCCTCGAACCGCGTCTTACCGACGAAAGTTTGGTCGATCTTCGCGTCACGCTGAACAACTTTCGTCCGTCCCGCGCTACTTTTGAGCAGGCTTCCGGTCGACTGCTTAGTCCGGCGTGCCGTCGGCTTGTTCGCTGATGCCTCCGCCATGACCATTGCCTCGCGTTTGACAAAATCTAGTTCCGCTGAGCGTACAGCTTCATCATCGAAACTTCAATGCGTACCGATCCATCGCAATCACGAACTGCCTGTGGCACGCCAGACGAAGGTTCTGAAGCTGATCCGTAGCACGGTCGATCATAAGGCCCGGCCATCTCGGTCGAGAATTTGACGCTGATAGGGATCGAGGCGACCTATCGTCCCCCGAATACGAGCAAGCCCGCGCCCAAGCCCGCGCCGGGACGCAAGGTCTATCCCTACCTGTTGCGGGGCATGTCGATCTGCCGTCCGAAGCTATATCCCGATGCCGCTGTGGCCTTCTACAATGGATGGCGCCCGCATTCGAGCATTGACGAGCGGACGCCCGACGAGGCCTACTTCGGCATGGAACGCTTGGCGATGGTCGCATGATCAGTCGCCGCGTGATTTTACTGCAGCTCTGGTCGGGCTACGACCTCCCGACGCCGCAGTAAAATTGCCAAGTCCTGCGTTCAGCGTAACGGCAGGAATCCACGCAAATTCCCCGGGGCGCTGTCCAAACACGTGAGGCCAACTCTTGTCGAAGGCGGTTGAAAGATAGGGACGGTCAGCTCAAATTCGGAGGCAGTCGGAATGAAACCGCTGGATGTGATGTGGGTCAGCCTGGGCGGAGGTTTCGGATCATTGCTGCGTTGGTGGATCGGGAGCCTTATCAGCGAGCGCCACCACGGCGCCTTTCCACTTGGCACGTTCGTGATCAACATCTCCGGCGCCTTCGCTATCGGCTACCTGTCCGTGCTGTTTGGGGTGGACTGGCGCGACCGCTACGGAACGGTTCTCAATGCCGGTGTACTGACCGGTCTGCTCGGCGGTTACACGACCTTCAGCAGCATGCAGCTTGACGCCGCCAAATTGGGCGGAACCAATCGCATCCTTGCCGCGCCTTATCTTGCGCTGTCGACGGTGGTCGGCCTGCTGAGCGCGGCGCTCGGGGCAATGCTGGCCCGTTTGGTGGGTTGAGGAGGACGCACCATGATCAATCTCATGATAGCGGTGTTCGTCGGCGGGGCGCTCGGCGCCACGTTTCGTGAGTACATCATGCTGATGGTGCAAGATCCGGTTGACGGTTTCCCTCTCGACATCCTCGCCGCCAATCTTGTCGCCGCGTTCCTGCTTGGGCTCGTGGCGGCGCTGCACAGTCGGCGGATTATATCCGACGACGTTAATGCATTGGCAGGTGCCGGCATCATGGGCGGAATGTCGACCTTCTCGAGTTTCGTTTATGGTGCCGTCGTACTGATGGCCGCCTCAACCGCCAGTGCCGCAGTCGCGGCCGCCTATGTCACGATCAGCACAGTGCTCGGCTATATAGCGGTCCTCATCGGTTTAAAGCTCGGCGGGGAGAGCCGCCTGAGAAGATCCGGTTCCTTGACGTGACTGTGGTGCACGATCCTCCCTGTCAATAGGACAAGACCAACGCTTCCCGTTGCAGCGTGTACATCCAAGAGCCTGTCCCAAAAGAAAGCGTGCCGTTAAGGAAGGACTGATTCACCGGATCATCGCTCGGTGCAAGCTGCCGCTGAGCGCCTCGGGGTGAATCACTCAACCGTGCTGCGAAGCATCGCCCAGCTCGAGGAACGCCTCGGGGCGTACATGTTCGAGAAGCTGCCTTTGGGCTATCGCCTGACGGCTGCGGGCGAAGAGGTCCTCGAGTTCGTGGACCAGATGGAATCGTCGTCATGGAGACGCGCGTCTTTGGGCGCGACCAGAGCGTGCGTGGGCTTCTGCGGGTGACGCTGGCACCGACCCTCGCGACACACCTGCTCATGCCGGACTTCGCCGAAGTTGCGCGTTTCCATTCCTGGGTCGATATGGGATTGACGCCCTCCGGCAAGCTTGTGAAGCTGACGAACCGAGAGGCCTCGTTCGCCGCCGTCGGTCGTTGATCCAGATGCGTGGCTGCAACGTGGCGACGGTCCCGATCCGCGGCTGGTCGAGTTGGCTCGCTTGCTTGCCTGTCGTGCCGCGCGTTCGGGCGTGACGAGGCCGGTGAGCGCGGCGCGGCCACCAACAAGCTGGTCGGATATCTCGCGGCAACCTCGCGCAACTGGATCGGCCGCTCGCCGTGATGATCCAGTCATCGAGTGCCGCCAGCAAACCCGCGCTGATGGATGTGGTGCTGGAGTTCATGCCGAATGAGGAGACGGCTTGCTACTCGACGATGACCGGGCAGAGCCTGTTCTACATGGGAGAGAGCAACCTTAAGCACCGGATTCTCGCCATTGCCGAGAAACAGGGCGCAGCGCGCGCCTTGTCGTAACGAGTGGCGATGGCGCGCCGTTCCTTGAGACGGGCCCAGCAACGTTCAATCAGATTGCGGTGGCGATAGATGAAGGCGGGGCATGGTTCCGGCTGCCTGGTGCCCTTGCGTGATGGCACCACCGGGATG
>NZ_DASZUV010000026.1:0-111215 GCF_035548095.1 Rhodopila sp. | reverse complement strand
GCCGAGGCAACGCCGCTTCTTTTACGCGAGTGTATGGCGGGATACTAGCGATGCTTGCGGCGGCGCACGACCCCGGCCAGGCCCAGGATGCCCATGCCCAGGACGGCCATGGAGGCGGGTTCCGGCACCGTGGACAGAATCTCCGTCACCTGATCCTGCAGGGTCACCTGATAGGTGTGATCAGCCGTCAGGTTGGCGAAATAGGAGAAGTCCGTAAGGCTCGACGTCACCGACGGCGAGGTCGACGGGTCGGTGGTCGCGGCGGAGATGTTCAGCTCCGTCGGGGTCAGGAACTGGCTGCAGTCGGTGGGATCGCTGGTCTTGCAGATATTCACATAGGTGTTGGTGGTCGCGTCGAACACCGTGAACTGGGCGAAGATCTGGGCGCTGGCCGAATCTCCGACCTGGCCGACCGACGCCATCACCTGGGCGATGGCCGAACCCAGCAACCCGACCGTCAGGCTGGACGTCGTCGTGAAGGTGGCGCGGATCGTCGTGGAGGATCCCGCCTGCGACCCGGCGGAGGACAGCCCCTGGGTCAGACGGCCCTCGGCGACGAGATTCGAGGTGGCGCCACTGGCCAGCGCGCCGGAGATCAGGCCGTCACTGCGCGTGCCGCTGCTCATCTGCAGCGCCGGCGTGAAGATGTTCGGACCGGTCGCGGGGCCCGGGCCGGAATAGGCGCCCGGGGCGTCGACACCGGTGGCCAGATCACCGAACGAGGTCGTGCCGGCCGACGGATAGCCGGGATAGTTCGCTCCATCCGTCATGGTGACGGCGACGGAGTTGATCGTCACGCCCGGAAGCGCGTTGCCGTGGCTGTCGACGATGCCGGTGAGCTGGAAGTTGGTGAAGCCCAGGCTGGCATAGGCATAGGAGGGGGTCGCTTGCGCGGTGCCGGTGCCGCCAAAAATCAGCAGGGAAGCCAGGGCGGTTGTCGCCATAAGCGGCGTGGCGATACGGAAGCCGTACTTCCGCGTCCTGCTTAGTGCCTTCATATCATCTGCTCCAATCGTTTGGCGTCCGCCAGCGTCCTACCGGCGTTCGGCGATAGGGTAGCAATCGGCGTGCCAGAGATTTTGGCATTGAAAAGAAAAGAAAAATAAGCGAAGCCGGGAGGGCATCGCCAGCAGGTGTAAAGTTTTTCGACAAGGACGGCCGAGCGCGAGGGACGCGTCGAAACGCGCGACGGGCTTGCGGGTGCGAACAATCAATACGTGTATCAATCATGTGTTTAGAAACCCATGCATGTAACAATCCGTGCGTGTGGCGTGCCGCCCGCCATGCAATGGGAGAAGATGGATGACGGGCGACAGCCGCCCCAACCAGGCGGCATGGCCGCCCGCCCCTCAACGGGCATGGCCGCCCGGCCCTCAACGATGGCCCGGCGGAAGATGGTGGCCCGACCGAAGAGGATGGCCTGGCGGAACAGGAAGCCGGCGAAGCCGTGCGCGCCGCGGCGGTGGTCCATAAGGTGGCCTGCCAGCGGACACAGGAGATGCGGCGGCTGGGGCTGACCAAGGCGGCACCGGCGACACGCATGGGCACCAGCCGCGCGCAGGTGGATCGCATCCCGAAGGCGAAGGGAAACGTGACCATCGGCATGCCGCAGCGCGCGGCTCCGGTGGTCGGGCGCCGGCCGCGGGTGGACCTGGCCTGATCGTTTCAGATCGGCTCCGGATCGGTCCAGCCGCGCTCGATCGTTACGCGGCCGTCGGCTGCCGTGTGTCCGCCGCCGCATCCGCCGCCGCATCCGCCGCCGTCAGGGCGAAGCCCTCATAGCCGTTCGCGGCGATCGCCTCGCAGATCTGCCGGTACCGCGTCATGCCGCCGGCATAGGGCATGAACACGCGCGGCTTGCCGGGGATGTTCGCACCCAGATACCAGGAGTGCTTCGCCATCGGCAGCAGGGTCGCGTTCCCGGCCTCGTTCACCTGCGCCACCCAGCGCGTCATCGCCTCGGGCGTGGCTTCGATCCGATCCAGGCCCTTTGCGCGCATATATGTGATGCAGTCGCTGATCCAGTCCGCGTGCTGCTCGATCGCCACCGGCATGTTGGTCAGCACCGAGGGACTGCCGGGGCCGGTGATGGTGAACAGGTTGGGGAAGCCGGTCACCTGCAGGCCGAGATAGTTGATCGGCCCATCCTTCCATGCATCCCGCAGGGACACGCCGTCGCGGCCCTGGATGTTCAGGCCAAGCAGCGGCCCGGTCATCGCGTCGAAGCCGGTGGCGAAGACGATGATGTCCAGCTTGTATTCGCCGTTCGCCGTGCGGATGCCATCCGGCGTGATCGCCTCGATCGGCGCGGCCTTGACGTCCACCAGCGTCACGTTGGGACGGTTGAACGTTTCAAAATAATCGGTGTCGATCGGCGGCCGCTTGGCGGCGTAGGGGTGGTCGAAATCCGACAGCAGCGCCGCGGTGTCCGGGTTCTTCACGATCTGACGCACCTTGCGCCGGATGAAATCCGCGGCGGTGTCGTTCGCCTCCTTGCTGGACAGAAGGTCCTGGAACGCCGCGCGGAACTGCAGCCCGCCGCGTTCCCATGCCGCTTCATAGATCGCCTCACGTTCCGCGGCCGGCGTGTCCACCGCCTTTTGCGGCGAGACGCGGAAGGCCTGGCCGTTCGGCGTGTCGCGGGTCAGGAAGCGGATCTGGTCCGCGTTGTCCTTGATCCACTGCTTGAATTCATCGGTCAGCGGAACGTTCCGGGCCGGTACGCTGTAGTTCGCGGTGCGCTGGAAGACCGTCAGATGCGCCGCGGTCTGCGCAATGACCGGCGCCGCCTGGATGCCGGTCGAGCCGGTACCGATCATGCCTACGCGCTTGCCGGTGAAGTCGACGCCTTCGTGCGGCCACTGACCGGTGTGGTACCAGGCGCCCTTGAAGCGATCCAGCCCCGGAATCTTCGGCACATTCGCCGTGGACAGGCAACCGACGGCGGTGATCAGGTATTGTGCGGTGAACGTCTCCCCCGCCGCGGTCCGCACATGCCAGCGGTTGGCGGCCTCATCATAGGTCGCGGCGGTGACACGGGTATTGAACTGGATATTGCGCCGCAGGTCGTACCGGTCGGCGACGTAGTTCAGATAGCGCAGAATCTCCGGCTGTTCCGGATAACGCTCCGTCCACTCCCAGCCCTTCATCAGGTCGGCGTCGAACGTCAGCCAGTAGGCATGGCTTTCGGAATCGCACCGGGCGCCGGGATAGCGGTTCCAATACCAGGTTCCGCCGACGCCGTCGGCCGCTTCCAGCACCTTCACCGACAGGCCAAGCCGGTCACGCAGGCAGATGAGCTGATACATGCCCCCGAACCCGGCGCCGACGATCACGGCGTCCAGATCGGTATAATGCTTGTCGGTCATGGCGTCTGGCATCGTAGCGTCGGTCCCTTGCAATGATCTCGGAGGTTATTGCGCCCTTCCTACCGGGTAGTAGGTCTGGTGAAAAGCGCCTCGGCCGCGGATATCGGTATCAACGATCGGAATCTCGGGAAGCACTGCCATGGATCTGCTGCATCGCCTGCAAACCATCAAGCTGCCGTTCGCCGAGCTGCTTGGCATCCGGTACGTGTCGGCGACCGCGGACCGGGTGACGGCCGAGATGACGGTGCGCCCGGATCTGTGCACCACACCCGCGATCCTGCACGGCGGCGCCATCATGGCGTTCGCCGACACGCTGGGCGCGGCCGCCACCGTCCTGAACCTGCGGCCGGGATATGGCACGACCACGCTGGAATCGAAGACGAACTTTCTGGCCCCCGCGCCCGTCGAGACGGTCGTGATCGGCGAAACGACGCCGGTGCATCGCGGCCGGCGCACCATGGTCTGGACGACACGCGTCACCAGCCAGGCCGGACGCCCGCTTGCGGTGATCACGCAGACCCAGCTCGTGCTGGAACCGGCCGCCGGCCGGGCCGGCACCGCCGTTGACCGTCCGGTGAATCCACCGCATTGACGCGGAAAACGCCGGGCATTGGCGTCCTGGGGAACAACCGCCTGGCATCCGTGCACCGGGCCGCCATATATCCCGACATGATTTCCCAGCATTGTGGCCGCTCGGGTTTGATGAGCGGCAGATCAGGCCGAGAGCAGATCAGGCCGAGATAAGGCTGCGGAAAAACCGGGAATCATTCGCGCTGAACATGGCTGTCGTGTCCAGCCAGCCACAGTCGCGGTGCAAGGGCGGGGGTATCCTTGCCCTTCGCGCCGAGGTTGACTTAGAATACATGCGGTTGCGAATAATTCGCAAAATGAGGTATCCTAACGATATGGCCCAGGCGCTTTCCATCACCCGCCGCTGTGAGCGGGCGGTCGTGACGGCCTACCGGGAACTGCGGCAGATCGGCAGCGACGAGGTGTCGGCATTCCAGGCCTGCACCGCGTTGTACCGCATCCATCATCCCGAAGCCTCTGTCAGCGAGGCGCGGCTGCTGGTCGCCGAATGGATCGACCATCACCTGGTGCGCGGCGACACCAGCCCGACCCCCGGTTGCGACTGCAAATAGAGGCGCCTCGGCCCGGCCGGCATCGCGCGGCGACCGCCAGGCCGGCGACATCGCTCGCAGAACCCGGCGCTCCATCCGCCCAGGCCGCCGGCACGCGTGGCGACGCCACGGCCTGAACGCCTGACGGCGGGGGTCCCGTCACGGCCTCGGCACCCGCTACCGCATCACCACCGCATCACTACGGCCGCGCCATCACCACGGCCGCGCCGGCATCGGCGGGTCCGGCGACGGGTCGACCATGTCGACCATCGGGTGTTGGCGCGGCCACCGCGCCTCCGCCAGGCCCCATCCCAGCATCAGGAACAGCCAGCCGCCGATCGGCATGCTGACGAGGGAGGTCGAGGATTGGATTGGCCAGAACTCGAAGGCCGCCGTCGCGAACAACGCGACCCTGATCGGCACCGGGTTGCGCCACAATCCGCGACCCAGCGTGATCATCCACGCCAGCACCATGGCGCAGAACAGCCCCAGCCCGACGAACCCGCCATCCACCAGGGCCTCGAAGTAATAGTTGTGCGGGTGGTGCCAGCAGAACGCCGCGCCGCCGCCATCCGGAATGCTGCCATCGAAGGTGGGCCGGAAATAGCGTGGCTGCGCGCAGCCGGTGCCGAACCCGTCATACCCCAGGCCGCTGATCGGGTTCTGCCGGCCGATCTCCCACGCGCGGGCATACATCATGCCGTACGAGGAGGTCGAAAAATGCTCAAGCTGGGAGGAGAAGCTTTGCACCAGCCGGTGATAGGCCTGCGGCGCCACGACCGGTGAGGCGGCCAGCAGCACGGCGCCGGCCAGCGCCACCGCCAGCACGACCGGCCGCAGCTGCCGCATCAGCAGCGCGACGATCACCAGCCCGAACAGCGTCAGCACCAGCGGCATGCGCTGGCCGATCAGGATCATCGTGGCGAACCCGATGAACAGCAGCACATAGGCGGCCACTTTCTGGATCAGGCCGCGCGTGTCCAGCAGCTCCGCCACCGGTGGCAGCAGCGCTGGCAGCAGAAGCCGCGACAGCGCCGGACCCGCCCGCGGGGTGCCGAAGGGGCCCGTCAGCTCGCCATCCGGACCGCGCGGCCAGCCGATGATGTTCCGCCCGGTGATCATCTGGATCAGGCTGTTCAGCGCGATCCACAGCACCGCCAGCACGCTCAGGACGAACAGCCAGGTGCGCACCGGTTCCGGCCGCAGGAACAGATGCTCCGCGGCCGCGGCCAGCAGCAGGAAGCGCACCACGGCCAGCGCCTGGACCGTGGAGTGCAGGCTGCCTTCCCCCAGATGGAACCAGGGCAGGGGCAACGAGCAGACGACCAGCCACAGCCACCATGCGCCGGCCACCCAGACCCAGGGTGTACGCAGCCAGCGCCAGTCCGCCTCCAGGGCGCACCAGCCCAGGAAGCACAGATCGGCGATCGCGATCACCGCCTCGCCGACGCCGCGCGCATGCAGCAGCAGCAGAGGCAGCAGCATGATGCAGCCGATCCCGACCGTCTTCAGGCCAATGACGGTGGTGGAGGGCGGGACGCGCAGGGACTCGGACATGCGCCGCCTGTGCCAGTCCGGCGGAAGGCGGGCAACCCCCCCTCTGTCGGCGGCGGCGTCCGGCCGCTCTTGGCGTGGCTTGATCTGGATCAAGGCGCGCGCGCGGCACCCCCTTGGAATACGGCGGCGGGCCAAATGCGTGGCAGGCCCGCGATGCACCAGCCGATTCAATCAGCGCCGCGCCGAGGGGGACGTCCAGCCATGGCAAGGGAAGCCGATCAGCGATTCGCGGCGGGGGGCCTGATGTTCCTCGTCCGGCATGAGCTCTGGGACGGCAACGTGCAGGATCACGCCGACCAGGGTGTTTCGATCGAGGTCGCCGCGGACATCGCGGGGCGAGAGACCGTGCTGTTGCGGTTCAATTGCCTCGATATCGAGCGCAGCTATGTCTATGGGCCGGAAAACCCGTCCCTGCGCGTCGCCGCACCGGCCATGCTGGGCGAGCCCGAGAGGGTCGCCACCGGCGGGAGGCTGTGCCGGATGGATCCGGTCACCGACGGAAACCCGATCGGCTGGACCGTCCGCACGCTGCAGGCGAAGCTTCCGCGGATGCTGGAACACGCCGGCTACGGACAGATCGCCGCCGATATCGACCTCGCGGCCGTGCGGCGTATCCTGCCGGATGTGGAAGCCAGCGCGTGGGCGCTGTCCGGCGCTCGGCGCAATACGGTGAAGCATAATCGCGGCACACATATCTTCGAATGCGGCTCGATCCGCTTCGGGCTGGAGATGCGCCGGCTGCCCATGGGCGATGGCGGACTGGCGATCCATGTGCTGGGGGATGTCGGCGGCGCGACCCGGAAATCCTACGTCGAGGAAACCGAGCTGCTGGCGTTCGACTGTTTTTGGGATGGCGCGCACTATCACTACGGTCCTCGCAACAAGAACCATCGCATCTACTGGGACCGGACGATCGTCGAGGAACCGCTGGACTGGGTTTTTGAGCAACTGGAGAACCGCCGGTTGAAGGCGATGATCGAGCGCGCCGGCTACCCCGGCATCGCCGCCGACCTGGACGAGGAGAAGCTGGCCGCGATCCTGCCCGCGCTGAGGCGCAAGGCCTATGAGATGTATGAGGAGGGCGAGCGCCTGACCGGCCGCAAGGGCCTGCCGCTGGCGCCGACACCGAACCTGGTCGCCGACTGAGACCGGTGCCGATTGGATCTCGCAGTCGGCGGACGGCATCCGCATCGTCATGGAAGGCGAGCCGGCCGCGGTGCCGGAGCCGATGCCGATCGCGCCGCTCGGCGGCGGTCGCGCCGGCCTCGGCCTGGCACGCCGCCGCCGCGGTTGAACCACTTGGGAGGTGCGGGTGGCCGCGCCTCCCGCTTCCCGCCGGCCTGCTTCCGCCGGCGAGAAGATCCGGCGGCGCGATATGATCAGGCGCCGCCTGGCTGCCACTGCAAGGCCAGCGCCTCCCGGAACGCGAAGCGAAGCAAATGCCGGCCGACGACATCCTGCAACTGCGTCATCGCGGCGTCATTCGGCGCGCCGAGCGCCAGGGTCAGGACCCCGTCGGTCGCGACCAGCGCGCAATCGCCCATGGTGAAGGTGATCCGGCCGGATGCCTCGCCCAGGGTCACCGGGCAGCGATGCTGAAAATGCTTGCACAGCTGCGCCATGTAGCGTGCTGCCAGGGGCGTTGCCACGGATGTGGAACAGCGGACGACGGGGATGGTTCCGGCTGTCATTCAGGTGCGCTCCACGGCTTGGGCGGCGGTGTCCAGGATGGCGGCGATCGCCTCGGCGGCTGCCTGGTCGATCGGCCCGTGCCGGTGGCGCAGCCGCAAGGCCGTCTTCAGGTTTTCCATGCCGCGCAGGATCGGCGCGGCGATGTCGGGCCGGCTTTCACCCGCCGAGCCGATCCGTTCCAGCAAGGCATCGGTTGCGGCACGGTTGGCGGTCAGGAACGCGTCGCCTTCCGGTGTCAGCCGATAGCGCTTGCGGCCGCCTTCCTCGGCGTCGACGGTGGCGTAGCCCATATCCTCCAGCCACGACAGCGTCGGGTAAATCACGCCCGGGCTTGGCGAGTAGCTGCCGCCCAGCCGGTCCTCGATCGCCTTCATGAGTTCATAGCCGTGCCGCGGCTGCTCCGCGATCATCGCCAGGGCGAGCAGGCGAAGCTCCCCATAGTCGAACAGGCGATGGCCGCGCCGGCCGCCGCCATGGCGGGCGTGGTGACGATGGTGCCCCCCGTGACGGCGGTCCGCCAGGTCATCGGGTTGGGCGAAACGGCGGTCGTGACCGCCTCTGTGGTGATGATGTTTCACGCGGTCCGATATAGATCTCGATATATCCGAAATCAAGATATATCTTGATCTGGCGGTTGACGCCGCATGGATGGCCCATGGCGGCCCATGCGGCGGCCCATGCGGCGGCGCTCCGTTGGCGGCGCCGGATGCCGATAGTGGGCGCCGCCAACGGAGCGCGATCTCACGGACGCCGATCTGTTGGGCGCCGATCCATTGGGCGCGATCGGGGGGGCGCCCCGGCTCGGCATGGCAGGCGACATCGCGGGCGCCTTGCGCCATTCTCGGAAGAGACAACGGGGGGCGCATGAGCGGGCGGGGCGGTCAGGTGGCGCATGTGCCGATCGGACAGGATGAGGCGGCCCCGATGCCGGCGACGCAGGACATCAGGCCGCGCCCGACGCCGCGCCGCCTGCGCATGGCATCCGGCGTTGTCATGCTGACCTATATTTCATGGCACATGGGCAACCACGTCCTGGGCCTGTTTTCGCTGCCGCTTGCCGAAGCCGGCCTGCGCTGGTCGATCTTGCTGTGGCAGAGCCGTGTCGGCACCGCGCTGCTCTACGGCGCGTTCGCCATCCATCTGGCGCTGGCGCTGCGCACCGTTCATCTGCGCCGCAACTGGCGCCTGCCCATGATGGAGTGGCTGCGTCTATGGGCGGGCTTCAGCCTCCCGCTGCTGTTGATCGGCCATGTCGTGGGCACGCGTGTGGCGACCTCCTTTTACGGGTTTCAGCCCAGCTACCGCAGCGTCGTGGAAGGGATCGTGCAGGCGGCGGCGCAGGACTGGCAGCTGGCCCTGCTGGCGCCGGGGTGGCTGCACGGATGCCTGGGCCTGTGGATCAGCCTGCGGCGCCGGCCCGAAGTCCGAAAGATGAGAGGCGTGCTGACCGCCGTGATGATCGGTATACCCGTGCTGTCGGCGGCGGGGTTCGTCCGCATGGTGCTGCTGATCGACACGGACCCGTTGCGGACGATCGCGCATCCGGCGCCGCCACCCGCCTATGCCGGGGCGCTGGATGCCTGGCAGGACAGGCTGCAATACGGCTACCTGGCCCTGGTGGCCGCGGCGGTGCTGACCGGCCTGGGCCGGCGGGCCTTGCTGCCCGCGCGATAGCCGTGGCGGCGCGCTCCGGTGACCGTGGAAGCCGCGCGGAGACGCCGCCAGGCGGCCGCGCTCTTGCCGTCATCCCGCCCTTGCGCAAGATGGCGGCCAACGAAGCAAAAGGAGCGTCCGATGATCCATGCCAACCGGTGCGCCGCCTGGACGGTGGACGATCTGCTCGCAAGCCAGGACTGGATCGTTACCCTGGACGACCGGGCGGCCGCCGACCTGGCCCGGGCCGTCCGCAAGGCCGCCGATCCCGACAAGACCCTGTTCGACTACACCCGTTCGGATTTCGACCTGGGCGGCGCCGATGCGCCGATCCGAGCCGCCATGAAGGAGGTGCGGGACGGCACCGGGTTCGCCGTGCTGCGCGGGCTGCCGCGCGCGGCGCTGACCGAGGACGAGTTCCGCCTGCTCACCTGGGCGATCGGCCTGCATACCGGCGTCGCCCGTCCGCAAGGGAAGGCCAGCCAGTTCCTGTCTGCCGTGCGCGATGCCGGCACGGTCTATCGCAGCGCCGGCGGGCGTGGCTATTCGTCCAATGCCGACCTCGACTTCCACACCGATGGCGCGGACGTCGTGTTGCTGACCTGCTATAATGTCGCGCGCGCCGGCGGGGAAAGCCGGGTGTCCAGCTCCGTCACCGCGCATGAGATGCTGCGGGCGGAGCGGCCGGACCTGGCGGCGCTGCTGCATCAGCCGTTTTACTTCAGCCGCCAGCAGGAACAGGCGGCGGATGAGGGTCCCTTCTACCCGAACCCGATCTATGATGAGCGGGATGGGCTGCTGTTCAGCAAGTGGAACCGCAACCGCCTGCGCTCCGCCCAGGCGATCGCGGGCGTGCCGCAACTGAACGCTCGGCAGCATGAGGCGCTGGACCTGCTGGATGAGATCCTGCGCCGTCCCGCGGTGATGTATTCGATGTATCTGAAGCCGGGGGATATGCAGATCCTCAACAACCACGTGACGCTGCATTCGCGCACCGAGTTCGAGGATCATGATGACCCCGCCTTGAAACGCTGCCTGTTTCGCCTCTGGCTGGCGCCGCCGGATGGCGTCGCGCTGCCGGAGAGCTGGCGGCCGGCCTATCGATCCGTCGAGGCGGGCAGCGTGCGCGGCGGCATCGTCGGGCAGGGCTATGACGACGCGAGGCGCGGCTTCGAGGCGCGGCAGGCCGCCGAGCTGGGGATGCGGCTGGCCGCCTGAGTGGTCTGGCCGCGTGAGTGGTCTGGCCGCCCGAGTGGTCTGGCCGCCCGAGTGGTCTGGCGGCGTGACCGGTCAGGCGCCGTGACCTCTGGCCGCGCGGCGGTTTCCGTGACGGTTGCGGCCGCGGCGCCGGCGAGACGCGCGCCGCCATCATCGGCCGCCGTCATCACCAGCGATCATCGTCCGGCGGCGTAGCTCTCCCAGCCGTTGCGGCGCAATTCGCAGGCCGGGCAGGTGCCGCACCCATAGCCCCAGGGGTGGCGGCGTGACCGGTCGCCCAGGTAGCAGGAATGCGTCTGCTCCAGGATCAGGTCGACAAGGGCCGAGCCACCCAGCGTTTCGGCCAGCCGCCATGTCGCCGCCTTGTCGCGCCACATCAGCGGTGTGTGCAGCACGAAGCGCCGCTCCATCCCCAGGTTCAGCGCCACCTGCATCGCCTTGATGGTGTCGTCGCGGCAGTCCGGATAGCCTGAATAGTCCGTCTCGCACATGCCGGCCACGATGTGGCGCAGTCCGCGGCGATAGGCGAGCGCGGCGGCGAAGGCGAAGAAGATCAGGTTGCGGCCCGGCACGAAGGTGTTCGGCAGCCCGTCGTCGCGCATCCGGATTTCCGCGTCCCGTGTCAGGGCCGTGTCCGACAATGCCCCTAGCGAGGCCAGGTCGAGCGCATGATCCTCGCCAAGGCGCGGCGCCAGGGCGGGCAGGGCGGTCTTGAGCCCGGCGCGGAATCCGTCCCGGCAGGCCAGCTCGATCCGATGGCGCTGACCGTAGTCGAAGGCTACCGTCTCCACCCTGGCATGGCGGTCGAGCGCCCAGGCCAGGCATGTCGCGCTGTCCTGCCCGCCGCTGAAGAGCACCAGCGCACCGTCATCCATGCAACGCCATCCTCTGCCTCTGCCTCTGCCCTGGCCTCCGCCCTGGCCTCCGCCCTGGCCTCCGCCCTCTGGCGGTCGCGTCCGCAGCCGCCGCGGACCATCAACCGCCACGGGCCATCATTGGCATTGGTCCGCGCGGCGATCCAGGCCTTGTACGATCGGCTGCCAGCGCGCGGGTGTCACGGGCCAAGGGCACCGCGTGAGCACGACTGCAAAGGTCAAGGTCCCGGGCGACCATGCCCCGATCCAGTCTGGGTGTGACGAAAATCAGTTTCGCTGCAAGGGAACAAATTCGAGACTGTATGGGAAAACATCACACCACCGCATGATGTTTCTTTATATGATACAAATTACTATTATTTAAACTGGATATTTTGCGCAAAAAACCGTAATCCCGCTTAGGAAGTAACGATTTTTCATTGAGCATGTCCGATGGCCCAGACCTCCTTCGCTGCCGTGGATACCATGATCCGACAGATCGAACGGACGACACTTGCCACACTGCACGCCACGCAGGCCTTGTCGAACGCGATCAAGCAAGGCCTCCGGGAAGAGGCGGATCCCCATGTCCTGGCGGGCGCGCTGGTGGATGGAATCGCCACCACGCTGATCGCCGGGATCCCCGAGGATTGCCGCGCCGGCGTCGCACACGATCTGCTGGCCTTGCTGTATGCCCGCTTCGACGCGCTGAACGTCTTCCCCGAGGATGATGAACCGAACTATCCGTAAGACGCCAGCCCGGTCCCGACGACGTCGGCCCGGCGATCCATCCGAACTGCCCATCCGAACTGCCCAACCGAACTGCCCACCGGGGGACTTGAACCCCCACGCCGTCACCGGCTGCGGATTTTAAGTCCGCTGCGTCTACCATTCCGCCAGGCGGGCATCGCTCGGGCCTGCGGCTTTTATCCGCCTCCGGGTGCGGCATCCAGAGGCATTGCGTCCCGCCGTCCCGTGCTTGGCGCCGCCCCGCGTCCAAGGCAAGCTTCCGCGTGACGGACAGGAGGAAACGCTCATGACCCTGCGCCTGCGCCAGATCTGCCTGGTTGCGCCCGCGTTGCAGCCGGATGTCGAGACACTGTGCCGAATCCTGGGGACACGCGTGAGCTACGTGGACCCGGGTGTCGGCAAATATGGGCTGGTCAACGCGCTGATGCCTTTCGGCAATTCGTTCCTGGAGGTGGTTGCGCCCACGCGGGATGACACGGCCGCCGGCCGTTATCTGGACCGGCGCGGCGGGGCAGGCGGCTACATGGTGATCCTGGAGACCGACGCCATCGAGCCTTGGCTTCACCATCTCCCCTCGGTCGGTGTACGGATCGCCAACGACCTGGACGACGGGGGCGCCTATCGCGGCCTGCAACTGCATCCACGCGATACGGGCGGCACGCTGCTGGAGATCAATCACACCGATGGCGGGGGCTGGGACGGGCGCTACCATCCCGCCGGCCCGGACTGGACAGGCGTTCCCGACACCGGCACGGACCGGATCATCGCGGCAGAGTTGCAATCCGCCGACCCGCCCCGCCTGGCGGAGCGCTGGGCCACGATCCTGCGGCGGCCGCTGCGGCATGAAGCGGCTGTGCCGACCATCGACCTGGATCCGGGCCGCCTGCGTTTTGTCGCCGCAACGGATGGCCGTGGGGAAGGTCTCGGAGGCATCGACCTGCAGCGCCCGGACCGGCAGGCTGTTCAGGCTGCCGCTCGCCGGGAAGCGATTCCGGTCGTCGACGGCGCGCTGATGCTGTGCGGCATCCGGGTGAGGCTGGTGTGATGCGGCCTTCGTCGAGCGGTTGCCGCCGGCCTTGGCACACCATAACGTCACAGTGACGAGACCAGCGGTCCGAAAGGGGAGGAACGCGATCACATCGGTAATCTTTTCGAGGGCGATCTCTTCCGGGGCAAATTCTTCGGGGGCGATCTCTCGGGGGCGATCTCTTCGCGGGCGATCCCGTCCGGCCAACCGAGGAACATGCGATGGCGATGACGTCAGCCGAGGCGGCGGCGTGTTGGGAGGCAAACGCCGAGACCTGGACGCGCCATGCCCGGGCCGGTCTGGATGTCTACCGCGATGTCGTGAATACCCCGGCCTTTCTCGCCATGCTGCCGGCCGTCGACGGCCTGGCCGGGCTCGACCTCGGGTGCGGCGAGGGTGGCAACACGCGCCAGCTTGCCCGCCTCGGCGCTCGGGTCGCGGCGCTGGACATGTCAGCCACCTTCCTGCGCCACGCGCATGAGGCGGAGCACACCGAGCGGCTGGGGATTGCCTATGTGCGGGCGGACGCGGCGCGCCTGCCGTTCGCCGGAGAGGCCTTCGACTTCGTCACGGCCTTCATGTCGCTGATGGACATGCCCGACCAGAATACCGTGCTGCTGGAGATCAACCGGGTGCTGCGGCGGGGCGGTTTCCTGCAGTTCTCGATCCTGCATCCGTGTTTCGTGCCGCCGCACCGGCGGGTTCTGCGGGAGGCCGATGGCATCACCGTGCGTGCCGTGGAGGTGGGCGATTATTTCAGCAATATCGATGGCCGCGTGGACCGCTGGTGGTTCGGCACATTGTCGGCCGAGGAGCGCGCGCGGGTTCCGGCGTTCCAGGAGCCGCGGTTTCACCGCACGCTCAGTACCTGGATGAATCTCCTGGTCGCCACCGGCTTTGTCATCGAATGCCTGGGAGAGCCATGTGCTGACGCGGCCACGGCGGCGGCCGTGCCCCATGTCGCCGACACGCGGGTCGCGCCGCTGTTTCTGCATGTCCGCGCGCGGAAGCCCGCATTGGCGCCTGCCGCGGCGGCGCCTTAGCATTTGACAGTGTCAGGTCGATCCTATCAAACCCTATCAACTCTTTGATTCAACAGCGCGATTCACGCCCTCTCGCCACCGGCTTCAGGCGATCGCGCTCAGAAGCCCTGGCGGGCAATATCCATCGCGAAATAGGTCAGGATCAGATCGGCGCCGGCACGCTTGATCGCGCCCAGCGTTTCCCGCACCACCCGGTGCTCGTCGATCGCGCCGGCCCGCGCGGCGAACTTGATCATCGCGTATTCACCGCTGACCTGGTACGCCGCCAGTGGCAGCAGGCTGCGCTGCCGGATTTTCGTCAGGACGTCCAGATAGGGCAGGGCGGGCTTCACCATCAGCATGTCGGCGCCCTCGGCCTCATCCAGGTCGGACTCCCGCAGCGCCTCCCGCCCGTTCAGCGGGTTCATCTGATACGCTTTCCGATCGCCCTGCAGATCGCAACCCGCCGCCGCCCGAAACGGGCCGTAATACGCCGAGGCGAATTTCGATGAATACGCCATGATCGGAATATCGGTGAAGCCGCCGCCGTCCAGCGCGGCGCGGATGGCGGCGATCTGACCGTCCATCATCGCCGAGGGCGCGATCACATCGGCCCCCGCCTCGGCGGCAACCACGGCCTGCCTGCCCAGATTCGCGATGGTATGGTCGTTGTGCACGTCGCCGTCATGGATGACGCCGCAATGCCCATGCGAGGTGTATTCGCAGAAACAGGTGTCGGAGAACAGCACGACGTCCGGTGCCGCGTCCTTGGCGCGCCTGATCATCCGCGCCATCAGCCCGTCGCGGTTCCAGGTGTCGCTGCCCGTGTCATCCTTGTGGTGGCTGACCCCGAACGTCATCACCGCCCTGATACCGGCCGCCGCGATCTCCTTCATCGCCGCGTCCAGCTTGCGCTCCGGGATGCGGAACACATCCGGCATGGACTCGACCGGCGCGAAATCGTCCAGCTCCTCCTCGACGAAGATCGGATAGATCAGGTCCTTCGTCGTGACCTCGGTCTCCTGCAGCAGATCGCGCATCGCCTGGCCGCGGCGCAGTCGACGCATCCGAACGGTGGGGAAGATATGAGCCATGACCATCATCCTATAGCCTGGACCGGCGGCCAGGACCAGCGCGCCCGGTCAGATCAGGTTCGTCGCGCCCCGTCAGACCAGATGTGTCAGACCAGGTGTGAAGGGCGCGGATGTGATCCGTCGGTGAAGCGGCTGTAGCGGAACGGCGCCGGATCGACCACCGGGGCCTTGCCGGTGACCAGCGCCGCCATCAGCTGTCCCGCGGCCGGGGAGATGCCGAAGCCGTGGCCGGTGAAGCCGGTGGCGATATGAAAGCCCGGCAGCGTATCGACGGCGGAGATCACCGGAATTCCGTCCGGTGTCACGTCGATCATGCCGCCCCAGCTTTCCGCGACCCGCATGGACTGAAACACCGGGAAGGCGTTCGTCAGGTGCCGCCGAGCCTGGCGCAGGATGGCACGGTGGGGCGGGGGGTCCAGGACACGCATGCGCTCGAACGGTGACGGCCGGTCCAGCCGCCAGCGCGAGCGCTGCAGCAGCTCGCGGAAGAAGCCCATCCCCAGGCGCGGGCGGATGCCGCCGCGCTGCGCCCACAGCGCAGGAAGGAAATCCGGCAGATAGCGGATGCCGTCCGGCAGGATCGGGGCGACGTTGCCGCTCCAGCTCGCGACCGTATAGCCGCCATCCAGGCGTTTGCGCAGGCCGAAGCCGAAGCCGGAGGTGGAGATCTCCGGACCGCCCGCCAGCGGATCGGTACGCATCACGCTGGACAGGATGGGCAGTTGCGGCATCCGCAGACCCAGCGGCTTGCAGAACAGGCGCGACCACACGCCGCCGGCCAGCACCACCGAATCGCAGGCGATCGCGCCCTTCTCGGTCACCACGCCGCTAATCCGTCCGCCGCTGGTCTCCACCCCCCGCACCGCGCAGCCGGTCAGCACCGCGGCCCCCAGCCGCCGGGCCGCCTGGGCGATCGCGGGTGCCGCCATGCCGGGCTCTGCCCTGCCGTCACTGGGCGTATACAGCCCGCCGGCCCATTCTCCGGCCAGGCCAGGCAGCAGCCGCGCGGCCTGGACGCGGGTCAGCAGGCGCGAATCGACCCCCAGCGGACGGCCAGCCTCATTCAACCACGCCTCGCGCTTCGCCAGTTCCTTGTCGGTGCGGCACAGATACAGAATGCCGGCGCGGCGGAAGCCGGTTTCGGCGCCGATCAGCGCATTCATCTGCGGCCAAAGCCGCAACGCCTCCTGCGCCAGCGGCAGCTCCCCCGGGTCGCGGCCCATCTGCCGGCACCAGCCCCAGTTCCGGCTGGACTGCTCCGCGGCGATTTCCCCTTTTTCGCACAAGGCCACGCGCACACCCTGGCCGGCCAGGAAAAACGCCGTGCAGGCCCCGATGATGCCGCCGCCGACGATCACCACATCCGTCCGGGTTGGCGGGGCGGGGTCGGACAGCACGCGATCAACGGCAGGCGCCATAGCCACTCCCACGGCTGGTTGAATGTCGCCGAACGGCTTCAATGCCAGGCTGTCCGCCGCGGCGCAGCAAAAAACGCCGGTCCGTAAAGGAGCCATGCAGCGACAGGGCTACCAATTTCGATGCGTCTGCACTAGATCGCGCGCCATGCGGTTCAACAAGATAGACAATTTCGACAAGCGCGCCACATCGTCGGCGAGCGCGAAGGCCGCGCTGCTGGAAAAGTTCCGCGCCCGGCCCGACCCCAACGATCCTGAATTCCAGGAGCGGCAGCGCCAGCGCGCCGATGCCGCGGCCGCCAAGGCCACGCGCGAGGCGGAGCGCAAGGCCGCACGGTTGGCCGAAGCCGCGCGGCTGGAGGCGGAGCGCAAGGCCGCCCAGGCCGAGAAGGCGCGGCTGGCCCAGGAGGCCGAGAAAGAGGCACGGCTGGCGGCCCTGACCGAGAAGCAGCGCGAGATGCGGGCCAAGCTGGAGGCAGCGCGCGAGGCCCGCAAGCGCACGCGGCCCTGACGGGCTGCCAACTGCTGGCCGCGCCGCGCCCTGCCGGCCGCGCCGCGTCTTGAATGAGGCGCGGCTGCGAATCGGCTGCCGTTCGCCGACATGGGCCGTTCGCCAACACGAGCCGTTCGCCGACATGGGCCGGATTGCGTCCCGGGCGCGGCCCGGCGGGGCATGACGGACCGCAGCGGTGATCCGCGCCGCACGCCCGCCAGCCGGAGCGTTTCCAGAATGATCGGAAACGCAGCCGGCCTTGTGCCGCGAGCAGCGTCCTCAGCCCGACGACCGTTGCGCGATCCGCGTCACGCCGGCAGCGCCCTGACCTCGGCCCCGACCTCGCACCTGACCTCGGCAATGCGGCGAACCCGGGGTCCGCCGCAACACGGCTGCCGTTCGCTACGGCTTGGATGGTGCCGGGGGCGAGGCCGGTGCGGCCTCAGGCGCGGACTGGGACGGTGGCGGCCCCTGGTGACGCCAGTGACCCGGACCGGGACGCTCGGCCCACGAGCGCGGCGGGCCACCGATCTCGACCAGCTTGTCGGCGCTCGGCCCGATCTTCCGCGCCTCGATCGATCGGCCAAGCACGCTGCTGGTGCCGAACCCCTGAACCACCAGCATGTTGCCCGGCTTCAAGTCCTGGCTCATCGCCTGGGCACGCGGAGGCGGCAGATGAACCTGCGTCCCGTCCTCCAGCAACACCCCGTTCAGATCGCCGCGCGGACCATAGAGCGGCTGCTTGATCCGGCCTTCCGCGGTCTGCATCTGGCGCTCGCCATCGGGCCGCGACCACCGTCCGCCTGGTGCTCCCCCGCCTGGTGCTCCCCCGCCTGGTGCTCCATTGAGCCTCTCACCGGCCCTCCCGCCGGGACCCGCATTGGGGCCCATCGCGTCGGTCACGGTCTTGTTCGTGCCCTCGACGGTAACGGACATCGCCTTGATCAGGGGCAGGGACTGCGCCTTCAGTCCGTGCACCACGACCGTATCACCGGGCTTCACGATGGCGACGAGCTGGGTGCCCAGACGCGGTGGCAGGTGCACCTGCGTGCCGTCCTTCAGGATCAGGCCGTCGACGCCGCCGCGCGGCGTCAGGCTGTATTGCTGCACCTGGCCGCGCGTGGCGGGAAGTTGTGCCGGATCGTAAACGGCGACCGGCTGGGCCAGCGCGCATTGTGGCACGGCCAATGTGGCGGCCGTGGCCAGCAACGCAGCGCCCATCACGGCATGAGAAATTTTCATAGCGTCCTCCGACTTCGGGCCAACCTGGCCCGATGCCGGACAGCGCAAGCCGCGTGCCAACACCAAGTCATTGATAGACCTGGTTATCTGGTTCGCCTGGTCATGCGTCCACGTCCGCTTCGGGGACGCCGGGTGTCCCATTTCCGGACATCTCCAGGCCGTGGCGGGCCAGCTTCTGGTACAAAAGCTGGCGCCGGATACCCAGCCGCTCCGCCGCCAGGGTCCGGTTGCCGCCGGCTTCCTCCATGGCGCGGCGGATCATCGCAATCTCCAGCCGCTCCACCGCCTCGGGAAGCGTGCCGGCCAGCCAGTCGGTGCCCTGGATCATGCCCCGCATCATGCCCTTGGCCGGCGCATCGCGGACCTCGGCCGGGGCGCTATTCAGGAACGCCAGGTCGGCGGCCGTGATCACCGGCCGCCGCACCAGCGTCGCCACGCGCTGCATGGCATTCAGCAACTCGCGCACATTGCCTGGCCAGGCATGCGCGAGCAGCGCGGCGGCGGCATCCGGGGACAGGCGTCGGGGCGGCCCGTCGGCGGCGACCAGCGCTAGGAAGTGCTCCGCCAACGGAACGATGTCGGCGAGCCGGTCGCGCAGCGGCGGCAGGGATATCGGCACGACCCCCAGCCGGTAATAGAGGTCTTCCCGGAACGCGCCATCCCGCACCGCCAGAAGCAGGTCGCGGTGGGTCGCGGCGATCACCCGGACATCCACCGGGACGGGTCTTCCGCCGACCGGCGTCACCACGCGTTCCTGCAGCGCCCGCAGCAGCTTGGCCTGCATCGGCAGGCTCATGTCGCCGATCTCGTCCAGGAACAGCGTGCCTCCCTCGGCCTCGCGGAACGCACCCGGACGGTCGCCGACGGCACCGGTGAAGGCGCCGCGGACATGGCCGAACAGCAGGCTCTCCAGCAGGTCGGCCGGGATCGCCGCACAGTTGACGGCCACGAACGGGCCCCTGGCGCGCCGCCCGTGCCGGTGAATGGCGCGGGCCACCACCTCCTTTCCGGTGCCGGTCTCCCCCAGGATCAGCACGGTCGCGACACTGTCGGCCAGCAGGCCGATCGCCTTCTGCACGTCCCGCATCCCGGCGCTCATGCCGATCATGTCGCCCTCGCGCGCCGCCATGGCGGGGGACGCCTCCGACGCCGGCTCGTCATCCGGCAGCATCCGCTCCAGCAGGGCGCGCAAGCCTTCCCGGCCGATCGGCTTGGCCAGGTGGTCGGCGGCACCGAGCCGCATCGCCTCGATGGTGTTCTCGCTGGTCGGCACGGCGGTGAGGACGGCCACCGGCGGGGCATCGGGGCGGCCGCGGATGCGGCGCAGCACCTCCAGCCCGTCCAGGCCGGGCATGCGCAGATCCAGCAGCACCGCGTCGGCGTGGTGACGCTCCAGCCAGGCCAGCGCGGCCGGTCCGTCCTGGGCCTGCGCGGCGTCGTGTCCAAGATCCGCCAATGTCGTGGCGATGGCGCGCCGCAGCGCCGCATCGTCGTCGATGATCAAGATCGTGGCCATGGCGTTTCATCCGGCATTTCATTCCGCGTTGCGTCCGGCGTCCCCCGCGCCGCGGCCGGCACACGCCTCCGCTCCATGACCGGGGCGGAGGTCCCGGGCCGCGACGCGGCCGGCAGTTCCGCGACCGGCAGTTCCGCGGCGGGCAGTTCCGCGGCGGGCAATTGCGCGGCCGGCAGTTCCCCGGCCGGCAGTTCCAGGGCGAAGGCCGCGCCCTTGCCGGTCTGGCCGCCACCGGCGCGGCGCAGCAGCAGGTGCCCGCCATGCGCGTCGGCGAGCTGCCGGGCGATGGCGAGGCCGAGGCCGGTGCCTTCGGGACGGCTGGTGACGAACGGCTCGAACAGCCGTCCCGCGAGGCCGGGGGCGAGGCCGCCGCCGCTGTCCTCCACCACCAGGGTGATGCCGCCTCCATTGCGTTCCACCGCGACGGTGACCTCTCCGCCTTCCGGCGCGTGACGCACCGCGTTGACCAGCAGGTTATCCAGCACGCGTCCGATCATGACCGGATCGAGACGTGCCTGGCCGGCGGCGCCGGTCACGCGCAGCGACACCGCCCGGTCATCCGCGACCGCCTGGTGGCGCGCGATGCAGTCGGCCAGGAAGGCGCGCAGGTCAACCAGGACCGGCGCCGGCGTGACCCGCTGGGTCATGGCCAGCAACTCGGCGACCAGCGTATCCAGCCGATCGAGTTGGGCCAGCATGTCGCGGATCGCGTCCTTGCGGCGGGCGTCATCGCCGGCCAGGCCGTTTTCCCCCTGCAGCCGCGCCGCGGCGATCGGATTGCGGATTTCGTGGGCGACGCCGGCGGCGACGCGGCCCAGCCCCGCCATGCGCTCGGCCTGCGCCGCCCGCCGGGTCATGGTTTCGGCCTGCCGCCGGGCGGCCGCCAGGCGCGTGCCGGCATCGTTCAGCGCGCTGACGATCCGGTCCAGCTCCCGCTCCCCGGTCAGCGCCACGCCGGGCATGCCGTCGGGCCCGGCCTGGGCCAGCGATGTCTCGATCCCGCGGATATGCCGGCCCCAGACCATCAGCGTGCGGCCCAGGGCCACGGTCATCGCCAGAAACAGCGTCAGCAGGAGGCCGAGGCCCCAGAGCAGGGGCTGGAAGCCGGGTGCCTCCCGCACCCGGGTCATCGTCCAGGCGGTCAGGTCGGGCAGCGGGCCGGACAGCGGGCAGGCGAACAGCAGCACCGTCTGCGAGCCGGCGGTGACCGTACGGCTTGCCGGCTGGTCGTCATCGGCGGCCTGCTGGTTGAGGGCGGCGATCGCCTCGCGCTGCGACTCGGGCAGGGCAGCCTGGTGGCCAGGCCCGGGATAGGTGGGATAGGCATAGGCGAGGAAGCCGTCCTGCGCGCTCCAGATGCCGCCCTCGACGTCGCGCTGGTTCCGCAGCGCCAGGCCGACCACGGCGGCGAGGTTGCGGCGGAAGACCGGGTCCGCCGGATCGGGCGCCGGACCGGACCACTCGCTGGCATAGAAGCTGAAGCGGTTGCGGATCAGGTCGCACGCCCGGGCGATGACGGCCTCGCCGCGTCCGATCCGAGCCTGGGCCGATTGCTGGTATAGCTGGGCGACCAGCAGCATGCCCACGCCGCCGCCGGCGAGGCAGAGCAACCAGAGTGCGAACAGGCGGGTTCGAAGCGAGTGCATGGTGGCCTGCGGGATGATCCGAACCTATCCCATGGCCCTGAAGCGCCGGAAACCCCGGGGAGCGTCGGGAACCCGGCGCCGTATGCCAGCGTCTGTTACAGATGGTATCATAACGGCATGGTGACATCATGCCGCCGGACTCGCGCCAGAGCTGGCTTGACAATACCGGACAGCGACAGTGCCACGCCAGCCTGGCCTCGCCGATAACGGCCGACCTGCTCCTCATCACCTGGTACGCGTATTCATGGTGGGTGCCGTCAGCGTCGTGGGTGCCGTCAGCGTCGCGATCGGCAGGTGCTCCCCTACCTGACGGTGGAGGACAACCTGAAAGTGCCGCAAGGCGCCCTGAAAGTGCAAGGCGCCCAAAGTGCAAGACGCCCCTGGCCGTTCATCATGGAACGCGTCCATGACCGGTTCCCCGGCTGATGGAGCGGCGGATGAAGCACTGATCCAGTCGCCGGCCGGCGCGTCGGCGGAGAAACGGGCGTTGCCGGCGCAGGGCGGGTGGCTGGAGCGGGTGAAGGGAATCGAACCCTCGTATGCAGCTTGGGAAGCTGCCGTTCTACCATTGAACTACACCCGCGCTGGCGCCCTTCTATCCAGTTCGAACGGTGGATGCAAACCCTGGTGAGGGGTGCGGTCCTGTCCCGCTGCGGCCGGCAACGGCGGGAGCGGGAGACATCACGCAGCGGCGCCGGCCGGCGTGCGTGCGTTATGGTGTGCGATAGAAACGGAAATCCGTGCGAAGAATTGCCGAACGCAAAGCCGTGCGTGAACGGGCCGGAAAACGCGCGCCGACGGTCTTCCGCCGCGCCGTCTCGCATATTAGGAATGCGGGACGAAAACGATAACACACGGAGGAAACCATGCGGCGTCGGGACTTTCTGGCCGCCGGCACGGCCGCGGCGGCGCTCGGCCGTCCCGCCATCGCGGCCACTGACAGCAACAAGCTGATGCGATACGTGCCGACGGCGGACCTGTCGGTGCTCGACCCGTCCTGGACCACGACCCAGGTCTCGATCACGCATGGCTATTACGTTTTCGACACGCTGTTCGGCATCGACGGCACGCAGACGCCGCGCCCGCAAATGGCCGAAGGCGCCTCCGTGTCCGACGACGGCCGTGTCTGGACGATCCCGTTGCGGAACGGCCTGACATTCCATGACGGCGAAAAGGTGCTGGCCCGCGACGCTGCCGCCAGCCTGCGCCGCTGGGCCGCGCGCGACGTCTATGGCCAGACGCTGGGCGCGGTGGTGGAGGCGTTCGGCTACCAGGACGACAAGACCATTCGCATCAAGCTGAAACGGCCGTTTCCGCTGATCCTGGATACGCTCGCCAAGCCCAACGGCATGCTGCCGGTGGTGATGCCGGAGCGCCTGGCCAACCACGACCTGGCGAAGCCCAACACCGAAATGATCGGCTCCGGCCCGTATCGTTTCATCAAGGACGCGTTCGTGCCGGGCAGCAGCGCCGCCTATGAGCGGTTCGACGGCTATGTACCGCGGCAGGAAAAGCCGGACTGGGGATCGGGTGGCAAGGTGGCGCATATCCAGCGCGTGGAATGGAAGGTCATTCCCGACGCCTCGACGGCTGCGAACGCCCTGATGAAGGGGGAGATCGACTGGTGGGAGCAGGTGCAGCCGGACCTGCTGCCGATGCTGCGGAAAAACCCTGATCTGGTGGTGGAGAATTTCAACACCGTCGGCTTCTTCGGCACCATGCGGTTCAACCATCTGAACCCGCCGTTCAACAATCCCGCGATCCGGCGCGCGGTCCGCCTGGGCATGAACCAGGAGGATTACATGAGCGCGGTGACCGGCGGGGATTCCACGATCTTCAGTTCCTGCAAGGCACTGTTCCCGTGCGGCACGCGGTATGGCGAGGAACTCGGCAAGGCCGGCATGACCGGCGATGTCGAGGCGGCAAGGCGCGCGCTGGATGCCGCCGGCTACAAGGGTGAGAAGGTGGTGATCCTGAACCCCGCCGACGTGCCGACGATCGCGCCGTTCGGACATGTGACGTACGAATATCTGCGCCAGATCGGCATGAACGTCGATCTGCAGAGCATGGACTGGAATACGCTGGCGCAGCGGCGGACCAAGCCCGATCCGGTGGAGAAGGGCGGCTGGTCCATCTTCCACAACTGGTGGCTGGGCACGTCCTTCATCAACCCGGCGATCAGCCCGGTCCTGCGCGGCCTCGGTGCCAAGGGCTGGGCAGGCTGGTTCACCGACGAAAAGATCGAGCAGCTGACCGACCAATGGACGACGGTCGCCACCGACCAGGAGCGTGACGCGGTGGTCCACGCCATGCACCTCCATGCGCTGGAGATGGTGCCGACCGTGGTCCTGGGGCGGTTCTACATCCTCACGGCGCACCGCAAGGGGCTGACCGGCATTCTGGAGGCGACGTCGCCGTTCCCGTGGAACGTGCGATGGGCGTGAAGTGCGCAGCGCCTATTTGGCGGCCGGATCCGGCGCACCCTGCCGCCGTTCGCCGGCCGCAACGCTTTTGGTCCTGGCCCAATCCCAGACGTCATCGCTGAACACCGCCGCGACGAAACATGCGAAGAATATCGCGTACGCGTTCGGGCTGACCTCACCCTTCGCCAGCACCGCGGCGCCGCCCTTTGCCGCCAGGAACACCAGGACGGCGGCGCCGATGCCGCGAACCAGCGCCGGCAGAATGAACCCAACGCCCGGAAGCTGGTTGCCGGGCGTGCCCTTGAACTCCCGGATGAAACTGGTCGCTAGCGCGCCGAAGAAGCCAAATCCCAGCAACCCGACGATCAAGGCCAGCTCCGGGCTCTCCGTTTTCAGCAGCCAGGAGGAGGCGAGACCGAACAGCCCCAGCGTCTCGGCGGGCCCGGACCGAGCGGGTAGGTAGTCACGAACCACCGGCATGATGCTGGTGCAGGCGCGGCCATAATTGCTGAGATCCGTCTTCCGCAGCTGATCCACCACCTGGACCGCGGATGTCGACGGGACATGGATGAATTCCAGCAGCACGCTGCGCACGGTTCGCAGCTGCCGCAGACCGTCCCGCAACGCTTCCGTACAGCGATCGATATTGGCGCGATAATCGGCCATCCACAGGCCGTAGGAGTCCAGCAGCACCGTTTCATGGCGCTTCGTCGCGACCTCGCCGCGATGGCCCTGGTTGCTGACCAGGAAAAAGGAAATCGCCGTCGGGATAAAGCCCTTGGCTTCCCCGGCGAAGGATTCCATGCGCTGGCGCAGCACCATGGCCGATTGGTCCCATGTATCAAGCTGGGACCCCCACAGCGCGTTCAACCCGTTGATCCCGCGATCCGGCGCCCCGGCCGATTGGTCGGACGGCCCCAGATCAGCCGGCAAGGTCTGCCGCTCGGTTACCAACGCCAGGATATTCCGATCGTCTAACGCCTCAACGCGCTCGGCCATCTTGGTGCTCAGGTCGGTCTGCATCGGGCCCAGTTCGGGAACCGTGTCGTTGAACACGGGGATCGCCAGGATCGCCGTGATCGCCAGGTACAGCGCACCCAGGAAAGAGGCGCTCAGCACGAGATACCCGCCCAACATGCCGCTCATTGACAGGCGGAATGCCGATTCCGCCTGGGCGCGGCGGTAAAACACCAGGGCGGTGATGCCGATCCCGAACACCAGGACCGCCAGGGCCAGGTCCGGCGGCACGCGCATCGCCGTCACCGGCTGCGTAACGGCACCGCTCCAGACGACGCCGATCATCGGCAGGATGGCGGAGGCGCACGCCCCGGGGCCGTTGGAACATGTGGACAGGACGGACGGCAGCACCACCGTCATTTGCTGTGGCGTCTTGACCAGGACGGCCTGGGCCAGATCCAGAAGCCAATCCCACAGGAAGATGAACGGCGCCGGCACGATGGCCACGGTCCAGATCACGCATAGCAGAACCGAAATGGTACCCAGGCGGGATCGGAACGTTCCGCCGATGCGCCAAATCAGCCGCAACGGCCACAGCAACAGCCGAAATCCAACCAGAAGAAGGATAAGGCCGCCCACAACGGTGCCGGCCAGCAGGATCGGATAAAGCAGGTCGGCGGTGTCTTGGCTCATGGCAGGCGGTTCCGGCAGCCCAGGATCTGTCTGCAGGTTCCCGCAAATGATTCGGGCGATCAAGGCGTTCGCGGCGAACGCCGCCCGGCGTCACCGCCCATCGGCACTCGATTGGCACCGCCTGCTGGCGCCGGCCATCCGCTGCAGTCGACGATTGACGAACCGCCGCTATCGGCTTATCAGGCTGGCCGCCGGGGCGTCCGGCCCTCGTGATTTGTCCGGCCGGATTGCGGCGAGGTGAAACAAACGCGCTAAAGAGGCCAGTGCCGGTCCCATCCGGGACCCAGTGCTGCTCCACGGTCGGGTCATTGCGTGCAAGGACCCAGACAGATGACCCTCGATCCCACAAAGCTCCGTCCCGCCTCCCGCCTGATCCATGGCGGCGTGCAGCGCACGCCGTATGGCGAAACCGCCGAGGCGCTGTTCCTGACCTCGGGCTATGTCTACGACGACGCGGAGCAGGCCGAGGCGACGTTCACCGGCGCCGTCGAGCACTATCAATATTCCCGCTTCGGCAACCCCACCATCACGTCGCTGGAGCAGCGGCTGTGCCTGCTGGAAGGTGCCGAGGCCTGCCGCACCACCGCCACCGGCATGGCGGCGGTCAATGCGGCGCTGCTGTCGCATCTGAAGGCGGGAGACCGCGTGGTGGCGTCGCGCGCGCTGTTCGGCTCCTGCCACTGGATCGTATCGACGCTGCTGCCGAGGTTCGGCATCGAGTCCGTGTTCGTCGATGGCGCCGACCTGGCGCAGTGGGAAGCGGCACTGGCGAAGCCGACCCAGCTCGTGCTGCTGGAAACGCCGTCCAACCCGATGCTGGAACTGGTGGACGTGCCGGCGGTGTCGGCGCTGGCGCACCGGGCGGGCGCGATCGTCGTGGTGGACAACGTGTTCGCCACGCCCCTGCTGCAGCAGCCGCTGAAGCTGGGTGCCGATGTCGTCGTGTATTCCTGTACGAAGCATATGGACGGACAGGGCAGGGTGCTGGGCGGCGCCGTGCTGGGCAGCGCCAAGTGGATCAATGAGGTGCTGACGCCGTTCACACGCAACACCGGTCCCACATTGTCGGCATTCAATGCCTGGGTGCTGCTGAAGGGGATCGAGACGCTGGCGCTGCGTGTCGATGCCGCCAGCCGTTCGGCCGCCATGCTTGCGGATTTCCTGGCGACCCAGCGCGGCGTCCGCCGTGTCTGGTATCCGACACGTACGGACCATCCGCAGCACGCACTGGCCAAGGCGCAGATGAGCGGTGGTGGCACGATGGTGGTGTTCGAGGTGGAGGGCGGCAAGGACGGCGCCTTCCAGGTGATGAACGGATTCTCGCTCATTGCCTTGTCGAACAATCTGGGGGATTCGAAGTCGATGGCGACGCATCCGGCGACGACGACGCATATGCGCATCGGTGAGGCCGAGCGCGCGCGCCTGGGCATTACCGACGGCGTGATCCGCGTATCGATCGGGTTGGAGGATGTCGAGGATCTGAAGGATGATTTCCGGCATGGCCTGGCGCGGCTGTCCAATATTGTTAGGTAATAAAAATGAAACCGAGCGGTGTGGGTGGCGGCGTGCCGGCGTTCGCCGCCAGCCACGCCGCACCCCTTCGCTACCGCCGGGATCGACCGGGTACGCAACGAAAGGGAGCATCCATACCGGCTGCCGCGTCGATGGCATCATCACTACGGCTGTACGGAACGATATACAATACGGACAGGGAAACCACGCCATGGCGGCGCGAATGGCCTGTGCCGGCACGCCGCCAGCCGTCCGTGCCAGGCACGCGCCGATGGGCGGCCCGATGACGCCGCCCGCGTTCTCGTCTGCGATGGCGGCCCCCGCTCGCTGGACAAGCGCGCCTGATTCGGTCTTCATCCCTGGTTACGGCGCGACAGAAGGATGATGTGCCATGTCGACTGAAGATCGCAGGTCCGGGAAAGCCGGTCGCGGATCGGTGCCGCCGAGCGAAACGCAGCAGGAGACGCGTGGGGGACGATCCTCACGCGGCGATTATTCGCGCACCACGCGGGATGTTTGTGTCTCCGTGCGGTCCTTCTATCTGGCGGACCAGTCGCAACCGGATGAGAACCATTTCGTCTGGGCCTATCGCGTGAAGATCGAAAACCAGGGCGGGGAGCCGGTGCAGCTTCTGCGCCGCACCTGGCAGATCACGGATGCACGTGGCCGCACGCAGCACGTGCACGGGCCGGGTGTCGTCGGGGAGCAGCCGCTGCTCGAACCTGGGGAAAGCTTCGAATATACCTCTGGCACGCCGCTCGACACGCCGTCCGGCTTCATGGTCGGGGCGTATCACATGATCGTTCCCTCGTCGGGAGAGAACTTCGACGTGGCGATCCCCGCCTTCAGCCTGGACAGCCCGCATCAGAGCGGCCGGGTGCATTGATGGTTCGTCGGGTTGCGGCGCCGCGGACAGCCCCCATATCGGCGCGGCGGTCTTTCCGCGACCTGACCACTGAATAAGAGGAATTCTCGCGGTGAATATCGTTACGCCTGCCAGCTCCAAGGGGCAGGCCTCCAAGGAGGACATGCTGGCGACGGCTGGCCAGCCGACGCGGGAGCAGGCCGAGGAAGCCATTCGCATTCTGCTGCGCTGGGCCGGCGACGATCCCGAACGCGAAGGGCTGCGCGACACGCCGTCACGCGTCGCCAGGGCCTACAAGGAGTTCTTTGTCGGCTACGATACCGATCCGGTCGCGCTGCTGGCCCGCACCTTTGAAGAAACCGACGGCTATGACGAGATCGTCCTGCTGCGCGATATCCGTCTGGAGAGCACGTGTGAGCACCACATGGCGCCGATCATCGGCCGGGTGCATGTCGCCTACCTGCCGCATCGCCGCGTGGTCGGCATCAGCAAGCTGGCGCGCGTCGTCGATGCCTATGCCAAGCGCCTGCAGATCCAGGAGAAATTGACGGCGCAGATCGCCAATACGATCCAGGACGTGCTGGAGCCGCGGGGTGTCGCCGTGGTGATCGAGGCCGCGCATCAGTGCATGACGACCCGCGGCGTGCATAAGCCGGGCGTAACGATGGTGACATCGCGCATGCTGGGCGCCTTCCGCGATGACCAGGCGACCCGGCGGGAATTGCTGGCGATGATCAACCGCAAGGGTGGCGCGGGCTACACCGAATAGCCCGCGCGGCCTCGCGCTTCCGCCGGCCCCTCCGGGGCGCCGATTGGACAGCCGCCGCCTCCTGGTGTGCAATGGCGTCCTTGCCAGACATCCAGGAGGAAACCATGGCCCAGCAACCGAAATCCGCCGCGGCCTCGTCCGCGACCCGTGACCGCGTGCGCAACACCGTGCCAAAGCTGATTGATCTGACCGAGAAGGTGTTGTTCGGCGACGTATGGGAGCGGCCGGAGCTGTCGAAGCGCGACCGCAGCCTGATCGTCTGCGCGGTGCTCACCGCGACCTACCGGCCGGAGCAGCTGAAAGGTCATCTGCAACGGGCGCTGGACAACGGTCTGACCAAGACGGAACTGGCCGAGATGATCACCCACGTCGCCTTCTATGCCGGCTGGCCGGCGGCGATGACGGCGTCGAATGTCGCCCGTGACGTCTTCGACGCGAACGCCTGAACGGAGGCCGCGTGATGAAGGCGGGGTTTATCGGCCTGGGCACCATGGGCGCCAGCATGGCCGCCAATCTGCAAAAGGGGATTCAGAAGGACGGCCACACCGTGGTCGTCCATGACGTGCGGCGGGAAGCCGCGTCGCGGCATCTGAAGGATGGTGCCGTCTGGGCCGACAGCCCGGCGGCGATTGCGGAAAGTTGCGACGTGATCTTCAGCTCCCTGCCGGGCCCGGCGGAGTTCGACGCGATCACCTATGGGGAGAAGGGGCTGCTGTCGACGATCCGTCCCGGCGTGGCGTTCTTCGACCTGACGACGAACTCGCCGTCGACGGTGCGCAAGGCGCATGGCGATTTCCAGAAGAAGGGTGCCTACCTGTTCGACGCGCCGGTCAGCGGCGGGCCGCGCGGCGCCGCCACCGGCAAGCTGGCGATCTGGTGCGGCGGGGATGCCGACGTGTTCGAGAAGTGGAAGCCCGTGCTGGACACGATCGGCGACCAGGCCCGCTATATCGGCCCGATCGGCGCCGGGTCCGTCGCCAAGCTGGTGCACAACTGCTACGGCTACATTGCCACCGCCGCCGCCGCCGAGGTGTTCAGCATGGGCGTGAAGGCCGGCATCGAGCCGTTGGCGATCTGGGAAGCGGTGCGCCAGGGCGCCATCGGCCGCCGCGGCGCCTTCGATTCGCTGACCGACCAGTTCCTGCCGAACAAGTATGAACCGCCCGCCTTCGCCCTGCGCCTGGCGCACAAGGATGTTTCGCTGGCCACCCAGCTCGGCCGCGAGCTGAACGTGCCGATGCGGCTGGCCAACCTGGCGCTGGCCGACCTGTCGGAAGGGTTGAACCGCGGCTGGGGCAATCGCGACTCGCGCGCGATCATGCTGCTGCAAACGGAACGCGCCGGCGTCGAGGTCAAGGTCGATCCGCAGCGACTGACCGAGGCGCTGGAGAACAAGGCGAAACACGGCTAGAGGCGCGACCGCCTGAAGCCGGCGGTGAGAAGGCGTGAATCGCGCTTGTGAATCAAAGAGTTGATAAAGCATGGACAGGGTCGGCCTGGCCCTGTCGTGCTTTCGCGGGGACGGTCGGTTGCATTTAGGGTGGGGCGTCAAATATCTCATGCGACATGATGCCCCACCTTCTGACATGCCGGTCTGATGTCCGGCAGTAATCTGTTCGGCGAGATTCGCCGCTTCGCCCGCACCTCGGGGGCTGTTGGGGGGATTGCCGCCCGCGTCGCCGGGTCCCGCGTCTTCGGCATCAAGACCGACCGATCGGCCCATGCCGAGGATCTCAAGGTGCTGCTGGGCGGCCTGAAGGGGCCGCTGATGAAGGTGGCGCAGTTCCTGTCCACCGTGCCTGATGCGCTGCCGGCGGAATACGCGGCGGAGCTGTCGCAATTGCAGGCCAATGCCCCGCCGATGGGCTGGAATTTCGTCCGCCGGCGCATGAACAGTGAGCTGGGGCCGGATTGGCAGTCGCGTTTTGCCAGTTTCGATCACGAGGCCGCGGCGGCTGCGAGCCTGGGGCAGGTGCACCGGGCCACCCTGCACGATGGCACGCAGGTCGCCTGCAAATTGCAGTATCCCGATATGCCCAGCACGGTCGAAGCGGATCTGAAGCAGTTGAAGCTGGCGATGGCCGTGTACCATCGCGTGGACAACGCCATCAAGCAGGATGAGATCTACAAGGAACTGCGCGAGCGGCTGCGCGAGGAGCTGGACTACGAGCGCGAGGCCGCGCAGATGCGGCTGTACGGGCTGATGTTGAAGGATAGCCCGAACGTGCATGTGCCGGTACCGGTGCCGGAGTTGTCGACCAAGCGGCTGCTGACCATGAGCTGGCTGGACGGCAGGGCGCTGATGACTCGTCTGGCCGAGGACCCGCCGCTGGAGGAACGCAACCGCATCGCCGAGGCGCTGTTTGCGGCGTGGTACGTGCCGTTCTACCGGTACGGCGTCATCCATGGTGATCCGCATCTGGGCAACTATCAGGTGCGGCCGGATGGTTCCCTGAACCTGCTGGATTATGGTGCCATCCGCGTGTTCCCTGCGAAATTCGTCAGCGGCGTCATCCTGCTGTATGAGGCGGTGCGGGACAACGACGACGACAAGGCGCACCACGCCTACGAGGTGTGGGGTTTCCAGGACCTCACCCGAGAGAAGATGGACGTTCTGAACATGTGGGCCCGGTTTCTCTACGAGCCGCTGATCCAGGACCGTGTGCGCCGCATTCAGGAAACCAATGATCCGCAATATGGACGGGATGTCGCCGAGCGGGTCCATGCCGGGTTGCAGCGGACGGGCGGGGTCAGGCCGCCGCGAGAATTTCTGCTGATGGACCGGTCCGCGATCGGCCTGGGCGGCGTGTTCCTGCGGCTGGGAGCGGAGCTGAACTGGTACCAGATGTTCCACCGGCTGGTAGCCGACTTCAACGAGCAGGCCCTGGCGGACCGTCAGGCGGCCGCCCTGGCCGAGGCCGGCGTGCCGGCGGCGGGGTAGCGGCGGATCAGGCGGGGTCGCGCCGCCCTGTCCCTTCTTCCCCGTCCGGATTGATCGCCTCAAGGGCCGGGTTGTCCGCTTCGAGCGACGCCTCGTCGCGCAATGTTTCGGCTTCCTCGGCCTCTCGCCGCAGGCGGTGGAAGCTGCGGACGCTGAACGGCAGCATGGCGACGTAGATCAGCCCGCCGGCCGCCAGTGCCAGCCACGGGTCGGCGATCAGCACGGCAATATAGGCGCCGGCGCCGAGGAAGAGCGGCAGCAGGTATTGCGACGGTATCTTGAAGTTCTTGAAGCTCCAGATCGGCAGCGTCGAGACCAGCAGTAATGCGGTCCCGATCAGCACCAAGGCGTTCGTCACCGGAAACTGGGTGACCGCCAGCAGCCAGTCCAGGCTTTCCTGCCTTGCCCATAGCCCGAGGAACAGCGGAAACAGCACCAGCCCGGCGCCGGCGGGGGCCGGGACGCCGGTGAAGAAGCTGTAGGCATAGGCCGGCTTCGGCGCACCATCCAATGCGGCGTTGAAGCGGGCCAGCCGCAGGGCCATGCACACCGCGAACATCAGGCACGGCACGTAGCCGTAGGCTCCGGCCTTATGCAGCGACCACAAGTACAGCACGAAGGACGGCGCCACCCCGAAGCAGACGAAATCCGACAGGCTGTCGAACTCGGCGCCGAACCGCGACGTGCCCTTCAGCAGCCGCGCGAGCCGCCCGTCCAGCCCGTCCAGCGCCGCCGCCACCGCGATCGCCACCGCCGCCGCGCCAAACCGCTCCTCCAGCCCGAAGCGCATGGAGGTCAGGCCGGCGCACAGGCCCAGCATGGTCATCAGGTTGGGGATGATGCTGTTGAACGACGGGCCGCTGTAGCGCGGGCGCAGGCGCTTGCGCGGCCGATAGCGCCGCAGCCGGCGCATCGGGGAGATTGGCGGGCGGTCGCTCAGTGTGCCATCTCCGCGATGACGGTCTCGGCGCCGACCATGGTCTGGCCGACCTCGACCAGCGGGCGGACGCCCGGCGGCAGATACAGGTCGGTGCGGCTGCCGAAGCGGATGATGCCGAAGCGCTGGCCGGTCAGCACCGGGTCACCCTCGCGCACGTCGCACAGGATGCGGCGGGCGACGAGGCCGGCGATCTGCACCACTGCGATCTCCCGCCCGTTGGCCAGGCGGATCGCCAGCGCGTTGCGCTCATTCAGCTCGCTGGCCTTGTCCAGGCTGGCGCTGACGAAGGCGCCGCGGTGGTAGGCGATGCGTGTGACCACGCCGCTGATCGGCACCCGGTTCACGTGCACGTTGAGGACCGACAGGAAGATCGAGACCTTCCAGCGCTGCTCCGGCCCCAACCCCAGTTCGGGCGGCGGCGGTGCCAGGATGGTGGCCACCACGCGGCCGTCCGCCGGTGCCACCAGCACGCCGGGGCGGGCGGGCGTCACCCGTTCGGGGTCGCGGAAGAAATACAGGCAGAACAGGGTGAACAGCAGGCCCAGCCAGATCAGCCAGTGGGCCAGCACGATGCCGACCACGATGACGGCCAGGCCACCCAGGATGAAGGGCCGGCCCGCCGGGTGCGGCGGCGCGAGCACGCCACGGACGTCGTCGATCATAGACATGGTTCGGCGGCTTATGGCCTTTCGCCTGACGGACGGCAACCGGCTCGCGGTGCGGGCGCGCGTGCGATCAGATCGCCGCTTCCGTGAAGATCGGACGCACGTCACCGCCCCAGGCGCCATGGTAGCGGGTCAGCCAGGCCTCGGCCTGGGTCGGGCCGCCGGCGGCGATCGCCCGCAGCGGCTCCAGCAGGACCGCTTCATCCTGACCCTGCGCGTTCCGGCAATTCCGCGCGCGCAGTCCGTCCGCGGCGATGGCAACGACGTCGGATGCGATGTCCCGCAGTGTGTGGCCGCGCCAGGGGGCGGCCAGGCCCAGGCGGGGCACCGCCGCGCGAGCCTCGGTCGCATCCTGCCACCCGGCGCCGGCCAGCAATGCCTCGGCGGCCGCCAGCGCGGCGTCATCGTACAGGAGCCCGACCCATAGGGCGGACAGCGCCACCATCATCTCCGGCGAGCCGGCGTCGGCGCCGCGCATCTCCAGGAAACGCTTGAGGCGCACATCCGTGAACACGGTCGTCACATGGTCGGCAAAATCGCCCAGCGTCGGCGTCATGGCGGCCAGTTCGGGAATCCGTCCGGCCATGAAATCCAGGAACGACCTGCCCGCCACGTCGATGTACCGGCCGTCGCGGTAGACGAAATACATCGGGATCCGCTCGATCACCCAGGCGGCGTAGCGTTCGAACCCGAAGCCGTCCTCGAACATCACCGCCGGAATGCCGGAGCGCTGGTTGTCGGTGTCCGTCCAGACATGCGCGCGGTAGGACAGGAAGCCGTTCGGCTTGCCTTCGGTGAACGGGGAATTGGCGAACAGCGCCGTCGCCAGCGGCTGCAGCAGCAGGGAGACGCGCAGCTTTCGCCGCATATCCGCTTCGGACGCGTAGTCCAGGTTGACCTGCACCGTGCAGGTGCGGGTCATCATGTCCAGCCCCATGGAGCCGACGAGCTGCATGTAGCGTCGCATGATCGCGTAGCGTCCCTTCGGCATCCAGGGCATCGCCGCCCGTGTCGCCGTCGGATGGAAACCCAGCGGTGCGAAGCCCATGCGCAGCGGCTCCGACACCGCGCGCACCGCCGCGAAGTGATCCTCCAGTTCCGTCTTCGTCGCGTGCAGGTCGATCAGCGGCGCCCCCGACAGCTCCAGTTGCCCGGCCGGCTCCAGCGAGATCGCGGCGCCGTTCTGCTTCAGGCCGATGATGTTGCCCGAGTCCAGGATCGGCTCGCCGCCGCCGCCGGAGCCCCGTTGTGTCACCAGCGCCCGCAGCATGTCGCGAATGCTGCCCGGCTGGCCGTCGGCCGGGGCATAGGGCGGGGTCGCGAAGTCATCCAGCCGGAAGCCGAACTTCTCGTGCTCCGTGCCGATACGGTACGCCGAACGCGGCTTGCAGCCGGCGGCGAGATATTCGGCCATTTGGCGGACCGACTCGAGCGGGGTCTCGTCGGTGTCTCCGGGATTCGACATAGAATTCTCAAGACGTTCCGGTTGCCACCGCCGCGGGGGCGGTGAAGCGGACGGGCCGGGTGCCCGCACGCATGACTGTTGAGGAAAGCGTACTAGCCACAGCTTGGCCGCTGCAACAAGGCCAGGCCGACTATGGCGGCGGTTTCCGCCCGCAGGATACGGGGTCCCAGCGACACCGGCACGACCGCCTCCAGCCGTGACAGCAGCGCCCGGTCTCGCGGCCCGAAGCCGCCCTCCGGACCGATCAGCAGAGCCGCGTGCCGCGGCGCGGCGGGGAGTGGCGTGGCGGCCGCGTCGCGTTCCAGGCCCGCGAACAGCGGACGGCCCGGCGGCCAGTCCGCCAGCACGTCAGCCAGCGGCCGCAGCGGGGCGATCCGAGGCACGGTCAGGCGCTCACATTGTTCCGCCGCCTCGATGGCGACGGCGTTCAGGCGATCGGCGTTCACCCGCCCGGCATTGGTCCGCTCCGTCGACACCGGCAGCAATGCCGATACCCCCAGCTCGGTCGCCTTTTCCACCACGAGGTCCGTGGTGTCCCGCTTCAGCGGCGCGAACAACAGCCACAGATCGGGCTCCGGGGCCTGCGGCCGCACCTGCCGCTCCGGCACCAGGGTCAGCCGGCCGCGGCCCCGCGGGACGATACGCGCCTCCCATTCGCCGTCCGCCCCGTTGAAAAGCCGGACCGGATCGCCCGCCGAACGGCGCATGACCGTGCCCAGATAATGCGCCTGCGCGGTGGACGCCTCGACCGCCGCGCCTTCGGACAAAGGCGTCGGCACGAACAAGCGGATGTGAGTCACCGAATGGTCCGGTGGCGCAAAAGGATGGTTGACGGCAGCATGAAACGGCGAACAAACCTTTCCGTATGAATAGCCACACCGACATCGTCGCAACCGGCTGGGTCGCCCGGCTGCCGCGATCCTGGCTCCCCTATCTTTTGCTGGCCCGAGCCGACCGTCCGATCGGGACCTGGCTTCTGTTCCTTCCCGGTATGTGGGGCATTCTCCTCGCTCGGCCACCGCTTTCAGATGGAATTCGTCTGTTGCTGCTGTTCGGCATCGGCAGCCTGGCGATGCGCGCGGCGGGTTGCGTGGTGAACGATCTGTGGGACCGCGATATCGACCGCAAGGTCGCGCGGACCGCCGGCCGGCCGCTGGCATCCGGTGCGCTGCGGCCGATCCAGGCGCTGCTCTTCCTGGCGGTGCTGTTGCTGGTCGGACTGGCGGTGTTGGTCCAGCTGAACCCGCCGGCGCAGCGGATGGGCATCGGCTCCCTGCTGCTGGTGTTCCTGTACCCCTTGGCGAAGCGCTTCACCTGGTGGCCGCAGCTGGTCATGGGCTTCACCTTCGGCTTCGGCGCGCCGCTGGGATACACCGCCGCCACCGGCGTGATCGACGGCGCCTGGGTGGCGATCTATCTGGCGGCGATCCTGTGGGACCTGGGGTTCGACACGATCTACGCCCATCAGGACCGGGAGGATGACGCGCTGGTCGGCGTCCGCTCCACCGCCCGCCTGTTCGGTGAGCGCACGCGCCCGTTCCTGGCCGTCTGCTACGCCGGGACCATCGCGATGCTGGTGACCGCCGGCATCCTGGCCGGACTGCGGCCCTGGTTCTACGCGGCGCTGATTGTGCCGGCGGCCCTGCTGGCGCGGCAGGTGATCACGCTGAACATCCACGATCCGGCCCGTTGCCTGCGGCTGTTCCGTGCCAATCGGGAGGTAGGGATCGCCATCGGACTGGCGATCCTGGTCGGTGCGCTCTGATCCGCATGCCCTGAAGGACGCCGAGGCGTTCATCCGGGCGAACACGGTCCCGGGTCGCGCCGTCCAGGTGCCGGAGGTGCGGCTGCTTCTGGCGACGGAGCTGACGCCGCTGTGGCAGGCTACGGAGACATGGCTGGCCGAGAACGGCGTGGCACCGCCGTTCTGGGCTTTCGCCTGGCCCGGCGGGCAGGCGCTGGCTCGGCACATCCTGGATCATCCCGACAAGGTCGCCGGCCGCCGGGTGCTGGATTTTGCCGCCGGGTGCGGCATCGCCGCCATCGCCTGTGCGCTGGCCGGCGCGCCGTCGGTGGAGACGGCCGAGGTCGATCCGCTGGCCGTCGCCGCCGTGCGGCTGAACGCGGCCCTGAACCGGGTTTCCGTCACCTCATCCGGCGACGTGGTCGGCGATGCCTGCCGCTGGGACCTGATCCTATGCGGCGATGTCTGCTACGAGGCGCCGATGACCGGCCACATCATGCCCTGGCTGCGCCGCATGGCGCGCCAGGCCGAGGTGTGGGTGGCCGACCCCGGCCGCGCCTACCTGCCGACAGCCGGCATGCGCGGCTTCGCCGAATACCGCATCGAAACGACGCTGGAACTGGAGGACCGCACCAGCCGGGCCGTGGTGCTGTACCGGCTGGAGGCGGCGTAGACTCCGGATAAAGCATGACAGGGGTCGGGTCGGGTTGATCCTGTCATGCTTCATCAGCTCTTTGATTCGAAAGCGCGATTCACGCCTTCCCATTGCCGGCTTCAGGCGATCGCGCTCTATCGCCGCTTCCGCAACACGATCGTCGTCCAGGCACCTTGCGGCACCAGGCGTTCCAGCACCAGCCCCTGGCGGCGATGCGCGGCCAGGACCCAGCGGACCTGCGTGGTCAGCAATCCGGCCAGGATGGCGGTGCCGCCGGGCGCGAGGTTGGCCGCCAGATCCTTCGCCATCCGGCACAGCGGGCGTGCCAGGATATTGGCGAACACCAGGTCGAACGGGCCGCGTACGGCGGGATCGCGCCAGCCATTCGCCAGCTTCGGCCGCACCAGCCGGCCGACGCCGTTCGCCGCCGCATTCTCCCGCGTGACCCGCACCGACCAGGGCTCGATATCCGTCGCCATCACGGGCCGGTGCAGCAGCGCCGCCGCCGCCATCGCCAGGATGCCGGACCCCGTGCCCAGGTCCAGGATGCGGCGCGGCCGGCGCTTCGCCACAGCCTCGAAGGCCAGGAGGCAGCCGCTGGTGGAGCCGTGCTCGCCGGAGCCGAAGGCGACCCCGGCGTTCAGGGTCAGGGTGAGGCGGCCGGGCATGCGCGGCGCCTCGGCCAGATGGGTGCCGCGCACGGCGAAGCGACGGCCGATGCGATGTTCGGGAAACGAGTCATAGGTGCGGGCGAGCCAGCCATCCGCCTCGGTCGGTGTGTGCGTCAGGGCGGCGTCCAACCCGGCGGCGGCGTTCGCCAGCGCCAATGCGGCGTCCAGCTCCGCCTGCCTGGCGCCGACCGGTTTCACGCCTTCCAGGCGCCACAGGCCGGTCTCCTCGTCCAGGAAGAAGCCGACGGTGTCGCAGACGGCCAGGAGAGCGGCCTCGAAGGCCTCCACGGCATCCTCGGGCACGGTGACGGCGACGGTTTCCAGGGGGGCGATGTGGCGGGCCATTTGTATCTGGTCGAAAGGGGTGGAAGTGGCCTGTCCGGCGCAGGTCCGGCCGGCGCTGTCAAGGGCCGGCACTGTCAAGGATTGGCGCTGGGGCCGGCGCTGGGGGCCGGCGCTGGATGGCATTACCTGGCCAGCGTCTTGCGCAGGAAGAATTTGCTGTGGCCCGGCGGGTAGTCGTCCAGCTGTCCGAACACGCGGTAACCGCGCTTTTCGTAAAAGCCGCGCGCCTGGAAGCTATGGGTGTCCAGCGTGGCCGCGGTGGCACCCCGCTCGACCGCCATCGCCTCGGCGGCATCCATCAGGCGCGATCCCTGGCCTTGGCCGCGCACTGCCGCGGACACGAACAGCAGGCTGATTTGCAGCCACCCGCCCCAGACATGGCCGATCAGCCCGCCCAGGATCTCGCCGCGTGCGTTCTTCAGCATGAAGTTGACCGCATGGCTCTCGCTGACGCCGGTGCGGGCGAAGTTATGCGCCAAAACCGCGTTCAGGACGTGGCGCGACAGGGCCTCGGCCGGCGGGGGATCGAAAACCAGTTCAATGCCTTCCACGGCTTTCCTCCGAAATTCCCGGCTGCCCGGTTCGCCCGAGGTCCGCGTCCGGGGCGCGGGTGACATCAGCAAGTTGCTGACCTGCCACGGGTTTTCGGGTTGACAGGTCCGCCGCCCCGACTATAACGCACCTCACCGGCCGCCGGGGCGCCCACGCGTTCCAGCGGCCCGCTGCGTTATAGAACCACGAAAGTCGTATCCATGTTCGCTGTCATCCGCACCGGCGGAAAGCAGTACCGCGTTGCCCCCAACGCCGTGCTGAAAGTCGAGAAACTGGACGCCGAGGCCGGCGGCACCGTCACCTTCAACGACGTGCTGGCCGTGGGCGTCAACGGCAACCTGACCATTGGCGCGCCCACCGTGGCCGATGCCTCGGTCACCGCCACCGTCATCGCCCAGGACCGGCTGGACAAGGTCATCATCTTCAAGAAGCGGCGCCGGCAGAACAGCCGCCGCAAGAACGGCCATCGCCAGCATGTCACCGTCCTGCGTGTCGGCGGGATCACGCTGGGCGGCGAAACCTTCACCGGCCACACCAACGCCGATGAAGTGCCGCCGGCCGCGCTGGACGCTGCCGAATCCGCCGCCGTGGTGGTGGGTGAGAGCCCGGCCGCCGTCGAAACCGCTGAGCATCAGGGGTAATCCGCAATGGCACATAAGAAGGCAGGTGGTTCGTCCCGCAACGGGCGCGATACCGAGGGCCGGCGCCTTGGCATCAAGAAGTTCGGTGGCGAGAAGGTCATCGCCGGCAACATCCTGATCCGGCAGCGCGGCACCAAGTGGTATCCCGGCAGCAATGTCGGCCTGGGCCGTGATCACACCATCTTCGCGCTGGTGGACGGCACGGTGAAGTTCGCCCGCAAGGCCGAGGGCAAGGTGCACGTGTCCGTGGAGCCGTTGCCGGCGGCTGCTGAATAACGCCGACTCCTCATCTGTGTGGGACGGGGGTCGGCTTGTGCCGGCCCCCGTTTCGTTTTGGTGCATCCCCATGAAGTTCCTCGACCAGGCCAAGATCTACCTGCGCTCCGGCGATGGCGGCGACGGCGTCACCGCGTTCCGGCGGGAGAAATACATCGAGTTCGGCGGCCCGGACGGCGGGGATGGCGGCAAGGGCGGCGACATCGTCTTCCAGGCCGAGGCGAACCTGAACACGCTGATCGACTTCCGCTACACGCAGCATTTCCGCGCGAAGAAGGGCGGTAACGGGGCGGGATCGGACAAGACCGGCGCCGGTTCCCCCGCGCTGGTGATCAAGGTGCCGCTGGGCACCCAGGTGCTGGATGACGATCAGGAGACGCTGCTGGCCGACCTCGACCAGCCCGGCAAGCGCGTCACCCTGCTGCGCGGCGGCGATGGCGGCTTCGGCAACGCGCATTTCAAGTCCTCCACCAACCGTGCGCCCCGGAAATCCACCAGGGGCTGGCCGGGTGAGGAACGCTGGGTCTGGCTGCGGCTGAAGCTGATCGCCGATGCCGGGCTGGTGGGCCTGCCCAACGCCGGCAAGTCCACCTTCCTGTCCGTCGTATCGGCGGCGAAGCCCAGGATCGCCGATTACCCGTTCACCACGCTGCACCCGCAGCTGGGTGTCGTCCGCCTGTCCGCATCGGAAGAGTTCGTGCTGGCCGACATCCCCGGCCTGATCGAGGGCGCGCACGAAGGCGCCGGTCTGGGCGACCGTTTCCTGGGCCATGTCGAGCGCTGCGCCGTGCTGCTGCACCTGATCGACGGCGCCGCCGGCGATGTGGTGAAGGCCTGGCGCACCATCCGCGACGAGCTGGATTCCTATGGCCACGGCCTGGCGGAGAAGCCCGAGATCATCGGCCTCAACAAGTCCGACGCCATGACGCCGCGCGAGGCGTCCGCGCGCGTGGCCGCCCTGCGCAAGGCCAGCGGCCGGCCGGTCCACCTGTTGTCCGGGGCCACCCGGCAGGGCGTGCCGGAGGTGCTGCGAGCACTGCAGACCGCGATCAACACCGCGCGGCAGGAGCACGCGGCGTGACGTCCTCGCGCGCGGTTCCCTCGTTGACCACGGCGCAACGCGTCGTCATCAAGATCGGCAGCGCGCTGGTGGTCGACGACAAGACCGCCGCCCCGCGCACCGGCTGGCTGGCCAGCGTGGCCGCCGATATTCAGCGCCTGCGCGGCCGCGGCACCGAGGTGATCGTGGTGTCCTCGGGCGCCATCGCGCTGGCGCGGCGGTCCCTGAAGCTCACGCACAAGAAGCTGAAACTGGAAGAAAAGCAGGCCGCCGCCGCGGTCGGGCAGATCCGCCTGGCGCAGGCCTGGGCGGAAACCCTGTCGGCGCGCGGCATGACCGCCGCGCAATTGCTGCTGACCCTGGACGACACCGAGGATCGCCGCCGCTATCTGAACGCGCGGGAGACGCTGACCACGCTGCTGGGCCTGGGCTGCATCCCGGTTATCAATGAGAACGACACCGTCGCCACCAGCGAGATCCGCTTTGGCGACAATGACCGCCTGGCCGCCCGGGTTGCCGAGATGGTGCGCGCCGATCAACTGATCCTGCTGTCCGACATCGACGGGCTGTATACCGCCGATCCCCGCCGCGATCCGGACGCGCGGCACATCCCGGTGGTGGGCTGCCTGACGCCGGACATCGAGGCGATGGGCGGCGAGCCGCCGCCCGGCTACTCCTCGGGCGGCATGCGTACCAAGCTGGTCGCGGCGCGGATCGCCACCCAGGCCGGCTGCGCCATGGCGATTGCCATCGGCAAGGTGGAGCAGCCCCTGCTTGTTCTGGAGCAAGGGGCCCGGTGCACCTGGTTCCTGCCGTCGCCGGAGGGCCGCAGCCGCCGCAAGCAATGGATCGCCGGCTCCCTGTCGCCCCAGGGCACACTCACGGTGGACGCGGGTGCCGCGCGAGCCCTGGCGAACGGATCATCCCTGCTGCCGGTGGGCGTCCGCGCGGTGGAAGGGCAGTTCACCCGCGGCGACGCGGTGACGATCCTGGGCCCCGGCGGCGCGGTCCTTGGCCGCGGCCTCTCCGCCTATGCCAGCGCCGACGCCGAGCGCATCGTCGGGCGGCGGTCGGCGGAGATCGAGGCCATCCTGGGCTGGCGTGGCCGGGATGAGATGATCCATCGCGACGATCTCGTGCTGGTGTAGAGCCGCAAGCGGGGGCGGGCGCGCCGGCCGCTATCCTTTCACGCCGCCCATCGTCAGCCCGGCCGCCATGTGCCGGCGGACGGCGTAATAGATGACCACCGGCGGGATGGCATAGATGATCGCCGTCGCCATCATGTAGTTCCAGGGTGCCTCATCGCTGTTCATGAACTGCGCCAGCGCGACCGATACGGTCATGCTGTCCTTCGAGGACAGCAGCAGGAACTGGTACAGATACTCGTTCCATGCCAGCAACAGCGCGTAGGTGCCGACAGCCACGAGGGCGGGTGCCATCAGCGGCAGGTAGATGCGGAAATAGACCTGCAACGGTGAGGCGCCGTCGATGCGTGCGGACTCGTCCAGCTCCAGCGGGATGGACTTGCCGTATTGCTGGAAGATGAAGATGGCATACGGCGTGGCGAATGTGACCATTGCGGCGATGACGGACCATGGATTATTCGCCAGTCCGTACATCTGCATGATGCGGTAGAACGGGATCGCCAGGAACGAGGCCGGAATGACATAGGTCAGCAGCGCCGCGTTCGTCAGCAGCCAGCCATAGCGGAGCCGCATGCGGCCGACGGTAAAGCTGGCCAGCGTCCCGATGAGCAGGACCAGGAACATCGTCATCAGCCCGATGAAGAAGCTGTTGCCGAATTGCTGCCAGAAATGTTCCAGATACCAGAAGCCCTGTGTCCAGACGACATAGAAGCTGTGGAAGGACGGGTCTCGCGGGTAGATGTCGCCGCTGAACACCGCGCTGTGCTCACTGAGCGCGATCAGCACCATGTTGTAGACCGGCATCAGCGACCAGACCGCCAGTACGATGCCCAGCAGGATGCAGGCGATTTCCGAGATCACTCCGCGCAGCCGGTAATGCTTGCGGCGTGTCACGGCGGCAAGGCTCGCGCTCATAGCTGCACCTCCGCTCGGCGGAGCCGGCGCATCAGGATGAAAACGATCGGCAGCAGTACCGGCAGCGCCGACATCACTGCCGCCACGCCCAGCCTGGGCTCGCCCATGGTGAAGGCATGGCGGATGCCCAGTGTCGCCAGCACCTCGGTCGACATGGCCGGACCGCCGCCGGTGACGAAGAACACCGCGTTGAACTCGCCCAGCGACCAGATCGTCGACAGCAGGGTGGACACCAGATACAGGTTCGCGATCAGCGGGATCGTCACATGCTGGAAACGGCGCAGGCCGGTGGCGCCGTCCACCGAAGCCGCCTCATAGAGTTCTTGTGGGATCGCCATCCGGCCGGCGAGGAAGATCACCGTCCAGAACGGCATGTTCTTCCAGATATAGGCGCCGATATTGGATGTCATGCCCAGCGTCCGATCGTTCAGCCAGATCGGACCGTCGATCCCGAATACGTCGTACAGCAGGCTGTTGAGAAAGCCCCAGTTGCCGTTCAGCATCCAGTGGATCGACGTGAAGGCCGGCAGCGACGGGATGGCCCAGGGCAGGATGTAGATCATCATCAGCGCCTTCACCCACCAGCGCTTGCGCATGAAGAAGCCGGACAGCAGGAAGGCCAGCAGCATCTTCAGATTCACGCCGATGCCAACATAAAGCAGCGTATTGGTGACGGTGCTGAGGTAGATGGGATCGTTGAACAGGTCGCGATACAGACGAGGCTGGCTGCCGAGCCACAGGCCATAGATGATCGGGTAGATCACGAAAGCCAGGAATATTGCGACATAGGGCAGAATGAAGGCCAGCGCCCAGATGAACTCCGAGCCTTGCAGCCCGGCGCGCCAGGCGTGACGGGAGACGCGGGATGGTGCAACCGCCCGCCCGATGGCCAGTTGCGTGGTGCTCATGCGCGTGCCCCTAGCCGAAGGTGAACTTGGTGAATATCTCCTCGGCGCGCTTGAACGCCTTGTCCACCGCCTGTTCCGGTGTCATACCGTTCTTGATCACATCCGCTTCCGCCCGGCCCCACAATTGTTCCGCGTTCACCTGGCCCCAGGCGGGGTTATAGGCGTTGAACACGGGAATCATCGGTCCCAGCGCGATCTTGATATAGGGCGCCCGGTGCGGATCTGCGGGGTCGAGCCAGAACGGATCGGATTTGATCAGGGATGGTATCGATGGGAACCATCGGCCGAGGCCGGCCTTGAGGTTTTCGTTCATCACGGCGGGCTGCATGAAGAATTTCATGAAGTCCTTGGCGACGTCGACATTCTTTCCGCCCTTGGGGATGTAGCCGCCGCCCGCGCCGGTCTGTCCGGCCATCGGCTTGCCGTCATTGCCTTTCGGCAGGCCCATCGTCACCGATTCCTCGAAATACGCCTTCTTGTTGTCGATCATCGCCAGCTCAGTGGAAATGGTGCCGTCGAAATCCATGATGAACAGTTTCTGGTGGAACCCGTTGTTGTTGTCGGAATCGTTCCAGCTCAGCACGTCTTCCGGCACATAGCCGTCCTTGTAGCAGCGGGTCAGGTAATCGACCGACTTGATGAAGGCCTCGCGCACCTTGGGATCATCGGTGTGCAGCTTGCCGTCCGGGGTGACGACGTCCTGGCCGCCATTGGCGATCACGAAGTGGTAGAACAGGTTGTTGCCGTCGTTCGGCCCGACCGTGGTCAATGAGGATCCGTGCGCGAACATGCGCCGCATGCCCTGGGCGCGCAGCTTCTTCTGCATCGGCTTGAAGAAGTCCCAGAACGCATCCCAAGTGTCCGGCGCGTCCTTCAGGTCGTATCCGGCCTTGACGACAAGGTCGCCCCAGATGTGGAACGGCGTCGCCGCCTGCTTGATCGGACACAGGTAGTAGCTGCGTTGCTTGGTGGTACCGTTGTTGAATGTCGCGCTGAGCTTCGCGGTCTCGCTCAGCTTGTCGGCCTGGGTTTCCACCACGTCGGTGACGTCCACCAGCTTATTGTTCCAGGCCGCCTGCGGCAGGATCGTCGTCGGCGCGTCCTGGAAGAACAGGTCTGGCACGTCGCCGCTGGTCAGTGCCGAAACGATCTTCTGGCCCAGCGGCCCGAACGGGATGATGCTGTAGTCGATCTTGTTGCCGCTGGCGGCCTCGTAATCCGCGACCGTCTTCTTCAGCGCGGCATCTTCCTGCCGGACGAAGCCTTGTCCGACCCACAGCGTTGCGGTCTTCGCCTGCGCGTTCGCGATATAGGGGCGCGCCAGGGTGCTTGTCGCCGCCAGACTGACGGAGCCACGAATCAGCCCGCGACGGCTCATGGTGGTCATGGCCGTGTACCTTCCCTGTAAAGCCCGGCGCATTTTTGCGTCCGGATAAATGGCGGACTTCTCGGCACAGGCCACCGCCAATTGAGCGCACCCTATGATTACGGGTCCAGCGCCGTCAATGCGATTATTTTGATCGCTGCCCGTTTGTTAAGCGATATCATCAGGTCGTGAAGAGCCGCGCCATGATGGAAGGCCGCGGCCTCCTTCGCGGATGCCACGGCCCATTCCCTCATCGCATGGCTTGCACGCCAGCCTTACGCCGCGTGCATCAGATCCAGCGCGGCCTCGTAGACTTCCATGTTCTTGCCGAAGGAAATCGCCGCGGCCTGCACGCCGCACACCAGGTGCATCCACCGCCACGGTTCGCGCGTGGCATGAAATTCCTCGACGATCGCCTGATGGTGCTTGAACGCGTGCATCTCGGTGAAATTGTCGTGGCAGACGATCTCACCCAGGCGCCGTATCAGCACGTCGGGGCTATAGCCGAGGGTCACGTATTGCTGGGCCAGGTTGACCGCCTCCCGCACCTCGGGCACCGCCATCATCTTTCCGAGGTTGGTCACCTGCGACCAGTCGGTGGCCGGCTGGTGGTGGATCGACCAGGTGATCGCCTTTAGCAGTTCGTCCTGCGACCGATGCGGCAGCGCCGCCACCGCCGCCATGTCCGGCTGCGGGGCCGGCATCATGCGGTACTGGGTCGACTTCACCTCGGGCCCGGTGTGCCACAGCAGCAGGCACAGCAGCTTGTTGCGGAGGGACAGCCCGTCCAGCCGCAGCAGGTAGCGCCGCAGATTGGCCGACGTGTGCAGGTGCACATCCATCGGATTGCCGGTCTGCGAGCGCAGGAACAGCCCCGCGGCGCCGATCGACAACGCCTCCCCGGCGCCTTCCAGCGACAGCCCGTCGGCCAGCGCCTGCGCCAGGATGCGCGGGATCTGGTCATAGCGGTCGACCGCGCCGATCGCCTCACCCGCCGCGCCGATCGCCGCCGTTTCATCGGCGCCGCTGCGCTGGCGCAGCACGCGCTGCAGCAGCCCGTACTGCTCGATCAGCGCGTCGATCTCCGGCACCGCGCGCAGTGTCGGCATGCGGGCCACGTAACGGACCGCCGGACGCATCAGCACCGCCAGGTGCTCATGCCCGTAGATCTCCAGCGCCCGCCACAACTGGGCCGGGAAGATGAAGTAGTGGTCGTCCAGCGCGTTCTTCGGGTTCGCCACGCTCAGCAGCAGGTCGAACGCCTCGATCGCCGGGATGTTCTGCCATAGCCACAGGAACAGGTGGTCCGCCCGGTGACTCTCCCCGCGGGAGCAGGCATTCAGGAACGCGGCTTTCGTGGCATCGATCCCGGCCTCCGTCACCACCTCGCCGGACCCGTCGGCGGCCAGGTCGGCGGTGCGGCTGAACTGCGCGGAGGCGGCATCCAGCGGCGCGTATTCCAGCAGCTGGAACGGCCCGGTGACGGGGTCGTGAATGTGCTTGTTGGCCAGCGCGACGTGCTGCACCACGGGAAGCAGCCGGTCCTCGCCTTCCATGCGTTCGGCGAGTTTCGTCACCGCGTAGAGCCCGGCCAGCGGGTGCAGCGGCCCGCCATGATGGCCTGGCGGCAGGTCGGAGGAGCGGGTGACGGCCAGCGCCGAGGCCATCAGCATCGTCCGTGCCGGCACGCCGTCCCGGAGTTTCCGAAGCGTCGCATCGACGATCTCACCGCGGGGCGTCTCCTCGATGAACTGGACGAGCGGTTCGATCTCGGGTGGAAACTGGACGGGTCGCGGCATGATCTTCGGCTCCTGACGGCTGGGGTGGGTATCCTCTCGATTTGATCAGACGTGCGGGACAGGCCACACCATGGCCTGGACGCCAGCACGCATCGGCGGCAGTCCTTGCAAAAGACTGCCGTCTCCCCGCCGATCCGTCAAGCCGGCGTCAACAATCGAGTCTATACACATGTCGGGCGGTCCCGGCAAAGATCGCCGCCTTTTCGTCGGCCGAGCAGCCGGACGCGATCCGTTTCAGGGCGTTGAACAGGGCGGCGAAGCCGATGCCCATCTTCTCGACCGGGAAGTTGCTCTCCGCGATGCAGCGGTTCGCGCCGAACAGTTCGATGCAGGTCTCCACATAGGGCCGCCAATGCGCGGCGAGTTGTTCCGACGATGGCGGGGCATCCAGCCCCATATAGTCATAGGCCGCCAGCCGCATCATCATGCCGCCCAGCTTCATCGTCACGTTCTGGCACCTGGCGAGCTCGGTGACAGATCGTTTCCAATCGGCGAAGACGTCATCCTGCTTGCCGGTGTAACGGCCATAGCCCAGCGGCCCGCCGCAATGGCCGACGATGATGTTGGTGCCGGGGAAGGCGCGCGCCAGGTCGGTGATATCGGGGATCTGCGGATGGAATCCCCAGGCATCCAGCGACAGCCCCAGCGCCGACAACCGTTTCAGGCCCTGCCGGAAATCGTCGCGCAGATACAGGCCCGGTCGCAGGTCGGGTGCGCTGTTTCCGATGACCGGATCGGCATCGTAACCCGCCGAGTGCCGCACGCCGCGGAACCGGCCACCGCCGGCCCTGATATGGGCTTCCAGCACCGGCGTGACCCAGTCGCCGGCGGTCAGGTCGGCGTAGCCGACAATCCCGGCCGCCACCCTGGTCTTGCCGTAGCCGCCAGAATCGCTCATGGCGGCGATGCCGGCAACGAATTCCGTTTCGCCCACCGGCCGCATCGGGGCCGGGCCGCCGGATCGGTACATAGCGTGGCACTGCAGGAACACGCTGCCGACGATGTTGTGGCCGGTGGCGCAGTCGGCCAGGTATTCGTGCAGCAGATAGCGGAACGACGGCACTTCCCACGACTCACCCCTGCCGGCGCCGACGCGCTGCCACAGATGGTGATGGGTGTCGATGATCGGCAGGTCCGGATCGATGATCGGCTCGGCCGGCGCCTTGGCCAGCCAGTCCGGACGCGGCGGAAAGATGCGGCCGAACGCGGTCTTGCGGGTGTCGGTGGTCATGGCGTTTCCTTCCTCTGCCGTTGCTGGCGTCTGCCCTGCTGGCGCGACCCTGCTGGCGCGCCCCTACTGGCGCGACCGGGAAATCCGTGGCGCGGGACCGTCCACCGGTCAAGCGTGGCGCCCCTGGCGTGGCGCCCCTGGCTTGCGGCGGGCCGGGGAACCGGCCACGATCGCGGAACCACCGAGAATAGGGGAACGACCATGGCCTTGACCGTGCAGCACGTCCATCTGAAATCGCCCGACGTGAAGAAGACGATGCAGTATTATATCGAAAATTTCGGTGCCACGGTGAAAGCCGAGATTCCAGGCCGCGGCTGGCAGCTCGACCTGCACGGGCTGCAGCTCAACCTGACCGGGATCATCGCCGACCAGAACCATGAACAGCATTACGGCATCGAGCATATGGCGGTGGTGACGGACGACTATCCCGCCACCCTGGCGGCCCTGCGCGGCAATGGCGTCCAGGTGCTGGAGGAGTTGAAAGGCGGCAGCGGCAACCGCGTCGCCTTCGTCGCGGCGCCCGACGGCGCGCAGATGGAAATCATCGAGAAGGCATGACGGTCATGGCGCTGATCGACAGAATCCCGTTCGGCATGTCGTTGCCGCACCGGTCGCCTGATCCGATCGCGCCCGCGACCGTTCGGGGCGTGGCTCAGCGCGCCGAGGCGCTGGGTTTCCGCGATCTCTGGGTCACCGAGAACACGTTGGACCATGTGACCTCGTTCGATCCGGTCGCGGTGCTGACCTACGCGGCGGCGGTCACCAGCCGGATTCGGCTGGGTGCCTCGGTCCTGGTGCTGCCGGTGCACGACCCGCGCATGACCGCGCATCAATGGGCGTCCCTGGACGCGCTGAGCGGGGGCAGGGCGGTGATGGGCGTGGGCATCGGACGTCCGGCGCATTATCGGGAATTCGAGGTCCCGCCGGAGGGACGCGTCGGCCGGTTCCGTGAGCAACTATCACTGATCCGAGCGCTGTGGTCGCAGGAGCGGGTGACGTTCAAGGGCCGGTTCTACGATGTCGAGACTATCCGGCTGGGTATCCGGCCGGTGCAGCAGCCCCTGCCGATCTGGGCGGGAGTCGGGCATCCGGACGCGATCCGCCGCGCGGCGGCGCTTGCCGACGGGTGGATGGGCGCCGGAGGCTCGACGACCGAGGATTTCCGGCGGTCGGTCCCGATCCTGAAGGCGGAGCTGGAGAAATCAGGCAGGGATCCGGACCAGTTCCCGATCTCCAAGCGCATCTTCATGGCGATCGATGACGATCCGGCCAAGGCGCGCGCGATGCTGCACCGCTGGTATGCCGAGGTCTATCACAATCCAGCCGGGACCGAGACATCCGGACTGTACGGCACCGCCGAAACGATCGCCGCGCGGCTGGAGGAATTCGTTGCGATGGGTGCCAACCACCTGTTGCTGAATCCGATCGCGAACCATCAGGAGCAGCTGGAGGCCTGTGCCGCGGCGATAGGCGCATCGGGATAGCGAGGACGGGCAGGCTCGGAATTCGGCCAGGTCCCGCGGCAGCGGAGGCCGCGGATCGCCGCGCCGCCTTGCCAGCGCATTCGGCCCCGGTGCTGGATTTGATACCGATATCGCAACGTCATCGCCACCGCCCTTGACGCTCGCACGCCCCCGTTTCACGCTGTCGTGAACCACATCGGCGGTGACAACGGTAAAATTTGCCGCCAGCCAAGAGGATACGGACCATGAAGCTCGGCCTTCTGATTGCCACGGCGCTCGCGCTGCCGGTGGCGGCGCATGCCCAGCCCTGCGAGCTGAAGATCGGTGCCATGGGCCCGATGTCGGGCGGCGCGGCGCAGTGGGGGCTGGCGATGCTGACCGCGGCGCAGTTCGCCGCCGCCGAGGTGAACCAGGCGGGTGGCGTCAAGATCGATGGCAAGCCGTGCAAGGTCACGGTTGTGCCGTACGATAGCAAATACACCGCCGATGGCGCCGCCGCAGGCTCCAACGCGCTGGCCGCGCAGGACATTCATGTCATCATCGGTCCGGTCGGTTCACCCGAGGCAACAGGTATCAAGCCCGTCGCCGCCCGCAACGGACAGATTGCCTGGAATGCGGCATACGCCAAGAATGCGCTGGAGCCGAAATATCCGCTGATGTTCCACATCGCACCCGGGCCTGCCGCCTGGGCGGATGCCATGATCAAGCGCGTGATGAAGGATTTTCCGATGAAGAGCGTGGCGCTGATCGCGCCGAACGACCAGGGCGGCACCGATATCGCCACCGTTGACGCGGAAGCGTACCGCGCCAACGGACTCAAGACGACCGAGGAATACTATCAGCGCGGAACGACGAATTTCGCCCCCATCGTGACACGGATTCTGGCGGCCAATCCCGATGTCGTCGACACGGCCTCCTCGCCGCCGGGCGATGCCGGGGTCATCGTGAAGCAGCTGCGGCTGGCCGGGTTCAAGGGGCCGATCGGCCGCCTGGGCGGGCCGGGGACGGACGAGATCCTGCGCGTGTCCGGCGGCATCGACGTTCTGCAGAACTTCTACTGGTTCGAGACCGTGCCGACCGACGATCCCAAGGTCAAGGCCATCGACGACGAGTACCGCAAGCTGATGGGCAAGGACCCGGTCGGCGGCACATCCTTCTGGGCGGACCTGCCGGCAGCCAGGATGACGTTGAAGGCGATCGGCATCGCCGGCACCGACGACGCACAGAAGGTGGCCGCGGCGCTGCGCACGCTGCCGGTCGAGGACCCGAATATCGGCAAGGGGTACTGGGGCGGCAAGAAGCAGTTCGGCATCGCGCAGGAACTGCAGTTTCCGTTCGGGGTCGGCATCATCAAGGATGGGAAGAACCTCGGGGTGGAACGCCAGGACGTGAAGCCCGAATAGACCGTGGCCGAGTTTCTTCAAGCCGTCATCATCGGATTGAGCCTGGGTGCCCAGTACGCCCTGCTGGCGCTGGGGTTCACGCTGATCTTCGGCATTCTGGGCGTGGTCAACTTCGCCCATGGCGGGTTCTACATGCTGGGCGGCTATGTCGCGTATAGCTGCGTGGCCTATGCCGGGCTGCCGTATCCCCTGGCCGTTCTTGCCGCCGTGCTGGCAGCCGGCGCGCTGGGCTGGGTGTTTGAGCTGTTTCTGCTGGAACCGCTGGTCGACGACCACCTGGCCACGTTGATGCTGACGCTGGGCCTCTATCTCGTCCTGTCGACCGGGATGCTGACGATCTTCGGCCCGCTGGCGATGGAGTTCCGCTTTCCGGTCAGCGGCGCCCTGCACCTGGGGCCGATCTATGTGCCGCAGGAGAACCTGATCGTCATGGCCATCTGCCTCGCCGCGCTCGCCGCGTTGTGGACAGTGCTGTACCGCACCGATCTGGGCCGTGGCCTGCGTGCATTGGCCGATGACCGGGCGGTTGCGATGGCGCAGGGATTGCGCCCGAAGCTTCTGTTCCCGATGGCCTTCGCCCTGGCCACCGGGCTGGCCGGGCTGACCGGCGCGCTGGTGACGCCGATCCTGGCATTGTCGCCCGGTGTTGGCGATCCGGTGCTGGCGACATCTTTTCTGACCGTCATCCTCGGCGGGCTGGGCTCATTGGAAGGGGCCGCCGTCGCCGCCTTCACGGTCGGTCTGGTGGAGGCCTTCTGCAGCGTCTATTTCGGCGGCTCGATCGGTGCGCTGATCCTGTTCGTGCTGGTGCTGCTGCTGCTGGTCTTCCGTCCCACCGGCCTGATGGGTCGTACGGTCCGCGGCGCCTGATCGATGCGCGGCCGGATTTCCCTGTTCGGGTGGGCCGAGCTGCTGGCGGTCGTGGTCCTGGCCTGCGGCTTTCTCGTTCCGATGTACACACGAAGTGTGCTGGTCTACTCGGTTCTGAACCAGGCCTTCATCGGCTTCATCGCGGCGCAGAGCGTCTGGATCATGCTGCGGATGAACCTGTTGTCTTTCGCCACGCCGGCTTTCATGGCGATCGGCGGCTATACCGTCGCCATCGCCGGCCAGTATGACATCACCAACGCCTTCGTCGTGACCATCGGGGCTTTTCTGCTGCCCGCCCTGGTCGCGATTCCACTGGGCGCGCTGGTGCTGCGGCTGCGCGGAACCTACTTCGTCCTGGTGACCTTCGTGCTGTCTGAAATCATGCAGTTGCTGTTGTTTGAAACGCCGGCTCTGACCGGCGGATCGAACGGCATCTCCGGCGTGCCGCCGGTGACGCTGCTGGGCGTCGACATGGCCAGCAACCGCCAGGTGCTGCAGTTCTGCTGCGGCCTGGCGATCCTGGCGACGGTCATCACCGGCGCGCTGACGCGCTTCTTCCGCCAGCACTTCGCGGCGATCGAGGAGAACGAGATCCTGGCTGAAAGCCTCGGCCTCGTTGTCTGGCGCTTCAAGGCGCTGGGCTTCGTCGTGTCCGCCGGCGTGGCCGGGCTTGCCGGGTTCGCCCTGGTCAGCATGCTGCTGACGGCGCATCCCAGCTCCTTCGCGTCCGCCACGGCGGTCGATTTCATTGCCTATACGATCGTGGGCGGCAGGGCATCCATCCTGGGGCCGCTGGTGGGGGCAGGGGGGCTGGTCTACGCCACCAACCTGTTCGGCACGCATGGCCAGTACGCCCAGGGCCTGTATGGTGTGCTGATCCTGGTTGTCGTGCTGGTGGCCCGCGGCGGCGTGGTCGGGACCATCGCATCCCTGGCTGGACGGTGGAAGGGCAGGCCATGACAGATCTGCGCGTTGACTCCCTGTCCAAGCGGTTCGGCGGACTGCGCGTTTTCCAGGACATCAGCTTCGACCTGCCATCCGGCGGATTGCTGGGAGTGATCGGCCCGAACGGTGCCGGCAAGACCACGCTGATCAACGTGATCTCCGGCCGCCAGATGGCGTCGGGGGGCCGCGTCGTCCTGGGGGATCGGGACATCACCAACCAACCGGCCTATGCGATCAGCCGATTGGGCCTTGCCCGCAGTTTCCAGCAGACCAATACGTTCAAAAGCGTCACGGTGGCGGAAAACGTTGCACGTGCCGTCCGGTTTGGCCGCCGCAGCGCGCCCGCCGGCCTGTCCGCGATGCTGGTCGATTTCGGCCTGGCGCCGCGCCAGCAGGAAATCGCCGACAAGCTGCCCTACGGCCTGCAAAAGATCCTCGGTCTGGTCATGGCCTTCGCGATATCGCCGCGGATTCTTCTGCTGGATGAGCCGGCCGCGGGGCTGGAACGGAACGAACGCAAAATCGTCGACGCCTTCGTGCATCGCGTGCGCGAATCCGGTACCAGCGTGCTGATCGTCGAGCACGACATGGACCTGATCCGCCGGCTGTGCCCGCGCATCCTCGTGCTGGACGCGGGCACCCTGCTGGCTGACGGGCCGCCCGCCGAGGTTCTGGCGCGCCCGGATGTCATCGCCGCCTATCTGGGGGAGGAGGCGGCCTGATGCTGCTGCGCATCGAGAATCTGTGGGTCCGGTATGGCGGGATCATCGCCCTGTCGGGCGTTTCGATCGATGTGCCGGAGGGGGAGACGGTGCTGCTTGTCGGCGCCAACGGCGCCGGCAAGTCCAGCACCATCAACGCCATCATCGGACTGGTCCCCGCCGCCCAGGGTCGCATCGTTTTCGATGGCAACGACCTGGGGCGGGTCCCCTGCGAACGCCGAGCCCGCATGGGGATTGGCTATTCACCGGAAGGGCGGCGGGTTTTCCCCACCATGTCCGTCACCGACAACGTGCTGGCCGGCGCGTTCGGCCTCGGCCGGGCGCGCCAGACGCAGGCGCTGGACTGGCTGCGGTCGGTCTTCCCGCTGCTGGTGGAGCGCGCCGACCAGCCGGCCGGCCAGCTCTCGGGCGGGCAGCAGCAGATCGTCGCGCTCAGCCGGGCCATGGCATCGTTTCCGAAATTGCTGTTGCTCGATGAGCCGTTCCTGGGCCTGGCGCCGGTGTGGATCCGCCAGATCGCGGAAGCCATCGGGCAGCTTCGGGCCCGCGGCACCACCGTCCTCATGACCGAACAAATGGCTCGGCCGGCGCTGAAGCTCGCCACCAGCGGCTATGTCATGCGCGGCGGCGAGGTCAGGCGCGGCGGCCCGGTCGACGTGATCCGCGACCTGGCGCTGGCGGACGAATATCTCTAATGCACGACAGGGTCAGGTTGATCCTGTCGTGCTCTATCAACTCTTTGATTCACAAGCACGGTTCACGCCCTTCAACCGCCGGCTTCGGGCGATCGCGCCTCAGCCGGCATCAACCCGCGGCATAGCGGGGATCAGGATAGTTGATGATGTCGACTTCATCCGTCGCGGTATCCAGCACGGCGCAGCTGAGCTGACGGTCATTGCTGCTGTCCCTGGCATCCCCCGCGGAGCCGGGGTTGACGATCAGGACGTTGCCGATGCGTTGCACCGTCTGGCAATGGGTATGGCCATACAGCACGATATCGGCGTCGGCCTCGGCGAAGCGGCGCAACTTGGTGCTGTGCGGATGGACATATTCGCCGCGCGGCTCCCAGGGTGTCGAGTGCACCATCAGGATGCGCTTGTTGCCGAACTGCAAGTACCGGCGGGGCGGTTGCTCCGCCAGGAACCGCACCAGGTCGGGGTCGATCCCCGGACGCTCCCGAGCACGGACGCCGGCGGAGGAGAGAAAGACTTCTTCGTGGTTGCCTTGGATGATATGCGCCTTCCGCTCGATCAGCCGTGTCACCACCTCGTTCGAGAATTTGTATTCGAATATCGCGTCGCCGCAGCACAGCAGCTCATCGACATCGCCCATGGCGTCCAACGCCAGATCCAGTCCATGGATATTGCAGTGCAGGTCCGAGACGATACCGATCTTCAAGCGACAGATTCCATCGTGACCGCGGCCGGGCCGTTCGGGCCGCCGCGGCGTTCGGGGTTATTGGGTATGGCTTGCCGGTCCAGCCTACCACGTGGCGGGTGGATTTGGCGACACCGGCCGCCGGCCTGTAAACTGGCGTTCAAGCCGAACACAGGATGCCGCCCAGGATGAACGACCACGCTGACCACCCGCAGGCCATCATCGACCATCTTCAAGCCCGGGCCACGCGCCACGAAACGCCATGCGGGGAAGGCCGGATGGTCTGGCATCTGTGGGATGAATCCGGCGGCACCGCGCCTGTCGCCGTCCTGTTCCATGGCGGCGCCGGGTCCTGGCGCCACTGGATCCGCACCATCCCGGCGCTGCTGCCGGCCTGGCGTGTGCTGGTGCCGGACCTGCCGGGCCTGGGCGAATCCGACATGCCACCCGAACCGGATGATGCCGACGCCATCGCCGCCGTGGTGGCGGATGGTATCGACCGTATCATCGGCCCCGAAACGAGCTACGACGTCGTCGGTTTCTCCTTCGGCGGCACCATGGCCGCCTGCGTCGGCGCGCTGCGCGGCAAACGGGTGCGGTCCGTCACCATCATCGGCTCTTCCGGCGTCGGCGCGCTGGGCTCGCAGGTGAAGCTGGAGAAGGTGCGCCATCTGGAAGGGCAGGAGCGGTGGGACACGCACCGCGTCAACCTCTCGCGCCTGATGATCGCCGATCCGGACAAGATCGATGACCTCGCTGTCGTGATCCAGGACTGGAACACGGTGCGGTCCCGCCTGCGCACGCCGCAGATTTCCCGTAGCGGCGCGATCATGCGAGCGATCGACCGGCTGCAATCGCCGCTGAACGGCATGTGGGGCGAGTTCGACGCCCCGGCCAATCCCAAGGGGCCGGAGCGGGTGGAGACGCTGCGCAAACACAAACCGGACGCGGATATCAGGCTGATTCCGAAGACCGGTCACTGGGCGGCCTATGAGTCGCCGGACTTCGTCAATCCCGCGCTGCTGGACATGCTGGGTCGCACACGGCCCAAATCCTGAAGGAAACGATCCATGACCGAACTGACGACCGGCCCGGGCGAGATGATGGGCAACGCCGGACCCGGCATGCTCGAAGGGCTGCGGGTGATCGAGGTGGCCGATGAGCGCGCCGAGTATACCGGCCTGCTGCTGGCCGGCCTGGGCGCCGAGGTGATCAAGGTCGAGCCGCCGGAAGGCAGCGCCACCCGCCGCATCGGCCCGTTCCTGGAAGACAGCCCGGGTCCGGAACGGTCCCTGTTCTTCTGGAACTATAACCGGAACAAGAAGTCCGTCGTCCTGGACATCCAGCAGCGCAACGCCGATTTCCTGCGGCTGCTGGACGGTGCCGATATCCTGCTGGATTCGTCCTGCGGCGCGCTGAACACGGCGCTCGGGCTGGACCGCGCCGCGCTGAACGCCCGCTTCCCGAAACTGGTCACCGCCCGCATGACGCCGTTCGGCGATGACGGGCCTTGGGCGGATTTCAAGGGCTCCGACCTGATCCACCTCGCCCTGGGCGGGATCATGATGAATTGCGGCTACGACCCGAACCCGAACGGCGAATACGACACACCGCCAATCGCGCCGCAGGTCTGGCACGCCTATCATATCGCCGGTGAACAGCTCGCCACCGGCATCCTGGCCGCGCTGATCGCCCGCCACCGCACCGGCGAAGGCCAGGACGTTTCTGTGGCGGTGCACGAGGCGGTGTCGAAGAACCCGGAACTGGACATCATGCATTGGGTGATGCGGCGGGTGCCGCTGTGGCGGCTGACCTGCCGGCACGCGCTGGAGACGCCGAACGCGTCGCCGTCCATCATGCACACCAAGGATGGGCGCTGGTTCATCTCCCACGGGATGGGCGCGCGCGATCTGAAGAACCTGGTGCCGCTGCTGACGAAATACGGCATGCAGGCGGACCTGCAGCCGCCGCCACCGGATGCGGACCTGAAGGCGCGTGCGGTGCCGGGCAGCACGGCCAGCGACGAGTCCAAGGCGCACATGATCGACGTGGTGCAGCGCTTCGCCCGCGCCTGGACCTATCAGGACATGCCCTGGCTGGAGGCGCAGGAGGCCGGGCTGCTGTGGGCCCCGTTGCGGAAACCACACGAAAACGCGCTGGATCCGCACTGGATCGCCCGCAAATCCTTCGCCGAGGTTTATCACCCCGAACAGGGACGGTCGTTCTGCTATCCGACCAGCAAATGGCTGACCAACCGTACCAGCTGGCAGGTCGGCCGCCGCGCGCCGCTGCTGGGCGAGGATTCCGAAGCCGTCCTGGGCGCCCCGGCCAGGCAGCCCGCGGTGCCAGCCCAGGCCAGGCCCGACGCCAATCCGCTGACATCCGCCCTGCATGGCAAGGCCTTCCCGTTGCAGGGCGTGAAAATCCTGGATTTCGCCTGGTTCCTGGCCTCGGCCGGCGGCACACGGTTCCTCGCCGCGATGGGGGCGGAAAGCTACAAGGTGGAATGGAAGGACAACCCGGATACCCGCCTTGCCGCGATGGCGCCGGTCGGCGGCCGCGCGGCGCGCGACAAGGCGACCGGACCGCTGCCGGGGGTGAAAGACCCCGACATGGGCGGGCAGTTCAACAACAAGAACGCCGGCAAGCGCGGCATCTCCCTGAATATTCGTCACCCGAAAGGGTTGCAGATCGCCAAGGACCTGGTCCGCATCTGCGACATTGTGGCCGAGGGGTTCTCCCCCGGGGTGCTGCAGCGCCTGGGTCTCGGCTATGACGTAATGAAGAAGATCCGGCCGGATATCATCTACATCCAGCAGGCCGGCATGGGCGCGCACGGCACCTATGGGCGGATGCGCACGGTCGGGCCGGTGGCGGCGGCGTTCGGCGGCCAGTCGGAGATGTCGGGCCTGCCGGAACCGGCCATGCCGGTCGGCTGGGGATACTCCTATCTGGACTGGATGGGTGCCTACGGCTACGCGCTGGCGTTGCTGGGCGCGCTGTATCACCGCGACCGCACCGGGGAGGGACAGTGGATCGACGCCTCCCAGTGCGAATCCGGCTTGTTCCTGACCGGGACATCGATCCTGGACTGGTCGGCGAACGATCGCGTGTGGACCCGGTACGGCAACCGCTCACCCTACAAGCCGGCGGCGCCGCATGGGGCCTATCGCTGCAAGGGCACCGACCGCTGGGTGGCGGTCGCCTGCTTCGATGAAGCGGAATGGCAGGCCCTGTGCCGCGTGTCCGGCCAATCGTCCTGGCTGGAGGACAGGCGGTTCGCCACCCTGGCCGATCGCCTGGCACATCAGGACGCGCTGGATCAGGCCGTGTCCGCCTGGACCGCCACCCGCACCGCGGAGGACGTGATGATCGCGCTGCAGAATGCCGGCGTGCCCGCCGGTGTCTGCCAGAATGCCGAGGACCGGTGCGACAACGACCCGCAGCTGCGCCACCTGAAATGGCTTACCGAGGTCACCGGCACCAAGATCGGCACCTGGCCGGTCTATGAGTTGCCGATGAAACTGTCCCGTACCCCCGCCTATATCGGTGGTCCGATCGACCGCGGCGCGCCCGGCTATGGCGAGGACAATGTGTGGCTGTTCACGAACCTGTTGGGCATGAGTGCCTCGGACATCGAACGCCTGGCGGAGGAGGGCGTCATCTGACCGGTCCGTGCCGATTGCCATGGCCCCGGCGCAGGGCTTCTACATCAACCTCGATCGCAGCCCGCAACGGCGGCGCGCGGTCGAGGCGGAGATAGCCCGAGCGGGACTGGCCGGCCGCTATCGTCGCTTTCCCGGGATCGACGGGGCGATGCTGCCGGCCGGCCGTTACGCCGTGACACCCGGTGAGGCCGGGTGTTTCCTGTCGCATCTGGGCGCGATCGAAGCCGGCGCCGCCTCCGGCCGGCCGGTTCACGTGCTGGAGGATGACGCGCTGCTGTGCCGCGGCTTCGCCAGGCACCTGGCCATGATCGTCGACCGGGTGTTGGACCATTTCGACATCGTCTTCACCGATATGTTGCTGCCCGGCAACCCGGAATTCACCCGCGACTGCCTGGCCTATTACCGCGACCACCGGTCGACCGGCGCGTTCAATGTTTTCGCCGGCACCTACTGGGCCTGCATGGCGTCCTATGTCGTGCATCCCGGCGCGGCCGGCAAGCTGGCGGGCCTGCTGCGCCAGGAGGAGCAGGCGGGGATGCGTCAGCCGGTGGACCTGTATCTCGCCCGGCTGGTGAAGGACGGCTCCATCACCGCCGGCTGCCTGTTTCCCTTCGTCACCTCGGTCCATTTTCCCTATCCGGGCATGGCCAGGGACAAGGATGTGGCGCGCACCACGATCCACCGGCCGCGCGAAACGGTGGCGGAACGGCTGATTGTCGATCTGCCCAGGGCCGCCTTCTATATCGATATCGACCTGAAGCGGCTGCGGTCCGGCCTTGCCGCCCTGGCACCGGTCCCCGAGGCGCTGCGGGCTGATTTCCGGAATTGCGCCGCGTTGCTGGATGCGATGCCGGCGCGCTGACCCGCCGAGGATCAGCGCCGCCCGACCAGTGCCCGCAGCATCCCCATCCAGTCCGATGCCGACGGGGCCGGGCTGGCGGTGGCGATCACGCCGCCGGATGTCAGCCGGCCGAGCGCCGCACTGGTGGCGCGCAGGTCGAACGCGTGCTCCGGCCGCGGCAGGGTATCGCCGTTCGGCAAGGTGACCTGCAGCCGGAGGCGCATCGACGCGGCACCCGGGAAGGCGGTGGCCAGGGCCGGGGCAAGCTCCGCGGTCGGGGTGCATAGCAGGGTGGGGGCGCAAGGCAGCTCCAGCCAGTTGCCGCCATCCAGCCGCAGTCCGATCACGATCCCGAGTACCGACCCGACCACCTTCTGCGCCGGCACGCCATGGACGGCGACCACCGGTACCAGGACGCCGGAGACCGACCGGACTTCGACGGCGATGCGGTACGGACCAAGGCGCAGATCAGCGTCACGGTGCCGCAGCAGGCAGCCCTCGGATGGGCCGGGCGCGCAGATCAGCCGCCAGGTGCCGATCACCTCGGGCGCCGGCGCGGCGGCGCACAGTCCTGCCGCAGCCCATGGCAGGACGGCCCATGGCCTCTTCCGCACCGCGCGGATATCTGTAAGCCTAGCCTGCATGAACGATGCCGTGCACACCCCCGAGCGGGGCCAGGACGATGGCGCGCTGGATGCGGCGCTTGCGATCCACCAGCAGGTCGTCACCCTCGATACCCATATCGACATCCCTTGGCCGATCGGTCCCGACCCGTTCCAGGAGGGCACGCGCCGCGTCGACCTGCCCAAGATGGTGCGCGGCGGCCTCTCGGCGGGGTGCTTCGTCGCCTATGTGCCACAGAACACGCGCCAGATGACAGCCGAGGACGCGGCCTATAACCGCGCCATCGCCATGCTGGACCGGATCGGGGCGATGCAGGACACCGTCTCCGACATCAAAATCCGTACCACGCCCAACGCCGATGCGATCGAAACGGCGAAGCGCGAGGGTGCCCTGGCCGCCGTGCCGTGCGTGGAGAACGGCTACGCGATCGGCTCCGACCTCGGCCGGCTGGCGGAGTTTCGCAAGCGCGGCGCGGTCTACATGACATTGACCCATAACGGCCATAACGGCCTGGCCGACAGCTGCAATCCGCGCCGCGACCTGGGTGACCGGGAGGTCGAGCATGGCGGCCTTTCCGCGCTGGGCAAGTCCGCCATCGCGGTGATGAACAGGCTGGGCATGCTGGTCGATGTCGCGCACACCTCCCGCGATACGATGCTGCAGGCGGCCGAGGTGTCACGCTCCCCGATCGTCTCCACCCATTCCTGCGTCAGCGCGCTGTGCGACCATTCGCGCAACATGGCCGACTGGCAGCTGGATGTGATCCGCGACGTCAAAGGGGTGATCCAGATCACCGCCGTCGCCGCTTTCCTGAAGCCGAATGCCAAGCCCGAGGACGTCACGGTCGCCGATTTCTGCGACCATGTGGACTATGCGGTGAAGCGGATCGGCATCGATCATGTGGGAATTTCCTCGGATTTCGACGGCGGCGGCTGGATCCGCGACTGGACCAGCGCGGCCGACTGCCCGAACGTGACGGCGGAATTATTACGTCGCGGCTATGATTGCGGTGCGCTGCAGAAACTGTGGGGCGGCAATTTCCTCCGCGTGATGCGGGAGGCGGAAAGGATCGCGGACTGATGCGCTGGGTTACGCTGCCGGGTGGGGAGACGGTGCCGGCCCTTGGGCAGGGCACCTGGTACATGGGGGAGAACCGGGGCGCCGCGAAGCGGGAGGCGGATGCGCTGCGGCTGGGCATCGACCTCGGCATGACCCTGATCGACACCGCCGAGATGTACGCCAATGGCGGTGCCGAGACGGTGGTGGCGGATGCCGCGGCCGGCCAGCGCGACAAGCTGTTCATCGTCAGCAAGGTGCTGCCCAGCAATGCCTCGCGCAGCGGGGTGGCGGCGGCTTGCGAGCGCAGCCTGAAACGACTGAAGACCGATCGTATCGATCTCTACCTGTTGCACTGGCGCGGCGGTCATCCGCTGGCGGAGACAGTGGGCGCGTTCGAGGATCTGAAGCGGCACGGCAAGATCCGTTACTGGGGCGTGTCCAATTTCGACGCCGACGACATGGCGGAGGTGTTTGCCCTGCCGGGCGGCTCCGGCTGCGCCGCGGATCAGGTGCTGTATCATCCGGACAGCCGTGGCATCGAGTTCGATCTGCTGCCCTGGTGCGACCGGCGCGGGGTGCCGGTGATGGCATATTCGCCGCTGGGCCATCATGTGCGCCGGTTGCTGGGATCGGCGGCCTTGCGGGCGGTGGCGCAGCGGCATGGCGCCACCCCGGCCCAGGTTGCGCTGGCCTGGGGAATGCGGCAGCCGAACGTGATCTCGATCCCCAAGGCCGCGGATGCGGCGCATGTGCGGGAGAACGCGGGCGCCGCCGACCTGGTGCTGACCGAGGCCGATCTGCGGGCGATCGACGCGGCGCATCCGCCGCCACGGCGAAAGCAGCCATTGGATTTGTTGTAGCGGCGGCTCGGTCTACGATGGGTGCATGGGCGGCCTGTCGCCATCCTGGCCGATGGGCGATCCCGGACAGGCTCCCCTGATGCATTTGACGACACGCGTTTGACGACATGCGTTTGACGATCGGCCAGCAGCTTCCGATCGAACAGCGGGTCACGAAGGACGGCCCGAGCGCTGGCGTGAAGTGCTGGCGTAACCGGCACGCCCGATCGCGCCGCCGCTTCGTCGGGGCGTCGTCCGGCCGGGTTCCGTTCTATCGCCGATAGGGCAGTACCAGCAGCGACCGGATCGGCAATTTGATCAGGCTGCCCGAGTCCTGAAGGATGATCCTGGCCTCCGGGGCGTGGTCCATGATCATTTCGCGACAGCCGCCGCAGGGGGAAACCACCGCCAGTTCGCGGTCTGCTTCCTCGGGCTTGGGATGGCGGACGGCGACGGCGGTGGCGATGCTGCCATCGCCCTCGAGCACGGCGCGACCCAGAGCCACCGCCTCGGCGCAGATGGCGAGCCGACCCACCGTGGTACCGAGGTGAATGCCGGTCCAGATGCGGCCGTCCTGGCTGCGGATCGCGGCGGCGACGGTATGCCAGAATGGCCGGTAATGCCGCTCCAGCACCGCGTTCGCGGCCGCGATCAGCGCGTGGTCATCGTCCGAAAGGGTCAGGTCCTCGAAGCCGGCCCCATGCGGCCGCTTCGGCTTTTCCAGCTTCATCCGGTCCAGCTTCATCCGGCGAAACCGTCATGCGGTCCCCCTGGATGTCCGGCGGCAGGCCCGCCCGGGCCGCCGTCACGCCGAAGGTGAAGGACGCGCGCGGGATTTGCCCGGCATTTTGGCACGCATGGCCGATGCGATGGCTGTCGTCGCTGACTCATGCGCCAACTGTTCCACAACTTGCGTTCCCGCGCCACGACCAAGCCAATCGCCAGTCTCACCGGTATCCCCGCCGCCATTCACCCGGCTCATCTGTTCTGGCGGCGGGAGCCATATTTTCTTCGGAGGCGTCCGGGCGTCGGATACCGGATGTGCGGCCTTATTCGGCCGCTTCAGCCTCCTCGGCTTCATCTGGCGCGCTCATCATGGAGTTCGCCACCACGCCCGATTGCTCGCGCACCTTCACCTCGATCGCGTCGGCGATGGCGGGATTGTCGCGCAGGAACTGCTTGGCGTTTTCCCGTCCCTGGCCGATGCGCTGGCTGTCATGGCTGAACCACGCGCCGGATTTTTCGACGACGCCGGCCTTCACGCCGAGGTCCAGCAGTTCACCGACCTTGCTGACGCCCTCGCCATACATGATATCGAATTCCACCTGCCGGAAGGGCGGGGCGAGCTTGTTCTTCACCACCTTCACGCGCGTCTGGTTGCCGACCACCTCATCACGCTCCTTGATCTGGCCGATGCGGCGGATTTCCATGCGGATCGAGGCATAGAACTTCAGCGCGTTGCCGCCCGTCGTGGTCTCCGGGTTGCCGAACATCACGCCGATCTTCATGCGGATCTGGTTCAGGAAGATCAGCATGCACTTCGACCGGCTGACGCTGCCGGTGATTTTCCGCAGGGCCTGGCTCATCAGCCGGGCATGCAGGCCCATATGGCTGTCGCCCATTTCCCCTTCCAGCTCGGCGCGGGGCACCAGGGCGGCGACGCTGTCCACCACCAGCACGTCGATGGCGCCGGACCGGACCAGCGTATCGGCAATCTCCAGCGCCTGTTCGCCGGCATCGGGCTGGCTGATCAGCAGGTTGTCGACATCCACCCCCAGCTTGCGGGCATAGACGGGGTCCAGCGCGTGTTCGGCGTCGACGAAGGCGCAGGTCCCGCCCCGCTTCTGCGCCTCGGCGATGGCATGCAGGGCGAGGGTGGTCTTGCCGGAGCTTTCCGGCCCGTAGATCTCGATGATACGGCCACGCGGCAGGCCACCAATGCCAAGGGCGAGATCGAGGCCGAGGGAACCGGACGGAATGACCTCGATCTGCTCATCGCCGCTACGGGCGCCCATGCGCATGATGGAGCCCTTGCCGAAAGCGCGTTCGATCTGCGCCATGGCGGCGTCGAGCGCCTTGTTCTTTTCCATCGGTACGATCCCTGTGTCTGCTTTTGCCACGCCGAGCTACTCCCGCCTTATCGCATGTGCCGATGGTGCACGCAACCAATGCGTGCATACGCACGCCAAATTACTACTAATCAGAATAGCCGGTCACCGCATGCGATCGTGTATCCGTTATGTTCCAGATTCGCCTGATCCTCAAGAACTTTTGGCGAACCTGCCGCTTCGCCCGTCAGCGTAACCCGATTCCGCCGAGTCGGCCCCTCATCAAATTGCCAGATAGGTGGTGCGCGCGGCCGCGTCGTCCAGGAACGCGCGCATCGTGCCGGACCAGACGATGCGGCCGCTTTCGATCACCAGCGCCCGGTCGGCCGTCGCGGCGGCAAAGGCCAGGTTCTGCTCCGCCAGCAGCACGGTCAGGCCGGTCTGTTTCAGCGCCCGGATCGCGCCGCCGAGCTGCTCGACGATTATCGGGGCGAGGCCTTCGTTCGGCTCGTCCAGCAGCAGCAGGGTCGGGCTGCCCATCAGCGTGCGGGCGATGGCCAGCATCTGCTGTTCTCCGCCGCTCATCTGCCCGCCAGGGCGCTGGCGCATCGCCGCGAGGTTGGGGAACAGCGCGAACAGCCGGTCCTCGGTCCAGGCAGGCTGGCCGGGGCGGGCCGGTTGCCGTCCCACGTCGAGGTTTTCCGCCACCGTCAACGTCGTGAAGATGCGCCGGTCTTCCGGGACATAGCCGATGCCGGCCCTGGCGATGCGGTCGGGCGGCCAGCCCGTGATGTCGGTTCCGCCGAAGCGGATCCGGCCGCGCGCGGGGCGGACCAGGTGCATCAGCGATTTCAGCGTCGTGCTCTTGCCGGCGCCGTTGCGGCCCAGCAGCACGGTGACCTGGCCGGGTTCCAGGCTGAACGACAGGCCTTGCAGGATATGGGCCCTGCCGTAATAGGTGTGCAGGTCGGTGACGGTCAGCACGCGGTGCCGCCCGGGTCGATGCTGCCCAGGTCGATGCTGCCCGGGTCGATGCTGCCCGGGCCGACGCTGCCCAGATAGACCGCCCGCACCCTGGGATTCGCCCGGACCGCCGCAGGGTCGCCGTCGGCGATCAGCCTGCCGTGGTCAAGCACCATGATCCGGTCGGCGGTGCCGAACACCACGTCCATGTCGTGTTCGGTGAACAGCACGGCGATGGCTTGTTGCCGCGTCAACGCGCGGACCAGCCGCATCAGGGCCCCGCGCTCCGCCGGTGCCATGCCGGCGGTGGGCTCATCCATCAGCAGCAGGACCGGTTGACCGGCCAGCGCGATGGCGAGCTCCAGGCGCTTCAGATCGCCATAGGCGAGCACGCCCGCCGCCCTGTCCGCCTGATCCGGCAGATGGACCTGCCGCAGCAGGCCATCCGCCTCGGCGCGGAACAGGGATCGGGCGGGCCGGCCGCAACGCCAGATGCGGCGGCGGTGCGACAGCAGGGCGGTCTGCACGTTCTCCCGCACCGTCATGGAGGCGAAGGTGGCGGTGATCTGGAAGGTGCGGCCCACCCCCAGCCGCGCGATGCGCCACGGCGGCAGGCCGGTGATGTCCCGGCCGTGCAGGCGGACGCTGCCGCCATCCGGGCGGAGCTGCCCGTTCAACAGGTTGAAGCAGGTGGATTTCCCAGCGCCGTTCGGCCCGATCAGCGCTCGGATTTCCCCCGCGCCGACACGAAAGGAGACATCGTCGACGGCCGTCTGGCCGCCAAAGGACTTTCGCAGCCCGGCGGCGTCCAGCACCGGGGTCATGCCCGTTGTCCCTGCCGCGACAGACGCTGGACGGTACCGGCGATGCCCAGCGGAAACGCCAGGACGAGGACGATGATGACAAGGCCGAGGACAAGGCGCCACAGGTCGGTGACCAGCAGCAGGGCATCGAACAGCCCGGTATAGACCAGCGCTCCGACGATCGGGCCGCTCATGGTCTGGATGCCGCCCAGCAGCACCATGATCAGGGCGTCGACGGAGCGGCCGATCGAGATATAGGTCGGGAACACGCTGCCCTTGCTGAACGCGGTCAGCGCGCCGGCCAGCCCTGCCGCGGCGCCCGACAGCGCCAGGGCCATCAGCCGCAAGGCCGGACCGTTCAGCCCGATCGCCGCCGCTCGTTGCGCGGAGTCGCGCGCCGCGCGCAGCCCATAGCCGAACGGGGTCTGCAGGATGTGCCGCAGCAGCAGGATTGCCATGACGCACAGCGCCAGGGTCAGCCAGTAGAACGCCGCCGGCGAGGCAGCCCAGGCGGGCGGCCAGACGCCCAGGATCCCGTTGTCGCCGCCGGTCAGGTCGACGGCCTGAAACGCTATGGCCCAGACGATCTGCGCGAAGGCCAGGGTGAGCATCGCCAGATAGACGCCGGACAGCCGGACCAGGAACGCGCCGACGATGACGGCGATCAGGCCGGCGGCGCAGGTGCCGGCCAGGAGTCCGGCGCCTATCGGCAGCGCCAGGGATTTCACCGCGAAGGCCGCGGCATAGGCGCCAATGCCGAACCAAGCGGCCTGACCGAAGCTGGGCATGCCGCCGGGGCCCATGATCGCGTGCAGTGAGGCGGCGAACAGCGCCGCGATCAGCATCTCGGTCAGCACCGACAGCAGGAACGGGCCGACCGCCAGCGGGGCGACGATGGCTGCCAGCAGCACAGCCAGCCCCAGCCGGCGCACGATCGGTTCGGCCGGTCCGATCAGGGACACCGTTTCCGCTTCCTGGCGCACATCGGCCTGGGGACGGCCCAGCAGCCCGTTGGGCCGTAGGATCAGGACGATGGCCATGATGACGAATGTGAGGGCCAGGGTCGCCTGCGGCAGCAGCAGAATGCCGAAGGCCTGCAACAGGCCGATCAGCAGGCTGGCCAGAAAGGCCCCCCCCAGGCTGCCCAGGCCGCCGACAACCACGACGACAAATGCATCGACGATCGAGGTCAGGTCGATCTGCAGGTTCGCCGACGCATCCGGTAGCGTCAGCGCGCCGCCTGCGCCGGCCAGGAAGGCACCCAGGGCGAAGACCGAGGTGAACAGCCAATGCTGGCTCACGCCCAGCGCGGCGACCATCTCCCGGTCCTGTGTCGCGGCCCGCACCAGCGTGCCCCAGCGCGTGCGCGTGAACAGCAGCCACAGCACGAGGAGGACGGCGGGGCCGATGGCGGTCAGCCACAGATCGTAAAGCGGCATGCGGCTGCCGCCGATCGTGGCGAAACCGCGCAGCCAGGGCGGTCGCGACAGGCTGAGATCGTTCGGGCCCCAGATCATCAGCGTGAGGTCCTGCAGCACCAGGACCACGCCGAACGTCGCCAGCAACTGCAGCAGCTCGGGCGCGTGGTAGATACGCCGCAGTAACATGACCTCGATCAGGCCCCCGATCGCCGCCACCGCGAGTCCGGTCAGGACGATGCCGGCGGCGAACCAGACCGGCGTGCGCGGCAGCGCGGACAGGATGGTCCAGCCGCCATAGGCGCCCAGCATGAACAGCGAGCCGTGCGCGAAATTCACCACCCGCGTCACGCCGAAGATGACGGTCAGTCCGGCGGCCAGCAGGAACAGCGACGACGCGGTCGCCAGCCCGGTCAGCGACTGGATCAGCAGAACGTTCAAATGGCAGCTCCAGCCAGCGGGGTCAGGTCACGCCAAATGGGACTGCGCCGAGCGGGACTATGCCGGCCGCAGCTTCCGCACCTCGGCGTCGGAGGGCAGGGCGTCGGCGCCGTCGATATACCGCCAATCGACCATGACGCCCTTGCCGTCCCGCAGCGCGGTTCTGCCGACATAGGTGCCCAGGGTGCCCTGATGATCGATGCCGCGCCAGCTCGCCTTGCCGAACGGTGTGTCGAAGCCGGCATTGGCGAAACCGTCGGCCATCTTTTCCGTCGCCACGGAGCCAGACTGTTTGATGCCGGCAACGATTGCCCGGATCAGCCCGGCGCCGACGACGGAGCCCATCTTCGGCAGCTCGTTGAACCTCGCCTGGTAGGCGGTGATGAATGCCCGGTTCGCCGGATCGGTGACGCTGGTGACCGGATAGCCGGTGACGATCCAGCCATCCGGCGTCTCATCGCCCAGCGGCTCCAGATATTCCGGCTCCCCGGTCAGGATGGAGACCACGCCGCGGCCCTCGAACAGGCCGCGCGTATTGCCCTGGCGGACGAAATTGGTCAGGTCGGGACCGAAGGTGACGTTCAGGATGGCATCCGGCTTTTCCTGCGCCAGCGCGGCGACGGTGGCGCCGGCATCGATTTTTCCCAGCGCCGGCCATTGTTCCGCGACGAACCGCACATCCGGCTGCTTCAGGGCCAGCAGCAGCTTGAACCATTTCACCGCCGATTGGCCGTATTCGTAGTTCGGTGCGACCGTGACCCAGCGTTTCGCGTTCAGCTTCGCCGCGTCCTCGACCAGCATGGCGGCCTGCATATACGTGGAGGGGCGCAGCCGGTAGGTGTACCGGTTGCCCTTTTCCCAGACCAGCGCGTCGGTCAATGGCTCCCCGGCGACGAACAGCGCCTTGTTCTGCAGCGCGTAGTCGCTCAGCGCGAGGCCGATATTCGACAGATAGGCGCCCGCCAGCAGGTCCACTTTCTGCTCGTTCAACAATTCGCCGGCGAGGCGGATCGCATCCTGCGGCTTGCCCGCGTCATCGCGGCTGATCACCTCGATCTTGCGGCCGAGGACGCCGCCGGCGGCGTTGACCTGGTCGACGGCGAGCTGCCAGCCGTTGCGATAGGGCAGGGTGAAGGACGGGATCGCGGTATAGGAGTTGATCTCGCCGATGCGGATCGGCGCGTCCCCTTGCGCACGCACGATGGCGGGCGCCGCCAACAGGCCCAGGGCGGTGGCGAGCAGGCTGCGGCGGGCCAATGGGGGGCCGATCGGGGTGGGACCAATCGGGGCTGGACCAGCCGAGGTTGGACCAGCCGGGGTTGGGCGGACCATGGTCATGAGGTCGTCTCCGAGTCGTTTGCAGGCCGGCGGGGATGGATGCATCGGGGTGGCTGGCCGGCTGGCGCGAGTCTAGCCCATCCCCTGGCGGACCCGAAGGGCCGGGTGCTCCGATGCGTCCGCCGTCCGGCCATGCTAAAGCACGAACGACTCGACCTTCGCAGGAGGAAACCATGGCTCCCCCCAAGACCCGGCCCGCACCCGGCTCGATGACCGATCGCAACCTCGCGCTGGAGCTGGTGCGGGTGACCGAGGCGGCGGCACTGGCGGCTTCGCGCTGGATCGGGCTGGGCGACAAGAACGCCGCCGACGGCGCGGCGGTAGAGGCGATGCGGATGGCGTTCGACGCCGTCGCGATCGACGGCACGGTGGTGATCGGCGAAGGTGAGATGGATGAGGCGCCGATGCTGTATATCGGCGAGAAGGTCGGCTTCGGCGGACCGAAGATGGATATCGCGGTGGACCCGCTGGAGGGCACCACGCTGACCGCCAAGGGTGGTCCGAACGCCATGGCGACCTTGGCGCTGGCCGATCACGGCCATTTCCTGCACGCCCCCGATATCTACATGGACAAGATCGCCGTCGGCGGCGGCCTGCCGGAGGGCGTGGTGAACCTGGACGACACGGTTGCGTCGAACCTGCGCAACCTGGCGCGGGCCAAGCGCTGCGATCGTTCCGACCTCGTCGTCTGCATGCTGGACCGCGACCGCCACAAGGACCTGATCGCCCATTGCCGGGAGGCCGGCGCTCGGGTCGTGCTGATCAGCGACGGCGATGTCAGCGGCGTGATCGCCACGGCGATGCCGGATTCACAGATCGACATCTACCTGGGCTCCGGCGGGGCGCCAGAAGGCGTGCTGGCCGCGGCGGCCCTGCGCTGCGTCGGCGGTCAGATGCAGGGCCGGCTGCTGTACGAAAGCGAAGACCAGATCGAGCGCGTGCGGACCATGGGCCACACCGATCCAAAGCGCGTCTTCAACTGCGAGGAAATGGCGAAGGGCGACGTGATGTTCGCCGCCACCGGCGTGACCAGCGGGGCCATGCTGCGCGGCGTGCGCCGCGCCGGCGCGGGGGCGGTGACGCATTCGATCGTGATGCGGAGCCACTCCGGCACTGTCCGCTTCATCGAGGGGCACCATAACTTCGCCCAGAAGACCTGGACTCCGACCTGAGGCCGATGCGTTGAACGACGCTGCGATCGCAACGGGGCCATCCGAGGGACCGGTCCTGGGGGTGGCCAGCAGCCTGTCGGGGCGCCGGTGGGAGTGGCGGCGCGGCGAAGACCGGGTGGCGTTCGGCATCAGCCAGAAGCTGGAGGTGCCGGAGATCGTCGGCCGCCTGCTCGCCGGCCGCGGCGTCGGGATCGAGGCGGCGGCCGATTTCCTGGAACCGACCTTGCGGGCGCTGCTGCCGAACCCGTCGACCCTGATCGATATGGATGTCGCCGCGGACCGACTGGCGCATGCGGTGGCGCAAAGCGAGACGGTCGCGGTGTTCGGCGATTACGACGTCGACGGCGCCTGCAGCTCTGCCCTGATGGTCAGCTTCCTGCGGGCCCTGGGCTGCACGGTCTATTTTCACGTACCCGACCGCATGCTGGAGGGGTACGGCCCGAACGAGCCCGCCTTGCTGGCGCTGGTGGCGCGCGGTGCCCGGCTGATCGTCTGTGTCGATTGCGGGACGGCCGCGGCGGCGACCCTGGCCGCGATCGCCGGCCAGGCGGATGTGGTGGTGCTGGATCATCACAAGGCGGAGGGGCCGCCGCCGCCGATCCTGGCGACCGTCAATCCCAATCGGCTGGATTGCGGGTCGGGGTTGACGGCGCTGTGCGCGGCTGGCGTCGCGTTCATGACCGCGGTGGCCACCGTCCGCGCCTTGCGCCGGCGAGGCTTCTTCGCTCAGCGGCCGGAGCCGGACCTGTTGGGCCTGTTGGACCTTGTGGCCCTGGCGACGGTCTGCGACGTGATGCCGCTGACCGGGGTCAACCGGGCGCTGGTCTGCCAGGGCTTGAAGGTCATGGCGCGGCGGTCGCGGGTGGGCATTGCCGCGCTGCTGGACGTCACGCAGGCGCGCGAGAAGCTGAACGCCTTCACCTGCGGCTTCGCGCTGGGACCGCGCATCAACGCGGGCGGCCGCATCAGCCAGGCCGATCTGGGTGTGCGGCTGCTGCTGAGCGAGGATCGCGTCGAAGCCCTGGCGCTGGCGGAGCGGCTGGACGCGGTCAATCGCCAGCGCCAGGAAGTGGAGGCCGGGATCCTGGATGCCGCCATGCGCTCCGCCGAGGCGCAGGTGGCCGCCGGGGATGCCGTGGTGGTGGTGGCCGGCGAGGCCTGGCATCCCGGCGTGGTTGGCATCGTCGCCGGGCGGATCAAGGAACGGCTGAACCGGCCCGCCTGTGTGGCCGGGATCGCGGACGGCCTGGGCAAGGGGTCCGGCCGGTCGGTGCCTGGCCTGGACCTGGGAGCGGCGGTGATCGCGGCGCGGCAGGCCGGCATCCTGGAGACGGGGGGCGGCCATCCCATGGCGGCCGGGTTCTCGCTGCGGGCGGAGCGTGTCGAGGCCTTCAGGATGTTCCTGAATGAGCGGCTGTCCGCGGCTTCGGCGCTGCCCGGCGCGGCGGCGCTGACGGTGGAGGCGACGCTGGCGGTGCAGGGGGCCACGACGGATGTGGCCCAGGCGTTGGAACGGCTGGCCCCGTTTGGGGCCGGCAACGAGGAGCCGACGCTGGTCCTGCACCGCGCGCGGGTGCTGCGGGCTGACCGGGTCGGCAAGGATGCGGGGTCGGTGCGGATGTTCGTCGAGGGCGAGGGAAGCGGCCCGCGGCTGAAGGTGATGCTGTTCAGAGCGCGTGAAGGCCGGCTGACGGATACGCTGCTGGGGCGGGGCGAGGGGCTGCCGCTGCACCTTGCCGGCCACCTGCGGGCCGAGGCGTGGAACGGATCGACGAACCCGTGTTTCGTGGTGACCGATGCCGCATTGGCATGATGCGGCGGGACGGTACCGGGGTCGGAGAGTGCGCTTGACCGGTTCGCCCCGCTCCGCTACGGACGTCGGCACCGCGGCGCCTGTGTCCGCGCCCTGGCCTGTCCCGTTCGTCTAGAGGCCTAGGACACCGCCCTTTCACGGCGGCAACAGGGGTTCGAATCCCCTACGGGACGCCAAGCCCACAAACTGCATGTCGCGACGATCATGTGCTGCCAGGCAGCGTTGGCGGCGGCGTGATCACCCTCTCGGCCGGGTTCACGTAATCCGCGGAAGGGCGTCGCTGCACAGGCCGGTTGGCCCGCCACTTCAGTCCCTGAGTGGGCACTGAGTCTACGCCGTTTTTTCCGGTGAGCGCTTGGAGCAGCCGGGTCTTCGATCCCATGATCCGAACCTAGCCGTCCGCGACCTCGACGCGCTGGGCAAGTGCGCGCAAATGGTTGCGGCGATAGCCGCCGCCTTCGAGGCGGATGCGTTGGCGGGTGGTCTTGGCGAAGGTGCGGACCCGCAATAAGCCCCGCCCTGCCGCTTCTGGTCGGGCATCGAAACGTCATGCTCGGCCTGCCGCGCCGTCAAGACGCGCAGGTAGGGGGGGCGCGCGGGGAGATTGTGGAAGCGGTTATGCCGGGCCTCCTTGTGCGGCAGCCTCGTCAGGCGACAACACGGCGATACCGAATGGCAGGAAATGCTTCGTGTTGCGGGTGACGATGACGAGTTCATGCGCTGCGGCGGTCCCGGCAATCACGGCGTTCGCCATGCCGGGGTCGTGACCGGCCGCAAGCGCCTTCGCTTCCAGCCGTCCGCCGATTGCGGCGGCCTGCGCATCGAAGCCAATGATCTTGTCATCGTATGTGGAGACAAGGCCACTGAGCCATGCTTTCAGGCTCGCGGCCCTCGCCGTTGCCCCCTTGTGGTCGAGGAGCGCGATTCCCTTCTCGATCTCATGGATGGAGACGACCGACAGAAATAGCCGTCCATCAGCGTCCATGCGGTCCAGCCAGATGAGGAAGTCAGCGGATGCTTCCGCCTTCGACGCCGCCAGCACGGAGACGACGTTGGTGTCGAGAAGGAAGCCGCTCAAAGCTCGATATCCCGTGATGGTTTGCGGTTGCGCGGGAACTCTCCGCCTGGGAACGTCCTGAGATAGCTGACGAGGCCCGCCCGTTTGCGCGTCAGCGCCTTGCGCGCGATCTCCGCCGCCTCGACCGAAACCAGGGCCGCAACGGGCTTGCCATGACGGGTGATGGTCACGATCTCTCCTTTGACGGCTTCATCAACGAGGCTGGAAAATCCGGCCTTGGCGTCTCTGAGGTTGACGGTCAGCATGTCGCGCCTCCATATGTAGTCATACGTGACTACATGTAATCCATTGAAGGGCGGATTTCTACGCCGATTTCGACGCCTGGAGCATCAGCCGCCGGGGCCGAACAACTCATCGAACAGGTCGCCGATCCGTGACCACGATCGCGGTGTCGAAAACCGGCTGGCCGGATGGATCGTGCAACGTCACCAGCCGATGCGCCGTCCAGGCGATCGTATTGGATTTTCCCGATCCCGCCGAATGCCGGATCGGATAATTGTTGCCGCTGCCGTTGGCGCAAGCATGGGCCAGCATCTTCAGAACCGCGGCGATCTGATGGAAACGCGGAAAGATCAGCGCTTCCTTGCCGTTGAGGTGGAGAAACCGCCCGATGATGTCGAGCCCGATGATGTCGAGAAGATATCGCGGAAGAAATCGCCCGTTCTTCGGGCTGGTCGGCCCAGAGATAGGCGACACGAAATTTCCCTTCGATATCCGGGTTAGGCTTGGCGTTCTTGCAGGCAAAGTCGAGAGCGACATGGGCAACGGTCCTCCCGGACAATGGGTGATACCCGGGAGGACCACTACCCACAAATCGATGCGCTGCAATGGTATGGGAGGGTCATCATGAGCAGCCAGAACCAACTAGCTCATTGATTTATCTAGTTGATGAGATGCTCTGGGAAGAGCAAGTGGTGCCCAGGGGCGGAATCGAACCACCGACACTGCGATTTTCAGTCGCATGCTCTACCAACTGAGCTACCTGGGCACCAAGCGGCGACCCCGAGGATGCAAGCCAACCCCTGGGCTCGACCGGGAGCGGGTGTGTAGCCCAACCCTCTACGGGGATCAAGCCGCTTCCGGAGCCGGTGGCGGGTCGTCGTCCAGCCCCGCCTCCGGGCCGGGGATCCGGTAGACACCGGTCAGCCAGCGGCCCAGGTCGACTTCCTTGCAGCGCGGGCTGCAGAACGGTTGGTTCTCGGCCGAGGACGGCCGCCCGCAGATCGGACAGCGAGACATCGGTTTACGCATGGTCATACTCCAGCACCCAGGTACAACCGGGCAGGGACGGGTCTGATCTGACTATAAGGTTGTGCCCGGTGCGCCGGACAAGATCGGGCAGCGCGGCCGGATCGGCCTGCAACGCCGCCACCACTGAGGGCGCGGCCCGCAACACCGGCCAACACGCCACCGGCCAGCGCGCCACCGGCAACCGCGGCATCGGCAATCCCCGCATTGGCGACCGTGCCGCGGGTCCGTGGCCGTGCGGGCCGGCCTGCTCCCGCAGCACGGCGCGCAGCGCCGCCAGGCCGGCGGCCAGCGGCCCTTCCGCCAGTTCGTGTAGCGGGGGATGGATTCGCGGCCGCACGATCTCCGCCAGGCCCAGGGCGGTGAAGCCGAGGAAGCGCGGCCGCAGCGGATCGGAGGCCAGGGCGTGCTCCAGGTCCGGTCCCAGAGCCGCCCGGCGCCGAGCCGACAGGCCCGCCAGATCGACGACGATGGCCCCCGACAGGTTCCGCAGCCGGATCTGCGCCGCCAGCGCAGGCAGGATTGCGCGGTTGATCGCCTCGTGCCCGGATTTACGGTCTCCGGCGGCGGCGCCCGCGTCGATGTCGATTGCTACCAGCGCCGGTGTCGGCCAGATGGACAGCCGGGCGCCATTCGCCAGCGCGACAACCGGCTCCGCCAGCGCGTCGACGGCGGCGCCGACCGGGTCGGGAAGGGTGGCGTCCAGGCTCAGCCGCAACCGCGCGCCCAGGGCAGGGCGCAGCGCCGCCGCCAGCGCAGTGTCGGCGGTCAGCACCTCGGCTCGCTTGTAGCGCTCCGCCAGCCGGTGCAGCGGGTCCGGTCCGCGGCGCACCAGCGCCGCCGATCCGGTGCCGATGACCCGGTGCTCCGCTTCGGACAGCCGGGCCGTCAGCCGCGGACCCTTGTGCCCCTGCGCCGCTCTGATCACCCGCACGCCAAGGACGGTGCCGACGGTCAGGCCCTTGCCGCCCTCGCTGTCCGGCAGGAAACCCTCGGCGCCATCCAGTGCCACGAACACGCCCGCCATCGCCGGCACCACGCCGACCACGCGTCCCCGGTGCAGGTCGCCGACGCCATCCGGCGCGCCCGGTCGCCACAGCGCGTAGTCGATCAGCGCACCGTCGCGTTCAACGGCGATGCGCACCTCGCCCGGGCTGGAGTCGACATGGATCGTCTCGGTCACGGAATCCGGTAACCGTGCGCGCGCAGCAATTGTGCCGTCTCGAACAGGGGCAGTCCGACGATACCGGAGAAGCTGCCCGTCATGGCTCTGACCAGGCTCGCCACCTGGCCGTTGATGGCATAGCCGCCGGCCTTGCCCAGGCCCTCGCCGCACGCGGCATAGCGCTCGATCTGCTCTTCGGTCAGGCGATTGAAGGTGACGGTGCTTTCCGACAGGCGCTCGCTGCGCTTCCCGTTGGTGGCGATCAGCGCCACCGCGGTCAGCACGCGGTGGCGGCGGCCCGACACCAACCGCAGGCAGGACCGCACGTCGTCCATGGTTTCGGCTTTCGGCAGAATGCGGCGACCGACGGCGACCACGGTGTCGGCGGCCAGCACCAGGCTGCCGGGGCAGGGAATGGCGGCCGCCTTGTCTCGCGCCATGCGAACGGCATAGGGGCGCGGCAGTTCGCCGGGCCGCGCGGCTTCATTGACATCGGGGGTGATGACGCGGTCGGGGGTCAGTCCGATCTGAGCCAGCAGCATCAGCCGCCGCGGACTGGACGAGGCCAGGACAAGCGGTGGGGGCACAATCGGACCGCAAACGGGTCTTACTTGAAGCGGAACGTGATACGGCCCTTGGTGAGGTCGTACGGGGTCATTTCGACATTGACCCGATCACCGGCCAGGACGCGAATCCGGTTCTTGCGCATCTTGCCGCTGGTGTGGGCCAGGATCGAATGCTCATTGTCCAACTTCACGCGGAACATGGCGTTGGGCAGAAGCTCCATCACCGTGCCGCTGAATTCGATCATATCTTCTTTTGACATCAGTCCCCGTAGCAATGTTGCAGGTGGCCGGGAACATGATATTTGCCGGATGCAAGGTCAAGGCGATCAGCCCGCCATGCGCGGCACGGCTGGCGTGCTTTCCGCGGCCGGACCGTTCTGGCGGGGGCCCCCTCCGGGCCATGCCGCCGCGTCGGGGCGGGCCAAGCCGCCGCGTTGGGGTCAGCGGCGCCGCGCCACGGGCTGCCACCCTTCGGCCGGTATCCTTTCCGATGCCGGACGCAGCCAGCAGGACAACGCGGGTTGCTACTCCTCGGCCGGGATCAGTGGCCGGCGCCCGCCACCCGGCTGGAACCGGGCCAGGTAGCCCGGCGTCACCAGATCGATCGGCGTCGGCACGATGCCCAGGTCCTTCAGCCCTGGCGCGCCCGGCGCCACGACGTTGTCGTGCGACAGCATCTCCAGCTGATCCGTCGTCAGCGGCTTGCCGGGCAGGCACTGCATGATCGCCGCCTGCAGGTGGGCGAGCCCGCGCGGGATGGCCACCATGCGCCGGTCCCGGTTGGTCTGCTTCAGCACGCGCTGCAGGATCTCGCGGAAGCTCAAGACCTCGGGGCCACCCAGCTCATAGATCTTGCCTTCGGTCGCCGGGTCGGCCAGCGCCGCCATCACCGCGTCGGCGACATCGGCGACGTAGACCGGCTGCATCTTGGTGGCGCCCGCGATCACCGGCATGAACGGCGACAGCCGGGCGATCTCGGCGAAGCGGTTGAAGAAACGGTCCTCGGGTCCGAACACGATCGACGGACGCAGGATGGTGGCACGCGGAAAGGCGGCCAGCACCGCCTGCTCGCCCTGGCCCTTGGTGGCGGCATAGCGGCTTCTGGCGTTCGGGTCGGCGCCGATGGCGGACAGATGCACCAGGCGTCGCACGCCCGCCGCGGCCGATTCGGCGGCGATGCTGCCGGCCCCGTCGGTATGCACGCCGGCGAAGGTGCGGCCGCCGGTCTCGGCCAGGATGCCGACGCAGTTCACCACGACATCCGCGTCCGCCACCGCGCGCTGCACCGCGGCCTTGTTGGTCACCGGGGCGAACAGCGGCACGATCTGCCCCACGGCACCGGCCGGCTTCAGGAACAGCGCCCTTTCAGGGTCCCGCACCGCCACGCGCACCACATAGCCGCGTTGCGCCAACCGCTTGACCACATAGCGGCCGATGAAGCCGGACCCGCCGAAAACCGTCGCCACCTTGCGTGTCGCCATGCCACTGCTCTCCCGAGACACCGGGGCCTGATAAGCCGCCCGCGGCTCGGCCTCAAGGCGCGTCGCGCAGAAAAGCGCCGGGTGGCGAAAACGGGTGGTTGACGCCGCCGCGGCCGGCGGCTACATGGCCCGCCCTGCCGACGCCTCGATGGCGGCGGCGGTCCCCTCCTTGCCCAGGTGGCGGAATTGGTAGACGCGCAGGTTTCAGGTACCTGTGGCAGCAATGTCGTGGAAGTTCGAGTCTTCTCCTGGGCACCATGCGGGGACCCCACACAGGGGCCCCGACAATGGAATGCGCCCGCGGGGAGTGTCTTCGGCGGACGCCAGGCCGATACCAGAGGAAGACCTAAACCGGGGACCCCGTGACGGTGGCGATCACGCAATTCATGCCCAACGGCGCCATTCACCTGCACCGTAACGACCTGCCCGAGACCGTGTCGCTGGGTCCGGTGGTCGCGGTCGACACGGAAACCATGGGCCTCAACCCGCATCGCGACCGGCTGTGCCTGGTGCAGCTCTCGGCCGGGGACGGGCACAGCCACATGGTCCAGCTGATCCCGCCGGAGCGTGGCGGCCTGGGTTTCGCCTGCCCGAACCTGAAGCGGCTGCTGGCCGATCCCGGTATCGTCAAGCTGATGCATTTCGCCCGGTTCGACGTGGGGGTGCTGCAGCATTCCCTGGGCATCGCCGTCCGCCCGGTGAAGTGCACGAAGATCGCCGCCAAGCTGGTGCGCACCTTCACCGACAGGCACGGGCTGAAGGATCTGTGCAAGGAGCTGCTGGGCGTTGAACTGTCGAAGCAGCAGCAAAGCTCCGACTGGGGCGCGATGGAACTGACGCCGGAACAACTGGCCTATGCCGCCTCCGACGTGCTGCACCTGCACGCGCTATGGGCGAAGCTGGAGGCGCTGCTGATCCGCGAAGGCCGGCTGGAGCTGGCCGAGCAATGCTTTGCCTTCCTGCCGGCGCGCGGGCAGCTGGATTTGCTGGGTTACGAGCAGCCCGACATTTTCGCGCATCAGTCCTGAGGCGAAAGCGGCCGGGTCATCCTTTTCCTGCCATGATGCCGGCGCAAACCGCCGCCAATATCCTGTGTCTCCGTTGTGTCGATGCGTCGCAGCATGGAAACTGATTGATAAAGTTCAATGGGTTGACCAGTCGATCCCGGACGGCCCATAGAGCTTGTCGCCATAGTAGAAGAAGTAGAATCGAGCTTGAGCCAATCCTCTGCCGCAACCATCGATCCGGCGGCTGATCCCGAATCGGCCGGGTTGTCCGCGGCCAGACGGGATGATCCGCGGGATGATCTGTCCGTCGCGCGGGAGGTTCTGACCACGGAGGCTGCCGGCCTGCGGGCGTTGGCGGCGTCGCTGGGCGATTCCTTCGCGGATGCGGTCGCGCGCCTGGCCACCGCGACCGGCCGGGTGGTTGTCTCCGGGATGGGAAAGTCGGGCCTGGTGGGCCGGAAGATTGCCGCCACCCTGGCTTCCACCGGCACGCCGGCCCTGTTTGTCCATCCCGCCGAGGCGTCGCATGGCGACCTGGGCATGATCATTCCCGGCGATGCGGTGTTGGCGCTGTCGAATTCGGGGGAGACGGCGGAGCTGGCGGACCTGGTGGCGCATGCGCGGCGTTTCGCGCTGCCGCTGGTGGCGATCACCGGCCGGCCGGACTCCACGCTGGCGCTGGCCGCCGATGTGGCGCTGATCCTGCCGCGCGCGGCCGAGGCGTGCCCGATGGGGCTGGCGCCGACCACCTCCACCACCATGCAGCTGGCGCTGGGCGACGCGGTCGCGGTGGCGCTGCTGACCCGCCGCGGCTTCACCGCGGCGGATTTTCAGTCCTTCCATCCCGGTGGCCGCCTGGGCGCCCGGCTGCGGCGTGTGCGCGACCTGATGCACACCGGCCATGCGGTCCCGGTCGCGGATCCCGATATGCACATGGCGGCCGCGCTGGTGCTGATGACGGAAAAGCGTTTCGGTTGCCTGGGCGTCAGAGACGCCGACGGCCGGTTGGTCGGTATCGTCACCGACGGCGATCTGCGTCGGGCGATGGGGCCGGACCTGCTCTCGCGGCGGGTGCGCGACATCATGACCCTGTCCCCCCGCACCATCGGTCCCGACGCCCTGGCGGCCGAGGCCCTGCACGTGATGAACGCCCGCGAGCGACCGGTGACGGCGCTGTTCGTCGTCGCCGATGACCAGCAGCCGGTCGGAATCCTGCACGTCCACGACCTGCTGCGGGCGGGCCTGGCATGAGGAGCGCCCGATGACCGCCCCACCGCTTGCCAGCGGCCAGCCGGACCGCCGCGCCGGCGCCTATATGATGCAGGCCACCGCCGCGCGGCGCAGTCTGCCGACGCCGGGTCGCATCGCCCGCCGCCGGGTTCTGATCACCTTGACCAAGTGGCTGCTGCCGCTGTGCGCAATGGCCCTGCTCGCCATGGTGGCGCTGTGGCCGGAGCTTGAGCGGACGACGATCCAGACGCGGATTCACGGCGGACAACTCAGCGGTGAGTTGGAAGGCGGTCGCATGGTGGACCTGCGCTACAACGGCGTCGATGAGAAAGGCCGGCCCTACACGGTGACGGCGGAATCGGCGAGGCAGGTGGACACGGACCGGATCGTCCTGACCATGCCGAAGGGCGACATCACGCTGGAGAATGGCACCTGGCTGATGGTGACCGCGCGCGGCGGCACCTATGTGCAGAAGGCGAACCAGCTCGACCTGGTGAATGACGTGACGCTGTACCGTGATGACGGCACCACGATGCGGACCCAGGCCGCCACTGTCGATGTGAAGGCGGGGGCGGCCGCCAGCTTCACCCCGGTGCACGCCGAGGGCCCGTTCGGCACATTGGATGCGCAGGGCGGCTTCACGTTGATGGACAGGGGCTCCGCTGTCGACTTCAGCGGCCCCGCCCACCTGGTTCTCAACGGCACCAGGCCGTGACACGGCGACGCCATCGCTCTGGACGGCGGCGATCGCCCGCCCGCGCACTGCCCGTCCACCCGCTGCCCACCCGCCTGCTGCTCGGCTGCCTGCTGGGGCTCGGCTTGCTGCTGTCGGCGCACGCGGTCCGAGCACAGCAGCTGGACCTGACGCAGGGCGGCCCGATCGACATTACCGCGCGCGATGGAATCGAATGGCGGCAGGCCGAGAAGCAGGTGATCGCCCGCGGCGACGCCAGGGCGGTGCGCGGCGCGGTGACCGTGACCGCCGACCGGCTGACCGCCTGGTATCGCAAGAAGGCCACCGCGGACGGCGCCGATCAGAAGGCGCCGCAACCCGGCGCCGCGGCTTCCGGTGCCGCGCAGCCCGCCTCCGCCCAGCCCGCCTCCGCGCAACCGGCTTCCCTGGGTCTTGGTCCCGACACCGAGTCCGGCGGGAATGAAATCTATCGGCTGCAGGCCGACGGCAATGTGCATATCTTCACCCAGACCGATCACGCCCAAGGCGACAAGGCTGTCTACGACCTGGATCAGGCCGTGCTGGTGATGACGGGGCGTGATTTGCGGCTGACCACGCCGAACGATGTGCTGACCGCCCGTGACGACCTGGAATACTGGCCGCAGAAGCACATGGCGGTCGCTCGCGGTGACGCGGTGGTGGTGACCAGCGATGCGAAACGCGTCGCCGCCGATACGCTGGTCGCCTATACGCGCGACAACCCGCCGCCCGACCATGCCGCCAGATCGCCTGCCGGCACCCCCTCCGGCGGTCCCTCTTCTGGCAGTCCCTCCTCTGGCGCTCCCGCCGGCACCAAGACCGACGCGGTGACCGATCCGCTGGGCTCGTCCGGCAAGGTGGAGCGGGTGGAGGCGTTCGGCCATGTTTCGATCCGCACGCCCACCGACATCGTCACCGGCGACCGGGCCGTCTACGTTCCCGATACCGGCATGGCTCGGCTGGCCGGCAATGTCCGGATCACCCGCGGACAGAACCAGTTGAACGGTGCCGAGGCGGACGTGAACATGAAGACGGGCGTGGCTCGGCTGCTGGCCCCGCCGAAAGGCCGCGTGGCCGGCCTGGTGCTGCCGAACGACGAAAGCAACAAGACATTGGACCGCGATTCAGTCGCCAACCCGCCGGCGGAACCGCCGGCGCGCCCATCGTCAGGATCGCGCCGATGAACGAATTGCGAGTCACGCGGTTGTCCCCCGAATCCCGGCCCGACCTGCGCGTGGTGGCCCGCCCCGGCGGCCTGACCGCGACCGGCGTCGGCAAGACCTACAAGGGCCGGCCGGTGGTGCGGAACGTATCGGTGACCCTGCACCGCGGCGAGGCGGTCGGGCTGCTGGGCCCCAATGGCGCCGGCAAGACCACGACCTTCTACATGATCGTCGGCCTGGTGAAGCCGGATACCGGCGCGATCAGCCTGGACGGTGCCGACATCACCCGCCTGCCGATGTATCGCCGCGCCCGGCTGGGCATCGGCTACCTGCCGCAGGAAGCCAGCGTGTTCCGCGGCCTGAACGTGGAACAGAACGTGATGGCGGCGCTGGAGGTGGCGGAGCCCGACGCCGGCGCCCGCGACATGATGCTGGCGGAACTGCTGGCCGAGTTCGGCATCAGCCATCTGCGCCGTACCCCCGCGCTGGCGCTGTCCGGCGGTGAACGGCGCCGTGTGGAGATCGCGCGGGCGCTGGCCACCCAACCTTCCTACATCCTGCTGGACGAGCCGCTGGCCGGCATCGACCCGATCGCGGTGGGAGAGATCCGCGATCTGGTGAAGCATCTGAAGGATCGCGGCATCGGCGTGCTGATCACCGACCACAACGTACGAGAGACGCTGGACATCATCGACCGCGCCTACATCATGCATGACGGCCAGGTGCTGATGGAAGGCGTGCCCAGCGAGGTTGTCGCGCATGAGGATGTGCGGCGCGTCTATCTGGGTGAGAAGTTCAGCCTCTAGCAAGCTGCTGAAGATCGCGCCTCCGCCCTCACGGACCGAGGAATACGGGCCATCCGGTGCCGGGGTTGTCGCGGGTTCGCCGCGCGCCGCCATGCGCTACCCGGCCCGGCACGTCATCCCATCCCGCCGCCGAGGTTGACGGCATCCAGCGCCGCCGGGGCACCGGTGGCGGCGCTGAGCCAGTCGTTGAGTCAGGCATGTCCTGATCCTCGGCGCCGGTCACGGCTGTCGCGGGCATGCCTGGCGGCCAGATTTCAGCCTCCATGCCGCGCGCGATCCGCGTCCTGATCATGCAAGCGCAGGTGGTCTAGCACAGTTTTTGCATCCAAACGGCCAACCCGATCGCCAAAACAATTGACCGCGCCAACCCGGCCCGATATGCGCGTTGGCATGGCAATTGCCCCACGTCTTGCTCCCCCACGTCTTGCTCCACGTCTCGACCTGCGCCAGAGCCAGACACTCGTCATGACGCCGCAACTGCGTCAGGCGATCAAGCTGCTGCAGTATTCCAACCTGGAAGCCACCTCCTTCGTCGAGGAGGAGCTGGAACGGAACCCGCTGCTGGAGCGTGATGAGCGCACCGACCTGCCCCCCGCCGAACGCGCGGCGGTGGACCAGATCGAGCCGCGGGCGGAGCGGCCGATGGACACCGCCGAGGCGGCGAACGCCGAGACCATCCCGGCCGAGGCGGTGACGCCGCTGGATGCGGATATGTCCAACACCTACGATGCCGGCGGCGCCGGCGACGGGGCACCGCTGCTGGGCCAGATGGGCGGCTCCGGCGGGTCGCACAGCTTCGAGAGCGACGACCGGGGCATCGACGATTTCGCCGACGCGCTGCCGCCGCTGCGCGACCATCTGGGTGAGCAGCTCCGCCTCACCTTTGGCGATCCGGTGGACCGGATCATCGGCGCGCATCTGATCGCGCTGCTGTGCCCGGCCGGCCGGCTGACCGCGGACCCGGACGCCATCGCCGCCGCGATGAACCTGCCGCTGGAGCGCATCGAGGCGGTGCGGGCGCGGATGATGCGTTTCGATCCGGTCGGCCTGTTCGCCCGCGACCTGAAGGAATGCCTGGCCGCCCAGCTGGCCGACCGCAACCGGCTGGATCCGGCCATGCAGGCGATGCTGGATAATCTGGAGCTGCTGGCAAGGCGGGATTCCAAGCGGCTGATGGCGGTCTGTGGCGTCGATGCCGAAGACCTGGCCGAGATGATCTCCGAAATCCGGGCGCTGGACCCGAAGCCGGCGGCAACATACGACAGCAGCCCGGCGCCACCCGTCGTCCCCGACCTGATCATGCAGCGCACGCCGGACGGCAGCTGGATGATCGAGCTGAACCCCGACACGATGCCCCGCGTCCTGGTGAATGAGCGCTTCTATGCCAAGGTCGCTCCCAGCGCGCGCAAGGAGGAAAAGGTCTTCCTGACCGAACGCCTGGCCAACGCCAACTGGCTGGTCCGCTCCCTGCAGCAGCGCGCCCAGACCATCCTGAAGGTCGCCGCCGAGATCATCCGTCAGCAGGACGGTTTCCTGCGCCATGGCGTCGCCCATCTGCGGCCGCTGATCCTGCGCGACGTGGCCGAGGCGGTGGAACTGCATGAAAGCACCGTCAGCCGCGTCACCGCCAACAAGTACATCGCCACGCCGCGCGGCACGTTCGAACTGAAATATTTCTTCACCACCGCCATCCAGGGCACCCATGGCGGTGACACCCATAGCGCCGAGGCGGTGCGCCACCGCATTCGCACGCTGATCGACGCCGAACCGGCGAATGATGTCCTGTCCGACGACGCCATCGTCGCCGTGCTGCGGGAGGAAGGGGTGGATATCGCGCGCCGTACCGTCGCCAAGTATCGGGAGGCGCTGCGCATCCCGAACTCGGTGCAGCGCCGGCGGGAGAAGGCCGTGCCGGCCTGACCGGCTTCCCGACCGGCCGTGTCCTCCCGGCGCCGGCCGCGACGAGAGCCGGCCGCAACCACCTGATCTCCGAACCGTTTTTCAGACAGGAAACGCTCCCGGCGCGCTTTTGCGGGGGCATTCCAGGGCGTCCTTGTCACGGCTGCGTGGCCGGGTGGTTACGGGAATATCCTAGTGGACACCATGTCAACGAGCGTGCCCAAATGCGGACGGACGGTGTCGCACGGACCGCGGGCACCGGCCGCCGAATGTTCAGGAGAGAGGCATGCAAATCACGGTCTCCGGCAAGCAGGTCGATTTGTCGGATGCATTGCGCACGCGCGTTTCCACGCAGTTGGAGACGATCGCTTCGAAATATTTCGACCACGCGCTTGAAGCGAACGTCACGTTCAGCCGAGCGCGGAGCTTTTTTACGTGCGATATCAATGTGCATGCGGGGCGCGGCCTGCAATTGCGCGGTGAGGGGGAAGCCGCCGACGCCAATGCCGCGTTTGACGACGCGGCGGAGCATATCGCCAAGCGCCTGCGGCGCTACCGCCGCCGTGTCAACGACCATGCGCGCGACATGGCCGGCCGGGCCCGGCCTGAAAAGGCGCGCCAGGTCATCCTGAGGGAAGAGGACGCTCCGGTGGACGCCGAGGCCCCGGCCGGCGAGGCGAACGGACGCACTCTGGCCGAGGCCTATGCCACCGTGATCGCCGAGGCGCAGATGGAAATCGCTTCCCTGACGGTGGGGGAGGCGGTGATGCGCATGGACCTCGCCGACCAGATGGTGATGATGTTCCGCAACAGCACCTCGGGGGTGCTGAATGTCGTGTATCGCCGTCCGGACGGGCATATCGGCTGGATCGACCCGGGCGCCACCTGACCGCCCCGTCACGCCGCCGGTGGCGGGGACCGGCTGGGCAAAAGGGGGCCGCGTGACTGATACCGAGATCGTCATCATCGGCGCCGGCCTCGCCGGACTTGGTGCCGCCGCCGCCGCCCGGGATGCAGGCCGGCGCGCCGTGGTGCTGGAGGCATCCGGCCGGGTCGGCGGCCGCGCCTGGACGACCGGTCCGCCGCAGTTCGGCGGCCAGTGGTTCGACATGGGCGCGATCTGGTTCCACGACGCCGAACACAACCCGCTGACCGGCATCGCCCAAGCCGCCGGCGACACGCTCCTGTGCTCGGATGCGTTGCGTCAGGAGCTGACTTTCGTGGGCGACCGGCCGGCGACGCCGGTGGAACTGGCCGAGTACGCCGCGGCGTGGCCGCGGTTCGAGGCAAAGGCCGACGCGCTGCTGGCCGACCGCGGCGACGTGCCGTTGGCCGAGGTCGCCCGGCATCTGCCGGACGATCCGTGGGCGGCGACGGTGGAAGCCTGGGAAGGGCCGGTGATCTGCGCCGCCGATGCCGATCAATTCAGCGCGCTGGATTGGCGGCGCAATGCGCTGGGCGGCAGCAACCTGGTGCCGGATGGCGGCATCGGCGCCTTCGTCGCGCGGCGGCTGACCGGCGGTTTGGATATCCGCCTGCGCACGCCCGCCCGAACCGTCCGCTGGGGTGGGCCGGGCGGGCGGGTGACCGTGGAGACGGATGCCGGAACCCTGACCGCCGGTGCCTGCATCGTCACCGTATCCACCGGCGTGCTGGGATCGGGGGCGCTGTGCTTCGACCCGGCGCTCCCCGCCGTGGTGACGGACGCCGTGCACGACCTGCCGATGGGACTGGCGATCAAGGTCGTCTTGGGCGCCACCGGGCCCGACCGGCTGGGGCTGGCCTCCCATACCTCGGTGGACCGGCGGGTGGGGCAGAGCGGCGATGTGCTGATGCCGGTGCAATGCTGGCCGTTCGGCCGCGACTATGTGCAGGGCTGGATCGGCGGGTCGCCGGCCTGGGAGCTGGCGCGGCTAGGCCAGGCGGCCTGCGTCGATTTCGCGGTGAGTTACCTGCGGCGGCTGTTCGGCGGTCGCGTCGACCGGCTGTTCGGCGGAGGCGCCAGCCTGGTGACGCAGTGGGACCAGGATCCCTGGATCCGCGGCGCCTATTGCTATGCGACGCCGGGCCATGCGGATGCGCGGCACACGCTGGCGGCGCCGGTATCGGGCGGGCATCTGATGTTCGCCGGGGAAGCCTGCCATGTCGGCTTTGCCGGCACCGTCGCCGGCGCCTGGATCAGCGGCCAGCGTGCCGCGCGCACGGCGATCGCGGCCTTGGGCGACGTCGCGCCCGTCGCGACCCGAGCCGCGCTGAGCGGAACCGGCAGATTCTCTGGCCCGGCGTAGCGGCCGGGGTGCACCCGCCGCCGCACTCTATCCGCCCAGCCGCAGCATCGCCGGTCCGGGCCGGTCGCCGAGGCCCAGCAGCAGCGATAGCCGCACGCCCGCGTCATGGGCCAGCAGCGCCGTCAGCGGCGTGAGCACGGCATCGCCGCCCCGCAGCGCCGCGCATGCGGCGGCCTCATCCACCAGGTAGCCGCCCAGGCCCGGCGGCCATGCCGCGCCTGTCCCATCCAATTGCAGGAACAGGTCCCGATCCGACCCGGCCAGCCGCAGCACGCCGCCCGCGGGCAGGCTGGCGGCCGCCAAGATCAGCAAATTCAGCAGGATGCGCCCGCGGTCCGGCGGGAACCGGCATCCCGGCGCCAGGCCGGACAGGTCCAGACGGACCGGCCCCGGCAGTTCCGCCGCCAGCGCAGGCAGGTGATCCGCCGGCAGCCCGTCGCTGCATGCGCCCCATGCCGCCTGGCACAAGGCGGACCCGGCCCCTTCCATCTCGCGCAGCCGCGCCAGTGTCAGGTTGATCAGGCGGCGCGTCTCGCTCACAGGCAAGGCGGGTCTCCACGGCGGAGGGACGGCGGGCGGGCGGCACGATGGGCGGAACGGTCGACTCTGTCGAGCGACCGCAGGTTGCGCCGAAATCAGGAATGCCTGCCTTGAACACGGAAGCCGGAGGGTGCAACTGACGGCGATACGGGCAATATAGGGTGCATGGACGGAACCGGCCGCGACGCTCGTGCGGTGCGGGATTCGCGAACGCCGGAGTCCCCGTGATGAAAAGGACGTTGACGCGACGATGATCGATCCGTTCGGCAGAAAGATCACGTACCTGCGCGTGTCGGTCACGGATCGCTGCGATCTTCGCTGCGTCTACTGCATGGCCGAGGACATGAGCTTCCTGCCCAAGCGCGATCTGCTGACGCTGGAGGAGCTCGAGCGCCTGTGCGCCGCCTTCATCCGGCTGGGCACCACGAAGCTGCGCATCACCGGCGGGGAACCGCTGGTGCGGCGCGACGTCATGCGCCTGTTCGGCGCTCTGGGCAGCCGCATCGGGCAGGGGCTGGAGGAGCTGACGGTCACCACCAACGGCACCCAGCTCGCCCGTCACGCCGAGGCTCTGGCCGCCAGCGGCGTGAAGCGCATCAATGTCTCGCTGGACACGCTGGACCCGGCGCGGTTCACCCGGATGACCCGCTGGGGCCGGATCGAGCAGACGCTGGACGGGATTTTTGCCGCCAAGGCCGCCGGGCTGGCGGTGAAGATCAATGCCGTGGCGATGAAGGGCGTGAACGAGGACGAGTTCGACGCCATGCTGGCCTGGTGCGGCGAACACGGGTTCGACCTGTGCCTGATCGAAACCATGCCGATGGGCGACATCTCCGGCGACCGCACCGACCAGTATCTGCCGCTGTCGATCGTCCGTGCCCGCCTGCGCAAGACCTGGACCCTGCAGGATACCGACTATCGCACCGGCGGTCCCGCCCGGTATTTCGACGTCGCCGAGACCGGCCGGCGGATCGGCTTCATCACGCCGATGACCCATAATTTCTGCGAAAGCTGCAACCGGGTCCGCCTGACCTGTACCGGCACGCTGTACATGTGCCTCGGGCAGGAGGATTCCGCGGATTTCCGCACCTTGCTGCGGGCCGGGGCGACCGATGCGGCGCTGGAGGCGGCCATCCAGGAAGCGATCGCCCGCAAGCCGAAAGGCCATGACTTCATCATCGACCGCCGGCACGACAAGCCCGCGGTGCCGCGGCACATGAGCGTGACCGGCGGCTGACCGGCCTCATTCGAACGCAAGAAACGCTCGGACCGGCAACCCTTCCGCCCGATCACGCGCGGGGAAAGGCTAAATCGGGTCGGCCCTGTCGGGCCTCAGGCGCAGTGCGTGACCAGTCAACCCTGGTACCGGTCAACCTTGGTGCCGATCGGTATCGTTTTCGGCAGGCGATTATTTGTCGATCGTCACTTTCTTGATGGCGACCTTGTGGTAGTCGCGGCCGTAATAGATCAGACCCTCATATTCCTCGGAGGTGCGGACCGCCTCCACGGTGCAGAAGAAGACGTCGTGGGTGCCGCATTCCACCACCTGGGTGATGCGGCAATCAAACACGACCTCGGCCTGGTCCAGGGCGGGAGCGCCGGTTTCCAGCTGGTGCCAGGTGTAGCCGCTGAAGCGCTGGTCCATGGTATGCTCCGTCATGCCGGCAAAGACCGGTGACAGGTCTTGCTGCGACTGACGCAGCGTGTTGACGCACAGCACGCCGTTCGCCTTCATCGCCGGATAGGAGTCGTTGGTCCGGTTGGCGCAGACCAGCAGGGTTGGCGGCGAGTCCGTCACGCTGGTGACGGCACTGGCGGTGAAGCCCGCCTTGCCTGCGGGCCCATCGGTGGTGATCACGTTCACCGCCGCGCCCAGATGCGCCATCGCCTCTCGATATGCTTGCTTTTCGACAGCCACGGCTCCGCCCTCATACATGCGTTCGGTCACCCCGATCATGCGGGAAAGCGGCCGGCCTGACCAGCCGCCGGCCAGGTGCCGCGGGCGGCCGGAATGCACGACCCGACAGGCAGCCCGAAAGCGACGGCCCAATGGAACGGCCCGATAGAAGGGCCGCTGGAACGGCCTAATGGAACGGCCCAATGGAACGGCCCAATGGAACGCCCCAATGGAACGCCCACGAAACCGCCTGAAACCGCTTGCAGAACGGGATCGGTCCCGCACGACGCAACGGCCTGGAACGATCGCGATGCCGCCACCGCCTGCCATGAAAAAATCGCCCCAGCCTGCCGGCGCGATGGGCTATGAAGCGCAAGGCGGTTGCATCGGCGGCCGCGTTGCGAATGCTTGAGGCGCATCCTGCGATGACCGGCCGCCCGCCATCCAGACTCCGGACGACCGCGGGGCTTCCGTGATGCAGCTTCCGACCGCTCTCGTTCCGCTGCGCAACGGTGTCTTCCGCCACCTGTGGGTCGCCACCGTCATCGGCTGGCTGGGCACCTGGCTGCAGAACACCGGCGCCGGCTGGCTGATGACCTCGCTGGCGCCGAACCCGGTGATCGTGGCGGCGGTGCAGGCCGCCACGATCATGCCGGTGTTCCTGCTGGCGCTGCCCGGCGGCGCCCTGGCCGACATCGTCGATCGCCGAATCTTTCTGACGGCGTGCCAATGCTGGACGTTTGCTGCCGCGGCGCTGCTGGCGGTGCTGACCATCACCGGGTCCATGACGGCCTGGTGGCTGCTGGCGCTGACCTTCGCGATCGGTATCGGCAACGCGCTGGTCAACCCGGCCTGGAACGCGGTGATTCCTGAGCTGGTGCCGCGCGAGGATCTGGTGCAGGCGATCGCCCTGAACGGCATCGGCTTCAACCTGACCAGAGCGGTGGGACCGGCGCTGGCAGGGTTCCTGATCCTGGTGGGCGGATCGGGCCTGACCTTCTCGGCCTATGCGCTGGCGATCCTGGCACCGATCGCCGCGCTGCTTTTCTGGCAACGCAACAGCCGCCATTTCACCGGCCTGCCGCGGGAGAATTTTCTGCCCGCGATGCGGGCCGGCATGCGGTTCGTGCGCAACACGCCGGCGATCCAGTCGGCGATGGTGCGCACCATGGCCTACTCGATCCCGGCCTCGGCGCCCTGGGCGCTGCTGCCGCTGTTCGTGCGCCACGACCTGCAACTGGGCGCCGGCATGTACGGCCTCATCCTGGGGGCGATGGGGATCGGCGGCGTCACCTCCGGCCTGCTGCTGCCGAAGGTCCGTGGCAAGCTGTCGCGCGGCGGCACCGTGATGGCCTGTACCACGCTGTCCTGCATCGGCATGGTCATCGTCGGGCTGTCGCATCATTGGCTGCCCACCGCGGGCGGCATGCTGCTGTTCGGCCTGGGCTGGACCTCGGCCTTCGCCACGATCCAGGCGGCGGCGCAGCTCGTGTGCCCGCCCTGGGTACGGGCGCGGGCATTGTCGATCTTCCAGCTGGCGCAGAACGGGGCGTTGACCGTGGGGTCCTTCGCCTGGGGCTGGATCGGCGACCAGATCGGCCTGTCGCAGACATTCCTGGCCTCGGCCGCCGTCGGGATCGTGCTGATGCTGCTGGTCCGCTTCTTCAGCATCGAGGCGATCGTGCGGGCCGCGCCGAAGCCGTCCGAGGTGATCGCGCCGCTTCCCGAAGCGCCGGCGCCGGAATTCGTTCCGATCCTGCGGCATGCCCGCGGGTCGGTGATGGAGATGGCCTATTACCGGGTGGAGGGCGGCCAGCGCACCGAGTTCCTGCGCCTGATGAATGAGGTGCATCAGCTGCGCGGCAGGACCGGCGCGACATTCTGGCAGCTATACAGCGACGTTGCGCATCCGGAGCATTGGGTCGAGGTCTGGTCGATGGAAAGCTGGACGGAGCATCTGCGTGAGGTCGTCCGGCTGTCGGAGGACGACAAGCGGCTGCTGGCGGCGCTGACCGTGTTCCAGCACGACGTGGAGCGGCCGGCCCGTCTCCTGGCGGTGAACCCGCAGGACCATCTCGCCCAGGCGGTCGAGCGCGATCACCTGCGGCTCGCCGGCGCGGCCTACCAGGTCGCGGAGAAGCGGGGTCACGCCTGAGCCCGCGCATCCACGCCTGAGCCCGCGCATCAACGATACGCGAGGCGACGCCGCGTAAACCGTTGGTGAACACGGCGCGGCCCCGCCCGCCTGGCACCGTCCCCATGTTCTCCTCGGACCCCTGTCAATGGAGAGACACAGGATGAAGCTGCATGCGACCAGGAACGACCTGCCCGCCAACGGAAAATCCGTGGTGATCGACCTGCTGAACGCCCGCGTGGCCGACTGCATCGATCTGGCGCTGATCACGAAGCAGGCCCATTGGAACCTGCGCGGGCCCGACTTCATCGCGGTGCATGAAATGCTGGACGGCTTCCGCACCCAGATCGACATCCATGTCGATACGATGGCGGAGCGGATCATCCAGCTGGGCGGCACCGCGCTGGGCACGGTGCAGACGACCGAGAAGGCGACCTCGCTGGCGCCGTATCCCACCGATATCTACGCCGTCCCGGATCACCTGAAGGCGCTGATCGAGCGCTACGGCAAGGCCGCGAACAGTGTGCGCGCCGCGATCGAGCAGGCGGACGAGGCCGGCGATCCCGATGCGGCCGACATCTTCACCGCGGCGTCCAGGTCGCTGGACAAGGCCCTGTGGTTCCTGGAAGCGCATGTCATGAAATAGCGCGACGGCTCATCGCCGCTGTCACGACAGTCGTGAAGGCAACCTCGCCCCTTCATTGGCCGTTGAGTCCGGAGCGCCGCGTCGACCAACGGTTCGGAGCGGCGCCTGACGGCCCACGCGACCGAAGGAGGTTCGGTTATGGCGACCCGAGTCCGGAGTGGTGGCAAGCATGACGGCAGCCCCGGCATGCCCAGGACCGGCAGAAAACTACCGAGGCGGGCCGCAAGGGTGGTCCAGGCCTCGCATTCCCACTGACCCAGGAGGCTGGCTGATGAGCGGGCACGCAGGCGACCTCAGTCATCTGCACGAGGTACGGGCACGATTTCCGGATCCGGATCGGATGAACGAGGCAGTTCAGACATTGATGCAGGCCGGGTTCGACAGGGCGGCGCTGACGCTGCCGTTGCCGGGCCATTCGCTGGACGAGAAGACCAGCGCCCGCATCGGCAAGCCGGCGACGACCGAGGACGATGCGCGGCAGGCGCGGACCTTGGGCACCAGCACGGCCGCGGCGGCGGCGGCCCTCGCGGCGGCCGGGGTCATCGTGGCGACCGGTGGCGCGGCGGCTCCGGCGGTGGCGGGCGCGGTCGCCGCCGGCGCCGCGGCGGGCGGGGCAACCTACGCCGCGGCGGATGCCGGCGTACAGGCGGAGCAGGAGTCGCGGGAGGAGGAGGCCGATCGCGGCCATCTCATGCTGACGGTACGGACCCTGACGCCCGAGGATGCGGCGCGGGCGCGCGCGATCCTGTCCGCCGCCGGCGGGTCGGATATCGATACGGTCAGCGAATAAGCTCGGCGCTCCGCCGGCGGGCCCGCTGCCTCCAGAGCGGCCGGTCTGGATGGCGTGCGGCATGGCCGCGTGGCCGCGGATCGCCGGCGTCGGTGCTTATCGGTCCATACCGGGGACACTGCACTGGGGACACTGCCGCCGGGCCGGTAGCAGAGGTCGGCAGCGGCCGTGGCGCGCGGCGTCGGCCGATCGCTTCACTCGGTCAGGACGTACTGTTCAATCGGTCAGGACGTACTGTATCCGCACCGTCACCGTGATCGGCTCCGCTCCGTTCGGCGGTGCGGGCAACAGCGCGGCTCGCAGCAGGGCCGCGGCGGCTTCGTCGAGCACGGCGAAGCCGGAACCATGCGACACCGCCACCGCCAGGACACGGCCGGAACGGTCCAGGGTAAAGCGCAGTTCCACGGTGCCCTCGGCGCCGTCTCGCCGTGCCGTTTCGGGATAGGTCTTATGCCGGGCAAGCCAGGCGGCGAGGGCGCGGCGCCAGGCCGCTGCGGCCGCCGGATCGGGTGACGCGGCGGCGGGCATCGGCGCGCCGGCGGCCGCGGGCACGGCGGATGGGGACGGCGCGGAAGCGGAGGCGGCGCCCGGTTCGGCCGCCGCCGGCCCCGTGGACCGAGGGGTCCCGGCCGCGGGCGGCATTCCGCCCCCGCGTGGGGGCGGCCTTCCGGTCGCGGCCCGTTCCGGCGCCGGCCGGGCAGGTGTCTCTCGGGCAGGTGTCTCTCGGGCAGGTGTTTGTCGGGCGGTTGTCTGGCGGGCGGCTGTCTGGCGGATGGGCGCCTGACGCGTGCCAGTCGGGTGTGTGCCAGTCGGGTGTGTGCCAGTCGGGCGTGTGCCAGTGGGGCGTGTGAGGGGTGGTTGAGCGGCGGTGGAGCGCGGCGCTCGATCCGGCTCCGGTTGCGGCTCCTGCTTTGGTGGCGGCATGGCGGCGGGCTCCGGTGGCGGGGCTGACCGTGAGGTATCCGGCGCGGACTCGGGCTCCGCGAAGAGGGTGGGGCGCGCGACCTCCAGCCCCGCGGGCAAGGCGGGGGCTGGTGGCAGAGCCGGTTCCGCGGCCGGTTCGACGGGCGGCGCCGGCGGCATCGCTGGCGCATGTTCCGGCGCCGCACCGGCCGCCGGTGGGGGCGGTTCGATTAGTGGGGGCGGTTCGATCGGTGGGTGCGGTTCCGCTGGCGCCTCCGCAGCCGGTCCCGGTCCGTTCGCCATGCCGGCGGGGGTGGATGGCGCAAACGCCATCGCGACGGCTTGTTCTGCTGGCGTTGCGACCGGCCGGGTGCCCGAGACCCCTGCGAGCGCCAGTCCGAGCAGGGACGCATGCAGACCCAGGCTGACAATCCAGGCGGCGACCGGCATGCGGGTCGGCGCCGGGCCGCGCCAACGATTCCTGTCTTGCTCCCCTGGTCGAATTGGTACGTTATAACATAACATTACTGGCAGTCTCGCGGATCGGCGCGGTTCTGCAAAGGGGGAATTCATGGGTTTGAATCGAGCCGCCTTGCTGGGCGCCGTCGGGCTTGCCGTCGCCGTCGCCGCCCCGTCCGCGCATGCGGACAACGGGTCCAATCCGTCCGCGCATGCGGACAACGGGCCCGACGGCAATGACCTCATCATCGACATCGACGTGGTGTCCAAGCGGCTGGACGAGGCGCGCCAGCGGATTCAACCCAGCCTGGGCGCCAGCGTGTATCGTTTTTCGCCGGACGCGCTGCAGGCCGTCCCGCAAGGGGAGAACGCACCGCTGAACCAGGTGCTGCTGCAGGCGCCCGGCGTGGTGCAGGACAGTTTCGGCCAGATCCATGTCCGTGGGGAGCACGCCAACCTGCAATACCGCATCAACGGGGTGCAGCTGCCGGACGGGCTGTCGATGTTCGGCCAGGCGATCGAATCCCGCTTCGCGCAAAGCATGTCGCTGGTCACCGGCGCGCTGCCGGCGCAGTACGGGTTCCAGACCGCGGGCGTGGTCGACATCCAGACCAAGACCGGTCTCGGCAACCCCGGCCTGGCGGTGAGCATGTATGGCGGGCAATCGAGCTGGCTGCAGCCGTCCTTCGAGTACGGCGGCCACGCGGGGCCGGTGGACTGGTACATCACCGGCGACGTCATGCACAACACCCGCGGGATCGAGAACCCGGCACCCACCCGGGACGCCATCCACGACACCACGAACCAATGGCACGGGCTGGCCTATGTCTCCGGCATCGTCGATCCCGACACCCGGATCAGCATGATCCTGGGCAGCTTCGAGGGGCAGTTCCAGATCCCCAACAACCCCGGTCAGCAGACGCTGGGCTTCCCGGTCAACGGCGTCTCCAGCTTCAACAGCGCCAGGCTGGACGAAAACCAGTGGGAGCGGAACGATTTCGCCATCCTGTCACTGCAGAAGCACGTCAACGACGTCGATCTGCAGGTCTCGGCCTATACCCGTTACAGCTGGCTGAACTTCTCACCCGACTGGCTGGGCGACCTGCTGTTCAACGGGATCGCGCAGCAGGCCCGTCGGTCGAACATCGCCTATGGCATCCAGTCGGACGGCAGCTGGCGCATCAACGATTCCCATACGCTGCGCGCCGGCTTCCTGGTGCAGCAGGCGATCGCCGGCGGCAAGTCCTATGCCCAGGTGCTGCCGACGGACAGCGACGGCAGCCCGACCACGGAGGTGCCGATCGGGGTGGCCAACAGCTTCAGCAAGACCGGCGGCCTGTACGGGATGTATGTGCAGGACGAGTGGCGCGTCCTGCCGACCGTGACGATCAACGGCGGGCTGCGATTTGACGGCGTCGCCGAGTTCACCAACGAAACGCAGGTCAGCCCACGGCTGAACGTGGTGTGGAAGCCGGCCCCGACCACCACGTTGACCGCGGGTTACGCCCGCTATTTCGTCCCGCCGCCGTTCGAGCTGGTGTCCCCCGATGTCGTACAGCAGTTCGCCGGCACCACCGCTGCCCCGGCGGTGACCCGGAATGATCCGGTGCGGGCGGAGCGATCGAACTATTTCGATGTGGCGCTGAACCAGGTGGTGATTCCCGGGCTGACCATCGGCGTCGACACGTATTACAAGATCAGCAACCACCTGCTGGATGAAGGCCAGTTCGGCGCGCCGGTCGTCCTGACCGCCTTCAACTATGCTCATGGCCGCCAGCTGGGCACCCAGCTCAGCGTCAACTATGAACGCGGGCCGCTGTCCCTGTACGGCAACATCGCCTGGGCACGCGCGATCGGCACCCGGATCGTTTCCGCGCAGTTCAATTTCGATCCGGACGAGCTGGCCTATATCGCCGGCAATTACATCTACCTGGACCACAATCAGACCTGGACCGGATCGGCCGGCGCCGCCTATGCGCTCAACCACGATACCGACCATCCGACCCGCTTCTCGGTCGACGCGCTGCTGCAAAGCGGATTGCGCGCCAGCACCGCCGCCGTACCGAACGGCGTGGCGCTGCCGGCCTATGGCGTCGTCAACCTCTCGGTCGTTCAGCGCCTGCCGACAGGCACGGAGCTGCGGCTGGACGTGCTGAATGTCGGCGACACGGTGTACCAGATCCGGAACGGCACGGGCGTCGGCGTCGGGGCGCCGCAATATGGGTTGCGGCGGACGGTGCTGGCCGGGCTGACCCAGCGCTTCTAGAACGCGATCGCCTGAAGCCGGCGGCGGGAGGGCGTGGATCGCATTCCTGGATCAAAGAAGTGATAGAGCATGACAGGGTCAACCTGGCCCTGCCATGCTTCAGGCGCCCCTCAGCCCGGCGCGCGGGTCGGGACGTTCCAGATTTCCGCCGCGTATTCCCGGATCGAACGGTCGGAGGAGAACCAGCCGACATTCGCCGTGTTCAGGATCGATGCCTTCCACCAGTGCTCCGGTTGGCGCCACAGCTCCGCGATCCGCCGCTGGGTCGCGTAGTAGTCGTCGAAATCCGCGCAAACCATGAAGTAGTCATGGCCGCGCAGGCTGTTCACCAGGCCCTGGTAGCGGTCGGGCTGGTCGGGTGAGAACACGCCGGATTCGACGCTGGACAGGACCTCGGCCAGCACCGGCGACCGGGCGATGATGTCGCTGGAATCGATGCCCTGGTGCGCCCGCCGGTCCGACACCTGGTCGGCGGTCAGGCCGAAGATGAAGATATTGTCCTCGCCCACCCGCTCACTGATCTCGACATTCGCGCCATCCAGCGTGCCGACCGTCAGCGCGCCGTTCAGGGCAAGCTTCATGTTGCCGGTGCCCGACGCCTCCATGCCGGCGGTCGAGATCTGCTCCGACAAATCGGCGGCCGGAATGATCACCTCGGCGAGGCTGACGGAATAGTTCGGCAGGAAGACGATCTTCAGCGTGTCCCGCACGGTCGGGTCGCTGTTGACGACGCGGGCGACGTCGTGGATCAGCTTGATGATCAGCTTGGCCTGGTGGTAGCTCGCCGCCGCCTTGCCGGCGAACACCTTCACCCGCGGCGTCCAGTCGTCCATCGGCCGCGCCCGGATCGCATTGTACAGCGCGATCGCTTCCAGGATGTTCAGCAATTGCCGCTTGTATTCGTGCATGCGCTTGATCTGCACGTCGAACAGCGCCGCCGGGTCGACGCGAATCTCCAGCTCCCGCCGGATCACCTCGGTCAGCGCCAGCTTGTTCATATAGCGGGCGGCGGCGATGCGCTTCTGGAAGCCGATATCGGTGGCCAGGGCGCGCAGATCGGTCAGCTTCGCCTCATTGTCCAGCACCGACGGTCCGACCGCGTCGACCAGCAGGCGGGTCAGGCGCGGGTTCGCCTCATGTAGCCAGCGGCGGAAGGCGATGCCGTTGGTGACGTTGACGATCCGGTCCGGGAACACCGCGTGCAGGTCGTGGAACACCGTCTCCCGCATCAGGTCGGTGTGCAGCGCGGACACGCCGTTCACGTGATGCGAGCCCAGGAAGGCCAGGTGGCTCATGCGCACGCGGCGGCCCTGGCTTTCGTCGATGATCGACACCGAGGACAGCAGCCGGTCGTCGTGCGGGAACTGCCGCCGCACCGCGCCCAGATGCAGCGCGTTCAGCAGGTAGATGATCTGCATGTGGCGCGGCAGCAGGCGCTCCATCAACGGGACCGGCCAGACCTCCAGCGCCTCGGGCAGCAGGGTGTGGTTCGTATAGCTGAAGGTCGACCAGGTGATCCGCCACGCGTCGTCCCAGGCCATGTGGTGCACGTCCAGCAGGATGCGCATCATCTCCGCCACCGCGATCGCCGGGTGGGTGTCGTTCAGCTGGATCGCCGTCTTGTCGGCCAGGGTGGCGACATGGCCGAAGGTGCGGATGTGCCGCCGGACCAGGTCCTGCAGGGAGGCGGAGACGAAGAAATACTCTTGCCGCAGCCGCAGTTCCTGGCCCGCCGGCGTCGCGTCCGACGGGTACAGGACCTTGGAGATCGACGCCGCGCGCACCTGGTCCGCCAGCGCGTCGATATGGTCGCCGCGATTGAACGCGTCCAGCCGCAACGGGTCGGCGGCGTGCGCCGACCAGAGCCGCAGCGTGTTCACCCGGTTGGCGCGCCAGCCCACGGTCGGGGTGTCATAGGCCACCGCCTCGATCGTCTCGGCCGGATGCCAGACATGCCGCACCGCCGCTTCCGAGATCGGCACGACCTCGATCGAGCCGCCGAAGCCGATGTCATAGACCACCTCCGGCCGGTGGAACTCCCACGGGTTGCCCAGCGACAGCCAGTCCTCGGGGTATTCCTGCTGCCAGCCGTTCTTCATCACCTGGCGGAACAGGCCGTGGTCGTACCGGATTCCGTAGCCATAGGCCGGGATATCCAGGGTCGCCATGCTTTCCATGAAGCAGGCGGCCAGCCGCCCCAGGCCGCCATTGCCCAGCGCGGCATCCGGCTCCAGCGCCCGCAACTTGTCCAGGTCGACGTTCAGCCCGGCCAGCGCCGCGCGCATCGTCTCCAGAGTCTGCGTGTTGTTCAGGTTGTCGAACAGCAGCCGCCCGATCAGGAACTCCAGCGACAGGTAGTAGACCCGCTTCTGGCCCTTCTGGTACGTCAGCTCGTTGCCGGCCTGCCAGCGATCGACGATCCGGTCCCGCACCGCGATCGCCGTGGCCATCAGCCAGTCCCGCTCCGTGGCGATGGCCTGGCGCTTACCAACGGCGTAGCGCAGCTTGTCCAGGATGGCGGTCTGAAGCTGCGCGACCGCGTCATCGCCGCCGCCGACGAGACCCCCCAGGTCATCCTCGGTCCTCGCCGCCATCTCCAGTTCGAGCACCACGCTGGTCACCTTCTCTCTTCAATCATCGGGAGCGTGGACGAAAGCATAGTCCGTACCACCGCTCAACCATTCGTGAAGTATGGCTGCTTATTGCGATGGCAGACGGCTCCAAATGATTACATTTTGGTCTATTTGTCGTTAAAATAAGCAAGTGTCGCCGGCCAATCAACGGCGTGGCGCGCCAGTACGCTCCGAGTCGGGGGGCTGCGTGCCGGCATGCCGTGGATCGGCTGCCTGGCCGGATGCCGGCGCCGGCGGATCGATGCCCGGCCGCGGCGCCTCCACGGCGGAAGCGGCCGCGCCGCCGAGAACCCGAACGGCCGGAGGCCAGGCGGTGGTGATGTCGGCGCGCCAGATGAAGGCGGCGGCGACGGCGGCGGCCAGCACCAGGATCGACGCCATCCAGGCGGCGCGCAGCCCCACCTGGGACGTATGCGGCGCCTGCGCGACCAGCCGGTCCATGGCGGTCGGCCCCGCCGGCACCGTCGCCGCCGGCACCGTCACCGCCGTCTCCGGCGGCGCGCTCGGCGGCGTGGCGGCAGGCGACTCGGCCGCCGCCTGTGGCGCGGGGTCATGGGCGGGGACCTCCTCGGCCTGAGGATCCGCGAGTGTCAGTTCGGCGTCTGCCTGCGGCGACGGCGTTTCATCCTGTGCCGGCACCCAACGCGTGCCGCAGCGCGCGCATTGCGCCCGCCGCCCGGGCCGCAGGCTGCCCTCGGGGACCTCATAGACGGCGGCGCAATGCGGGCAGGTCAGATGCATGATCGACACGATTGGACAGAGTGCGTCATATCGGCGATCGACCCCGGCCGGTGCAACAGGGATCAGGCGTCGCGGCCGGCCGAATCACGAAATTCTCTCGGCCCGTGCGCACAGCAATGCTTTTACCCCGCCGCTCGGCCTGAAGCGGGCGGTCCGAGTGGCGGGCAGCCATGCGGCGAGCGGGCGTATGACAAGGCGACGCCGCCTCGGCTAGACATGATGTCATGCTTCGATTCGACATGGTCGGGTTGCGCTACGCACCGGTCGGCTTCATGCCCTCGGTGCGGACCGGGCGTGGCGGCGCCGTCTTCGGCCGCGGCGAGCCGGGAAAGGGCGACCGGCGGGAGGAGGGGCGTCGCATGGGACGTGGTGCCTCCCCCGAGGTGCTGCACGACATCACCTTCCATTTGCATGCCGGCGCATTCCGCTGGCTGCTGGGTCCGTCCGGTGCCGGCAAATCCAGCATGATGCGGCTGATGTATCTGGCGGTGCGGCCGACGCGCGGACGGCTGACGCTGTTGGGCACCGACGTCACCACAGCGCCGCGTGCCGCGCTGCCGGCCCTGCGCCGGCGCATCGGCGTGGTCTTCCAGGATTTTCGCCTGCTGCAGCACCTGTCCGCGTTCGACAACGTTGCGCTGCCGCTGCGCCTGGCCGGACGGCCGGAGGGCCAGATCCGCGCCGATGTCACGGAGCTGCTGAAATGGGTCGGCCTGTCCCGCTACCTGCATCTGTCGCCGGCGTCGCTGTCAGGCGGCGAGCAGCAGCGTGTCGCCATCGCCCGGGCCGTGATCACCCGTCCGGCGCTGCTGCTGGCGGACGAACCGACCGGCAACCTGGATGATGTGCAGGCGGAGCGCCTGATGCACCTGTTCAAGGAGCTGAACCGGATCGGCACCACCGTCATCGTCGCCACGCATAACGAGGCTCTGGTCGCCCGCCATCCCGCGCCGGCGCTGCGCCTGTCCGAGGGCCGGCTGATCTCCATGGACCGCGAGGATCGCGACATGCGGCCTGACGCGTACGACCTGCGGCCGGTCGCGCATGAATGAAACCGTGACCGATGCCACGATCGGCACCGCCGGTCCGCGTGTACCGGGAGCCGGCGGCATGTGCCATCCCTGGCCGCGCCGCCGCGCCGGGACGCGTCCGCGGTGATTTCGCTGCGCCCATCCGGCTTCGATGAGCTGGGGCTGCGCCGAGCGCTGTCCGACCGGATGCTGCCGCTGCTGGTGGCGGCGATGACCTTCCTGGCGGCGCTGGCGCTGGCTGGCTGGTTCGGGATCGCCGCGCTGTCGCGGCACTGGCGCGAGGGTGCCGGATCGGCGCTGACCGTCCAGGTGCCGGACGCCCAGGACAAGGCGGCGGATGGCGACACCACCCGCCTTGCCGCCGTGCTGAACCTGCTGACCGGCACGCCTGGGGTGACCTCGGCCCATGCCCTGACCAATGAGGAGCTCGCCGCGCTGCTGCGTCCCTGGCTTGGCAACGCCGCTGCCTCGACTCAGCTCGCGGTGCCCGTCCCGGCGGTGATCGCCGTGCGGCTCAACCAGCCGGCGCTCGATGTCGGCCCGATGGCTCGGCGGCTGGAGCAGGCGGCGCCCGGCACGATGGTGGAGGACCACAATGTCTGGATTCGCCGCCTGACCCTGTTGACCCGCAGCCTGCAGGCCTGCGCCGGGCTTGCCCTGGTGATCGTGGCCGCGGTGGCGGCCGCGGTGGTGGCGGTGGCGACACGGGCCGGGCTGACCCGCCGGCGGGAGGCGATCGAGATCGTGCACGGGCTGGGCGCCAGCGACTCCTACATCGCCGGCCGCTTTGCGTCCCGCGTCACCTGGCTGGCGGCGGCGGGTGCGGCGGGCGGCGGGCTGGTCGCGCTGCCGGTCCTGCTGGTGCTGGCCAATCTGGCGGCGCCGTTCGGCAGCCAGTCGGCCGATCTCGGCGACTGGACCACCGCCCTGACCACGGTGCCGGCGGCGATGTGGGCCTCGCTGCCGTGCCTGCCGGTCCTGGCGGCGGCGATCGGCTTCCTGACCGCGCAGGGTACGGTGCGGCGGTGGCTGCGGCGGTTGCCGTGACCGGCGGTGCGACGACGACCAGGCGCCATGCGCTGCTGCGTCTGTTGCTCGCGGCCCCGCTGCTCGTCGTGCTGGCCTGGGGCGCCGGCTTCGCCTGGTTCCTTGGCGACATCCAGCGCGTCCCGCCGCCGCCGCCGCCGCATGTCGACGGCGTCGTGGCGCTGACCGGCGGTGCCGGCCGGGTCGGGGCCGCCGTCCATCTGCTGGCCGACGGCGGCGCCGGCAAGCTGCTGATCACCGGCATCGGCGGCAATGCCGATCTCGGCGCCATCGCGCACCTGTCCGGCGTGGACCTGACGCCGCTCGCCACACGGATCACGCTGGGGCGCTTCGCCGCCTCGACCTACGGCAATGCGGTGGAAACCGCGGCCTGGGCGACCCAGAACCGCATCCGCTCCTTGATCGTGGTGACCGCGGCGTGGCACATGCCCCGCGCGCTCGTGGAACTGCGCCGAGCGCTGCCGGACGTGGCCCTGTATCCGCTGCCGGTCGGCGTGGAGGAGGTGGACGCGCACGCCGCGCAGCCCAGTCTGCGGCTGCGCGCGGAAGAGTATTCGAAATACCTGCTGGTCGTGGCCGGACTGTCGTCCTGGTTCCCGCACCGCGAAGCGGCGCTGTCCGCGGGGGTCTGAGTCCGGGAATGGTTCTGCTTCGGTCGATCCTGTTCAATATCGTCTTCTTCACCATCACCTTCCTGCTGACCTTCGTGGCCGAGGCGATGCGGCTGCGCGGTCCGGCCCATGGCCTGGTCGTGCCGATGTTCTGGGCCAGGCTGAACCTGCGCCTGCTGCGCTGGATCTGCGGCATCCGGGTGGAGGTGACGGGGCTGGAGAACGTCCCGCCCGGCGCGGCGCTGATCGCGTCGCGCCACCAATCGGCCTTCGACATCTTCGTCTGGCTGACCCTGGTGCCGAAATGCTGCTACGTGCTGAAGCGGGAGCTGCTGCGCATCCCGCTGTTCGGGCCGTTGATGCTGCATGCCGGGATGATCGCGGTGGACCGGGAGGCTGGCGGCGCTGCGCTGCGCAGCCTGCTGCGGGAAGGCGAGCGGGCGGTGCGCGAGCAGCGCCAGATCGTCATTTTCCCCGAGGGCACGCGGGCGCCGCCGGGCCGGATCGGATCACTGCAGCCGGGTATCGCGGCCCTGGCAGCCAGGCTTGGCCAGCCGGTGATCCCGGTCTCGACCAATTCCGGCCTGTTCTGGGGCCGCCGCGCCTTCCGCAAGCGACCGGGCGTGATCCGCATCGTGATCGGCGAGCCGATCCCCGCTTCTACGCCCAGGGCTGCCCTCATGCGGAGTCTTGCGCAAGGCATGAGCGTGCTGGACGCGCCGTCGAAATCTGCTGTTTGACCAGGGGTGTGGATAACTCTGTGGGACAATGTGGGCAAATGCTCGTGCCACGCATCAGCATGGCAGCATAACATATTGAAATCCCTTCTTGTCAAGGGCGGGCTGGGAGACGAAATAGGAATATTCCGTTTGGGGATAACAAAATCTTGCAAAAAGTTCGGTTGTATTAAGAAAATAAAACTCTCGCTCCGGCTGTGGCTGGCGGACCTGATCGGCGCGCTTCCACGGTTTCCGGCCCGACCTGCCCCATCGTCCCGGCATCGGCATCCCATTGCCGCCGGTCTATGATCCACGCCGCCGACTCGACGGCACGATCTCCATCCCTGAGGTGTCATGAGGCGGAAGACCTGGATCATTCTGGCGGCGATTCCCGTGCTGCTGCTGGCGGGTGACCTGGCCTACTGGCAATACGGCGTCTCCCGCCTGCGCGCCGGGCTGCGAGACTGGGTCGCCGCGCGCCGGGCCGAGGGGTGGGAGGTGGCGATGGGTCAGCCGTCCAGGGGCGGCTGGCCCTATGCCGCCAGCCTGACCGTGCCGAACCTGTCGCTGCGGCACCGGGGGCCGGCGATGCCGGGCGACGTCCGCTGGGCCTCGGCGTCGGTGATGCTGTCGATGCCGCTGTATCAGCCCACCGGCCTGACCATCCGGCTGGAGGGGCCGCAGCATGTCCAGTTGGGCGACGCCCAGGACATGGTGATCACGGGGGAGGCGCTGGACTGGAGCGTCGACCTGCTGGCCACCCGCACGACGCTGCCGCTGACGTTGCGCGCGCGGGGCCTGCGGCTTGAGCCGGCTGGCGGGGGCTGGCATGCCACCGCGGGGCTGCTGAGCATGGATATCGAGATCGCGGAGGCGCCGGACCCGACTACCCCGCCGGTGCGCTTTTCCTTGAGCGCCGAGGCGATCGGGCTTCCCAGCTCGGTCCGCTGGGCGCTGGGTCCGACGCTGTCCTCGCTGGCGACGGATGGGAAGTTCAGCGGGTCGGTGCCCGCCGACCGGTCCGAACGCGACATGGCCGGCTGGGCCGCGGCGTGGCGCGACAATGGCGGGTCGCTGGAGATTTCCCATTTCGCGATGGGATGGGGACCGCTGGGCGTGACCGGCGGGGCGACCCTGGCGCTGGATGAGGAGTTGCAGCCGATGGGCAGCGGCACTGTCCGGCTGCTGGGCTTCGCCGAGGCGCTGGACCGTCTGGCGGCCGGCGGGGTGATGACGAAATCCGCCGCGACCGCGGCGAAGGCGGTGCTGTCCCTGCTGGCGGGCAGCGCCGCCGGCGACGAGCCCAGCTCCGTCGATGTGCCGCTGACATTGCAGTACCGCACTTTGTCGATGCGACAGGTGCCGCTTTTGCGGCTGCCGGAACTCGACTGGTCGCATCAATGATGTTATGAGGGCCCATGCGCACGGGAACCCGCAGCAAACGAATTAGTGGCCCGGCTGCCTGAGCAGCCGGGGAGTCGTCCCGCTTTTTCCGTTTGCCTGCCTGGAGTTCCGATCGATGTCCGATGCTTCGTCCGCATATTCCGCACCCGTGACAGCCATGCCTGAAACGGCGGTACCCGATATGGCCGTCCGTTTCCTGCTCGACGCTGACAGTTCGCCCGGGCTGCTGTCGCGCCTGCTGCAGCCCTATGCCAAGCGCGACCTGACACCCGACCGCATGTGGTCGCACCGCTCCGGCGAGACGATGCATGTCGAGATCGCGATGGAGGCGATGCCGGCCGACATGGTGCACCTGGTCGAGGGCAATCTGCGGCAGGTGGTGGGCGTGCGGTCGGTCAGCCGGCTGGTCCGCCCTTGCCTGCGACAGGTCGCCTGACGCCACCGAGGCTTCGATGGCGGGACACGGCAAGCGCGCCGGCCCATGGGGGCGGGGCGGCGGGGTCAGGCGGCGGCGCAGCCGTTTTCTAGGAAAATAAGTTTGACCCAGGGCGGCTTCCCGCGTATGAAGGAAAGAACATTTGAGCAACAAAAAGCGACCATGCCGATGTCTCTTACCGCCGCTCTGCCCGCCGCCCTGGCCGCCGCCCTGCCTGCACCCGTCGTGGAGATGGTCGTCGGCCTCCTGGTCCGCATGATCATGCCGATCCTGGCTCTCGATCGGGCGGCCGCGCGCGACGCGGCGATCCGGATGCTCGCCGACTACCAGCCGCGCAGCGGGCGGGAGCTTCGTCTCGCCGGGACCGCCATCGGGCTGAGCCTGAACGGCTTGCGGGCGCTGGCCGATGCCGCGCATCAGCAGGACGATCCGGCGGGAAGCCTGAAGGAGGTTCGGCGCTGGGTCTCCGGCGTGGTGCGCGCCGGATTGTCGGCGGAGCGTCAGTTCTGCCAGGCGCGGCGGGCGACGCCGGAACCCGCCGGCGATATCGCCGCCGCATCGCATCCGTCGGCGATCGCTCCTGGGCGGGACCCTGAACCGGCGCGGCCGATGGCGGCCCCGCCGGCAGACACCAGCCCCGCCGTGCCTGACACGGCAGAGGCTGGCGGCCAGTCCGCCCATGCGGCAGCGGGGGAGGGATGTGACGCCTCGGCGGCACACTCCGCCGCCGATCCGGAAGCCGGCCAGGCCAGCCCCGCCGCAACGCCTGGCGCCGACGCCGCCGAGGATCGCGACGATTGTCCCGCCTCGGCGCTCGCCAGGGCCGAGGCCATGGCGGCCGCGGCCGAGCACCTGCTCACCACGATGAAGGCGCGCTACAAGGGCGCGCCGTCACCACACAGCCCCGCCGCCCAGCAGATCCGCGCGCAGCAGCGCATCGTCGACACGACGCGGATGAAGCTGGCCCAGCTCCGCCGGCAGGCGCGCCAGAATGCCACCTCGGCGGCGGCGGAGAGCCTGCCGGCCGTTGCCTGACCGGCGGGTGCGCGACCCGGCGCCGGGCGTGCCATGACAGGCTGGTGCGGCATGGTCCATACCGCTTTCGCAACGGACCGTGCGCGGCCATCGATGCGCGGGCCGCCGCCTTGCGGCTTCCGCCCCATGGCCGCCCGCCACTCCCCGGCCCGCGACTCCCACCCCCGCTAGGAAATCGCCGCCACCTGCGCCATGGACCGGCCGGCCCCGGCGGGTGTAAACGGGCCATCCCAGCAAGGTCCGCAACCGAGGGTTAGCCGCCATGGCCGACAGCATCTCTCCGCACGGCGATACCATGATCATCGACATGGTGCGCCGCTTCTCGCAGGAGCGTCTCGCCCCGCTGGCGGCGGAGCGGGAAAGGAACAAGCGCATCGAGCCCGAGGTCATCCGCGAGCTGGGTGGGCTGGGCATGTTCGGTGCGACCACGCCGGCCGAGTGGGACGGGGCGGAGATCGATCCCGTCACCTACGCCCTGGCGCTGGAGGAGATCGCCGCCGGCGACGGTTCGATCTCCACCATGATCTCGGTGCATAATTCACCGACCTGCATCGTCATCAACAATTACGGCACCGACGCGCAGAAGGACCGCTGGCTGCGCAAGCTGGCAACGGCGGAGCATGTCGGCTCCTTCGGGCTGACCGAGCCGCAGGCGGGGTCCGATGCGTCCAACCTGCGCACGCGGGCGGTGAAGAAGGGCGACCGCTACATCGTCAACGGCGCCAAGCAGTTCATCAGCAATGCCACCCACCCCGGCAGCCTGGTGTTCTTTGCCGTCACCGACCCATCGGCCGGCAAGCGCGGCCTGTCCGCCTTCGTCATCGACAAGGCCACGCCGGGCTTCCAGGTCGCCCGCACCGAGGAGAAGCTGGGCCAGAAGGCATCGGACACCTGCGCCCTGACCTTCGAGGATGTGGAGGTCCCCGAGGACCAGCGCATCGGCGCCGAAGGGGAGGGCTACAAGATCGCCCTGTCCACCCTGGAGAGCGGCCGCATCGGCATCGCCGCGCAGAGCGTCGGCATGGCCCGCGCGGCGCTGGAATACGCGATTGGCTATGCGCGGGAGCGCAAGGCGTTCGGCACCGCGATCATCGACATGCAGGCGGTCGGCTTCCGCCTGGCCGACGCCAAGACCCGGCTGGAGGCGGCCCGCCAGCTGACGCTGCACGCCGCTCGGCTGAAGGCCGACGGCCAGCCGGCGCTGGAGGCGGCCTGCATGGCGAAGCTGTTCGCCTCGGAGGCCGCGGAGGCGGTCTGCACCGCCTCGATCCAGACCCTGGGCGGCTACGGCTTCCTGGCCGACTACCCGGTGGAGCGGATCTACCGCGACGTCCGTGTCTGCCAGATCTACGAGGGTACATCCGATGTGCAGAAGCTGATCCTGCAGCGGATGCTGTAGGCGATGCTGCGCCACCTGCTGCAGGGGCTGCGCCCGCCGCTGACCGAACCGCCGCCGCCGCCCGACCCGGAGCTGGCGGCGATGGCGGCCACGCTGGACCAGGCCGCCCGCCGCCGGCTGGGGCGGAGCCTGTCGATCCGCGCGGTCGATGCCGGCTCCTGCAATGGCTGCGAGCTGGAGATCCACGCGCTCAACAACGCCTTCCATGACCTGGAACGGTACGGGCTCCGCTTCGTCGCCTCGCCGCGGCATGCGGACGTGCTGACGGTGACCGGGCCGGTGACGAAGAACATGCGGGAAGCGCTGGAGCGCACCTGGCGGGCGATCCCCGATCCGAAATGGGTTGTCGCGATCGGTGATTGTGCCGCCGATGGCGGGGTGTTCGCCGGCAGCTACGCCGTGGCGGGGGGCGTGTCCGGCGTGGTCCCGGTGGACCTGGTGATTCGCGGTTGCCCGCCGACGCCCAGGCAGTTGCTGCAGGGTCTGCTGGCGCTGCTCGGATGAGCCGTTGGCGCCTGCCGCGGCGCGCGCGTTCGGCGTCGGCGGCCCGGATATTTGCGGCCCCGATCTTCGCGGCTCCGACGGTGCTGGCCCGGGTGCTGGCGGCGGCGGTGGCGGTCCAGGTCTGGATGGCGCCCGCCCCCTGGGGTGCCGGTGGCTGGGGTGCCGGTGGCTGGGGTTGGGGTGCCGGTGGCTGGGGTGTCGGTGCCGGCGTGGCGCTGGCGCAGCCGAAGCCGGCGGTGCCGCCGCCGACGATCGTTCCGCCGCCCGCCGCGCCACCGGGTGGCGACGACACGATTGTGGCCAGCGTCGATGGCCGCCAGATCCGCATGAGCGATATCGGCCGGGTGGTGCAGACGCTGCCCCCGTCCTTGCGCGCCCTGCCGTTCGACCGCCTGTACCCGGACCTGCTGAACCGGGTGATCGACCACGCGGCGCTGTCGATGGCGGCGCGCCGAGCGGGGCTGGAAAGCCGGCCGGAGGTGCAGCGGGACATCCTGGCGGCGACCGACCGGATTCTGGAAGGCGCCTATCTGGCGCAGAAGGCGGTGCCGATGGTGACCGAGGCGGCGATCCGCAAGCGCTATGAGCAGCTCTATGGCCGCCGCACGGTGACCGAGGAAGTTCATCTCCGCCACATCCTGGTCGGCACCGAGGCCGAGGCCCGCTCGATCATCGAGCAGTTGCGCAAGGGGGCCGATTTCGCCGCCCTGGCCCGGATCGACAGCAAGGACCCGGATGCCGATCGCGGCGGCGATATCGGGTTCGTGCGGCGCAGCGACCTTTGGCCCAGCCTGGCCGATGTCGCGTTCAGCCTGGCTCCCGGCCAGGTCAGCCCCGATCCGGTGAAGAACGAATTCGGCTGGCACGTGATCAAGGTGGAGGAGAAGCGGCTGGCGCCGACCCCGAACCTGGATGACGTGCGGGAGGATATCCGGCGGGAACTTCTGGCCGAGGCGGTTCGTTCCGTCATCCGTCAGGCTCGCGAGGACGCACTGATACGGCGTTACAACGTCGACGGAACGGAAATGCCGATGACCGGGCCGGGCGATACCGCGGCGACGACGATCCTGCCGCATTGATGGAGGCCGTATGACAAATGCCCAACCTGCCTTGTGACAGTGTGGCGCTTCGGTCATAAGGCCGCAGTTTTTCCAGAGGTATGCATGGCACTCCGTCCGGACTGCTCTCTGCGGGCCCCGGCTCGCGCACTCGCGTTCATTCTTGCCGTCGGGACCGTCCCGGTGCTGCCGCCACAGGCCCAGGCACAGCAGACGCCCGCACAGCAGACGCCCGCACAGCAGGCGCCCACCCTGCGGGCTCCCACCCCGCAAACCCCGGCGAAGCCGCCCGCCGCCGGGACCGCGACGGCACCCGCCGACCCGGTGCTGGCGACCGTCGATGGCGAGCCGATCCACATGAGCGACCTGAACATGGCCGCCGAGACGCTGCCGGCGCAGGCGCGCCAGCTGCCGCCGCAGCAGCTCTACCCGATGCTGCTGTCGCAGCTGGTCGACTCCAAGGCCCTGCTGATCGAGGCGCGCAAGGCCGGTCTCGACAAGGACCCGGCGGTGGCGAAGCAGATGCAGGCGGCGGCGGACCGCGCCCTGGTGACCGCGATGCTGGGCAAGGAGGTCCGGCCGCAGGTCACGGACGCCGCCGTGCAGGCGAAGTTCGACAAGGACAATGCCAACGCCAAGGGCGAGGAGGAGGTGCACGCCAGGCACATCCTGGTGCCGGATGAGGCCACCGCGAAGAAGATCATCGCGGAGCTGAAGAAGGGCGGCGATTTCGCCGCCTTGTCGAAGCAGTACAGCAAGGACCCCGGCGCGGCCCAGCAGGGCGGCGATCTGGGCTTCTTCAAGAAGACCGACATGGTACCGGAATTCGCCACCGCCGCCTTCGCCCTGAAGGATGGTGAGATCTCGCCGACTCCGGTGAAGACGCAGTTCGGTTACCACGTGATCCAGGTGCTGGGACATCGCACCGCGCCGCCGCCGAAGTTTGACGACGTGAAGGACGAGCTGCGCCAGAAGATGATCCAGGACGCCATCCAGCAGGCCGTCAACAAGGCTCGGGCCGGCGTGAAGATCGAGACTTTCAACATGGACGGCTCACCGGTAAAGGCGACCGACACGGCGGAGCCGCCACCGGCTGCGAAATAGCCGCACGGCCCGGAAGCCGGACCGGTCCCCGGCGGGGCCGGGCGGACTCGCGTCCGGTCTTCCGGCCTCGTGCCATCCGCGTTGTGTTCAATGCGCGATCCACGCCTGCGGTGCCGGGCGGGCTCGCTCAGGAAGGGGGGATGAAGATGACGGGCAAGGTCTCGCCGCTGGCCGTTCCGCTGCCAGCTTTGCCGCCGCTGGCCGGGGTCCGGCTGGCCGCCGCGGAAGCGGGAATCCGCTATAAGGGGCGCACCGACGTGGTGATGATGGAGGTGCCCAGCGGCTCGACGGTCGCCGGGGTGTTCACCTCCAACAAGTGTCCCGGCGCGCCGGTGGATTGGTGCCGAGCGGCGCTGAAGAGCGGTCGGGCGCGCATGGTCATCGTCAATGCCGGCAATGCCAATGTCTTCACCGGCAAGGCCGGGCGAGAGGCCTGTGCCGCCACCGCGGCGGCGGCGGCCAAGCTGGCCGGATGTCCGCCGAAACAGGTCTTCGTCGCTTCGACCGGCGTGATCGGCGAGGTGCTGCCGCACGAGAAGCTGGTCGCCGCGCTGCCGGGCCTGCGGGACAGTTTGAGCGAGGATGCCTGGGAGGCGGCGGCGCGCGGCATCATGACGACCGATACGTTCCCCAAGGCGGCGTCCCGCAGCGCGCAGATCGGCGATGCCACCGTCCGGATCAGCGGTATCGCCAAGGGCAGCGGCATGATCGCGCCGGACATGGCGACCATGCTGTGCTTCGTGTTCACCGACGCGAAGATTCCCGCGCCCGTGCTGCAGGCGCTGTTGAAGAAGGGCGTGGACGGCTCGTTCAACAGCACGACGGTGGATTCTGATACCTCCACCTCCGACACCGTGTTGCTGTTCGCCACCGGTGCGACGAAGCATGCGCGCGTGCCGGCCGAGGGCGGGCCGATGCTGCGTGACTTTGCCCGCGCGCTGGACGAGGTGCTGATGGACCTGGCGCTGCAGGTGGTGCGCGACGGGGAGGGGGCGCAGAAGCTGGTGCGCATCGACGTCACCGGTGCGACCACCCCGCGCTCGGCCAAGCGGATCGCCATGGCGGTGGCCAATTCGCCGCTGGTGAAGACCGCGATTGCCGGCGAGGACGCCAACTGGGGCCGCATCGTCATGGCGGTAGGCAAGGCCGGCGAACCGGCGGACCGCGACAAGCTGTCGATCGGCGTCGGCGGCGTCTGGATG
>NZ_DASZUV010000025.1:0-3836 GCF_035548095.1 Rhodopila sp. | reverse complement strand
CTCGTAATCGGCGATCATGGCCAGCGCCTCGTCGCGCGCGGCGGTGGCATCGCCGCCGGCGGCGTCGAGCAGCAGGACGATCAGCGGGGTGACGACGGCGTTGAGGATGACGAGGGAGAAGGCGGCCAGACAGGGGGGCATCGTGATGGGCCTTTGCGTGTGTCCGCTGCCATTAGGATGGAATTCTTCCCGAGTGTCAAGGAATTTTGTCCTTGTCTGCGCTTTTGAGGGACCATCTTCTTATCAACCACGCGTCGCGCTATGACGATCTTCGGCTGGAGAGCCGCGACACGGCAAGAACGGCATAATGATCCCGCCGGAGGCGTGGGTGCGTGCTTGCGCTTTCCAGGTCGATCCCGCATCGCCTGTGCGGACACCGATCGGCGCCCGACCGGCCGGTATGTTCCCGCCGTTCGGGCGCCATGGCGCGCATCCTGGCCGCACCGCCCGGAAAGCACCCACGGCATGACAGGGTCGGATTGACCCCGTCATGCTTTGTCAACTCTCTCATTCAAGAGCGCGATTCACGCCTTCCAACCGCCGGTTTCAGGCGCTCGCGCTCCAGCGCCGGGCCGCATGGAGGATCGCGCCCGTCACGTGACGTGAGGACGGGCGCGATCCATTGGCGGGCGTGGCGGGCCGGCCGCGTCGATCAGCCGCGACGGCGGCGGACCAGACGCAGGCCCAGCAGGCCGGTGCCGATCACGGCCAGCGACATCGGCTCCGGCACCGGATTCGGAATGACCTGTTGAGCCGAACCGATGCTGAAATTGTCGAACGCGAAGACGTCACCGGTGCCGCCGGTGGTGGCGAAGGTGATGCTCGTATACTGCGTCGTCAGGTCATAGAAGCCGAAATACAGCACCGAACCATCCGCGACGTTGGACGCGGCGGTCGGCACCGTCAGGCTGGTCACGTTGCTGGAGGTATCGGTCAGTTCCAGGGTGACGGTGCCGTTGAAGTCCCCGATATCGATGCCATAGAAACCGAACGCCGCGATCGGGCTGCTGAACGCGAGCGAGAACGTGCCGGCGCCGCCGGCGGTCACTTCCCAGTATCGCGATGAACTCGCTGAGGGAACGCTGTAGCGGCCAGCGCCATTGGTCGTGCCCGGCGTCACCGAAACGACCGAGCCGCTGCCGTTCAGGGTGGCGGTGCCGGCGGCGCCGAAATTGACCGTCAGCGGGGCGCTGCCCGAGAGGGTTTCGAAGGTCTCCGTCCCCACGCCGTTGAGGTTGGAGAAGAAGTCGTTCCGGGCGGCATCGGCGTTCGGGGTCGAGGAGAGCGGCGTGAACGCCGAACCGTTGGCGTCGATGCCGGAGAAGGTGACAGGCGTGGCCTGTGCGGAGACGACGGCAACGCTGGCAAGCAACCCGCCGAGTACCGTTGCTTTGAGAGTAAGGGGGCGCATGAATGGGACCTCATTTTAGAATGAAAGGATAACATTGCTGTTGCAGCAAATACCGTGCCAGAAAAGGGAAGCATTCCATATCAAAGCGATACCGCGCCCGGACTTCGGGAAAGGCTGCCCGGTGTAAGGTTTCTCGACGAAATTGTCTGATATTATAATTGCCTAACAGCATGTTCGTGATGGTATCGATTCGATACGATCCGGCAAAACCCGTCATTCGACAGAACAGACATGACAACAGACACGATCCAACAGACATGATTTGTGACGCTGATAGGGGCCGCGCGGCGTTTGACTTGGCGCGAGCCGTCTCATCACGGCGCGCGCCCCGGTCCTGGCGAGCGGAACGGTGGACCAGCCTGCGTCAACACCCTGCATGACCCCGCAATCAACTGATCGCGGGCGGGCCGGCGCGGTCCTTCTCCCCGGCGACACGGCGCCCATCTCCTTGGCCTGTCGATGGGCACAGGCGGGGCGGCATTCCGCCGGACCGGCCGGCGTCCATCAGGCAACGCGGAGAGGTGGATCATGAGCGAACGCGCAGAAGGCGCCATCGCGGATACAGGTGAGGCAATCCAGCGGCAGATCAACAAGGTGGAGGAGACCACCGATCAGGTGGTGGCGTTCATCCGCGAGCGGCCGATCATCGCCGTGCTGCTGGCGGCAGGAATCGGCTACCTGCTGGGCAGGATCGCCTGCTGACCCGGATGACGGACAGCCGGAAACGAGGCGGGCGCCCCTGGCTCACCTCAGGGCGTGCCTGTCCTCGGGTCGTCGAACGGATCACACGTTGAAGCGGAACAGCAGGACGTCGCCGTCCTGGACCTCGTAGTTCTTCCCCTCGACCCGCATCCGGCCCGCTTCCTTGGCGCCCTGCTCGCCGCGACAGGCGACATAATCGTCGTAGGAAATGGTTTCGCAGGCAATGAAACCGCGCTCGAAATCCTTGTGGATCACCGCCGCCGCCTGCGGTGCCCTGGTGCCGCGCACGATCGTCCAGGCACGCGTCTCCTTCGGGCCGCATGTAAAATAGGTCAGCAGATCCAGCAGCTGATATCCCGCCCGGATCACCTGGTCCAACCCGCTCTCGGTCAGGCCGAGGCCTTCGAGGAATTCGCCACGGTCCGCCTCGGGGAGCTGGGAAACTTCCGCCTCGATCGCCGCCGACACGACGATGGTCGGCGCGCCCTGCGCCGCCGCGAATGCCCGCACCTTGGCGGAGAACGCATTGCCGGTGGCGGCCGAGGCCTCCTCGACGTTGCAGACATACAGCACGGGCTTGGAGGTCAGCAGTTGCAGCCGCCGCACCGCTTCCTCCTCACCCGGCGGGATCGCCGTCCGGGCGGGCTTGCCGGCTTGCAGCGCGGCGACGAGCGGCTCCATCAGCGCGGCCAGGGCCACGCTCTCCCTGTCGCCGCCACGGGCGCGCTTCTGCGCGTTGGTCAGCCGTTTCTCCAGGCTCTCCAGGTCGGACAGCATCAGCTCGGTCTCGACCACCTCGATGTCGCGCAACGGGTCGATGGAGCCTTCCACATGGGTGATGTCGGCATCCTCGAAGCAGCGCAGCACGTGGATGATGGCGTCGACCTCGCGGATATTGGCCAGGAACTGGTTGCCCAGGCCTTCGCCCTTGGACGCGCCGCGCACCAGGCCCGCGATATCGACAAAGGTGATGCGGGTGGGAATGATCTCGCCCGATCCGGCGATCCCGGCCAGGGTCTCCAGCCGCGGGTCGGGCACCGCCACATCGCCGACATTGGGCTCGATGGTGCAGAAGGGATAGTTGGCGGCCTGGGCGGCGGCCGTCTGGGTCAGCGCATTGAACAAAGTGGACTTGCCGACATTGGGCAGGCCCACGATTCCGCATTTGAAACCCATTACGTCTCCTTGGGCGGCCTGGTCAGCAGCGCCACCTTGCTCATGAATCCGGCGTCGTCGTCCCTGGCCAGAAGCGGCGCGGCCTCGACCATCGCGTCCACCAGCGGCTTCAGCCAGCCGATCTCGTCCTTGCTGAAATTGGCCAGCACATGGCCCGTCACCATCGCCTTGACGCCGGGATGGCCCACCCCCAGCCGCACCCGGCGATAGTCCGGCCCCAGGGTGGCGGTGATGGAACGCAGGCCGTTCTGCCCGGCATCGCCGCCGCCCCTCTTCACTTTGATCTTGCCCGCAGCCAGGTCGATCTCGTCATGGATCACCACCAGCGCCGACGGCGGCAGCTTGAAGAAGCGCAGCGCCGGACCCACGCTGTCGCCCGACAGGTTCATATAGGTCTGCGGCTTCAGCAGGTAGGTCTTGCGGCCCGCCAGGCTGCCTTCCGACAACAGGCCGTCGAATTTGGCCTTCCACGGCCCGAAACCATGCGCGGCATGAATCTCGTCCACGACGATGAAGCCGGCATTGTGCCGGTTCTTCGCATATTGCG
>NZ_DASZUV010000024.1:0-21574 GCF_035548095.1 Rhodopila sp. | reverse complement strand
CAACGCCGCTTTTTTGTGCATTAACCCTCCAGCTCCCGCAGCCTGCTACGATGGGCCGCGCGCCCGAACCGGCCGCCCGGTACGCGCCGCCACCGCTATCCGGGTCTTCTCGTGCCCGCCCTCCTCGTGCCCGCCCTCCTCGTGCCCGCCCTTTTCGTGCCCACCCTTTTCGTGATCGCCGATGACAGGCCAGTGACCGCCATGTCCCTTCCTCCCGATCCGCCAGCCACCGCCCACACGGAAGCCTTCCAATATGACGAAGCCTTCGAACGCAACCTCGGCTGGCTGACCGAAGCCGACCAGCTGACCCTCTCCGGCAAGACCGTCGCCATCGCCGGCCTCGGCGGCGTGGGCGGCGCGCATCTGCTTGCCCTGGCGCGGCTGGGCATTGGTGGCTTCCATATCGCCGATCTCGACGAATTCGCGCTGGCAAACTTCAACCGCCAGGTGGGCGCGTCGGTCCACACCATCGGCCGCCCCAAGGCGGCGGTGATGCAGGAGATGGCACTGTCGATCAATCCCACCCTGCGTCTGCGCCGCTTCGATCGCGGCGTCACCGCCGACACGGTGGAGGCCTTCCTGGACGGTGTCGACCTGTATGTCGACGGGCTGGACTTCTTCGCCGTGGACATCCGCCGCCTGGTGTTCCGGCGCTGCCACGAACGCGGCATCCCCGCGGTGACCGCCGCGCCGGTCGGCATGGGGACATCCTATCTGGTCTTCATGCCCGACGGCATGAGCTTCGAGCGCTATTTCCGCCTCGAAGGCCGGCCGCCGCTGGAACAATATCTGCGCTTCCTTCTGGGCGTCGTGCCGAAAGCCCTGCATCGGACCTATCTGGTCGATCCGACGCGCCTGAACCTGGAGGCAAAGGCCGCCCCCTCCTCCTCCGCCGGCTGCCAGCTTGCCGCCGGCGTCATCGCCACCCTCGCGGTCAAGCTCCTGCTCGGACGCGGTCCGATCCGCCCGGCGCCCTGGAGTCAGCATTACGATGCGTATCGCGGCATGCTGGCATCCGCCCGGCTGCGGTTCGGCCTGGGCGGCCCGTTGCAGCGGCTGAAGATCCGGCTGGCACTGCCGGCGATCCGGGCCATGGCCGCGCGGGGAGCGCCGCAGCCGGTGTTCAACGCGAACGATCCGATCGACCACATCCTGCACGCCGCGCGCTGGACGCCCAGCGGCGACAATGAACAGCCCTGGCGGTTTGAACGAGCCGGCCAAGAAACGATCATCATCCACCCCACGGCCCGCACGCCGGACAACCCATACCATTACCGGGACAACCAGCCGAACGTCCTGGCGATCGGCATGCTGCTGGAAAGCCTGCGCATCGCGGCGAGCCGGCACCGCCGCCGCTTCGACTGGACCCTGGAATCCACCGATCCGTTGCGCGTCCGTGGCCAGTTCGTTCTGGATGAAACCATACAGCCGGACCCGCTGTTTGCCGCCCTGCCGCAGCGATCGGTCGACCGCAACCGCTATCGCCGCCGCGCGCTGACGGAACGGGAGCGCACCGCGCTGGCCGGCGCCATCGACGGCCAGCTTCGCCTCGACTGGTACACCACGCTGGGGCAGCGCTGGCGGTTCGCCCGGCTCAGCGCGCGGGCCACCGCGATCCGCCTCCGCGCACCCGAAACGTTCCGGGTGCATCAGCGCATCATCGACTGGCGCGCGACGCTGAGCCCGACCCGGATTCCCGCCGCCGCGCTGGGCCTGAGGCGCTCGACCCTGCGCATCATGCGCTGGGCGCTGCAAAGCTTCTCGCGCACCGAAACCCTGAACCGCCTGGGCGGCACGCTGAGCGCGGCCATCGAGATGGACTACGGCCCGATCCTGTCCAGCGCCGGCGTGTTCACCTTGCGCTTTCCCGCCGGCGGCCCCACCGACACCACGGCCGTCCTGAATGCCGGCCGGCACATCCAGCGCTTCTGGCTGACCGCGACGAGGCTGGGGCTGGCCATCCAGCCGGCCATGGCGGTGCTGATCTTCGCCCATTACGGTGAACAGCAGGGCGAGACGGGGGCCGGCTTCACCCAGGATGCGCGCGCGCGCGCGGACGGCAGGCACCTCGCCGAAGGGTTCGCGGCGCTGTTCGGTGAAAAGACCCGCCCCTTCGTCTTCATGGGCCGTATCGGCCAACCGCACCGCCGGATGGGGATCAGCCGCTCCACCCGCCTGCCCGTGCCCGCGCTGATGACCGCCCCATCCACCGACCCGAAGCCAAGCACCACGGAGTCTAGCACCAGGGAGTCTGGCACCAGGGAGTCTGGCACCGCCGGGTCCGGAGACCGGAACCCCGCCTGACGGGAGTCCGGTGACCGGATTCGGCGGCAGGCACGGCCAGCCGGACGGCACCCGGCGGGCTCGTGTGGGAACCGCCGCGCGCATCGCCGCCGGAGCGCGCAACAGCGATTGCACCGCGCCGCATGTGGCGCTACATTGCCCAAATCATGGGCAACTGTCGTTCGGAGACCACACCCTCTGCTTTGAGATCGCTCGATCTTGGCAAGGGTGTTCAAATCCAGACCCCCGTCATCCTCGCCCCGATGTCCGGCGTCACCGATCTGCCCTTCCGGCAGACGGTAAGGCAGCTCGACGCCGGCATGGTGGTGTCGGAGATGATCGCCTCCTGGGCGATGATCCGGGAAAACCGCAAGACGCTCGACATGGCCCAGGTCGACAGCACCGGCGGCGTCTCGGCGGTGCAGCTCGCCGGCTGCGAACCCGCCGCCATGGCGGAGGCGGCGCGAATCGCCGTCGACAAGGGCGCCCACCTGGTCGACATCAATTTCGGCTGCCCGGTGAAGAAGGTCGCGGTCGGCCAGGCCGCGGGATCCGCCCTGATGCGCGATGAGGTCGCGGCCGCGGCGATCCTGCGGGCCACGGTGCAGGCGGTCCCGGTCCCGGTGACCCTGAAGATGCGCATGGGCTGGGACCATGACAGCCTGAACGCGCCCGCTCTTGCGCGCATCGCCCAGGACTGCGGCATCCGCATGGTCACCGTGCATGGACGGACCCGGCAGCAATTCTACACCGGCAGCGCCGACTGGGGCTTCGTGCGCCGGGTCAAGCAGGCGGTGTCGATCCCGGTCATCGTCAATGGCGATATCGTCACCGAGGCCGACGCCGCCGAAGCCCTGGCGCGGTCCGGCGCCGACGGCGTCATGGTCGGCCGTGGCTGCTATGGCCGCCCCTGGTTCCCGGCCCAGGTGGCGCATTTCCTGCGCACCGGCACGTCCCTGCCGGAACCGCCCCTGGCGCGGCAGAAGGCCATCGTGCTGGACCATTACCACCGGATGCTGAGCCAGTTCGGCACCGGTCCCGGCGTCCGCCTCGCGCGCAAGCACCTGTCCTGGTATTCGCGCGGCCTGCCCGGGTCGGCCGAGTTCCGCGCCGCCATGAACCGCATGCCGGACGCCGGGACGGTGCTGGACGCGCTCGACCGGTTCTATGACCCGCTGATCGCGCGCGGCGTGACCCGCGGCATCGCGCCTCGCGCCGACATGCTGGACGCGCAGGCCGCATGAGCACGGTGATCGCCAGGGCGGCGCGGCACCTGACCGGCCGGCACAGGCCGCTGGCCGATTCGGCCGCCGTGCTGGCCGCCATGCCGGTCGCCGTCGTCCTGCTCGACGCCGAAAACCAGTTCCGTTTCGTCAACCAGGCGGCGGAGCAGTTCCTCGGCATCTCCATCGCCGGCCTGGCGCAGCTGCGCCTCGACGACCTGGTGCCGGCCGACAACCCGATCTTCCTGCTGATCGAGCAGGTCCGCACCGGCGAGGTGACCATCGTCGATCACGAGCTCAGCCTGGAAAGCCCGCGCCTGCACAAGCGCGACATCACCGTGCAGGGCTCCCCGCTTCCCGAGGAGCCGGGCGCCGTGCTCCTGGTGCTGCAGGATGCGTCCGCCGCCCGAGCGCTGGATCGCCACCTCGCCTTCCGCGGCGCCGCCCGCAGCGTCACGGGCATGGCGGCCATCCTGGCGCATGAGGTGAAGAACCCGCTCTCCGGCATCCGCGGCGCCGCGCAGCTTCTGGAATCGAGCGTCGGCCCGGCCGATCGCGAGCTGGCGGAGCTGATCCGCGACGAGGCGGACCGGATCAGGGCGCTGGTCGACCGCATGGAAGCCTTCGGCGAGAAGCCGATCACCCGCACCGCGGTGAACATCCATCGCGTCCTGGAACACGTACGCAAGCTGGCGCAGTCGGGCTTCGCCGCGCATGTGAGGTTCCAGGAAAACTACGACCCGTCGCTGCCGCCGGTCTGGGCGAACCGCGACCAGCTGATCCAGGTGATCCTGAACCTGGTGAAGAACGCCGCCGAGGCGGTCAGCGGCGACCGCGTCCCGCACCCCGAGATCGTGCTATCCACCGGCTTCCAGCACGGCATGCGGGTCGCCATTCCCGGCAGCGCCACGCGGCTGGACCTGCCGCTGTTCGTCTCCGTCCGCGACAACGGTCCCGGCATCCCCGAGGATATCCGGCAGCACCTGTTCGAACCGTTCGTCACCTCCAAGAATTCCGGCAGCGGCCTGGGGCTCGCGCTGGTTGCCAAGATCATCGGCGACCATGGCGGCCTGATCGAGGTCGACAGCCGGCCTGGCCGCACCGACTTCCGCCTGCACCTCCCGGTCGTCACCGAAAGGGATGCCGATCAATGACCCTGCCGACCGTGCTGGTCGCCGATGATGACCGTTCCATCCGCACCGTGCTGACCCAGGCGCTGGGTCGCTCCGGCTACCAGGTGCGCAGCACCGGCAATGCGTCCACCCTGTGGCGCTGGGTGGAGGATGGCGAGGGCGACCTCGTCATCACCGACGTGGTGATGCCGGATGAGAACGGGCTGGACCTGATTCCGCGCATCAAGCGCATCCGCCCCGACCTGCGCATCGTGGTCATGAGCGCGCAATCCACCCTGATGACGGCGGTCAAGGCGACACAGCGCGGTGCGTTCGAGTACCTGCCGAAACCGTTCGATCTGCGGGAGCTGCTGGCCGTGGTCGGCCGCGCGCTGGCGCAGCCGGCGGAGCCGGCGATCACCGCCCAGGAGCCGCGCGATACGGAGGAACGCCTGCCGCTGATCGGCCGCAGCCCCTCGATGCAGGAGATCTACCGCACCATCGCGCGGCTGACGACCGCCGACCTGACGGTGATGATCAACGGCGAGTCGGGCACCGGCAAGGAACTGGTGGCGCGGGCGCTGCACGATTACGGCAAGCGCCGCGGCGGCCCGTTCGTTGCCATCAACATGGCCGCGATCCCCCGCGAACTGATCGAGAGCGAGCTGTTCGGCCATGAACGCGGCGCCTTCACCGGCGCCACCAACCGCAGCCAGGGCCGGTTCGAACAGGCCAATGGCGGCACGCTGTTCCTCGATGAGATCGGCGACATGCCGCCGGAGGCTCAGACCCGCCTGCTGCGCGTGCTGCAGGAAGGCGAGTTCACCAGCGTCGGCGGCCGCCAGCCGATCAAGGCGAATGTGCGCATCATCGCCGCCACCCATCGCGACCTGCGCAACGCCATCCGCCAGGGCCTGTTCCGCGAGGACCTGTTCTACCGCCTGAACGTCGTGCCAATCCGCCTGCCGCCGCTGCGCGAGCGGCTGGAGGACATCCCGCTGCTCGCCCGCCACTTCCTCGACAAGGCGAAGGATGACGGGCTGCCGCTGAAAAGCCTGGACCAGGCGGCGATCGACCGCCTGAAGCAGCATGCCTGGCCGGGCAACGTGCGGGAGCTGGAAAACCTGATGCGCCGGCTGGCCGCGCTGTGCCCCGAGGAGGTGATCGGCGCCGACATCATCGCGGCGGAACTGTCGGAACGGACGCAGGCCCAGGCGGTTTCCATCCCGGATGCCCAGCCCGCCGGGCCGGAGACCCTGTCCAGTGCCGTGGAGCGCCACATCAAGGACTTCCTGGCCACCCACAATGACGGCGCCGGGATCACCGACGTCTATGACAAGATCATCGCCGAGGTGGAGCGCCCGCTGATCCGCCTGACCCTCGCCGCCACGCGCGGCAACCAGATCAAGGCCGCCTCCATGCTCGGCCTCAACCGCAATACGCTGCGCAAGAAGATCCGCGACCTGGAAATCCCGGTGGTGCGGGGCCTGATGTAGATGACCGCCCGGCCGTCCCGCCGAACGCCCACGTCCGGTCGCCCCGCGTCTGGTCACCCCGCGTGCGGTCACGGGGCCGCGCGCGGCGCCCGGGCGGCGGCGACATCGGGCTCCGCGCCCCGTCTCGCGCGCGGCCTGGCACGATATCCCGCGCGCGGCCTGGCACGGCACCCCGCGCGCGGCTTGGCACGACACCCCGCGCGCGGCCTGGCACGACACCCCGCGTATCGGCGATGCGGGGGACTGGAAGGGAGGGTGCGATGAACGTCCTGTCCCGGCCACCGATCCGCAAGGGCAAGGCGCTGCCACCGGACATCATCTCGGAGCCGAAGATCTCCTTCGGCGGCCGGCTCGGCGATATCCTGCTGGGCAAGGGGGTGACGCTGGCCCTGACCGCCCTGGCCCTGGCGGTCGGGCTGTCCACCTTCATCATCCTGGCCCGCGGCTCGCCGCTGGGCTGGACGCCGGGCGTCAGCGTCGGCCTCGTGCTGGCCAACCTGGTCGTCCTGCTGCTGCTGCTGGCCGTGCTGGGCAGCCGGCTGACCCGCGTGCTGGTGGAACGCCGGCGCGGCTCCGCCGGCTCCCGCCTGCATGTCCGGCTGGTGCTGCTGTTCAGCGGCGTCGCCGTCGCCCCCACCATCCTGGTCGCCTGCTTCGCCGTCGCCTTCTTCCATTTCGGCATCCAGGCCTGGTTCAACGACCCGGTGCGCGAATCGCTGCAGGAATCGCTGCAGGTCTCCCGCAGCTACCTGGAGGAGCATCGCAACAACATCCGCGCGGTGGCGCTGGAGATGGCGGCGGACCTGGCGCGCGCCGGGCGGCTGCTGCCCGCCGATCCCGCGGTGTTCGCCCAGGTGCTGGACACCCAGACCACGCTGCGCGGCCTGACCGAGGCGGTGATCTACGAGCCGACGACCACGCAGGTGCTGGCCGCCGCCGGCATGTTCGTCGGCGCCGGTGTCGAGGCACCCACTCCGGCCATCACCCAGCAGGCGATGCGCGGCGACGTAGTGGTACTGAACGGCGGCGACGGAACGCGGGTGCGCGCGGTGGTGCGGCTGGAATCGATCCCGCCGCTGATGCTGCTGATCGGCCGGCCGATCGACCCGTCCATCCTGAACTACATGCACCGCACCGAGGCGGCGGTCTCTGAGTATGAGCGGCTGGACCAGAACCGCTCCTGGCTGCAGATCGCCTTCGCCTGGATCTTCGCCATCGTCGCGCTGCTGGTGCTGCTGGCCGCCGGGCTGATCGGCCTGGTGATGGCGAACCAGATCGCCCGGCCGATCGGCACGCTGATCAACGCCACCGAACGGGTGCGCACCGGCGATCTCAGCGTGCGGGTCCGCGAACCCGGCACCGGTGACGAGCTCGCCGGCCTGGCCCGCGCCTTCAACCGCATGACCGGACAGCTCGCCGCCCAGCGGACGGAGCTGATGGAGGCATACAGCCAGATCGACGAACGCCGCCGCTTCACCGAGACGGTGCTGGCCGGCGTATCGGCCGGCGTCATCGGCCTGGACGCACAGGGCCGGATCGAGCTGCCGAACCGCGCGGCGGACGACCTGCTGGGGCGCGATCTGCTGGCGATGATCGGCCGCGACCTGGCCTCGGTGGTGCCCGAGCTCTCCCCGCTGCTGGAGGAAGTCGCGGCGGCGCCGGAACGCGCGCGCACGGCGGAAATCCAGATCGACCGCGGCAACCGCAAGCGCACCCTGCTGGTGCGGATCGGGGCGGAGCTGTCGGGCGGGCGCACCGACGGGTTCGTCGTGACCTTCGACGACATCACGGAACTGCAATCGGCGCAGCGCAAGGCCGCCTGGGCCGATGTCGCCCGCCGCATCGCGCATGAGATCAAGAACCCGCTGACCCCGATCCAGCTATCCGCCGAGCGCCTGAAGCGGCGCTTCGCCAAGGAGATCAGCTCCGACCCCGAGACGTTCAGCCAGTGCGCCGACACGATCATCCGCCATGTCGGCGATATCGGCCGCATGGTCGATGAATTCTCGGCCTTCGCCCGCATGCCGCACCCGGTGATCAAGCCCGACGACATGGGCCGCGTGGTGCGCGAGGCGCTGATGCTGCAGCAGACCGCCCGGCCTGGAATCGACTGGAAGATCGCCATTCCGGACCGTGGGCCGATCGTGCCCTGTGACCGGCGGATGATGCGGCAGGCATTGACCAACCTGCTGCAGAACGCCGCCGACGCGATCGCCATGCGCACCGACCGCCCGGAGGGCGGCCACGGTCATATCGGTGTCACGGTGGAGACCGTCGACGACACCGTGCGGGTCGCCGTGACCGATGATGGTGTCGGTCTGCCACAGGAAGACCGATCCCGTCTTACAGAGCCCTACGTCACACACAAACCGAAAGGAACGGGACTCGGGCTGGCGATCGTAAAGAAGATCATGGAAGACCACGGGGGGACGCTGTCGCTCGACGACCGGCCGGACGGGCCGGGTGCGGTTGCCACCCTCGTGCTGCCGATATCTGCAGGCGCCGCGGCGCCATCCGAGGAAAAGGTGCCGCATGGCGCATGAGATCCTGATTGTCGATGACGAACCCGACATCCGGATGCTGATCGACGGCATCCTTCAGGATGAGGGCTATGAAACCCGTGGCGCCGGCGATGCGGACGGCGCGATCAAGGCGTTCCGGGAACGCCGCCCCTCACTGGTGATCCTGGATGTCTGGCTGCAAGGCTCGCGCCTGGACGGGCTGGGCATCCTGGAGGCGCTGCACAGCGAGGAACCGCATGTGCCGGTGGTCATGATCTCCGGCCACGGCACGATCGAGATGGCGGTCGGCGCGATCCAGCAGGGTGCGTACGACTTCATTGAGAAGCCCTTCCAGTCGGACCGGCTGCTGCTATCGGTACGGCACGCGCTGGAAGCCGCCTCGCTGGCGCGGGAGAATGCCGAGCTGCGGCTGCGCGCCGGCCCCGAGGCGACGCTGACCGGCGACTCGGCGATGATCGCCCAGTTGCGCACGCAGGTGGAGCGCGTCGCCCCCACCGGCTCCCGCGTCATGATCACCGGTCCGGCGGGATCGGGAAAGGAAGTGGTCGCGCGGATGATTCACGCCCGCTCGCGCCGGTCCACGGGACCGTTCGTGGTGATGAACTGCGCGACGCTGAACCCGGGCCGGTTCGAGGAGGAGCTGTTCGGCCTGGAGGCCGGCGCCGACCCGATCGCTCAGCCGCGCCGGGCCGGGGTGCTGGAGCGGGCGCATGGCGGCACTCTGCTGCTGGATGAGGTGTCGGACATGCCGCTGGAAACCCAGGGCAAGATCGTCCGCGCCTTGCAGGACCAGACTTTCGAGCGGCTGGGCGGCTCGTCCCGCGTCAAGGTCGACGTGCGGGTGCTGTCCACGACCAACCGCGACCTGCAGGCCGAGATCGCCGCCGGGCGGTTCCGCGAGGACCTGTTCTACCGGTTGGCCGTGGTGCCGATGAAGGTCCCGTCCCTGCGCGAGCGGCGGGAGGATGTGCCGCTGCTCGCCCACACCTTCATCCAGCGCTCGGCCGAGACCTCCGGCATCCCGGCCCGCCCACTGTCAGCCGACACGCTGGCGGCGCTGCAGGCCTATGACTGGCCGGGCAATGTCCGTCAGTTGCGCAACCTGATGGACTGGCTGCTGATCATGGCACCCGGCGCGCCCGGCGAGGTGATCCGCGCCGACATGCTGCCGCCGGAGATCGGATCACGGGCGCCGGCGCTGCTGAACATCGATCCGACCGCCGACATCATGTCCCTGCCCCTGCGAGAGGCGCGCGACCTGTTCGAGACCCAGTATCTGCACGCCCAGCTCGTCCGCTTCGGCGGCAATATCTCCCGCACGGCGCAGTTCGTCGGCATGGAGCGGTCGGCGCTGCATCGCAAGCTGAAGCAGCTCGGGGTGAATTCCGACGAGCGTGTCGGGAGTTAGGGGCCGCCCCGGCGCTGGCGCGGGGGTTCCGACGGGACCACTGCACCGCCCCTCGTCATGACCGGGAGGATGAGAGGGACCACCGCGTGGTCCGAACCTCCATCGGATGGCAGCACCAGCGCCAGACGGAACAGGCCCTACTTCATCCCCAGGATCGAACTCACCGTCGCGCGCGGATCACGGGCCGGCCACCGGCCTGCATCCACCTGGGCCAGAAAATCGCCGACGATGCGGTTGAACTCGTCCGGTGCTTCCAGGTTGATCGTGTGGCCGGCGTTCGGCATCACCGCCAGGGCGGCGGTGGGGATGGACTGCTTCATCAGCAGGGCCGGCTGCAGGCAGGGCCAGTCCTCGTCGCCGGTCAGCACCAGCGTGGGCACCGTCAATGCCTTCATCTGGTCCACGAGGTCATACAGCGACGGCCGCTGCCCCTGCACGCCCAGCTGGGTATTGCGAGACCCGAGCATGGAGTGCTCGGCAAGCTGCCGCTTGAACTCGGCGAAGCCGCGCGGATCCTTGTTCTCGAACTGTACGCGCGTCGGGCCATAGGCGTATTTCTCGGCAAAGGCTTCGCTGCCGGCCTGTTCCAGGAAGGCCGCCACCGCCGCGACCTCGGCCTTGAATGCCTCGCTCTGGCCCTTTTCGGCGCCATAGCCGCAGCCGGCGACGCACAGCGAGAGGGCGCGGGCGGGATGACGGAAGCCGAAATGAAGGGTGGCGAACCCGCCCATCGACAGGCCGACAACATGGGCCTTGTCGATCTGCAGATGATCCAGCACGGCCGCAATGTCGTCCGCCGCGCGCGCCTGGCTGTACCGCGCCGGATCCTCGGGCACGTCCGATGGCGGATAGCCGCGCGCGCCATAGGTGATCGCCCGGTAGCGGCGGGCGAAATGGCGCATCTGTGCTTCCCATGACCGATGGTCACCGGCGAACTCGTGCACGAAAATCACCGGCAGGCCGGTGCCGCTTTCCTCATAGTACAGGCGGACGCCATCCTCGGTCATAGCATGCGGCATGGTGGTTTCTCCAGCTTCTACCTGGCGGCAGCTTAGACCAATACGGCCTGGTGGCCAGGGACCCTGGCCAGCCCGCGCGCATCGCCCCCGCACCCGGGCCACGCGAGGCGCCACACGGGATCAAGCCGAAACCGCCCTGTCGGTCGCCGGCACCGTGCCCATCGCCGCCGCCGTCGCATGCGTTCATCGCCCCGCGCACCGGCGGCGCCGCATTGACGATCCGGACCCGGCTGGGCATTGCTGTCCCATGCGCATCGCCGCCATCCTCGTTGCCGCCGGCACCGGCACCCGCTTCGGCGCCGAGCGTCCCAAGCAGTTCCTGACCCTGGCCGGCAAGCCTGTGATCCGCCATGCCGCCGAGGCGCTGGCGGACGGGGTGGCGCTGATCCAGCCGGTCGGCGACGGCGCCGCCATCGATCCCATGCTGGCCGGCGTTCCAGGCTGCCTGCCCAGCGTGCCGGGTGGCGAGACCCGCCAGGACAGCGTGCGCGCCGGCCTCGATGCGCTGCTGCCCCACGCACCGGACGTCGTCCTGGTGCACGACGCCGCCCGGCCGGTGATCCCCGCCGGGACCATTCCGTCGCTGCTGCGGGCACTGACCGAATCGGCCGGCGCCATCCCCGGCGCGCCCGTGGCGGATACGCTGAAGCGGGCCGAACGCGGTGTGATCACCGAAACGATCCCCCGCACCGCCCTGTTCAGGGCACAGACCCCCCAGGCCTTCCGGTTCGACGCCCTGCTGGCGGCCCACCAGGGCGGGTGGACCGGCGCCACCGACGATGCCTCGCTGCTGGAGGCCGCCGGCCAAAGTGTCGCCATCGTTCCCGGTTCGGATGACAACATCAAACTCACCTACCCCGAGGATTTCGCTCGGCTGGAGCGTGTCATGGCGGTTTCCCTGCTTCCTCGGGTCGGCACCGGGTTCGACGTCCACGTCCTGGCCGAGGGACGGCCGCTCTTCCTGTGCGGCGTGCGGATCGAGCACGACAAGGGCCTGGCCGGGCATTCCGACGCGGATGTCGGCATCCACGCCCTGTGCGACGCGATCTACGGCGCATTGGCCGAGGGCGACATCGGGCGCCATTTTCCGCCCGGCCAGGCGCAGTGGAAGGACGCCGACAGCGCCCGCTTCCTGCGCCATGCCGCGGAGCGGATCGCCGCGCGTGGCGGCCGGCTGGTGAATGCCGATGTCACGCTGATTTGCGAACGTCCGAAGATCACCCCGCACGCCCCGGTCATGATCCAAAGATTGGCGGATTTGCTGGGGGTGGAGGCCGCCCGCATCTCGGTAAAAGCCACGACGACCGAGCGGCTTGGCTTTACCGGCCGGGGCGAAGGGATTGCCGCCCAGGCCGCCGTATCCATTCTAGTGCCAGAACAGGAGGTCGCTGCACCATGAAGTTCGCCGGACTGGCCGGAGGCTTGTTGTCCCTATCTCTGTCCCTGGGGCTGCTGGCCGGTTGCGCCGTGCCAGCAGCCAGCCCCTATCCTCCGGTCCCGGCCCTGCTGCCCGACCCGGTGGCGCCGCCGCCGCTGACCAGCGAACAGATGATCTGGCAGCCCGGTCATTGGAACTGGACCGGATCGGGGTATGTGTGGGCACCCGGCCAATGGGTCCTGGCGGCCGGGCATGGCCAGTTGTGGATGCCTGGCTGGTGGCAGCAGACCGGCAGCGGCTGGGCCTGGCAGCCGGCGCACTGGACGGCCGGCGGCTGAGGCGCAGATCCCGACCACGGCCTGTCGGATGACACGGATGGCACGGCGGGCGGGCCATGGTCCGGCCGCCGGGAAGCGCTGTACCTGTCCGGCGGGCCCATGCCCTGCAGCCACGGGTTCCCCGATCGCAAGGCGATATCGGCAGGACGACACTTGGTTTCCGTTCGCCCTTGGGACACGATGCGGCGGATAAAGCACCGCAGGGTCAGGGTGGCCCTGTCACGCTTTGGCAACTCTTTGATTCAACAGCGCGATTCACACGTTCTGACCGCCGGCTCCAGGCGACCGCGCTCTAACCAAATCTGTAAGGAAACGTCGCCATGCTGAAACGCCTGCTTCTCCTGGCCCCCTTGCTTGCCTGGGCCGGTCTCGCGCAGGCGGGTACGCTGGATAACGTCAAGCAGAAGGGCTACGTCACCTGCGGCGTGAATGTCGGGCTGGGCGGATTCTCGATGCCGGACAGCCACGGCGTCTGGCGCGGCCTGGACGTGGATGCGTGCCGCGCGGTGGCGGCGGCGGTGTTCGGCGACGCCAACAAGGTGAAATACGTGCCGCTGACCAGCGTCAGCCGATTCACCGCGCTGCAGTCGGGCGAGGTCGACATCCTGTCCCGCAACACGACATTCACCTTCCTGCGCGACGCCACGATCGGGCTGCGGATGGTCATGGTGAACTTCTATGACGGCCAGGGCTTCCTGGTGCGCAAGGATGCCAAGATCAAACATCTGGAGGACATGGCCGACGGCACGATCTGCATGCTGCAGGGATCGACGCACGAGATGAACCTGGCCGACTGGATGAAGCAGCACAACATCAGCTTCCATGTCGTGCTGCTGGACACGACGGACGTGCTGATCAAGGCGCTGCTGTCCGGCCGCTGCGACGCCGCGTCCTCGGACGGGTCGAACCTCGCCTCGATCCGCGGCGCCGGCCTGCCCAACCCGGACGACTATGTCATCCTGCCCGACCGGATCAGCAAGGAACCGCTGGGGCCGATGGTGCGCCGGGGTGACGACCAGTGGGAGGACGTGGTCCGCTGGTCGATGATGGCGATGGTGGAGGCCGAGGAGCTGGGCATCACGTCGGCGAATGTCGACCAGATGCTGGCCGAGAGCCAGAACCCGACGGTGCAGCGCCTGCTGGGCAAGAGCGGTGATTTCGGCAAGCTGATCGGGCTGGACAATGCCTGGACCTATAACGTCATCAAGCAGGTCGGCAATTACGGCGAGGCATTCGAACGCAATGTCGGTATGGGCAGCTCGCTGAAGCTGGAGCGGGGGGAGAACGCCCTGTGGACCAAGGGCGGGATGATGTACGCCATCCCCTTCCGGTGACCGACCGGCCATTGACTAACCGGCCATCGACCGACCGGCCAGGGACCAGTCGGCGATTGACCAACCGGCCAGGGACCAACCGGCCAGGGACCAACCGATCAGGACCAGTCGGCCGGTGACTGCCCGGCGCAACAGCCGGTCGGAGATCCTGGCCCCGTTCGAGGTCCGCAGCTTCCGGTTCCAATGGCCGGCGGACCTGATGACGAGCTGGGCCAGCGAGATGGAGATCCTGATCCTTGGCTGGTACATCCTGACCGAGACCGGATCGGTCCTGCTGCTGACGCTGTATGGGGCGCTGGTCTATGCCGGGACGCTGATCGCCCCGCTGTTCGGCCTGTGGGGCGACCAGTTCGGGCACCGCAACGTGCTGGCGGCGATGCGGGCCAGCTACGCCGCCGCCGCCGCGCTGATGACGGCGATGGCCTGGCTGCACCTGCTGAACGCCGGCGCGGTGTTCGCGATCGCGTCCATCGCCGGCATGGTGCGGCCGTCCGACCTGGCGATGCGCAACGCGCTGGTGGCCGAGACGATGCCGACCGACCGGCTGATGGCGGCGATGGGCGTGGCGCGCACCACGGCCGACTCCGCCCGGGTGTTCGGCGCGCTGGCCGGCGCCGGGCTGTTCGCCCTGCTTGGGATGGCTCCGGCCTATGCCGCCATCACCGTTGTCTATACCGGCGGCTTCCTGCTGACCCTGGGCGTCGGCGCGCCGCGCCACAGCCGCGTGGTCATGGCGCGCACTTCGTTCTGGCGGGACCTGCGGGAGGGCCTGACCTATGTCTATGACTCGCCGGCCTCGCTGGCGGCGATGTGGCTGGCCTTCCTGGTCAACCTGACTGCCTATCCGCTGACCCTGGGCCTGCTGCCCTATGTGGCGCGCGACATCTACCATGTCGATCAGACCGGCCTGGGCACATTGACCGCCAGCTTCGCCGGCGGCGCGCTGGCCGGGTCCATCGGCATCAGCTTCGTCGGACGCTCGATCCGGCCCGCGCGGATGATGCTGGTCTACGCCGGAGCCTGGTACCTGGCGCTGCTGGGCTTCGTCCTGGCCCCGGGCATCGGCATGGGGCGGGTGATGCTGGTGCTGGCGGGCGTGGCGCAGAGCCTGAGCATGACGCCGATGGCGGTCATGCTGCTGCACGGGGCCAGCGCGGCGTTCCGCGGCCGTGTCATGGGGGTGCGGATGCTGGCGGTGTACGGCCTGCCGATCGGCCTGATCGTGGCGGGCTGGCTGATCGAGCGGTTCGGCTTCCCCGTCACCGCGGCCGGATATTGCGTGCTGGGACTGGGATTGACCATCGTCATCGCCATACGTTGGTACACATCGCTATGGCCGGTGGACGCCGCCGCCAACCAGCGCTGACCGGCCGCCGAGCAACATCATCCGTCATGCAACACCACCAAACGATCGTGGTTCTGCCTCAATCCGGCCATCGCGCCTTCCCACCTTGCGGGTAACCCGAAAGGAGCGCGGACCATGCGGATGCTGACAAAACTTCTGGCGGCGGTTCCGATCGCGGCGGGTCTGTTGCTCGCCCCGGTCGCCCAGGCGCAAGGCTGGCACGGTGGCCGGGGCGGTCCCCCGAACCGCGGCTGGCATGGCGGACCGCCGCCCGGCGGCGGATGGCATGGCGGCTGGCACGGTGGTGGCGGCCCGAACGGGGGCGCGATCGCCGGGGCCATCCTGGGCCTGGGCGCCGCCGCGGTGATCGGCGGTGTGCTGGCTTCGCAGGCTTACGCGCCGCCGCCCCCGGTCGTCTATGCGGCACCGCCGCCGGTCTATTACGCGGCGCCGGGACCGACCTACTACCAGTACGGCTACTGACCAAGGGTCTCGGGAGCCGGAAAACCGGCTCCCGACGCGGATGTCAGCGGCGGCGGACGGCGTTGACGTCGCGCACCGCCCCACGCGCGGCGCTGGTCGCCAGCGCCGCATAGGCCTTCAGGGCCCCGCTCACATGGCGCTTCCGCGGCTCAGCGGGTTGCCACGCCGCCTCGCCCTTCGCTTCCATCACCGCTCGGCGGTGCGCGAGATCCTCATCCGACACGGCCAGGTGGATGCGGCGGTTGGGGATGTCGATCTCGATGATGTCACCGTCCTCGACCAGCCCGATCGTGCCGCCTTCGGCCGCTTCCGGGGAGCAATGGCCGATCGACAGGCCGCTCGACCCGCCCGAGAACCGGCCATCGGTCACCAGCGCGCACTGCTTGCCCAGTCCGACGGACTTCAGGTAGCTGGTCGGATACAGCATCTCCTGCATGCCCGGCCCGCCGCGCGGCCCTTCGTAGCGCACCAGCACGATGTCGCCGGCCTTGACGTGCTTGCCCAGGATGCCCTCGACCGCCGCGTCCTGGCTCTCGAACACCCGAGCGGGGCCGGAGAAGGTGAGGTTGGAGGCATCGACGCCGGCGGTCTTCACGATGCAGCCATCCTCGGCGATGTTGCCGTAAAGCACCGCCAGACCGCCATCCTTGGAAAACGCGTGGTCCAGGTCGCGAATCACGCCCTTCTCGCGATCGGTGTCCAGCGCGTCGAAGCGCGCCGACTGGCTGAACGCCTCGGTAGTGGGAATGCCGCCGGGCGCGGCGCGGTAGAAGGTGCTGACCTGGCTATCGGCGGTCCGGCGGACATCCCAGCGCTGCAGGGCTTCCGCCAGGCTTTCGGCATGCACCATGGACACCGTGGTATCCAGCAGGCCGGCGCGGTCCAGCTCCCCCAGGATGCCCATGATGCCGCCGGCATGGTGCACATCCTCGACATGCACATTGGCGACCGAGGGCGCGACCTTGCACAGGCAGGGCACGCGGCGGGACAGGTGATCGATATCCAGCATGGTGAAGGGCACCTCCCCTTCCTGGGCGGCGGCCAGCAGGTGCAGCACCGTGTTGGTCGACCCGCCCATGGCGATGTCCAGCGTCATGGCGTTCCTGAAGGCCGCGGCGCTGGCGATGCTGCGCGGCAGCACCGCCGCCTCATCGGTTTCATAGTAGCGGCGGGTGATCTCCACGATGCGGCGGCCGGCTTCCAGGAACAGGTTCTTCCGGTCGGCATGGGTGGCGACGACGGTACCGTTGCCCGGCAGCGCCAGACCCAGCGCCTCGGTCAGACAGTTCATCGAGTTGGCGGTGAACATGCCGGAGCAGGAGCCGCAGGTCGGGCAGGCGGAGCGTTCGATGACGGCCACCTCCTCATCGGAATTGGCGCTGTCGGCGGCGAAGACCATCGCGTCGATCAGGTCGACCTTCCGTTCGGTACCCTTGTGGACGACCTTGCCGGCCTCCATCGGGCCGCCGGAGACGAAGATCGTCGGAATGTTCAGGCGCATGGTCGCCATCAGCATGCCGGGGGTGATCTTGTCGCAGTTGGAGATGCAGACCAGCGCGTCGGCGCAGTGGGCGTTGACCATGTATTCGACGCTGTCGGCGATCAGTTCCCGCGACGGCAGGCTGTACAGCATGCCATCATGCCCCATCGCGATCCCGTCATCGATGGCGATGGTATTGAATTCCTTGGCGATACCGCCGGCTTTCTCGATCTCCCGGCAGACCAGCTGGCCCAGGTCCTTCAGATGGACGTGGCCGGGCACGAACTGGGTGAAGCTGTTGGCGACGGCGATGATCGGCTTGCCGAAATCGCCATCCTTCATGCCGGTCGCGCGCCACAGACCGCGGGCGCCGGCCATGTTGCGGCCGTGGGTGGTGGTGCGGGAGCGGTATGCGGGCATGGACGGTTCCTTCGGCGAAGCCCGTCGGGCTGGTTCTCCAGAAGGGAGGATGGTCCCGAGGGGGCGTTGAACTGCGCTGTCTAGCGCCGTCTGCCGCCGGGAGCCAGAGAGACGATGGATGGGCGTGTCCCGCTGGGGGAATACCCGCTGGGGGAATGCCCGCTGGGGGAATGCCCGCTGGGGGAATGGCGGTTGCCTCCATGTCGCATGGCGGGATCGAGGGCGGCGCCATGCGTGGGTCTGGGCGGGTTTGGCACCGCCATGAATGGTTCAAGGCCAACCGCGCCAAGATGGGACAGGTGTGCCGGCCCACGGCGCCCGCCATCCACGCCATTTCTGAAACCGCAATTCAGACTGGAATTTTCGCAGGCAAAATATGTGCTGAGCCGGTGTTCAGCGTAACGGGCGGGCTTCGCGGATTGGTTCCGCGGGTTGGCTTCACACCTGACCTGCACGGAACGGTTCCGATGTCGAATGAACAGCCTGGCTGCAGGAGATCCTCGCGGCAGTGTTCGGCAACCGGCCGATTGACATATTTCGTCATTATAACAAGTAGCCTGACATCTTATCATTACGATCTAAAATCACCTGACACTCGCGATCGGCCGTGCGCGCGTCCGGCGCGGCATGGTCAATACGTGATGATTTTCAAGAATTATATTTGACGATTTCCAAGGTTGCTACAGCAAGACCGTCGCAAAAATTTACACTCTTCCCCGAATTGTTTGGGCATCGTTCACAAGTCTCTATTATGGCACCGGATTTTCCCGTGGCACGTACTTTGCTGAATAGTAACAGGCAAAAAATGCCAAACCAGGGGAGACATCGAAAATGCACCTGCGAAGACGTCTTGGGCAAGCTACCGCGGGAGCCGTCATTGCTCTCGGCGTTGTAACAATGACTCCCTCACCGGCCGACGCGGCCCTCTATCAGGTGGGCTTCCTGCTCGACAGTTCCGGCAGCATCGGAACCTCCGGGTGGAACCTGATCAAGCAGGGGCTGTCCAGCGCGATCAGCCAATTTGTCGGACAACAAGATCAGTATCAGTTGTCCGTCATGTCCTTCGCCAGCACGACCCAGACAATCGTATCACCCACGGTCGTCACAGGTGTCAATTTGGCGAGCCTGCAAGCGGCCATCATGGGGGCGACGTTCCTCGACTCCAACACGAACTTCAACCTGGCCTTCACCAACATGACGTCGCTGATGAGCCCGGCGATGTCAGGGGTCACCGCGTCGTATTTGAACTTCGCGACCGATGGCCAACCCAATGAGGGTGGCAACGAGGCCGGCGGCATCACCGCTCGGAACGCCGCGATCGCCGCTGGTATCGACAACATCAGCGTCGAAGGCATCGGCAGCGGCGTCAATGTCAGCTATCTGGTGAACAATATCTGCTATCCCCAGGCTTGCGACGCGACACCACCCCCGACCGGGTTTCCGGGCAACGGGTTCTATATCCCAGTGGCCAGCGTCGCTGACTACGGTGCCGCGATCCATGCGAAGATCGCCCTCATCGTCAATCCGGTTCCGGAACCAGCCAGTATGATCGTGTTGGGCAGCGGATTGGCCGGCCTGGGCCTCGCGGTACGCCGGCGTCGGCGAGCGGCCTAGAGTATATGATCGCCTGGGGCCGACGGCCAGAAACTCCGAGGCCAACGAGCCACATAGCAAGCCCGGCCTGAACTGGATCGCGCAACGACCTTCAGGCTGGGCGAACCGTTCGCGAAACGAGACACGGAGCGCTTCCAGGACTCTTGGAAGCGCTCCGTCATCATCAGCCCCAAGGTTCCGGTCCAGGGTTCCGGTCCAGGGTTCCGGTCCAGGGTTCCGGGTGCCTTTCACGTGCCACCGCGTCCACCGCCCCACAGCGGCCGGGATCACGCCGCCAGCCGCTCCACCAGAAAATCGACCAGGGCCCCGACACGGGCGGGCCGCGGCCCGCCGGGCGCGGTCAACAGGTGCAAGGTGGAATCCGGCGCGTGCCAGTCGGGCAGCACCCGTTCCAGCCGCCCCTCGGCCACCATGTCTCCCAGGATGAAGGCCGGCAGCACGGCAATGCCGATACCCGCCAGCAGCGCCGGCAGCATGGCCTCGCCATTGTTGATGGTCAGCGGTCCGCCCGGCGTGACCGTCACCACCTCCCCCGCCCGGTTCTCGAACAGCCAGGCGGCCACGCCCGTATAGGCGTAGTTGATGCAGGCATGCCGCCGCAGATCCGCCGGATGGCCCGGCCGGCCGTGCCGGTCCAGATAGGCGGGCGAGGCCGCCACCAGGCGCGCCACCGGCGCCAGCCGCCGCACACGCAGCGACGAGTCCACCAGCGGCCCGATCCGCAGCAGCGCGTCGAACCCGTCGGCGATCAGGTCCACCCGCGCATCGCTGAGATGCAGGTCGACGGTCACGCCCGGATAGCGGGCCAGGAACGCCGGCAACAGCGGCGCCACCTGGCTGACGCCGAACGACATCGGCGCGCCCAGCCGCACCGGGCCCTGCGGCGTCGCCGCATCCTCCCGCAGCGCCGCCTCGGCCGCCTCGGCGTCGGCCAGCAATCGCGCCGCACGTTCCGCCAGGCGCTGCCCCGCCTCGGTCAGCACGAGGCGGCGCGAGGTGCGGTTGAACAGCCGCGCCCCCAGCCGCTGTTCCAGGCGTGCCAGCGATTTCGACACGGTGGGCGTCGACAGCCCGAGATCAACGGCCGCGGCGCCGATGCCGCGCAGCTCCACGATGCGGGCGAAGATCGCCATGGCCTCCAGGTCCGGCAGTCTTGGCATCAAGTTTCCGAAAGGGTGTGTTTCCTTGGTTTCTATTTTTTTGAGGGCCGTGCGTCCATATCCTCCATCCCAGGCAGATCTTTCAGGAGACCGTGATGGCAAAGGTTCTGGTCCTGTACTATTCGACCTACGGGCATATCGAGACCATGGCGCACGCCGTCGCCGAGGGCGCTCGGTCCGCCGGCGCCACCGTCGACGTGAAGCGCGTGCCGGAGACCGTGGCCGAGGACATCGCGAAGAACGCCCATTTCAAGCTGGACCAGGCGGCACCCGTCGCAACCGTCGCGGACCTGGCGGCCTATGACGCGGTGGTCATCGGCACGCCGACCCGGTTCGGACGGATCGCGTCGCAGATGGCGGGGTTCCTCGACCAGGCCGGCGGATTGTGGGCCAAGGGCGCGCTGAACGGCAAGGTGGGTGGCGCCTTTACCTCGACCGCGACCCAGCATGGCGGGCAGGAAATGACGCTGTTCTCCATCATCGCCAACCTGCTGCATTTCGGCATGGTGGTGGTCGGCATGAATTACGGCTACGCGGGCCAGATGGGCGTGGATGAGGTGGTCGGCGGCGCGCCGTACGGCGCCACGACGATTGCCAACAGCGACGGTTCGCGCAAGCCGTCGCAGCGGGAGCTGGACGGTGCCCGCTATCAGGGACGCCAGGTGGCCGAGGTCGCAACGAAACTGTTCGGATAAGCCGGCGGGCCGCGGCCCTATCTGGCTGGCCCCGTCTGGCAGGCCCCGTCTGACAAGCCCTGTCTGACAAGTCCCGTCTGGCAGGCCCCGAGGGCCGGTTATTCCGCGGCCGTCAAGGCGCCAGCCGCCATCCGGCGGTGGACCGAGCCGTCGGCCTCGGTGCGGGGCTCTGCTGCGGCGGCGTGTGCCGGGGCGGTGGGGAACGCGGGGTGGAGCAGATCGCGGCCATCGGCGTCGTCATGCGGGCACGGCGCGTCGGGCCGC
>NZ_DASZUV010000023.1:0-189252 GCF_035548095.1 Rhodopila sp. | reverse complement strand
CGACGGCGGCGGCGGCGGCCAAGCTGGCGGATTGCCCGGCAAAGCAGGTGTTCGTCGCCTCGACCGGCGTGATCGGGGAGGTGCTGCCGCACGAGAAGCTGGTCGCCGCCCTGCCGGCCCTGAAGGACGGCCTGAGCGAGGACGGCTGGGACGCCGCCGCTCGGGGCATCATGACCACGGACACGTTCCCGAAGGCGGCGACACGGACCGCACAGATCGGCGATGCGACGGTGCGGATCTCCGGCATCGCCAAGGGCAGCGGGATGATCGCGCCCGACATGGCGACGATGCTGTGCTTCATCTTCACCGACGCGAAGATCCCGGCCGATGCGCTGCAGACGATGCTGCGCAAGGGAGTCGATGCCAGCTTCAACTGCACCACGGTGGATTCCGACACCTCGACGTCGGACACGGTGCTGCTGGTCGCGACCGGCCAGGCCAGGCACCCGCGCATTCCCGCCGCCGATGGCAGCGCGGCGCGCAACCGCATGCTGGCCGACTTCGCCAGGGCGCTGAACGAGGTGCTGCTGGACCTGGCGCTGCAGGTGATCCGGGACGGGGAGGGCGCGCAGAAGCTGGTGAAGATCGACGTCACCGGCGCGGTGACCGCGAAGTCCGCCAAGCGTATCGCGATGACGGTGGCGAATTCGCCGCTGGTGAAGACGGCCATCGCCGGCGAGGACGCCAACTGGGGCCGCATCGTCATGGCGGTGGGCAAGGCGGGCGAGCCGGCGGACCGGGACAAGCTGTCGATCGGCGTGGGCGGTGTGTGGATGGCCAAGGATGGCGGTGTGATACCCGGCTATGACGAGGCGCCGGTGGTCGAGCACATGAAGGGCCAGGAGGTGGAGATCGCCATCGATCTCGGGCTGGGGCGCGGCAAGGCCACGGTCTGGACCTGTGACCTGACGCACGGATACATCGATATCAACGGCTCCTACCGTAGCTGAAATGCCACGGCCGGCCGTGCAGGGTTTCCGGCGGATATCGGCGCGACAGGGACCCGACAAGCGGTGTCTGCAACCGGTATCTGACGTGAGAACGGCGGCCGGAGGATGAACGCGGAGGATGATCGCTCTGGGCAACCTCCCCGGGTAAACGTCCTTGGGTGATCGTGTCCTACACGGCCCGCGCGACGTCCGGCCGCTGGGGGGACATCGGGTGGGCCAGTTCGGTGCCGGCGGGAGCGGCTTGTCCCCGCGGCATGGCGGCGAGGCGGATCGTCACGGTGGCGCCCTGACCCCCGGCCGTGCCCACGCTCAGCGCGCCGCCGCGCAGGGCGATCCGGCTGGCGAGCGGCAACAGGGCGGCGTGCAGCGGCGCGGCGTCGGGACCGGGCACATCATCGGCCAGGGTAATCGCAATCTGACCACCCTGCTGTATGGCACTCAGCAGCATGCGGTGATTGGGACGCTCCAGCATCTCGGCCAGCGTGTCCTGCACGGCATTGGCCAGTTCATGGCCCGGTATGCGTGCCATCAGCCCGGGCCGCACCGCGACGTCGATGCGGCTGCCGTGCTCTTCCAGTGTCGGACGCAGGCGATCCAGGGCGACGGCGATCGCGGTTCCGACCTCGGTGGGAGATGTCATGTCCAACGATCCCAACTTGGGCGCATCCAGCGGGCTCGGCCAGGAGGCCTGCCGCCGGTTGCCAGACGTTCGCCGCCCCAGGAGCAGGAACACCGCAACGCCCAGGGCCGCCAGCAGATAGGCAATCAGGAACACCTCCATCATATCACCAGATCATCATGGGCACCCTTAGCGGGGAAGACTTAAAGAAAGGTTAAACGGGCCTGAATTGGAAGAGAGTACAACGGAAGTTGATTGCCTCGAGCGCCGCTGCTACTGGTGCAGAAACGTATCGAAATAAATTGTGAAATCAATATGGTGTGCGTCCGAAGCTGCGCGTCCGATGAATCGGCCGCCCATCATCGTGACCTGACAACTGCCATACACATGCAGTACAGCACACGAACGTCGCGGTCCGGTATTTTATTTGTATGCATCACCGTTTTATTTCACCGATGGCAACCGGCTCTTGGCATTGCCGCGCAATACTGGGCCGCGCAATACTGGCGGCGATTGGCACCGACCGCCCGAGGCGGCCCCTGTCATGTCATGTCAGGGCGGGGCGGGGCAGGTCCTGCGTCCGCGCCGGCCGGACGTGGCGCATGCCGCGGCTCGGGCTATAGTCGACGTCATGGAACCGCCGCCAGCCAACCCGCTGTTCAACGCCAACCGTTTCAAGCTGGGCATCTTCAGCGCCAACTGTGACGGCGGCCTGACCATGAGCCTGGCGCCAGAGCGGTGGAAGGCGAACTGGGACGACATCGTCGCCATGACCCGCATCGCCGACGACGCGGGGCTGGAGTTCATCCTGCCGGTGGCGAAATGGCGCGGCTACCAGGGCAAGGCGAACATCTATGGCCGGTCGTTCGAGACGCTGACGCATGGCGCGGCACTGGGCGCGGTGACGAAGCGGATCGCGATCTTCTCCACCGTGCACGTGCCGCTGGTGACCCCGGCGTTTGGCGCCAAGGCGATCGCGACGATCGACCACGTGACGCATGGCCGGGCCGGGCTGAACATCGTTTGCGGCTGGAACCAGGCCGAGTTCGACCTGCATGGCGTGACCATCGACCAGCACACCCGCTACGACCATGGGCTGGAATGGTTTCAGATCTGGTCGAAACTGCTGGAGGGCGGACCGGAGTTTGATTGGGACGGCCGCTTCTTCAAGCGGCTGCGCAACCTGAAGACCGATCCCGTGTCGGTGCAGCGGCCGCGCCCGCCGGTCATGTCGGCGGGATTTTCTCCGCGCGGGCGGGATTTCGCCGCCAGGGCCGCCGATGTGCTGTTCCTGAACGTGACGGAACTGGATCAGGTGCCGGGCCTGCTGGCGGATGTGGACCGGCACATGGCACGCCACGACCGCTCGATTCGGGTCTTCACCATGGGCCATGTCGTCTGCCGCCCGACCCGGGCGGAAGCGGAAGACTATTTCCATTATTTCGCCGAGGAGATGGCCGACGTGGAAGGCCAGGACTATTACCGCCGCAACCGCGGCGCGACGGTGCAAGGCGAGGCCGGCGCGGCCATCGCCCGCCCGTTCGAGAACCGGTTCACGCGTGGAACCGGGCGTCGTTACGCCGGCGGTTATCCGGGGGCCTTTCCGTTCGTCGGCTCACCCGACGACATCGCCGAGGAGATGGCGCGCATGAGCGCCACCGGCCTGGCCGGCTGCACCGTTGCCTTCGTCGATTACCTGAAGGAGATCCCGTATTTCGTGCAGGAGGTGGTGCCCCGCCTGGAACGGCTGGGGCTGCGGGGGAATCCCTGACCCGGACCGCCGATCACGTCCCGGTCAGGTTCCCCGGCCACATCCCCCCGGCCGGCCACATCCCCCCGGCCGGCCACATCTCTCGGGCCACACCCCCCGATCACGTCTCCCGAAGGCGTCCCTGATGCCGTCCCTGATGCCGTCCCTTGGGGGCACATCCTCCGGTTACGTCCGCCGATTAGGCGATGTCGCACAGATCGACAGACAGTACCTGATCCGGCTCACCGGTGTAGATGATGAGGGATTCCGTTTCTTGCGCGATCATCGCGCTATGCGGCTGGCCTTCCGTGTTCAGGCTGTAGGCGCCGGATGACCTGGCGGGCGTCCCGGACTTGGTGCCGCGGCCGCCGGCAAGGTTGAAGACGTGCTCGTCCGACAACGCCTTCGCAACGACCTTGATGAGCTTCCCCGGTGGCGGCTGGAAGCGGACAATCCAGGTGATGCCGCCGCCCTCCCGCCTGCGGTCCGACAGGATCTTCAGCTGGATCAGGTCGACGCCGTCATGGACGGCGCCCGGGCCGTAGAACGGCACGGCGGATGTCCATGCAACGGTGTCCGGGTCGATACGCACTGTCGCCATCTGCTCGCCTCCTGCAAACCGGCCGCCTCTTCGTGCCGTCATGGCGGTATAGGCGGTTGCTGCTGACAGCGTTGTGTCAGTAGTGTCGGCCGCGCCCATCATGCCGGATTTGCCGCATGCGCCGAGCCGATCGGTTGTTCGACGTCATCCAGACACTCAGGACGGCCAGGTCGCCGATGACCGCGGCCCAGTTGGCGGCGCGGCTGGAGGTCACCGTGCGGACCATCTATCGGGACATCGCGGCCCTGCAGGCCAGCCGGGTGCCGATCGAGGGCGCGGCGGGCATCGGTTACGTATTGCGGCGGGGTTTCGAGCTGCCGCCGGTGATGTTCACGCCCGGTGAGCTCGATGCGATCTCCGTCGGCGTCCGGATGGTGCAGCGCCTGCGCGATCCGACTCTGGACATCGCGGCCGAGAGCGTCCTTTCGAAGATAACCGCCATTCTACCGGATCAGCTCAGGCCGCGCGTCGCGAATCCGGCCATGTTCGTCTCGGCCGGCGACGCGGCACGGCCGCGGGGGATCAGTTTGGCGGACGTCCGGCTGGCAATCCATGACAGCCGGAAGATGCGGATCGCCTATCGGAACGGGGCCGGGGATTCCAGCAAACGCACGATCTGGCCGGTCGCGCTTGCCTACTATGTCGACGTGACCCTGATCGCCGCGTGGTGCGAGTTGCGCGCCGATTTTCGGCATTTCCGGGTTGACCGCGTCGTGTCATCGACGATGCTGGAGGAGCAATTCCCAACCGAGGGTGGACGTCTTCTGGAACGCTGGCGCGCCTCGCAGGCGGTCCCTGAGCTGCCCGGCCCGGTCCGCGCGTAGAGCGATCGGCGTTCGACGCCGCCACCCGTCATTGGAGACGACCATGGCCGCCGTGCCGACATTCGCGGTTTCGCCGAGCTTCCTCGGCATCGCGCGGACCGATCCGACATCCGACTTCGTGATCGCCGGCATCCCGATGGATATCGGCACGACCAACCGCGCCGGCACGCGGGAGGGACCGGCCGCGATCCGGCGGGCCAGCCGGATGCTGACCGATGGCGAGCATCCGGTGCATCGCGTGGCGCCCGATGCCATGCCGATCGCCGATATCGGCGATTTTACCCTGGCGTTGGGCGATATACCGGGCAGCCTGGGTGCGATCGCGCGCCAGGCGGAGCCGCTGTCGCACCTGATCGCGCTGGGCGGCGAGCATGGCGTGACCCTGCCGCTGCTGCGCGCGCTGACCGCGCGGCTGGGCCGCAAGGTCGCGCTGGTGCATTTCGACGCCCATGTCGATACGTGGCCGGATAATTTTGGCCAGGCCTATGCGCATGGTTCGCCCTTCTATCACGCGATCCGTGAAGGGCTGGTCGAGCCGGCACGGATGATCCAGATCGGCATCCGGTCCCCGGTGCAGAACGAGGTGATGGACTGGACCCTGGCGCAGGGCGTGGCGGTGGTGTCGGCGCAGGATGTCCACGCCGCCGGCCCCGCCGCGATCGCGCGGCGGATCACCGACTGTGTCGGCGACGCGCCGGCCTATCTGAGCTTCGACATCGACGCGCTGGACCCGGCCTTTGCCCCCGGCACCGGCACGCCGGAGGTCGGCGGCCTCGCGTCCTGGCAGGCGCAGGCGATCCTGCGGCGCCTGGACGGCGTGTCCTTCATCGGTATGGACATGGTGGAGGTCGCGCCCGCCTACGACGTATCGGAAATCACCGCGCTGGCGGCAGCGACCATGGTCTGGGAGTATCTGGCGCTGCAGGCGGTGCGCGCCAGGCGACAGGGACCAGGCCGATAGGCGAGCCATGCGACAGGGGTCGGGGCATCATCTGAAAACGCATACCGATTCCGGGACCCGGGGCCCTATATGCGCAGCGTGTCTCCGGCGACGGGGACGCTGACGCATCGCACGTGCCGAGAGCCCTTGTCGGGCACAGCAACGACGTAAACGCGTCCTTTTCGATTGTCCCGGTCAACCGTGGGCCGGGGTCGTTAGGGAAACGGCTATGTCCGTCCGCTCGTCCGCGATGCGAAGTACCACCCGCATCGTTTAGCCGCCGCCGAGACGCCATCCGCTCTCGGAGCCGGTCCGTCCCCGTTTCATTCCGGGCGCGTTCGCGCGTGCCCGCTCTGGTAATCGAGGATTGCCGCGATGTCCGCTGTTGTGGTCCGTACCCGTTCCGCCGTTACGCCTCTCCGCCGTTCCGTCTCCGTCTTTCCGATGCGCCGCCCGACCGTCGATGAGGTCGTGGCCGAGGCGCGGCCGGAGGAGCCGGTGCATTGCCTGCGTCCCGCCGTGCTGGCCGAGACCGCGCGCGCCTTCGTCGAGGCGTTTCCCGGCGATGTGCTGTATGCGGTGAAGTGCAACCCCGATCCGGCGGTGCTGCGCGCGCTGGCGGATGGCGGCGTGACGCATTTCGACTGCGCCTCCCTGGCCGAGGTGCGGCTGGTGCGCGACATGTTCCCCGACGCGGCGATCCATTTCATGCACCCGGTCAAGGCGCGTGGCGCGATCCGCGAGGCCTGGGAACGGCACGGCGTGCGCGACTTCGTCGTCGACAGCGCGGCGGAACTGGCGAAGCTGCGGAGCGAGATCGCCGCCACCGGCGTACCTGGCCGTCCCGGCATCGTCGTCCGCATCGCCTTGCCCAAGGGCGACGCTCGGCTGGACCTGTCGGGAAAATTCGGCGCGGCGTTCGACGACGCGGTGGCGCTGCTGCGTGACGCGCGGGCCGACGCCGCGATGCTGGGCGTGTCCTTCCATGTCGGCTCCCAATGCCTGGACCCGCTGGCCTGGCGCGCGGCGCTGGCGCGCACCGGGGACGTGATCCGCGCCGCCGGCGTCGCGATCGACGTGATCGATGTCGGCGGCGGCTTCCCGGTCGATTACCCGGACCAGGAAGCGCCGCCGCTGGGCGCCTTCATCGCCGAGATCGAGGCCGGGTTCGAGCAGTTGGGCCTGCCGAAGGCGCGGCTATGGGCGGAGCCAGGCCGCGCGCTGGTCGCCGGCGGCGTGTCCGTGGTGGTGCAGGTACAGGCTCGGCGGGACGACGCGCTGTATATCAATGACGGCGTGTATGGCTCCTTGTCGGATGCCGGCGCGCTGGGCTTCCGCTATCCGGCGCGGCTGATCCGGCCGGAGGGGCCGGCCGTGGCGAGGCCCGCATCGGCGGACCTGGTGGCATTCTCCTTCTTCGGCCCGACCTGCGATTCGGCCGATGTGATGCGCGGCCCGTTCCTGCTGCCGGCCGATATGGCCGAGGGCGACTGGATCGAGATCGGCCGGCTGGGTGCCTATGGCGGTTGCCTGCGCACCGCGTTCAACGGCTTCGACCGCGCGCGGATCGTCGAGGTCGAGGATGTGCCGCCGGGCGCCGCGCCGGCGCGGGTCGCCGCGTAGATCGTTTCCTCGGCAACGGCCGGGGCGGCCCGGCACCCGAGGCGCCTGGTGCTGTCGCTGAAACGTCACGTATGGCCGGCCACGGCGCGGCCATGATGGCGGCTCACCGGCGGCCGGTCATGCGCCCTCTTACCGCACAGCGTGCCTGTCTGCTTTTTCACGAAAGGTCTTGCCGCCATGAAGCGCGTCGCCTTCTCCGGCCGCCTGGTCATGCTGGGATTCGGTTCCATCGGCCAGGGCGTGCTGCCCCTGATCCTGCGGCATGTCGACATGCCGAGGGATCGCATCCGCATCGTGTCCGGCGATGAGCGGGGCCGTGAGGTGGCGGCGTCCCATGGCATCCCGTTCGCGGTACGGCCGCTGACACGGCGCGACTTCCGGGAGGTTCTGGCGCCGCTGGTCGGGCCGGGCGATTTCCTGCTGAACCTGAGCGTCGACGTGTCCTCGGTCGCGCTGATCGGGTTCTGCCAGGAGGCCGGGGCGCTATATCTGGATACCTGCATCGAGCCCTGGGCCGGCGGCTATACCGATCCGTCGCTGACGCCGTCGCTGCGCTCGAACTACGCGCTGCGGGAAAGCGCGCTGGCGCTGACCAAGAGGGCGGGCGCCAAGAGGGCGGGCGCGCAGGAGGACACGACCAGGGACACGACCAGGGACGGGACCAGGGGCATGGGCCCGACCGCGGTGCTGACGCATGGCGCCAATCCCGGCCTGGTATCGCATTTCGTCAAGCGGGCACTGCTGAATATCGCGCGCGATACCGGCGTGGGGACGTCGGCGCCGGCGCCGGCGGACCGCGCCGGCTGGGCACGGCTGGCGCGCACGCTGGGCGTCAGGGTGATCCATATCGCCGAGCGCGACACCCAGATTGCGTCGGTGGCGAAACAGCAAGGCGAGTTTGTCAACACCTGGTCGATCGACGGCTTCGTGGGCGAGGGCTGCCAGCCGGCGGAGCTGGGCTGGGGCAGCCATGAAGCCCGGCTGCCCGAAGACGGGTTCCGGCATGATTTCGGCTGCGGCGCGGCGATCTACCTGATGCGGCCGGGCGCCTCGACCCGTGTGCGCACCTGGACGCCGAAGGCCGGGCCGATCCATGGCTTCCTGATCACGCACAACGAATCCATTTCGATCGCGGACTACTATTCCGTCGTCGAGAACGGGTCGGTCGCATACCGGCCGACCGTGCACTACGCCTATCATCCCTGCGACGACGCGGTGCTGTCGGTGCACGAGCTCGCCGGCTTGAACTGGCGGCAGCAGCCGAGGCAGCGCCTGATGATGGATGAAATCCGATCCGGCGTGGATGAGCTTGGCGTGCTGCTGATGGGGCACGCGAAGGGGGCGTACTGGTACGGTTCGGTCCTGTCCATCGAGCAGGCACGGGCGCTGGCGCCGCACAACAACGCCACCAGCCTGCAGGTGACCGCCGCGGTGCTGGGCGGCCTGGTATGGGCGATCGAGAATCCCAGCGCCGGCCTGGTCGAGGCTGACCATCTGGACCATGAGCGTGTGCTGGCCGTGGCGGAGCCGTATCTGGGCGACATGGTCGGCGCCTATACCGACTGGACCCCGCTGCTGGACCGCGGCCGGCTGTTTCCAGAGGATGTCGACATGGCCGATCCGTGGCAGTTCCGGAATTTCCGGGTGGTGTGATGCCGGTGGGACCCTCTGGTTCGAGACCCTCTGGTTCGAGACCCTCTGGTTTGAGACCCTCTGGTTCGGGGCCCCTGGCGCCTTCTGACCGCCGGCTCGGGCGATCGGGCCTCCTGCGATGGCCGGCGCAAGGTCCGTCATCCACACCGTTGCCAGGAAGGCGGTTGCCAGGAAGGCGGTTTCCGGGCGGGGTTTCCGTCTTGAACGCATGGGTGCCGGGCCGTTGCTCGGCAAGGACGGGATGCGCGCTTGGAGTCCGGGAAGGGCTGGCTTGCCCAGGCGATCGCTGACAGGGGCGATCGCTTACAGGGACGATCGCTTACAGGGACGATCGCTTACAGGCCGTCCGCGTCCTGCGCCGCCGTGCCCTCCGCCGCCGCGTCCTGCGCCGCGTCCAGGGCCGCGTCCAGGGCCGCGTCCAGAGCTGACTGCAACATCCAGGCCGCCGCCGCCCGGTCGACCGTGGCGGCGCGCTTGGCGCGGGACAGATCGGCTTCCTTGACCAGCATGCGGTTGACCGCGGCGCTGGACAGGCGCTCATCCCACAGCGCGGCCGGCAGGCCCAGGGCCGCGGACAGCGCGTGCGTCCAGTCGCGGGCAGCCTGCGCCGCCGGCCCGGCGGTGCCGTCCATGGAGAGAGGCAGGCCGACGATCAGGCCGAACGCGCCTTCCCGCAGCGCGATCTGTCCGATCTCGGCGGCGGTTTCGGACAGTTTGCGCCGTTTCAGGCTGGCATAGGGCGTGGCAAGGCGGCGGCGCACGTCGGACAGCGCCAGGCCGATCGTTTTCGCCCCCGGGTCGATGCCGATCACGCGGCCGTTCGGCGGCATGGCAGCAAGCAGGTCCTTCACATTGAACACGGGCATGGGCGCCGTTATGGTCCAGGTTCCGGTCGCGGAGAAGCGCGAGTCACGTGCTCCGTCGCGTGGATCAGTCCCATTCGGCCAATCGCGATGGGCCGCCATCGCCAGGCGCGGTCCAGCAAGGCGCCAGCACAGAGGCTTTTTCAGACATGGATCCGCATTCCGCCGCTCGCCCGGCGCGTCGTATCGCCGCGCTGGGCTGGCTGCTGATCACGCTGGCCGTGGTGCAGGGGGGCGGCTTCCTGATGATCCTCTGGCGGACCCGGATCAACGCGCCGTTCGAGGACATGCTGCAATGGCTCGACGCCTATCGGACCGCGCGGCACAGCGGAGCCTGGGCGGCGTATTACCTCGGCTTCTTCCAGGAGCACCGACTGGTCTGGATGAAGCTGCTGACGGCGATGGACGCGTCGCTGTTCCGCAGTACCGGCTGGGTTTTCATAGCCGCCGGCACGCTGTCCCTGGCCGGCGTGGCGCTGCTGCTGACGCGGGAATTCCGCCGCGGATTGCCCTCGGCGGGACCGGTCTCGGCGCTGGTCTGGCTGTGCCCGATGCTGGTGCTGACGGCGGCCAACGCGGTGGACTGCAGCGTGCCGGTGAACACCGTCTATCCGTTGACCCTGCTCTGTGTCGTCGGCGCCTGCGTGGCCATTGGCGGGCCGGCCGAGGCAGGGCCGCTACCCACCGGAAGGGGCATCGCCGCCATCCTTCTGGCGGCGGCGGCCGGCCTGGCCAACGCCGTCGGCCTGCTGGCCTGGCCGGTGCTGCTGTGGTCGGCATGGCGGTGCCGAGCGGGCACGGGATGGCTGGTGGCGATCGTCGTGACAGGGGGTGTGTATGGGGTGGCCTATCTGCACGGGCTGGTGCTGTCGCCCGGCGGAGTGGCCACCGGCCTGTCGGCGTCGGCGCGGCTGGGGAGGCAACTGGGCTATCTCCTCGCCTATCTGGGGCTGCCGCTGTCCCGTGTGCCGGCGCTGCGCCTGTTCGGAGAGGCACTCGGCCTGGTTCTATTGCTGGCCGCCATCGCCGCCATCGTCCGTTTCGGCCTGCTAGGCCCGGCGATCACCCGGCTGGAGCGGATTGCCGTCGGCCTGATCATGTTTTCTCTTGGCGGCGCCGCGCTTGCCGCGTTGGGCCGGTCGCAATTCGCCGCCGGGATCGAACTGCCGGTGCGCTACACGGTGCTGGTGACGCCGCTGCATGTGGGGCTGCTGGCGCTGGGGCTGCGCTGGCTCGCCGATCATCCGCGGACGGACCGATGGCCCGGCGCGGTGCTGGCGGGGGGCGCGGCGCTGGCCGTGGTGCTGCTGGCACAGCAGGCCGTGGGCGGACGCACCGCCGTGGCGGCGGCGGATGTCATGCGTGGCAGGATTGCCCGCTTCTATGCCGGGCAGCACGATCCGGAGATCGAAAAGCTGGTCTTTCAGACCGGCCTGGACAGGGCTGATGCGATCGTGGCGGCGCTTCGGCGGGAGGGTCTGCTGGCCTTTTGACGGGTAAACGATCACGGCTTCTGATCCTGACCGCTTCTGACCGCCGACCTGGGCGACCGTGCTCTACCCGGTTGAACCCCGGCGGGGGCGCCGGTATGGTCCCGCGCCTTCACCGGACCAGGGAAATCCGCCGCCATGTCGCTCGATCACGCGACCGTCCGCCGCATCGCCACGCTCGCCCGCATCCGGGTCGAGGAGCACGAGATTGAGGGGCTGCGCAACGAACTGAACGGCATCCTCGGCTGGATCGAGCAGTTGAATGAGGTGGATGTGACCGACGTCCAGCCGCTGGCCGGCGCCACGAACATGGCGCAGGCGATGCGGGAGGATGTCGTCACCGATGGCGGCTACCCGGACCAGGTGCTGTCCAACGCGCCGGAGCGGATCGGCGCCTTCTATGCCGTGCCGAAAGTCGTCGAATGAGCCTGACCGATCTGACCATCGCCGCCGCCCGTGACGGGTTGCGCGCCGGGGAATTCTCCGCCGTCGACCTGACGATGGCGCACTTGCGCGCGATCGAGGCGCTGAACCCGCGGCTGAACGCCTTCATCACCGTCAGCCACAGCCAGGCGCTGGACCAGGCCAAGGCCGCCGACGCGCGGCTGGCGGCGGGGCAGGGGGCGGACCTCACCGGCATCCCGCTGGCGATCAAGGACCTGTTCTGCACCCAGGGCGTGCGCACCACGGCCGGCAGCAGGATTCTGGGGCCATTCGTGCCGCCCTATGAAAGCACCGTGACGGCGAACCTGCTGCGCGACGGGGCGGTGTTCCTGGGCAAGGCCAACATGGATGAGTTCGCGATGGGCTCCTCCAACATGACCTCGGCCTACGGACCGGTGGAGAACCCGTGGAAGCGGCGGCAGGACAATACCGCCGTGCTGGTGCCGGGCGGCTCGTCGGGCGGGTCCGCCGCCTCGGTCGCCGCGCGCCTCGCCATGGGGGCGACCGGGACGGATACCGGCGGGTCGATCCGGCAGCCGGCGTCGTTCTGCGGGCTGGTGGGGGTGAAGCCGACCTATGGCCGCTGCTCCCGCTGGGGGGTGGTGGCGTTCGCGTCCTCCCTGGACCATCCGGGTCCGTTCGCGCGCACGGTGCGGGACAGCGCGATCCTGCTGCGCGCCATGGCCGGGCATGACCCGAAGGATTCCACCAGCGCCCGTGTCCCCGTGCCGGATTTCGAGGCGGCCTGCGCGCGCGGCGTGAAGGGGTTGCGGATCGGCGTGCCGAAGGAATACCGGTCCGACGGCATGCCGGCGGAGATCGAGGCGCTGTGGCGGCAGGGCCTGGATTGGCTGCGCGCTGCCGGGGCCGAGATCGTCGACGTGTCGCTGCCGCACACGAAATACGGGCTTGGCACCTATTACATCGTCGCGCCGGCCGAGGCGTCCTCCAACCTGGCGCGGTACGACGGCGTGCGGTTCGGCATGCGCGAGGATGGCGGTGACCTGCGCGACCTGTATGAGCGGACCCGCGCGGCCGGCTTCGGGCCGGAGGTGCGGCGGCGGGTGCTGATCGGCACCTATGTGCTGTCGGCCGGTTATTACGACGCGTACTACATTCGCGCCCAGAAGATCCGGCAGTTGATCCTGCGGGATTTCACCGATGCCTTCGCCAGGGTGGATGCGCTGCTGACGCCGACGGCGCCCTCGGCGGCGTTCGCGCAGGGTGAGAACATGGACGATCCGATCAAGATGTATCTGAACGACGTGTTCACCGTGCCGGCGAACCTGGCGGGCGTGCCGGCGGCCTCGGTGCCGGCCGGGCTGGATGCGAACGGGCTGCCGCTGGGGCTGCAGATCATCGGAAAACCGTTCGATGAAGAAACGGTGTTCGCGGTGTCGGCGGCGGTGGAGGCGGCGGCGGGGTTCGACGCGCTGCCGGCGGTTCGGGCGGGTGGGTGAGCGACTGGCGTAAGGTCGGGGGCGAAAACGTCCTGCACCGGTCAAGGGTAAGCGTCTGACTCGGAATTCGAACCGATCGTTTCGGGTTCTCGCGATCCCGCGGATCATGCGGCGGATAAGGGCGACGAGCAACCACGTCTCTGATGCTTCGATGCTGGCTTCCCAGTCTTTGGCGAGGCGCCGGCAGCGGCCGAGCCAGGCGAAAGTCCGTTCCACGTTGATCCGACGGCCGGCGTTCAGGCCAGTTCAATGTCGGTAAGGGGAAAATCGTCGCCCTTGCATAGCAGCGGCACCTCCGCCTGCCGCGCGCACGCATAGGCGAAGCAGTCGCCCAGGTTGAGCGCCGCTCGGTGGCGGCCCTTTCCGAATGTCGAAAAAGCCTGGATCGCCAGGCGGCCTGTTGTCGCGTCGATCGGCATGACCTGGGCGCCGACCTCCGTCAGGAAGCGTTCCACCAGCACAAAGGTGTCCCGTGGCGGTGCGTTGGCGATGCGCGCGAGCGCCAGGCTGGCTTCGGTCACCGCGACCGCCGAGGTCAGCACGGTCCGGCCATGGGCAAGCCGGCCGGCCAGGCTGGCCGCGTCCGCCTCGGCCGCGATGATGCCCACGATCGCGGAGGCATCGATGAACATCAGCGCTCCGCCCACAGATCGTCGCGAAATGCCTTGTCCGCCGGCTGGCCGCCTGGGCGCTTCAGGGCGGCGAAATCCGCCTGGATCGCGCGCAGCCGCTCGATCAGTGGCGGCTGGGCTCGCAGCACGGCGTATTCACGCTCCACCGCGTCGCGGATCGTGTCCGTCAACGTTTTGCCGGTCAGGCGCGCGAGGCGGCGCACGGCCGTGTCGGTGGTTTCGTCGCGGACATGGAAGGGCATGATCTACACCTATTTGTAGCCGCATCTATATCATATTGTCTATCCACCCGTCCACTTGGTTGCGACCCGGCATGACCGGGGCTACATCCATCGCTGACGCAGCATTGTCGGAATTGTCGAAAACGATGTCATACGCCATTCAAGGCAGCACCGGCTTGTGGGAGGTCGTGGTCGGCCTCGAGGTCCACGCGCAGGTGATCAGCAACGCCAAGCTGTTCAGCGGCGCCGCCACCGCCTTCGGGGCGGAGCCGAACAGCCAGGTCAGCTTCGTCGATGCGGCCTTCCCGGGCATGCTGCCGGTGGTGAACCGCGAATGCGTGGCGCAGGCGGTGCGTACCGGCCTGGGCCTGAATGCGCATATCAACATGGTCAGCCGGTTCGACCGGAAGAACTACTTCTACGCCGACCTGCCCGCGGGCTACCAGATCAGCCAGTATGAGCACCCGATCGTCGGGGCCGGCTGCATCGAGGTGGAACTGTCCGACGGGTCCACCAAGGCGATCGGCGTCACCCGCCTGCACCTGGAGCAGGATGCCGGCAAGTCGATCCATGACCAGCATCCGACCAAGTCGCTGATCGACTTGAACCGGGCTGGCGTGGCGCTGATGGAGATCGTGTCGGAGCCGGATATCCGCTCGCCCGAGGAAGCCGGCGCCTATCTGCGGAAGCTGCGGTCGATCCTGCGCTACCTGGGCACCTGTGACGGCAACATGGAGGAAGGCTCCATGCGTGCCGACGTGAATGTCTCCGTCCGCAGGCAGGGGGAGCCGTATCGCACACGCTGCGAGGTGAAGAACGTCAACTCCATCCGCTTCGTCATGCAGGCGATCGAGGCGGAGGCGGCGCGCCAGGTCGAGGTCTGGGAAGCCGGCGGCACGGTGGAGCAGGAGACACGGCTGTTCGACAGCGGCCGTGGGGTCACGCGGCCGATGCGGTCCAAGGAGGACGCGCACGATTATCGTTACTTCCCCGACCCGGACCTGCTGCCGCTGGTGCTGGAGGAGGACTGGGTCGCGCGGCTGAAGGCCTCCCTGCCTGAACTGCCGGATGCGAAACGAAACCGGTTCATGTCGGATTATGGGCTGTCGCGCTACGACGCCTCGGTGCTGGTGGCCGAGAAGGCGACGGCGGATTTCTATGAGACCGTGGCCAAGGGCCGCGATGCGAAGATCGCCGCCAACTGGATCATGGGGGATTTCTTCGCCGCGCTGAACCGGCTGGGGCGGTCCATCGAGGACCCGCCGGTCAGCGCCGCCCAGCTTGGCGGCCTGCTGGACCTGATGGCCGACAGGACCATCAACGGCAAGATCGCCAAGGAGGTGTTCGAGGCGATGCTGGAAACCGGCCAGGATGCCGCCCCGATCGTCGATGAGCGCGGGTTGCGGCAGGTGACCGATACCGGTGCGATCGATGCGGCGGTGGACGCGATCCTGGCGGCGAACGCAGACAAGGTTGCGGAATACCGCGCCGGCAAGGACAAGTTGTTCGGGTTCTTCGTCGGGCAGACGATGAAGGCGATGGCGGGGAAGGGGAACCCGGCGCTGGTCAACCAGGTGCTGCAGCAGAAGCTGGCGGGGGGGTAGGCGGTTTCACGGTTCTGCCGATCCGCGCCGGCCCGCAACCATCCTGCCATGGCGCCGGTCCGCCAAGGGAGTCGGATACCGGGACGCTTGGGGAAGGACGTAGCGGCGGTCGCCGCTACCCAAAAATCTCCCCCAACCGCCGGATCGACGCCAGCGTCCGCTCCACCGGCAGGCCCGGCCATTGGCAGCGCATGATGAAATGGTTGACGCCCAGCAGTTCCCGGTACCGCGCGATCTCCTCCTTCACCGCCACCTTGTCGCCGATGATGAACTTGTCGCGCGCGAACTCGGTGAACGGGATCTCCGACACGCTGCGCCGGCCCTCCAGCCCCCAGGACGCATAGGCGTCGTATTTGTATTGCAGCGGAACGCGGCATTCCTCATGCGCGGTGGCGTTGTTTTCCCCCACATAGCACTCCACCGTGATCGGGAAGTCGGTCACCGCATCCGTGCGCCCGTACCCCGCCAGCGCGGCGCGGTACGTCTTCATCAGCGGCTCGGTCTTCGACAGCCCGCTGCTGTTGACGATCAGCCAGGCGTCGCCGATCCGGGCGGCGCGGCGGACCGAGACGTCGGCCTGCCCGGCGATATACAGCGGCGGACCGCCGGCGCGGATCGGCTTCACGCTCAGCCCGGCATCCGTCACGCTGTAGAAACGGCCCTTGTGGGTCACCTTGTCCTCGGTCCACAGGCGCTTCATCAGGCCGATGCCCTCATTGAAGCGCGGCGCCCGCTCGGACAGCGGAATGCCGAACGCGTCGAACTCCGGTTCACGGTAGCCAAGGCCCAGGCCCAGCACGTAGTTGCCGCCGGTCAGCACATCCAGCGTGGCGGACTCCTCGGCGACGTGCATCGGGTTCTGCGGCGGCAGGATCAGGATGTTGGGACCGATGGTCATGCCCTGCGCGTGCGCGGCGACATAGGCCATCACCGGCGTGATCGCCAGCATCTGCATTGGCCAGGTCAGCCAGTGATGGGGAAACCACAGCGAGCTGAACCCGGCTTCCCGAGCGGCCTTCACCTGCGTCACCATCTCCGGCACCCGCGCGGCGACATCCGTGCCCTCGGGGAACTGTGTGTTCAGAAACAGGCCGACTTTCATGGATCGATGCCTCCCGTGCATGCTGGCAGGCAGTCTAAGCGGAGATCACGCCGGCTTGAAGCCAACCGCCCGTCGCGGCCGCCCGCCTATTGGTCGTACGCCACCCGGATCACCACGAACCACGGGTAGCGGGTGTCCAGGACCTCCCCATCCGGCGTGGCCAACTTGCCGTCGGGGGTGACCGGCACGTGCTTCATGGTCACGGCATTGGCGACGTTGCCGCCGATCACGCTGATCTGTCCCGGTGCCGTCGCCACGACGATGTCGCAATGGCCTGGAAACGGCCGGGCGGGAAGCTGCTGGTATCGCATCGCCCGCCGCGTGCGGGAACTGCAGATCAGGTCGCCAATCTGTGGTGCATAATCCTCCGGCCTCTCGGCGTAGATGGCCCAGCCCGTGGTGCGGCCAAGCGTCATGTCCGTGGCGGCATTGATATAGACGTAGTGGGAGGGGGCGTAGGGAAACCGCGCGCCGGCGCCGGCCGTGCGCATCACGTAGCTGATGAAGGCGGCGGACCAGGCGTAATAGTCTTCGCGCTGGTCATCGAACTCGCGGCCATACTCGTCATGCATGCCGGTCCAGCCCGCCTCTCGCCGGCTACTGTTCTGCCCCAGCCACCAATATTCGCCGATGCGCTCCCAGTGGCCGGGCTGGCGCGCCGGGTTGTCCAGCGGGCCCGGCGGGATCCGGGTATCGGGGGGATCGTCGAAGACCGGCTTGCCGAAGAGCTGCCATTCCTGCATGGCGACCGCGACGGCTTCGACGCGCCGAAATGGCTCATATGGCTGGCGGGAGAAGGGGGGTTGATGCCCACTCTCTGCATAATAGCCCTGGGGGCTGGCGGGTGTCGTCTGTTCGGCGCCGGGCTCACCCTGATGCGTGCCGCAGGCCGCCAGAAGAAGGATCGGGACAAGGGCGGCGAAGGCGGCAGTCAGGCAGCGCGGCATGGGAACCCGATCGAGCAATTGACGCGCTGGTATGGGGCGCGGACGGCTGTATATCGGTCAATGCCGCAATGTTGCCAGACAGGGCTTGTCCGTGACCGCCGATGATCGCCTGAACGCCGCTTTTGATCCCGTCAGTGAGGCGGTTGCGTCACAGATTCCCGGCGCCGTTCTGGGCGTGGTGACGACGGACGGAGACCGCGCGGTGCGGGCGATCGGTCTGGCGCAGCGGGAGCCGAAGGTGGAGGCGCTGCACCGGGGCACCTGGTTCGACCTGGCGTCGCTGACCAAGGTACTGTTCACCACGCCGGCCATCCTGCGCCTGGTGGAGCAGGGACGGATTGCCCTGGATGACACGCTGGCGGCCGCCATCCCGGATTTGCGGCAATACGACAAGGCCGGCGCGGCGGAGCGGCGGCTGACATTTCGGGGGTGCCTGAGCCATCAGACCCATCTGCCGGCGGTCGAACCGCTATACACCTATGGCCAGGATCCGCTGACGCTGCGCGCCTTCATCCTGCAGCGCGAATGGCGGGCGGGACCGCCGGTCTATTCCGACATTAACTTCATGCTGCTGGGCATCGCCATCGAGCGGCTGACCGGCGTGCCCTTGCTGGAACAGCATGTGCCGGACGGCTTTACCTGGCGTCCCGACCCGGCCGAGACGGCGGCCACCGAACGCTGCACCTGGCGCGGTCGCGTCATGCGCGGAGAGGTGCATGACGAAAACGCCCATGCGCTGGGCGGTGCCGCGGGCCATGCCGGGCTGTTCGGCACGATCGACGGGGTGCTGGACCACGCCCTGGCCTTGCTGCGTGGCGCCACGCCGGAGGTGCGGGTCCGCCAATCGGCCACGCGATGCCTGGGCTGGGAGGCGAAATACGATGGCTGGCCCGGCGGCGACGCGTGCTCCGCTGAAACGATCGGGCACACCGGGTTCACCGGCACCGGCGTCTGGATCGACTTTGCCCGTGGCGTTGCCTGGTCGCTGCTGACCAACCGCGTGCATCCGTCCCGCCACGCGGAAACGGGGATCGTGGCGCTGCGGCGTGCGGTCGGCGACCGTGTGGTCCTGGCATGAGGCGGATTCTGGCTGTCCTGGCCACACTGGCATTCGCTCCCACCGTGCGGGCGGCCTCGGTCCAGGACCTGGTGCGGGCCTATCCCGACAGGTTGGCCGGGTTCGATGGATCGTCGCTGATCTGGCGGGACGGAACCCGGATGCCGGTCGGTGACGGGCAGCCGGACAAGTCCGAGGAAGCAGTGCTCCGCCATGGCTCGATCGAGGACCAGATGCGGGAAACCTATCCGGCGGGTACGCCGGTCGGCACCGTGCCGGTCGGTGATCCGGGACGGGTACGAAACAAGGTCTTCTTCGACAAAATGTATGGCGATTGTCACGCGGGCGAGGTGGCGCCGAAGCTGGTGCATGTGCCCTGGCTGCCGAAGACGCTGGGGAAGACGGTCAGCATCACCTCGGTGAACGGCGTCGACCGCGCGCTGGCTGCCGTGTCGCGGGACCTGGATGACCTGCCCCCCGACTTCGCCCGCTATCTCTGGCCGATCGGCGGCACATACAAGTGTCGTGGCGTCGCGGATACCGGGCAGGCCAGCATGCATGGCTGGGGCGCCGCTATCGATATCAATACAAAATATTCGGACTACTGGCTATGGCGGCGCGGCGCGGGCTATGAGAACCGCATTCCGTCTGAAATCGTCACGATCTTCGAGAGGCACGGCTTCATCTGGGGCGGCCGCTGGTCGCATTTCGATACGATGCACTTCGAATACAGGCCGGAGCTGACGGGCTATATGCCGAAGACCGAGGAATAGAACACTGGTGACGAAAAGCCTTTTCCAAAGCTTTTTCCGCGATGCGTGACCCGGGCGTGACCCGGCGGCTCGCCGGGTCACGATCCTGCCCTACTGGGCTGCCTGCGCGGCTTCCATCGCCTGGTACGGGAAGCGCTTCACCTTGGACATGTTGATGCCCTCGATCCGCAGCAGCCTTGTATCCGTCTTGCGCTCCGGCGAGTGCAGGATGCCCACGTCGTACAGATACGCATCGCCTGGCTTCATGACGTAATCGCGGATGCGCGTGCATTTGCCGGGCGAGCCCTCGGTCGGGCGGGCGATGCATTTCCAGTCGGTCATGATCGTCTCGCCCGAAGCCTGGCCATAGATCGCCCAGGACGGGCCGTGATCGTGCGGCGCGCTGCCCTTCGCGCCGACATAGCCATGCGCCAGGATGGTGAAGCCCAACTCGGGATCCTCATACAGGACCTTCCGTTCCGGCGTCCCCTCGGGGATGTTCGCGGCGACGAAATCCGGATCCGCCAGCGCCTGCTTCACCAGGTCGCGCACCCTCTCCCGGCCCGGCGTGCCCGGCTGCGCCTTCAGCGCGGCGCGGCAATCCGCGGCAAGTTTTTCCAATGTGACGGCCATGGATGGGTCCTTTCTTGATTTATGCTCATCGACGATACGGATAACAGCTCGCACGGTCGAGTGTCAGGCCGAAATGCCTGCCCAGGGCGGCGATCGCCGCCGCGTAATCGGGGTAGGGATCGGCGTTGCCGGGACCGACGATGATGCAGCCGCCGCCACCCTGGCCGCCGGGTGGCAGCATGGCGGTTACCAGCGCCGCGCCATTCTCATCCCGCAAGGTCAGGAACAGCGGCATCGCCCGCTTGATGTAGGCTTCCTTGTTGATGTCCTGCTCGATGAACGTCACCGCCGCCGAGGGCTGGAAGCTCTCCGCCGCCCGTTCCCGTTCCCGCCGGAAATGCTTTTCCACCGCGTGACGCATATCCGCGGACTCGGCCGCGGCCTCGCCCTCGCTCACCAGGCGGAACCAGGTCAGGTTGTCGGGTGCGTCGCAGACATATTCCATTGCGCGTCTCCGCCCTGGCTTGGACTGCTTTCCTGGCCAAGCCTAGTATGAAAGCAGCCGGCGGGCAAACGCCGCCGGACGGAATGAACCGGCATGTGATGAACCGGTGTGACCAAAGGCGGGGACCTGATGCAGGCGGATGGGGATTCGTTCGACTATGTGATCGTCGGCAGCGGCGCCGCCGGATCAGTATTGTGCAGGCGTCTGACCGAGGATCCGGGCACCACCGTCTGCGTCCTGGAATGCGGGCCGCCGGACCGGCATCCGTTCATCCATATCCCGGCCGGCTTCATCAAGATGCTGTTCAATCCCACCTACACCTGGCAGTTCCAGACCGAGCCGGGTGCCGGCATCGGCGGACGCCGCATTCCCACCACGCAAGGACGCACGCTGGGCGGCTCCAGCTCCATCAACGGCATGGTCTACAACCGCGGCCAGCGCGAGGACTTCGACCATTGGGCGCAGCGCGGCAATCGCGGCTGGGGCTATGTCGACATCCTGCCCTATTTCAAGCGCACGGAACGCCGGATCGGCATCGCCGACGACCGGATTCATGGCCGTCACGGCAGCTTGCCGGTTACCGACAATGACTGGATTCATCCGGTGAACGAGGCGTTCATCGCCGGTGCGCAGGAGCTGGGGATTCCGCGCTGCGCTGACTACAACAGCGGCGACGCCCAGGCGGGGGTCGGCTACTTCCAGCGGGCGATCAACCGCGGCTTCCGGCATTCGGCGGCGCGGGTCTTCCTGCACCCCGCCAAGGCCACCGGCCGGCTGGATGTGCGCACCGGCGCTCGGGCCGCGAAGATCCTGTTCGACGGCACGCGCGCGGTGGGCGTCGAATACGTCAACGACCGGGACCGCGGGAGCCGCGCCCGCGTCTTCGCCAAAAAGGAGGTCATCGTCTCCTCCGGTACCGCCAACACGGCGAAGCTGCTGCAGATCTCCGGCGTCGGCCCGGCCTGGCTGTTGCGGCAGCTTGGCGTGCCGGTCCTCGCCGACCTGCCGGTGGGGGAGAATTTCCGCGACCACTATTCCACCCGTATCGTCGCGCGCGTTAAAAATATCAAAACGATCAATGAGATGTCGCACGGCATCGGCCTGGCCGGCCAGATCGCCCGCTGGATGGCCGGCAAGCCGAACATCCTGGCCCTGTGCCCCAGCATCGTGCACTGGTTCTGGCGGACCGAGGACACGATGCGTCAGCCGGACCTGCAAGGCGTGTTCAGCCCGGCCAGCTACAAGCAGGGCTTTGTCGGCCTGCTGGACGACTATCCCGGCATGACATGCGGCGTCTGGCAGCACCGGCCGGAGAGCATCGGCCATGTGCGCGCCCGCTCGACCGACCCGTTTGAGGATCCGGTCATCCAGCCGAACTACCTGACCGACCCGATGGACCAGCGCGTGCTGGTGAAGGGCATGCGGCTGGCGCGGAGCCTGCTGCACACCAGGGCGCTGGAACGGTTCTTCGACCGCGATGAGTTGCCCGCGCGGGACGTCCGCTCCGACGACGAATGGCTGGACTACGCGCGGCGGTTCGGGTCCACCGCCTATCACCTGATCGGCACCGCGCGGATGGGGCCGGCAACCGACAAGACCGCGGTGGTGGACGATACGCTGCGTGTGCACGGGCTGCGGGGGCTGCGCGTCGTGGATGCCTCCATCATGCCGAACATGCCCTCGGCGAACACCTACAGCGCGACGATGATGATCGCCGAGAAGGCGTCCGACATGATCCGCGGCCGAGCGCCGCCGGAACCGGTGGAAGGGATCGCGGCATGAGCGCGGATACGTCCTGGCGCGCGCGCTCGCCCAGCGCCTTCACCTGCGAAAAGCACCCCGCCACCGGACGGCGCGGCATGGTGATCACCAACCACCCGCTGGCCTCGGCGGCGGGGGCCGAGATGCTGGCGGCCGGCGGCAACGCCGTCGACGCGGCGGTGGCGGCGCTGTTCGCGCTGACGGTGGTGGAGCCGATGATGGTCGGCATCCTGGGCGGCGGCATGGCGCATATCCGCCTGGCCGATGGCACCCATACCGTGATCGACGGCCAGAGCACGGCGCCCGCCGCGACCGGCCCGACGACCTACACCCCCGACCCGACCGCCCCGCCGGGCGTGATGGACACGGTCGGCCGCAGGAACGCCGTCGGTCCGACCGCTGTCGCCGTGCCCGGCAACCTGATGGGCTGGTGCGAGGCGCTGGACCGGTTCGGCACCTTCTCCCGCGCCGACGTGATGGAGCCGGCGATCCGCCATGCCTCCCGCGGGTTCCGGGTGACGCCGTATCTGCATGAATGCGTCTCCGACTGCGCCGCCGACATGGCGCGCGATGCCGCGATCGCGAAGCTCTACCTGCCCGGGGGCGCACCGATTGCGGCTGGCGCGCGCCTGGTGACCGGCGAGTACGCCGAGACGTTGCGCAGCGTCGCCCGGGACGGCCCGGCGCTGCTTTACACCGGTTCGCTCGGCCGGCTTTACGCGGATCACATGGAACGGACCGGCGGCTACATCACCCGGGCCGACCTGTCGGGCTACCGCACGGTGACGCGGGAGCCGGTGCGCGGCACCTATCGCGGGCATGAGATCGTCGGACCGCCGCCGCCGACTTCCGGCCCGCTGCATATCATCCAGATGCTGAACATTCTGGAAGGGTTCGATATCGGCGGCCTGGGATTCGGCACCGTGGAGACGGTGCACCTGCTGGCCGAGGTGCTGAAGATCGCGTTTGCCGACCGGGCCGCGGCCACGGCCGATCCTGCCTTCATAAAAGTGCCGGTGGAGGCGCTGCTGTCGAAGGATTATGCGGCGCGGCGGCGGGCCGCGATCGATCCGTCGCGCGCCCAGGCCTGGTCCGCGGAAGTGGCGCCCGAGGGCTCTGCCTATACCACCCACATCACCGTTGCCGACGCCTACGGAAACGTCGTCGCCAGCACACAGACCATCAACAGCCTGTTCGGTGCCCGCTACATGGTGCCCGGCACCGGCATGATCCCGAACAACTACATGTTCGTGTTCGATCCCCGGCCGGGCAAGGCGTCGTCGGTCCAGCCCGGCAAGCGCGTGACCTCTTCCATGGCGCCGGTCATCGTGCTGAGGGACGCCAAGCCGGTCTACGCGCTGGGCCTGCCGGGCGGGCTGCGCATCTTCCCGTCCGTGATGCAGGCACTGTCCAACCTGATCGACCACGGCATGTCGGTGCAGGAGGCGGTGGAGGCCCCGCGCGTCTGGACCCAGGGCTACGGGCTGGAACTGGAAGGCGGCATTGCGGAAGACGTGGCCGCCGGCCTGGCGGCGATGGGCCATGACGTGCTGCGCGTCGGCAATGTCGCGGGCGGCATGAGCGCGCTTCGCTTCCATCCGGATGGCACGATGGAAGGCGCGTCCTGCTGGCGGGCCGATGGCACGCCGGTGGCGCTGGGCGGCGGCCTGGCCCGCGCCGGGGTGCGGTTCCGGCCGGAGGCGGTCCGCGGGCAGCGGTAGAGCGTGATGGCGGCATCGTTTGGCGGCGGCGTCCCGTGGCGGGGCAATCCCGTGGCGGCGTCCCCCGGCGGCGTCCCCCCTGGCGGCGTCCCCCCTGGCGGCGTCCGGCGTTGTCGTGGGCGCCCGCGGTGCCTGCTCAAGCCGAACGGCGCCCCGGTCCCGTAACGATAGCCGCGCTCACGCCCTTGCGTTCAGGCCCTGGGGCGTCCCAACCGCTCGATCCCCCACCGGCCCGTACTCCGCCAGTTCCGGCCGCATCGCCTCGATCACGAAATCCACGAAGGCGTCCGGCGCATCCAGGAAGAACTCCCGATCGGAGTAGCTGCCGACCGAGGCATCCATCCCATGCGCCCGCGCCCAGGCGGCCAGCGCCTCCAGGTCCGCCCGCGGCGTCTCACTGAGGAAGGAGACCTGCGACCGCCGCTTGTCGCCATCGCGGCTGGTCGTGTCACTCAGGCTGAGTTGCAGGTCGATGGTGGCGCCGGGCTGGCGCAGCCAGATCGATCGTTCGGTCCGCCGCAATTCCACGAATCGCAGCCTGTCCTTCAGCAGGGCGACGACGGTCTCGAAGTAGCGGCGATCGACCCGGTTGGCGACGTGGTTGAACCGCATCGTCACGGCCGCGCCTCAATGCCGGATTCGCGGCGCGATGTCCCGCATGAACAGTTTCAGGGCGCGCGTGGAAAAATCCGCCGGCATCGGCCCGGTGCGGAAGCGGACGATCACGCCGCCGATCCCGGTTTTCGCCAGGCTGGTGAAATCGTCCATCATGCTGTCGGGCGATCCGCACAGCACCGGCAGGCGGCCCGATGCGTTGGCCTTCGCCACCTGCGCCTCGAACGCGGAGCTTTGGGCCGCGCGGTAAGTCTGCATCTGCTGGAAATAGGGCAGGCCGACATCCCGTGCCTCGGCGTCGGTCGGTGCCAGCACGACGGTGCGCGCCACCCAGCACTGGCTGATCGCCTCATCGATCGCGTCGTCGTGCAACCCGGCCTCGCGCGCGGCATTTCGATAGATCTGGATGTTGCGCGCCGCGCCGGGAGCGGTTGCCGCCGCCATCAGCACCGGCCGGCCCAGCCGAGCCTGCGCGGCCAGGGACGCCTCGGAGGCGACGCTGCGCAGGGTTTGCGGATACGGCTTGGTGTATGGCCGTGGCCGCAGCATCGGAATCTCGAAATTCCAGTATTTGCCGGCATGCGCGACCTTCTCCTGGGTCCAGCATTTCAGCAGGATGTCCTCGATCTCCTCGAACCGCTCCTGCGCGGTGTCGGGATCGATCTGGTAGCCAGCATATTCGTGCAGATTGACCAGGCTGCCGCGCCCCAGTCCGACGATCAGCCGTCCCTTGCTGAGATTGTCGATCAGCGCGATCTGCTCCGCCATGCGCAGCGGGTGATACAATGAGGTCTGCAGCACCGCGAAGCCGATCTTGATCCGGCTGGTCGCCATGGCCATGGCGGCGGCGAAGGTGGGCGGGTCGACATAGGCGCAATTGCCGTCAAAATGGTGCTCGACCAGGAAGACCGCGTCCATGCCCTCGGCCTCGGCCAGCCGGGCCTCCTGCACCGCTTCGTCGATGACCTGAGCGTCCGCCGACGGGTAGCGGGATTCGTGAAACAGAAAAAGGCCGACCCTCATCCAATGCTCCTGAGGCTGTGTCTACGGCATTCAATGCAAACAGGATGCCGCGCGCGATATACACTTGTATATCGCAACCCGCTTTCTGGCCATCCCGGCGGAACTTTCCGCATCCGGCCGCGCCGGCCGCCGCTGATGGTGGTGCTTGCCCTTCCGCGCCAATCCCCCGACAATCGGCCGATCAGCGGAAGGACCCGACAGCGTGGCTGCATTCAAGAGCACCGAGAAATATATCGCGACCCGCGACCTGGAAGTGGCGGTCAACGCCGCCGTGACGCTGCAGCGCCCGCTGCTGGTGAAGGGCGAACCGGGCACCGGCAAGACCGTCCTGGCGCATGAGGTCGCCGCCGCGCTGAACAAGCCGCTGATCGAGTGGCACGTGAAATCCACCACGAAGGCCCAGCAGGGCCTGTACGAATACGACGCCGTTTCCCGCCTGCGTGACGGCCAGCTTGGCGATCCCCGCGTGCACGATATCGGCAACTATATCGTTCGCGGCAAGCTGTGGGACGCGTTCGAGGCCGATGAACAGTCCGTCGTGCTGATCGATGAGGTCGACAAGGCCGATATCGAGTTCCCGAACGACCTGCTGCTGGAACTCGACCGGATGCAGTTCTTCGTCTATGAGACGCGTCAGACGGTGAAGGCTCGGCAGCGCCCGATCGTCATCATCACCTCCAACAACGAGAAGGAACTGCCGGACGCGTTCCTGCGCCGCTGCTTCTTCCACTATATCCGCTTCCCGGACCGTGAGACGATGGAGCGGATCGTCCAGGCGCACTACCCGGACATCCGCAAGGATCTCGCGCGGGAGGCGCTGAATGTCTTCTTCCAGGTGCGCGATGTGCCGGGCCTGAAGAAGAAGCCCGCGACGTCGGAATTGCTGGACTGGCTGAAGCTGCTGATGGTGGAGGACATGCCGGTCGAAGCCCTGCGCAGCAATGAGAAGCAGACGATCATTCCGCCGCTGTACGGCGCCCTGCTGAAGAATGAGCAGGATGTGCACCTGTTCGAGCGGCTGGCCTTCCTGTCCCGCCGGGGTGCCTGATGTTCGCGCATCTCGTCCTCGGCCTCCGCTCCGCCGGGCTGCCGGCCTCGATCACCGAGTGGCTCACGCTGATGGCGGCGATGAAGGAGGGCGTGGCCGGATACAGCATCGACGACTTCTACTACCTGGCGCGCGCCACGCTGGTGAAGGATGAGCGGCACCTGGACAAGTTCGACCGGGTGTTCGCCCAGTGCTTCAAAGGGATCGAGCCGCCCGAGGGCGTGAATGTCGAGGCATTGCCCGAGGAATGGCTGCGCAAGCTGGCGGAGAAGCTGCTGACGCCGGAGGAGATGGAGAAGATCCAGGCGCTGGGCGGGCTGGACGCGCTGATGCAGCGGTTGAAGGCGTTGCTGGCGGAACAGAAGGGCCGGCACCAGGGCGGATCGAAATGGATCGGCACCGCCGGCACCTCACCCTTCGGCGCCTATGGCTATAATCCGGAAGGCGTGCGCATCGGCCAGGACGAGTCCCGCCACCGCCGCGCGGTGAAGGTGTGGGACAAGCGTGAATACAAGGACCTGGACGATACCGTGGAGCTGGGCACGCGCGGCATGAAGCTGGCGTTGCGCAGGCTGCGTCGCTTCGCCCGGCAGGGTGCGGCCACGGAGCTGGATATTCACGACACGATCCAGTCCACCGCCAACAATGCCGGCCATCTTGAACTGAAGATGGTGCCGGAACGGCATAACGCGGTGAAGGTGCTGCTGCTGCTGGATGTCGGCGGGTCGATGGACGACCACATCAAGCTGACCGAAGAATTGTTTTCCGCCGCGCGCAGCGAGTTCAAGCACCTGGAATATTATTACTTCCACAATTTTGTTTACGAAAAGGTCTGGAAGAACAACCGCCGCCGGCATGAGCAGGTGATCCCGACCTGGCAGATGCTGCGCACCTACGGTCCCGACTACAAGCTGATCCTCGTCGGCGACGCCGCCATGAGCCCGTATGAGATCACCATGCAGGGCGGGTCGGTCGAGCACTACAATGACGAGGCCGGGGTGGTGTGGCTGGAACGGCTGGTCGGGCATTTCCGCCGCTCCGCCTGGCTGAACCCGACGCCGCGGCAAAGCTGGGGCCATGTTCGTTCGATCACCATGGTGAACGACCTGATGGAGGGACGGATGTATCCGCTGACCGTCCACGGCATCGACGACATGACACGGGAACTTAGCCGTTAGCGGGATTGCCGGCCGGTTCCAGCCCCGATGCGCGCAGCGCGGCCGCCGCCTTGGGCCCGGCCAGGAAACGCAGCAGCGCCGCCGCCTCCGGGCGGTCCGTCAGCAGCCCGGCCGAGAACGTGGCGACGGTCTGCACCTCCCGCGGCAGTGGCCCGATCACCTCGATCCCCGGCACGACCATCAGCTCGCTGACCTGCTGCACGGCGAGGTCCGCCTCGCCGCTGACCAGCCGTTCGGCGGTGAAGCCGGACGGGACCACCAGCGCCCTGGCGTTGACCGCGTCGGCAATGCCAAGGCGTTGCAGCAGCGCCGCGAAATACAGCCCGCTGGCGCCGATCCGCGAATACGCCACGCAACGCGCCGCCAGCAGGCTGTCCGTCAGCTCGGCGACCGACCGTATCGGCGGCCTCGGCGCGCCGGCCTTCACCGCCAGCCCGACGAAGGACAGGGCGACGTCCATACGGCTGCCAGGACGCAGGACGCCCTCCGCGATCAGCTCCTCGACGCCCTGCGCCGTCAGGATCGCGGCATCGGCGGTTTCTCCGGCCCGCAACCGCTCCAGCAGCGCCACGGTGGGCGAGAAATCGGCCTGGATCGCCGCCCCGGTCTCGGCCTCGAACCGCCGCGCCAGGTCGCGCATCGCGCCCATCACGGCCAGGGTGGATAACAGCTTGATCGCGCTCATGATGCCTCATATACGGACAGGGCCGTGCCTACCAGCCTGTCTGGCGCCGCGCCGCTGACGAGGAGTCCGCATTGACGACTGGCCCTGAGACCATTCGCCTCGCCATCGACATCGGCGGCACCTTCACCGATCTGGCGCTGGAGCAGGGCAGCAAGCGCACCACGGCAAAGGTCCTGACGACGCCGGACGCGCCGGAACGTGGCGTGATGCAAGGGCTGCACGTGATCACCCGGACGGCCGGGGTCGCGCCGGGCGACATCGCGCTGATCATCCACGGCACCACCCTGGCGACAAACGCGATCATCGAGCGCAAGGGCGCGCGCACCGCGCTGATCACGACCGAGGGTTTCCGTGACGTCATCGCGATGGGCAATGAAAGCCGTTACGATCAATACGACCTGAACATTGTGCTGCCGGAACCGTTGGTGCCGCGCCATCTGCGCCTGCCGGTGCCGGAACGGCTGGACAATACCGGCAAGGTGCTGCGTCCGCTGGATGAGGACGCGGTGCGCGCGCTGGTGCCGGTGCTGAAGAAGGAAGCGGTGGAGGCGATCGCGATCGGCCTGCTGCACGCCTTCGTCAATCCGGTGCATGAGCAGCGGATTGCCGCGATCCTGGCCGCCGAGCTGCCGGACGTGCCGATCTCCCTGTCCTCCGACGTGTCGCCCGAGATGCGGGAGTGGGAGCGGTTTTCCACCACCGTCGCCAATGCCTATGTGCAGCCGATGATGGCGCGCTATCTGCGGCGGCTGGAAGCCGATCTGCACGCGGCGGGTGCCACGGCGCCGCTGTTCCTGATGATGTCCGGCGGCGGGCTGACGACGATCGATACCGCCTGCCGCTTTCCGATCCGGCTGGTGGAAAGCGGTCCCGCGGGTGGCGCCATCTTCTCGGCTCATATCGCGCGGGAATGCAGCCTGGACACCGTGCTGTCCTTCGACATGGGCGGCACCACGGCAAAAATCTGCCTGATCGACGACTTCAAGCCGCAGACCGCCCGCACGTTCGAGGTCGCGCGTGTCGGCCGTTTCCGCAAGGGATCGGGGCTGCCGCTGCGCATTCCGGTGATCGAGATGGTGGAGATCGGGGCCGGCGGCGGCTCATTGGCGCATGTCGACACGATGGGCCGTATCGCGGTCGGCCCGGAGAGCGCCGGGGCGTTTCCTGGCCCGGCCTGCTACGGCCGCGGCGGCACGCATCCGGCGGTGACGGACGCCAACCTGGCGCTGGGGCGCTATGACCCGGCGCGCTTCGCCGGCGGCTCCATCCGGCTGGACGTGGCGGCGGCGCACCAGACGTTACGCCGGGAGGTGGGGGCGTCCCTGAACCTGACCGCCGAGATGGCGGCGCTGGGCGTGGTTGAGATGGTCGATGAGAACATGTCGAATGCCGCGCGCGTGCACGCTATCGAATCCGGGAAGACGTATGAGGGCCGCACCCTGATCGCTTTCGGCGGCGGCGGACCGGTGCATGCCTGCCGGGTGGCCGAGAAGGTCGGGATCACGCGCGTGCTGGTGCCCTCAGGCGCGGGCGTCGGCAGCGCCATCGGGTTCCTGCGCGCGCCGGTCGGCTATGAGGTCGTGCGCAGCCTGTATCAGCGGTTTTCCACCTTCGACGTGATGGCGGTGAACAACCTGCTGGACGATATGCGGCTGGAGGCCGAGGCCGCCGTCGCCAAGGGCAGCTTCGGCGCCGCCACGGTGGAAACCCGCATCGCGTATATGCGCTATGTCGGGCAAGGGCACGAAATCCCCGTTCCGCTGCCGAACCGGCCGCTGGGCGAGGAGGACATCGCCGCGATCCGCGCCGCCTATGACATTGAATACGCCCGCTTCTTCGACCGCCCGGTCCCCGGATCGGATGTCGAGATTCTCAGCTACGCGGTCGTGGTCGCCACCGCTGCGCCGGACCTGCCCGACCATCCGCGGAATGAGTCGCTGTTCACGGCGGAAGCAACGCCGGTTCGCACCCAGCAGGTTCGCGATACGGCGACGGGCGCCGTGTCGGATTGGGCCGTGTACGACCGTTCCGTCCTGGCGTCGAACGCGGTGATCGCGGGACCGGCGATCGTCGCCGAGGATGAGACCTCCACGCTGATCGGCCCCGGCTGGCGCGCGGTGGTCAACGGCCTTGGTTACCTGGAACTGACCCGGTGATCGACTCCGCCTCGGGTTCCGAATAACCCAGCTCCGCCAGCACCGCATGGGTGTGTTCGCCCAGTGCCGCGCCGCCATGACGGATCGTCGCCGGCGTGGCGGAGAAGCGGGCCGCCGGCCGCGCCTGGCGCAATCGCCCGGCATGCGGGTGGTCCGTCTCGACGATGATGCCGTTGGCGACGACCTGCGGGTTGGACAGCATCGCGGTCCTGGTCAGCACCGGCGCGCAGGGCACCCCCTCGACGGTCAGCCGCTCCAGCCATTCCTCCGCCGGACGCGTCTTCAGGACGGCCTGCGTCATGCTCAGCCGGTCATTGATGTGGCGCTGGCGCAAGGCCGGGGTGAGGAAACGCGGGTCCCGCGACCAGTCGGGCTGGTCCAGCGCACGGGTCAGCGCCTGCCATTCCTTGTCGGTCTGCACCGCGACGCTGATCGCGGTGCTCGCGGTTTCATAGATCAGGTCGATGAAGCTGGCGGCTTCCTGCTGCGGGATGTCCTCGCCGACGAAGGTCTGGCTGCCCATGTCGGAGGCCCAAAGGAACGCGATCACCGCGTCCAGCATCGACAGCCGCACATGCTGGCCGCGGCCGGTCCGTTCCCGCGCCAGCAGCGCCGCGGTGATCGCCTGCGCCGCCGAGACGGCGGTCAGCTTGTCCGGCACGATCGTCCGCACCAGGCGCGGCCGTTCCGTATCCGATCCGGCTTGGATGGTCGCGAGGCCCGAGACCGCCTGGATCAGCGGGTCGTAGACGGGCTTCCCCGCATAGGGGCCGGTCTCTCCGAAGCCGCTGATGGACACGTAGATGATCTCCGGCGCCGCCGCGCGCACCGTGTCCTCGCCCAGTCCCATCCGCTCCGCCACGCCCGGCCGGAAATTCTGGATGAACACGTCGGCGGTGGCGATCAGCCGCAGCAGCGCCTGCCTCGCCGCCGGCCGCTTCAGGTCCAGCGCGACCGACCGTTTGTTGCGGTTGTTATTGAGGAAGGAGGCCGAAAATCCCCCGCGCCGGTTGTTGGCGGCCCGGGTGTGGTCACCGCCATCGGGGTTTTCCACCTTGATCACGTCGGCGCCCTGATCGGCCAGGATCATGGTCGCATGGGGGCCGGAGATCATCGAGGTCAGGTCGACGATCCGATAGCCGTGCAGGGGACCGGGCATGGCGTTTCCTTCGGCGGTTCACGCCGCAGGATAGGGGCGCGGCGACGGCCGGCGCAAACCGGCGGTCAGAAGTGGATCGCCCGGCTGTACGCGTCCAGCACCGCCTCGTGCATCGTTTCGCTGATGGTGGGGTGCGGGAATACGGTGTGCATCAGGTCCGCCTCCGTCGTCTCCAGGGTGCGGGCGATGGTGTAGCCCTGGATCATTTCGGTGACCTCGGCACCGACCATGTGCGCACCCAGCAACTCTCCCGTCCTGGCGTCGAATACGGTTTTCACCATGCCTTCCGGCTCGCCCATGGCGATCGCCTTGCCGTTGCCGATGAAGGGGAAGCGGCCGACCTTCACCTCGTGGCCGAGCGCCCTGGCCTTCGCCTCGGTCAGTCCGACCGAGGCGATCTGCGGCCGGCAATAGGTGCAGCCGGGGATGTTGGTGATATCCAGCGGATGCACGTCATTGAGGCCAGCGATGGTCTCGACGCAGATGACGCCTTCATGGCTGGCTTTGTGCGCCAGCCAGGGCGGTCCGGCCAGGTCGCCGATCGCGTAGATGCCGGGCTCGCCGGTGCGGCAATATTCGTCGATCACCACGTGCGTGCGATCGACCTTCACGCCGGTCCCTTCCAGCCCGATGTCTTCGACGTTGCCGACGATGCCGACCGCGGAGATGACACGATCAACCGTCAGGGTCTGGCTCTTGCCGCCGGCCTCCACCGTGACGGTCACGTTGTCGCTGCCCTTCTTCACGTCCTTGATGGCCGCGCCGGTCAGGATCTTCATGCCCTGTTTCTCGAACGCCTTATGGGCGAAGGCGGAGATCTCCTCATCTTCCACCGGCAGGATGCGCGGCAGCACCTCCACCACCGTCACCTGCGCGCCCATGTTCAGGTAGAAGCTGGCGAATTCGATGCCGATCGCGCCCGATCCGACCACCAGCAGCGACTTTGGGAACGCCGGCGGGACCATTGCGTGACGGTAGCTCCAGATCACCTTGCCGTCGGCCTCCAGGCCAGGCAATTGCCGAGCGCGGGCACCGGTGGCGAGGATGATGTGGGGGGCCTTCAGGGTGGCGACCGGCTTGCCATCCTTGGTCACCGCCAGCGTCTGCGGGCCGGCCAGCCTGCCCTCGCCGTCGAGTACCGTGACCTTGTTCTTGCGCAGCAGATGCGCGACGCCGGACGACAATTGCTTGGCCACGGCGCGTGACCGTTTCACCACCTTGTCGATATCGAAACGGGATTCCACCGCGGTGAAGCCGAAATCCGGCAGATGATGCAGCAGATGATTGATCTCGCTGGTGCGCAGCAGTGCCTTTGTCGGAATGCAGCCCCAGTTGAGGCAGATGCCGCCCAGATGCTCGCGCTCCACCACCGCCGTCTTCATCCCGAGCTGGGCCGCTCGGATGGCGGCGACATAGCCGCCGGGGCCGCCGCCCAGGACGATCAGGTCGAATTGCGTGTCAGCCATGGGGTGCTCCTTCCGCGAGCGATGCCAGGGCAGGCCCGCGCAGGCGGCGGGTGTGCCACTCGGTCATCCGTGTCGCACCGAGTTTTTCATAGAAGCCGATGGCGGGCTCATTCCAGTCGAGCACGCGCCATTCGATGATGGTGTAGCCGCGTTCGACCGCCAGCCGGGCGAGGGCGCGCAGCAGGGCGAGGCCGATGCCTTTGCCGCGAAAGACGGGATCGACGAACAGGTCTTCCAGGAACAGGCCGATCTGGCCCCGGAACGTGCCGATGGTGCGGAAATACAGCGCGATCCCGACCGGCGTGCCATCGACCTCGGCCAGCAGCCCGTCGGCGACATGATCGGGATCGAACAGAAGCCGTTGGAAATCCGTTGCGGTGGCGGTGAACTCGTGCAGCAGCTTTTCGTACTCCGCCAGGCCGCGCGCCAGCCGAACGATATGCGGCAGATCGGCGGTGGTGGCGGAACGGATCAGACAGTTCATCGGTGAATCCCCGCGCGGCTCCCGGATCGGCGGATGGCGGAGCGAGGCTCCGCCACGCCCTACAGCATCAGGCTCAACGGATCTTCCAGGATCGCCTTGAATTCCTTCAGCCAGCGCGCGCCCAGGGCGCCGTCGATCACGCGGTGATCGACCGACAATGTGCAGGTCATGACCGTCGCCACCGCCAGCGCCCCGTTCTTCACCACGGGCCGTTTCGCACCCGTGGCGACGGCCAGGATGGCTGCCTGCGGCGGGTTGATGATCGCGGCGAACTCGCTGACGCCGAACATCCCCATGTTGGAGATGGAGAAGCCGCCGCCCTGGAACTCCTCGGGCTTCAGCCTGCCGGCGCGGGCGCGGGCCGCGAGGTCGCGCATTTCCCGGCTGATGGTCAGCAGGCCTTTCTGGTCCGCCTTGCGGATGATCGGCGTGATCAGGCCATCGGGGATGGCGACGGCGACGCTGATGTCGACATCGTCGTAGAAGACCATCCCATCATCGGTCCAGCTTGCATTCACCTCCGGCACGCGGCGCAAGGCGGCGGCGGTGGCCTTAATGACCACGTCGTTGATGGTGATGAAATAGGCGCCGGGCTGGTCCTTCGCCGGCGCGCGCGCGTTCAACTGTTCCTGGATCGCGATCATCGCGTCCAGCTCGATGTCCATCGAGACGTAGAAATGCGGAATGGTCGACTTCGCCTCGGCCAGCCGGCGGGCGATGACCTTCCGCATGGAGCTGTGCGGCACCAGCTTGTGCGGCGCGGTGATGGCGGGCGCCGGCCCCCTGGCGGCGGGCGCGGGTGCCAGCGCCGGAGCGGGCGCCGCGGATGGTGCCGCGGGTGGTGCCGCCCCGGGCGCGCGGGCGGCGGCACCGCCTTTCTGCGCTGCTTCCACGTCGGCGCGCACGATCCGTCCGTTCGGCCCTGTCCCCCTGATCATGCCCAGGTCGATACCCGCCTGTTTCGCCATCCGCCGCGCCAGCGGCGAGGCGAAGACCCGCTCGGAATCATGGCCATTCGCTACCGGGGTGGCCGCCGGCCCTGATGCCGGCCCTGATGCCGGCACTGACACCGGCCCTGGCGCCGGTGACGGGGCGGGAACCGGCGAAGCCGCCGCCGGCGCGGGAGACGGCGCCGCTGCGGGCGCGGGGGAAGCGGCCGGCGCGCCGGCGGGCACCGCCTCGCCGGCTTCCACCAGCACGGCGATCGGCGCATTCACCGCGACATTGGCGGTGCCGTCCGGCACCAGGATCTTCCCCAGGACGCCTTCGTCGACCGCCTCGACTTCCATCGTGGCCTTGTCGGTTTCGATCTCGGCAATGACGTCGCCTGCCTTGATCGGATCGCCTTCCTTCTTCAACCAGCGGGCCAGGGTGCCCTCGGTCATCGTCGGCGACAGCGCCGGCATCAGGATGTTCGTGGCCATGGGATGACGGTTCCCTCAGACGATCTTCTTGACGGCGTCGATAACCCATTCGGGTTGCGGCAACGCCAGCTTTTCCAGGTTCGCGGCATAGGGCAGCGGCACGTCGACACCGTGGACTCGCACCGGCGGCGCGTCCAGCCAATCGAAGGCATTCTCGATGATCTGCATCGCAACCTCGGCACCGATGCCGGCAAAGGGCCAGCCTTCCTCGACGGTGACCAGGCGGTTCGTCTTCTTGACGCTGGCGACGATGGCGGCGGTGTCCAGCGGCCGCAGGCTGCGCAGGTTGATGACCTCGGCGTCGATGCCCTCTTCCGCCAGAGCCTCGGCGGCCTTCATCGCCACGCCGACCATGATGCTGAACGCCACGATGGTGACCCGGCTGCCGGGGCGCTCGATCTTCGCCCGGCCCAGCGGCAGGACGAAATCCTCATCCGTCGGGCAGTCGAAATGCTGGCCGTAGAGGATTTCGTTCTCCAGCACGATCACCGGGTTCGGATCGCGGATCGCCGCGCGCAGCAGCCCCTTGGCATCCGCCGCCGACCAGGGCGCGACGACCTTGAGGCCGGGAACGTGCGCATACCAGCTGGCGTAGCACTGGGAGTGCTGGGCCGCGACGCGGGATGCCGCGCCGTTCGGGCCGCGGAACACGATCGGGCACCCCATCTGTCCACCGGACATGTACAGCGTCTTCGCCGCCGAGTTGATGATCTGGTCCATCGCCTGCATGGCGAAGTTGAAGGTCATGAACTCGACGATTGGCCGCAGCCCGTTCAGCGCCGCGCCGACCGCCATGCCGGTGAAGCCGTGTTCGGTGATCGGCGTGTCGATCACGCGGTTGGCGCCGAACTCCTCCAGCAGGCCCTGGGAGATCTTGTAGGCACCCTGGTACTGGGCGACTTCCTCGCCCAGCAGGAACACGTTCGGGTCGCGCCGCATTTCCAGCGCCATGGCGTCGCGCAGCGCCTCGCGCACGGTGATGGAGGCGGTCGGGCCCCAGTCTTTCTCCGGGGCGGCCTCGACCACGGCGGCCGGCGCTGCAGCCGGCCTCGCCGCGGGAGCTTCGGCGGCCGGCGCCGGCGCCGCTGCGGGGGCGGGTGCCGGGGCAGCGGCGACGCTCACATCCTCGCCGTTCGCGCCCAGCACGGCGATGGGGGTGTTCACGGCCACGCCCTCGGTGCCTTCGGGTACCAGGATCTGAGCCAGCTTGCCCTCATCGACCGCCTCGACTTCCATCGTCGCCTTGTCGGTCTCGATCTCGGCGATCACGTCGCCGGCCTTCACCTCGTCGCCGACATTCTTCAGCCACTTCGCCAGCTTGCCCTCGGTCATGGTGGGCGACAGGGCCGGCATCAAAATCTGAGTCGCCACCGCTCAACCCTCCCGGATGACGTCGGTATAGAGTTCGGCCGGCTCCGGCTCCGGGCTGCTCTGGGCGAAATCGGCGGCGTCCTGCACGATCGCCTTGATCTCATCATCCACGGCCTTGAAGGCTTTTTCCTCCATGCCCAGCGCCTCCAGCTTGTGGCGGGCGCTCTCGATGCAGTCGTGCTGGGTGCGCATCATCTGCACCTCCTCACGCGTGCGATACTTCGCAGGGTCGGACATGGAGTGGCCGCGATACCGGTAGGTCTTCACCTCCAGCAGGTACGGCCCGTTGCCGGCGCGGCAGGCCGCCACCGCTTCCTCGGCGCCGGCCTTCACCGCCAGCACGTCCATCCCGTCCACTTGCTTGCCGGTGATCCCCCAGGGCGCGCCGTTTTTCGACAGGTCATGGCTGGCCGAAGCGCGCTCCACCGACGTGCCCATGCCATATTTGTTGTTCTCGATCACGTAGACCACCGGCAGCTTCATCAGTGCCGCCAGGTTGAAGCTTTCGTAGACCTGGCCCTGGTTCGACGCGCCTTCCCCGAAAAAGGTCAGGCTGACCCGGTCATTGCCGCGATACTTGTTGCTGAACGCCAGGCCGGTGCCCAGACTCACCTGCGCGCCGACGATGCCGTGGCCGCCGAAGAAGTTCTTTTCGCGGCTGAACATGTGCATGGAGCCGCCCTTGCCGTGGGAGTAGCCGCCGGCCCGGCCGGTCAGCTCCGCCATCACGCCGCGAGCTTCCATCCCGCAGGCGAGCATATGGCCATGATCGCGGTAGGAGGTGATGATCTGGTCGCCATCCTCGACCGCCATCCGCATGCCGACGACCACGGCTTCCTGGCCGATATACAGGTGACAGAAGCCGCCGATCAGGCCCATGCCGTAGAGTTGGCCGGCCTTCTCCTCGAAGCGGCGGATCAGCAGCATGGTCTTGTAGGCTTGGAACAGCATGTCGCGGTCGACGGCCGGTTCCTTCGCCTTGCCGCGTTTGCGCGTTTCGGTCGCTACTGCCATGGCGCCACCCTTTGCGTTTGTCCCCGGTCGCCTTTTACGGCAGTCCCGGACGGATTCTCCCCACACCGTGCGCGGCCGAGGCCGTGCCCGTCCGAGAGCGAAGCATGCCGCGCTGTAGCTTGCAAGCCGCCATTCCGGCAAGCGTCGCGGTCTGAAAAAACCCTGCTTGTGCAATGCGATAGTCATATTAACCGAATTATGGTTAAATACTTGACGGAGCGAGGATCGTTGCGACACCAACCGGGCTTGGTTACGGATGTCGGCATTGTCGCGAAAGATTATTGCGATCATGGCCGTCATTCCGCAGCGACATTGCGAACCTGGCGAACGCGCCTCTGCTGCCCCCAAGTCGATCGGGAATCCCGTGGTGGCCCTCGACGGCCGGAGAGGGGCGGCCGGCAGGCGGAGAAGGCGGACGGGCGGCGGACAGGTGGCACACGCGAGCGGGCAGTACAGCGCCTGGCGTCCCGCGCGCGCCAATGCGCCGGTGTCGCCAGGCGCTGTTGCATGATCGTGAAACGCGGATCGCCTTGCCTCGGCGCGGCGCGGTCTGTACCTCGGAAGCCGCGTTTCCGCCCGGCCGGCGAGTCGGCCCCGGCGGCGTCCGTGTCCACCCAGCCCAGGGGCCGCACCCAGGATGTTTGCCGACCTGACGCTGCACGATCCCGCCGAGGTGCTGCGCCAGGTTTTCGGGTTTCCCGGCTTCCGTGGTCAGCAGGAGCCGGCGGTGCGCCACGTGATCGCCGGCGGCGATGCGCTCGTGCTGATGCCGACCGGCGGCGGCAAGAGCATCTGCTACCAGATCCCGGCCCTGGTGCGCCCCGGGACCGCGGTGATCGTATCGCCGCTGATCGCCTTGATGAACGACCAGGTCGCCGCCATGCGGCAGGTCGGTGTCAGCGCTGGCGCGCTGCACTCGGACCTGGATCCGGGGGAAGCCTATGCGGTGACCCGCGACCTGGTCGAGGCGAGGCTGGACCTGCTGTATGTGTCGCCGGAGCGCCTGCTGACCAACGGAACCGCCGACCGGCTGTCGCGTCTGCAGCTCGCGTTGGTCGCGATCGATGAGGCGCATTGCGTCTCCCAATGGGGTCATGAATTCCGGCCTGAATTCCGCGAGCTGGCGCGCCTGCCGGACATGTTTCCCGGCGTGCCGCGGATCGCCCTGACCGCCACCGCCGATGAGCGTACCCGCGCCGATATCCTGACCGCGCTGCGGATGCGGGACGCGGCTGTGTTCCTGTCCAGCTTCCACCGGCCCAACCTGCGCATCGCCGCCGAGGCCAAGGTCGGGGAATCCGCCCAGCTTCTGTCGTTCCTGCAGTCCCATGAGGGCGAGTGTGGGATCGTCTATTGCGGCAGCCGCGCCAAGACCGAGCGGGTCGCCGCCAGGCTGGTGGAGAAGGGCTATCCGGCGCTGCCGTTTCATGCCGGGCTCGACCCCGAGGTCAAGCGGGACTCGCTGCTGCGTTTCCGGTCCGGCGAGCCGCTGGTCGTGGTGGCGACCATCGCCTTCGGCATGGGGATCGACCGTCCCGACGTGCGGTTCGTCGTGCACCTGGACATGCCGGACAGTCCGGAAGCGTACTACCAGCAGATCGGACGCGCGGGACGCGACGGCGAACCGTCCGACACGCTGCTGCTGTTCGGCGGCCAGGACGTCGCCCAGGCTCGGCACTGGCTGGCCCAGTCGTCCGCCCCGGACGAACGCAAGCGGGTGATGCGCGCCAAGCTGGAGGACATGATCGCGCTGACCGAGGCGGTGACCTGCCGGACGCAGTCGCTGCTGACCTGTTTCGGGGAAGCGCTGGAGCAACCCTGCGGCCATTGCGACAATTGCGAGACCCCGCCGGTCACCGCCGATGCGACCACCGAGGCGCAGATGGCATTATCGGCCGTCTACCGGACCGATCAGATTTTCGGCGCGCTGCACGTCATCGCCGTGCTGCGCGGAGAGCGGACCGAGGCGGTTCAGCGGCATGGCCACGACAGGCTGAAAGTATTCGGTCTGGGGGAAAGCCACGGTCCGGCCTATTGGCGCGGCCTCATCCGGCAGTTGATCGCCATGCGGGCGCTGGATGTGGACACCGAGGGCCATGGCGGCCTGTTCCTGGTGGAGGATGTGGCGCGTCCGATCCTGCGTGGCGAACGGCGGGTGATCCTGCGGCAGGACGGGCCTCGGCCGCGGTCCGCCGCCCGGCCGTCGCGCGGCCGTGGCCAGCCCGCGCCGGCGGTATCCGGGCCGGTCGACGCCGAGCTGTATGAAGCGCTGCGCCTCTGGCGCCTGGCCGAGGCGAGGGGGCAGGGGATACCGCCCTATGTCATCTTCCACGACAGCGTGCTGCGCGACATCGCCGCGTTGCGGCCGGCAACGCCGGAAGAACTGGGTCAGATCAAGGGCGTCGGCGCGTCGAAGCTGGAGCGGTACGGCGCGATGGTTCTGGGCGTGCTGTCATCGCATCTCCCCGGGAAGGTCGCGGCGCGGGCGTGAGAAGGATTGCGGGCCGCCACGCGCGGCCGCCGGCCCGTCTCCGTCTTAATGGCGGTTGGCGCCAGTCCGCGACCTGGGGCCAAATGCTGCCTCAGTCTCAGCCCCCTCAGTCTCGGGTCCTGATCGGCGTCAATCGCTGACGAGAAGCGCGTTGATCAACCGCGCCCGCCCATCCCGCATCGCGCGCTGCATGTTCTGCATCTTCTGGCGGAAGAAGGTGCCGACGATGAGGTGGATACCCAGCAGCGGCGGACCCGCCGGCCCGCCGCCAGCAGCGATCCGAGCGCGCTCGGCGGCGATCTCGTCCAAGGCCGCTTCGGTGTTGTCGAGCCAGGTCAGCACCTTGAACCCCGCCGCCTCCAGCAACGACCGGGTCTCCGCCTGCGTGCGCAGGAAGCTGATTTCCGGCCGGTCCGCCCACATCACCGGATAATCCAGTGGCGCGCCGGTTCCGGCGGCGACATCCTGGATGGCCAGCCGGCCGCCGGCCCGCAGCACGCGATGCAGCTCCGCATAGAAGCGCGGGCGGTCGGCGATGTTCATCGCGACATTCTGGGTCCAGGCGCAGTCGAAGGCGCCGTCGCCGAACGGCAGGTCTAGTGCGGAACCGACTCGGAAATCCACCCGGCAGGACAGGCCCGTCCGGGCGGTCAGGTCGGTGGCGGCGGCGACGAAATCCGCGGTCAGGTCGACACCGGTGACGCGGCAGCCATAGACGGCGGCCAGATAGCGTGCCGGGCCGCCAAGTCCGGATCCCACGTCCAGGACGTGGTCCGACGCGGCGGGCGCCAGCATCGCCGCAAGCTCCTCGGTGGCGGCGCGCCGGCGGGAGTGGAATTCGTCCACCGGCGCCAGATCGTCGATCGTCAGCGCCTCGATATCCTTGCCGGCTTCGCGAAGCGCACCCAGCACCCGGTCGAGGATGCCGGCGCTGGCGTAGTGCGTGGCTACATCGTCCGTCATCGGTCCCTCCTGGCCTGGCTCTCGCACCGGGCCGCGCGCCGCCGGCGTGCCCATGCGTCGGTACAGTCCGGCTCTGTCGGCCTTCCGCAAGGAAATCAGGAGTTGCCGCCAGCGACAAGCGGCGGGCGCCGGCGACGATCGAGGTTGAAACGGCCGGCGGCGCGTGACGCATGGCATGGCCGCCCAGCCGAACCAGGAAACGCGGTGGCGGGACCGCCGGATCGTGGGCCGGGTGATCGCCCGGGTCAGGAGGATTTTAGAGCACGACAGGGTCGGGTTGGTCCTGTCATGCTCTATCAACTCTTTGATTCAAGAGTGCGATTCACGCCCTCTCACCATCGGCTTCAGGTGATCGCGGTTCAGGAAGTCCGCCACCGCGGGATTACGCTTCATAGCCGCCAGCTCCTCCTCCGTCGGCAATTGCGGGCGGTCCCGCTGGACATTCACCATGCACAGGAAGCCCATCTTCTCGCCGGCATTGGCCCGGAACTGGTGCCATGTCCAGGCCGGGATGGTCACCAGATCATGCGGCTTCACCGCACGGATTTCATCGCCCAGCAGGCACGCGCCGTGGCCGCGCAGGATCATCACGGCGTGCATGTGCTCGTGTCGCTCCAGCGTCGAATAACCGGCCGCGTCCATCTCGAAATAGCGCAGTTCGCAACCCAGGCTGTCCTCGTGGAACAGCACCTGGCGGGAGATGTCCTTGAACGGAGCCGTACCATCCTGCTTGTACGGCATATGCGCGATGCCGTCCCAACGGAAGTCCTCCAGAGCAGCGCGGAACAGCGACGGCATCTCGATATCCATGAACCCGGTCCTATGTGTAACGATGGTCCGCGACGGCGCGGACAAAGGCCTCTGCCTCGGTGGCGATATGCTCGCGCGCCAGCAGCAGGTTGCCGCCGATCAGCAACATCGTGTCCGGACCATAGAAGTCAAGAATTTCGCCGGTGCGCGCCAGTGTCATGCCGCCGGCCGGCACGGGAAGGGCAGGGCGCGGGCCGGATCCCGTGGGGCCAGATCCCGCATGACCAGGTCCCGTGTAGCCAGAGCCAACGTGGCCGGCCACCTCCTGGCCCGTCAGGCCGCACCGCGCATGGAGGGCGAGGCGGCGGCAGGTCTCGGGGCTGTAGCCGAAGCGGCCGCCGAAGCTGGGAAAGATGACCGCGTCCGCGCCGATCAACGGGAACAGCTTGCCAATCAGCAGGTCGGGCGAAATCCGCAGTCCGCCCAGGCTCGGATGGGCAAAAAAGGCCAGGTCGGGGAATTCGGCCACCAGCGCCTGGACCGATGAGACACCGGACACCATCGGCGCGACCATCACGCAGTCGATACCCTCCTCGCGCGCGAGCGCGGCCTGGGCCCGCAACTGGTCCAGATTGCCGGTCAGGCTGGGGATGTAGCGGGTCGGGTGACCCGTGGCGCGCACGCCTTGCGCGATCCCGGCCGTCACGGCACGGATGCGGTCGGCGAACCGGCTGTAATGCTGATCCGCCAGCCCGTGATCATCCTTCACGAAATCCAGCCCGCCGCGGGCGAAACGTTCCGCCAGCAGTGCCAGGTCGCCTGGCGTCAGACCCTGCGGCTTCAGCGCCGATCCGGCGAAAGCGCGCTCATGCAGATGCAGTTTGCGGCGCAGTTCCGGAATGCCATGGCGTGGTCCGCCGAAGGCCTCGCGCAGCGTCTCCGGTACCGCCACATCGTGCAGGATCACATCCTCCTGCAACGACGTATTGCCGAACAGCATGTTCATGAACTGTCCGGCATCGGTGCCGACCGTGGCCGAGGCCAAGGCGATCCGCACCGCGAAGCGGCCATGTCCCTGGTCCTGGATCGCCTCCACCTCACCGACGATATCGGCCAGGACCCTCTCGTCGGTGACCGCCTCCAGCGGCATCTCGACGCTTTGCTCGACCGCGATGCCCTTGGCGCGCGCCTCGATCGAGGCGGCGTCGGACTCGACCAGATAGGTGACGGCGAACCTCATGCGGCGGGCACCACCAGGGCATCGACGGCCGTGGCGCCGCCGGCGCCCAGGATCACCGGATTGATGTCGATCGCCTGCAGCCGGTCGCCCAGCGCCAGGGCGGCGTTCTGCAGGCCCAGCAGCAGATCGATGAGCGCCTTGCCCGCGCCCGGATGCCGCCAGCGCGGACTGGCCACCACCCGGCCGAGGCTGCTGCCGGCAATGGCCGCCTCGACCGCCGCACGGCTGGATGGGATCGGCAGCGTCACAGTGTCGCGCAGCGCCTCGGCGAAGATGCCCCCCAACCCGGCGATCAGCACGAGGCCGACCCCATCGGACCGGGAGACGCCGGCGATCGCCTCCAGCTCGCCTCGGACCAGGGTCTGCACGACCACCCGGGCGCAGCCGGTTGCCGCATAGGCCCTTGCCACGGCGTCGGCGTCGCGCAGCCCGACATGGACCAGTCCCAGGTCGCTCTTGTGCGCAACCCCTTCAGCAACGCCCTTCAGCACCACCGGGAAGCCCAGCCTGCCGGCGGCGGTCATGGCTTCGGCCGCCGAGGCGCATTCCTGGGCGGGCACGACGGTCACGCCAAACCCGTACAACAGGCGCAGGCTCTCCGGTTCGGTCAGCGGCCGCGCCGGCAGGACCGGGGGCGTGATGTCGGATGCAGCCTCCGGCGCGTCGGGATCGGGCGTCATCAGCGCACCGATGCCTTCCAGCAGGATGTCCGTATCGGTGAACAGGTCGATGCCGAGACGCCGATAGGTCTCCTGCTCCGCCGCGGGCAGGCCGCCGGGAGTCACCAGCAGCAGCGGCACGCCGGAGGCTTCCCGCGCGGCGCCCATCGCGGCACGGTAGGGATCGCCCTGCCAGGGGTTCATCGAATGCACCAGCGCCAGCCCGACCGATACGTCCGGATCGGTCAACAGGTGCCTCGGCACGTCACCCGATTTGCGCATGCCGCCGAAGATGCCCAGGTCCAGCGGATTGCCGATGCGGGAGAAGACTTTCCGGGCATCGATCGCGGCATGCGTCCTCGGTGAAAGGGTTGCCAGGCGCACGCCCAGCGCCGCGCACCGGTCCGCGATCAGCGATGCGCCGGCACCCGAGGTGGACAGCGCGCCGAGGCCGCCGGGCCGGCGGCCATACCGATCCAGCAGCGCGGCCGCGGTCATCAGCCCCTCCAGCGTCTGCACCGTGGCGACGCCGCTGGCCCGGAACAAGGCGCGATAGGCGGCATCGTCGCCAGCGAGGCGCGAGGAGTGCGCGACCGCCGCCGCCGCCCCGGCCTCCGACCCGCCGATCTTCAGCGCGACCACCGGCTTGCCCAGGCGATGGGCTTCCAGCGCCAGGCGGCGGAAGCGGGCGCCGTCGTCCAGGCTGTCGATCAGCAGCGCGATGACCCGCGTCGGCGCATGGGTCAGCGCGTATTCCATGTAGTCCAGCACCGACAGATCGGCCTCGTTGCCCGCCGAGGCGAACAGCGACAAGCCGGCGCCAAGCATCGCCAGCCGCCCCGCCATCGCATCGAACAGCGCGCCGGAATGGGAGAAGATGGAGATGCCGCCCGGCGTCTGGCGTTTCGCGTGGGATGTATTGAAGCCCACCGAGATGGGGAAATGGGCGTTGTACATGCCGTTGCAGTTCGGGCCGACGATCCGGATGCCCTCCTCGGCAGCGATACGCTGCAACTCGCGCTGGCGTTCGGCGCCGCCGGCATCCAGGCTTTCGGCATAGCCGGCGGAGCCGACGATCACCGCCTTGAGGCCGGCGCGTGCGCAGTCGCGCACGGCCTGGACCGCCGCGTCGGCGGGGATGGCGAGAAACGCGGCATCGATCGGCTCCGGCGCCGATCCGATGTCGGGCAGGCAGGGAATGCCCTCGATCTCCGTCAGCCGCCGGCTGATGCCGTAGACGCCGCCGGTGAACCCGGTCGCCCGGATGTTCGTCAGCACGATGTAGCCGTGCTTGGTGGTGTCATCCGACGCACCGATCACCGCCACGGCCCGCGGGTGGAACAGGGCATGCAGGGCATCGTGCTTGCTGGGCGGCGCGGTCATCAGAGGGAGGCTCCGGGAATACGGCCGTCATGATGTCGGGGGCTTGCCGCGCTGTCCATGTCGCGCGACGGTGCCATCGCCTGGAATCCTGGCCGCCGATCCAAGAGGAAACGATGTCCGAGACCGCCCCCATCCTGCTTAGCGAAACCCGCGGCCATATCCGCCTGCTGACCATCAACCGGCCGGAGCGGATGAACTCCTTGTCGCCGGAGATGTCGGACGCACTGATCGAGGCCTTCGTCGAGGCAGGGGCGGATCCCGAGGTGCGGGTGATCGTCCTGACCGCGGTGGGCGAACGCGCCTTCTGCGCCGGCGCCGACCTGAAGGCTCGGGCGCAGGAGGACGCGGCGGGGCGGCCCTTCCAGCCCCTGTTGTCTCGCGTGCAACGGTATCTGTTCGAAGTTGTCTATGAGACCATCAAGCCGACGATCGCCGCGCTGAACGGGCCGGCGGTGGCCGGCGGGATGGAGCTGGCACTGGCATGCGACATCCGCGTCGCGGCGGAGCATGTGACGCTGGGCCTGCCGGAAGCGAAGCGCGGCAAGGGCGCCCATTTCGCCAACGTGATGCTGCCGCGCATGGTGCCGCCGGGCATCGCGTTCGAAATGCTGTACCTGGGCGAATACATCACCGCCCAGGATGCCCGGCAGTGGGGCCTGGTGAACCGCGTGGTGCCGCGCGGAGAGGCGCTGAACGAAGCGCTGCGCATGGCGGAGGCGATGTGCGAGAACGCGCCGGTGACCCTGCGACGGATGAAGGAGACCGCGGTGCGCGCCAACGGCTTGCCGGTGCCGGCGGCGCTGCGGCTGAACGAAGGCATCAGCCCCTATACCAGCGAGGATCGGGTCGAAGGCGTGCGCGCCTATGTGGAGAAGCGGAAGCCGGTCTGGCGCGGCCGCTGATGCATGACCGCCGACATGCAGGGCAGATACAGGGGGCGTTGATACACGGTCGCGGATACGGAGGGCCGATAGACCGGGCTGATACCGGGTCGCGAGGCGGCGGGAACAGGTGCGGTGCAGCAAATTGATGTTGCATCCGGTCGCATGCGCGCGCGATAAGAGCACTACCCCAGCTTGCGGACATCCAATGAAATATATCCCTCCATTTGAGGTCCTGAAGTCTCATATGACAGTTCAGGCCGTGAACGGGGAGCTGATGGTCACCTGTTCCTATGAGACGTTTATCGAAATGATCCGGTGCGCAATTTCCGGCATCACCGTGGATGACGCATGGTATCGGACCCGCTATCCGGATATCGCCGATGCCATCGACAAGGGCCTGGTAGCCTCCAGTCAGAAGCACTTCGTCGATGACGGATATTTCGAGGGGCGGCAGCCTTTCGATATCAGGGTCGAGGAGGCGTGGTACCTGAAACAGAACCCCGGCGTAGCGGATTATGTGCGCCGCGGCCTGTTGGAATCAGGCCAGCAACATTTCGAGGAGAATGGTTACAAGGAAGGGCGGTTGCCGTTCCCGATGTAGTCCGCGCACCCAGGCGCGGTGATCGATCGTTCCGGTACTGGATGGTCTGGCACCGTTCCCCCATGCAAGGGGTTTGGCTTATTCCAGTTCCAGCCGTACCGCGACGGCGGCATTGGCGATGACGGCATTGTCGCCGCGCTCGCGGTCTATCACGTCCAGCCCGCCCTTCACGGCTTTCGCCGAGATCACGCCGTGCGGCAGGCTTTTCCGCACCGCTTCCAGATCCACTTTGTCGGGCTGCTGCACACCGATCGTCACCTCGACGAACATCTGCGTTTTGGAATCGATGTTCAGCGACCGCAGCATCGCCAGCGACGAGTGGTGCAAGGCGTCCTGCACCGCCCGCAGGGCCGCCTTGGTGTAGTCGCCGCCATGCAGATCGTTGCCGCTGCCGAGTTCCAGGATCACGCGTTTCAGAGCCATGTCTTGGGTGCTTTCGTGAATCAGGGGACGTCGAGCCAGACAACCGCCGCCGCACTGGCGATCAGGGTGGCGTTGGTGCCCTCATCGTTGGGGATTTCCAATCCGCCCTCGATGACGTCGACCGTGCCGGTGCCGTGCGGCAGAACCGCCAGCACCGCCTGCTTGTCCACCTTTTCGGGGTGCGGGACGCCGACCGTCACCTCGACCCGCATCGCGTCGGTGTCCTGGCCCAGCGCATTGGCGATCGAGAGCGCGTTGTGCCACAGCGCGTCGCGCAGGGCGCGCACGGCGGCCTTGGTCGGGTCGGCGCCACGGATATCGGTGCCCATGCCGATTTCCAGCACCATGCGTTTCAAGGGCATTGCGGGTGTTTCCTCTGTGCTCCCGCCTGACGATAGGCCGCGCCGCCGCGGCCGCCAAGACGCGGCGCCTGATGGATCTTGTCCTGATGGATCTTGTACGGATCTTGTCCAGACGGTTCCGTTACAGACGGTTCCGCTATGGATTTTGCGCAAGCATCTCGGTCAGCGCGTCGCGCATGCCGCTGCTGGGGATGCTGAACAGCCCGCCATAGGGCTGGTCGAGATCGCCGATCACGAAAATCACGCTGCTGAGTGAAAATGCGCAAAGCAGCAGCGTGATGCCGGTGATCCCGTTCAACGGCGCCATCAGGCCAAAGCAGGCGAACATGATCATCAGCCAGGAGACCAGGATCACGTAGAATGGCCGGACCAGCCCCTGGCGCGTATCGACGATGGTCTCGGTGCGCACGCTCATGACGTCACGGTAACGGGCGGCGCACATGGCCAGCATGCGCTGCTGAAACGGCCCGCTGGCCGGTAGCCGGTTGATGTCCGTGCCGATCCGGTTCATCAGTCCCGCCAGGACAGGCGATCCGCCGGTGCGCGGCATCCGGCTCGTATCGGGGTAGGCGACACCGGTCGGCGGCGGTTCGTCCGGCCAGGTGCTGGCGATGACGGCGGCCACGTAGCCGTGAAGAAGGTTACGGATATCCTGGCTCTCGGGTCCGTAATCGCGCAGGCAGACATCCAGCGCGGCAAGCTTCATGGTATAGGTCTGCCGGTCGTGCCCGGCCTGATCGAAGCTATGCTTCACGGTAGCCGTCATCAGGCCCAGAACCAGCGCAGCGAATGTGACCAGCAGGTTGATCGTCAGCTGCATCAACTCCGCCGTGTCGCGGCCGCGGTGCCGCTCGGGCAACCGCTCGCGCGCGGCGCTTGCCAGCGTCGCGCTGCCGATGAGCAGCAGGAACACGACACTTGCCGACAGCAAGCCGGTCGGATCAAAATTCACAGACTGGCGCAGCCCCCATGGATGCGTTCTGGCTGAATTTCCGAAGAGCGGCCATCTTGCCCGCGAACCGCTGACGGGAACAAGATCTGCCGCTGATCCGAACCGGTTACAGGCTGAACAATTTTCCCACCGCGGCGGGAACCACGACCGATTCTCCAAAAGCCTGCGTCAGCGCGTTGACGGCGCGCCAGCCCGTGCAATGGGCCGGGATGATCAGGTCCGGCCTGAACTCACCCAGATCGCGGATCGTGTCGGGAATCGCCGTTTCCGTGCCGCCGGACAGATGGAAGCCGCCCATGACGGCGTGCAGTTTCGTGCCGGGAAACCGGGACCGAGCCTCATGCAGCACATTGACGATGCCGGCGTGGGAGCAGGCGCTGAATACGACCAGGCCCTTGTCCTTCACGTGCACCACCAGGAACCGCTCATCCATCAGCAGCGGATCGGGCTGCCACGGCGCGTCGTCGGCCGCGCGGGCGACCTGGCCGAGCAGGCCTTTTTCATAGGAGGTGAGGCGGGGGATTTCGCCACTGATCCAGAACAGGTCGTCTAGGCAGGTGACCGGTTGGTCGGTGACCCTGGGGTCGGCGCCATACTCCCGCCATTGCGCGGGCAGCGGCACACGATCCATCGGCAGCACGCCGCCATCAGGCTGCCGGCCGCCGCGCTCCTGAAACATGCCGGGATGGAGATAAAGCGGAATGGCCCGGCCGCCGTTGCAGGCATTGATCATGCTCAGCGCGCGGGGAATCCCACCGGCATGGTCCCAATGGCCGTGTGACAGCATCGCGGCCTCGATCGCGGCGAAGTCGATCCCCAGCCGCGTGCCGTTCCGTTCGATGGCGTAATCGACCGGACCGCCATCGAACAACAGCGTGCGCGGCCCGGCCGGGCCGTGGGCGGTGATGACCAGCGAGAGGCCGTGATTGGCGCAGCACAGTGCGCCGCCGGTGGTTCGCCGCATGCCGCGCTTCTGCAGCAGCGCCCATTCGCGGGTGACGAAGACCGGCGTGGTGGACAACGCATCTGTGACGTTGTCCACCAGGACCTGGATGTCCAGCGCATCCGCCTGCTGCAGTGGCATTGGCTTTCCCGGTATTGTTTCCCCTGTCGTGGCCGGCCGGGACGAGGGCGCCGGTGGTTCCGGTCACGACACCAGTCAAATACAGGAAATCCTGCTGCGTGGGCAGGCGGAAAGGATTCGAAGCTAATTCGGCTTTTGCTCATCGGCGATCCGGCTCCGGCGCGAATCGGTCGGCGCGAACCTTCCGGCGCTTGCGTCGATCGAGACGCGCCGCCACCCTCCGGCCGTCGAAGGGAGGAACCACGCACCATGCCGCGCCTCACCACCGCCGAGGCGGTGATCGATTCATTGGTCGCCCATGGCATCGACACGCTCTATGCCCTGCCGGGCGTGCATAACGATCCGCTGTTCGATGCCGCCTTCAAGGCGCAGGACCGTATAAGGGTGCTCCACCCGCGCCATGAGCAGACGGCCGGCTACATGGCGCTGGGGGCGGCGTTGGTCACCGGCAGGCCGCAAGCCTTCGCGGTCGTGCCCGGGCCGGGCGTGCTCAACGCGGCGACGCCGGTGCTGCTGGCGCAATCAATGTGCGCGCCGGTGCTCGCGCTGGCGGGACAGATCCCATCCTTCGCCATCGATCAGGGGCACGGCCATCTGCACGAGATCCATGACCAGCCGGGCCTGCTGCGTCACATCACCAAGGGCGCCGGCCGCGTCCGCGCGCCGCAGGAGGCATTTTCGAAAGTCGCCCAGGCGATCGGCCTGGCCGTATCGGGCCGGCCCGGCGCGGTCGCGTTGGAATGCGCGATCGATGTATGGGGCCAGGCCGCTGAGGTCATCCCGGTGCCGCCGATCCGCTGGCAGCCGGCCGCGGCCGATGCCGCTGCCGTGGGGGATGCCGCGACGCTGCTGCGCCAGGCGAAGCGGCCGCTGATCGTCGTCGGCGCCGGGGCGCTGGATGCCGGTGCCGAGACGCAGGCCGTCGCGGAACTGCTGCAGGCGCCGGTGATGTCATTCCGGCGGGGCAGGGGCGTGATCCCGACGACGCATCCGCTGGCGGTGTCGATGACCGAGGGCCATGGGCTGTGGAAGACGGCCGACGCCGTGCTGGCGATCGGCACCCGCCTGTACTGGCCGCAGAGTAACTGGGGTGTCGACGACGCGATGAAGGTCATCCGCCTGGACATCGACGCGGAGGAGATCACCCGCTTCCGCCATCCTGCCTGCGCCCTGCTGGGCGATGCGGCGGCGACGCTGCGGGCACTGCTGGCAGTGCTGCGGCAAGGCGAGGCACCGTGGCAGCCCAATACCGACCTCCCCGCCATCCGCGCCATCTTCGCCGACCGCATGGCGCGGCAGGAGCCGGTGATGGCGTTCCTGCGGGCGATCAGGGCGGCTCTGCCAGCGGATGGCTTGTTCCTGGAGGACGTGACACAGGCCGGTTTCGGCGCGCGGCTCGGCTTCACCGTGCATGCGCCACGGACCTATTTCTCGCCGGGCTATCAGGACGCTCTGGGCTGGGGCTACGGCACGGCGCTGGGCGTGCAGGCGGCGGCACCGGGCCGGAAGGTGGCGCTGGCCACCGGCGACGGGGGCTTTCTGTTCCAGGCGGCGGAACTGGCGACGGCGATGCGTCATCGACTGCCGGTTGTGGCGGTGGTGTTCGATGACAGCGCATTCGGCAATGTCCGCCGCATCCAGGCGCTGCAATATGGCAACCGGCAGATCGCCAGCGATCTCGCCAATCCTGATTTCGTCGCCTTTGCCCGCAGCTTCGGGGCCACCGCGTTTCGAACGGACACACCGGATGGGCTGGAGGACGCACTGCGGCGGGCCTTCGCGCTGGATACGCCCGCGATCATTCATGTCCCGGTGGGGGAACTGCCCAGCCCGTGGGATATGATCCTGTTGCCGCGTGTGCGGGGACCGATTGGCCGGCCGGCTCTGCCTTGAATGATGCCAATGGAGGACGATGCGAGATAGGAATGATGCCGGTTGGCGTCGATGCCGGCCGTCGCGCCGTCCGTTTCCACCATGACGATGGGGCGTGCGGTGAGGCGAACGCCGCGCCGGCTGATATGAACCGGGGGTGATGATGCGTTGCTTCTGTCTCGTTCTGCTGCTGGTCGGGCTGTTCGTCGGCCAACCGGCCTTGGCTCAGCCGCAATGGCTGACCTTGCCGCCGACGCCCACGCTGCCGGAGGCCACGCGCAGCGGGCTGGCGCCGGTGAACGGCATCCAGATCTGGTACGCGGTGTTCGGCCGGGCGAAATCGGCCGCGGACGACCCCGTCATGGGCGAGCCGGTGATCCTGCTGCATGGCGGCCTGGCGAACAGCCATTACTGGGGCGAGCAGGTCCGGGCGTTACAGGACGCGTTCCAGGTCATCGTCATGGACAGCCGGGGACATGGGCGCAGCACGCGGGATGCGAAGCCGTATGGCTACGGCCTGATGGCCTCGGACGTGCTGGCGCTGATGGATTTCCTGAAGGTTCCAAAGGCAACGATCGTCGGGTGGAGCGACGGGGCGATCATTGGCCTGGACCTGGCGATGCACCACCCCGACCGGGTCAGCCGGCTGTTCGCGTTCGCCGCCAACTCCGATCCCGGCGGCGTCGCCGATATCGCCCACAGCTCGGTGTTCAACGCCTATATCACGCGGGCGCAGCAGGAATATCGCGCACTGTCCCCGACACCGGACGGCTACGCATCATTCCTTGCGCAGATCGAGAAGATGTGGGCCAGCCAGCCGCGCTGGACGGCGAGGGATCTCGCCGGCATCCATGTACCGACCTGGATCGTCGACGGCGATCATGATGAGGCGATCAAGCGCACCAACACGGAATTCATGGCGGCAAGGATTCCCGGCGCCGGTCTGCTCATCCAGCCCGAGGTCAGCCATTTCTCATTCCTGCAGGACCCGGCGCAGTTCAACGCCGACCTGCTGCACTTCCTGCGGCATGTGAAGGGGTCGTAGCGGACACGGCATGACAGGGTTCAGCCTGACCCTGTCATGCTTCAGGCTCAGGCGACCGCCGGTTCCCGGTGAACCAGGTGGGTGTAGCCGCGCTCCGCCTCCTCGGTGCACAGCCGCCGCCAGTCGGGCGCGCTGCCGCTGTAGCGGTTGATGATCCGCACCTGCTTGCCGTCGACATTGCTGTTCACGCCGGTCATCCAGGAATTCACCTCGAAGGTCATGTTGCCTTCACCCAGAGACTTGACGTGATCGGTCCATTTCTGGACGTCCTCCTCGGACGGCTCGATCCGGTCGATCTTGTTCTCCACGGCGAATTTTATCAGGTCGCTGACCCATTCGACGTTGAATTCGATCGTACGCGGAATGTTGCCCAGCGCCATGTGCGGCCCGACCAGCATCAGCATGTTCGGAAAACCCCTGGTACTCATGCCCAGATACGTCTCCGGCCCGTATTTCCAGCGGTCCTTCAGCTTCTGGCCGCCGACGCCGCGGAAATCGATACGATCGAACGCGCCGGTGATGGCATCAAAGCCGGTCGCATAGATGATCATGTCGAATTCATACTCGGCGCCGCTGGTCTTGATGCCGGTTGGCGTGATGCACGCGATCGGCGTCTCGTTGATGTCGACCAGCGTCACGTTATCCTGGTTGTAGACCTCGTAGTACTTGGTCTCCATCGGCACGCGCCGGGTACCGAACCCGTGGTTCTTCGGGATCAGCTTCTCGGCAATGACAGGATCCTTCACCCGCTGCCGGATCTTGTTGGCGACGAAGGCGCTGATCGCCGCGTTCGCCTCACGGTTGGTCAGGATGTCCTTGAAGTTGCCGACCCAGATGCCGAAGCCGGGGGAGGCGTACAGCTTCTCCCAGAACGCTTCCCGTTCTTCAGGTGTTGCGTCGAAGGTGTTGCGCGGATCGGGGGTGTGGATGAAGCAGGAGAAGGTTTCCATGCAGCGCTGGAACAGCGCGTCATAGCCGGCGCGGATCTCCTGCATCTCCTCGGGCGTGATCGGGCGGTTCAGCAGCGGGGCGCACCAGTTCGGCGTGCGCTGGAACACGGCCAGCGTCTTCGCGGTCTTGGCGACTTCCTGGATCGTCTGCACGCCGGTGGCGCCGGTGCCGATCACGGCCACACGCTTGCCTTCGAAGCTGACCGGCTCATGCGGCCAGCGGGCGGTGTGATAGGACTCGCCCTTGAAGGTGTCGACGCCCGGAATCGCCGGCATGGTCGGCGCCGACAACGGACCGACCGCGGTGATCAGGAAGTGGCTGGTGTACTGGCTGCCATCCTCCAGCGTGATCTGCCAGGTGTTCGATGCGTCCAGATAGTGCGCCGCCTTCACACGGCTGCGGAACTGGATGTCGCGGCGCAGGTCGTATTTGTCGGCGACATGGTTCAGGTAGCGCAGCGTCTCGGGCTGCGGCGCGAAATGCTCATGCCAATCCCAGGTCGCCAGCAATTCCTTGTCGAACGAGAACTGATAGGAATACGTCTCTGAATCGAAACGGGCGCCCGGGTAGCGGTTCCAGTACCAGGTGCCGCCGACATCCGTTCCCGCCTCGAACACGCGGACGGACAGACCGAGCTCGCGCAGCTTGATGAGCTGATACATGCCGGACATGCCGGCGCCGATGACGATCGCGTCGAAGTGTTGGGCCACTGTTGTTTCTCTCCTTGCTGGCCGTCCGGGTGGGAGTCCGACGGGTATTTCTGGCAGCCTGGTGGAATTTCAAAAATCCTCATAATGAGAGACTACCCGCCAGTCAAGTTGGTTGACTGAAAATTTCGCACCTTGTGCGACAAACAAAAATTTCTCAAAATCAGCCGATGGCAGCATATGATCGAGCCTTCCCGACACCAGACCCGACATCGGAAATGCCCTCGGCCGAACCGCTGGACGCGGAGCCGGTCGATGCCGCGCCGGACGGCAGTCGTCCGAGGACCGGCGGCGACACCGCGATCACTCGCGCGCTGAGCATCCTGGACCTGTTCACCCCGGATGCGCCGGTATGGACAGTGGACATGCTGGTCGACCATCTGGGCCTCGCCAGAGCCACGATCTACCGCTATGTCCGGGCGCTGTGCGATTCCGGGTTTCTCGTGCCCGTGTCAGGGGCCGGCTACGTACTGGGGCCGCGGTTCATCGAGTTCGACCGCAGTATCCGCCTGGCGGACCCGCTGCAGCACATTGTGCCGCCGGTGATGGAGGAACTGCGCCCGATCGTGAACGGGGCGCAGTTGCTGTGCGCCTTCTACGGCCTGCGCGTGCTGACCGTGCTGCAGGACCGGACCGACCCGGCCATCACCATGAGCATGGAGCGAGGGCGCCCCTTTTCGCTGTTCAGGGGATCGCCGTCGCGCGTCATCCTGGCCCATCTGCCGACATACCAGTTGCGCAACCTGGCACTGAACCACCAGGCCGAGATCGCCTCTGCCGGCCTGGGTCAGAGCTGGGCCGAATTTCGCGACGGCATGCGGGTGATCCGCAAGACCGGCTACCTGGTGGCGAGCGATATCGACAAATCGCTGGTTGGCATCTCGGCGCCGATCTTTCATGCCCCTGGTGCCGTGGCGGCGAGTCTGTGCCTGGTGCGGCGGCGGGAGATGGTGACGCCAGAGGAGGCCGGCGCGCTGGGCAAGGTCGCGATGGAGGCATGCCAGCGGATCTCCGCCGCGCTGCAGGCCTATCAGCCGGCCGAAATGGCCGCGGCGTTCCCGGTGTCGCGGGTACGGTGATGTTTAACTGGGATGTTTAACTGGCCATGTTTAACTGGCCGCCACGGCCGGAGTCGTCCGGGTCGGCACCGCATCCCGCCCGGCCGACCGCCGCGCGGAATCCCTCCGCCATGGCGGGCGCGGGCCCGCCATCCGTGCCTTCGCCGGAAAGGCACGGCTCAAGACCGGGGCTTTTGGCCGCAAGGCATGGAATACCGGGCCGCCTGCCGCGCTGACTGGCGACGCGGCCGCCTATTGCGATACTGGATAAACCCGCGCGCGTGACAGATCGACGCCGCAATTATCCCCCACGCCGGGCGACCATGCGTCCAGGGCCACCAGCACGTCGTATTCATGCGCACCCAGCCCGATCAGGACCCGGCGCATCGGGCCGGCGATCTGGCAGGCCAGCACGCGCGCCGGCCCCGGTCCCGGCCGAAGACCGATCTCATGCGGCCGCACCACCGCCACCGCCGGGCCCGGCCGGCAATCGGTGGGAATGGGCGGCATATCCGCCAACCCGTCCACAGACGCCGCACCGTCCCGGACCGTGCAGGGGAGGCTGACCGATTCACCCATGAAATCATGCACGAAGGCGCTGGCCGGTTCGGCATACAGGGTGGCCGGCGTATCGACCTGTTCGATCCGGCCGTCGCGCAGCACGGCGATGCGGTCGGCCATCTCCATCGCCTCGGCCTGGTCGTGCGTCACGAACACGCTGGTCAGCCCCATCTGGTCGTGCAGTTTGCGCAGCCAGATACGCAGGCTCTTTCGCACCTTCGCGTCCAGCGCGCCAAACGGCTCGTCCAGCAGCAGCAGGCTGGGCTCGATCGCCAGCGCCCGGGCCAGGGCGACGCGCTGGCGCTGCCCGCCCGATAGCTGGTCCGGATAGCGGTCGATCAGGTGGCCGATTTCCATCAGGTCCAGCAGGGCCTGGACGCGCCGGCGAATCTCCGCCGCCGCCGGTCGAGCCGATCGCGGACGCACATCCAGTCCGAAGGCGACATTGCGGCCGACCGACATGTGCCGGAACAGCGCGTATTGCTGGAACACGAAGCCGATCCCCCGCTCACGGGCGGGAACGTTCCGCATCGAGCGGCCGCCGATCAGCAATGCGCCGCTATCGGCGAATTCCAGCCCGGCCAGAATCCGCAGCAGGGTCGTCTTGCCGGAGCCGGAGGGGCCGAGCAAGGCAAGGAACTCGCCTGGCCGAATGCTCAAGGTGACGGCATCCAGCGCGGGCGTGCCACCGCCAAACCGCTTGCGGATGTCGCGTATCTCGACCGGCACGGCGGGTGCGCGCGGCGCGGGGCCGGTCACAGCAAGCCTCCGCCGCGCCGGTCGATCCGCCATTCCAGGATCGCCTTGAACACCAGCGTCACCAGCGCCAGCAACGCCAGCAACGCGGCGATGCAGAACGCGCCCACCCAATCATAGTCGTTGAACAAGGCTTCCACCTGCAAAGGCATCGTCATGGTCTGCCCACGGATATGGCCGGAGACGACGGCGACCGCGCCGAACTCCCCCATCGCGCGGGCGTTGCACAGCAGAACGCCATACAGCAGTCCCCAGCCGATATTCGGCAGCGTCACGCGCCAGAACATCTGCCAGAACCCGGCGCCCAGGGTGATCGCCGCCTCCTCCTCGGCGTGGCCTTGCTGTTCCATCAGCGGGATCAGCGTGCGGACCACGAACGGGAAGGTGACGAACATGGTTGCCAGGATCAGCCCGGGTACCGCGAAGATGATGCGCAGGCCGTAACGGGAAAGCAGCGGACCGAACCAGCCATTGGCGCCGAACAGCAGCACCCAGACCAGGCCGGAGATCACCGGGGAGACCGAGAATGGCAGCTCGATCAAGGTGATCAGTAGGCTGCGGCCCGGAAACCGGAAGCGGCTGACGCACCAGGCGGCGGCCAGGCCGCATACGGCGTTCAACGGCACGGACACAGCCGCAACCAGCAGGGTCAGCCGGATCGCCGCCAGCGCGTCCGGCTGCGACAGCGACTCGATCACCCCCGCCAGCCCGTCCTTCAGCGCCTGCGTCAGCACGACGGCCAATGGCAGCAGCAGCAGCGCCACCAGCAGCGCGACCGTCAGCACCGTCAGCCCCATCTGCGTCGGCCGGCTCTCCTGCGTCGCGGCGCGGCTCATCGGTTCGGGCTCATCCGGTGTTCCAGGATGTTCAGCAGCATCAGAATGCCGAACGATACCAGCAGCATGACAAGGCCGAGCGCGGCGGCGCCGGCGTAGTCGAGCTGTTCGAGACGGATGACGATCAGCAGCGGCGCGATCTCCGAGACCATCGGCATGTTGCCGGCGATGAAGATGACGGAGCCGTATTCGCCGACCCCGCGGGCCAGCGCCGCGCCGAAGCCCGTCAGCAGGCCTGGCAGCAGGGCGGGCAGCACGACGCGGCGGAGGACCTGGCCGCGGGTGGCGCCCAGCGTGGCAGCGGCCTCCTCGGCATCCGCCGGCAGGTCCATGATGATCGGCTCCAGCGTGCGAACGATGAAGGGCAGGCCGACGAAGATCATCGCCACCAGCACGCCCAGCGGCGTGTAGGCCACCTTGATGCCCAGCGGCAGCAGCAACGCGCCCAGCCAGCCCTTGGGCGCGAACAGCGCGGTCAGGGCGATGCCGGCGACGGCGGTGGGCAAGGCCAGCGGCATATCGATCAGCGAATCCGCCAGGTTGCGGCCGGGAAACCGGTAGCGGACCATCACCCAGGCGATCAGCAGGCCAAGCGGGACGTTGACCAGGGCGGCCAGGGCCGCGCCGCCAAAGCTCAGCCGCAGGGCCGCCAGCACGCGCGGTTCGGTGACCGAGGCCCAGAGTCCGGCCAGCCCCATCTCCCACGGCCGCAGCACCAGCGCGGCGAGCGGCACCAGCACGATCAATGAGAGCCAGAGCAGGGTGACGCCCAGCGCCGGCCCGAAGCCGGGCAGGGCGGACCGCCGCGTCAGCGGGATCATTTACCGGGCGTGAAGATGCGGTCGAACAGGCCGCCATCCGCGAAATACTCGGCCTGGGCGGCCGGCCAGCCGCCGAAATCCTGGATCGTCGCCATTTTGATCGCGGGATAGCGTTCCGCGTATCGGGCCAGGACCGCCGGATCGCGCGGGCGGTAGTAGTTCCTGGCGGCGATGTCCTGCGCCTCCGGCGTGTAGAGGAATTTCAGATAGGCCTCGGCCACGGCCCTGGTCCCGTGCTTGTCGACGTTCTTGTCCACCACGGAGACGGGAGGCTCCGCCAGGATGCTGATCGTCGGATACACGATGGCGTAATCATCCGACCCGAATTCGCGCAGCGCCAGCCAGGCTTCGTTCTCCCACGCCAGCAGGATATCGCCCAGGCCGCGTTGCGCAAAGCTGTTGGTGGCGCCGCGCGCGCCGGTATCCAGCACGGGAACCTGGCGGAACAGCGCGCGCAGATACGCCTCGGCGCTGGCATCGGTGGCGCCCGGCTGCCCCTTGGCCCAGGCCAGGGCCGCTAGGAAATTCCAGCGCGCGCCGCCGGATGTCTTGGGGTTGGGGGTAATGACGGCGATCCCGGGCTTGACCAGGTCGCCCCAGTCCTTGATCCCCTTCGGATTGCCCTTGCGGACCAGGAACACGATGGTGGACGTCGTGGGCGACGCATTGTCCGGCAGCCGCGCCTGCCAGTTCTCGGCGACCAGGCCGCGCTTCGCCAGGGCATCGATGTCGGCGGCCAGCGCCAGCGTCACCACATCCGCTTCCAGCCCGTCCAGGACCGCGCGGGTCTGCGCGCCGGAGCCGCCATGCGACTGGTTGATGGTGACCTTGTCGCCGGTCTGCTTCTGATAGGCCGGCACGAAGGCGCGGTTGATCGCGCGATAGAGTTCGCGCGTCGGATCGTAGGATACGTTCAGCAACGTGTAATCCGCGGCATGCGCGGGCCGTCCCGCCAGGGCCGCGGGAGCGGCCGCGAAGGCCACGAGAGTGGAGCGCCGCGTCAGGAGAGACCTGTGCATGCCGAACCTCGCAATCATCTGGCAATCATTGTGCCAGTTCCCCGCCGCGCCAGGATGATGGCGGCAGCCGAACAAAATTCGCGTTCCGACGCGGACCGCGACTGCTCCCGGCTTGCGCCGATACAAGCTACGTTACAAGCTCTACCCAGAACCGAGTTCGGCACACATAGCCGGAAATGAAGGGAACGTCATGTCTCTTTCGCGTCGCACCATCCTGCGGGCGTCGGCCGCCACGCTCGCCCTGCCCGCCATCGCCCGCCACGGCTTCGCCGAGGAACCGATTCGCGTCGGCTGGCTGGCCACGTTCACCGGCCCGCTATCCTCGCCGACCATCGGCTTCGATCGCGGCGTACAATGGGCGGTAGCGCAGATCAACGGCGCCGGCGGCGTGAACGGGCGCATGATCGAGGTCATTTCGCGTGATACCCAGGGTGACCCGACCAAGGCGGTCAACGCCACGCAGGACGTGATCAGCCGCCAGAAGGTGCATGCGATCTTCGGGCCGGTGAACTCGGGCGAATTGCTGGCGACGACGCCGATCATGGCGCGCGCCAGGATGCCCAGCCTGGTGGCCGGCGTGGTGAACAGCCTGATCGATCCGGTGAAATTCCCCAACGCCTTCCGCGTCACCCCATCCAACATCCAGTGGGATGGTGCCGTTCGCAACTATTGCGTCAACATCCTGAAGGCGAAGAAGGTCGCCGTCCTCGCCGATGCCACCGGCTATGGCACCTCGGCGCATGACGACTCGGTTGCCGGCTTCAAGAAGGCGGGGATCGACGTCGCCTACGACGGCGTCATCGACCCGTCGCAGCCCGATGTCACGCCGGATCTTCTGCGTGCCAAGAATGCCGGAGCCCAGGTACTGGTCTCCTGGACCGTTTCGGCCGGCATGGCCGCCCGCATGATGAACGCTCGGGCGGCACTGAACTGGGACGTGCCGATCGTCGGCCACCCGGCGCTGGGCACCGGGGAGATCGGCAAGCTGGTGTCGAAGCCGGAATACTGGGACAAGGTCTACCAGGTCGGCTATCGCAACTGCAGCTACGGCCCGGACGGCAAGCTGCCGCCGGCGAACCAGCAATTCGTCGACAGCGTCCGCGGCAAGATGCCGCTGGCCGACACGTCGCTATGGTGGATCTGTTCCGGCGTCGATGCGATCCGGCTGATTGCGGAGGCGGTGCAAAAGACCGGCTCCTCGGACAGTGGCAAGATCATCGGCTACTGGAACACGCTGCAGATGTGGCCGGGGCTGTATGGGCACTATTCGTTCACGCCGCAGGAGCATAACGGCTTCCTGGACAGCGACGTGGTGATGTCGAAGGCGAACAGCCAGCGCGATGGCGCCTTCGATCTGGCGCCCGGCTATTCGTAAGTGCTGCCCGCGATCCTGGCGGCCGGCCTTGCGGTCGGCGGCGTCTATGCGCTGATCGGCGTCACCTACAACATCATGTTCGCCGCCTCGCGGGTCATGAGCTTCACCGCCGGGCAGCTGGGCATGTTGGGCGGGGTGTTCGGCGCCCTGTTCATCAACCATATGGGCCTGCCCATGCCGGTCGGCTTCGCCGCCACGCTGGTCGCCTGCGGCGTGATCGGCATCGCGACGGAAATCATTGCGGTACGGCCGGTGCTGAAAGCGCTGGACCAGCATCTGTATGTGTTGTCCACGCTGGGCTTCGCGCTGATGATCCAGACTTTCACCGCGATCGAGTGGAGCACGGAGCCACAGCCGTTTCCGCGCCTGTTCAGCATCGGCGATGGCGGGCCGTTGGACGAGAAGTTCTGGCTGCCTCTGGTGGCTTGTGTGGCCACTCTCGTCGGGCTGGAATTGCTGTATCGGCACACCCTGGTCGGGCGCGCCTTCCTGGCCATCGCCGAGGATAATTTCGCCGCCCGCGCCATCGGGCTGCCGGAACGCAACCTGCGGATCGCCAGCTTCGCGCTGGCCGGCGCGGTGGGCGGGTTGGCCGGCTTCGCCGGTGGGGAGCTGCTGCTGGCCTTCTTCGCCAACGGCCCGATGTTGAACTTCCTGGGATTCGTGCCGGTGGCGCTGGGCGGGTTGGGCAATAATCGTGGCGCGGTGATCGGCGGCCTGGCGCTGGGCGTGTTCCAGCAGGCGGCGAATTTCCTGGTCGGCGGCGTCTTCGCGTCGGTGGCCGTCTTCGCGGTGTTCATCATCGTGCTGCTGGCCGCGCCGCAGGGCCTGTTCGGCGCCGCCGCCGCCAGACGGGTCTGACCGATGCGCGCCTTGTTGCCGTATCTGGTGATCTTCGCCGCCGCCCTGGCGCTGCCGCTGGTCGCCAATGACTACTGGGCCGTGATCGGCGCCCGAGCGGCCGTGTACTGGGTGCTGGTGGCGGGGCTGAATCTGGTGGTGGGCTATGGCGGCCAGCTGGCCATCGGCTGGGTCGCGCTGCTCACCCTGGGCTCCTACACGGCGGCGGTGCTGTGCCAGCGCTTCGATCTGAACCCGTTTCTGGCCTATGCCGCCGGTGGCGGGCTGGGTGCGCTGGCCGGGGTCGTCGTGGGCCTGCCGGCACTGCGGTTGCGGACCTTCTATTTCGCCATGACCACGCTGGGCTTCGCCACGATCGTGACCCAGGTGGCGCTGGCCTGGCAGAGCGTCACCGGCGGCGGCATCGGCCTGCCTGGTCCGGCATTGAGCCCGCCCTTCGATGCGCCCTGGGGTTTCTACCTGCTGTGCCTCGGCTTCGCCGCCGTCGTCACCTGGATGACGGCGAATATCGGCGCCGGCCGCTATGGCCGCTCCCTGGTCGCCATGCGCGATGCCGAGGTGGCGGCGGAATCGGTCGGCATCGGCAAGGCGCGGCTGCTGATCATCGTCTTCCTGTTTTCCGGCTTCACCGCCGGCGTGGCGGGCGGCCTGTTCGCCACGCTGCAGTCCTACATCACGCCGGAGGCGTTCAGCTTCGACCTCTCCGTCACCTTCTTCATCGCCATCCTGGTCGGCGGCCGAGGATCCATCCTGGGGCCGCTGATCGGCAACGTCCTGCTGACCCTGCTGCCCGAGGTGGCGGCGCCGCTGGTGGCGTGGTCGACCTTTCTGTACGCCGCGCTGCTGCTGGTGATCGTCCTGCTGATTCCCGGCGGTATCGCCTCGTTGCTGGATTTTCGAAATCGCAAGCCGCTGGACAGCACGCGCACGATCGTGCCGCGGCCGGAACTGCTGGCGTCATTGCTGGCCGATCCCCCGATTGGCAAGCCGATCGCGCTGCGCAACGTCGTACTGGCGTTCGGCGGCGTGCGGGCGATCGATGGACTGGACCTGATGGTGCAGCCGGGCAAGGTGCATGGCCTGATCGGGCCCAATGGATCGGGCAAGACCACCACCCTGAACGTCATCTCCGGCTATTATGTGCCCCAGGAGGGGGAGGTCTACCTGGGCGACCGCTCCCTGCCGCATGGCGCGCCGCAGTCTCGCGCGGCTCTCGGGATCGCCCGTACCTTCCAGACACCGCGGATCATCGGTGAAGCGTCGGTGCTGCAGAACGTCATGATCGGCGCCTCGGTCGACGGGCGCGCCAGCTTCATGGAGACGGCGCTGACCCTGCCGCGTCATCGTGCGGATGAACAGCGGCTCACCGCCCGCGCCATGGATGCGCTGCGCGTTGTCGGGCTGGATGCGCTGGCGGCGGTACGGGCGGATCGGCTGCAGCACAGCGAGCTGCGGTTCATGGAAATCGCCCGCGCGCTGGCCGGGCGGCCGACCTTCCTGCTGTTGGATGAACCCGCCGCCGGCCTGTCCGCGGATGAAATCATGCGCCTCGGCGCCTTGACGAAGGCTGTCGCGGAGGCAGGGACGGGCGTGCTGCTGGTCGAGCATCATGCCGACCTGATCTTCGATATCTGCGACGAGGTCACGGTGCTGAACCTGGGCCGCGAGCTGGCGGCGGGCACGCCGGCGGAGATCCGGTCGCACAAGGAGGTCGTGAGTGCCTATCTCGGCGCCTGAACCGCTGCTGTCGGTGGCCGGCCTGTCCGCCGGATATGGCAAGATCACCGTGCTGCACGATGTCAGCCTGACCATCCGGCCGGGGGAGATCGTCGCGTTGCTGGGACCGAACGGAGCCGGCAAGACCACGTTGCTATGCGCCGTGTCGGGACTGCTGCCATGGACCGGAACAGTGCATTTCGGCGGGGCGGACCTGGCGGGGTTGTCGCCGCGGGAGACGGCGCGGCGCGGGCTGGTTCACGTGGTGGAAGGGCATCGTGTGTTCACCCAACTTTCCGTGGCCGACAACCTGCTGCTGGCCGGCTACGACGTGCCGCGCGGCGAACGGGCCGCGCGGGTGGATGAGGCCCTGTCGCATTTCCCCGAAATCGCGGCGAAGCGGGCGGACAAGGCCGGCGCGCTGTCCGGCGGGCAGCAGCAGATGCTGGCGGTGGCGCAGGGATTGGTGCGCCGGCCCAGGCTGCTGATGCTGGATGAGCCTTCGGCCGGCCTGTCGCCGGTGCTGGTCGACCGGGTGCTGGCGGTGGCCGCCGCGCTGCGGGCGAACGGCACGGCCGTGCTGCTGGTGGAGCAACTGATCGAGAAGGCGCTGCGTCTGGCGGACCGTGTCTACGCGCTGGCGCAGGGACGGATCGTGCTGGAGGCCGCGACATCCGAGGATGATCTGCCGCATCGGCTGGAACGGGCCTATTTCGGCCATGACGTGCCAACGGCGCTGCACGGCTGACACCGGGGAGCGTTGCGCGGCCGCCTGACGGGCGGTGTCAAGCGGCGTCGATGCCGATCCGTCCGGCCGTTCCCGCGCGTCGGCGGACTCAGGCCACCGCCTCAGCGGCCGGGGCGGCCGGTCTGGCGATGGCTATCGGTCTCATCGGCCCGCACCATGGTCATCAACGCCAGAGGCAAGGCGAGGCCGACCGCGATCGCCGCCATGGCCAACGCGCTGCCGACGGTCAGCGCGATCGTTTCCGCCAGCAGATGCGGGCTGGCGCCATCGCCAGCCTGGACGATCCCGATCGCGCCGATCACCGCTCGGAAGGCAAAGGAGCCGGGCACCATGGCCACCACGCCGGGGAAGGCAAAGGCTGCCGGCGGGACTCGGAAGCGCCAGGCCAGGGCCAGCGCCAGCACGCCGGCGCCAGCCGACCCGATCAGGGTCGCCGGTGCCAGCGCGGCGCCGACCATCATCGCCTGGGTCCGCAGCGCGTGGCTGACCGCGCCGCACAGCACCGCCGCCCAGATCAGGCGCGGCGGCACATTGAACAGCAACGCGAAGCCGACCGCCGCGATGCCGGCGAACAGCGCGTCCTGCCATAGCGGCAGCAGCGTCAACGCTCCGCCGATCGGTACCGGCACGCGGGTAATGATCGTGACGCAGAACAACCCGGTCGCAATCGCCAGCACCGTCAGCAGGGCGGCGGTCAGCCGAGCGACCCCCAGGCTCATGTGATTGCGGGCGCAGTCCCAGACGCCGTTGATCAGCGGTACGCCCGGCACCAGGATCATGCTGGGCGCGATGACGCATAGGGCGGCCGTGGCCGTCGCGGTCAGATCGGCGCCGATCGCGCCCACCAGACCGCCGATCAGCGCGGCGAGGAATGCTATCAGGAACGGGTTCACCGCGTGCCCGACCAGCATCAGCCGCAGCAGCGTACCGACCGTCCCGGCCACACCGGCGGTGGCGCACGCCGCCGGATCGCCCCCGAACAGGCGTGCCAGGCAGGCAGCCGTGACGCCCATGGCAAGCGCAATCAGCAGGCGCGGGTAGGGGGCGGGTTCCGCCGCGTCCAGTTGCCGGGTCGCCTCCTCCACGCCGATCCGGGATGCCACCAGGTCGGCAACGACCCGGTCGATCGCCTCCACCGCACGCATGTTGACGCCAAAGCCGGGAAGGTGGCGGCCGGCCTTGGTGCGGAACCGCTCATCAGACACCGCACCGGACATAAGGGTCAGCAGGAGTGCTTCGTAAGTCACCAGCAGGTGTGCCTCGTACCCCAGCGACCGGGCCACACGATCGATCGTGGTGGCGACCTGCTCCGTTTCGGCGCCGTCCCCCAGCAGCCGGCGACCGATCGTCAGCAGCAGATGTGCCCCGGCCTCGATCTCGGGGTCCATCCCGGCCCGGGGTGGCGCGCTGATGGGGGGTGGCGCGTTGATGGGGGGCGGCACGGCACGGGCGGGATGGTTCACGCCATTCGACTTTCAGCGCGGACGATGCGGTCAGCCAGGATAGGTCGGCTTATAGGCGCTGGCCCTGATATGGGCGCCGATATCGGCCGGCCGCGGCACCCGTGCCAGATCGTGTTCGAAGATGTAGGTGGCGATGCGGGTGGCGACGTTCAGCGAGGCATCCAGGATGCGGCTCTGCGGCGGATAAATCAGGCCGGAGGCCAGGCTGTCTTCCGTAACCTGCTCCGCCACCGCCTTGGCGGCGACGATGAACATCTCCTCGGTCACGCGGGTCGCCTCGGTCGCGTAGATCGCCATGCCCATGGCGGGGAAGATGTAGACATTGTTGCCCTGGCCGGGGATGAAGGTCCTGCCGCTATAGTCCACCGGCGGGAATGGGCTGCCGCTGGCGAAGATCGCGCGCCCCTCGCTCCAGCGATACGCTTCCTCGGCGGTGCATTCCGAGCGCGAGGTGGGGTTGGAGTACGGAAAGATGATCGGCCGGTCGTTGATCGCGGCCATGGCCTCGATGACCTGCTGATTGAACAGTTTGGGCACCGTGCTGACGCCGATGATGCCGGTGGGACGCAGCGCCTTCACGGCGTCGGCGAAGACGCTGATCGGCGCGTGATCCTGCGCGAATGGTTTCTGGAAGTCCGCGAGATCGGTGCGCGACGTCACCATCAGCCCGTTGATGTCGAACAGAGCGTTGCGCTTGCGGGCGGCGTTGAGATCCATGCCCCCGGCGGCCCCTTCCGCGGACCCGTCGGCGGCCATGGCGCGGCTGATCAGTTCGGCGATGCCGGTGGCGGCCGACCCGCCGCCCAGGAACAGGAAGCGCTGGTCCGTCAGCTTCTGGCCGGAGATGCGCAGCGCGCCATAGATGCCGGCCAAGGCAACGGCGGCGGTGCCCTGGATGTCGTCATTATAGGTGCAGATACGGTCGCGATAGCGTTCCAGGATCGGCACGGCATTGATATTGGCAAAATCCTCCCACTGGATGCAGCATTTCGGGAAACGTGCGGTTATCGCCTGGACGAATTCCTCGATGAACGCATCGTAGTCCGCGCCGCGCACCCGTTCGTGCCGCAGGCCGAGATAGAGCGGATCCGCCAGCAGCGCGTGATTGTTGGTGCCGACGTCCAGGGTGATCGGCAGGCAGTATTGCGGCGGCACGCCGGCGCAGGCGGTGTAGAGCGACAGCTTGCCGATCGGAATGCCCATGCCGCCAATGCCCAGGTCGCCCAGGCCCAGGATGCGTTCCCCATCAGTGACCACGGTGAAGCGGACATCGGTCTCCGGCCAGTTCGCCAGCAGGTCCTTGATCCGCCCCTTCGCCGAAATCGGCAGGTACAATCCCTTTGGCGCGCGGAAGAAATGATCGAATTTCTGGCAGGCCTCGCCGACCGTCGGGGTGTAGACCAGCGGCATGTAGGTGGCCGGATCGGACATCACCACGGCATAGAATAGCGTCTGGTTGCGCGCCTGCAGGTCCGACAGCAGCAGGTATTTCTGCAAATCGTTATCCAGCGCCTGCAATTCCAGATGAGTGCGCGCGACCTGGTGTTCCAGGGTGCTGACGGTGACCGGCAGCAGGCCTTCCAGCCCGTGTTCCCGCCGCTCCTCGGCGCTGAACGCCGTGCCCTTGTTGTTGCGGGGATCGTGCAGCAACCGATAACCGCCGGCGTTGTTCGTCTCGGGCATGGGATACTCCGGTCTATTCCGTTCCCCCGCAGGGGCGCCTTGTTCCGTCGCCCCGAAGGGGTGCTTCATTCCGTCGCCCCGAAAGGGGGCTTCATTCGGTCACCCCGAAGGGGTGCTTCATTCCGTCACCCCGAAGGGGTGCTTCATTCCGTCGCCACGAAGGGATGCACCATCTTGGCAGGGTCGACGATGCGGTCGAACTCCGCTTCATCCACGAAGCCCAGCGCCAGTGCCGCCTGTTTGAGAGTCATGTCGTGGTCCAGCGCGTGATGGGCGATCTGGGACGCCTTGTCGTAGCCGATCACCGGCGACAAGGCTGTCACCAGCATCAGCGAACGGTCGACATATTCCTTGATCTTGCGGGTATTTGGTTCGGTTCCTTCCACCAGATAGCGGCGGAAATTCACGCAGCCATCAGTCATGATCGCGATCGACTGGATGATATTGTGGATCATCAAGGGCTTGTAGACGTTCATCTCCAGATAGCCGCCGGCGCCGCCGAAGCCCACCGCGACATCGTTCGCCATGACCTGGACGGCGATCATCGTCAATGCCTCGGCCTGAGTCGGGTTGACCTTGCCGGGCATGATGGAGGAGCCGGGTTCGTTCGCGGGGATCAGCAGCTCGGCGAAGCCGGCACGCGGGCCGCAGGATAGCAGGCGGATGTCGTTGGCGATCTTGTACAGAGACACTGCCAGCGTGCGGAACGTTCCGGACAATTGCACGAGGGCGTCATGCGCGCCCTGGGCGGCAAACTTGTTGGGCGCGCTGACGAAGGGCAGGCCGGAGAAGCGGGCGATCTCGGCGGTGGCGGCCTCGGCGAAGCCGGGGGCGGCGTTGATGCCGGTGCCGACCGCCGTGCCACCCAGCGCCAGCCGGTAGACGTGCTTCACCGCGTCCCCCAACCGCTCCAGATCCTCGGTCAGCATCTCGGCATAGCCCGACCACTCCTGGCCCAGGGTCAGCGGCGTCGCATCCTGCATATGGGTGCGGCCGATCTTCACGATCCCATCCCAGGCCTTTGCCTTAGCGGCGATGGCGTCGCGCAGCTCCGTCACCGCCGGCATCAGCCGCTGCACGGTGTTCATCGCGGCGGCGATGTTCATGGCCGAGGGGAATGTGTCGTTCGAGGACTGCGACATGTTCACATGGTCGTTCGGATGCACCGGCGTCTTGCTGCCCAGCGCGGTGCCGGCCAGCTGGCAGCACCGGTTCGAAATGACCTCGTTCACGTTCATATTGAACTGCGTACCGCTGCCGGTCATCCAGACGTGCAGCGGAAACATGTCATGGTGCTGGCCGGCCAGGACCTCGTCGCAGGTCTTCACCACTAGCGCGCACGCCTTGTCGTCCAGCCGGCCCGCCGCATGATTGGCGACGGCGGCGGAGCGTTTCAGGATCGCATAGGCCGTGATCATCTCGCGCGGGATCAGATCGTGGCCGATGCTGAAATGCTCCAGTGAGCGCTGGGTCTGCGCGCCCCACAGCCGGTCGGCCGGGACCTGGACGGGGCCCAAACTGTCAGTCTCGGTGCGCATCGCCGTCATGGACGTTCCTTTCGGTGAGCTGGATACGGATGAGCTGAAACCCGTTTACCGGGACCCTGGATTACCGGAAGAGGTTGGTGCGCGCGAGTTCCACGATCTCACTGCCGCGGCCATTGAGGATGGCCTTGGCCAGGTACAGGCTGAATCCCTTGACCTGTTCCAGCGTGGTCGCGGGCGGCATCGCCAGCTCCAGCCGGTTGGTGACCACATCGACCAGTGCCGGACCGTCATGGTTCAGCGCCTCGGCAAGCGCGCCTGGCAGATCGCCGGGATCCTCCACGCGGCGTCCGAAGATGCCGGCCGCTTGCGCCACCTGGGCGAAATCCGGGTTCAGCAGGTCGGTGCCGAATTCCAGATAGCCGCCCGCCTTCATCTCCATCTCGACGAAGCCCAACGCACCGTTGTTGATCACGACCACCTTCACCGGCAGTTTCGCCTGCCGCAGGGTCAGCATGTCGCCCATCAGCATGGCGAAGCCGCCATCGCCTGACAGTGAAACCACCTGCCGCGTTGGATCGACGGCCTGGGCGCCCATTGCCTGGGGCAGCGCGTTGGCCATGGACCCATGCCAGAAGGAGCCGATCAGGCGGCGCCGTCCGTTCATGGTCAGATAGCGGGCGGCCCAAACGGTTGGCGTGCCGACATCGCAGGTGAAGACGGCATCGTCCGCCGCGAGCCGGTCCAGCACACGGGCGACATATTGCGGATGGATCGGCGGTTTGCCGGGCGTTCCGGCGGCGAGATCGTCCAGCCCCTTCCGAGCATTGCGGTAATGCGCGAGGGCCTTGTCCAGGAAGCTCCGGTCGCCGCGTTCCTGAAGTTTCGGCAGCAGTGCCTCTATCGTCGCGCGCACATCGCCCACCACGCCCAGATCGACCGGTGCGCGCCGCCCGATCACCTCGGGCCGCAGGTCCACCTGCGCGATGCGCGCCCCGGCCGGATAGAACTGGCGATAGGGAAAATCCGACCCCAGGATCAGCACCGTCTCGGCGTCCATCAGGGCATGATAGCCGGAGGAGAAGCCGATCAGCCCGGTCATGCCGACATCGAACGGATTGTCGTATTCGACATGTTCCTTGCCGCGCAGGGCGTGCACGATCGGGGCCTTCAACCGGTCCGCGAGGGCCACCACCTGGTCATGCGCCCCGGCGCAGCCGCCGCCGCACAGCAGCGTCGTGCAGCCGCCCCGGTTCAGCAGTGCCGCCAGCGCATCCAGGTCCGCCGGGTTGGGCATCACCACCGGCGGGGCCGGTTTCAGCCAGGCTGGGGACGGTGCCCGGATCGTCTCCAGCGCCACGTCCCCCGGCAGGACCACGACGGCGACGCCGCGCCTGCCGATCGCGGTGCGGATCGCCGTCTCCAGGCCGCGCACGATCTGGGCCGGCGTCGCGATCGGGCTGATATAGTGGCTGCACTCGGCGAACAGCGCACGCGGATCGGTTTCCTGGAAGTAACCGCTGCCGATTTCCGAAGACGGAATATGCGCCGCGATCGCCAGCACGGGGACACGGTTGCGGTGGCAATCATACAACCCGTTGATCAGGTGCAGGTTGCCCGGACCGCAACTGCCGGCACAGACGGCCAGCTCGCCGGTCAGCGCCGCCTCGGCGCCGGCGGCGAAGGCGGCGGCTTCCTCGTGCCGGGTGTGAATCCAGTCGATCGTGCCGCGCCGGCGCAGCGAGTCCGTCAACCCGTTCAGCGAATCCCCGACGACACCCCAGATCCGCCGGACGCCGGCCTGTTCCAGCATCGTCGCCACCAGGTCCGCAATGGTTTGCGTTGCCATCGGCTACTCCTGCCTTACCGGCAAAGACGGTTGTGCAATCCGGCGCCGGCGCGGAACGGCACACGCATGCCGTGCCCATCGGCCACGTTTTGCACCTGGGATATTGCCGCTCAATAGGTGGGTTAAATCCGCGATGCCAGCACAATCGGCGCCACCATCCGGGATGGCCGGCCAAACGGGCCCTTCCGATGCCGAGCAATTCCTTGATTTGGCGTGACAATTCGCCTCGGGCACGCCGGGTTCCGGGTTGTCGCGCCGGCGTGGCAAATTGTATCGGCGGGGCATCGGACCGGCGATTGGCCGGAAATGCCGACCGGGCCCGAACCGGTCTGCGTCGGACGCCTGGCCGGCGACGCGAGAGGCGTCAGGCCTTGCCGACGTTCCAGAACACCGGCACCGGTCCTTTCAGCAGCCCGCTCAGGCTCTTGTACCAGGCGGTTGGCGGGAAATACTGTCCCAGAGGAACGAAGGGCGCGAAGCTGAGCACTTCCTGCTGCAACTCCGTGGCCAGCCTCCTCTGCTCCGCCGGATCGGAGCTGTCGATCCAGGCGGTGTGCAACGCCTCGATCTTCGGATTGTCCGGCCAGCCGAACCAGGCCTTGGCGCCGTTGCCGCGCGCGGCGGGGATGGCCAGCGGGTTGAGGTAGTCCACCGCCGGGAAGGAAGCGGGGAACATCGACCAGCCGCCTTTGTCGATCGGTTCCCGGCTGGCGCGGCGCTGCACCACCGTGCCCCAGTCCATCGACTGGTCGTCGACAGTGATGCCGATGCGCTTCATCGTCGCCGCCAGCACCTGGGCCATGGCGTTGTAGAACGGCTGGTCGGTCGGATGCAGCAGGACCAGCTTTTCTCCATTATAGCCGGCGGTCTTCAGCATCGCCTTGATCTCGTCGACCGGTTTCTTGCCGCCCAGCCGATCCATGCCGGCGGTGTTGGCGCTTTCCGATCCCGGCAGGAACAGGCCGACCGGCGCATGGTAGCCGGAGCTGTCATCGCCCATCACCGCCTGCATCACCTCCACCGGGTCGACCGCGGCGAGGATAGCCTGGCGCACACCGATATTGGCGGTCGGACCTTGCAGCGCGTTGAAGCGTGCCACCGGATACAGTCCGTACAGGTCCAGCCGGTCGACGACCACGTTCTTGTTGGCGCGCAGCATCGGCAGCAGGTCGGGCAGTGGTGATTCGACCCACTCCACTTCCCCCTGCTGCAGTGCGTTCGCCGCGGTCGAGGCATCCGGCACGATGCGCCATTCCACCCGGTCCACCAGCACCCGCTTGCCGCCGGCGGTGAAATCCGCCGGCTCCGGCCGCGGCACATAACCGTCCGCCTTCGTAAACACCGCGCGGCTGCCCGAGACGTATTCCGACGGCTCGAACTTGAACGGGCCGCTGCCGATCACCTGTGGGATCTGCTTGTAGGGATCGGTCGCCGCGATGGCGGCCGGCATGATCACCGGCGGGCTGGGCTGGGTGCGTGCCAGGGCGAAGGGCAGGATGGAGAACGGCTTGTTCAGGCGAAACACCAGTGTCCGGTCATCCGGCGCGTCCAGGGCATCGAGCCGGGCGCCAAGAATCTGGCCGACGGAGTCGCGCTTCATCCATCGCTGCAAGGAGGCCACGCAGTCGCGGGCCAGCACTTTTTCACCATCATGGAAGGTCAAGCCGTCGCGGAGCTTGATGGTCCATCGCTTGCCGTCATCCTCGCTGACATGGCCTTCCGCCATCTGCGGATGCGGGTTCAGCCCGGCGTCGACGCCATACAGCGTGTCGAACACCAGGAAGGCGAAGTTCCGGGTCACCGTCGCCGTCGTCCAGATCGGGTCCAGACTGGTCAGGTTGGCCTGCGGCACGAAGACCAATGTCTTCGATGGCTGAGCCACCGCCGGCCGCGCGAGCGGTGCGAAAGCGGCCGGCGACAGGGCGGCCATGGTCAGCAGGCTGCGACGTTTCATTCTTCCCGGTCCCTTTGCGTAGGCGGCCGACTTGCGCGCGGCTGGCCGCGGCGACGTCCCGCGGGACGTCCATCGGCAGCACATCCGCGTCGCATGAGGCAAAAGCAGGGAGAGCCTGCCGTGATCAGAACGACCGCCGAATGGACACGTGCTGTAGCGGCTTTCCCGGCCCCTCACTCACTGGTGCGGGCGCGGGGCGGGGATGCGCTGTATGCATGGCAGATACCCTCGCGCGCCTTATCATAACGTGGCTTATGATGACGGATGCGGGCTAGAATTATGCTTCATCCTTCAAAGTTGCCTCACCCCTCATCGTCGCTTCACCCCTCATTGTCGGGACGACCTGTTGGACGAATTCCAGCGCGACCTGTTGTTTCTGCTGCATGACGTGGCACGGTCGCTGCGCGTCGAGGCCGACAAGCGTGCGCGCCAGCACCAGATGACGCGGGCGCAGTGGGGCATCCTGATCTGGCTGCGCCGGCAGCCCGGTATCTCGCAGAAGGAACTGGCCGAATTGCTGGAAGTGGAGCCGATCAGCGTCGCACGGCTGATCGACAGGCTGGAGGCGCGGGGGATGGTCGAACGCCGGCCCGATCCGCGGGACCGGCGCATCTGGCGCCTGCATCTGCTGGAGCCCGCCTGGGCGACGTTGGACGACATTTTCAAACAGCGGGCGGAACTGGCCCGTATCCTGACGGACGGGATCGACATGCGCGCGCTGGACACCATGACTGAGACATTGCTGCGTATGAAAGCCAACTTGAACCAGGAAGCGCAGGCCACGCGACGGGGTGGCGACGCCGACGAAACAGCCGCTCGGGAGGCTGTCTGATGTCTCAGGCAGCGGTCGACGAGGCCCCAAGGGTCGCGGCCGAATCGCCGCGTGTCGGCGACAGGGTCCACGCTCCGCCGACACGGCGGCGGATCGGACGCGGCGCCGTGCGTCCGATCCTGATGCTGGGCGGCATTCTGGCCGTCATCATCGGATCGGCATTCTACTGGATCACCGGTGGGCGCTACGTCTCGGTGGACGATGCCTACGTGAAGGCCGCCAAGGAATCGATCGCCACCGACGTGTCGGGCATCGTGATGGAGGTGCCGGTTCGCGAAGGCCAGCACGTCAAGCAGGGCGAGGTATTGCTGCGGCTGGATCCCAAGCCGTTCAAGATCGCCCTGGCCGGCGCCATCGCCGCGCGCGACGGGCTGTTGTCGACGCTCGACGCCGAGAAGCTGGACTACCAGCGCATGCTGAGCGAGGTGAAGGTCAAGGAGGCCGAGGTTGAATCCGACCAGGCCAATTTCGACCGCTACGCCAGCCTGGTGAAAAGCGGCGGTGTCACCCGGCAGGAATACGATAATGCCCGATACCGCCTGATGGCGAACAAGCGGGCGCTGGAATCGCTGCGTGTCGCCGCCGCTGTCGCATTGACCAAGCTGGGCGGCGACCCGAACGTCGATTCCCATACGCAGAACGATTACCTGCAGGCGGTGGCGAAGGTCGATGAGTTGCAGCGCCAGCTTGACCATTCCGTGATCTACGCACCGTTCTCCGGCATCGTGACCCAGGTGGATTCGGTGCAGCCCGGCATGTATCTGGGCGCATCGACCGCGGCGTTCGGACTGGTCTCCGATGAGCGGGTCTGGGTCGAGGCCAACCCGAAGGAGACCGAGCTGACCCATGTGAAGCCGGGCGACAAGGTGGAGATCACGGTGGATACCTATCCGGGCCATGTCTGGAACGGTCGGGTGGAATCGATCTCCCCGGTCAGCGGATCGGAATTCTCGGTGCTGCCGGCGCAGAACACGTCGGGGAACTGGGTGAAGGTCGTGCAGCGCATTCCAGTGCGGATCAAGGTCGACCGGAAGGCCGGGGAGCCGGCCCTGCGCTCCGGCATGAGCGTGGTCGCCGAAATCGATACGGGACATAAGCGCACCTGGCGCGATCTGTTCTGAGCCGAGACTGCGGCACCCGGCGACGACAACAGACGACGACAAGAAGACCGCGGGAAACGTCCGGATGCGCAATGGTCAGCCCGTGAGGCACTGTAACGCATGGCCGTAGCCCAACCGGAACCGGTTCCATACCGGATGATCATCACGCTCTGCACCGTCGGCGCGACGCTGATGCAGGCGCTGGACCAGACGATCGCCAATGTCGCGCTGCCCTACATGCAGGGCAGCCTGTCGGCGACCTATGACGAGATCACCTGGGTCCTCACCTCCTACATCACCGCCGCGGCGATCATGACCGCGCCGGTGGGTTGGCTGGCCGCGCGGTTCGGCCGGAAATACCTGTTCATCACGTGCCTGATCGGGTTCACCATCACATCGATGATGTGCGGCGCGGCGCAGTCGCTGAATCAGATGGTGATCTTCCGCATCCTGCAGGGCGTGTTCGGCGCCGCCCTGGTGCCGCTGTCGCAGGCGACGATGATGGATATCTACCCGGCCGAGAGGCGCGGCCAGGCGATGGCCATCTGGGGCGTCGGGGTCATGATCGGCCCGATCCTGGGCCCCACGCTGGGCGGTTACCTGACTGAAATGTACAACTGGCGGTGGGTGTTCTACATCAATCTGCCATTCGGCATCCTGGCTACCACTGGCCTGGTGTTCTGCATGCCGCGGTCGCATCCGAATTTCTTGATGAAGTTCGACTGGATCGGGTTTGGCGTGCTGTCGCTGGGCATCGGCGGCCTGCAGATGATGCTGGATCGCGGCCAGGACCAGGACTGGTTCAGCGCCACCGAGATCATCACCGAGGCGGTATTGGGCGGCCTGGGCATCTACCTGTTCATCGTGCATATGATGACGTCGAGGCGGCCGTTCATTCCGCCGGTGCTGTTCGCCGACCGCAACTTCGTGTCCGGCATCGCGATGATGTTCGCGGTCGGAACGATCCTGGTCTCCAGCTCGTCATTGATGGCGCCGTGGCTGCAGAACATGGCGAACTACCCGGTGGAGTCGGCCGGCCTGATCATGGCTCCGCGGGGCATCGGGACCATGGCCGCCATGCTGACCTGCGGACGGCTGAGCCAGAAGATCGATCCCCGCAAGATCATGGCCGTCGGGCTGCTGGCGCTGATCTGGTCGATGTGGGAACAGACGCACTGGACGCCGGATGTCGCGCAGTGGCGGATCATGATGACCATCATCATCCAGGGCGCGGGCCTGGGGTCGGTGTTCCTGCCGCTGCAGGTCATGGCCTTCGCCACGCTGGCCCCGCAATACCGGACCGACGGTGCCTCATTGTTCAGCCTGTTCCGCAACATCGGCGCCGCGGTGGGCGTGTCGGTGACCTCCTTCATGCTGGCGCATAATACGCAGGTCCTGCATGAGGAAATCGGCGCCCATGTCACGCCCTTCAACCGCGCGCTGCAGCGGGGTGATCAGGCCAGCCACCTATGGGACCCGTTTTCATCGCACGGAGCCGCGGCGCTGGACCATGTGGTGAACCAGCAGGCACAGATCGTCGCCTATATCGACGATTACCACATGATGATCTTCACGACGCTGCCAGCCTTGATCCTGCTGCTGCTGATGCGCCGCCCGCGCGGCGCGGTGACGCCGCCGGCGGACGCCCACGCCGCGATGGACTGATCGCCGCGGTCGCGCGCTACAAACGTCGTGCCGGCATGGTGGACGCGCATAGCACGATGCTGGTGGAGAAGACGGCAACCGTCAGGAACACGCCGCGGAACGCGTTCCCGACATCGGTCCGCACCGCGGCCTGATGTGCCGGGTCCAGCCCGTTCAACACGTCCGGCCCCTCTCGAACCATCTGCGCGAACAGGTCGGCCGTATCCGGATACAGGGTCGCGAGGAGACCGAACAGCACCGCTCCGGCCGCCGCGGCGCCGAAGGCAGAGCCCAGCGCGCGTGCCAGTTGCACCGATCCTGCCGCGGCGCCCAGCTGGCCGATGCTGCTGACAGTCTGCACGGTGATCTGCGCGGTAATCATCGCCGACCCCTGGCAGAGGCCGCCGATCGCCAGCACCCAGGCCAATTCCGCCCGGCTCAGCCACGGCGCGACGAGAGCCAGGAAGATCAGCGACAGGCCGGTGATGCTCAGGCCCACCGCCGGAAAGATCGCGGTGCGGCCGGTGCGGGAAATCAGCCAGCCCGTCACCACGGAGCCGGAGCTGACCGCGCCGGACAGCGGGATCAGCATAAGCCCCGCTTCCGCCGGCGTGGCGCCCGAGGCGGCCACCAGGTAGATCGGCAGGAATGTCATCAGCGCCGTCAGCGAGGCGCCGGAACACGCCGCCATCACGTCCGACCGCCAGAAGGACGGGTTGCGCAGCAGCCGCACGTCCAACAACGGTGCGGGCGTGCGGCCCAGATGCCAGGCCAGTGCCCAGACCCCGGCGACTGTCAGCAGCATCAGAATGGCGATCCGCGGCCAGGCGGAGGCGTCCGGCTGCTGCAACTGCGTCACCGCCAGCAGCAGCGGCACCACGGCACAGGCGAGCAGCAGCACGCCGATGACGTCAAAGCTGGCCTTGCCCTGGCCACGCACGCCGTGTGGCAGCCGCAGCGTCAGCGCGATGGCGACGGCGCAAAGCGGCAGATAGGTCAGGAACACTGCGTGCCAGCCCCATGCCTGGGTAATCAGGCCGCCCGCCACGGGCCCGATGGTGGTGCCGGCAACGATGTTTGCGGCGAGATAGCCTTGGAACGTGCCGCGTTGGCGGGTCGGCACATGCTCGCCCACCAGCGCCTGGGCCATCGTCATCAGGCCGCCGCCGCCCAGCCCCTGCAGCACGCGGCCCACCAGCAGGATCCCGAAGCTCGGCGCAAAGGCACATAACGTGGAGGCGAGGGCGAAGGCCAGCAGCGACACGATCATCATCCGGCGCCGGCCGAACAGGTCCCCCAGTCGCCCATAGGCCGGGGCGGCGACCGTGCCGGCAATCAGGTTGGCGATCACCACCCAGGACAGGTTGTGGACTTCGCCGAAGCTCTTGGCGATCGACGGCAGCGCGGTAGCGACGACGGTGCCGTCCGCAGAGGCGAGAAAAACCGGTAGAATGATGGGTGGCACCACCAGCCCGAACAGGTTTCGCGGCGGCGGCACGCGCGGCGCCTGTTGCAGGGCGCTGGGCGAAGTCATCGGCTGGAACGTTTCCGTGGTTGGTGGTTCTGTCTCTGTTGCCACACTTGGCGGCGCGGCGCCATCTGGCGGGGCAGGGCGCCAGCGGTGTTGTGCCGCCTCTACCGATGTGGTGGCATCGGCGCATCGCCAACGAAGCCGGGGACATCGCATGGCCACGCACCGCCTGACCTCCACGCCCGAGACCGTCCGCTGGGGAATGTTCGACGCATCCTTCCCGCCGCTGCTGACGATCGCGTCCGGTGATACGGTGGTCATGGAATGCGTCTCGGGCGGGCCGGAGGTGATGCCGCCGCCGGAGTCGGGCCTGAAGATCCCGCCGGCGCTGGCAGCGATCCACGCCGCCAATATCCCCCGCGCGCCCGGTCACCTGATTACCGGCCCGATCGCCATCGCCGGCGCGGAGCCGGGTGACATGCTGGAGGTCCGGATCGACGCGATCGAGCTGGGCAACGACTGGGGCTTCTGCGGCTTCCGCCCGCTGGCCGGCACCTTGCCCGAGGACTTCCCGGAAAAATTCCTGTCGCATATTCCTGTCGATCGGGAACGGATGACATGCCGGATGGCCTGGGGGACGGAGCTCAATCTCGCGCCGTTTTTCGGGGTGATGGGCGTAGCGCCGCCGCCCAATTACGGCACGATCTCCACCGTCCAGCCGCGTGAGCATGGCGGCAACCTGGACAACAAGGAGCTGACCGCCGGGTCCACGCTCTTCCTGCCGGTCTGGGCTCCGGGCGGCTTGTTCTCGGCCGGTGACGGGCATGGCGTCCAAGGTGACGGCGAGGTGTGCATCAACGCGCTGGAAATCTGCCTGACCGGCACGTTCACCTTCGTGCTGCACAAAGGCGGCGGTCCGCGTGATCCCCTGTTGCGCTATCCGCGGGCGGAGACCGCCAGTCACTACATCTCCATGGGGATGCATGAGGATCTGGACATGGCGATGAAGACCGCGCTGCGGGAGATGATCGCCTTCATCACCAGTCGGGCCAACCTGTCGCGACAGGAAGCGTATCAGTTCTGCTCGTTGGCGGTGGATTTCCGTGTCACCCAGACGGTGAACGGTGAGAAGGGGGTGCACGGCCTGTTGCGGAAGGGGCTTCTGTTCTGATCGGCCTGCTATTCTGATCGGCCTGGCAAGGCGCAGGCTGGTTCAGCCGGCCTGTTCCCTGCTGCCCTGATCCCTGCTGCCCTGATCCCCTGATCCCCGGGGATTACTACATCGGTACGCCCAGCAGCGCCGCCCGCAGCTCAGGCGACGGCGGATGGCTGCCGATAAAGCCCTCGATCACCATGTTGCCCAGCCGGTTGTCGTTGAACGTCGCGACCTGTCTGCCGTTGAACAGCACGAGGAATGCATTGGCGGTGACGATGAATTCGGTGACATCCCCCTCCTGCACCGGTGCCGCCGATGCCATCAGCTTGTCGAAATCGGCCTGCAGAGCGGGATCGCAGCCGCCACCGCCGCAATTCACCTTCTCACCCTCGCGATAGCGGTCCTGCACCTGGTCCTTGGAGCCGCTGTGGATGTAGTGCAGGGCGATCACTTTCGGCCCCGGCGAGGCGAGGATGGCCTGTGAATCCGCGCTGCGCTGCGGCAGATACAGAGCGACGACATAGATGCGGACATGGAGGAAGGTCAGCGTGCGCAGGGCGGCGCCGTTCAGCACCAGGGTCTTGCCATCGACGACCATGCTGTCCGGCACGGCCACGCCCGAGACGGTTGCCGCGCGGGCCACGGTTGGCAGGAACGGCATGGCGGCGATGCCGGCGGCGTATCGCAGCAGGGGGCGCCGGGTCCAGGCCGTGGACGGGGCTGTGGCAGGGGCGATCGCTGTCATGAAGAACCTTCTGTCCGGAGCGAGGGAACGGGGCGGGTTATGGCTATGATGAAATGATGCGTGACTGTTCCTGCCATGGTCAATGCACGCAAATATGAACAGTCGGATCGGCTTGGCACGGTCGGCGGGATGCGCAATGACCGCCTGACGGCGCGCCCGGCCACGGTGCCGGCCGGGACGCCGGTCCTTCGCAGGTTGGTTGCCCAGGTCGGTTGTCCAGGTCGGTTGTTCAGGTCGGTTGCATGGCCGCGACCCTGCCAGTAACGTCCGCCGCGCAGAATTAAGGGTTTGTACCGATGGATATGACGGGCGAGCGGCGCATTCCGGCGCCGCGGCAGATTGTCTGGGATGCCTTGAACAATCCGGAAGTGCTGAGAGCCAGCATTCCCGGCTGTGAGAGCCTGGAGAAGACGTCCGACACCCAGATGAAGGCGACGGCCGCGGTCAAGCTGGGCCCGATTTCGGCCCGCTTCAACGGCAATGTCACCTTGTCCGACATCAATGCCCCTAGCAGCTACAAGATCAGTGGCGAAGGGCAGGGCGGAGTCGCCGGTTTCGCCAAGGGCGGCGCGGATGTCAGCCTGGCGGACGACGGTGAGGCGACACTGCTGCGTTATCAGGTCAACGCCCAGGTCGGCGGCAAGCTGGCGCAGCTCGGCGCGCGGCTGATCGATGCCAGCGCCAAGCAGATGGCCGATGCGTTCTTCGACCGGTTCTCGGAAGAGGTGCGTCGGCTGTCGCCCGACAGCGAGGTGCTGCCGTCCGGCCTGATGGCCGGAGAGACTTATGCGTCGGAGCCCGAGGTTGTGATAGGCAGCGCGCTGCACCGGCCGCCCTCGGCCATCCCGCTCTGGGCGCTGATCCCCAGCGAACCATTTGGCTGGCCGCTGGCCGCCTGGATCGGCGGCGCCGTTTTCGTGCTGCTCATCCTGTTCGCCCTGGGAAGCATGCTGTAGTGGCGGACCGGCCCGCAACGGTCGCCGACACCGAGGCCTTGCTGGCGAAAGGCGGCTATATCGCCGACCGGGAACTGGCGACGACGGTCCATCTCGCCCTGGCGATGGAGCGGCCGCTGTTCCTGGAGGGCGAACCCGGGACCGGCAAGACGGAAATCGCCAAGGTGCTGGCCGCCGGACTTCAGCGGCGGCTGGTGCGTCTGCAGTGCTATGACGGCATGGATCTGTCGGCGGCGGCCTATGAGTGGGACCATGCGCGGCAGTTGATGGCGATCCGCCTGGCCGAAGCCGCGGGTCAGACGGACCGCACGGAACTTGCCCATGACATCTATACCGCCGAGTTCCTGCAGGCGCGGCCCCTGCTGTCGGCGGTGAATCCCGACCTGCCGCCGGCGGTGCTGCTGATCGATGAGCTGGATCGGGCCGATGAGCCATTCGAGGCGTTTCTGCTGGAGCTGCTGGCCGACTTCCAGATCAGCGTGCCGGAGTTCGGCACCGTGCGGGCCAAGGTCCGCCCCGTGGTGGTTCTGACATCGAACCGGACACGCGAGGTGCACGATGCCATCCGCCGGCGCTGCCTGTACCACTGGGTCGACTACCCGGACGCCACCCGGGAGCGCGCCATCCTGGCCGCCAAGGCGCCGGGCGTGCCAGAACGCCTGGCCGCCCAGGCTGTTTCTTTCGTCCAACGTCTGCGTCAGGAGGATCTGTTCAAGCTGCCAGGTGTCGCCGAAACGATTGACTGGGCGCAGGCGCTGTCCTATCTGAACAAGACCGAACTGACAGCCGGCGATGTGGATGAGACGCTGGGCGTGCTGCTGAAATACCAGGATGATATCGCCAAGGTGAAAGGCGCCGAAGCGGCGCGCCTGGTTACGGACATTACCATGGCAGGCTGAGCGGTATCGCCTGGTGGCAATCAAGTACCGGTCGGCGCGGCGTTTGCCACAACGGATTTACTACGGCGGATTTGCCACGACGGATTTGCCACGACGGAAAGGAACGGCGGACCGCGCCTCGGCCTCGATGCCGCCTGGCATGTCTCCTCCGCTGTCTGGTATGGGGCAGCCGGTTGCCGTTCAATCGAACGGCAACCCGACATAGTTTTCGGCCAGCATCCGAGCGGCTGTTTCGGATGTGCACAAAAGGTCCAGCTCGGCGGAACGGATTTGCCGATCGAATCCGTCATCGGAATCGTTCTGATGAAGAACCGTGGTCATATACCAGGAAAACCGTTCCGCCTTCCACACCCGCCGCAGGCACGTGCGGCTGTAGTAGTCCAGCGCCGCGCCATCGTTCCGATGGTACATCGCTTCCATGGCGCGGGACAGGATCAGCACATCGGCCACCGCCAGGTTCAGGCCCTTGGCCCCGGTTGGCGGTACGATATGGGCGGCGTCCCCGGCGATGAACAGGCGCCCATGCTGCATCGGCTCGCAGACGAAGGATCGCAGGGGAACGATGTTCTTCTGAAAAATCGTGCCTTCCGTCAGCGCCCAGCCATCGACGTCCAGCCTCGCATGCAGTTCGTTCCAGATCCGGTCATCCGGCCACGCGGCCAGATCGTCCGCCGGGTCGCACTGCAGATACATCCGTTGCACCGCGGGTGACCGAGTGCTCAGCAGCGCGAACCCCTTGTCCTGTTTGCTGTAGATCAGCTCGTGCCAGGATCGCGGCGCTCGGACCAGAATGCCGAGCCAGCCGAACGGATAAAACTTCTGATATTCCCGCCGGACGGCAGTGGGAATCGCCTGGCGGCCGGGTCCATGGAAGCCGTCCGCGCCGACGATGTAGTCGCATCGCAACACCGTCCGCTCCCCGGTGCCGGCCCGGCGAAAGGCAATACTTGGCCTCTCCGTATCCGCGTCCAGGACCGTGGTGTCGCCGACGCCGAACAGGATCTGGCCGCCGCGATCGAGCAGGCCGGCGATCAGGTCCCTCAGTACTTCATGCTGGGCATAGACGGTGACGTGCTTGCCGCCGGTCAGCCCCGAAATATCGATGTGATGGCGTTGGCGGTCCCATTGCAGGGTAATGCCGCTATCGAAATGGCCTTCCCGCCGCATCCGCCCGCCCAGCCCGAGTTCGTCCAGCAGCAGCGTGACCCAGTGCTCCAGCACGCCGGCGCGCAGCGTGCCCTCCACCTGTTCGCGGCTGCGTGCCTCCAGGACCACGGCATCGATGCCGGCGCGCTGCAGCAGCAGGGCCAGAAACAGCCCCGCGGGTCCAGCACCGATGATCCCGACCTGGGTCCTCACGTCGATGATCCTCTCACACTCAGCGCGCCGTGGTTTTGTCCTATTGGCATTTTAATGGCGTGCTCCGGCGCGATGACCATAAGCTGATGGCGCATGCCCGCAAACAGGGCAGCGAAACAGGGAGTTGCCCAGAAGGGGAGTTGCCCAGAAGGGAGTTGACCAGACATGATCACCAGACGTTCCATGCTCACCGCTGCCTCGGCGGTCGGCCTGCTGCCGATGATGCCGGCCATCGTCAGAGCCGACGACATGCCAGGCGTGACAGCCACCGAAATCCGCATCGGTAACACCATGCCATATAGCGGCCCCGCCTCCGCCTACGGCACCATCGGCAAGGCGATCGCGGCGATGTTCAGAATGTACAACGATGACGGAGGATTTGCCGGCCGAAAGGTCACCTTCATCTCCTACGACGACGGCTACAGCCCGCCCAAGACGGTCGAGCAGGTGCGACGCCTGATCGAGGAGGACAAGGTGGCCGCCATGTTCGCGCCGTTGGGCACGCCGACCAATTCGGCCACGGTCCGCTATATCAACGCCAGGAAGGTGCCCGACCTGTTCCTGGCCACCGGCGCCGACAAATGGGGTGACTACAAGCAGCACCCGTGGGTGATCGGCTGGCAACCAAGTTACGTGGTCGAGGCGCAAGTCTACGCGAAGTATATCGAAAAGGAGAAGCCGGATGCGAAGATCGGCATCCTGTATCAGAACGATGACTTCGGCAAAGACTACCTGACCGGCGTGCGGGACATTCTGAAGGACAAATATGACAAGCTGGTCACCACCGCTTCCTATGAGGTGACGGATGCCACCATCGACAGCCAGCTGACCTCGCTGCGGACAGCGGGTGTCCAGGTGCTGATGACGATCGCCTCTCCGAAGTTCGCCGCCCAGTCGATCCGCGGCGTGGCCTCGATGGGTTGGAAGCCGCTGCACATCCTGTCCGGCGTATCGGTGTCGGTGGGGGCGGTGATGCAGCCCGCCGGGCCTGAGCACGGGATCGGGATCGTCAGCTCCGCATATCTGAAGGACCCGACGGATCCGCGCTGGGACAATGACGCCGGCATGAAGCAGTGGCGCGCCTTCATGGCGAAATACTATCCGGACGGCGATGTGAAGGATGGCGGCAACGTATCGGCCTTCGGTCTGACCTATACCATGGCGCAGGTGCTGAAGCAGTGCGGCAATGACCTGTCGCGACCCAACATGATGAAGCAGGCGACCAGCCTGAAGAATGTGGAAGTGCCGGTGCTGCTGCCGGGGATCGCCATCAACACCAGCGCGACCAACTACCGGCCGATCCGGCAGCTTCAGCTCATGCGCTGGACCGGCAAGACCTGGGACCTGTTTGGTGACATCATCTCGGGCGAGGCCGCCTGACCTTCCGGCTGCGGGCGCTCTCGCCCCGCTGGCCGCGGCGCTCTATGCTGCTGCCAGCGGGACTGGGCCAATGGGTTGCGTCCAGCGGGCTGCGGTGAGGCGGGTGCGGCCGCGCGCCTGAGGGCCATTGCGGAGGGCCATTGCGCCCCGAGGGAGATTCCGAATGGACGCAGGCGACCTGCGCGTCTTCGAAGCCGTGGCACGCCTGGGCGGGATGAACCGGGCCGCCGAGGAACTGCACACGGTGCAATCCAACGTCACCGGCCGTATCCGCGCGCTGGAGCAGGAGCTGGGCGTCCCCTTGTTCGACCGCCATGCGCGTGGCGTCGTCTGCACGGCGGCCGCCCGGCGTCTTCTGCCTTATGCCCATCGCGTCGCCGCCTTGCTGCACGACGCACGGCGGGCCGCCCGCGACGACGGCGAGCCGTCGGGACCGCTGGTGATCGGCAGCCTGGAAACAACCGCGGCGATCCGGCTGTCACCCCTGCTGGCCGGCTACGCCGCCGCATATCCTCATGTGGACTTGTCGTTGCGCACCGGCACCACCGGCGAACTGATACAGGATGTGCTGGCCCGTCGGGTCGAGGGCGCCTTTGTCTGCGGCCCGGTGGATCACCCGGACCTTGCCGCCGAATCCCGCTTCCAGGAGGAACTGGCGGTGCTGACCGCCCCGACCGTCACCGATCCGGACGCGATCATCAGTGGCGGCGATTTTCGGATCGTCGTGCTGAAGGCCGGCTGTTCGTATCGTCTGCGGTTGGAGGCCTATCTGGCCCGCCGCGGCGCGACCGGTATCCGCATTCTGGAATTCGGCACGCTGGAGGCCATTCTGGCGTGCGTCGGCGCCGGCCTGGGAATTACCCTGTTGCCGCGTGCCCTGGCGGAAACCGTGCGCCGAGCCGGCCAGGTGGCGGTGCATCCGTTGCCGACAGGGGAGGCGATGGTGGAGACCGTTTTCCTCCGCCGCCGTGATGGCTATGTCTCGAAAGCTCTTGCCGCCTTCATCGCCATGACGGCGCCGGGCGAAACGGGACCGGCCGATCGGTTTGCCAGTGCTGCCGAGTAATCGGCGCCACCGATCGCAGCGATCATTTCTTTCCGTTTTCCCTGATGGATGCCACAGCCTAGATCGGCTGGCATGTCCAGTCCCCGCACGATTGCATTTCCCGCTGCCACCCATGCCGGCGCCATGCCGGTGGCGCTTGGGGGAATGATTGCCATGGCCGGCGCGGTTGGCATCGGACGCTTCGTCTATACGCCCATCCTGCCGGTGATGATGGCAGCGTTGCACCTTTCGAAAGGGCAGGCAGGGCTGATCGCGTCGGCGAATTTCCTTGGCTACCTGGCGGGGGCGCTGCTGGCGGGCGTGGCCGCCCTGCCGGGCTCCCGGCGCTGCTGGCTGCTGGGCACGCTGGCGGTAACCGGCCTGACCACGGCGGCGATGGGGGCGACCGCTTCGGTATTCGCTTTCCTCGGCCTGCGCTTCATCGGCGGTGCCGCCAGCGCCTTCGTCCTGGTGATCGCCTCCGTGCTGGTGCTCGAGCGTCTGGCCCTGATCGGACGGCCCGGGCTGGCGGCACTGCATTTTGCCGGGGTCGGTATCGGTATCGCCGTCTCGGCGGCCGCGGTTTCGGCCGGCCTGATCGCTGGCATGAGCTGGCAGGGCCTGTGGTTTGGTGTCGGCGTACTGGCACTGCTCGCGGTGCCGCTCGCCGGTTGGCTGATCCCGCCCGAACCGGCGCACGCATCCCCCGCGGCCCGCCATGCGACCGGGCGTGGCGCCGGCCTGGTGTGGCTGGCGGCCGCATACGGGTTGTTCGGCTTTGGCTACATCATCACCGCCACGTTCCTCGTCGCGATCGTCCGTGCATCGCCGGCCATGCGCGGCGCGGAAATGCTGGTGTGGTTGCTGGTCGGCCTGACAGCCGCGCCCTCCGTCGCGTTGTGGTCACGCCTGGCGGGCCGGATCGGCGCTCGTTCCGCCTATAGCCTGGCCTGTCTGCTGCAGGCGGCCGGCGTGGCGGCCAGCGTGTTGTGGCCGAGCGCGGCCGGCGCGCTGCTGGCCGCCGCCTTGCTGGGCGGCACTTTCATGGGACTGACCGCCCTAGGCCTCGCCGAGGCTCGGCTGCTGGCACCCGCGAATCCGCGACCCGCGTTGGCATTGATGACGGCTTTCTTCGGCCTCGGGCAGGTCATCGGGCCGGCCTTGGCCGGCGCCCTGTCGGATCGCACCGGTTCCTTCGTATTGGCTTCGCTGCTGGCCGCTGCGGCGCTGATGGTCGCCGCGCTGATCGCGCAGATCCGTCCGACACGTTCCCGGCTTTGACAGGAACGCTTTGACAGGGAAGGGCACCGGCGCTTTTCTCCGCCGCGTACTGCGATTGAGGAAACGTCCGAATGCGCCCGATGGAAGGCATGCGCGTGATCGCGCTGGAACACGCGGTGGCCGCCCCGTTGTGTACGCGGCACCTGGCCGACCTGGGCGCGGAGGTGATCAAGATCGAGCGTCCGGGCGAGGGCGACTTCGCCCGCAACTACGATGACTTCGTCCACGGCCAGTCCAGCCACTTCATCTGGCTGAACCGCGGCAAGCGCAGCGTGACGTTGGACGTGAAGAACCCCGACGCACGAGAGGCGTTGGACAGGCTGATCACCGGCGCCGACGTGCTGATCCAGAACCTCGCGCCTGGCGCCGCCGCGCGGCTCGGCCTGAGCTACGAGGCGTTGAAGCCGAAGAATCCAAGGCTCGTGGTCTGCGACATCTCCGGCTACGGGGAGAGCGGACCCTACGTGACGAAGAAGGCTTATGACCTGCTGATCCAGGCCGAGGCCGGGTTGATCGCCGTGACCGGGCCGGCGGATGAGCCGTCGCGCGTCGGCATCTCGGCGGCCGACATCGCCACCGGCATGTACGCACTGACCGGCATCCTGTCCGCCCTGCTGCGCCGTGGCCGGACCGGGGAGGGAGCGAACGTGAAGGTCGCCATGCTGGATGCCGTGGCCGAGTGGACCACCTGGACGCAGCTCCGCCACGCCTATCTGGGCTCCCCGCCGCCCCGCGCGTCGACGGAGCATCCGTCGATCGCGCCGTATGGCGCGCACAGGACGAAGGATGGGCAGATCATCCTGGGCTTGCAGAATGAGCGGGAATGGGCGGTGTTCTGCGAGAAGGTACTGGGCGACAAGTCCATCATGGAGGATCCGCGTTTCAGCACCCAGACTGCACGGCGGGAGAACCGGCCGGCGCTGACGGCGCTGATCGAGGACAAGCTGTCCACCATGACCTCGGCCGAGGCGGCGGACTATCTGGAACAGGCCGGCATCGCCAATGGACGGCTGAACCAGCCGATCGATGTCTGGAACCATGTGCAACTGGTCGCCCGCGACCGCTGGCGGGAGATCGGCACCCCGAACGGTCCGGTGCGCGCGATGCTGCCACCCTTCACCTTTACCGATCAGGAAGCGGTGATGGGCGATGTGCCCGCCGTGGGTCAGGATACCGAAGCCGTGCTGACGGAGCTGGGCTTCGACAGCGCCCGGATCACCCGCATGCGGGAGACACACGCGATATGAGCGAGCCCTTCGACCCCGCCGCGCACCGGATGGTGCCGGAGCAGCGCTGGTTCGACGATTTCCGCCTGGGCGAGCGTTTCATGCTGCCCAGCCGGACGATGACCGAGGCCGTGTTCCTGGCGTTCCAGGGTGCCAGCGGCGACGCCCATCCGATCCATTACGATGTCGAGTTCTGCAGGGCGCGCGGCATGCCGGGTTTGCTTGCCCATGGGCTGCAGACGCTGGCACAGACGGCGCCAGGCGCGGGTCTGTTTCCGTACCTGGTGGAGGATTCGATCATCGGCTTCATCGAACAGTCCAGCAAATTTCTGAAACCGGTCTTCGCCGGCGACACGGTCTATCCGGCGCTGGAGATCGATGAGCTGACGCCGAGCCGGACCACGGGCGTGCTGGGTTTCCGGACGACGGTGCATAATCAGCGTCGCGAACTGGTGCTGGAAGGCCGGCAGCGCTACCTGCTGCGGCGGCGCCCGTAACGGCGTTTTGTCAACGTATCGTGTCAACGGCGCTCTTTTGTCCATTGAATTCATTCGACGGTCGACGCGAATGGTTTCACCAGCAGGAGGCCTGCCAATATCTGAATCACTCGCTCGGGGCTGGCAACGCTCCGGTTCCGGGTCGATCCGGTCACAAAAATTTTTTCGTTCACCCGCAAATTAAACAGGTTCTGCCATTTTGCTGCCATGACTCGGCACCAAGGTTTCGCCAGTGGTACTTCCCATAGGTCCAACCATGGCGCGCATAGGTCGAAGATTGCACCCCGGTCGCGTATTGCGTGAGGAATACATGGAGCCGATGCGGCTCGACGCGGACCACCTCGCCCAAGCGCTGGGTGTTCCATCCAGCCAGATCGTTCATGTCATCGACGACAGGCAGCCGATGACCTCGGATTTGGCCTTGCGGCTGGCACGGTGTTTCCGGACCAGCCCGCAATTCTGGCTGGGCTTGCAGACGGCCTATGATCTGGCCCAGACCCAGGCCCGGATTGGGGCGGAGATCGAGGCGAACGTCCAGCCGCTCGCCGCCTGATACGCGGCAGGGTGAGCGGCGCAGATAGTACTCAAGCAGGACCGGCGCCGCTATGGTTGCGGTGGGGCCCAGCCGGTCATGATCGCCATCCGTAGCGTCGCCACGACGCGGCCTCCCTCGGCTGGCAACCGCGCCAGGGCGGCCGGAAACAGCGAGCGGTCGGGAATGCAGCCATGCCGCGCCAGCACTGCATTTGTTTCACCCGCCGCGCGCAGATCCGTCAACAGGGTGAACGGATTGGCATAGAGCAGCCGGATCTCATCCAGGTCCGCCACAGGCAGCACGAACCCGGCCCGCTGCAGCAGCCCGGCGCAGTCCCGCAGCTCGGGGAACGGCGACACGCGGGGGGCGGCGCCGCCGGTTAGCGCGGCCTCTGCTTCGGTCAGCGCGGCCCGCAGCTCCGCCAGTGTACCCAGCGCCGGCAGGCTGGCCAGCAGCAGCCCGTCCGGGCGCAACGCGTGGCGCAGCTGGACCAGCGCACCTGGCAGGTCGTTGATCCAATGCAGCGACAGGCTGGCGACCACCAGATCGAAGCTGGCCGGAGCGAAGGGCAGCCACTCCTCGTCCGCCGCCACGGCAGGGCCGCCATTCAGCGCCGCCATGGCCGGTGACAGGTCGCTGCTGACCACCCGCATGCCGCGCGCGCGCAGCAGCGGCGCCACGACACCGCGCCCGCCTATGTCCAGGACATCGGTGAACCGGCGCGTCATGTCGTCCAGCCGGTCCAACAGCCGCTCCGCCGCGTCCCGCAGCACATCGGCCACCGAACCGACCGTCGCGGCCGCCCGCTCCCGGTGCAGCCGCACGGCGTGGCGGTCGAAAACCAGCATCCTCTCGTCCATCCGCGCCATCTGCGCCGGCGCGGCCCCGTTGCCAAGCCCGCGCGTCCGCGCCTACCGTCCGCCGGCGAATGGGAGGGACCCGGTATGCAATACATCGACGCTGCGACGCTGCGTGCCTGGATCACCGATGGCCAGGAACTTGCGCTCCTGGATGCGCGTGAAGATGGGGAATTCGGGGCCTCTCACCTGTTCTGGGCGATCCCCTGCGGCCTGGCGCGGCGGGAGGTCCGGGCGCGGGCCCTGCTGCCGCGCCTATCGGTGCGGATCTGCTGCGTCGATGACGGTCGCGGCCTGGCGGAAGACCTTGCCGGCTGGCTGGAAACCATCGGCGCCAGTCACGTGCATGTGCTGAAAGGCGGCACCAGGGCCTGGGCCGATGCCGGCTATGTGCTGTTCAGCGGCGTCAACGTTCCGTCCAAGGCATTCGGCGAATGGGTGGAGCACCATTACGGCACGGAAAGCGTCGACGCGCCCGAGTTGGATGCCTGGATCAAATCGGGCCGGGACATGGTCGTGCTGGACAGCCGCACCAAGGAGGAATTCACCCGGATGTCGATCCCGACCGGGATCAGTGTGCCGGGCGGCGAACTGGCCTATCGGATCGGTGATATCGCGCCGAACCCTGATACGCTGGTGGTGGTGAACTGCGCCGGCCGCACCCGCTCCATCATGGGGGCCGAGAGCCTGCGCCGCGCCGGTATCCCGAACAAGGTCGTCGCGCTGCGCAACGGTACGATGGGATGGGAGCTGGCGGGCCTGACCTGCGATCGCGGCCGCACCGATGCCTTCCTCCCCGGTACGCCTCGAACCTCTGCTTTGGCGTTGCAGCGGGCTCAGGCTTTCGCAGCGGAGTCCGGCGTGGGCACGATCACGCCCGCCCAGTTGGATGCATTCCGGCGGGACGGCGACCGTACCCTATATGTGCTGGATGTGCGTGATCCGGCGGAGTTCAAGGCCGGCCATCTGGAAGGCAGCCGCAACGCGCCGGGCGGGCAGCTCGTGCAGGCGACGGATACGTGGATCGGTGTGCGCAACGCCCGCATCGTGCTGGTCGATGATACGGGGGTGCGTGCGCGCATGTCTGCCGCGTGGCTGCGCCAGATGGGTCATCGGGACGTCTTTGTGCTGGAAGGCGCCACGCTGACATCCACGGCCCCGGAGGCGCCGGCGCCCGAACTGGCCGGTTCGGTGCGGTTCGTCGATGTCCCGACCCTGGCCGCTCGGCTGGAAGCCAGGGATGGCACGGTGGTGGTCGACCTGAACCGCAGCATCGATTTCCGCGATGGCCACATCCCGGGTGCCATCTGGGGCGTCCGCTCTTATCTGCGGAAGGAGGACGTGGCGGGCAGGAAAATCGTGGTGACGTCGCCCGACGCGCTGTTTGCACGGCTGGCCGTGCCGGAGCTGCTCGCCCTGGGCGCAGCCGAGGTGCAGGTGCTGCAGGGCGGCACGCAGGCCTGGGTCGCCGCCGGCCAGCCGGTGGCGCGTGACCGGACGGTACCGCCCGACGAAGCGTGCATCGACTTTTATCTTCGTCCCTATGACCGCAATTCCGGTATTGAGGAGGCGATGCACGCATATCTGTCGTGGGAGATCGACCTGGTTCACGAGATCAAGCGGGACGGCACTGTCGCCTTCGGCATACCGGCGGAGCGTCCCCACGCCGCTTGAAGCGAAACTCCGCGCGGTAGGCGTGGCGGCGCTGGATGCGCTGCTGCCGCCGAGTTGCCTGGTCTGCCAGGCGGAGGTCGGAGTCCATGGGGCCTTGTGTGCCGGCTGTTTCGCACGGGCCGGCTTCATCACGGCACCATTCTGCGCCCGCTGCGGCGTGCCGTTCATGGCGGAAGGTCAGGGTGGCACGGACGGTCTGTGCGGCGCCTGTCGGGACCGGCAGCCTGTCTTCCGGCAGGCGCGGGGAGCGCTACGCTACGATGACTTTGCCCGCCGGGTGCTTTTGCCGTTCAAGCACGCCGACCGCACCGAGATGGCCGAGGTACTGGTGCCGATGATGCGGCGGGCGGGGGCCGAGCTGCTGGCGCGGGCCGACATCGTGGTCCCGGTGCCGCTGCATCGCCGCCGCCTGTTTACACGGCGCTATAACCAGGCAGCGATTCTCGCGCGGGCGCTGGGCCGGCGCGGCGGACCCCCGGTGCTGCTGGATGCGCTGGCGCGGCGGCGCCAGACCGCCTCGCTCGACCACAAGAGCGCCGACGAGCGCGTGGCGGCGCTGGAGGGGGTCATCGTGGTGCGGCCTGCGCGTCGCGCGGCGATTGGCGGTCGAAGCATCGTGCTGATCGACGATGTGATGACGTCTGGCGCGACCGCCAACGCCTGTGCCACGGCGCTGCTGGGGGCGGGCGCCACGGCGGTCGACGTGCTGGTGGCGGCGCGGGTGCCGGATCCGCGGTTGGAATGATCCGCCGCCCTCCTGCCTTGCGCCGATGCGTCGCGCCGCCAATGTAAGCATCATCCGGAGGAGTTCCGCAGGTGCGGAGGCGGTGACATGATGCGATTTCAACGACTGCCATTCCAACGACTGCCGCGCGGACTGTCATGGTCCCTTCCACGAAAGACTGCGTAGTCTCATGCAGATCCCGTTCGACAACAGTTACGCGAGGCTTCCCGCGCGCTTCTACGCCCGCATCGATCCCACGCCGGTGGCGGAGCCGCGGCTCGTGCGGATCAACCGGGGGCTGGCCGAGACGCTGGGTCTCGATCCGGACGCGCTGGCCAGTCAGGACGGCGTGGCTGCGCTGGCCGGCAACGCGGTGCCGCGTGGTGCCGAACCGCTGGCCCAGGCCTACGCAGGCCATCAGTTCGGCCATTTCGTCCCGCAACTCGGCGATGGCCGCGCCTGCCTGCTGGGCGAGGTGATCGGCGGGGACGGGCAGCGGCGCGACATCCAGTTGAAGGGATCGGGACCGACCCCGTTCTCCCGCAATGGCGACGGCCGTGCGGCGGTGGGACCAGCGTTGCGGGAATATCTGATCAGTGAAGCCATGGCGGCGCTGGGTATTCCCACAACGCGCTCGCTGGCGGCGGTGACGACCGGCGAGAAGGTGTACCGCGAAACGATCCTGCCCGGTGCGGTGCTGACCCGTGTTGCCGCCAGTCATATCCGCGTCGGCACCTTCCAGTATTTCGCTGCCCGTGGCGATGAGGAAGCGGTGCGCCTGCTCGCTGATCACGCCATCGCCCGGCACTATCCGGCAGCCGAGGGCTCGTATCGCCGCTTCCTGGATGCGGTGATCGCCGCCCAGGCCGATCTGGTGGCGCAATGGCTGCTGGTGGGCTTCATCCACGGCGTAATGAATACCGATAACTGCGCGATCTCGGGCGAAACGATCGACTATGGGCCTTGCGCCTTCATGGATGCGTACGATCCAGCAACGGTGTTCAGCTCGATCGACCATGCCGGCCGGTATGCATACGGCAACCAGGGTCGGATCGTGCTGTGGAACCTGGCGCGGCTGGCCGAGACGCTGATGGCGCAACTGCCTGGCGGTGAGGCGGAGGCGCGGGACGCGCTGGGCGCCTTTCCGGCGCGCTTCCAGGAAGCATATTTCGGCGGCCTGCGTCGGAAGATCGGTCTTGGATCGGAGGTACGGCAGGGCGACGACGACCTGGCACAGGACCTGTTGCGGCTGATGGCAGAGCACCGGGCCGATTTCACGCTGACATTCCGGCGGCTGGCTGACGCGGCGGCGGGCGATGCGACGATGCTGCGTGGCATGTTCGGTGACGGCGGGGGCATCGACGCGTGGCAGGCGCGGTGGCAGGCGCGGCTGGCGGGGCGGGACCCGGCGTCGGTCGTTGTGGCTCTGAAAGCGGCCAACCCGTTGTTCATTCCGCGCAACCATCTGGTGGAAGCCGCCCTGAAGGCGGCTGTCGAAGCCCAGGATTACGGCCCGTTCGAGGAACTTCTCGGCGTGATCTCCCGCCCGTTCCACGATGATGCCGGTCCGGAACGGTTTACCTTGCCTGCGCGGGAGGAAGAGCGGGTGTTGCAGACGTTCTGCGGGACGTAGGCCGGCGCCGCATCGCCGGCCCTGGCTCACCGTGCAGCCACTATCCTCGGAACTCCCGCCGGATCGTTTCGCTCTGCTCCCCGACCGCCGGCACCGGACCCAGTGCCAGCGCCTCGTTAGACTTGATCACCGCCGGCGCGACGATCTCCGCCGTGCCGCCGCCGGGCACGCGAACCGGGGTACGCCGCAGCGCCGGGTGGTGGCTCAGCGCCGCCAGGTCGTTCACGAACCCGTAGGCCGTGTTGGCCGCCCGCAGCTTCGCGGCCGCCTGGTCGCGGGTCAGCGTGACGAACATTTCGGCCACGCGCGCATCCACCGTGGCGCGGTTGGCGACGCGGACATTGTTGCTCTCAAAGCCGGGCTGTTTCGGCAGGTCGGGGGCGTCCAGGAAAGCCGCGCAGAACTGTGCCCATTCGCGTTCGTTCTGGATTGAGATCAATACCAGCGCGCCGTCCCTGGTGGGGAAGGCGCCATAGGGGCAGATCGACGGATGCGCCAGGCCCAGGCGCTGCGGGGCCTTGCCGGTGCCTTCAAAATACAGCAGCGGCACGTTCATCCAATCGGCGACCGCATCGAACAGGCTGATCTTCAGACCCTTGCCCCTGCCGGTGATGCCGCGCTCGATCAACGCCTCCAGCACACCGGTATAGGCGTTCATGCCGCAGCCGATATCGGCGATAGAGACACCGACGCGGCCCGGCCCCTCCGGCCGGCCCGTCACCATCGCCAGCCCGGATTCCGCCTGCACCAGCAGGTCGTATGCCTTCATCGAGGCATAATCGCCGGTATCGCCGTAGCCGGAGATGTCCACGGTGATCAGGCGCGGATGCTTCGCCCGCAATGCGTCGGAGCCGAAGCCGGAGCGCGCCGCCGCGCCGGGAGCCAGGTTCTGGATGAACACGTCCGCCTTTTGCAGAATCCGGTGCAGCAACGCCGCGTCGTCGGGCTTCTTGATGTCGGCGACCAGGCTTTCCTTGCCACGGTTCAGCCAGACGAAATAGCTGGAGGACCCTTGTACCGCACTGTCATAGCCGCGCGCGAAGTCGCCCTCGGCCCGCTCGATCTTGATCACCCGCGCGCCCGCATCGGCAAGGCGGGAGGCGCAGTAGGGGGCGGCGACGGCCTGTTCGAGGGAAACGACGAGCAGTCCCGCCAGCGGCTTGGTCATGGGGTCGGGGTCCTTGGTGACGCAAAAACAGGGGTGACGCAAAAACAGGGGTGACGCAAAAACAGGCCGGAAAGGACCACGAGTGGCATGGGCGAGGCAATCCCCCAGCTGAATCCCCGACAAAAGGGCTGCTATGACGCCTCCCGCACGATCTCCCGCAGCCGGAATTTCTGTACCTTGCCGCTGGGCGTGCGGGGCAGATCGGCGACGACCTCCAGCCGCTCCGGCATGTATTGCCGCGCCATCTGCTGGGCTTGCAGATAGGCCGTCATATCGGACAGGCTGAAGCTGGCACCCTCCCGCAGGCGAACGAAGGCGCAGGCCCGTTCACCCAACCGCGGATCGGGGTAGCCCACAATGGCGACTTCCGCGATGGCGGGATGGCGGTAGAGCAGGTTTTCCACCTCCACCACCGGAATGTTCTCGCCACCGCGGATAATGATGTCCTTCGCGCGGCCGGCGATGCGGATATAGCCGTCCGCGTCGATGCGGGCGATGTCGCCGGTATCGAACCACCCCTCGGTATCGATGCCGGCCAGGTCCGGCCGCTTCAGATAGCCGACGAAGTTGGAGCAGCCCCGAACCTGCAGCAGCCCCTCGGTGCCGGGCGGTGCCGGCTGGCCATCCGCGTCCACCACGCGTACCGCCATCCCGGGCAGGGCGCAGCCATCGGAATTGACGGTCTTGTCCTCGGGGTCATCCAGCAGGGTGGTGGTGACCGCGCCGTTCTCCGACATGCCCCAGGCCGAAATCACCGTCGCCCCCAGCGCCGCTTGTGCCCGCCCGACCAAGGCGCGTGGGATGGGCGCGCCGGCCGAGACGAAGACCCGGAGCGACGGCGTGGCCGTACCGGTCCGCTCCGCATGCTCCGTCAGGTCATTCAGGAATGGTGTGGCGCCCATGGTGAAACTGGCGCCGGTCCGGGCGATCTGGCGTGCCATTTCGGGCGCGGTGAAAATATCCTGCAGGACGGCGGTGCAGCCCAGCATCGCCGGCAGCACGACGCCGTACATGAACCCGAGCTGGTGGGCGAGCGGTGAGGGCATATGGATCACGTCGTCGACTCGCAGGCGCAGCCGTTCCGCAAAGGGCGCCAGGTTGGACAGCATCGTGTTGGAGGTGTGTATCACCCCTTTCGGTTCGCCGGTCGTGCCGCTAGTGTACAGAAGCTGGATCACATCGTCCGGTGACAGCGCGGCATCCCGTTCCACGGGTTTGCCTTGCAGCAGCGCATCGAAGGCGTTCGGCCCGGCACCGCCGGCGACGAAGACATGCGTCAGGGCCGGCAGGTCGGGGCGGATACCGGCTGTCATCGCCGGATAATCGAAACCGCGGAACCGGTCCGGCACCACCAGAACCTTGGTTTCCGCCAGGCCGAGCATGAACCGCAGCTCGCGTTCACGGAAGATGACCATCAGCGGGTTGCTGACCGCGCCCAGCTTCAGACAGGCCAGGTGCAGGACGGTGAACTCCCACCAGTTCGGCAGCTGGAACGACACGACATCGCCGTGTCCGACGCCCAGCGCCCGCAAAGATCCGGCGACGCGCCGTGCCCTGTCGTCCAGGTCCCGGTAGCTCAACCGTGCCTCGGTCATGTCCTCCGCGCGAAATGCGATGACGGCCGGCTTGTCCGGCGTCGCCACCACCGCTCGTGCCAAGTGATCGCGCAACGTTTCGTCGAACCAATAGCCTGCGGCGCGCATCGCGGGCCGGCGCTGCAGCAGCAATGTGCGGTCGAACTCCATGAATCCGTCTCCCTGCCGTTTTGTATCATTATCGTTGCGCGAGATGTTGCACCGTGGCCTTGCCAGCGCGTTCGCGCGCGACGATCATCTTCATGATCTGCGCGGTGCCGTCGCCAATCTCCAACCCCATCACGTCCCGCAGGCGCTGCTGGTGCGGCAGATCCAGCGACCATCCGTAATGGCCATGGATCAGCAGGCATTGATGGATCGTATCGACCGCGGTTTTCGGACCCAGCCATTTGCACATTGCCGCCTCGGCGGTATGCGGCATGTTATCATCACGTAATCGCAATGTATGATAGCAGAGCTGGCGCACCGCCGCGACCAGACCCTCGGCCTCGGCCAACGGGAAACTGACACCCTGATATTGTGCGATCGGCGCGCCAAAGGCCTGGCGTTCCACGACATAGGCCCAGCTTTCATCCAACGACGCCTGAGCCGCCCCGATCACCTGCAGGCCAATCAGTGCCCGGCTGTAATCGAACCCCTGCATCACCTGGACGAAGCCCATCCCTTCGTCGGCCAGGCGGTGCGATACTGGAATGCGCACATCGTCGAAGAAAATGGAGCCGCGGCCGACGCATTTGCTGCCCAGGTCGTCGAAGCGCGTGGTGGTGATGCCTTGCGTGTCCATCGGCACCAGGAAGGCGGTTATACCACGCGCGCCGCTGCCGGCCGCGCCGGTGCGGGCGAACACCACTGCCACGTCCGCCTGATCCGCCATGCTGATCGAGGATTTTTCGCCGTTCAGGCGATAGACATCGCCATCGGGCCTGGCTGAGAGTATCAGGTTGGCGGCATCCGATCCGCCGCGCGGCTCGGTCAGGGCGAGGCATGGCAGCGCCTCTCCTGCAACGATACGCGGCAGCCATTCGGCGGCGAGGGCAGGGGCGGCGTAGCGGGCAATAATCTGCCCGCTCAGGGAGGCCAGCAACGGGACATAGGCAACGTTCAGGTCGGCATAGCCGATCGCTTCCATGATCACGCCGACCGTCACTGCGGGCTCACCCATACCACCGAACCGGTCAGGCAGGTCGGCGCCGATCAGGCCCAGGGCACCCATCTGCCGGATCAGCGCGCGATCGATCCGGCCCTCCTGCTCGCGGGCCATGTAGCCTGGAGCGATCTTCTCCCGGGCGATGCGGCGCGCGGTGTCCTGGAAGGCGCGCTGCGTGTCGGTCAGGCCGGCCGGCATGGGTGCGTCCCCCCTTATTTATATCTGATGCTTGCGGAAGTCCGGCTTGCGCTTTTCGTTGAATGCGCGAACGCCTTCCCTTGACTCATCGCTGGCGTAATACATCGACAGCGCCTGCATCCCCATGCCGCCGATACCGCGGATATTGTCGGTATCGGCGTTGAAGGACCGTTTCGCGATGGCGATGGCAGTGGGGCTGCGTTCCAGGATCTCAGCGCACCATTTCGCCACTTCGGCGTCGAGCTGGTCGTGCGGAACGACGGTATTGACCAGACCCATCGCCATTGCTTCGGCGGCGGTGTAGCGGCGGCACAGATACCAGATCTCCCGCGCCCTCTTTTCACCCACGATACGGGCCAGATAGGCGGTGCCGAAGCCGGGATCGACGGAACCGACCTTGGGACCGACCTGGCCGAACTGTGCCTTTTCCGAAGCAATGGTCAGGTCGCAGAGTGTCGCGAGTACGTTGCCGCCGCCGATCGCGTACCCCTGTACGCGGGCAATGACCGGTTTCGGCACGTCACGGATGATGCTTTGCAGTTCCTCCACCGGCAGGCCGATCAGGCCGCGGCCGTCATAATTGCCGCTATGCGCCGACTGGTCGCCGCCGGTGCAGAAGGCCCGGTCGCCGGCGCCGGTCAGGACGATCACGCCGATCGCCTTGTTCCAGCCTGCAGTGTTGAAGGCGTGGATCAGTTCCTCGCATGTCTTGCCGCGGAATGCGTTCAGCACGGCCGGACGGTTGATGGTGATGGTGGCAACGCCGTCCCTGGCTTCGTACAGGATGTCCTCGTACTGCATGACTATCGATCCTCTCCTCCTCAGCCGGCCATCGTCAGGCCACCGGAGACGCTGAGCACCTGGCCGGTGATGAAGGCGGCATCGTCGCTGGCAAAGAACAGGATGGCGCCCGGCAGGTCCTCGGGTTCGCCGATCCGGCCCATCGGCACGGCACGTCGGAATGCGTCTTCCAGCTTTTCCGGGTTGCCGGCACCCTTCTTGTATTCCGCGAACAGGTTGGTGTTGGTCGCGCCCGGACAGACCACGTTGAAGGTCAGGCCGGCGCGTGCATGTTCCCGCGCCAGGGTCTTCGACAAGCCCAGCATGCCGGCCTTGCAGGCCGCATAGACCGCTTCACCCGAGGAGCCGACACGGGCGGCGTCGGAGGCGATGCTGACCACCCGGCCGGCGCGGCGCCGCAGCATGCCTGGCAGCACGACATGCGTCATGTTCAGCGGTCCGATCAGGTTGATGGCAATCAGCTTCTGCCAATCGGCCGGTGTGGTGTCCTTGAACAGGCGGAAGACGTCCCAGCCGGCATTGTTCACCAGCACGGTCACCGGGCCGAGCGCGGCCTCGGCGGCGGCGACGGCGGTCTCGACCGCCTCATGGTCGGTGATGTCACAGGCGAAGGCCCGGGCGACACCGCCAGCTTCCTCGATGGCGCCAGCCACGGACTTGGCCGTGGCTTCGTTGATGTCGAACACCGCCACCTTGGCGCCTTCCTGGGCGAAGCGGTGACAGGTCGCGCTGCCGATGCCACCGCCACCGCCAGTGACGATCACGACTTTGTCCTTCAGGCCCCGCATGAGCTGAATCCTCCCTGCCGCTGTGAAGAGGCTTGTGCCCCGGTCGATATGACAATATCTTGATATATGTTCTGAAGTATGACAAGGCATTGATGGATCAACCGGCGCATATCTCTCCACCGCGTGCCGAGGAGAGTCGGTTCGACGTCGCTAACCGGTTGTTTTTTCGGCTGTACCAGGCGTCAAACCTGCTGCATAAAACCGGCACCCGAGCGGTGGCGCGCCATGGCGCGACGACGCAGCAATGGGCAGTGCTGGGGGCGCTGGCGCGTCCGGCGGTGCGAGCACAAGGGTGCTCGGTGAAAGACCTGATCGCTTTCCTGATGGTCAGCCGGCAAAACCTGACCGCCGTGCTGGACCGGCTGGAGCAGGCCGGCCTTGTCGAGCGGGTGCGCGTCTCCGGTGACGGGCGGAAGCGGCATGTGCGCTTGACAGACACCGGCACGCGGATGTGGGCCGCGATGCAGGAGCCGATCCGGCTGTATTACGAAAGTGCCCTGGCCGGCTTCTCGGATACCGAGTGCGTAACCTTGTTCCGTCTGCTGGATCGTCTGCGGGGCAGCCTGGCTTGCATCGCCGGTGCCGAGGTGGCGTAGGGATACTCTGCGACCTGGCCGTCTCGGGGGCCGGGCTTTTTTCCCGCTGACATCCCGTCGGCTTCCGGCCGTGCGATCCGTGTGCATGCCGCCCCCGCGTTGCCCCCGGCTTGAACCCGCGTAAACTCCGGCCAACGGCAAAGGAGGAAACAGCATGGGCCGGTCTGTCACTGTCCGCGGCGTCACGCTGGACATCGAGGAAAGGGGGCAGGGACGCCCGCTGTTGTTCCTGCACCCGGGCGAGGGCCTGCAGGCCAATCGCCCCTGGATCGATCGCCTGGCAGAGCACCACCGTGTGATCGCGCCGAATCACCCCGGCTTTGGCGGATCGGCGCTGCCCGACTGGATCGGATCGGTGGATGACCTGGCCTATCTTTATCTGGATCTTGCGCAGCAACTCGACCTGCGCGAGGCGGTGTTGGCCGGCGCCTGCTTCGGCGGCTGGATTGCCGCGGAAATCGCTGTGCGCAACACCGGACGCTTTGCCGGGTTGCTGCTGATCGACCCGCTGGGCATCAAGGTCGGCGGCGTGCTGGAGCGGGATATCGTCGACATGCACGCCATCCCGCGCAGCACGTTCATGCGCCTCGCCTGGGCCGATCCGGCGAGAGGAGAGATCGACTATACGCGGCTTCCCGATACCGAGTTGGCCGCCATCGCGCGCGGGCGGGAGGCGTTGGCCGTGTTCGGCTGGAAGCCTTACATGCACAATCCACGGCTGAAGCGCTGGCTGCACCGGATCGATATCCCGACCCACATCCTGTGGGGCGAGCAGGATGGCATTGTGACGATCGCCTATGGCGACGCCTGGAAAGCCGAAATCCCCGGCGCCACCATGAGGACGATCCCCGATGCCGGCCACTACCCGCATTGGGAGCAGCCCGACCTCTTCGCCGCGTGTGTCCGCGGCTTCACCGAACGGCTCTGATCCGGGAGATTCTTTGCAATGCGCACCTGGTATTTCTCCGAAATGGCCTACCATCCGGCGTGGCAGAAGGGGCTGGAGCGCGGCTCCCTGCGGGTGAATTTTCCAAACGAGATCATCGATCCGGTCGAGGCCGGCACGCTGCTGAACCGCTACCTGGACGAGTTCGCCCTGTGCGATGAGGTCGGCCTGGACATCATGGTGAACGAGCATCACAGCACTGCCACCTGCATGACCGTCTCGGTTCCCATGGCCTTGGCTGTGATTGCACGTGAAACCAGAAAGTCGCGGCTGCTGACGCTGGGGAATCCGATCGCCAACCGGCCCGACCCGGTCCGTGTCGCTGAAGAAATGGCGTGGTTGGACTGCCTGTCCGGCGGGCGGCTGGAAATGGGCCTGGTGAAGGGCGCGCCATACGAGATTCATCCGGCCAACTCCAACCCCGGCCGGCTGATGCGCCGCTACTGGGAGGCGCATGACCTGATCCTGAAGGCGCTGTCCACACATGACGGCCCGTTCTCTTGGGAAGGCGAGTATTTCCAATATCGCGCGGTGAATATCTGGCCGCGGCCGATCCAGCAGCCGCATCCGCCGGTGTGGATGACCGGCATGAGCGTGGAGACCGGAATCCTGGCGGCGGAGCGCGGCCACGTGGTGGGCACGCTGCTGTCCGGCGGTCTGGCCAAGCCGATGTACGATGCCTATCGCAAGCGCGCCCGTGAGCTGGGACGGGAGGCGACGGCCGACCGCTTCGCCTATGCCGCCATCGTCGGTGTCGGGCAGACGCGTGATGAAGGGCTGCGCCGTGCCAATCAGATCGCCGACTATGTGCGGACCGCGCCGGTGGTGGCGGAGCCGTTCACCAACCCGCCGGGCTACAACTCGATCGGCGCCAATGTCGCGATGCTGAAGGCAGGCCCTCGCGCCCATCGCCTTGTGACCGACCGCGACGGCGTGCCGATCGACCATCGCACCGCCACGGTGCAGCAGTTCATGGATACGGAAACCGTGTTCGCCGGCACGCCGGACGATGTGTTCAACCAGTTGAAGGCGTTCAACACCCGGATGGGTGGTGTCGGGCACCTGCTGTTCTTCGGCCAGGGCGGCTACCTGTCGCACCAGGATGCGAAGGAGAATATCCGCCTGTTCGGCCAGGAGGTCGCTCCTCGCCTGCTGGAATTGGGCGCGCCCGAGGAAGCGGCGGCGGCCGAGTGAGCGGCGCGCGGCCAACCGAGCAGAAGCCCGCGGAACGCAGGTTGGAGCGGCTGCCTTTAGCGGAACTGCCGCCGCTGGAGACGCTGACGCAGGTCGAGCGGTTGTTCCTGACCCGGACGCCGCTTGCCGACCTGTCGCCTCTGCGTGGCCTGCATCGGCTGCGGGTGCTGGGGTTGAAGCTGACACGGGTGACGGACCTGTCGCCATTGGCGGAGATGGCGGGACTGGAAAGCCTGATCCTGTCCTTCACGCCGGTCCGGGACGTGACGCCGTTGGCGGGATTGCGCAACCTGCGGAGCCTGTACCTGACCGGCTGCGGCGTGTCCGATATCGCGCCCCTGGCCACGCTGACCATGCTGGAGAGGCTGGATCTGGGTGGTACCGACGTCGCGGATCTGCGTCCGCTGGCGGAGCTGCGTCGTCTGGCCAGCCTGCAGCTTTCCAGTACACGGGTAACCGACCTGTCGCCGCTGGCCGGCCTGACGGGGCTACAGGTGCTGGAGGCGGGTGATACGGCGGTCGATGATTTATCACCGCTGGCAGGTCTGCCCGCGCTGCGCCGGCTGGATGTAAGAGGCACGAAGGTGACGCGGGTGCCGGAACTGCCCGGTTGCGAGATTGTCTCCGCGGCGACGTTTCGGCGGCGGCGCGGGTAGGGGTGGCGGATGCAGCGTGATGAAGATGGGCCCTATGTCTACGCCATAGCCCTATGACCAGTCGGTGCCTGTCAGGTCTCAATGACCTTATGAGCGAAAAGCTGTCGTTCGAAGTCGCCAAGTGAAAACTTACTCCAGTCGCGGATGCTGTCCTCGACCAAGCGCATCAACGCTGAGGCAGTGACCAGGTTAGCGCTTCGGATGCCGCCGACGAACCTCGAATAGACAGTCGATGTCTTCGTGCGAAGTTCTCGCGTTGCCCCTCGGAGCTGCGTTTCACTCGGAACTCGGCCAATATGCACGCAGACCTTCGCGTAGTCTTCGAAGACCTCGGCATCTTCAAACCGTTGGGTTAGCGTATTTGGTTGGAGGCCGGCGGCCTCTGCCAGTTCCGAGTAGCCGCCTTTCCAGAAGTGGTGCCTGACATCCTTGCGCGGGATGCCGCACATTTTATCGAACTCTGCCTCTCCTGGCGTTCTGTCCAGCTTGGCCGCGCAAGCTCGAAAGAGTTCGATTACTTCCTCGCGGGTTCGCCGCCTTGTTGATACTCTGCTCGTGCTGCTAGCCATGCTTCGTGGTCTCAGATTGCGATTTTGGTTTCGATCACATCATAATCCGCCTGCACGCCGCCATCAGTGGTATCGAGAAGCCCTGCCGCCGTGAGCGCCTGAACATCAGCGTGAACATTGCTGTAGTCGCGCCCCAGCGCTTTCGCGAGCGATCGCACACTGCTCACCTTATGCCGGCGGACGTAGTGCAATAGTTCCATTCGCTTGCCTGTCATGACGCGGGCGAGAGCATCCCAACTCTCGAAGGCGAGATGACGCTCTTGGAAAGTCTCCCCATGTTCCGCGCGGTGCCAAGCATTCACGAACCGCCGTGAAGCTTCTTCCTCCATTGCGCCGCCGACCGTGATCTTCACATCGCTCATCTGCTACCTCGCAAGGTCCCTACGTCGGACCAAAAATCAGCCATCAGCTGCTCGACGCTGGTGAACGCATAGGCGGTCTCCGTGCCTTGAAAATGCCGATGATCGCCTTTCCCGCGTTCATTGTCGTATCCCACCTCACGAACGCCTGGACGACCGTAGAACAGCGAATACTTCAGTCCATGGACGGACGGTGGCACAGGCGACGGTACGCGCCATAACACCATCTCCACGATCGCACCGTCGTCGTAATCGATGCGCTGGTGGAAGAGCAGTTCGGCCTTCATTTCAGGGGTTGGTAATGGTATGGTTTACCATATGGTGTCAATAGCCATAATGATTGCGTTGGATAGGGTCACGGTCACGTGAGCGTGGTAGGGGGGCCATTGGAAGAACGGCAGGGGAAAAGCGACGCCATCTTGCGCTCGCAGTGGATTGCTCGACCGCACGCTAGCCTGAGCATATTGCCCGATGACCTTTACATTCCGATCGAGCCTTGGCCTCGTATCGGTCGGCCGGCGAAACACGACCTATCGGCTTGGACGGTCACGATTGGCCCAACCCAGTGCCGATCACAGACGCAGACGCTGACCGCTGCGGCCGGCGCAAAGCCGGCTACGTCCGGCGTGCCCAGTTTTGTTCCGAAGTGGCGGACGGAGTGAGATTCGAACTCACGGTACGCTTGCACGTACGGCGGTTTTCAAGACCGCTGCCTTAAACCACTCGGCCATCCGTCCTTGCGGACGCACCTTAGCCACGCCGCTTTCCCAGGATCAAGCGACGCCGTCGGCGCTCACTACGCGTCACACTCAGTCAGCCGCGCCAATCACCAGGCACACATTCTGGCCGCCAAACCCGAAGGAGTTGGAGATCGCATGTTCAACCTCGCAGGCTCGCGCCACGTTCGGCACGCAATCTACTGGCAACGCCGGGTCCGGCGTCTCATAGTTGATAGTCGGCGGCAGAACGCCGTGCTTCAGCGAGAGCACGGTAAAGATCGCCTCCACCGCCCCCGCCGCGGTCAGCGTATGGCCGATCATCGACTTGTTGGAGGACATCGGGATCGTCCCCGCCCGGTTGCCAAAGACGGCGGTGATGCCCACCCACTCCATCTTGTCGTTTTCCGGCGTGCCCGTGCCGTGCGCGTTGATGTAGCCGATGGCATCGGGCACCAGACCGGCATCCTCCAGCGCGCGCTGGATACACGCGATGATCGGCTTGCCGTCCGGGGACGAACGGGTGCGATGGAACCCGTCCGCGGCCTCGCCGCAGCCTTCGATGACACCCAGTACCGTGGCACCACGGGCCCGCGCTGAGGCAAGGCTCTCCAGCACCAGCGCGCCGGCGCCCTCGGCCATCACGAAACCCTCGCGGTCCTTGCTGAATGGCCGCGATGCGCCGGCCGGCGGATCGTTCCGCGTCGACAGCGCCGATAGCAAGGAAAAGCGGATGATGCTCTCCGGATTGACCGACGCATCCGTGCCAACCACCAACGCGGCATCGGTTTCGCCGCGGCGGATGGCCTCGACGCCCAGCTGGATGGCGGTGCCGCCGGTCGCACAGGCGGTCGATGCGGCGATCGGGGAGCCCTTGGTGCCGAAACGGGACGCCAGATTCTCTCCGACCGACCCGAACAGGAACCGACGATAATACGCCTCGAACCCGCCCGCCCGCGCGGCGCGCCGCAGGTCGTCGTAGCGGACTGCGTCCTTGGCCCCCGACGCGGCCGCCAACGCCTCGCGTTGCGGCCATTCCATTTCCACCGGCGGCAGTGCCAGGAACAATGGGCCAGGGAAATCACCACCAGCGCCAAGATTGGCTTCGGCGATGGCCTCCTCGACCACCAATTCCGCCAGCCGCTCCGACAAGGCTGGCGCCGAAAGTTCCGAAACCGGGATGAAATCCACGGTTCCGGCGATCGTCGTGCGCATGCCGGTGGTGGGAAAGCGGGAAATGCCACGGATGCCGGAGCGTCCCGCGGTCAGCGCCTGCCAGTTCTCCGCCTGGCCCTGGCCAAGCGAGGTGATGACACCCATGCCGGTGACGGCGACGACGGGGCGGCCCAGGTGGTCGGTAGCGGAACGCATTGTGTGTCCCCCGTTATGCCGCGGTGACCAGCGCCAGTGCCTCACCCCGCCAATGGCCCCAGGATGTCACCAGGGCCTGCGTGAGTGGGTGCTCCATCCGAGCCTCGGCCGGCTCCAGCGGATTGAACAGGCGGCGGTTCTGAACGGCCATGGCTGCCAGCGCCAGGCTTGCGGGGAAGGAGGGTTCCAATCCGTGGCCCAGCGCCGTGGCTGTGGCGCGGACCGGCAGTCCCAGCTCCGCCAGCCAGGCGGCCTCCTCCTGCGTCGCGGCGGCGACTCCGCTGGCGCCCGAGATCACCGCACAGGAAGCGCGGTCGATGTCGGTCTGGAAGGTCGCAAGCTGGGCACGCGCATTGGCCGTTGCCTGGCCGGTCTCCCGCCGGCTCCGATCGGTCCGTATCCCCGCAATGTGGCATAGCGGCTCAGCGCCCCGCGCCCTTGCATGCGCTCGGCTTTCGATCACGAGGAAGCAGCCCAAGGAGCCCAGGGCGAGGCCGCCGCCGTTCGCCTGGCGTGACCAGACCCCGGCGAACGGCGCCTCCGCCGTCAGGCGCCCCATCTCGTAATGCAGCACGACATCCGGGCGCTGGGCGTTGTAGGAACCGCCAACCAGCATCAGGTCGCCCTGGCCCGCGGCAATGCGGGCACACGCGATGCGCACGGCGTCAGCCCCGCACGCCTCCTCGCCCATGAATGTCCGGGAGGAGCCGATGACGCCATGCACGATGGAGATGTTGCCGGCCAGCAGGTTCGACAACTGCGCCAGGAACAGGGTCGGACGTATGTCGCCCAGCAGGTGCTCGTTCAGGAAGGCGCCCTTGTCGGTCGCCTGAGGCAGGCCGGACAGGATCGCCTCATCCACCGTATAATCCCGCTCGCCCCCACCGGCGGCGACGATCATGTCCATCTTGCCCAGCAGCTCTGTGTTGCCTTTCACGCCGGCAGCATCCAGGGCCAAGCCGGCCGCGAATACGCCGATCCGTTGCCACGCCTCCATCTGCCGCTGGTCGCCGCGTTTGGGGATCTGCTTGTCCAGATCCAGCGGCGCGATCGGGTGCACGATCGCGGGCGCGAAGCTGTTCGTATCCACGACGGGCCGGAAGCCCGCCGGATCGTTCAGCGCGGTCCAATGGGCCTCCACACCGCTGCCAAGGCAGGAGGCCAGACCGACACCGGTGATGACGGCGTCGCGGTCGTGGGGATCAGTCGGCATGGAACAGGGACTCCGAAACGCCGATTCTGCGAGCGGTCTCCAACATGGTTCCGCGCAGCGTGTCGTTGGGGAAGGGGACGACACCATAGCGGATTTCCGCCTCAGCGACTCTCCGGCCGTCGGTCTTGATCGCTCCTTGGATGACCGCGTAGCCGGAGCCTTCGTGCAGCAAGGTTGCTTCACCCGACAGCAACCACCCGGGCTCCACAAACGATCGCATCTTCGCCTTTTCCACCTGCATCAGGAACGGCATGCGGGCGAAGCGCATGGCGGCCAGGATCAGCCAGCCACCGGTCTGCGCCATCGTCTCGATCATCAGCACGCCGGGAAGGATCGGATGGCCCGGAAAATGCCCTTCGAACACCGGCGATTGGTCCGGGACCTGGCAGGACGTCTGGATGCGGCCGCGGTCGAGGTCAAGGTCGGTGATCCGATCGACCATCTGGAAGTATTCCAGTTGCATCAGTCCACCGTACTATAGATGCGCGTCGAGTCGGAACAGCACGGCCTGTCAGGCCGATTTCGCGGCCACCAGCTTGTCGATGTTGGCGCACAGGTTCTTCATGACGAAATATTCGTCGGTCGAGACCTTGCCCTCATTGACATCCTGCATCCACGTTTCCAGCGGCATCTTGATGCCGAACGCCTTGTCAATGGCAAACGCAACATCCAGGAAATCAAGGCTGTCGATGCCAAGATCATTGATGGCGTGGCTGTCGGGCGTGATCTTCTCACGCTCGATATCGCAGGTATCCGCGATGATCCCGGCCACGGTGTCGAAAGTCGATGCCATACGTCAACCCCTAGGAAAGTCCGGCCCCCTAACATCCCCGCCCGTGGCGGGCAAGGGTGATGGATCGGCGCTGCGCCCGACGTACGGCCAGGGCCGAGCTCTGGACGTCGTCGATTTTGGCTCTCGGGATGGGGGGATTCACGTAGCCGTTGCAGGCGGCACGGCGGGCCGCCTCATCCCCCAAATCCAATGAATGGGTTCCAAAGGCCTCCTGCCTTTGGCGGGGTCCCCGAGGGACAGGGCCACTCGGTAAGACATCGGGCGGATTTCGGACCCTACCCCAGCAACGCCGCGCAGGCATCGGCCATCACCTGGCAGCCCAGCACAATGTCCTCATCGCTGGTGTTCTCGGTGTAGTGATGGCTGATGCCGCCGATGCTGGGGACGAACAGCATGGCGGAGGGCAGGCGCCGTGAAAGGATCTGTGCGTCATGCCCGGCGCCCGAGGGCATCTCCTGGTGCAGTCCGGGTGCCCGCGCATCGGCGGCTTTGCGCAGTGCCGCGCGCAAGCCGGGGTCCATGGCGGCTGGCGCGGTCTCGCTCCGGTATGCGATTTCGACGGAGCAGGGGCCTTTGCCGGCTTCGGAGACCAGCCGGTTCAGGCAGGCCTCCAGCCGGTCCAGGATCATCGGGTCGGTGTCGCGGAACTGGAAGGTCAGTTCCGCCGCGCCGGGGACGATGCTGGGGGCGCCTGGGTCCAGCCTGATGTCACCGGTGGTCCAGACCGTCCGCGGCCCGGCGAGTTTCGGAAACTCCTCTTCGATCCGGGCCACCAGCTTCACCAGGGCGACGCCGGCATCCTTGCGGATGGCCATGCGCGTGGTCCCGGCGTGGTTCTGCTGGCCCTTGAAATCGATCCGGAACCGCCGGCTGCCGACGATCGCCGTCACGACGCCGACGCGCAAATGATGATCCTCCAGATCCTGGCCTTGCTCGATATGAGCCTCGATATAGCCCTGGTAGCGTGCTGGATCGATTACCCGGCGCGGTAATCCCGCAAAACCCGCCTCGTGCAACGCGTCGCGCAGTGATTGGCCGCTGGAGCGGTTATGGCAGTCGTCGATTTCCTGCTCCGTCAGCAGGTCGCAGAAGGAACGGGAGCCGATGAAGGAGCCGAAATGCCCTTCCTCATCCGCCCAACTGGCGACGTCGATCCCGCCGCTCAATGTCCTGGCAATTTCCAGCCCGTAGATCACGCCCATGACGCCATCCAGCCAGCCGGCATGATTCTGTGTTTCCAGGTGGCTACCCAACAGCAGCTTGCGGCCGGGGCGGGAGTCCAGCCCGTAGACATTGCCGATGCCGTCGATGGATGCGTCCAGCCCGGCCTCCCGCAGCCGTCCGACAAGCCAGTGGCGCGCTTCCACGTCCTGGGGGGAGAAGGTCGGCCGATGGACGCCGGTCTTGTATCTTCCGATCTCACGGACCGCGTACAAGTCCTTCAACAGACGGGTCGCATCGATCTGGGGCATCCGCACGCTCCGTGAAAGGTTGCCGCAGTGCAGCATAATTCCCCGTCCACCGTCCATATTCCGAGAGGGAACGGCCGGTCTGGCCGTTCCCTTGTCGAGCCGGTTATTTCACCGAGGAATACGGCGTCGGAGTCAGAATGAAGTTCTTGACGTTGGCGACGATTGCCCCGTTTTCCTCGGTCTTGGCTCTGGCTGCCAGCCATTCCGGGTCAGCCGCGAACGCGTTCCACTTCTTTTCACGGTCGGCCAGGGATTCCCATTCCAGCATGTAGTACAAAGTCTGGTTGGATTCGCCGATCAGGGTCGTCCAGAAGCCAGCCTGCTTGATGCCGTGCTTTTCCCACAGCTTCAGCGTAATGGTGGCAAAACGGTTGTTCAGGTCCGGCAGCTTGCCTGGCACACACTCGTAGATCCGCAGTTCATGGATCATCGTTTCCTCCTGGGTTGGGGTGGTCCCGGAGCGCCTCCAGGATAGCTGGAAACCCTCCAGGCGCTGTTTCGCGAGCAATCTCCCAGCCCGAGGATCGCCGCGCGATGCCAGCCGGGCCGAGATTGCTTCAGGAGTGTGCGGCCGGCCGGCGCCGCCGGCAAGGCACCTGTCCGGCTCCTGGCCCGACTCTTGGGCTATTCGCCGGCTGGAGACGACGTGCCGAGCACTTCCGGCGCCGGTGGCTCCGGCGTCGCCGACGAGGGCGGCGGCTCATACGGCATCAGCAGGCCGATCAGCCGAGCGAGCGTCGCCGGCATGTCGTCGCGCTTCACCACCATGTCGATGATGCCGTGTTCCAGCAGGTACTCGGCGCGTTGGAAGCCTTCGGGCAGTTTTTCCCGCACGGTCTGTTCGATCACGCGGGACCCGGCGAAGCCGATCATCGCCCCGGGTTCGGCGATCTGGATATCGCCCAGCATGGCGAAGCTGGCGGTCACGCCGCCAGTGGTGGGATCGGTCAGCACGATGATGAAGGGCAGCCTGGCGTCCTTCACGAGCTGTGCGGCGATCACCGTACGGGGCATCTGCATCAGGCTGATGGCGCCTTCCATCATCCTGGCCCCACCGGATGCCGTAAAGACGATGTAGGGGCATTGCTGCAACGTCGCAAGCCGCGCGCCGGCGACGATCGCCTCGCCCACCGCCGCGCCCATGGAGCCGCCGATGAAGTCGAAGTCCATGACCGCGACGACCGCTTTCCGCCCCTGGATGCTGCCATGGGCAACCAGGATCGCGTCCTCCGTATGGGTCTTGTCGCGCGCCTCCTTCAGCCGGTCGGCATAGCGCTTCGAGTCGCGGAAGCGCAGCGGATCGGCGACGACCTTCGGCAGTTCGATCACCGTGTAGCTGCCTTCGTCGAAGGTCCAGTCCAGGCGCTCCTTGGCCAGAATCCGCATGTGATGGCCGCAATGCGGGCACACTTTATGGGATGCCGCGAAATCCCGATGGAAGATCATCTGCTGGCACTCGGGACATTGGTGCCACAGGTTTTCCGGCACTTCCCGCGTGAACAGGGTACGGATTTTGGGCCGGACGTACTCGGTGAGCCAATTCATGGCGCGTGCATAGCGATGCCGCGGGCGGCGGGCAATGACCGCGGCGGACGCATGTCTCCTCCGGCTGATCCGCGCATGGTCCCCGCAGTCTGCCGATGCGCCCTGGCCGCACGAGGAATGCCCTTTGGTCAGGCGTTCACGGTGACCGATAGCGCCAGCCGGGCCTCGTCTGGTCTAGGCGATCCGACGCTGGTCGTCCGTCAGCAGCGGGTAGAAGGCGCGCCCGGTCAGGTGCACGACCAGCTCCCATGCTCCAGCCGGGCCGGCAAACAGCGTCTCAGGCAGGCGTGCGTCACCGTTCGTCCACTGCCCGTCGGATCCGGCTTCCGGCGGATGAAATCCGTCCTGGAAGCGCGGATCACCGGCCGCCGCCACCCGGCTGCGATCGCCTTGCCATGCGGTCACGCGCGCGACCGCCACGCCCAGCTGGCGCGGATCGCGTAGCGTGCCAAGCTCCTGCGGAGCGGCGGCGCGCGAGCAGAGCCGAACGGAGCGGACCGGCCCTGCCAGATGGAACCGGTAGGCAGCACCGTATCGGTCCGACGGATCGATTCGCCGGCCATCGGCGACAAGGTGCAGATCCGGCTCATCCGTCAGGACCCAGCCGGGCCGCCCGCCCGTCCTGTGCAACAGATGCCGCCACAGCGCGTCGACGACCGGGCCGCCGGTCAGCACCGGTGCACAGGGAGGCTGTGGTGGCCTATCCCAGCCCGTATTGGCATTCTGAAACAGCCAGCGATTGCCATCGTCGCGATAGCTTTCCGCCGGCGCCCCGTTCGCCAGCAGAACGTCGTGGCTTTCCAACTCGACATGGTACAGCAAGACTTCCTGCGCGTGGTCGTCCCAGCGGATGGAGCGGTGGTTCACCAGAAACTCAACGGGGATGAGCACGCCATCCAGGAACAGGGCGTGCGCCTTGGTGATGCGCAGGTCGCGGTGTGGCACATTGTCCGCCAGCGCGCCTTTCAGCACCGTCACCGGCGTGGCGGGGCCGCGGCGGCCGCGTGTCGCCAGTTGCCGGCCTTGGCCGATCCAGACCACACGGCGATCGGCGCCGCTGGCCGTCCGGACAAGGTCGCCTTGCGCCAACGTTTCGACCGGCTGTTCACCGCCGGGCGTGGCGATCATCGTGCCGGCCAGAAAACAGAGCGGTGTGAAAATGAAATCGCTGCCCGTCACCGCTGGCGTGCCGTACAGCAGGATTTCCATATCGGCCGATCTATCCCCGTCAAGGTCGACCTCGACGCGTTCGTTCCCGCTGTCCGGCACGGTGATCACTTCGCCGGCGGATCCTGAAAAACTGCCTGTATTGGCGAAGTGGAGGGGATCGCCGTGACTGTCGGTGAGGCTCGACATGTCGAATTTGTCGGAACCAGCCGTAAAGTCCCCGATCGTCGTCAGGCTCGGGCCGCCGACAGGGGCGTCGGTCACGGCATTGAAGATAAAAGTGTCGTCGCCGCCCTGGCCCCACATCACGTCGGTGCCGCCACCGCCGGTGATCATGTCATTGCCGGCTCCGCCCACGATGTAATCGGCGCCGGTCCCGCCGATCAGCCGGGTTGCGTTGGTCGCGTCGCCGAACAGCGAATCGCCCTGATCATTGCCGGTCGCGGTCAGCCCGACGCCATAGACCTGCAGGTATTCGAAATTATCCGGCAGTGTGAAGCTGACCGAGGCGTAAACGCTGTCATATCCCTGATTCGGTTGCTCGATCAGAACATCGGTCGGGCTGTCGACGTAATAATTATCGTCGCCCGCGCCGCCGATCAGTGTGTTGTCGCCGTCGCCGCCGTATAGAGAATCGTTGCCATCACCGCCCGAAAGGGTGTCGTTGCCGGCCAGGCCCAGCAGCGTGTCATTGCCGCTGGATCCGATGATGATGTCGTTGACCGAGGTGCCGTGGATCACCTCACTGGTGCCGGTCGCTGTCTGGGTCAGCGTCTGCGTGGTGGCGTCCCAGGTCCAGCTCGACACCGCGTTACTGCCGGCGGCGGAGTCCGTCACCACGGTCCCGGTCCCCGCGGGGCCGTACAGAAATGCGGCCGCGTCCTCGTCCAGCGGCTTCAGATGCTGGTCGGTCGGGTTCGTGTCGCCGACGGTCGCCATCACGGTCCGCGTCGGGTCGTCGGAATCCAGTACCTGGTCATGCGTGACGACCGGGTTGGCGGCATAGTCGGTCACGACCTCGGTGGGATGCTTCAAGCCCAGCGCATGCCCGATTTCATGCAGAAGCGTGCCATAATTGACGGTGCCGTTGTTCATGAACTGGGTATTCATGAACACGTCGCCCGATGCGGTCAGATCCTCGGTGAAATACGGGTAACTGAAGTTGTTCCAGTCGCCAAATGGATAGAACCCGATTCCGCCAGAGCCGGCATAGGACGGGTTGCTGGTGGTGTTGAAGTCGACATTGGCGAAGTTGATGTCGCCCTGGCCGGCGGCAACCTGCACGAAGACGATGCCGGAGGCCGATGCCCACTCATTCAACGCCGAAATCGCCTGCGCCTGTTCCGCCGCGGAGAACGCCTGGAAGCTGGCCAGGGTGTCGAGCGTAAAGCCGTCGACGGAGGCATCGTAGGCCGGCAGCGTGGTCGGGAACGAAAAGGTGACGATGATCGGATTGCCGCCGGAACCACCGAGTGACGGAACCTCGATACCGTTCCAATAATTGCCGCTGAGCAGGGCCGTGTAGTCGTTGACGACGGTCATGGCTGTCGAGGTCCACCAGGCAGGTCAGCAATGACCCATTTTATTCGGAGTAGGGCGGAACAATCGAGATAAATTTGAGACCAAGCATTATTTGATGGATATGAGGACATTACGAAGCGCCTTGTAAAATGTGATGCCATGGGGGTCGGTTGATGAAACGGTCGGATCGGCAACCCAACGGTGCAACAAACTGTCCCGAGCGCATTGTCGGCTTGGCAACCGGTCCTCGCCGACGGGTGTCATGCCGCCTTGTCCTCGCCAGGCGTATGCCTGGCAGCCCGTCCCTGCCGGCATGGCACCCGTTCGCTTCCGGCACGGCCGCCGTGTTGATCCCGCGCGCGCACGCGCGTAGGGTCCGCCGCTTTCCATCCACCCGGCTACCGCCATCTGGACCTGATCCAAGGACCCGAACATGTCGCTCACGTCCGAACGCCTCGACCGCATCCAGCCCAGCCTGACCATCGCGATTTCCACGGTGGCGCGCCGGATGATCGCGGAGGGGAAAAACGTGATCAGCCTGTCACAGGGGGAGCCGGATTTCGACACGCCCCGCAACATCAAGGATGCGGCGATCAGAGCGATCGAGGAAGGGCAGACCAAGTATACGGATGTCGCCGGCACCCCCGCCCTGCGCAAGGCGGTGGCGGAAAAGTTCAAGCGGGACAGCGGCATCGAGTACAAGCCCGAGGAGATCATCATCGCCACCGGCGCCAAGCAGGTGCTGTTCAACGCCATGGTCGGCACGCTGAACGCCGGCGATGAAGTCATCATCCCCAGCCCGTGCTGGGTGAGCTATCCGGACATCGTCACCCTGGCCGACGGCAAGCCGGTGCTGGTGCCGTGCAGCCAGAACAACGGCTTCAAAATGCGACCCGAAGACCTTGAGGCCGCCATCACGCCGAAGACCCGCTGGTTCATGCTGAACAACCCCTGCAATCCGACCGGCGCCGGCTACAGCGCCGAGGATTTGCGGCCGATCTGCGACGTGCTGCTGCGCCATCCGCATGTATGGGTGCTGACCGACGACATCTATGACAGCCTGGTCTATGGCGGCTTCAAACCCGCAACGATCGTCGCCGTGGAGCCGACGCTGAGGGACCGGACGCTGACCGTGCACGGTGTCTCCAAGGCCTATGCGATGACCGGCTGGCGCATCGGCTTTGCCGGCGGCCCGGTGCAGCTGATCAAGGCCATGGACAAGCTGCAAAGCCAGTCGACCTCCAACCCGAACTCGATCGCCCAAGCCGCTGCGGTCGAGGCACTGACCGGTCCGCAGCAGACGGTCGAGGACATGCGCAAGGTGTTCGAGGAACGGCGGGACCTGGTCGTGTCGATGCTGAACCAGGCGCCCGGCATGCACTGCACGACCCCGGAAGGCGCGTTTTACGTCTATCCGTCGATCCAGGGATGCCTGGGCAAGACCTCCAAGGGGGGCAAGCTGATCAAGGACGACGAGGCCTTCGCCCTGGCGCTGCTGGATGAGGAAGGGGTGGCGACCGTGCACGGCGCGGCCTTCTGCTACCCGGGCTATATCCGCATCAGCTACGCCAACGCCACCGAGGAGCTGCGCGAGGCGATGACCCGTATTCAGCGCTTCTGCCAGGGACTGCACTGATGGCTGGCCAGACGCCCGCGACGCCGGGTTTCGCGTCACGCCTGAGCCGGGTGGAGCTGGCTGCCAGTGTGCGGATGACGATCAAGGCGCGCGAGCTGCGTGCAGCGGGCAAGCCGGTGGTCACCCTGACCACCGGCGAGCCGAATTTCGACAGCCCCGCCCATGCCATCGAGGCGGCGCACCAGGCCGCCCTGAAGGGCGATACGAAATACCCGCCGCAGGATGGGACGCGGGCGCTGAAGGAAGCGATCCAGCGCAAATTCAAGCGTGATTCGAACCTGGATTATGCGCTGGACGAGATATGCGTATCCAATGGCGCGAAGCAGGCGATCTTCAACGCCATCATGGCGACGGTGGACCCGGGCGATGACGTCGTGATCCCGGTCCCGTCCTGGATCGCCTATACGCAGATGGTGCAACTCTGCGAGGCGAACCCGGTGCTGGTGACCTGCCCGCAGAACAACGGCTTCAAGCCGCGGGCCGAGGATATCGACGCCGCGATCACACCGAAGACCAAGTGGCTGATCCTGAACAACCCGAACAACCCGACCGGTGCCTGCTGCTCCGCCGAGGAGCTGGAGGCGATCGCCAAGGTAATGCGGAAACACCCGCATGTCTGGATCATGTCGGACGACATGTATGAACATCTCGTCTTCGACGGGTTCCGCCACACCACGGTCGCGCAGATCGCACCCGATCTAAAGGATCGGACCCTGACGATCAGCGGCGTGTCGAAGACCTACGCCATGACCGGCTGGCGCGTCGGCTTCGCCGGTGGCCCGAAGGCGCTGATCAAGGCGATGACGGTGATGCAGGGGCAGGTCACCGCCGGCATCTCCACCGTGGGACAGGCGGCGGCCACGGCCGCGCTCGACGGCCCTCAGGGCGGCGTCGATGAGCAGATCAAGGCGTATCAGCGGCGGCGGGACATCGCGGTGGAGATGCTGAACGCGTCTCCCGGCATCTCCTGCCACAAGCCGGAGGGCGCGTTCTATGTGTTCCCGAACGTCGCCGGATTGCTGGGCAAGACGACGACCGGCGGTCGCAAGCTGAACAATGATGAGGATGTGTGCCTCGCGTTGTTGGAGGAGCACTACGTCGCCACGGTCCACGGCGCGGCGTATCACATGAGTCCGTATCTGCGGATCAGCACCGCCACCGCGGATGATGACCTGGTGGAAGGGCTGCGCCGTATTCAGACCTTCTGCGAGGGCCTGCGCTGACCGTTTTGCCGCCGATCAGGCCGGGCCGGGATGACGACGGTCCGCAGCTGATCGACCTGATCCGCACCTGCTGGTCCCGCTACCCCGGCATCGTCTTCGACGTCGATGCCGAGATGCCGGAACTGCATGCGCTGGCGACCTACTATGACGGCGCGCTCTGGGTGGCCGAGGCCGCGGGCCGGGTCGTCGGCATGATCGCCACCAGGCCGGTCTCGAAGCTGTCGCCGGGGGTGGTGGTGCCAGGGGCCGTCCCGGTAACAGTCCAAGGGGAGGTCCCGGATGGCGCACAGGGTTGCTGGGAAATCTGCCGTGTCTATGTTCATCCCGACCTGCATGGCGGCGGGTTGGGGCACGCGCTGTTGGACCGGGCGGAAGCTCATGCGGTGGCGCACGGCGCCACGCGGCTGGCGCTATGGTCCGATACGCGGTTCGATCGCGCGCACCGCTTCTACGAGAAGCGGTCCTATGTCCGGATGGGCGGCATCCGGGTACTGCATGACCTGTCGAACTCATTGGAATTTGCCTATGCCAAGCCGCTGAATGGCGTCGAACGGCTGGATGCCGCCGGCGCGGCGTCGGCGGAGCGGCGCCTGGCCGACATTCTCATCGCCTGTGTGGAGGCGGGGGCGTCGGTGTCGTTCCTGCCGCCGCTCGATACCGGCCGGGCTGCCGCGTTCTGGCATGGCATCAGCACCGGGGTGGCCAACGGGAGGGGGTTGTTGTTTGCCGGATGGCGGAATGGCGTGCTGTCCGGTTGTGTCGGCCTGGACCTGGCGATGCCCGAGAATCAGTCGCACAGGGCCGAAGTCCAGAAGCTGCTGGTGCATCCGCAAGCGCGCCGCACCGGTCTCGCGCTGGCCCTGATGGCACAGGCGGAACAGGCCGCCCTGGCCGAGGGGCGCACGCTGCTGACCCTGGATACGCAAGCCGATGCCGCCGGCGCGGCCCTGTATCGCCATGCGGGCTGGACGGAAGCCGGCCGTATCCCCGGCTTCGCCCGCGACGCCACCGGGCGGCTTCGGGATACGCTGATTTTCTGGAAACGGCCGGCGCCCGCTGCGGACGGCCGACCTGAGGGCCGTTAGGACCCGCCGGCGTCCCTCTCGGAAACGCCGGGCCCAGGGTCCGGGGCCATCAGGCCCCTTTGCCCAAAATAGAATGTGGCCGGGCGAGGTTGATCATGGCGCTGGACGCCACTTGCCAGCCTTTCGGCGCCGCTTCTGGACGGATCATCCCATCATGCTGCGGCAGAACCGGTGCTCCCAGGGCTTCGGACAGCCGGTTCGCGGCATCCAGCACCTGCGGCAGCACGGCGCGCGGACGCGGCGGGCGCATCCGCATGGAAGGCGACGCGATGTAGAGCACGGCGATCACCGCTCCACTGGCGTCCCGCACTGGCGCGGCGATGCCGACCGCGCCCGCCACGACCTCATCCGAGGTGATCAGGTAGCCGCGGGTGCGGATGCGCTGCAGATCGGCCGCGATCCAGGTCGCGTCGGTCCGCGTTGCCGGGGTGAACCGGTTCAGCCGACGGGCGAGCAACTGGGTCTGCACCGGTTCTGGCGCGAAGGCGAGCAGCAGACGGCTGCTGCCGGCATGCAGCGGGCTGCGCTTGCCGACTTCCGAATATACCCGGAGGGCCGGATCGGTCTGGTAGATGGCGACCGTTTCGCTCTCCATCCCCTCGCGGACGCGGAGATAGACGTTCTCCCCCGTCGCCTTGCCGAGCTGTGCCAGGATCGGCATGGCGGTGGCCGCAAGGGCGCCTTGCTCAGTCGCGGCTCGGCTTAGCACGTTCCAGCGGGCGCCCAGGCGCCAAAGGCCGCGGGATTCGTCCTGAAGTGCAAAGCCGCGGGATTGCAAGGTGCGCAACAGCCGGAAACCGGCGGTGCGGGTGCAGCCGGCGGACTCCGCCAGGGCTGCCAGGGACGCCGGGCCGATACGGGCGAGGGCTTCAAGGATATCCAGGGTGCGATCGACGACCGCGATATTGTAGTCTGGGGGGGAGGCATCCGGAAAGCCCGCGTTCAGCGCGGCAGATTTGGCTTTTGGTTTGGACGTTCCGTTGATGCTCTTCACAGGGCCCATATTTCGTTCCCTCTTGGTGCGGGCCGCCGACTTTTCGTTGCGCTATGATGCGGATCAACCATTTCGGGCCCGAAAGCGAATTTTCTTCGAACTATCGTCGCATCGTGGCCGGCAATCCGTTAATCCTCATTTTGCATGGGTGCTATGCAGGCCACCAAAAACGGCATACCTGGGAAGTATTCTCTCGTGCAGCGCTGTATGAGAGATGTTTCTTTCCCTCGGCCAACGAAATTGTTTCACAATCCTACAGCTGCGCGGCGGCTGGAAATCCGTGCTGCATGCAGGCGCCATCAGCATCGCATGGATACCGATCCGCGTCCGGACATTTGTTGTATGCCGCGTCGCACAACGTGATTGGCGACCGTCTCAACTGTAACCGTCGTGCCAGCGCCAGGGCGGCCGGCAGACCGGTCGGGGCCGCGGCGGTCACCGCGGCGGATCGCGGAGAAGCAGCAAGACGCGGAGCGGATATGGCCGGGCCGGCCGCCTCTGCCCGTCCTTCCCGCCGGTTCGGCTGCTCTGCCCCGGTTCGGCTGCTCTGCCAAGGATGTCGCTTGTCGCCGGGGATCGCCTGCGCTAAAGCGCGCGCTTCGTGTCGCGCGGCGTCATCTCCGTCGGGCTAACGCCGTTGAACTGCGCATGTGATGCCGCATGCGCAGCGACCCGAGCGTACCGGCGCGGGCGTGGTGAAACTGGTAGACACGCCAGATTTAGGTTCTGGTGGCGAAAGCCGTGGGGGTTCAAGTCCCTTCGCCCGCACCACCGGCCCGACGGCCGTCTTGCTCGGCCGGACGTGTACATAAGGAAGTGACTGGTTAGGATTGGCCGACAATGCAGGTAACCGAGACCCTCTCCGAAGGGCTGAAGCGGGGCTTTACGGTGGTGCTTCCCGCCGCCAACCTCGATGCCAAGCGCAATGACCGGCTGGCGTCGCTGGGCAAGGAGCTGCGGTTGCCCGGGTTCCGTCCCGGCAAGGTGCCACCGGCGATCGTGAAGCAGCGGTATGGCAAGGCGGTCTCGGCCGAGGTGGTCGAGGAATCCGTGAACGACGCCACCCGCACCGTGCTGAGCGAACGCGGCCTGCGTCCGGCGCGCCAGCCGACATTGACGGTGAAGACCGAGGACCCGACGCAACCCGGCACGGACGTCGAATTCACGCTGGAGATGGAGGTTCTGCCGTCGATCGCACTGCCCGATTTCAGCACCATCGCGCTGACCCGGCTGAAGGCCGAGGCGCCCGCCGAAAAGGTCGATGAATCGCTGCAGAACATTGCCAGGGCCAATCGCACGCTGGAGCCGATCCCGGCGGAGACGCTGTCAAGCCGTCCGGAAGGTGAGGGCGCGGCTACCGGCGATGTGCTGAAGGTGGACTTCGTGGGCAAGATCGACGGTACCCCGTTCGAGGGTGGGACGGCCAACGACATCGATGTGGAAATCGGCGGTTCCGGCTTCATCCCGGGCTTCGCCGAGCAACTCGCCGGCGCCCGGCTCGGCGAGCAGCGCACGATCAACGTGACCTTCCCGGACGACTACGGCAAGGAAGACCTGCGCGGGAAGGCGGCGACGTTCGATATCACGGTGAAGCAGATCAACCGCCAGATCATCCCCGCCATCGATGACGAACTGGCCAAGAAGCTGGGCGTCGAAAACCAGGAACGGCTGCGTGAACTGGTGACCAGCCGCATCCAGCAGGAGCTGGACAGCATGGCCCGCACCCGGCTGAAGAAGATGCTGCTGGACGCGCTGCAGGGAATGGTCGATTTTCCGGTGCCGGAGATGATGGTGAACGATGAGTTCGGCCAGATCTGGCAGCAGCTTGAGCGTGCGAAGGAGTCCGACACGCTGGACGATGCCGATAAGGGCAAGGACGACGAGACCCTGAAGTCCGAATACCGCGCGATCGCCGAACGCCGTGTGCGTCTGGGCCTGTTGCTGGCGGAAATCGGCCAGGTGAACGCCATCACCGTGACCGATCAGGAAATGGAGCGGGCCATGTGGTCGCGGGCCATGCAGTTCCCCGGCCAGGAGATGCAGATGCTGGAGCTGTTCCGGAAATATCCGATGCTGGCCAACAATGTCCGGGCGCCGCTGATGGAGGACAAGGTCGTCGACTACGTCCTGGAGCTGGCGAAGATCACCGATGAGGTCGTCTCGGCGGACGAGCTCGAAAAGGCGGTGGAGACGATGGCGGACAACATGCCGGCCTGATCCGGCCGGTTGACCGATCGAACAAAGAGCAGCCGGCTCGGTGACCATGGCCGCCTCGGCTGCCCTTTTTCAGCCGTCTGGTTTTTGCGCGCCGTACACCTACTTATGATAGGTCATTCCGACCGACCCCTTGCAACCAGGTGAGTACCATGCGGGACCGCGACCCAGTCGACATCTATGCCAATAATCTCGTCCCGATGGTGGTCGAGCAGACCGCGCGCGGCGAACGTGCCTTCGATATCTACTCCCGCCTGCTGAAGGAACGGATCATCTTCCTGACCGGTCAGGTCTATGACCAGGTCTCATCGCTGATCTGCGCACAATTGCTGTTCCTGGAATCGGAGAACCCGAACAAGGACATCAGTTTCTACATCAACAGTCCGGGCGGGGTGGTGTCGTCCGGCCTGGCGATCTATGACACGATGCAATATATCCGCAGCCCGGTCAGCACCGTGTGCATTGGCCAGGCGGCGTCCATGGGCAGCCTGTTGCTGTGTGCCGGCGCCAAGGGCAAGCGGTTCGCGTTGCCGAATTCCCGGGTCATGGTCCACCAGCCTTCCGGCGGCGCCCAGGGGCAGGCGACCGATATCGAAATCCAGGCACGCGAGATCCTGACGCTGCGCAAGCGACTGAACGAGATCTATGTCCGCCACACGGGCCAGCCCATCGAGGCCATCGAACGCAAGCTGGAACGCGATACCTATATGTCGGCCGAGGAAAGCCGGGATTTCGGGCTGGTCGATGAAGTTGTCGAGGCGCGTCCGATGGCGTCGTCAGGTGAGGATACTGCCAAGTCCTGACCGCATCGGCAAACAGGCAGGGGCGCGCGCCGGTCATTGTGATCCGCGGGGATGCGTGCCGCCGCGCAACGTCCCCGCCAGCGGCGTTTCATCGTGGCCCGGCGACTAACCCGGGCCACGAAGCATGACGCGCATGCGTCGGCCGCGTTGCGGTTCTTGTCCCGACGGCCCTTAGGGAGCTATTATCCCGAATTGTGCCCCTGAATCCGGGGGAGGAGTGCGCATGAGCAAGTCCGGCGATTCAAAGAATACCCTCTACTGCTCGTTCTGCGGCAAGTCCCAGCACGAGGTTCGTAAGCTTATCGCCGGTCCGACGGTCTTCATCTGCGACGAATGCGTCGAACTCTGCATGGATATCATCCGTGAGGAGCACAAGACGCATCTGGTGAAGTCCCGCGATGGGGTGCCTACCCCGCGGGAGATCTGCAAGGTGCTGGACGATTACGTGATCGGTCAGGACCATGCCAAGCGGGTCCTGTCGGTCGCGGTGCACAACCATTATAAGCGTCTGGCGCACGGCCAGAAGAACAACGACGTCGAGATCGCGAAGTCCAACATCCTGCTGGTTGGCCCGACCGGGTCGGGCAAGACGCTGCTTGCCCAGACATTGGCCAGAATCCTGGACGTGCCGTTCACCATGGCGGATGCCACGACCCTGACCGAGGCCGGCTATGTCGGTGAGGACGTGGAGAATATCATCCTGAAGCTGCTGCAGGCGGCCGACTACAACGTTGAGCGGGCGCAGCGCGGCATCGTCTATATCGACGAAGTCGACAAGATCAGCCGCAAATCCGACAACCCCTCCATCACCCGTGACGTCAGCGGGGAAGGGGTGCAGCAGGCTCTGCTGAAGATCATGGAAGGCACCATCGCCTCGGTACCGCCGCAGGGCGGGCGGAAGCATCCGCAGCAGGAATTCCTGCAGGTCGACACCACCAATATCCTGTTCATCTGCGGCGGTGCCTTCGCCGGGTTGGAGCGGATCATCAGCGCCCGCGGCAAGGGTTCGGGTATCGGCTATGGCGCTGAGGTACGCAGCCAGGATGAGCGGCGGATGGGCGCGATTTTGCGCGAGGTGGAGCCCGAGGATCTGCTGAAATTCGGCCTGATCCCCGAGTTCATCGGCCGCCTGCCTGTGGTGGCAACGCTCGAGGACCTGGACGAGAGCGCGCTGATGGAGATTCTGACCAAGCCGAAGAACGCGCTGGTGAAGCAGTACGGCCGGTTGTTCGAGATGGAGGGCGTCAAGCTGTCCTTCACTGAGGACGCATTGAAATCGGTGGCCACACGGGCGATCGCCCGGAAAACCGGCGCGCGCGGCCTGCGTTCGATCATGGAGCAGATTCTGCTCGCCACCATGTTCGATTTGCCGGGCCTCGACGGTGTCGAGGAGGTCGTGATCAACCGAGAAGTCGCGGAATCCAGGGCCAATCCGCTCTATCTGTACGGGAAAGAGCGGGCGGAGAGCAGTGCCTGACACAAAAAGGCGCTGTTCTACCCCTCCGGCTGGCCGGTAATGACGCGATCGCGGGGTTCAAGGGCTTGTGGCACGGTGTTTGCAGTCCATATCCCGCGAACGGGGCGTGACAGACCCATACAAGCGTCTTCCGAGCCGCATTCGGGCGGAAGGGGCTGACTGTCCATAAGGAGGTCGAAGCATATGACGGAACAAAATAAGCCGGCTGCCGAAGGGTCCGCCTCTGGCGACCTGATGCCGGTCTTGCCGCTGCGTGACATCGTTGTATTTCCGCACATGATCGTGCCGCTGTTCGTGGGGCGCGAGAAATCGGTGCGGGCGCTGGAAGCGGTGATGAAGGACGACAAGCAGATCCTGCTGGTCGCCCAGAAGAATGCCTCGCAGGACGACCCATCGGCGGATGACATCTATCGGATCGGCACCGTCTCGACGATCCTGCAGCTGCTGAAACTGCCCGACGGCACGGTGAAGGTGCTGGTGGAAGGGGGGCGGCGGGCGAAGATCGCCAGCTTCCGCGAAACCGAATCATATTTCGAGGCGGTCACCACGCCGATGCCGGACGTGGAGGGGGACAAGAAGGACATGGAGGCCCTGGGCCGTACCGTGGTCTCCCAGTTCGAGCAGTACATCAAGCTGAACAAAAAGATCGCGCCGGAAGTCCTTGTTTCTCTGAATCAGATCGAGGAGCCGTCCAAGCTGGCTGATACGGTGGCCAGCCATCTGAACCTGAAGATTCCGGAAAAGCAGGAATTGCTGGAAGTCGCCCGCGTCAGTGAGCGGCTGGAGCGCGTGTTCGGCCACATGGAGTCGGAAATCGGCGTCCTGCAGGTGGAGAAGCGCATCCGCAACCGCGTGAAGCGGCAGATGGAGAAGACGCAGCGCGAGTACTACCTGAACGAGCAGTTGAAGGCGATCCAGAAGGAGTTGGGCGAGGGCGAGGACGGCAAGGACGAGAACGCCGAGCTGGAAGCGCGCATCAAGAAGACGAAGTTCAGCAAGGAAGCTCGGGAAAAGGCCATGGCGGAGCTGAAGAAGCTGCGCACCATGAGCCCCATGAGCGCCGAGGCGACGGTGGTGCGCAACTACCTCGACTGGATGCTGTCCATTCCGTGGAAGAAGCGCAGCAAGATCCGCAACGACGTGATCGAGGCGGAGAAGGTGCTGGAGACCGACCATTACGGTCTGGACAAGGTGAAGGAGCGGATCATCGAGTACCTGGCGGTGCAGGCGCGCTCGCCCAAGGTGCGCGGCCCGATCCTGTGCCTGGTCGGGCCGCCCGGCGTCGGCAAGACCAGCCTGGGCAAGTCGATCGCCAAGGCCACCGGGCGCAGCTTCGTGCGCATGTCGCTGGGCGGCGTGCGGGACGAGGCCGAGATTCGCGGTCATCGGCGGACCTATATCGGCTCGATGCCCGGCAAGGTCATCCAGGGCATGAAGAAGGCGAAGACCTCCAACCCATTGTTCCTGCTGGACGAGATCGACAAGCTGGGCTCCGACTGGCGCGGCGACCCGTCCTCGGCGCTGCTGGAGGTGCTGGACCCGGAGCAGAACAGCACGTTCAACGACCACTATCTGGAGGTCGACTACGACCTGTCCGATGTGATGTTCGTGACGACGGCGAACAGCCTGCGCATGCCCCAGCCGCTGATGGACCGTATGGAGATCATCCGTATCCCCGGCTACACCGAGGATGAGAAGGTGGAGATTTCCAAGCGCCACCTGATCAGCAAGCAGTCCGAGGCGCATGGCCTGAAGAAGGACGAGTGGAGCATCAGCGAGGATGCGCTGCGCGACCTGATCCGGTACTACACACGGGAAGCCGGCGTCCGCAACCTGGAGCGTGAGATCGCCAATCTGGCCCGCAAGGCGGTGAAGGAGATCGTCACGAAGAAGGCGGCGAAGGTCGCGATCACCCGCAAGAACCTGGAGAAGTACGCCGGCGTGAAGAAGTTCCGCTTTGGCGAGACCGAGGCCGAGGACATGGTGGGGGTCGTGACCGGCCTGGCCTGGACCGAGGTGGGCGGGGAGATCCTGACCATCGAGTCGGTCATGCTGCCGGGCAAGGGCGCGGTGAAGCAGACCGGCAAGCTGGGCGACGTGATGCAGGAAAGCGTCTCTGCGGCGCTATCCTATGTCCGCAGCCGCTCGATCAAGTTCGGCATCAAGCCGACCCTGTTCGAGAAGCGGGATATCCATGTCCACGTGCCGGAAGGCGCGACTCCGAAGGATGGTCCGTCGGCGGGTATCGCCATGGCCACCTCCATCGTCTCGGTGCTGACCGGTATCCCGGTGCGCCGCGACGTGGCGATGACCGGTGAGATCACCCTGCGCGGCCGGGTGCTGCCGATCGGCGGGTTGAAGGAGAAGCTGCTGGCCGCCCTGCGGGCCGGCATCACGACGGTCTTCATCCCGAAGGAGAACGAGAAGGATCTGGCCGAAATCCCGGACAACGTGAAGAAGAACCTGAAGTTGATCCCGGTGGCGGACGTCGATGAGGTGATCGCCCAGGCGCTGGTGCGCAAGCCGGAGCCGATCGAATGGGAAGAACCGGCTGAGGCGCCATTGCCTGTCGCCAAGGGCGAATCGGCGGGCGCTTCCTTGCCGCACTGAATCGTGTCGCCCGTATCTTGATTCCCATCAAGATACGGGGTGATCACAGGGTTTTGTAATGGCCCGCCGGAACGGTCCGGCGGGCCATTTTTCGTGGTTTTTTCAGGTTTTCTGCCATTGACGGGGTGGAAACGCGGCCAGTAGTGTCCGCCGGCTTTCGCGGGGGGTCCGCCCCTCAGCTTGGATTCGTTGCTTTTGACAAGAGAAGGAAAACGCTGTGAACAAGATGGATCTTATCGCAGCCGTGGCTGAGGAAACGGAGCTGTCGCGTATTAAGGCGGGCGAAGTCGTGGATGCGGTCTTCAATGCCATCACGTCCGCGCTGAAGGAAAAGCAGGAAGTCCGTCTGGTCGGGTTTGGCACGTTCGCCTCCACCGTCCGCAAGGCCAGCACGGGCCGCAATCCCCGCACCGGCGAGGAGATGGCCATCCCTGAGTCGACCACCGTGCGCTTCAAGCCGGGCAAGGGCCTGAAGGACTCGGTCAGCGGCTAGTGCTTTTCCGGTCCATGCCCAGCGCGCCGCGTCGTCCGAGGCCGCAGTTCGTTCGGTGAGGCGGAATTAGGACACACCGCACACAGGCCCATTGCAGCCTGATCCAGAAAATCCCGTTGGCTTGCGACGCGCACCCGGTTCAAGGTGCGCGTCGGTTCATGGGCGGTTAGCTCAGCGGTAGAGCGTCTCGTTTACACCGAGAGGGCCGGCGGTTCGAATCCGTCACCGCCCACCAACCCCGCCATATTCTGTCCTCGGATGATACAACCCAAGCCCGCCTCGCGAGCGCCGGGGGCTTGGCTGCCGGCAGGCTTGTCGGACGTGATCTCCACGGCGCGCTGCTGCGTTGCCTTGCTTCGCCGTGCGTGCCGGTTGTCCGCTACGACTTTTTTTCCGGCGATCGGGTTTCGCGCTTGACGCTTTTTCCGCCGCGGCATAAACGCTGCGCCTCGCTGCTGCGGGTGTAGCTCAGTTGGTTAGAGCGCCGGCCTGTCACGCCGGAGGTCGCGGGTTCGAGCCCCGTCACTCGCGCCAGCAGCAATTCCCCCCAAATCAATGGCCTACCGCCTGTCGCTGACCAACGCGCGGCCTGTCGGACGCCAAAAATTCGACGCATTTTCGGCGTCGCGGGCTATGGCGGTCGCAATCGGATGGGTCTATGGTCCGCCGCGTTGCACGCAGGGTCGGGAAACGCGGTGGCGCCGATGGGCGCCCGGCCGCGTTCGCGCTGCGAGCGACCATGAACGATGGTGCCAGGACGATGCAGCCAGTTTTGTTCGGCTATCTGCCGATCCTTGTTTTCCTTGTGATTGCGGGCGGAATAGCGCTCGCCATGGTCGGGGGATCACTGCTGGCGGCGCGGCAGAAGCCTTATCAGGAAAAGCTGACGCCCTATGAGTGCGGCTTCGAACCGTTCGATGACGCCCGGCGCCGGTTCGACGTCCGGTATTACCTGGTTGCCATCCTGTTCATCATCTTCGACCTGGAAGTCGCCTTCCTGTTTCCATGGGCCGTGGCGCTGAACAAAATCGGCGCCTTCGGTTTCTGGTCGATGATCGGCTTCCTGGCCGTGCTGACGGTGGGGTTCATTTACGAATGGTGCAAAGGCGCCCTGGAGTGGGAGTAGCGGCATGAATGATTCGACCGCCATTGCCTGGAACCGGCAGGCACTTCCCCCGGGACCGGAACAGGACGCCGTCATCAAGGGCATCACGGGAGAGATCGCCGACAAGGGTTTCCTGGTCGCCAATCTGGACAAGGTGGTGAACTGGGCTCGCACCGGCAGCCTGTGGCCGATGACCTTCGGCCTCGCCTGCTGCGCGATCGAAATGATCCACGCCTATATGCCGCGCTATGACCTGGATCGGTTCGGCATCATTCCACGTGCCTCGCCGCGGCAGAGCGACGTGATGATCGTCGCCGGCACCCTGACCAACAAGATGGCTCCCGCGCTGCGCCGTGTGTACGACCAGATGCCGGAACCGCGCTGGGTGATCAGCATGGGCAGCTGCGCCAATGGTGGCGGCTATTACCATTACTCATATGCGGTGGTGCGCGGCTGTGACCGCGTGGTGCCGGTGGATGTGTATGTGCCGGGCTGCCCGCCGACCGCCGAGGCACTGGTGTACGGGATCATGCAATTGCAGAAGAAGATCCGCCGCACGGGGACGATCCTGCGTGGCTGAGGAAACCGCTCCCGCGGCCGAAGTGCCGCCGCCCCCGCCGCCGACTGCCCTGGAACTGCTGGGCCAGGCGATCGCGACGCTTGCGGGCGTGACCGCCTGGAAGATCGAATCGGGCAACGAACTGGTCGTGCATGTGGAGCGCGAGTCGCTGCTGACGGTCGCCACCGCGCTGCGCGACGATCCGCGCTTCGCGTTCGAGCAGATGATGGATCTGTGTGGCGTGGACTGGCCGGAGCGCGAAGTGCGGTTCGAGGTGGTCTACAACCTGCTTTCGGTGACCTTGAATCAGCGCGTGCGGGTGATCGTGCCGACCGGCCTGAATGAGCCGGTAGCCTCGGTCTGCGGCATCTGGCCCTCGGCCACCTGGTGGGAGCGGGAGGCCTGGGACCTGTTCGGCATCGTCTTCACCGGACAACCGGACCTGCGGCGCATCCTGACCGATTACGGGTTTGAGGGGCACCCGATGCGCAAGGACTTCCCGCTGACCGGCTATGTGGAAGTTCGGTATGACGAGGACCGCAAGGCGGTCGTCTACGAACCGGTCAAGCTGACTCAGGACTGGCGCAGCTTCGACTTCCTGTCACCCTGGGAAGGCATGACCACGCTGCCGGGCGATGAGAAGGTTTTCACGGAACGCGCGGAAGAGCGCCAGGCACAGGCAAAGGGCTAGGCGGCCATGAGCGAGACCGTGCATTTGGATCAGACGCCGAGAGGCCGGATCGTCGAGATCGACAGCCACTCCATCAATTTTGGTCCGCAGCACCCGTCGGCGCACGGCGTGCTCCGCCTCATCCTGGAGCTCGATGGTGAGGTGGTGGAACGGGCGGATCCGCATATCGGGCTGCTGCACCGCGGCACCGAGAAGCTGATGGAATACCGCACCTATACTCAGAACGTGCCGTATTTCGACCGGCTGGATTACACCTCCCCCATGGCGCAGGAGCACGCCTTCGTCCTGGCGGTGGAGAAGCTGCTGAGCATCACGCCGCCGGATCGCGGCCAGTGGATTCGCGTGATCTTCGCCGAAATCACACGCGTGCTGAACCATCTGCTCAACCTGACCACCTACGCTTTGGATGTCGGCGCGATCACGCCAAGCCTGTGGGGGTTTGAGGAGCGGGAGAAGCTGATGGAGTTCCATGAGGCGGCGTCCGGCGCGCGCCTGCATGCGAACTATTTCCGGCCCGGCGGTGTCGCGAAGGACCTGCCGGCCGGGCTGACCGACCGCATCGCCGTCTGGAGCGAGACCTTCCCGAAGTTCTGCGACGATCTGGAGGAGCTGCTGACCGCCAACCGGATCTGGAAGCAGCGGACGGTCGATATCGGGGTCATTTCCGCCGAGGACGCGCTGGCCTGGGGCTTTGCCGGCCCGCCGCTGCGCGCGTCCGGTGTGCCGTGGGACCTGCGACGGACCCAGCCCTACGACAAATACGCCGAGGTGGAGTTCCAGATTCCGGTCGGGCGGAATGGCGATTGCTACGATCGCTATCTGGTCCGCCTGAACGAGATGCGGGAGAGCGTGAAGATCATCCGCCAGGCGCTCGAAAAGATGAAGCCTGGACCGGTAAAGGTACAGGATCGCAAGTTCACCCCGCCATCGAGGGGGGAGATGAAGCGCTCGATGGAAGCGCTGATCCATCACTTCAAGCTGTATACCGAGGGATATCACGTGCCGGCCGGCGCGACCTACACGGTGGTGGAAGCGCCGAAGGGAGAGTTCGGCGTCTATCTCGTCGCCGACGGCACCAACCGCCCGTATCGCTGCAAAATCCGCTCCACCGGGTTCGCCTTCCTGCAGGCGACCGATGTCCTGTGCAAACGTCACATGCTGGCAGACGTGTCGGCGATCGTCGGATCGCTGGACGTGGTGTTCGGCGAGATCGACAGGTAGACCATGGCAGAGTCCAACGGACCGGCGTTCGAACAGCCGGCCAGCTTCGCCTTCGACGCGGACAGCGAGGCGGAACTGGCGAAGATCATTGCCAAGTATCCGGAAGGGCGGCAGGCAAGCGCGGTCATCCCCGGGCTTTATGTCGCCCAACGCCAGATGAAGCGGCAAACCGGCTCCGCCTGGGTGCCGGTCAAAGCCATGGATGCCCTAGCCGCCCGGCTGCAGATGGCGCCGATCCGCGTCTACGAGGTGGCGACATTCTACTTCATGTTCAATACCAGGCCGATTGGAAAGTACCACCTGCAGGTCTGCACCACGACGCCATGCTGGCTGCGCGGATCGGATGCGGTGACCGAGGCCTGCCGCAAGGAAACCGGCATCCAGGGTTGGGGTGAGACCTCGGCGGATGGCTTGTTCACGATGACCGAGGTCGAATGCCTGGGCGCCTGCGTGAACGCGCCGATCCTGCAAGTTGACGATGACTATTATGAGGATATGGACGCGCAAAAGGTGGCCGACCTGCTGGCCGCGCTGCGCCGGGGGGAACGGCCCCCACCCGGATCGATGGCGGGGCGCCAGACCTCGGCGCCGGCCGGCGGTCCCACCACCCTGACGACATTGCGTTTCGCGCCGGAGGCCTGAGCCATGCTTGCCGACCAGGACCGCGTCTTCACCAATCTCTACGGCCTCTATGACCCGTTCCTCAAAGGCGCTCGGGCCAGGGGTGACTGGGACAACACCAAGGCGCTGCTGGAGCGCGGACGTGACGCGATCATTCAGGAAATGAAGGATTCCGGCCTGCGCGGGCGCGGCGGTGCCGGCTTCCCGACCGGGCTGAAATGGTCGTTCATGCCCAAGCAGTCTGACCGGCCCTGCTACCTGGTGGTCAACGCCGATGAATCGGAGCCCGGCACCTGCAAGGACCGCGACATCATCCGCCATGACCCCCACAAGCTGCTGGAGGGCTGCCTGGTTGCCGGTTTTGCCATGGGGGCTTGTGCGGCGTTCATCTATATCCGTGGTGAATTCTACAACGAATCCCGGATGTTGCAGGCCGCGATCGATGAGGCGTATGAGGCCGGGCTGATCGGCAGGAACGCCTGCGGATCGGGGTATGCCTTCGACATCATCCTGCACCGCGGCGCCGGCGCTTATATCTGCGGCGAGGAAACAGCGCTGATCGAAAGCCTGGAAGGCAAGAAGGGGATGCCGCGGATGAAGCCGCCGTTCCCTGCCGGCGTCGGGCTGTACGGTTGCCCGTCCACCGTGAATAATGTCGAATCCATCGCGGTGTCGCCGACCATCCTGCGGCGCGGGGCCAGCTGGTTCACTTCGCTGGGCCGGCCGAACAATGCCGGGCAGAAGGTCTTCTGTATCTCCGGCCATGTGAACAAGCCCTGCAATGTCGAGGAGGAGCTTGGCATCCCGCTGAAGGAGCTGATCGAGAAATACGCTGGCGGCGTGCGAGGCGGCTGGGACAACCTGCTGGCGATCATTCCCGGCGGCTCCTCGGTGCCGCTGCTGCCGAAGTCGATATGCGACGAGGTGCTGATGGATTTCGACAGTCTTCGCGCGGTGCGGTCCGGCCTCGGCACGGCCGCGGTGATCGTCATGGACACGTCCACCGACGTCATCAAGGCGATCGCCCGGCTGTCCAAGTTCTACATGCATGAGAGCTGCGGCCAGTGCACGCCGTGCCGCGAGGGGACCGGCTGGATGTGGCGGGTGATGACCCGCATGGTGGAAGGCCGGGCCGACCCATCCGAGATCGATACGCTGGAGCAGGTGACGAGACAGGTCGAGGGCCACACGATCTGCGCCCTGGGCGATGCCGCGGCCTGGCCGATCCAGGGTCTGATCCGGCATTTCCGGCCGGTGATGGAGGAGCGGATCGCGGCCTACAAGGCACGCGAACCGGCTTCTGTCCCGATGGCGGCGGAATAGGGCGTGATTATCACCGACCTCGAGGAGCCGATCGCGGCGACGAAGTCCGACCTCGGCAACTCATCCTTTGTCGGCGTATCGCTGGGCGGGGCGCGATTTGAGGATGCCGGAATGACTTCGGTGCGCTTTGAGTATGTGAATATGTCGGACGCAGGCTTCACGCGCATGAACCTGTCGCGCGCGGTGTTCGACGATGGCCTCCTGCCTGGCTCACGGTTCACCAACGTCAATATGTCCGGCGCCTGCTTCCGTGACGTCAATCTGGCAGGCAGTGCGATTCAGAACGCCAACCTGTCCGGCGTGCACATCAGCAACTGCAATATAGCCGGTCTCCGTATTGACGGTGTCCTGGTGAGCGATCTGCTCGTAGCCCATCGGAAATCAGCGTAATGACCAAAGTCACCATCGACGGCGTCGAGGTCGACGCCCCGGCCGGATCGACGATCCTGCAAGCGGCGGAACTCGCCGGGATCGAAATCCCCCGCTTCTGCTACCACGAGCGCCTGTCCATCGCCGGCAACTGCCGCATGTGCCTGGTGGAGGTGGAGAAGGCGCCACCGAAGCCCATCGCCTCCTGCGGGTACCCGATCGCCGAGGGCATGGTCGTGCATACCAACAGCAAGATGGTGCGTAACGCCCGCCGCGGGGTGATGGAATTCCTGCTGATCAACCACCCGCTGGACTGCCCGATCTGCGACCAGGGCGGCGAATGCGACCTGCAGGACCAGGCGCTGGGCTACGGCATGGATCACTCGCGCTATGCCGAGAACAAGCGGGCGGTGCCCGACAAGAATCTGGGCCCGCTGGTGAAGACGGTAATGACGCGCTGCATCCATTGCACGCGCTGCATCCGTTTCATCACCGAGGTCGCCGGGGTTCCCGACCTGGGCGCCACCAATCGCGGCGAGCACATGGAGGTCGGCACCTATGTCGAGAAGGCACTGGGGTCCGAGCTGTCGGGCAACATCATCGACCTGTGTCCGGTCGGCGCGCTGACCTCCAAGCCCTACGCTTTCGTTGCGCGGCCGTGGGAGCTGGGGAAGACCGACAGCATCGATGTGCTAGATGCCGTCGGCGCCAATATCCGCATCGATGCCCGCGGCAATGAGGTGCTGCGGATTCTGCCGCGCATCAATGATGATGTGAATGAGGAGTGGCTGGGCGACAAGTCGCGCTTCGCGATCGACGGCCTGAAGCGCCGCCGCCTCGACCGTCCCTGGGTGCGGGAGAACGGCAAGCTCCGCGAGGCGAGCTGGGAGGAGGCGTTCGGCCTCATCGCCGCCAGGCTGAAAGGGCTGGCCGGCGACCGGATCGGCGCCGTGGCCGGCGACCTGTGCGATGCCGAAAGCATGCTGGCGCTCAAGGACCTGCTATCATCGCTGGGATCGCAGAATTTGGATTGCCGGCAGGACGGCGCCAGGCTGGATCCGACGCGGCGGGATTTCTACTGTTTCAACACGTCCATCGCCGGGATCGAGGAGGCGGACGCGATCCTGATCATCGGCGCCAACCCACGCCGTGAGGCGCCGGTGCTGAACGCCCGCATTCGCAAGCTGTGGGCGGCCAGCCCGATCCCGATCGGGGTGATCGGTACCGCGGCCGACCTGACCTATCAGGTCACCCATCTGGGCGCGGCGCCGACAGTGCTGAGCGACCTGATCAATGGTGGGCATGATTTCGCCAAGGTACATGATTTCGCCAAGGTACTGGCGGATGCGAAGAGACCGCTGGTCATCGTGGGGCAGGGTGCCCTGGCCCGTCCGGATGGCGCTTCCGTCCTCGCGGCGGCGTGGCGTCTGGCCGCGCGGATTGGCGCGCTGACGCCGGACTGGCATGGCTTTAACGTATTGCACACCGCGGCGGCGCGGGTCGGGGCGCTCGATCTGGGTTTCCTGCCGGGGCCGCAGGGCAAGGGGTTCGAGGCGCTGGTCGGCGGTGGCGTCGATCTGTTGTGGCTGCTGGGCGCCGATGAGTTCGACACGATGGCCATCCCGGCCAGCACCTTCGTCGTCTATCAGGGCCATCACGGCGATGCCGGCGCGCATCGGGCCGACGTGATCCTGCCGGGGGCGGCCTATACCGAGAAATCCGGCACATATGTCAACACGGAAGGCCGGGTGCAGCGCGGCTTCATGGCGGTCTATCCGCCGGGCGATGCACGGGAGGACTGGAAGATCCTGCGTGCCTTCTCGGACGTGATCGGCAAGCGGTTGCCCTATGACACGATCGAGGCGCTGCGGACGCGGCTCGAACAGGTGAACCCGGTCTTCGGCACGCTGAGCCACCTGCCGCGCTTCGGTTGTTCCGACCTGACGGGTCCCGCTGGCGATCCGACGGCACTCAGCTTCACCCCGCTGGTCGCGGCGGTGGAAAACTACTACCAGACCGATCCGATCAGCCGAACCAGCCCGACCATGGCGGCCTGCGTGGAAGCGCACGCACAGCCGGCGCTGGCCGCGGAGTAGCCGATGTACGAGTTCTTCCATGCCACCGCCCTGGGGGTGGTGATCCTGACGTTCCTGGAGGCGCTCGCCATCCTGGTGCCGCTGCTGATCGGCGTCGCCTATCTGACCCTGGCGGAACGCAAGGTGCTGGCGGCGATCCAGCTGCGCAGGGGCCCCAACGTCGTCGGCCCGTTTGGCCTGCTGCAGCCCTTCGCCGACGCGCTGAAGATGCTGATGAAGGAAACGATCATCCCGTCGGGGGCGAATCGTTTCCTGTTCCTGATCGCACCGATGCTGACCTTCATGCTGGCGATGCTCGCCTGGGCGGTGATCCCGGTGGACGAAGGCTGGGTCGTCGGTGACATCAATGTCGGCATTTTGTACCTGTTCGCGATCTCCAGTCTGGGTGTCTACGGCATCATCATCGCGGGTTGGGCGTCCAATTCGAAATATGCCTTTCTGGGCGCGATGCGGTCGGCGGCGCAGATGGTCAGCTATGAGGTCTCCATGGGCTTCGTGCTGGTAACCGTGCTGCTCTGCGTGGGCTCGCTGAACCTGTCGGACGTGGTGCGGGCGCAAGGCCATTACTGGTTCGGCTTCATTCCGGCCTGGTATTGCTTCCCGCTGTTTCCGATGTTCGTGGTGTTCTTCATTTCCACCCTGGCGGAAACCAATCGCTCGCCCTTCGATATTCCGGAAGGCGAATCGGAAATCGTCGCCGGCTTCTTCGTCGAATATTCGGCGATGAGCTTCGCACTGTTCTTCCTCGGCGAATACGCGAACATGATCCTCATGAGCGGGATGACCTCCATCCTGTTCCTGGGCGGCTGGCTGTCACCGCTGCCGTTCGCGCCGTTTACCTGGGTTCCGGGCGTGATCTGGTTCGTCCTGAAGATCTGCGTCTGTCTTTTTTTCTTCCTGTGGGTGCGCGGCACCATGCCCCGCTATCGCTACGACCAGCTCATGCGCCTGGGCTGGAAGGTGTTCCTGCCGCTGTCGCTGGGATGGCTGGTGATTACCGCCGGCGCATTGATGGCCTTCGGATGGCTGCCTCATGCGTGACCATCCGATGCGCGGCCCGATCCTTCCCCCAATCCTTTCCTTGGCCCGTTCGGCGGAGTCCTGAGATGGCATTCCTCGACCGCACCGCTCGAAGCCTGTTGATGGGCGAGCTGCTGACAGGCCTCGGCCTGACCTTGCGTTATTTCTTCAAGCCGAAGGCGACGATCAACTACCCGTACGAGAAGGGGCCGCTGAGTCCGCGCTTCAAGGGTGAGCACGCGTTGCGCCGCTATCCCAACGGCGAGGAGCGCTGCATCGCCTGCAAGCTGTGCGAGGCGATCTGTCCGGCGCAGGCGATCACCATCGAGGCGGAGCCGCGTAATGACGGCTCCCGCCGCACCACACGCTACGACATCGACATGACGAAGTGCATCTATTGCGGCCTGTGCGAGGAAGCCTGCCCCGTGGACGCCATCGTCGAGGGCCCGAATTTCGAGTTCGCGACGGAGACCCGCGAGGAGCTGCTCTATAACAAGGAGAAGCTGCTGGCGAACGGGGACCGGTGGGAGCCCGAGATTGCACGTCGTCTGGAACTGGACGCGCCCTACCGATGATCACCACCATCTTCTTCTACCTGTTCTCCGCGATCCTGCTCGCATCTGCCGCAACGGTGGTCAGCGCCCGCAATCCGGTGCACTCGGTGCTGTTCCTGATCCTGGCGTTCTTCAACGCCGCGGCGCTGTTCCTGATCGCGGGGGCCGAATTCCTGGCGATGATCCTGGTCATCGTCTATGTCGGCGCGGTCGCCGTGCTGTTCCTGTTCGTCGTGATGATGCTGGACATCGATTTCGATGAGCTGCGCAGCGGATTCCAACGCTATCTGCCGATCGGGGCCGCGGTGGGCGCCGTCCTGTTCATCGAATTGCTGATGGTGTTCTCCGGCTGGAAATTCGCGCCGGAAGCGGTGCAGTTCCATGCCTCGCCGGCACCGGCCGGCGTCACCAATACCGAGGCGGTCGGCATGCTGATGTACACGGACTACATCCTGCTGTTCCAGCTCGCCGGCCTTGTGCTGCTGGTGGCGATGGTCGGCGCGATCGTGCTGACGCTGCGCGACCGCAAGACGTCGCGCCATCAGGACATCGCCGTGCAGACCGCCCGCAAGGTGGAGGAGACGCTGACCCTCGTCTCCGTCCCGCTGGGCGCCAGCGTTGCCGAAACGGGCGGGTTCCTGCGGCCCATGGTCGTGGAACCGCCGGAGCTGGTCGGCTCCGACGATGCGGGGCACGGGCATGACGATCATGGTCACGGCCATGGTCATCATTAGGGGCGGGGAGAGCGCCGCCATGACGACAATTCGGGAGCGCCGAGCATGATGGCCGTCGGCATAGGACACTTTCTGGTGGTGTCCGCCATTCTTCTGGTGCTGGGTATCTTCGGTATCTTCCTGAATCGGAAGAACGTCATCATCATTCTGATGTCGATCGAGTTGATCCTGCTTTCGGTCAACCTCAACCTCGTCGCCTTCTCGGCGCAGCACAACGACATGGCGGGTCAGATCCTCGCCATGCTGGTGCTGACCGTTGCCGCGGCCGAGGCGGCGATCGGTCTTGCCATCGTGACCATCTATTTCCGCAATCGCGGGTCGATCCAGGTTGAGGACGTCAACCTGATGAAAGGCTGACGATGCTTTATCTGCTTGCCGTATTCGCGCCACTGGCCGGCGCGCTGATCGCCGGCCTCGGCGGACGCGCGATGGGCGACAAGGCGGCCATGACCGCCTCGGTCCTGAGCATGATCGTCGCCGCGATCTGCGGGCCCTTGGCGTTCTTCCAGCTCGTTGGCCACGACACCGGCGACGGCGTCATCATGCTGTCCAGCTGGATCGATGCCGGAAAGTTTCACGTGGACTGGGCACTGCGCTACGACACGCTGTCGGCGGTCATGGTCGCGATGGTATCATTCGTGTCGATGCTGATCCATGTCTACTCGATCGGCTACATGGGTCACGACACGTTTCCGCGGTACCGGTTCTTCGCCTATCTGTCGCTGTTCTCCTTCGCCATGCTGATGCTGGTGACGGCCGACAACCTGGCGCAGATCTTCTTTGGCTGGGAAGGCGTCGGCCTCTGTTCCTACCTGCTGATCGGCTACTGGTATGACCGTCCGTCCGCGCGCGCCGCGGCGATCAAGGCGTTCGTCGTCAACCGTGTTGCCGACCTGCCCTTTGCCGTCGGCCTGGCGCTGATCTTCTTCAAGTTCGGCTCGCTGGATTTCAGCGTGATCTTCGCCGACCTGCCGCAGCACGTGAACGACGCCTACCGGCTGTTCGGCCATGTCTGGCCGGCCTTCGAGGTGATCGGCATCCTGCTGTTCATCGGCGCCATGGGCAAGTCCGCCCAGCTCGGCCTGCATGTGTGGTTGCCCGACGCGATGGAGGGCCCGACGCCGGTCTCCGCGCTGATCCATGCCGCCACCATGGTCACCGCCGGCGTCTTCCTGATGGCGCGCATGTCGCCGCTGATGAACTTCGCTCCCGGTGCGCTGGCATTCGTCACCTTCATCGGCGCCTCCACGGCGTTCTTCGCGGCGACGATCGGCTGCACGCAGAACGACATCAAGCGGGTCATCGCCTATTCGACCTGTTCGCAGCTGGGCTACATGTTCGCCGGCATCGGCGTCGCCGCATATCAGACCGCGGTGTTCCACCTGATCACCCACGCCTTCTTCAAGGCGCTGCTGTTCCTGTCGGCCGGCTCGGTCATCCACGCCCTGCATGATGAGCAGGACATGCGGAAGATGGGCGGGCTGTGGAAGACCATTCCGATCACCTGCACGGTGATGTGGATCGGCAACCTGGCGCTGGCCGGCATTCCACCCTTCGCCGGCGCCTATTCAAAAGACGCGATCATCGAGGCCACGTTCGCGTCGCACACGAATATCGGGATGTATGCCTTCATCTGCACCGTGGCCGCGGCGTTCCTGACCGCCTTCTACTCCTGGCGGCTGCTGTTCATGACGTTCCACGGTACCTCCCGCGTCGATCATCACACGCTGGAACATGCGCACGAGAGCCCCTGGGTCATGCTGGCTCCGCTGCTGGTCCTGGCGGCGGGGGCCATCTGCAACGGCTTCCTGCTGGATGACTGGTTCATCGGTGCCGGCTGGCAGGAATTCTGGAATGGCGCGATCGTCAACCCGAACCACGGTGAGATTCTGGAGGCGCTGGAGCACATTCCGACCCTGGCCGAGCTGGCCCCGCTGATCTGTGCGGTGGCCGGCATCGCACTGGCTTTCCTGATGTATATCGTCATGCCGACATTGCCGGAGCGGTTGGCCAGCACCTTCCCCGCCGTGTACCGCTTCCTTCTGAACAAGTGGTATTTCGACGAGCTGTACGACCGGATTTTCGTCCGTCCCGCCATGCGCCTCGCCGGGTTGCTCTGGCAGGTGGGTGACGCCACGCTGATCGACGGCGTCCCTAACGGGCTGGCGGAACTCACCACTGACGGGTCGAAGCAGGTGGTGAAGATCCAGACCGGTTCGCTCGCCCTCTATGCCTTCATGATGCTGATCGGGGTCGTCGTGCTCATTGCCATCTTCATGCTGACCCGGGTGACAGGATGAGTGCCGTGACCAATGCCGCCGGTTTCCCGATCCTGTCCTTGATCACCTGGCTGCCACTGATCGGCTGCGTGGTGATCATGAGCGTCCGCGGCGATGAGGAGACCGTCGCCTCCAATGCCCGCTGGACCGCGCTATGGACCAGCCTCCTGGTGCTGGCGCTGTCGCTGGTGCTGTGGTTCCGGTTCGATCCGACCGATCCGGGCTTTCAGTTCAATGAGCATATCGCCTGGCTGCCCGAGTACAAGGTGGGCTACAGCATGGGCGTCGATGGCATCTCCGTGCTGTTTGTCCTGTTGTCGACGGTGCTGACGCCGATCTGCATCCTGTCCGCCTGGGAAGCGATCCACACCCGCGTGCGCGAGTTCATGCTGAGCTTCCTGGTCCTGGAAACCATGATGGTCGGCATGTTCTGCGCCACCGATTTCGTGGTCTTCTATATGTTTTTCGAAGGTGTGCTGATCCCGATGTACCTGATCATCGGGGTCTGGGGCGGTCCCCGGCGCGTCTACGCAGCGGTGAAATTCTTTCTCTATACCCTGACCGGATCGGTGCTGATGTTGCTGGCACTGATCTTTATGTGGGTGCAGGCGGGCACGACCGATATCGGCGGGCTGTTGCACACCCAGTTCTCCCACACAGCGCAACTCTGGCTGTTCCTGGCGTTCTTCGCCTCCTTCGCGGTGAAGGTGCCGATGTGGCCGGTGCACACCTGGCTGCCCGACGCACATGTCGAGGCGCCGACCGCCGGGTCCGTCATCCTGGCGGGCGTGCTGCTGAAGATGGGCGCGTATGGTTTCATACGCTTCTCCATCCCGATGCTGCCCGAGGCATCGGCGTATTTCGCGCCCTTCATCTACACCCTGTCGGTGGTGGCGGTGATCTACACTTCGCTCGTGGCGCTGGCGCAGACGGATATGAAGAAGCTGATCGCCTATTCATCGGTCGCGCATATGGGCGTGGTGACGATCGGCCTGTTCACCTTCAACATCCAGGGCATCCACGGCGCGCTGTTCCAGATGCTGTCGCACGGCATCGTATCGGGCGCGTTGTTCCTGATCGTAGGCGTCGTCTATGACCGCATCCATACGCGAGAGATCGCCCGCTATGGCGGCCTCGCCGACCGCATGCCCGGCTATGCGCTGGTGTTCATGCTGTTCATGATGGCATCGGTCGGCCTGCCGGGCACCGCCGGGTTCGTGGGTGAGTTCCTGGTCATCATCGGTTCGCTGCAGGTGAATTTCTGGCTGGCCCTGCTGGGCGGCGCGGGCATGATCCTAGGCGCCGCGTACATGCTGTATCTGTACGCGCGGGTCGTGTTCGGCCGCATCACCAAGGACGACCTGAAGTCGATCCTGGATCTCAGCCCGCGGGAATGGGCGGTATTCGCCCCGCTGATCGTCCTGACGCTGTGGATGGGCATCTATCCATCCAGCTTCACCCGCTACTTTGACGCCACCGTGGGCCAGATGGTGCAGCAGCATACCGCCGCGCTGCAGCACGTCCCTGGCTCGCCCACAACCAAGCTTGCCGGGAATCTGCACTGATGAACTGGACGATCGTCGTTCCGGAGCTTGTGCTCGCCTGCGTCGCCATGGCGACGATGATCTTCGGCGTGCTGCGCAAGGGCCATGACAACACCCTGCTATGCACGATGTTCGCGCTGGGCGGCTTCCTGCTGACCGGCGTGCTGGTGCTCAACGGCGCCGGCGGCGCCGGCTTTCACGGCCAGCTGGTCGCCGATCCGTTCAGCGCCTTCAACCAGATCCTGATCCTGTCGGGCGCCGCACTCGTTTCCATCCTCGCACTCGACTGGAACCGCGCCCAGGGCATCGCGCGGTTTGAGTTCCCGGTGCTGATGATGTTCTCGACCGTGGGCATGATGATCATGGCATCGGCCGGCAACCTGATGACCTTGTATGTCGGCCTGGAACTGCAGTCCCTCGCGCTGTACGTGCTGGCTGCCTTCGCCCGCGATGATGTCCGCTCCTCCGAGGCCGGTTTGAAGTATTTCGTCCTCTCCAGCCTGGCATCCGGCCTGCTGCTGTACGGGATATCGCTGGTCTACGGCTTCTCCGGCACCATGGACCTGGCTTCGCTGCGCACGCTGCTGTCACAGAGCGGCGCGGTTTCCTCGGGGCTGATCGTCGGCATCGTCTTCGTGCTGGTGGGGCTGGCGTTCAAGGTTTCCGCCGTGCCGTTCCATATGTGGACACCGGATGTGTATGAGGGCGCGCCGACACCGGTGACGGTATTCTTTGCCACCGCGCCGAAGGTGGCGGCGATGTCGTTGCTGCTGCGCGTGATGGGCACGTCCTTCGCACCGCTGCTCGGGGCATGGCAGTCGCTGGTGGTGATCGTGTCCATTGCCTCCATGGTGCTGGGCGCCTTCGCGGCGATCGGCCAGACCAACATCAAGCGGCTGATGGCCTATTCGTCGATCGGCCATATGGGCTATGCGCTGATCGGCCTGGCGACAGGCACCGCCGCCGGCGTGCGCGGCGTGCTGGTCTACATGGTGGTCTATGTCTTCATGACCGCCGGCACCTTCGGCTGCATCCTGGCGATGCGCCGCAAGGGCAGGGCGGTGGAGCAGATCTCCGACCTGTCCGGCCTTGCCACCAATGATCCGGCGCTGGCCCTGGCGTTCGCGGTGTTCCTGTTCAGCCTGGCCGGGATCCCGCTGATGGCCGGGTTCTTCGCCAAGCTCTACATCTTCCTTGCCGCGGTGCAGTCGGGCCTGTGGACTCTGGCGGTGATCGGCGTGCTGACCTCGGTGGTGGGCGCGTACTATTATATCCGGGTCATCAAGGTGATGTATTTCGATCCGGCCGAGGAACCGTTCGACCGTCGCGGCGCCGGTCTGTCCTTCGTGGTGGCGGCGACCGGCTTGTTCACGGCATTCTTCTTCCTCTTTCCGGCTCCTGTCGTCGGCGCCGCCCAGGCCGCGGCGAGCGTGTTGTTCCACTGAGGCTTTCGTCAGGCCGCGCTTTGATATCCGGTCTGAACGGGATGTGGTCGGGCGGGACGGCTGTAACGGCCTGACACCCTTGCAGCGGCGCCCGCGGCTGGTTTGATCTTGGATGGGCACGGGCGTCCGGCCCGCCGGGTGGCAATATTTCGCCACGCCGTGTGAGTATTCGGAGGCGAAATGGATTCCACGACCGACGCGACGCCGGATCTCAGCGACCACGACCTGGTATTGAACTTCGAGAGTGTAGGCGACAATTGCGAACTGGGCCTCGTGCAACGCCTGGCGGGCGCGGAGCCGCTTGGATTGCTGCGGTTCGCCGGTGCTCCGCTGCGGTCTTTCCTGAGGGCCTTGTCCAATCGCTTCGACGGTATCGCCGATCCGGCCTCGATCCGGATTCACGAAGAAAACGGCGAATACATGGTCAAGCTGAACCGCTACGATTTCTACTACCACGCGCATATCAAAACCTCGGAGACCACACCCGAGGCCCTGCATGCGCAGCAGAGCCGCACGGTCGGCTTCCTGGCGCAGAAGCTGATCTCCGACCTCGAATCGCCCTCCAAAATTCTCGTGTTTCGGCAGAATGAACCGCTTCTGGCCGCCGACCTCATGGATCTCCGCATCGCGCTGGACCGTTGCGGTCCCAGCACGCTGCTCTGGGTCCAGGCCGCCTGCCCAGGTCATCCGCCGGGCACCGTGGCGGTGGCCGATGGGCGGCTGATGATCGGCTACGTTAACCGGCTTGCGCCGCGTGAGGATGTGCCCAACCTGCATCTGCCATCCTGGCTCAGCGTTCTGCGGAAGGCGCACGCCATCTGGCGCCTGCCGGAACCGGAACGGGTGGCGGCCGGCCGGCGCATGGCCGATGCGATGCGGCGGCATCAATTGACCTTCGGGACCGATGGCAATGCCGGACCGCATCTGGGCTTTGGCTGGTCCGGGCCGGAGGCCGGCTATCAGTGGTCGGTGGGTGAGCGGAGCTTGCTGACGCTTCCGAATCCTGGGCCGGCGTCCGAATATTGGTTGGAGATGGACGTCATCCCCTATATCCATCCGCCGCTGCTGCCGCGCCAGCGGCTGGATGTGTCCGTCAATGGCGGGTTCGTACACAGCTTCGATCCGCTCCCGCGGGCGATGGTGTGTTGCTCGATCCCCGGCGAGCTTGCCGTTGGCGATGCCCCATTGCAAATTCGCCTCGATCACCCGTTCGCGGCCAGCCCGGTGCTGGTGGCCGGCGGCGGCGATGATCGCCGCCTCGCCATCTCCTTCAGCCGTCTGGCGCTGACGGCCGTCCCATAGCCGCCGCGCCATCTTCGCTTGCCGCCGGCGCCGAACCGCGCCATCACGCCCGCCACACGCTGCCCCGCTTGGGCTCGCTCCAACAGGTTGCCCTAACGGGGCTGCGGCGAGGGCGGTGAGGAAAAGGGGGAACGCGGCGATGGCCGACACCGACGGGATTCCACGCAAGGCGGTGGCTCTCCTGTGCATGGGCGAACCGATGCTGGAGTTCAACCAACTGCCGCGCAATGCCGATGGCAGCCGTCATTACCTGGAAGGGTTCGGCGGCGACACATCCAACGCCGCCATCGCCGCCGCTCGGCAGGGCGCCAGCGTCGGCTATATCACGGCCCTTGGCCAGGACATGCCGGGCGATGCGTTCATCGGCCTCTGGCAGCGGGAAGGGGTCGATACCAGCACCGTCCGGCGCGACAGCCGGTATCAGACCGGCGTCTATTTCGTGACACATGATTCGGATGGACACCATTTCCTGCATTACCGGACCGGCTCCGCCGCGGCGAGGTATGCCGCCGCCGACCTGCCGGAGGCGGCAATCGCCGCGGCCCGGATATTGTTCGTGTCCGGGATCAGCCAGGGAATTTCCGCCTCGGCCTGCGATGCGGTCTTTGCCGCCATCGACATCGCCCGCCGGCACGGTGTGAAGGTCGCCTACGACACCAATTACCGCCCGCGTCTGTGGCCGCCGGCGCGCGCCGCCGCCGTGATGCACGCCGCGATGGCGGGAGCCGATTACGCCATTCCGGGGATGGAGGATGTCCAGATTCTCACCGGCCTGAGCGACCCTCAGGCGATGCTGGATTTCTACCTCCTCCTGGGATGCAAGGTCGTCCTCTTGAAGATGGGCGCTGCCGGCGCTTGGCTGGCGACCCACGACGAGCGTGCGTTGATCCCGGCGCATCCGGTCACCGCGGTGGACGCGACCGGGGCAGGGGACGCGTTCTGCGGTTCGTTTCTGGCCCGTATCCTGGCCGGTGACCCGCCGGACGCGGCGGCACGGTATGCCTCGGTCGCGGCGGCGCTGAAATGCACCGGTTATGGTGCCGTCGGGCCGATTCCCCATGCCCAGGACGTTCTGGCCATGCTCCGCCGAGACGAATGACGGTCCAGTCATCGGCATCGTGATCGGCCTACCTCATCGCGTGCCCCTCGCCATGGCGAACGCAAGCCAGCCATGACGGAGAGCATAGCGGAGGCGGCGGCATCACCGCCGTCTGGGATCAGGCGTTGGTCGGAGACACGCGTGGCGCCGCGTCCTCGTTCTGAAATCCGGCGCCGGTCAACAGGCAATCCGCCAGGGTGTATTCATCCAGGCGTGCATAAAAATCCTGCTCCGCCCGCGCAACGATGCCGCGCAATCGGCAGCCTGGCAGCAATGTGCAGCCCGAGTCGTCGGACTTGAAGCAGGCGACCATCGCCTGTCCAGCCTCCAGATGGCGGATCAGCGCGCCCAACCCGATCGTTTCGGGTGGCTTGGCCAGCATCACGCCGCCACCAGCCCCGCGCACCGTGCGGGTCACACCCTGTGCGGTCAGGTCCTGCACGATCTTGTGCAGGTGATGGCGTGACAGCCCGCCCAGCCGCTCCGCCAGCGTTTCCACGCTCAGATGGATATCCGGGGGTGCCTGGCCCAGGAGCATCAGGACACGCAGCGCGTAATCGGTAGAAGCGAGCAGCCGCATCGGGGCCCCTCCTGCGTCGCCGGATCAGTCGGCGGTGGGAATATGGCATTGACAATACCACAATAGCGGGCGCATGTAACTGGTATCGCCAATACCAAATTGACGATCGCCTTTTGCCGCGGCGTTTCGCGGCTTCCTTCGGAAGGCAGCCGCCATGAGCGCTTCCCTGTCTGAACACTCCGTTTTCGCCTCGCGCCCCGTCGGTGACATCGCCGCCACGCTTCCCGGCGCCACGGCGGTGTTTCGCCGCACCAAGCTGGACTTCTGCTGTGGCGGCCGCGCTTCGCTGGCCGCAGCCGCGGCTGCGAAGGGACTGGATCTGACGCGCCTGGAAGCAGAGCTGGCTGATCTGGTCGCGGCGGCCCGCCCCGCCGAGCCGCCGGTGGAGACCGATGCGCTGATCGACCGGATTCTGACACGGTTCCACGACGTCCACCGCCGGGAGCTGCCGGAGCTGACGCGGCTTGCACGCCGGGTGGAAGCGGTGCATCGCGCCCATGCCGACGTCCCCGCCGGTCTCGCGGACCTCCTCGAACAGATCACGGTGGACCTGGAGAGTCACATGCGGAAGGAGGAACAGGTGCTGTTCCCCATGATGCGCCGCGAGAGTGATCGCATGAGCGGTCAGCAGGCGGGTCAGCAGGTGGACCGTCATCCGATGATCGGTCAGCCGATCGCCATGATGGTGGCCGAACATGACGACCACGGTGCTTATCTGCGCCGGCTGGAGGCATTGACCCACGACTTCATCCCGCCGGCGGATGCCTGCCCGACCTGGCGGGCGCTCTATACCGGTGCCCGGAAATTTGCCGACGATCTGGTCGAGCATATCCACACCGAGAACAACATCCTGTTCCCGCGTTTCGCCGGCTGACCGCATCGACTCCGAGGGACTTGGCGACCATGAGCGACTTCATCCTGGCCCGCGTGCTGCACGTGCTGGCCGTGGTGCTGTGGATCGGCGGTGTCGCCATGGTCACCACCGTCCTGCTGCCCTCGATCCGCCGGTCGTACACGGCGGCGGAACGATTTGCCGTGTTCCATCGGCTGGAGGCGCGCTTCGCCCGCCAGGCGCGCTGGACCACGGCGATTGCAGGCGCCAGCGGCTTCTACATGACCTGGAAGTTGCATGCGTGGTCCCGGTTCCACGACGCCGGCTTCTGGTGGATGCACGCCATGGTCCTGACCTGGCTGATCTTCACCGCGATGCTCTTCGTCATCGAGCCGCTGTTCCTGGAGCGGGCACTTGCCCGCCGAGCGGCAGCCGATCCCGCGGGGACGTTCCGGCGCGTGGAATGGCTGCATCGCATCCTGCTCGCGCTCAGCCTGCTGACCGTGGCCGGCGCCGTGGCCGGCAGCATCGGCGGCAATCTGTTCGCCTTCTGAGGCTCTCCGGCCTCCTGGTTTTCTTCCCACAACGAAAGAGAGACTTTTTACTGATGACTGCCCGACTGACATCGGAGACCATCGCGCTGGTCAAGGCCACCGTACCGGCCCTGGAACAGCACGGCCTGGCGATCACGCGCCGCATGTATGAGCGGATGTTTCAGGACCCGGCCATCCGCGACCTGTTCAACCAGTCGCATCACCAGGATGCCGCCCAACCGAAGGCGCTGGCCGCCGCCGTGCTGGCCTATGCCCGCAACATCGACAACCTCGGCGTGCTGGGTGGGGCCGTGGAGCGCATCGCACAGAAGCACGTCGCCCTGAACATCCTGCCGGAGCATTATCCGCACGTCGCCACGTCGTTGCTGGGCGCGATCGCCGACGTGCTGGGTGAGGCCGCAAGCCCCGAAGTTCTGGGCGCCTGGGGTGACGCCTACTGGGCGCTGGCCGATATTCTGATCGGACGTGAGGCGGCGATCTATCGCGATCTGGCCACCCGGCCCGGCGGTTGGAACGGCTGGCGCGACTTCGTCGTGGAAAGCACGGAGGAGGAAAGCAGCATCATCCGGTCCCTGATCCTGGTGCCGGCGGATGGTGGCGCCGTGCTGCGCCACAAGCCGGGCCAATATCTCGGCTTCGCGCTGGACCTGCCCGGCCTGGGCACTGTGCGGCGAAACTACTCGATTTCCTGCGCGCCGAACGGTCGTGCCTATCGTATCACCGTGAAGCGGGAGGCGGAGCCGAACGTGCCGCCCGGCGCGGCGTCGAACTGGCTGCATGACAAGGCGGTGCCCGGCACGGTTCTGCGTGTCGCCGCACCGGCGGGCGACTTCTTCCTGGATGCGCCGGCTGGCGCGGCGATCGATGCTGGCCACCCGGTCGATGCCGGCAAGCCGGTTGCCTTGGTCAGCGGCGGTGTCGGGCTGACGCCGATGGTCAGCATGCTGGAGACGATCGCGGCGGAGCAGCCGGACCGGCCGGTCTGGTGGGTGCACGGCGCGCGTAACGGGCGCGTGCATGCGATGCGCGAGCATGTCCGCACGCTGGGCCGTCGCATCGCCACATTCCACGCCACGACCTTTTATGACACGCCGCTGCCCGAGGACCGTCAGGGCGAGGACTATGAAGCCCGCGGCATGATCCCGGTCGACATGCTGGTGCAGGCCACGCCGTCGGACACGATGTTCTACCTGTGCGGACCGAAGCCGTTCCTGCGCCACCAGGTACGCGGCCTGGTTGCCTCCGGTGTTTCCACGGCACGCCTCCGCTATGAATTCTTCGGCCCGGCCGATGATATTCTGAATGACGATGGTGCGAAATTGGCGGCCGACTAAGGCGCGATTTTCCAAGGCCGCCGGTCGGATGGCATAACGCGCGCCGTTAAATCGATGCGCCACGGAGCATGGTGGGATCGGCTTCGTCCTGTCATGCTCCGGAAGCGCGGGTTCTACACCATGCTTGGCAGCCGGGGCGATGAGCAGCGGGCGATTGCATGGCTGGATCGGCCCGAGGACGCATGTGATCGGAACGAACCGGTACCGCGCGGCCGCAACGGTTTTCGCGCTGGTTTTCGTGGCGAACGGACCGAGAAACGCTGCCTTTGACGGAAGACATCTTGTAATCGCCGAATATGGGAACATTTAGCGAACATTATGCGGTGCGAGCCGCTCGGCAGCTATTTCAGGAACCGATCGTATGAGCGTCATTCTATCCGGCACCCGCGTGGTCATGGCCGCACCCGGGCGGCCGATGCTCGCCGCTTCGTTGGGTACCGCAACGCAGAGCAACCCGGCCAGCGGTCTCGCCGCGGTCAGCGGATTGGCCGGCTGGTGGGATGCCGGTGTGGCGGCAGGCATGCTGGATGCCTCCGGTTCCCCGCTGACCGCATCGGGCGCCGCGGTCGCCGCCGTCGCGGACAAGTCGGGCAATGCCCAGGTCCTCTCCGTCTGGCACGCATCCTCCAACGGTTCAGCGCCGGTCGCCACGCCACGGCTGAACGGGCTGCTGGGCGGGCTTGGCCGCAGCACCGTCATCCCGCCGGCGCTGCCCACCGGCTCGCAGCAATTGCCGGTGATGGATCCCGATCAGGGGCTGCGCAGCGGCAGCTTCAGCATCGGGACCGGCGCGGCCTGGACCGTCTTCCTGGTCTGGTCGCGGCCGAACTGGCGGCAGGGCAGCACGACCGCCAGCCCGCTGCTGAGCATCAACGGCACCACCGTACTGGCCGCCGACAACAACGGCGGCACACGCCTTGTGCTGTTTCCCGGCACGCAGCAGACCGTGCTGAGCACGATCTTGACCCGCCGCCACTCCCATGCGGTGATTCTGCGTAACACGCCGGGTTCGGGCATGGATGTCTGGCTGGATGGCACCCAGCTAGCCAGCGGCGCGCCGAACCCGCTGGGCAGCAGCCTGAACGCGCCGCTGCTGTTCCTGCATAACGGCGGCGGCCAGGGCGGTGCGGAGTGCTGGTTCCATGAGGCGGCCTTCTGGCCGCTGGCGGTCTCCGCCGCCGGGATCGCCACCATTCTGTCCTATCAGAGCCGCTGGTACCTCGGCGCTCGGCGCGGCATCCAGATCCTGGTCTGTGGCCAGTCGAATGCCGGCAATGGGTTGAACGATGGTGCCTGGCACCTGCTGGCGCAGGGTGTGGCCTGGCATCTGGGCGCGCTCGCCTATGGCGTGGTCGGCACCTACGGCTATCCGCCGTCGGCGACCTGTATCGGCGGCCAGGGTATCTATCCGGTGCCGGCGCTGGGGTTTCCAGGCTCCTTCCTGACCAATCCCGGCGACGGAAGCGATCCCTCCACCTGGGCCTTGGGCGCCGACGGGCTGGCGGTGCAATCCTATCTGGCGAACAGCACAGCGGCCGCTGATGCCAATGATATCGCCGTTCTGTTCTGGCCATGGTCGGAGACCGATTGCACCCGGCAATACAGCGAGAAAGCCACCTATGAATCCGCGGCTCGGCGTCTGCTGGCACTGGAACGAGGCATGCTGTCGCGCCGCGCCGCGAGCCTGCCGCTGGTGTGGTGGTCGGCAATCCCCTTCGCCTATGGCAGCAACGATCCTGGCATGCAGATGCAGCGCGAGGTGGTCGCCGAGATGGCGGCGGATGGCACGCAGAACGTTGCCGTCGTGCTGCCGCAGACCGCCGACACCCTGCCGCGCGGTGCCATCCAGGCGGCCGACGGAACCTGGAGCGGCGGCGATTCGCTGCATCGTGACGCGGTGGACAATCTGCGCTTCGGCCGCCTGGCGTCACCGCTGGTGGCGCGGGCGGTGCTGGCCTGCGGCGGCGGCGACACGATCAGCGCCTTGCCGGCCGGCGTGCCGATGATGGGCGGGCCGGCAGTGACCCATGTCTATCGGCAATCCAACACCACGTTGGTCGTCACGATCGCGCATGATTGCGGCACCGACCTGATCGTGCCATCGCCGCAGGGGTCAGCCGGGCTGGGTTGGGCGGTCATGGATGGCGGCATTGCCGCGATGCCGGGCAACATCGTGACTGCCACCGCCTGCGTCCGGCTGAACGCCACCCAGTTGCAGTTGACATTGGCCACGGCGTTGACGACGGCGAGCCAGTATTGCCGGCTGTTCTATCCGTACGGCACCACCACGATCGGCCGCGGCAACGCGGTGACCGACAACCGTGCCAGCGTTGCGCCGCCAACCGGCTGGGACATCACCGCCGATCTGGGGGCCGACTGGGGCGTCAACATGCCAGTGCACGTGCCGATGTCGTCGCCGGGCGGTATCGGGCTCAGCGATACGCCGACGTAATCAGCGCGGCAGGACCGCCCGTACGTCGCATGGCGTTGCCGTTGACCGCCTCGTTGTTCCACCCGCCATGGCCGCCAACGCTTGCCACTCAGATCCTGGCCCAAAAGCTGGTGGTTTGAATTGGGATTCTCGACGCCGAGGCGCCGGCGCCTCGGCATGCCGCGCCGGCTTCGCGAATCAGTCAATCCCTGCGCCGGTCAGCGATCATCGGTCGTCCACCGGCATGTTCGCCGCCACCGCGGGGCGGGCATTGAAGGCGGCATGCCAGGCCGCCAGCCGCGGATGGCCGTCGCGCCAGCGCATGGCGTCGAAGCGGAAATCCAGATAGCCCAGCGCCACACCGATCGCCAGATGACCGACGGTGAAGCCACTGGCGGCCAGGTCCTCGGCCTCCTGCTCCAGCGCGTCCACGCAGGTCCGCAGCTTGGCGCGCCATAGCGCCATGTGCGGTTCGCTCTGGCGCTCCGTCGGCCGGAAACCCTCGCTCAACAGCGCCAGCGCGGCATCCAGCATGCCCTGGCCCAGCGCGTGGCGGCGCAGCGCGGTCAGCCGAGCGGGCCACGCGGCGGGGAAGAGTTTCGGACCGGTGTGCAGGGTGTCAAGATATTCCAGGATCACCGGTGAATCGTAGATCACCGTACCATCCGGCAACTGCAGCGTGGGGATCTTTCCGAGCGGATTGACCTTCATCAACTCCCAGTGCGGGACCGTTCCGCCGGTCACGGTGCGCACGGTCTCCACCCGGTCGTGCAACCCCATCTCATGCAGGGCGATCATCACCTTGCGCACATAGGGCGAGCGCGGGGACCAGTGCAGGATCATCTTCTGGGTCATGATGGTTTCGGACGCGTGCCTTCACGGACAGCGGGCCGCTGTCTATCCTGCGGCCCAAGATGTGGAGGGGACGTTTGCCATGAACTGGATCGAAGTCAACGGCACCGGCTTGCGCTGGGAGGAAAGCGGCAGCGGTCCGACCACGCTGGTGCTGGTGCATGAAATGGGTGGCACGCTGGATAGCTGGGACAGGGCGTTGGGCGCCTTGAACAACAGCCGCCGGGTGCTGCGGTACGACACGCGCGGCGCCGGCCTGTCGGAGAAGATCCGGGGCGGCGTCACCTGGGACCAGATGGCCGACGACCTGAAGGCGTTGCTGGATGCAACCGGCCATTCCGGGAAGGTGGCTCTGGCCGGCATTGCCGTCGGCGCCGCCATCGCGGCGCATTTCGCCGTGCGGTATCCCGACCGGGCCGCTGCCCTGGTGCTTCACGGGCCTGCCATGGGAGTGGCTGACGACCGCAGGCAGGCGACACTGGATCGCGCGGCCGCGGTGGAAGCCGGCGGCATGCGCGGGGTGGTGGAGACCAGCCTCGCGGCGTCCTATCCACCCGTGGTGCGCCTGGATGAAGCCGTATTCGCCCAGTTCCGGGCGCGCTGGCTGGGTAATGACCCTGAAAGCTTTGCCGCCATCAATCGCATGCTGGCTGGCGAATCGATTGAACACGAGTTGCCCCGCATCGCGTGTCCGGCGCTGTTCACGGCCGGCCGGCACGACAGCCTGCGGCCGCCATCGGTTATTCGTCCGATGTCGGAACGGGTGCCGGGCGCCGAATTTCTGGAATTGAACACGGGCCATTTCGCCTCCGTGCAAACGCCTGGAGTGATGGGTCAGGCGATCCACTATTTCCTGCACGCGCTTGGCTATTGAGCCAGCTCATGGCGCCGTGATACCGGCGCCGGATTGGATCATCGCGGCTGCGAGACGCTCCGGCAGCGTCCTGCGGCCGGACCGCCCCGGAGAGGCAGAGACATGACACGCTTACGCAAGGCTTTAGGGAGCGTTTTGCTGGTGACGCTGCTCGCCGGATGTACGACGGTACTGACGCCCGGGGCACCGCCGGTCGTTATTCAGAGTACGCCATTTGGATCGACAGTGATCGCAGGTGGCGGGCAGGCGGGTGCGCCGCCGGCGAATCTGGACCCGGACCTGCCGGGAACGCTGCCAGCCATGGGCGGGCCGCGCGACGGGATTTATAGCGGCGTTGCCGTGCCGCTGAGCACCGGTGGCGGCATGTGCATCAATACCCAGACGATCGACCAGTTCCGCGTCGAGGGTGATCGCGTCCGCTGGGGCCTGTTCCGTGGTCGCATCCAGGGCAATTCATTGCAGATGGTGCAGGGCAATACGTGGTTCTTCGGCACGTTCGACGGCAATCGGTTCAATGGGCAGATCACCGTCGAGAGCCGGCGGATGGGGCCGAGCTGCACGTTTATGGTGGCTTTGGCGAAGACCGGGTCGCTGTAGGACGTCATCGGACCGGGTTCACCCGGCACCCGTTCGGCTCAGAGGTGCGGTTCGCGCCGTCCGGCCATCATGCCAGCCGGCGCGAAGTCTGGTTCGGCGTGTTCCGGCGCTACTCGGCCGCTGCGCGCTTGGCGGCCAGCTTATCGATCTCGGCCTGCACCGCGGCGCCGGATTCCGTCGTGAATGCGGCGTGGTGGTCGCGGGCATACTCGTAGCTGTCGATCCGCCACTGCCGGTTCGCCTGGAAATGCGGGTGGACGAAGCGGGCCATCAGCTCGTAGTGCCGCTTGGTTTCTGCCCAGTCGGCCCAGTTATGCGCCAGTTCCAGGATCGCGCCAAAGCCGCCGGAGCCCTTCAGCAGCCGCTCGATGAAGGCGATCGCGTCGTCCGGCGTGCCGATGCAGGCCGATCCGCTTTCCACCATGTATTGGTACCGGTCGGCGATGTCGCCCGGCACGATCGGGAAGGTCGCGACATCGCGGAAATAGTCGCAGAATCGATCCAGCCCATGGCGGACGTTCTCGCGGGCTTTTTCCCGCGTCTCGGCGACATGGATCAGGGTGACGAGGCGCCAGTTCCTGCGGTCCGGCCGGTGGCCGTTCTGGATCGCCGTCTCGGCATACAGTTCCCAATTCTTCGCATGGTGCTTCAACGCGTCGTCGCTGGTGCCGCCGATCGACAGCATGCCGATGCCGTGCCGCCCCGCCGCCAGCGCGCCGGCGGGGGAACGGGAGGCTGCCACCGCCATCTCCATTCGCGGCTGGCTGTAAGGCGGCAGTTGCAGCCGCGCATCATGCAGGTCGAACCAGTCGGTCTTGCGCGTGACGGTCTCGCCACGCAGCAGTTCCACGATCACGTCCAGGCCTTCGTTCATCATGCGGCGCTGGTCGGCAGGCTGCACGCCGATCTTCTTCGCGTCATGCACCAGGGAGCCTGGTCCGACGCCAAACATTGCCCGCCCGCGCGTCTGGTAGTCCAGTTGCACCATCCGGTCGGCGACGATGAAAGGGTTGTGGTACGGCAGGGAAACGACGCCAGTGCCCAGGCGGATATGCCGGGTGCGTTCGGCAGCGGCCGCAATGAAGACTTCCGGGCTGCTGATGATCTCGAACCCGCCGGAGTGATGCTCACCGATCCAGGCTTCATGGTAGTTCAGCGCGTCCAGGTGCCGCACCAGCTCGAAGTCGCGCTCGATCGCCAGGATCGGGTTCTCACGCGTGTCGTGGAACGGCGCCAGAAAGATGCCGCTGCGCAGATAGGTCATGGGTCGCCTCCGTCATGGTTGCGCGGTCTCGGGGTGGCTGTCGCGTGGCTTCACACGTCCAGCCGATAGGTGTCGCCGTCGCGGACGATGCGGCCCGCGGTGGCGCCGGCGAAATGGGTGCCGATGACCAGCACCGGCGCGCCGGCCAGGCGCTGGAACATCAGGCGGCGGGTTTCAATACCCTGGTCCGGATCGCTGTCAGCCAGCGTGCTCCATTCCGGATGCGCGATCTGGCAGGGATGGTGCATGAAATCGCCGGTGATCATCGCCGTCTCGCCGCGGGATTCGATCATGACGCTGACATGGCCCGGCGTATGGCCGATCGTGGGGATCAGGCGGATTTCATCACAGATCCGCTCCGTCGTGTCGACCAGGGTCGCGAGGCCGGCGTCGATGATCGGCGTCACGGAATCCGCCATGAGCTGCGCCATGTCCGGCCGATCCTTCACGGTGATCCAATGCTCGAATTCGGTGCGGCCGAACAGATAGCGTGCATTTCGAAATGTCGGCGCCCAGCGTCCGTGCTCCAATTTCGTGTTCCAGCCGACATGATCGACGTGCAGATGGGTGCACAGCACCGTGTCGATCGAATCCGCCGGAAAGCCGGCTTCCGCCAGGTCCGCCAGGAACGGACCGGTGCGGTCGTTCCAGTGCGGGATGCGCCGCCCCTGCTTGTCGTTGCCCAGACAGGTATCGACGATGATCCGCCGCGACGGCGTCTGCACAAGGAAGCTGTGGATGCTCATCTTCAGCCGCCCGTCGGCATCGGCGAAATGCGGATACAGCCAGACGATCGGCTTCACCGCCTCGGGTGTCGCCTGGGGCAGCAGGAACCGGCTGCCGCCGGTCGCCTCCATTTCGACGAGCTTCGTCACCGTGACGTCGCCGATCGTCCATTGCATGCGGAGCGCTCCTCTTTGGCACAACTCTAGCCCGGTTCGCCCGGCTTGTGCCAATCCGAGCGCTTCGCCAGAATCGGAGGCAGCGACGTTCGGGACGAAACGCATGGCTCTCCACATCGATTACTATGTCTCCCTCAACTCCCCCTGGACCCATCTCGGTGCCGCTCGGATCGAGGCCATGGCGATGGCGCATGGTGCCACGATGCGCATCTATCCGGTGGATTTCGGTGCCATTTTCGCGAAGTCAGGCGGCCTGCCGCTGCCACAGCGATCCCCCCAGCGGCAGGCGTACCGGCTGCAGGAACTGGCGCGGTGGCGCGATCATCTGGGCATCCCGGTCAAGACTCATCCGAAATATTTTCCATCCAGCGAGACGCTGACAGCCGGCTGCGTCATCGCGGTGCGGGAGACGATCGGTGACCAGCCGGCGATCCGGCTGGCGCACCGCATCCTGAAGGCGGTGTGGCAGGAGGAGAAGAACCCGGCCGATACCGCCACGCTGTCGGGGCTGATCACCGATGTCGGGCTGGATCCGATCGAGGTGCTGAAACTGGGCGAGGAACCGCGTTGGGCCGAGCGGCGGCTGGCGGACACGCAGGCGGCGCTGGATCGCAACGTGTTCGGCGCGCCGTTCTACGTGATCGGGGACGACCTGTTCTGGGGACAGGACCGGCTGGACTTCGTTGAGCGCCGGCTGGCGCGCGGCTGATGCGCGTTTTTACCAGCCTGCCGCAGCGGCACTGGCGTGAGGTGGCGCCTGCCGCCCGGGCCGCCGAGGCCGCCGGCTTCGACGCGGTGATGACCGTGGAGCTGGGCCATGACCCGCTCACCCCGCTCGCCGTCGCTGGCCTCGCCACGCAACGTCTGGAACTGACTCCCTCGGTGGCCGTTGCATTCCCGCGCAGCCCGACCGTGCTGGCGCAGCAGGCGTGGGATATCCACGCCAATTCCGGCGGCCGGTTCGTCCTGGGGCTGGGCAGCCAGGTGAAGGGGCATAATGAGCGCCGTTTCGGCATCGCATGGACCGCGCCGGCGCCGCGGATGCGCGATTACGTGCGGGCGCTGCACGCGGTCTGGACCGCGTGGGAAACCCGCGGTCGATTGAATTTCGACAGCCCGCACTACAAACTGTCGCTGATGACCCCGGATTTCTCCCCCGAACCGACCGGGTTGCCGATGCCGGCGGTGACGATTGCGGCGGTGGGTGAGGCCATGCTGCGCGTTGCCGGCCAGGTTGGCGACGGGGTTCGGCTGCACCCGCTGTGCTCGCGTGCCTATCTGGAGCAGGTGTGCCTGCCGCAGATGATGGAGGGAATGCGCCGTTCCGGCCGCTCCCGCCTGCATTTCGACGTTCATGGCGGCGGTTTTGTCTGTACCGGCCCGGATGAGGCAACCGTCGCGGCCGAAGTGGAAAAGGCCCGCCGGCGTATCGGATTTTACGGATCCACCCGAACCTATCTGCCGATCCTGGCGCTGCACGGTCTGGAGGACCTGTCGGCCAGATTGCACCGCATGTCGGTGGAAGGCCAGTGGGACAAGATGGCGGCCGAGGTGTCCGACGAGGTAGTCGGCATCTTCGCCGCCCGCGGCACCTATGCGGAGCTGCCGAAAGCCGTGGAGGCGCGGTTTGGCGGCCTGGCGGATTCCATCGACGTGCATTTTCCGCCGGAAACACCGGCGGGCCTGGCGAGGGAGGTGGTGGCCGACATCCGGCGCATTCCGCACACTTTCGCCGGGTTCAATACGAACTGGTAAGGGGAGCATCCAATGGTGACACCGATGTTTCGTTTCGATCCGGTGGAATTGCCGCCGGAAGCCCTGGCCCTGCGGCAGGAGGTGCGCGCCTTCATCGCAGAGCACCAGGACGTGATGGGATTCTTCCGCTCCTCCTTCAACCGCGATTTCAGCAAGGCAATGGCTCGGCGCGGCTGGATCGGCATGACGTGGCCGAAACAATATGGGGGCCATGAACGCTCGGCGTTCGAGCGCTATGTCGTGATCGAGGAAATGCTCGTGGCCGGCGCGCCGCTATCCGCCCATTACACCGGCGACCGGCAGAGCGGACCGAACATATTGCGGTTCGGCACCGAGGAGCAGAAGCGGTTCTTCCTGCCGAGGATCGCCGCCGGAGAGCTGACCTTCTGCATCGGCATGAGCGAGCCGAACTCCGGCAGCGACTTGGCCGGCACACGTACCCGCGCGGTGAAGGTGGATGGCGGCTATCGCATCAACGGCAGCAAGCTGTGGACGTCGAATGCCCATCGCGCGGACTATGCCATCCTGTTCTGCAAGATGGCGAGCGACGGGCAGCAGGAGGTCGATCGCCATGCCGGCGCGACGCAGTTCCTGCTGGACCTGAAGACGCCGGGGATCGAGATCCGTCCGGTGATCAACCTGCTGGGTGAGCACCATTTCAACGAGATCTTCCTGACCGACGTGTTCGTCCCCGACTCGCTGCTGCTGGGCAAGGAAGGCAATGGCTGGAACCAGGTGACCAGTGAACTGGCGTTCGAGCGCAGCGCGCCGGACCGGTTCCTGGTGCTGTTCCAGATGCTGCGGGAGATGGTGCGGATGGCCGGCCCTGATCCGGACAAGGCGACCGCCGCGGCGTTAGGTAAGCTGATTTCCCAGTTGGCGACGCTGCGGAGCATGTCGCTGTCGATTGCCGGCATGCTGCAGGACGGGTTGCAGCCGAACAACGAGTCCGCCGTGGTGAAGGATCTTGGCACGCGCTACGAGCAGGACATCCCTGTCGTGGCTCGACAGCTGTTTCCGACCGAACCGGAACTCGAGGCGGTCGAGACCTATGTCTCCATGATCGCCCGCTCGACGATGAACGCGCCGCGCTTTTCCATCCAGGGCGGCACACGCGAAATCCTGCGCGGGATCATCGCCCGCGGCCTGGGTCTTCGGTAAGGGAGCACGGTGATGGCGATGCGCGACGAAACCCGGATGCTGCTGGAAAGCATGACCCGGCTGTTCGAGGACAAATCCACCAAGCAGGTGGTCGACGCCGCCGAAACGGGCGTGTTCGCCGCCGATCTATGGCAGGCGGTGGCCGAAACCGGCGTGCCGCTGGCGGCGCTGCCGGAGGCGTCGGGCGGCGCGGACGCGGAATGGTCCGACCTGTTCGCGGTACTGCGCGTGGCGGGCCGCTTCTCGGCCCCGATCCCGCTGGCGGAGACGATGCTGGCTGGCTGGGTGGCCGCCGGTGCGGGGCTGGAGGTCGCGGACGGGCCGATGACGGTCGGCCCCGTCCGCCCCGGCGAAACACTGACGCTGGCGCAAGACGGCAATGGCTGGCGCCTGTCCGGTACCGCCAGCCGGCTGCCATACGCGTCACACGCAGCCAGGACCGTTCTGATTGCGGATGGACCGGACGGCGAGATGGCGGTCGCGCTGGATGGCACCGGCGAGGCACGGGTGACGGCCGGCAGGAACATCGCCAATGAGCCGCGCGACACGCTGGCCTTCGATGGAGTCCGCATTGCCGCCGACGCCGCCGCGCCGCTGAACGCAGGTGTCTCCAAGGCAGCGTTGTACCGTCGGGGGGCGCTGGCGCGGGCGACGATGATGTCGGGCGCGCTGGAACGGGCGTTGGACCTGGCCGTGACCTATGCGCAGGAACGCGTGCAGTTCGGCCGGCCGATTTCGAAATTCCAGGCCGTGCAGCAGAACCTCGCGGTGCTGGCGGGACAGACCGCCGCCGCCGTGGCCGCGGCCAATCTGGGAATCGAGGCGCTGGGCAAGGGCGATCCGGCGCGCGAGACGTTCCTGATCGCGGTGGCGAAGGCCCGCGTGGGGGAGGCGGCGACCCTGGCGGCCGAGATCGCGCACCAGGTGCATGGGGCGATCGGCTTCACCAAGGAGTACGCACTGCAACTGTCCACGCGGCGCCTATGGTCCTGGCGCGAGGAGTTCGGTCCGGATCCGGAATGGGCAGTCCAGGTCGGTAAGGCCGCCTGTGCGAATGGCGCCGACGGGCTGTGGGCGATGCTAACGGCGGTATAAAAAACGCCGCCCTCCGGAACGACGTCTGTCACCTCAACCCGCTATCGAGGCGACGAGCGACAGACATCGGCACGGGCAAACGCAGACTTCAGATTCCGCCTCGCGGTATCAAACGGACAAGCCGGTTTCGCAGGGCTTTCTGCGGCTTGCCGGCCTGTTTCCGACTGTGGTTGTAATGATGGCGATCGTGTCGGTACCGTCCGTTTTCAAGATATCGCCAGTGCTGTCACCTCGGATCGGCTACGCGGTTCTGGCGCGATGACGAGATCTACCGCATCGCGCTGCTGGCGGGACCGGCGCCGATATTGGGGATACTGCTGGCCTGCGCGGTGTGGGGCGGCATGACCGGTATCAGAACGTTCGGCGCCGCCGGACCATCGACGGAAACATCGGTGCCATGGGCGACACCCCCAGCGTCGCAGGAATGGCCGGTCCGATCCTCGACGTCGATCAGATCAACGCGGCTGGTCCGAAATCGTCGCTGTTCGTGGGGGCCGGCCTGGAATTTCTCGTTGCCCGCGAAGCCGGTGTCGGCAGGGTGAAACGCCGGTCAACTGCCTCATGCGCCTTGGCTTCGGTCCCCACCAGGTAACTTCGCATGTGATTTTGGACATGGTGTCGGGCACAGACCGTTACGAAACAGCACTGTTCCAGCTGCAGCTCGGGCTTTACCCGATCGGTCGGGCGTTTGGCTGGCGGCATGGCTCGACGGTAGCCGGTCCCGCCAGCATGACCATTCTGGTTCGCGCTCCGGGGGACGCAGACCTCAGACCAGCGACCACCAGCGGTTTCGTGCGCCAGACCAAGCCCCGATCGGACTGAACCGCCGCGCGTCCCCTATCGCGTCCCCTATATCGCGATCGCGTAGGCCGGCCGGCGAGGGTCGGCGCCCGCACCCATCAGCCCGGTTTTCGGGTCGGTCAGGATCGCCTCCACCGATCCGGCCAGCCACGTCCAGTCCGGCCAGTCATGGATGCGGTGCCCGCGCGCGGCCAGGTCGTCGCGTGTCGCGGCGTCGATCCGTCCCTCCACCGCCAAGCGTCCCGGAAAATATTCGAACGGGGCGAAGGAGGACGGGAAGTTATAGGACGCGACGCGCGGCGCCTCGATCGCCGTCTGCGGGTCCATGCCAAAATGCATGACGTTCAGCAGCACCTGCAGCATGGCCTGAGTCTGCACGTCGCCGCCCGGTGTGCCGAACGGCATCACGCCGCCATCACGCGTCACCAGCAGCGCCGGGTTCGGCGTCAGCCGCGGCCGCTTGCCGGGTGCCACGCCGGCCGGATGGTTCGGATCGGGGCGGCTCTGCGATCCGCGGCCCGAAGGCGTGATGCCGAGGCGGGGCACGACGGGCACGTTGCCGGACCCGTCCGAGGGCGTCGCGCTGAACGCATTGCCCCAACGGTCGACAACGCAGCAGTACGAGGTATCAGCCTCAACTTTCGGCAGCACCGCGTCCGTCACCGCAAACGCCGCGCCCGCTCGGTCGAGCGGCGCCGGCATGGTGTCGAACGCCATGTCGTCACGAAACGAAGCCGCACGGCGCGCGATGGTCGCGGGATCCAGCAGCCAGTCGATCGGCACGTCCACGAAGCGTGGATCGCCAAAATAATGCTCCCGGTCCGCCAGCGCCAGGTCCAGGCACGCGACGATCCGGTGCAGGTAGTCCGGCGAATTATGCGCCAACCCGTCGATCCCCACCCGTTCGACCAGCGCCAGCGCCTCTTGCAGCGCCGGTCCCTGGCACCACGGACCGCAGGTGATCAGCTCATGCCCGCGCCAGCGCCGCCGCACCACCGGTTCGATGGCGGACCGGTATTCCGCCATGTCCTGCATCGACAGGTAACCGCCTTCCTGCTGCTGGAACCTCACGATCTCCGCGGCGATATCGCCGTGATAAAAGGCGGTGTGCGCGGCGGTCAGGCCGGCGTCGCGGTCGGGTCCGGCCGCGCGGTCCTGGTCCGCCATGAACTGGATGGTGCGCGCCAGATCGGCCTGCAGGAATTTTTCGCCCACATCCGGCACCCGCCCGTTGGGCAGGAACACCGCCATGTTGGACTCCCAGCGCCGGTACTCGGCCTCATGCGAGGCGATGGAGCGTGCCAGCAACGGATAGACGGAAAACCCTTCGGCCGCGAAACGGATTGCCGAGGCGGCGACGTCGGCAAAGCGCAGTGTACCGTGGCGGCGCAGCGCGGTGATCCAGGCATCCGGCGCGGATGGCGCCACGGTCCGCAAAACGCCGTCGGGGATTTTGCCGTTGTGCTGCCGCATGAACAGATCGGCGGGCAGTGTCTTCGGCCACCAGCCCAAGCCGGCGATGCTTTCCACCGTGCCGTCCGCCAGCCGGATCAGGATCGGTGCGACGCCGGCGAAGTTCACCAGGTCGGGCTGCAGCACGCCCAGCGCGATGCCGGCCGCGACACCGGCGTCGATCGCGTTGCCGCCGGCCTCCAGGATAGAAAATCCGGCCGAGGCCGCCAGGTAATGCCCCGCCGAGATCGCGTGCCGCGTGCCATGAACGGTTGGACGATGGGTCATGCGCCGTGTCCCCTCCGCTGCGGAAAGACGCAGCGTGCGGCAAATCCCGGCGCCGGTCCATAGGCCGACCCCCTTCCCAGCCGGCCGATTCTCCCGCAGTCTTTCTGTCAAACGACAAGCGAAGGGAAAGGGAACACACATGGGCAAGATCAATGGCGCCACCCTGATGGCGCGCAGCCTGAAGCAACAGGGCGTTGAATACATGTTTGGCGTCGTCGGATTCCCCGTCGGCCCGATCGCCGAGGCGGCGCAGGCCGCCGGGATCAAGTATTACGGAATGCGGAACGAACAATCGGCGTCCTATGCCGCGCAGGCCGTCGGCTATCTGACCGGCCGGCCGGGCGCCTGCCTGGTGGTGTCCGGCCCGGGCGTGGTGCATGGGCTGGCGGGCCTGGCGAACGCGCAGCAGAATTGCTGGCCGATGATCCTGATCGGCGGTGCCTCCGCCGTCCACCAGAACGGCATGGGCGCGTTCCAGGAGGAGCGGCAGGTGCTGATCACCACGCCGTTCTGCAAGTTCTCCCACGCCGTCGAGCACACCCATCGCATTCCGTTCTATGTCGAAATGGCCGTGCGCACCTCCATCTACGGCCGACCCGGCGCCTGTTACCTGGACATGCCGGACGACATCATCCTGGGCGAGGTGGATGAGGAAAAGGTCCATCCCGCCGCGCGTGTGGCCGATCCACCGCGCATGATCGCGCCGGAGACCGAGATCGAGCGCGCGCTGAACGTCCTGGAATCGGCGCAGCGCCCGCTGGTGATCGTCGGCAAGGGCATGGCCTGGTCGCGCGCGGAAGACGAAGTCCGCGCCTTCATCGAGCGCACGCAGGTACCGTTCCTGGCCTCGCCGATGGGCAAGGGCGTGATGGACGACAACCACCCGCTGTCGGTCGGCGCCGCCCGCTCCCACGCCCTGCAGGAGGCCGATGTCATCTACCTCCTCGGCGCGCGGCTCAACTGGATCATGCATTTCGGGAAACCACCGCGCTTCAACAAGGATGTGCGGATCGTGCAGCTGGATATCGCGGCGGAGGCGATCAGCCAGAACGTGCCGGCCGAGGTCGCGCTGGTCGGTGACGGCAAGGCGATCGTCGGGCAGTTGAACAAGGGGTTGGAGAGGCGCCAGTGGTTCTATCCAAAGGATACGCCTTGGCGCTCCGCCATCGCGGCGAAGGCCGAGGCGAACGCCAAGCAGATCGCCCCGCAAGCGGCCGACGATACCGCTCCGATGAACTATTACCGGGCGTTCAAGGACATCAGCGCGATCCTGCCGGAAAACGCGGTGATCATCGGCGAGGGTGCGAACACCATGGATATCGGTCGCACCCAGATGCCGAACAAAAATCCCAGGCTGCGGCTGGATGCCGGCAGCTACGGCACCATGGGCATCGGCATGGGCTTCGTCATCGCCGCCGCCGCCGTGCATCCGGACCGGCCGATCGTTTCGGTCTCGGGCGATGCCGCCATCGGCTTCTCGGGCATGGAGATCGAGACCGCGTGCCGCTACGGCATGCCGGTGAAGATCATCGTGCTGAACAATGGCGGCATCGGCAGCGGCATCGCGGAACTGCCCAGGGACCGGCTGACGATCCCGCCGCGCGTGATGTCCATCGGCTCCGGCTACGAGAAGCTGATGGAGGCGTTCGGCGGCCGCGGCTGGTATGTGGAGGATCCGAAGGACCTGCGGAAGGCATTGAATGAGCTGATGGCGCATGACGGTCCCGGCCTGGTGAACGTCAAACTGGCGCCGACGGCCGGGCGGAAGCCGCAGCAATTCGGCTGGCATACCTCCTAATCAGCTTTTCGGCGCAGGGCGACCAGGCTATGCAACGCCTGATTGTCCTGCGCCGAGAGAGATTGGATGCAACGCGACGCGCTGTTTTCGGCGTTCGAAAGCCTTGGGAATAACTGCGAACTGGGCTTTGTGCAGGACGCGGCGGGGTGCAAGAGCCTGTCGCTGTTCAAGAATGTCGGCTTCGACCGCACCGAGCAGATCATCGACGCGCTGGAGGCGGGCCTGGAGGGGATGTTCGAACCGGGCGCCTATGCGTTCGCGCATCCTTCGGATTGGCCCGACTACGCGTTGGATTGTCACCGCTTCGGCTTCCGTTTCCACACCGGGCTGGCGGTGACGCAACCGGATGCGGAACGGCATTTCGATTCGCTGCTGACAGCATTTCGCTGGCTGCGCGGCAAGTTCCTGGATGACCTGCGGGCGGGCGTGAAAGTCTTCACCTATCGTCACCAGCTCCAGTTCGATCCGGCGCTGGCCGAGCGGCTGGCCGCGGCGATCCGTGGTTACGGTCCCGGGTGGTTGCTGTGGGTGCGGGCGGATGACCGGCCCGACCGCTGCTTCGCCTGGGTCGAGCGCGGGGCGGTGGAAGGGCTGCTTTTGGGCGGCATGCCGCATCTGGTCGCGGAGCCGCCGCCGCGTGTCGCCTATGACGCTTGGGAGCAGATTGCCCGCCAGGCGCTGCGGCTGCGGGACGGGCAGGATGTACCGGAGTCACCGACCAATGCCGCGGTCCGTCCTGTCACGATCGGCACCTGGTCCGATCCGGTTTCGGTGCAGCCGAATACGACCCTGGTGGCTCATAGCTGGGTCTGGCTGCCGCCCCGCTTCGCCGCGACGCATGTGGCGATCACGGCCGATGGTGCCGTGGCGGGGCAGGGACAGCCGGTCGATACGAAGCGACATGAGTCCTGGCAGCCGGTCTGGACCCTGCTGCGGGTCAACGCCGATCGCACCCAGGTCCGATTGGGCTTCACCACCATCGATGGCGCCGCTCCCCGGATCTATACAACTGGATGGACGATCCGCCATCTGAACCAGACGCCCAGACCCAGAGCGCCATAGCGATGCGCCATAGCGATCCGGCACGCCTTGTCCATCAGGTGGCCGGGGCCTGCTTTGACAACGGGCGCTTTGCTTTGACAAGAGGAGAGCGGCGCGCCACCGTCTGGTTTCCAAAGGCGCCGGCAAATCGACCCCCACGAGTGCAACCAGAACCGACCGGCACCATGGTAGGGAGCAATCTGACCATGAACAACCGCCGGCTGTGGGTCTGCGTTTTCCTCTTCGCATTGACTACCATCAACTACACCGACCGCGTCGCCCTGTCGGTCGCCGCCAAACCGGTCTCGGTCGAGTTCGGCCTGACACCGATCGAAATGGGCTACCTGCTGTCCTCGTTCCTGTGGATGTACATCCTCTGCCTGATTCCGGTCGGCCTGCTCGTCGACCGCTTCGGCGGCAAGGCCGTCAACGCCGCGGGTATCGCGGTATGGTCGGCGGCGACGGTGGCGACCGGCCTGTCCGGCGGCTTTGCCGGCATGGCGGCAACCCGGATGGTGATGGGTGCGGGTGAGGCGACAAGCTGGCCGGCGTCCAACCGCATTATTCGCGAATGGTTTCCGGCGAGCGAGCGCGCCTTCGCCAACGCCGTGTTCGGCGCCGGATCGGCGGCTGGCCCGGCCCTGGGCGCAATGGCCGTCACCACCGTGGTGGGCTTCTTCAACTGGCGCATGGGCTTCTATGCGGCCGGAGCCGTCGGGTTTCTATGGCTGATCCTGTGGCTTGCCCTGTTCAATCGCCCGGAGCGTGTCGCTTGGCTGAGCGAGACGGAACGCACAAAAATCCTGGCAGAGCGGGATGGCAAGGTTGCGCCCACCCAGCGGGCACCCACGCCGCTGTCCCGCCTGCTGACCATGCGCTCCGTCTGGGGGCTGTTCTTTACCCAGGGCTGCATGGTGTATGGCGGCTACATGCTGCTGACGTGGCTGCCCAGCTATATGCAGCAGGCGCGGGGATTGAGCCTGATGAACGCCGGCTTCGTATCCGCCATTCCCTTCGGAGCCGCCGCCGTCATGAGCATCGTGCTCGGCCGGATCGGCGATCTGTGGCTGAGCCATGAGGATGTGCATGCCGGCCGCCGCCGCTCTATGATCGCGCTGATGCTGATGGGGCCGGCGCTGATGCTGCTGATCCCATATGTCAGTGCGCTGTGGGAGATCGTCGTGGTGCTGTCGGTGGCCGCGTCGATGGGCTGGACCGCCAGCGCGCTCAATTTCGCCCTGGTTACCGACCTCGTGCGCAATCCCGTCGACATCGGCAAGGTCACCAGTATCACCGTGCTGGGCGGCAACATCTTCGGATTGATGGGACCGATCGTGACTGGCTACGTCGTGCAGATCACCGGCGGCTACAGCGCGACCTTCGTCGTGGCGGGCGTGCTGGCGGTCCTGGGCGCGGTGTGCACCCTGTCCTTGACCCGTCGGCCGATCGAGGTTTCGGATGCAGACGCCTTGCCGCGTGTGCAGACCGCGTAAGCGGGGGCGGCGGCCGGATCAGCCTTCCACCACCAGGTCGCCGCCGCCAACCGGTTGTCCGGTGCTGCCGAAGATTCCCCTTGTGAGCCCCCTCAGCGCGGCGGATGTTCCGGCGCGCGTGCATGGGAGCCACCGTGCTCTGGCCACTCCCATTCCTCGCGGTCGGGTCCGTCGACATCGACGCCCCTGACGCGCAGGACATCGCGGAAGTTCTCGGCATCGTCACGGGGTTGATAGCCCAGCGTCGCCCAATTCGGATCGCGCGTCTTCAGCCGCGTGTTGTTGGAATAGCCGTTGACGATCAGACAGCCCGGATCGGGATGCCGCAGCGACACATCGACCAGATGGACGACATCGCGCGGGCTGAGCCAGGTCGCCAGGGACCGCTGGTCGATCGGCTTGGATCGGTAGGTGCCGATTCGTAATGAGACCGACCGGATGGCATGACGATCATAATAGTTCTGCAGCATCACCTCGCCCCAGACCTTGAACACGCCGTACAGGCTGTCGGGCCGCGGCGGCAGGGCCGGCGAGACGGTCTCGGTGATCGGATAGCAGCCGAAGGCGTGGTTGCTGCTGGCGAAGATGATACGCTCGACACCGGCGAGACGGGCGGACTCGAACACGTCGAACAGGCCACGCGCGTTGACCCGGAACAGGTCCTCCAGCGTGTAATGGCCGATCATGCCGGCCAGATGCACCACGGCACGCACGTCGCGCATCATGCCATCCAGTGCCGCGCGATCGGCGATGTCGGCGATGACGGCCTCCTCGTTGTTCGCGAGGTCCGCGACCGGGCGGACATCGGTCAGCCGCAGATGTCGCCAGGTGCCGCGCAGCCCGGCACGCAAGGCCGTGCCGATCGCGCCGGCCGCGCCGGTGATCAGCACACGATCCGTCTCGGGGTTGATCATCGCCGGCTTCCTCCCACGTGGTGTTCGCTCTGCTATCATGTCCGCCCCGGCATTGTGTCGGCACAGCGGCTCCCGCGCCAGGGATGCCGTGTTCCACAGCGGTGCCCGGCGGACTGTTCCCGTGGCTCGGGGGATCGCCGAGCCAGCCTGACCTGCTATATACGATCAATCATAGCGCGCGCGACAACCGCGTATGACGGACCGAAGACGGAGACGATTCCATGTCCCTTCCCAGATATCAGGTGCTGATCGGCGGTGAGTGGCGGGATGCTGCATCCGGTGCCGTGTTTGAGACGCATGATCCCTATGCCGGCAAGGCGTGGGCATTGATTCCAGAGTGCAACGACCAGGATGTCGACCGCGCCGTCGCCGCGGCGAAGGATGCGTTCGAGCGCGGGCCATGGGCAACCATGACCGCGACCCAGCGCGGCGCCCTGCTTCGCAAGCTGGGCGACCTGGTGGCCGCCAATGCCGAGAGCCTCGCCCGAACCGAGGTCCGCGACAACGGCAAGCTGATTTCGGAAATGCTCGGACAGACCCGTTACGTTCCGCAATGGTATTATTATTTCGGCGGTCTGGCCGATAAGGTGGAAGGTGGCGTGCTGCCGATCGACAAGGCGGGTGTGTTCAACTTCACCCGCTGGGAACCGCTTGGAGTGGTGGCGGCGATCGTGCCGTGGAACTCTCCGCTGTTGCTGCTGACCTGGAAGCTGGCGCCGGCGCTGGCGGCGGGCAACACCGTGGTGATCAAGCCCAGCGAGTTCACCTCTGCCTCGGCCCTGGAATTCGGCCGGCTGTTCGAGCAGGCGGGGTTTCCGCCGGGCGTGGTCAACATCGTCACCGGCTACGGCAAGGAGGTCGGGGAACCGCTGGTGACGCATCCGGACGTGGCGAAGGTCGCCTTCACCGGCGGCGAACTGTCCGGCCAGCGCGTCTATGAGAGCGCCGCCAGGGGACTGAAGCGGGTTACGCTGGAGCTGGGCGGCAAGTCGCCGAACATCGTGTTCGACGACGCGGTGATGGAGGACGCGGTGAAAGGCGCGATCTCCGGCATTTTTGCCGCCACCGGACAGACCTGCATCGCCGGCTCACGGCTGCTGGTGCAGCGGTCGATCCACAACGAATTCGTCGACCGGCTGGTCACCTTTGCCCGCACCGCGAAGATGGGCGATCCGGCGGATCCCGACACCCAGGTGGGGCCGGTCACGACGCCGCCGCAATACCGGAAAATCCTCGACTACATCGCGGTCGGGCGCAGCGAGGGCGCGCAGGTGGCGCTGGGCGGTGGCCCCGCCGACAAGGCGCGCTTCGGCGATGGCTGGTTCATCGAGCCGACCATCTTCACTGGTGTGAACAACCGGATGCGCATCGCACAGGAAGAGATTTTCGGGCCCGTACTCTCGGTGATTCCATTCGAGGACGAGGAAGAGGCGATCGCGATCGCCAATGACACCGCCTATGGCCTTGCCGCCGGCGTATGGACGCAGAGCATCCGCCGCGCGCTGATGATGTCGGAGCGGCTGCGGGCCGGCACGGTGTGGGTCAACACCTATCGCGCGGTCAGCTTCATGTCGCCGTTCGGCGGCTACAAGCGCAGCGGCCTGGGCCGTGAAAGCGGGCAGGAGGCGATCTACGAATACCTGCAACAGAAAAGCGTCTGGATCAGCACGGCGACGGAGGTGCCGAACCCGTTCGTGCTGCGGTGATCTGCCGGGTTTGGCGGCCTGCCGACGCAGCCGCCACGGGTCCTACCGCAGCGGCGTTGGTGAGGCATACGGATCGATGGGCAGGGTACCCAGGGTCCCCGTCGGCAGGGAGCCTGCGGGCGGCGGCGACAGCGGGGTAGGCTGCAACGGCGTGGGTTGCGCCGATGCCGGCGGCGCCAGCGTCCCCATCGGCGGTGAACCCGGCAGCGTGGAAGGCGCCAGCGGCGGCGCCTGGCGGCCGTCCAGCGGGGTGGCCTGCACCGGAGCGGACGGCGCCGTGGGTTCGGCCAGGAACGCCTTCAGCGTGTGGCGGATCTGGTACTCGAACTCGATGTTCATGTCGTCCATCATCGCCTTGGTGAACGTGTACAGGGCCAGTCGCAGATTGCCCGTGATACCCACCTGATGGCGCGTCACCTGCGCGCGGGCCATACCCAGCGGGCGGCCATCACCGGCGATGAGCTGAAGGGTGACAAGCATGGTGCCGTCGATCGTGTCCCCCTGCTTCGACAGCGATGCGTTGAGGATCGCGAAGATCGCCTTGCCCGACGTGCCGTACAGCCTGAGCCGGTCCTGCGCCATGGTCTTCAGCGCGGCGACCGGCGGCACCGGGTCCAGTGCCGTCACATCGGGCCGAGCGCCGGACGGCATGAAGTCTTGGCGGATCTCCAGCGATGCCACATTCAGGCCGATCGGCGGCAGGTAATCATAGCGCAGCGGTTCCACCGTCACCGGCGACGTATCCTCGCTGCTGCCGCAGGCGGCGAGAAAGGCGGGCAAGGCGATCACCGGCACCAGCAGGGCCAGGCGGCGGGATATCCCGCAGGCAGGCCGCGGGCTACGGGCCAATAGGTGGGGAGCCAATGAGTGGGGGGCCAACGGGCCGGGGATCGGTGGATGGGAAGGCAGCGGCCTGGAGGCCAGCAGTCGGGCAGGGATGGCGCGGTAGGGCAAGCGGTCGGTTCCCGTTCAATGCGAGGCAGCGCCGCCGGCGGCCTTGCCGTGGACCTCCTCCCGCGAGAAGCGGAAGTCGTGGTTGCAGAACTCGCAGGTCATGACGATGTCTCCATCCACCGACATATGATCAAGATCGTCGTCTGGAAAGCCTTCCAGGATGCCCGCGAGGCGGGCCCGCGAGCAGCGGCAGCCGTAGGACAGCGCCCGAGCGCGGTCCGCGGCGATACCCTCGGTGTGGAACAGCCGGTACAACAGGCGCTCCGGTGGCAGCGAATCGTCCAGCAGCTCATGGTCGGTCAGGGTTGCCGCCAGCGTCGTGGCGGTGCGCCAGCTTTCCTCCTGTGCTGCTTCATCCAGTTCCGGATCGACGCCGCCGGCGCCGGCGATCTTCTCCAGGATCAGCGCCCCGGCGCGCCAGCCCGCCGGGGTGCGCTCGCAGGCCAGGTGCACGAAGCAGCGCAGCTGCTCGCTGGTATCGAAGTAGTGCAGCGCCATGGCGGCCAGCGAGCCGCCCTCGATTGCGACGATGCCCTGATGGCGATGCTCATCCGGGCCCTGATCGACGGTGAAGGCCAGATAGCCCTTACCCAGCAGCGCGTCGGCCGCCGGAGCAGGATCCCGGGACAGCAGCGCCGCCAGGCGGTCGGCGTCGGCACGGGCATAGCCGCGCACGGCGCCCATGTCGGTGCAGTCGGCCAGCAGCATGCCGACCGGGCCATCCCCCTTGGCCTGCAGGCTGAAGGAGCCGCGGAATTTCAGCGCCGCCGACAGTCCCGCGGCCAGCGCCATCGCCTGGCCGGCCAGGCGGGTGACGACCGGATCGTTGTCATGCCGGGTCAGCAGTGCGTCGGCCAGCGCGCCCAGCCGCACCAGGCGGCCGCGGACCGGGCGGTTCGGCAGGTAGAAAGGCAGCATGCCGCGCGGCACCACGATGTCGGGTACGGGCGGGCGGCCGCCGTCGAGGAAGGCGGGTGTTTCTGACATCGCGCCAAGATAGGCACGCCAGCGTGCGATCGCTACCGGCCGCCGGTTGATCGGCCCAAGATTTAAGCGACCCGCCATGAATCGACGTGGCATGAATCGATTGGGCATGAATCGACCGGGCATGAATGGACCCAGCATGAATGGACCCAGTATGACTGGGCCGGGTATGACTGGCCCGGGCATGAATGGATCAGGCGACCGCTCGGGTTTGGCACGCCGGAGTCGAGGCGTCTCCGGCCGGCGCGCCGTGATGGCCAATCACGGCCATGCGCGGTAAGACACCGGCCCGGGCCCATCGGCGCGTCCGGACAAGGAAACGGACATCGCATGACGCTGCGTGCCTGGTTCATCCTGGCGGCCCTGACGATCGGTCGGATCGCCTTCGGCTACCAGTTCCAGAGCATCGCCACCCTGGCAACCGACCTGCTGCCACGCTACGGCCTCACTTATGCCCAGCTTGGCTCCCTCATCGGCGCATACATGATTCTGGGCGTGTTCACCGCGCTGCCTCTGGGCCTGGCGGGGCGTCGTTTCGGCGACCGCATCGTTCTGAGCACCGGCCTGTTCCTGATGACCGCGGGCGCGGCGTGGTGCGCATTGGCCGGCGGGCCGGGCGGGATGGCGGCAGGCCGGGCGGCAGCGGGCGTGGGCGCCGTGGCAATGATCGTGATGCAAGGGAAGATCATCGCGGAATGGTTCACCGGGCGCTTCTTCATGCTGGCGATCAGTCTGACGGTCTGCGCCTTCTCGGTCGGCATGGGCATGGCGCAGCTTCTGCTGCCGTCGCTGGACGCCGCTTTCGGGCTGCATGGCGCGCTGCTGTCCGGCGCGGTGCCGGCGGGCCTGGCATTCCTGCTGTTCGCGCTGGGCTACAGCACGCCACCGCACGCGGCGCCGGTTTCGAGGACCTTTTCGATGCCCAGCCTGCGGGAATGTGCGCTGCTGAGTGTCGCGGGCTTGACCTGGATGACATTCACGGCCGGCTACAGCGCCTTCGCCTCCTACCTCCCGGCGACGCTGATCCTGCGCGGCGACGGCGCGGCGGTGGTGGCGGTCGCAATGACGTTCCTGACCTGGGGGAACGTGCCGGCGACCATGGGCGGCGGCGGGATGGCCAACCGGTTCGGCAACCTGCCGGTATTTCTGTTCGGCACGGCGGCGATGGCCGCCGGGATGGCGGGGATGGCGCTGTTCGGCTGGCCGCTGGCCTGGGCCGTGATAGTGGGCATTGTCGGCGGCATTCAGCCGGGGGTGATCATGGCCGTCGGCACCCTGTCGGCACGGCCTGAGAACCGGGCAGTGGGAATGGGGCTGTTCTACATGGTCTATTATCTGGGCGGCGCCGCGGCCCCGGCGCTGTCCGGGGTAGCGGCGGATGCCTGGGGCGGACCGGCCGGCGGGCTGCTGGCCGCGGCGGCGCTGGGAGCATTCGGTATCCCCTGCTTTCTCCTGCACCGGATGCTGAGCCGTCGGTGGAGCCCGGTCCGGGCCATGGCGGTGGGATAGTACTCGGGCCTCGGCCTCCGTCGCCGCGACCGTCACGACGATCGAGGTCAGGCCGCTCGGTGCCGGTCAGCGGCCAGCCGCTCACGGCGTGGGGCGGGGCGATGGGACCTTTTCCGGTCGAACAAACCAGCCGGATGGGGACGGCCATCAGCCCGGCGGGCTGGTTTCCGAGCGGAGGGCGTGGATGCGATCGTCGGCTTCCGCGCGGTCCATGGTGAGGGCTTGTTCCGCCGTATCCCGGCTGAAGCCGGCTCGGGCGAGCAGGCCGAGTTCGCGTTGGTGCACGACGCGCGCATCATCCGGATCTGCGACCCGATAGGGGCCGATGCGGCGCTTGCGGGCCAGCACCAGTGCGGCTGCCAGCTCAACCGCCGGATTCTCGCCGGCGGCGTCACGGGCCAGGTCCGGCGCCACACCCTTGGCCACCAGCTTCGCCTGCACGGCGCGGCGCGACTGCCCGGCGCGCATCAGCGATCGCGCGCGGGTCTCGGCAAAGCCAGAGTCGTTGATCGCCCCCAACTCGGCCAGCCTGCGGATCAGCGCGTCGATGGCCTGGCGTGCCGTCTCGACGGCCGGCAGGGCGGTGTCCCGGTCCGGCTGTGCCTGTAGCCAGCGATCGATCCGGCGCAGCAGCACGCGGCGCAGCCCGGCTTCGGTCGCCGCATAGCGGCCCAGATAGGTCATCGCCGCATCCCGCAAGGCGGCGGCATCGATGGACGGAGGCATGCGCGGAGTCATGTCGGCAACGATGCCAGGGTAGGGCGCGGATGCAAGCGCGATCCGCATCCGCGGGCGCTGCCGTGCCACTAGCGCATGGCACACGCGCAACCCTGCCGGAACCGGTCCTAGAACCCTTGTTTGACTTCGCCTTGCCGTTCGCCCAATGATCGCCGCTTCCACCGGACCCGCCCCGAACGGTCGCGGGCGGGGGATCCGTTTGGAAAGTCCAGAAACCAGGGGTTCTTCCCGCTTATGATTTCCGCTCTGCTGCCAAACTACGCTCGGCTTGACCTCGCTTTCGAGCGGGGCGAGGGCTCGTGGCTGTGGACGACGGACGGGCGACGATTCCTGGATTTCGGATCCGGCATCGCCACCGCCTCGGTCGGCCATGCCAATCCGCACCTGGTGCAGGCCATCGCCGAACAGGCGGCAAAGGTGATGCACACCTCCAACCTGTACCGGATTCCGCAGGCGGAACGGCTGGCCCAGCGGCTGGTCGACGCGACCTTCGCGGACAGTGTCTTCTTCTGCAACTCGGGCGCCGAGGCGAACGAGGGCATGATCAAGATGATGCGCCGCGCGATGTCGGACGCCGGCAAGCCGGAACGCTTCCGCATCATCTGCTTTGAAGGCGCATTCCACGGCCGCACCCTGGCCACGCTGGCTGCCACTGGCAACCACCATTACCTGGAAGGCTTCGGTCCTGAGGTGGAAGGGTTCGATCACGTGCCGTTCAACAACATGAACGCCGTGCGTGACGCGATCGGTCCCGGCACATGTGGCATCATCGTCGAGCCGGTGCAGGGTGAGGGCGGAGTGCGCCCGGCCGACCCGGAGTTCCTGCGTGGCTTGCGCGCGGCTTGCGATGAATACGGCATCATCCTGGGCATGGATGAGGTGCAGACCGGCATGGGCCGCACCGGCAAGCTGTTCGCCCATGAATGGGCGGGCATCACGCCGGATGTCATGTCCTCGGCCAAGGGCATTGGTGGCGGCTTCCCCCTCGGCGCCGTCTTCGCCAAGGAGAAATACGCCGTGGCGCTGAAGCCCGGCACGCATGGCACGACCTATGGCGGCAACCCGCTGGCCTGCGCCGCCGGCAATGCGGTGCTGGACATCATCTTGGCGCCCGGGTTCCTGGATAGCGTCGTCGCCAAGGGCAAGACGCTGCGGGCGGAGCTGGATCGCATCGCCCGCGACTTCCCGACCGTGTTCAGCGAGGCGCGCGGCCAGGGTCTGCTGCAGGGGCTGAAATGCCTCGTGCCGCCGGCCCAGGTCCAGGCCGCCTGCGCGGAGCAGGGGCTGATGGCGATCACCGCCGGTGACAATGTGCTGCGCCTGGCGCCGCCGCTGGTCATCACCGAGGCGGAGATCGATCAGGCCATGGCGATGCTGACCAAGGCGGCAGCCTCGGTCGCGGCATCGGCGAAGTCGGCATCATGAGCGGCGCGGCCAGACGGCTGCAGCCGGAGGGAGGGTCCGACGGCGGCGTCAGGCACTTCCTTGACCTGCGGGACTTCGACACCGCGACGCTGCGTCAGATGCTGGATGTGGCGGTTGGCTTCAAGCGGGCGGGGGGGGTCACCTCCCGCCCATTGGCCGGCAAGACCCTGGCACTGATCTTCGAAAAGCCGTCGACTCGTACCCGCGTGTCCTTCGAGGTCGGGATGCGCCAGCTTGGCGGCGACGTCATCGTGCTGTCCGGCAAGGACACGCAGCTGGGCCGTGGCGAGACGATCGCCGATACCGCGCGCGTGCTGTCGCGCTATGTCGACGCGATCATGCTGCGCACCGATCGTGAATCGAAACTGACGGAACTGGCGGAATACGCCACCGTGCCCGTGATCAACGGCCTGACCGAGGCATCGCACCCTTGCCAGCTGATGGCTGATGTCATGACGTTCGAGGAGCATCGTGGCCCGATCGCCGGGCAGGTGGTTGCCTGGTGCGGCGATGGCAACAACGTCGCGCGCAGCTGGATCGAAGCCGCGGTGCGGTTCGGCTTCACTCTGCGCCTGGCGACGCCGGAAGGCCTGCGGGCGCCGGCCGAGCTGGTGGACTGGGCGCGCGCGCAGGGCGGCCGGATCGAGGAGACCAGCGACCCCGAGGCCGCCGTGGCCGGCGCGCGCTGCGTGGTGACGGATACCTGGGTGTCGATGTCGGACGACCCGAACGAAAGCCGGCACAACCTGCTGGCGCCGTATCGGGTGACGCAGGCGCTGATGGCAAAGGCCGCGCCGGACGCGATCTTCATGCACTGCCTGCCGGCCCATCGTGGCGAGGAGGTCGATGCCGACGTGATCGACGGCCCGCAATCGGTGGTGTTCGATGAGGCCGAGAACCGGCTGCACGCGCAGAAGGGCGTGCTGGCCTGGGTGATGGGGGCGGCGCGGTAGATCCCCTGAGTTCGTCGGCACCAGAAACGACCGGGATACGATCTGACAATGACAGGACGGATCGGCTCGAAAGGCCGGTCCCTTTGCCTCGACTGCCCATTCCAGCCTCATGCTTTCGGCCAGATCGCTGGCGCGACCTGCATTTCCGGCGGATAGGTCGTGACGATCCGGCCATTCTGCCATTGTACGATCATCAACTCGGCGTCGACCCGGCGGCCAGCCGCGTCATACTTGACATGATTGCCGGGGAATAGCTTCGCTGGTCCGTCGCGCAGATCGAACGCTCTGATCTGCGCGGCAACCTTTGCCGGGTCGGCGGAACCAGCGCGTTCGACCGCCTCGGCCAGCAGCATGATGTGGCCGTAGGCCATCACGGGTTCCTGCAACATCCAGGGCTCTCCCGTGCGCGTCATGTAGCGCCGCTCGATGTCCTCCAGCCCGCGGCCCGCGCCGGCGGCAGTGATGATCATGATCCCCTGCACGACCTCCTTGCCGGCGTTGTGCATCAGTTCCGGTGTCGCCCAATGGCCACCATTGCCGATGACGGGCAGCTTCCCGCCACCGAGGCCAAACTCCGCCATCTTGTCCAGGATCATCTTGTCGTCACCGACATTGGACGGCAGGGCCAGTAGAAAATCGGGCCGAGCGGAACGGACATGTTGAATGAGGGTCGTGGCGTCGGACAGTGGCGGGGTGAATACTTCATCGACGACCGCGGTCAGCTCAAGGTCCCTCAGGACGTGGTCCCGGATCGGGCGAAGAAAGCTGACCGAGGAGGCCGTGTTGTCAGCGATGATCCCGATCTTGCGTGGCCGTCTGCCTGTACTGTGCTCCGCCAGGGCAAGGATCGATGGCAACGCCTTTTCCGCCTGGTCCACAGCCGTGGGCGAGGATTGGAAGACATAGTGGAAACCTCGACCGGTGATCAGGTCCGAGTATGATTGGGTGAACCACGGAATCCCGGCGCGCTCCGTCACTTCTGTCACGGCCAATGTAAAAGTCGATAGCCAGGCACCGAAGCCTCCGGATACGTCGGGATGCTGCGCGACCAGTCGCTGCGCGGCATCTTTAGCCTTATCGGCGCTGTCTCCGGCATCGTATTGAAGAAGGCGCACGGCTGCGCCGCCCAGGGACTTGATTCCGCCGGCCTTGTTGATGTCGTCGACTGCCATTTCGGCACCGCCGCGCTGCAATTCGCCTTCGCGCGCCCACGGACCCGACAAGGGACTGATCATCGCTAAAATAACGTCCTTCGCCGCCTGGGCACGTGTTGCGTGAACCAAAGGCAGGCTGCCAATCCCACCAAGCAAAGCACGTCGTCCTGGATGGTCTTTTGCGTCCATCGTCGCCTCCCGCCGATTTATTTTCTTGTGGAAAAGCAATATGGCCGGCGACCAGGATGCGTTGCCACGGCCATGTCCATGGTTTGACGCAATTCACGGCGCAGGTCGAATCCGGGTCCCGATCATGGCCAGAGCGGTATCTGCCGGGGCTATGCCGTATCGACCCTCGCACCCGCGCCCCTTGAGCAAACAGCAAGACAGGCCGATGATCCTCCGAACGCTCCAGGAGGATGGAAGAAAATGCCAGAAAGCCCCACCGACAAGGCTGCCTATGCGGAAAGCCAGACGCGCCTGCCGCTGAACGGCATCACCGTGCTGGACCTGACCCTGGCGCGCGCCGGACCCACCGCCGTGCGGCACTTCGCCGACTGGGGCGCGAACGTGATCCGCATCGAGCCGCCGGCGGGCGAGGGGGAGGACGTCGCCGGCCGCCGCCATGGCTTCGACTTCCAGAACCTGCACCGCAACAAGCGCGCCATCACCCTGAACCTGAAGACGCCGGAAGGGCACGCCGCCTTCATGAGGCTCGCAGCCAAGGCGGACGTGATCCTGGAGAATATGCGGGCCAACGTGAAGCACCGGCTGAAGGTCTCCTATGACGATGTGAAGGCGGTGAACCCGCGCATCGTGTATGGCAGCATCTCGGGCTTCGGCCAGGACGGCCCCTATGGCGCGCGCGCTGGCGTCGACCAGATCGCCCAGGGCATGGGCGGATTGATGTCCATCACAGGCGAACCTGGCCGTGGCCCGATGCGCGTCGGCATCCCGGTCGATGACCTGACCGCCGGCAATCTGCTGGCGATGGGCTGCCTGATGGCGCTGCTTGACCGCGAGCGCACCGGCGTCGGCCGCTGGGTGACCACATCGCTGCTGGAAGCGCAGATCTTCATGCTGGACTTCCAGGCCAGTCGCTGGCTGATGGAGAAGGAGGTTGCCGGGCAGGCCGGCAACGACCACCCGACCGGCATCCCGACCGGCGTCTTCCCCACCGCCGACGGCCATATCAACATCGCCGCCTCCTCATCCCGCGTGTTTACCCGCTTCTGTGAGGCGATCGGCCGCAAGGACTGGCTGGCGAAGGAGGAATGGAAGACCCAGGTCGGCCGCAGCAAGGACCGCAAGGCGATCAACGCGGCGATTTCCGAAATCACCGCGACCAAGCCATCGAACCACTGGATCGAGCTGTTCGAGGCGAACGGCATTCCCTGCGGTCCGATCTACACGATCGACCAGGTCTTTGCCGATCCGCAGGTGAAACATCTTCACATGGCGACGAAGATGACCAGCCCCTATGTCGGGGAGACCGAGGTGGTGGCCTCGGCGCTGAATATTTCCGGCTTCTCCAAGGCCATTCGCACCTATACGCCCGATGCCGGGGAGCATAACGCCGAAGTTCTGAAGAGCGTCGGCTACACCGACGAGGACCTAGCCGACATGCGGAAGAAAGGAGTCATCTGAGAATGTTGCCGGAGCACGCGGAGACGCGCCCTTATGCGGGCGGCAAGATGCTGGCTGCCAAGGCGGACGGGATCGGGTTGATCACATTCAACCAGCCCGAGAAGCGCAATGCCATGTCGATGGAGATGTGGACCGGCTTCGGCGAGATCCTGGATGCGTTCAGCGCTGACGACAGCATCAAGGTCGTGGTCCTGACGGGCGCCGGCGACAAGGCGTTTGTTTCGGGTGCTGATATCAGCCAGTTCGAGAAGAACCGCAACAGCGCGGAAGCTCAGAAGGAATATGACCGGGCAACTGGTATCGGTCGAAACAAGTTTCATGCGTTCAGGAAGCCGAGCATCTGCCGCATCCGCGGTTTCTGCATGGGCGGCGGGCTGGCGATCGCCATGGCCGCCGACCTGCGCATTGCCGCCGCCGGCAGCCAGTTCGGCATCCCCGCAGCCCGGTTGTCCATCGCCTATGCGCCACACTCGGTGAAGCAATTGATCGACCTGGTCGGGCCGGCCCATGCGCGCATGATTCTCTACACGGCGAAACGGATCGACGCGGCGGAAGCGGAACGGATCGGCCTGATCAATCGGATGACGGAAGACGGTGCGCTGGACGACGTGGTGATGGATATCGCCCGAACCATCGCCGATAACGCGCCGCTGTCGGTCGCCGCCTCCAAGATCACCATCAATGAGATGCTGAAGGACGAAAGTCAGCGCGACATGGAGGCGGTGCGCGTGATCAGTGAGACCTGCTTCAACAGTGCCGACTACAAGGAAGGTCGGACGGCATTCATGGAGAAGCGGCAGCCAAAATTCGTCGGGCGGTAGCGACAGACATCACCACGGATGGCCGGCCCAGCGAAGTGGCCGGGTGTCAGCCATGCACTATCGGACCATGGCACCTGGTTGCGTCGGAACACGCGTCCGGCCATCAGGTACCGGCCATTTTTGATCGGGACGCAAGGAAACATGTTCGAACTCCCCGAAGAACACCGGATGCTGCAAGATCTGGTGGCGAAATTCATCGAACGCGACGTGATGCCGCTGGAGAAGGCGACGCTCGACCGTGAGATGTCCGGCCAGAAATCCAGCCTGCCGCCCGAGGAGGAGGAGAAACTGCTGGCCAGGTGCAAGGAACTTGGCCTGTGGGGCCTGGACGTGCCGGAGGAATATGGCGGTGCCAACCTGCCCTACAGCGCCCTGGTCGGTGTCTATGAGGAGCAGGGCCGCACGCCGGTGCCGTTCACCTTCCCACCGGACAGCCCGAATCTGCACATGCTGATCGCGGTGGCGAACGATGAGCAGAAGAAGAAATATCTGGATCCGTACGCGCGCGGTGAGGCGCACTCGGCGATCGCCATCTCCGAACCCGGCGCCGGCGGCGACCCGGCGGGGATGACCACCCGCGCGGTGAAAGACGGCAATGACTGGGTGATCAACGGCCGCAAGATCTGGGTCAGCCGCGTTCCGGCCGCTGACTTCCTGATCGTGATGGCCCGCACCGGGGAGGGCAAGCGCGCCGAGGGTGTCACCGCCTTCATCGTCGAGCGCGGCACCAAGGGTTTCATCATCGAGCGCGAAATCCCGATGATTGGCGGCCAGCGCACCTATGAACTGGTGTTCGATGATTGCCGCATCCCCGCCAGCCAGTTGCTGGGGGTGGAAGGCAAGGGCTACGCGCCGATGCAGCTTCGCCTGACGGTGCGCCGCCTGCAGATGGGAGCGTGGTGCATCGGCATGTCCCGCCGCGCGCTGGAGATGATGGTGGAGCACGTCAAGCAGCGCGTGACCTTTGGCGTCCGCCTGGCCGACCGGCAGGCGATCCAATGGTGGATCGCCGACGCGGCGACCAAGATCCATGCTTGCCGCCTGATGGTGTATGATGCCGCCACCAAGGCGGATGCCGGCAAGGACGTCCGCACCGAGGCATCGATGATCAAGCTGTATGCCACCGAAATGGCCACCGAGGTCATCGACCATGCGATGCAGGCTTTCGGCGCCATGGGGATGGCGAAGGAGCTGCCGCTGCAGCTGATGGCCCAGAAGGTGCGTACCATGCGCGTCTATGAGGGCCCGTCCGAAGTCCACCGCATGGCGATCGCGCGGCGCATTATCGGCAAATGAGCGAGAACGTCATTGAGTGACGATCGGAGCGCCGGCGGCCGGCCGCCCCGGGTCAAGGCAGGGCTGTGGGTGCAGATGGCGTTGCGGATGGGCAATGCGGACGGGCGCTATGGCGCCGTCCTGCGCAAGGGCGATCCGGATGCCGGTGGCATCCTGGTCGTCCTGCGCCATGGCCAGGAGGTCTCGGTACTGTCGCAGATGCGCTCCGCCGAGGGCGAACTGGCCTGGATGCGCGCCACCGGCCCCGGCCCGGTCGATGACGCGACGGCGGACGCCTATATCGCCCGGCAGGTGAAGTTCGATCCCGATCTGTGGGTGATCGAGTTCGAAGCGCCCGACCTGTTGCCGCCTTTCGAGGCGCGGGTCGTGTAACGCCCGGGCGGACAGGCCCGCGTGAAATGTCGACAGGCCGTGAGCTCCGCGACAAATCGAACGTCACACCGCCTTCACATGGTCTGGCGGGGTGAGGGCGGTCCGAGCGATACTCAACCTCCTGCCAAACATGCTGGCATTTCCGGCGCACGCTGTGGCACGTTATAGCCCCGCGTATTACGGAGGAGAAAATGCCAGCCATTCACGGAAGCTGTGCGTGCGGAAAGCTGACCTACAGCGGGACCGCCGAACCGATCTTTGCGGGCATCTGCCACTGCCGGACCTGTCAGAAGAGCGGCGGCTCCGCCTTCGCCACGGTCATCGGGGTGCCGTCGGACGCGATACATTTCAGCGGTCAGAAGATCCAGTTCGACGGCGTCGGGGATAGCGGCAAGGCGACGCATCGGTGGTTCTGTCCGGCCTGTGGCACCTCGGTCGGGGCCAGCGCCGACCTAATGCCCGGTGTCACGATGCTGCCCGTCGGCACACTGGATGACCCGACCTGGGTGAAACCGGCGATGCAGATCTTTTGCGATAGCGCGCAGTCCTGGGCGGTGCTGCCGGGTCTGCAGGCTTTTCCAAAAATGCCGGGTCCGCCGGGCTGAGGAACTGTACTGCTGTCGCGGCCGGTCAAATCGGCAGCGGCGTGACCTTTGCCGGTCCTTCATACCCGCCCTTTACGACGACGACCCGGTCGGCCTCCCAGAACAAGCCGCGCCGGTAGAATATCCTACGCCTGGGGTCCGCCAGCAGGTCGACGCCGCGCACGCGGATGGTCAAAAACTCGCCATCGCCGCCGTAGTTCTGGGCCCGGGCCTGCCAATCTTCCGGTTCACCCAGGAAGAAGTACACGAAATCGGTGTAATCCCGGTCCGCCGCGCCCTGGAACACCGATGGATCGACAATCCGGTGGTCGCGCAACGTCGCTCGCATCAGGTGCAGCAATCCGTCGCCGGTCTTGCCGCTGAGGCGGACACGGGCGTTCGGGAAACCGGTGGAATCCGACGCCGATCCTTGGATCACAAACCGCTTGGCGATCGCGACGCTGACGCGATGCACCAGGACGCTGTCGGCGATATGGCGTCTCATTGCATCGGACACAGGCACGGCCAGGGAAAACCCGGCCTTGAGCTGGTTCAATCCGGATTGGAGCAGACCTTTCGCGTCCATCGCGATCCACCGCTGAGCAGCTGGCGTGTCCTTCGCCTGCCGTCATGGTTCCACACCCGGTCCGATCTGTCTATATCACGCGCCAGGGCTCGGCTGGCGCACTCTCCACAAATGCCTTGCCATTTTGTCGTTGATCCAGCGCCGCGCCCGGTCCATGCTGCATCGCACAAATCAAGGATGGAAGCGTCCGGTTCAACCTCGGTTGAAAGGAACGCCGGCATGCCTGATCCGGATTTTTGGACGCAGTCCGCCGAAGCGATGGAGCAGACCATCCAAGGCTCCCAATTGATCGCCGCCGAGCTGGCCGATCTCGCCCGCCAGCTTTGGCACATGCTTGCGAATCAGTTTGACGGCTTGGTCAGTAGGCTTACCGACCGACGGCGCCTGCCGCCGATCTGACCGTCCAATCCCGGCGAGGATCACGCCTTGGAACCAAATGGGATAGAGCGTGATAGGGCCAACCTGACCCATCATGCTCCGGACTTTCGCGGCAAGGCGTGGGTACCTGGTCTTCACCCAGCATCACGGCTGGCGTCTTCGGTGTGCCGTTTGGTCTCATGGTGTCCCGCGCCGCTTGGCCTCGGCCATCCGCCGCCGGACGGATGACGATGGCCGTTGATGTCGGTGACGGACCCGTCGGCCTGCCAGTAATCCGGCCCAACCGGCACTTTTCCGTGTCCGCCCGGGATATCCAGCACGTAGGTCGGCCAGGCCAGGCCGGTGACACGGCCGCGCAACCGTTCCAGCAGCGCCCGTCCTTCCGCGATCGGTACGTGAAACCGAGCGGTGCCGGGAGCCGGGTCGAGCTGGTGCAGATAGTACGGTTTCACCCGCTGCGCGATCATCGCGCGGAGCAGTGCTTCCAGCGCCTCGGCCGTATCATTGACTCCCCGCAGCAGCACCGACTGGCCCAGCACCGGCACACCCCGCATCCGCACCCGCCGCAGTGCCGCCGCCGCTTCGGGCGTGAACTCCGACGCATGGTTGGCGTGCACGACCAGCCACAGCGCGCGGTCGGTGTCCATGGCATCGGCCAGTTCGTCCGTCAGCCGCAACGGGTCGGCGATCGGCACGCGGGAGTGGATGCGGATGGTCTGCACATGGGGCAGGGCGCTTAGCGCCGACACGATCCGCCGCATCCGGCGCGGCGACAGCATCAGCGGGTCGCCGCCGGTCAGGATCACCTCGGTCACCGCCGTATGCGCGGCGAACCAGTCCAGCGCCGCGCGCAGCTCCGCCTCGGTCAGCAGGCCGCCATCGGGGCCGACATGCTCGCGGCGGAAGCAGAAGCGGCAATAAACCGGACAGACCAGCAGCGGCTTCAGCAACGCACGGTCCGGGTAGCGATGCACCACGCCTTTGACCGGCGACAGTGCGTCGTCGCCGATCGGGTCCGTCCGTTCGAACGGCGCGGTGACCAACTCCGCCGGATCGGGGATGAACTGCCGGCCGATCGGGTCGTCGGCCCGGTCGATCAGCGCGCGCAGGGCCGGCGGGATGGCGACGGCGTACCGCGCCTCCACGGCCGCCACGTCCGGTTCAGCCTCGGGCGGGATCAGCCCGGCCCGAACCAGCGCGGCGGCGCTGCGCAGGGTTGCCGGGGCGTCGGCCCCGGCCCCGGCGCTCAGGTCTTGGCGGCTCAGCTCTTGACGAAGCTGCAGCCGAGAACCTCCATCGACTGGAACGCCTTGTCCTCTGGAATTGTCGCCAACAGCTTGTACTGATCCCATTCGCCCTTCGACTCGGCCTTGCTCTTGGTCACCCATACACGGTTGGCATGGACGAACTTGCCATCCTTCCGCACATGGCCGGATCCATACAACGGATCGGCAACCGGCAGGGCCTTCATCTGCTCCACGGCAGCTCTGCCGCTGGCTTTTGCCTTGTCCACGCCCATCGCCTCGACCGCCTTCAGATAATGCGTCACCGCCGAGTAGGAACCGGCGTGGTAGTAGTTCGGATAAGCCTTGTGATAGCGCGGCGCGAACCGGGCGGCGAAGGCTCGGGTGTCGTCGTTCATATCCCAGTAGAAGGGCATGGCGCCGACGATGCCTTCGGCCAGTTCCAGACCGACCGAGCGGGTGATGTAGTCCTGGTAGACCAGGGCGGCGATCTTGATGCCGGACTGCGTCAGGCCGAACTCATGCGCCTGTTTGATGCAGTTGGCGGTATCATCGCCGGCATTGGCCAGGCACAGCACCTTCGCCTTGGATGCCTGGGCCTGCACGATATAGGCCGAGAAATCGGTGGTGCCGGGGAACGGATAGGCCGCCTTGCCCAGCACCTTGCCGCCCAGGCTTTCGACGATCGTGCTGGTGTCCTTCGTCATGGTGTGGCCGGAGATGTAGTCCGGTGTGATGAAGAACCAGGTATCGCCGCCGGCCTCCACCAGGCCGCGGGTGATGGCGTTGGCGTTGGACCACAGGTCGTAGGTCCACTGTACCTGGTTCGATGTGCAGTATTTGCCGGTCAGGTCCGGGATGCCGGCGGCGGTGAAGATCACCACCTTGTCCTTGGCCTTGGCGACCTCGCCCACCGCGATGGCCACGGCGGATTGCGGGATATCGAAGATCGCGTCCACGCCCTGCTGGTCATACCAGTCCCGCGCGATGGAGGCGCCGACATCCGGTTTCAGCAGCATGTCGCCCTGGATGACCTCCACATGGACGTCGGGATGGGCTTTCATGAAGTCCTCGGCGGCCATCTGCGCGGCGAGATAGTCGCCAGGGCCGGAGGCTTCGGCATAAGGGCCCGACATGTCGGACAGCACGCCGATCTTGATGCCGTTCGCCGCCTGGACGCGGCGGATCGCGGGCATAGCGAGGACAGCAGCGCCCGCGAGGAGCGTACGGCGGCGGATGGGCATGGAAGTCTCCGGATTGTTCGTGGATTGGGAGCCGCTTTGCCGGGGTGGCTGGGCTGTGTCAATCTCTCAAATCATACCGCATCGGAACCTGACCGCCCGTGAATTCGGAACGACCCGCACCGATCTATCGTTCGAGATTGCTTTCAATTTTGTAACCATGCATAAAATAAATGTTTGCCATCGATAACTATGATACGAAGTGCCAAAGGTATTTGCCGCTCTTGGAAATGGGGGCTGGGAATACTCGCGTATACCGCAGTCCTTATCGACGACGGGTTGAACACCTTTGCGAACTGTGACTTTGCTATCTGGACTATAAAGCGGCACAACAGACGGAAGCCCTGAAACAGACGCTTGAAGCCAGAGCCAAGCATCATGCCCAGGGCATATGGGAAGCGCGGAATGGCCAAACCATAGACGAACAGTTGGCGATGATACTGGACAACCAATGTCGAATGCCTTCTTCGCAACCTAATAGTGATGCCGAAGCGCAAACAAGCCTGCCGGCAACGATGCTGTAGAATAGTTTTTATCTGTCAGGTGCATTCTGAACAGATATGAAAGACCTGCAATCCGCGACGATGATCGTCTTCCACCGAAACATTCGGCAGAGGGTTCCGCGACAATGCTGCGCAAGTCCGGCCAAACAGTTTTGCGGATGGCCCTCGTCGCCGGGAGGGCGCCGGTTGAAGCCGGTCTTTCGCGCGGTCGCTCCGGCTCGTGTGGCACGCCCGATCGATCGTACCCCAGTCGGGTAGGCGCTCGTCCCCGCTTTCCACCTTGCCCCACCGACCCGCCGCGCCTAGGGTCCGCGCCGTCCAATTCAAGCAGGAGACGCGCACCCATGGCCGAAATCCCGAACCGTCCAGAATATCAGAGCGACCTGTTCAAGAAGGGCCTCGCCGTGCGCCGTGAGGTGCTGGGTGCCGATTATGTCGATGCCTCGCTCGCCCGTGCCGATGATTTCAATGCCGTGTTCCAGCAGATGACCACGGAAATCGCTTGGGGCATGGCCTGGACACGCCCCGGCCTGGACCGCAAGACCCGCAGCATCATCAACCTGGGCATGCTTTCGGCCCTGAACCGCGGCGCCGAACTCCGCCTGCACCTGAAGGCGGCGCTGACCAACGGCGTCACCCGCGACGAGATCAAGGAAGTGCTGGTGCAGGTCGGCGCCTATTGCGGCATCCCCGCCGCGCTGGAAGCGTTCAAGATCGCCACCGAGGTGTTCAAGGAAGCCGACTCGGCGAAAGGGTAAGCCGCATGGCGGATAAGCAGAGCGTCGGCTTCATCGGGGCCGGCAACATGGGCTGGCCGATGGCGGCCTGTCTGGTGAAGGCCGGTTTCCCGGTCAATATCAGCGATTCCCGCCGCGAGGTCGCCCATAACTTCGTCCAGCAGGTCGGGGGGTTCGCCCCCGATACGCTGCGCGACCTGGCAGGCAAATCCGACGTCGTCGTGACCATGCTGCCCACCAGCGCGATCGTGGAAACAGTGCTGACCGGCGGCGATGACAACATCTTCGCCGGCATGAAGCCCGGCACGATCGTCATCGACATGACCTCGGGCATCCCCTCGGTGACGCAGCGCCTGGCCGAAAGGGTCGCGGAGCTGGGTGGCATGCTGATCGACGCGCCGGTCTCGGGCGGTGTGCCACGGGCGAAGACCGGCGAACTGGCCATCATGGTCGGCGGTGACGGCGCGGCCATCGACAAGGCGATGCCGGTGCTGTCGGCGATGGGCACCTCGGTGCTGCGCACCGGCGGCGTCGGCTCCGGCCAGGCGATGAAGGCGCTGAACAACCTGGTCAGCACCGGTGGCTTCCTGATCGGGATCGAGGCGCTGCTGATCGGCCAGCGTTTCGGCCTGGATCCGGCCGTCATGACGGATGTGTTGAACGCCGCGACCGGCATGAACAACTCGACGCAGAAGAAGTTCAAGCAATTCGTGCTGTCACGGACGTTCAATGCCGGCTTCACCATGGGCCTGCTGGCGAAGGACTTGTCCATCGCGTTGCAGGTCGGACGGGAAACCGGGACGGCGGCACCGCTATCGGCCCTGGTGAAGGAGTTCATCGTCTCCGCCGAGGCGAAGTTCGGGCCGAACGCCGACCACACCGAGATGGCCCGCCTGTGCGAGATCCTGGCGGGATCGGAGCTGGGCGGCGGCGACTGATGCGCGCCGCTTCCTGTGCCGTTCTGGCAAGCATGCTGCTGGCGGGCCTGGCCCCGTCGGCAGGATGCGCCGCCGACCCCTCGGCGCTGTGGAAGATCGTGCACGACCAGTGCGTGCCGAATCAGGAAAAGACCGGAGAGCCGGATCCCTGCACCCGGGTCGAATTGGAAGCAGGCGTTGCGAACGGCTACGCGCTGCTGAAGGACATCCGCGGGGTCGCGCAGTTTCTGCTGATTCCGACCGCGCGCATCTCCGGTATCGAAGATCCGCTGATCCTGCTACCGGACAGCCGCAACTACTGGGCACCCGCCTGGGAGGCGCGCTATCTGGTGGAGGACCGGCTGGAGACGACACTGCCGCGCGACGGTTACGCGCTGGCCATCAATTCCCAGTATGGCAGGACACAGGATCAGTTACATATCCACATCGATTGCATCCGTCCCGACGTTCGTCAGGCGCTGAAGGACCACCTGGCGGAGATCGGCACCCGATGGGCGCCATTCCCGGTGCCTCTGGCCGGCAACCGGTACAGAGCCATCCGGATCAACCAGGAAACGTTGCAGTCCGTCGATCCATTCCGGGTGCTGGCCGACGCCGATCCCGAGGCCGCCGCGAACATGGGCCGGCATACGCTGGTCCTGGTAGGCCAGACTTTCGCCGATGGCAGCAAGGGCTTTGCCCTGCTGGACAGCCAGGCCACGACGGTACCTCCCGACCCCGGCTCCGGTGAGCGACTGGAAGACCATAGCTGCGCAGTCGCACGGCGCTGACCGGAGGCGCTGCAACAGCAACAATCAGATCGGCGGGCCCAGCGGGCTTCACATCAACCCTTTGTGATATCGATCGGAACATCCCGGACGGCGTGGACCTTGACCGCTCTTTCCCGTCATGAAAAGTGCCGGCCCGCCATCCGAGCTTTACCCAAACCCAGTTCCACACTGATGCTTTCCATTGCGAAGTGCGGGTGCCGGGTGTGCGCCCGCACGGCAAGGCGGCACTTTCGACGGCTCAATGCCAGCGACGATCGGTATCAGGCCACGACGCTTCGTATCAGTTGTGTGAAGCGCTTCAGCGCGGCGGACGGCGGAATGCCCTACGTCTCCGGTCATTCCGGCGGCAACCGCTGCCGCAGTCCGAGAGGAGACCGCCATGTCCTCCCAGAGTTCCGGTGATGGGCACCATTCGGTTGATCCGATTGCCGACATCTCCGATGCACTGGACCGTCTGCTGCGCCAGACGACCATCAGCCACGACCGAACCGACAAGCCGCAACTGGACCAGTCCGCCCCGGAACCGCGGCCGGTACCTCCGCTGAACTGGCCGCCGAACCTGTTCGCCGAGCCCGTCACCTGGTCGCCGGCGGCGATTTAGCCGTCGTCCTCGGCACCGGGTTCCGTCAGCGCCGTTGCATGCCACCGCTCCAGATGGTGCAGTGCCCTCCCAACCACGCGGGGGACATCCATGACGCAGGACGCATCGCTGTTCGGCCTGACCGGCAAGAAGGCGCTCATTATCGGGGGCGGCCAGGGCATGGGTGAGGCCAGTGCCCTGTTTCTGGCTCGGGCCGGCTGTGACGTGGCGCTGGTCGACCTCGTGGAAGACCGAGCGGCAAAGGTCGCGCGGGCGGTGGCGGCGGTCGGTCGGTCGGCGCATGTCGTCATCGGCGATGTACTGGACGATGCCCAGGTACCACGGATCGTCGACGAAGCGGAGTCGAAGCTGGGCGGTTTGGACGCCATGGTGTCCATTGTCGGGGCTGCTGCCTGGGGATCGGTACTGGACACGACGCCCGATGTCTTCGACCAGCAGATCCGGCTGAACCTGCGCTATTTCTTCCTGGCCTGCCAGGCATTCGCCCGGTCCCGCATCCGCCGCGGTCAGCCCGGTGCCATTGTCGGCATTGCCTCGGTCGACGGACAGCGCGCGGCGCCGATGCGGGGTGTCTATGGCGCGGCCAAGGCGGGGCTGATCAGCCTCGTGCAGACCATGGCGGTGGAATGGGCGCCCCATAATATTCGGGTCAACGCCGTGGCTCCCGGCCACATCGTCACGCCGCGCCTGTTCGACACGCCACAGCGGGCAGATCTGTATGCCAACAGCCTGCTGCCGATGCGGCAGAGAGGCACGCCGGACGATATCGGCAAGGCGGCGCTGTTTCTGGCCTCCGACCTCGCGCGCTACATCACCGGCACCACTCTGGACGTCGATGGCGGCCTGTTGGCCGCCAACCTGTTCCCGCGCGGCCTGCCAGGACATAACGGCTGAACCCGCACGGCGCCGATCCCCCGCACGGCTGATCCCACGCAGGGCTGATCCCACGCACGCCTGATCCCACGCACGCCTGATCCCACGCTGGCCGGCGCGCCGAATCGCCAGACTGAGCCTCGACGCGCGGGCGCTTCACAGCCACCGCCGACCCTGGCACGGTGTTGCGAACGCGGCACCGGGACGGCGCGAAAGGGAACGGCCATGAACTTCGACTTTTCCGATGACCTCAAGCAGTTGCGCGACCAGGCGCGGCGCTTCCTGTCGGAGCGCTGTCCGACCTCGGTCGTCCGCCGCTCCCTGGACGGGCAGGAACCTTTCGCAGCCGATCTGTGGAAGGAGATCGCGCAGATGGGCTGGATCGGCGCGGCGATCCCCGAGGACCTGGGCGGGGCCGGACTGGGCTACGAGGGATTGTGCGTCCTGGCGGAGGAAATGGGGCGGGCCATTGCGCCGGTACCGTTCGCCTCGACGGCCTATCTGACGGCCGAGGCAATCCTGACTGCCGGGTCCGATGCGCAGCGGCGCGAGTACCTGCCGAGAATCGCGAACGGCTCGTTGATCGGCTGCTTCGCCATGGACGAGGGCGTCGGCAACCCGACGGCCGAGGCAATCCATGCGCGGGTCGTCGGCGAGCGGCTGAGTGGCACGAAATGGCCGGTGGCGGATGGCGGCGTGGCCGACTTTGCCGTCGTCGTTGCCTGTGATGAACACCGGCAGCCGGGCCTGTTCCTGGCCGATCTGAAAGAGGTGGAGCGGCGCACTCTCAAGACGCTGGATCCCACCCGGAACCAGGCCAGCCTGACGTTCAACGGCACGCCGGTGCGGCGACTGGAGTCCTCGGGCTGGGGATCGGTGCAGCGGGTGCTCGACCGCGCGGCGGTCCTGTTCGCGTTTGAGCAGGTGGGCGGCGCCGACGCCTGCCTGGCGATGGCGCGCGACTACGCCCTGGAACGCTATGCGTTCGGCCGGCCGATCGGCTCCTTCCAGGCGATCAAGCACAAGCTGGCCGACGTCTACGTTGCGCTGGAGCTCGCTCGGTCCAACGCTTATTACGGTGCCTGGGCACTGGGGTCCGACGATCCCGACCTGCCTCTGGCCGCCGCCACGGTGCGTGTTTCGGCCACCGAGGCGTTTCATCTGGCGTCGAAGGAGAACATCCAGACGCACGGGGGCATCGGCTTCACCTGGGCGGTCGACTGTCACTTGTTCTATCGCCGGTCGAAACAGCTGGGACTTGCGATCGGGTCGCTGCCATTCTGGCAGGACCGGCTGGCGGAGCTGCTGGAAACCCGGAACGCGGCGTAAGGGAGGATCAAAATGGACTTCAACGACACACCCGAAGAAGCCGCCTTCCGCGCCCGCGCCAGGGCGTTTCTGCAGGCGAATGCGAAACCCAAGGCAGGCTCGCGGCCGGTGCTGCGCCTGAGCGGCGTGGATGCCGAGGGTGTGAAGGCCTGCAAGGCCTGGCAGGCGAAGAAGGCGGATGCGGGATTCGCTGGTATCACCTGGCCCAAGCGGTTCGGCGGCCAGGAGCTCTCACCTATCTTCCAGGTGATCTACAACCAGGAGGAGGATGAGTTCGTCGTCCCCAAGGGCCTGTACGA